>JBEUOG010000022.1:0-95817 GCA_040544055.1 Paenibacillus sp. PvR008
AAGCCCTCCAGCGCCGATGGTACTTGGACCGCAGGGTCCTGGGAGAGTAGGACGTCGCCAAGCAAAAGTAAGAAGAACCATGATCCCTTGAGATTGTGGTTCTTTTTTTGCGTACGTATATTTTAGAAATGCTCTTACAAAAGGAAGGTAACATTTTTGTTACGGAATGTTAATGTAAACCCGGTATAATATAGGTACTGAATCCCATATACACGCTGCGTTCTTGCAGAATTATGCAAATTCTTGAATAGGGTTTGTATAGTGAATCAAGCTGGTAAGGAGGGAAGATCATGCGGCGAAATAAATGGCTTGCTCTATTGGTGCTATTCAGTGTCGCTGTCGCGATTCTTACCGGGTGCGGGACAGATGAGCCTTCTTGGACATCGTTTGAGGGTGCAGCGAATGAAAAAACGTTTCCGGTCCCTAAAGAAGCGAGTAAAACCGATCGGGCCAGCAGCAACTCAGACATGGACTATGTACGCTATGCTTTACCGGCTTTGAAGGAAAGCGATAGCTTGCCTGCTCCCTATCTGGAGGAAATTGCAGCCTGGGGCTGGACGGAAGAACCGAATCTATCGACTTTTAATCAGAAAGTATTCCTGAAAGATAAACATATGGTGCACTTGTCTGTGCATGATGGTTCTTTTACTGTATTGGTCCCGAAGGACGGTAAAGCTGCTGCGAAAAGTAAAAGTGTGAACCTTAATTAGTGATTTCACAGTTCTCGACCTGCTTACAGGGGGCTGAGGACATAGGGGCTGCTTTAAGTAAGTCACAGGCAACCTCAAATATAGCAGATAAGATACTGTGTATAATGAATGATAAAGCTGGATATAAGGAAGCACTCAAAACTGCTGTTAAGTAGATGAGGCTTCCTTTTTATATTGATTGGTATATTAGTTAGCTCTGTACATGAAGTTAGGATAAGGAATGAGGGTCAGACAATCCAACGAGAGTGAATGTTAAAGGGTAGTGTGGAATGGTGAGGGAAATAAAAGGGAACAACCTTATAAGGTTGTTCCTTTTTTTAATGGGCGGTTCTAGCTCATTGGAGATATGCCAGATCAGGTATAAGCTTTTATTTATCCGGATAGATGAATGTCTAGTCTACTGCTGATAATATGAGGCATCTTCATCGGTGAACTTCAACATGCCGTCTTTCCTTTCGCCTGTAAGGCGGCTCAGGATATATAGACGCGGTGCAATAAGCCACAGATGCCAAAAGAGCAGGGATACAGTAAAGGCTGGCGGAGACCAGAGAATGAATACAGCGGACAAGCAGATGCCGATCCATAGCGTATGTATATGCACACGGCGAAAGAGGCCGTAGCCTATGTACTGGTCTGTCATATAGCCCAGCCAAGGCAGCTTGCGGTGAAATGCCCAGCGCTTGCGGAAGGCTGTTTTGCTTATGAACAGTACAGATCGGGAGATCACGAAGTGTACCCATAAGGTCAGGAAGAAAGCTAAAGCAAACAAAAACAGGCTGGTCCATGAAAAGGCAAGAAGCAGGAAAAGAAGCATAATAACAGGCAACGAGATGTGACTCCATATCAGTTGACGCGGAATACTGATTTTTTTAATGAGCTTGTAGTGATAGTAGGTAGCTTTGGTTCCGGTTTCCTCTGTCATGCAAACAGTCCTTTCATTAATCTACTGCATCACAAGTGGCTTCTCGACCGCCCACAGCTGGAAAAAGGGACGGTACTGCGCTCATGCTGCTCTGACAAGCACTAAATTGCTTGGGTAAGGCTATAGAATGATCGGCTTCTAGTGTTAGCCAACCTATTCTATAATTACAGGGAAAAGCTATCACGAATGAATTATGCAACGGCTCCAATGAAAGGGTATCCATATGTAGGAGCTTTTCTTATTATATCGGCATAGACGGCTGTTTTTTTAAACATGTGGGGTACAAACACCATAAGGGCTCACATGGAATATATATAGAGTATATCGTCGATCTGGGCTATGAAAAGGTTTAAAATAGTAGAAAGTGCCCCATACTAATAGTAAAAGAAACAAGGGTGGGATGGATATGCATGATCAAGGCGGCCACCGCTGCATTATATGCGGACAACACAAACATGAAGGCATCTTTATCGTTTCCGAGTTTATCTGCGATGCGTGTGAAGCTGAAATGGTACGTACGGATGCGACAGACGCCAAATATCATTTTTTTATTGATCAACTAAAGCAAATTTGGGTACAGAAAAATGCATAATATCCTTTGCCAGCTAGTCTTTAAAGGGTTAGTATTCCAAGGCCTGTCGGTACGGGCTTTTTTTTCTGTGAGTAAAAGTAGGATTCCGATTGATTTTACGATAAAATAGGGTAGATATAAAGCTTTGTTTCGGAAGGATTGCGGAATGATGGGGAAAAAGGCTTCACACGCACCATTAATGGAAGCTCTATTACGTTACCGGGCTCAAGACAATGCTTCTTATCATGTGCCTGGCCACAAAAATGGACAAGTATATGAAAATGAAGATATGGCATCTCTCTTGAAAGAAGTAATGTCTATTGATGCAACCGAAATTACCGGACTGGACGATTTGCATCATCCAGAGGATGTGATCCGTGAGGGTCAGGAGCTGGCAGCGATGTGCTTTGGTGCAGAGGAAAGCTTTTGGCTGATTGGGGGAAGTACGGTTGGTAATTTGGCAATGATTTTGACCGTGTGTACGGAACCGGGGGATTTGCTGCTGGTACAGAGAAATGTACACAAGTCAGTTCTAAATGGTCTTATGCTGTCCGGGGCTGCTGCGGTGTTTTTGGAGCCGGAGATAGATACGACCAGCGGGATTGCGGTTGCTCCATCGGTGGATACGATACAGACTGCATTAAAAGCCTATCCTTCCGCCAAAGGAGTACTGATTACGCTGCCTAACTACTACGGGATGGGTCATGATCTGACAGCGACGGCTAAAGCCTGTCATGCGGCCCATGTGCCCTTGTTGGTGGATGAGGCGCATGGTGCCCATTACGGGCTGCATCACCGTTTGCCGGCCGCTGCTTTGTCCTGTGGGGCTGATGTAGTCGTCCAATCGACACATAAGATGCTTCCAGCCATGACTATGGGAGCCATGCTGCACGTGCAGGGAGGACGGATCAATCGGGAGCTGCTTCGTCAGCGGTTGGCTATGGTGCAGAGCTCCAGCCCTTCGTACCCGCTAATGGCTTCGCTTGATTTGGCAAGGCAGCATATTGCGGTTCATGGGGCGAATGCCTTTACGGAAGGTTTGGCGTCAGCAGATGCTTTTAGAAAAGGCCTGAAGCAGCTTCCACGCTTTCGTCTCGTAGAGCCTATTCAGCAAGCGCATCAGGGTAATGAGGCCCAAGAGGGCATTTCTGAGCGCTTGGAGAGGGATGGAGAGAAGGCGGGCGGATATTCAACCCATGACCCTTTTAAAATGGTGCTGTACGATACATTTGGTTTACTGGATGGCTTTGGCTTAAAGCGTGAGTTGGAAGCGTATGGCTGTATTCCGGAGATGAGTGACGAAAAACATGTTGTTTTATTGTTCACGTTAGGCTCCACGATTAAAGATGCTAATCACCTGTTGCAGGCTCTTGTGCATATAAATAATGATATACGGTTTAAGGAGACGGCTGGTGGGCCGGGTTCTATGCAGAAGGAGCAATGTGGACTGGATTTAGATTTTTCCACGTGGAACAATGATATTACGATGGTTTACTCTAGTCCGGTGCAGTTTGGACTTCAACCGGTTAAACCGGATCAGATGGAAGCAGTAACTGTGGAGGACTCCGCTGGCAGGGTGGCTGCGGAAATGATTATCCCGTATCCTCCAGGTATTCCACTGTTATACGCAGGAGAAATGATTACGGAACCGATTGCTCAACGAATGAGACGCCTTCGTGATTTGGGAGCCAAATGGCAAGGGGCAGCAGATGAAAGGTTGCTTACAATTCGGGTATACCGTTTAAAATAAAGATTAGATATTAGAGATTTAACAAAAAAAGAAGACTGAATAAAAGAAGCATACGAGTCTGTATATGACTCTTATTTTTCAGGCTGGAAAGCAGGGAATGGCATGAATCGCAAAGGAATTTTTATTACGCTGGAGGGGGGAGACGGCTCCGGTAAAACAACGATGATCCAACGGCTGGCTAAGTTTATGGAGGAAGAAGGCTATCCAGTTATTACGACGAGAGAACCGGGTGGTATCGAAATTTCGGAAAAGATCCGCTCTATCATTTTGGACCCTGCCCATACCAGTATGGATGCTCGGACAGAGGCGCTTCTGTATGCGGCGGCTCGACGTCAGCATCTGGTGGAGAAGGTAAAGCCGGCTATTGAAAAGGGAGCTATCGTATTATGTGATCGTTTTGTGGATAGCAGCTTGGTCTATCAAGGGTTTGCGAGAGGAATCGGGATAGAGGAAGTGGCTTCGATTAATCGTTTTGCGGTGGATGATTGGGAGCCTGATGCTACATTTTATCTGGATATCGAACCTGAGTTGGGATTGGCCAGAATTAATGCATCCCGAGGAGAGGGAATGGATCGTCTTGATATGGAAAGCATATCCTTTCACCACAAGGTACGTGAGGCGTACCTGGAGCTGGCCCACAAATTTCCGGAGCGAATTACGATTGTGGATGCATCTCCCGCACCGGAGCAGGTAGAGCAAGTTTTGAAGGATTTGCTGAAAAAGCGGTTTATTCAAAACTTTAGCATGTAATTGTCGAAGGATATACGGTAAAATTGAGCTAGGGACTAGCTTGTTCCTAATACGGCTTGAAGGAGGAATACAGGATGAAGCTGATTATTGCGATTGTGCAGGATAAGGATAGTAACAGATTATCCAGCGGACTGGTGAAAGCTAATTTCCGTGCTACCAAGCTGGCGAGTACAGGCGGATTTTTGCGAGCAGGGAATACGACGTTTATGATCGGTGTCGATGACAATCAGGTGGACTCGTTGATGAATGTTATTCGCAGCAGTTGCAAGGTACGTGAACAGCTGGTCACACCCGTTACCCCTATGAGCGGGACGACGGACTCCTATCTGCCTTTGCCTGTTGAAGTACAGGTGGGTGGAGCGACGGTGTTCGTGATGCCTGTAGACCGTTTTGAGCACTTCTGAATCTACACAAAAGGACCTATTCTGCCGATATGATAGGGGAATTACCTGTTTCTTGCCCGTATCATGGGAATGAGGAACAGATCCACTATAACGGTAGCGCCAAGGCGCGGTCCCTGGAAGGCCGCTGGATTCCCTCAGTTCTATGTTGAACTGTTCATGAAGGGAAAAAGCGGAAGTATTCGGGGAGAAAGCAGGTTTATATGAAAATAAATCCGGGCTATCGCCCTTTACAGAGTACGTTGTCTACAAATGAAATGAATGCGAAGCCGATCCAGTCAAAGAACTTTTCCGATGTTATGCAGCAAAATGGGCAGCAGGCTTCGCAGGAGGAACTAAACCGTCGCTTCAAGGAAATTCAGATGCAGGGAGACCGTCTGGCACGCTCGATGACGATTCGTGAGCTGAAGGCTTATAAGATGCTGGTTAAACGGTTCCTGGAGGATACGGTTCGGCGCGGCGTGTCTATGAAGGACACAAAGGGCTGGGATCGCCGGGGACGCAGCAAGCGGTATAAGCTGATTGATGAAGTCGATGAGCTGTTGCTCAAGATGGCAGATGATCTGCTCGAAACTGAGCAAGGCAAGATTGAGCTTTTGCAAGGAGTCGGTGAAATTAGAGGACTGCTAATTAATCTCTCATTTTAAATGTAGACTTCTGTCATAAACGAATACAAAAGGGCTGTCGCCACGAAGGAATAATCTGCTTGCTGATGATGCTGGCAGATTATTTTTGACTATATTCATGTAGGGAACGGTTGGAAATATGGAAAAATAGCAGCAAAGCTGCCCTTAAGAACAATGATTTGCTGATAGATAACAGTTGTTTTCAGGAGAGAAGGTGAGGAAATATGTCTTTCCAAAATATAATGGGGCAGGATATAGCTAAAAAAATGTTGCAAAGCGCACTTCGGAATGAGGCGGTCAACCATGCCTATGTATTTAGCGGGCCGCCGGGAAGCGGGCAGATGAAGATGGCGCAGACCTTTGCCAAGGCATTATTTTGTGAACGAATGACGGATGATGCATGTGGCGAGTGTCTGTCCTGCCGTAAGGTAGAGCACGGCAATCATCCGGATCTGTTTATCGTAGAGCCGGATGGAGCTACGATCAAAATTGACCAGATTCGCGGGCTTCAGCGCATATTCTCTTACAAATCGGAAAGCTCCAATCCGAAGGTATATATTATCCAGCAGGCGGATACTATGACAGTGCAAGCTGCAAACAGCCTGCTTAAATTTCTGGAGGAGCCTCAGGTGCCTGTGGTGGGCATACTCATTTCAGAAAATGGACAGGCATTGCTGCCTACGATCCAATCACGGACGCAGCAGGTTCCTTTTCATGCTTTACAGCCTGAAGTGATGATGCAGGCCTTAATCGGGGAAGGCTATACGGCAGGACCTGTCCGGTCGGCGGTTCACATTGCCTCGGGACTGGAATCATGTAGAGAAATTCTCCAGCAGAATTGGTTTGCAGAAATTAGAAACGTAGTGTTACAATTAGTGAAGGAGTCCATGAGCCGGGGAAGCTCGTCCATTATTCTCGCTCAACAGAAGATTTTTAAAACTGGACTTTCTGAACACCTGGATATTCTGTTTTATCTGTTTCATTTGTGGTTCAAGGATATGCTTCATTTCCGTTACGGAAGGCACGAAAGCATTGTTTTCATAGATCATTTGGAGTCCGTCTCCAAATTGGCAATCACCCGCAGCACGGAACAATGGGTCTCTTATATGGATTTGGCCGCGAATTGCAGGAAGAAGCTCCGTTTTCACGTCAATGGTCAATTGTGCGTAGAGCAGCTTCTGATTGGGTTGTCCGATACAAGCGGTTCCATCACCGGCTAACAGAAAGGCGCGCTTGTTCCACTCTGCTCAATCCGCGACGCCAGGTTCCCGGTTTGTGCGACAGTGAGACTTCAATTGCGGCCATTCGTATATGTCGGCTTCAAATGAGGTTTAGTGGCATACAAGGGGGTTAATTTTTGTATAGTGTAGTGGGTGTCCGTTTCAAGAAGGCGGGCAAGACTTATTATTTTGATCCGCTGGACCTTCCGGTGGAGAAAGAAAACTGCGTTATTGTAGAAACCGCACGCGGTATTGAATATGGCAAGGTTGTGGTGGGCAAAAAAGAAGTAAATGATTCGGACGTTGTCCTGCCCTTAAAGAAAGTCATCCGTATTGCCGGAGATGATGACGCTCTTGTTGTAGAAGAGAATAAACTGGCGGCCAAGGATGCATTCGGTACGTGTTTAAATAAAATCAAAGACCATGGCCTTAAAATGAAGCTGGTGGACGTGGAATTTACATTTGACCGCAATAAGATCATTTTTTATTTTACGGCAGAGGGCCGCGTGGATTTTCGGGAGCTTGTAAAGGATTTAGCCAGTATTTTTCGTACACGGATTGAACTGCGGCAGATCGGAGTACGGGATGAGGCTAAAATGCTGGGCGGGATCGGACCTTGTGGACGTATCCTGTGTTGCTCTTCGTGGCTGGGAGATTTTGAACCGGTATCCATTAAGATGGCGAAGGATCAGAGCTTGTCGCTGAATCCGACGAAGATTTCCGGGTTGTGTGGAAGATTGATGTGCTGTCTCAAGTTCGAACATGATAACTACGAGAGCATGAAGGAAGAATTGCCGCAGGTTGGCAAGATGGTCGTCACCTCTCTCGGAGAAGGCAAAGTCGTAGGCGTAAATGCTGGACATCGCACAGTACATGTTCAACTGTTTGAGATTAGCAAGGTCAAGGAACTTCCAATGGACGATGTAGTCGTCAAGTAAACCATTAGGTTGCTTCGGGGTGGAAACTTGGATAAATTAAATGTTTTTGCGCGTATTCACGAAATGGAAACCCAAATGGGACAGTTGCATAGCGATCTGGGTGAATTGAAACTGGCAGTAAAAGAGCTGCTGGAGGAAAATCAACGACTAACGATTGAAAACGAACAGGTGCGCAAGATGCTCAAACGTGAAACCTCCAGAGAAGAAAAGACGGCAAAAAGGCCGAAGCTTTCTCCTCCGATCGTCATTAAGGATGAAGAGGAAACGGGCGAGGTTGTGGGCGAAGGCCACGACAATCTGGCAAGGCTGTATCATGAAGGATTTCATATATGCAACGTGTATTACGGACATTTGCGAACGGAAGGCGATTGCCTTTTCTGTCTGTCATTTTTGAATAAATAAAAACAAGCCGTAGGAGCAAGGTGCCTACGGCTTTTTTGTAAGGAAGTATGGGTTCGGAACGATTTGGGGTAAAAAGATGGGAGAGCGCTATGTACGAAAATGAACAGAAGTCTGAACGAATTGACGATCTATTGTCACATAATTTGCGTATTATCCAAAGTGATGAGGTGTTCAGCTTTTCCATGGATGCGGTTTTGCTGGCGCGGTTTGCCGGTATTCCGCAACGTGGAAAGATTTTGGATCTGTGTACAGGCAACGGGGTCGTCCCCCTGCTGCTAACGACACGAACTAAAGCGGCTATCGAAGGAATTGAGATTCAACCGCGCTTGGCTGATATGGCTAGACGCAGCGTCAGCCTGAATGGACTGGAGGCAGCGATTCAGATTCGGGAAGGGGATCTGCGCGAGCTGGTTCAAATCACGGGGCATGGTGTATATGATGCAATTACGGTAAATCCCCCCTATATGCCGCTAAACGGTAGCGATATTAAGCTAAACCCTCATCAGGCGATTGCACGTCATGAGGTGCATTGTACGCTGGAAGAGGTCATTCAGGCGTGTACACGGCTTGTCCGTAATGGTGGAAAAGTGTCCATGGTTCATCGTCCGCAGCGGCTGGGTGAGATTATAACACTGATGCGTGCCAACAGACTGGAGCCAAAACGGATTCGATTTGTTCACCCACGGGCCCATATGGAGGCGAATATGGTGCTCATCGAGGCGCTATGTGATGGTAAGCCGGAGGTTCGTCTGTTGCCCCCGCTCATTGTATATCAGGAGAATGGGAATTATACTCAGGAAATAAGGGATATCTATGGAGAAGTAAGCAAGGGGGATTTACTGTGAAGGCAGCGGTGCAAAAAAGTTTTATAATCAGCGGAGAAGAGCGGGGCAAGCTGTATCTCGTTGCGACACCGATTGGTAATCTGGACGATATGACCTTTAGGGCAATTACCACCTTAAAATCGTGTAGTATTATAGCGGCGGAGGACACGCGGCAGACGCGCAAACTGCTCACACATTTTGATATCACGCCGGAAATGCTATTCAGCTATCATGAACATAATAAAGCTGCCAGTGGTCCTGAGCTGATACGTTATATAATGGAAGGAAAAAATTTGGCACTGGTCAGCGATGCAGGTCTGCCGGCCATTTCGGACCCGGGTTCAGATCTGGTCAAGCTGGCGCTGGAAGCGGAAATTAGCGTTATTCCCATCCCTGGCGCGAACGCAGCCTTATCAGCTTTGATTGCCTCCGGACTGGATACGGAAAGATTTACATTTGCCGGATTCCCTCCACGGGAGAAAAAGGATCTGGAGAAGCTGCTACAGTCATTTCAGGTATCTCACGGCACGATCCTGTTTTATGAATCGCCTCATCGTATTGCGCGGACGTTGACGGTATTGAAGGAAACACTGGGGGAACGCAGAGTGGTGCTTGCACGCGAGTTGACCAAGCTGCATGAGGAATGGATACGAGGAACGGCGGAGCAATGCCTTGCCAGGCTGGAGGAGCATCCACCGCTCGGCGAATATTGCCTGGTAGTTGAAGGGAAAAACGAAGCAGAAGAGGAAGAGGAGCGACAGGCATGGTGGCAGCCCTTATCTTTGGAGGCCCACGTTGCGCATTATGAGACAGAAGGGCTGACACGCAAGGACGCTATGAAGCGTACAGCTACCGACCGCTCCATTTCCAAGAGGGATGTATATAACGCTCTTTTATGAAAACTTCCCTAAACAAAAAAAAGGGCCTTCCAGCGGTTGGGTTCAAACCGTGGAAGGCAACAAGGAGTATATATGAAAAAGGTTAGAATTAACAATCTCTTATAAGTCTATTATATACTAAAAATCTTAGTTTGTCACAGGTGCTGGAATTTCTGAGATGCAATCTTGGCAAACAATTTTCCCTTTGAAGTAAATTACGTTCTCGGCGTTACCGCAGAAGATACAAGCAGGCTCGTATTTTTTGAGCATAATGCGTTCGCCATCAACATAAATTTCCAAAGCGTCTTTTTCGCCAATACCCAAAGTGCGGCGCAATTCGATTGGAATAACAACACGTCCGAGCTCGTCAACTTTTCTTACAATACCAGTGGATTTCATCATAATAAATCAGGCTCCTCTCGCCGTTTAAAATAATATAAGTGTCATGATTCGACAAATTTTTCTCTTTTCTGATATTTACTATACCAACGATTCCCAAAACAGTCAACCTTAAAAATATGCTAACAAGTTAATTATGCAAAAGTATTTAAAATAAAGAGCATGATGCGTCTGCATTACCTTATTTTATTGATGATTTAAGCCATTTGTCGATTTGGAAATGACGAAAAGTTATAATTCGACATATTACGACAAGCAATGTCGAATGAATGGAATCATTTAGGATTTTATTGTATCTTAATCCATTATTCAGAATATTAAAGGAGCTGATATCTTGCACCAGCCACTCAGTGAAGAAAAAGTTTTTAAGGACCCGGTACATAACTATATCCATGTTCAGGATACGGTGATATGGCGCTTGATCAATACTCCAGAGTTTCAACGCTTGCGCCGCATTCGGCAGTTGGGTACATCTTATCTTACGTTTCATGGAGCGGAGCATAGTCGTTTTTCGCATTCGCTAGGTGTGTACGAAATTACACGGCGTATTATTTCCCAATTTGAACGCGATGAATTTTCCGATTGGCCGAAGAAAGAAAGTTTAGTCGCGCTGTGTGCAGCTTTGTTGCACGATGTGGGGCATGGCCCGTTTTCCCATTCTATAGAAGAAGCCTTTCATATGAACCACGAGGATTGGACATGCCGGATTGTATTGGGGAATACGGAGATTAACGCTGTGCTGCGGCAAGTCGATGAGGAGCTTCCTGCGAAGGTGGCTGCGGTAATTGCCAAAACGTACGACAAGCCGATTGTCGTAAACCTGGTCACAAGCCCACTGGATGCGGACCGTATGGATTATTTGCTGCGGGATGCGCACTCAACAGGCGTCAATTATGGCACCATAGATTTGGATCGTATTTTACGGCTGCTTCGTCCTTATAATGGAAGAATTGTTGTGAAGGAGTCAGGCATGCATGCGGTAGAGGATTATCTGATGTCGCGCTATCAGATGTATTGGCAAATTTATTTTCATCCTGTGACGCGCAGCTCGGAAATTTTATTGCGTAAAATTTTCAAGCGGGCAAAGGAGCTATTTAGAAAAGGATATGAGTTTAGTTTTCTGCTGGAGCCATTGCCAGACCTCTTTCGGGGAGAGCTTACGGTGGAACAATATTTGATGCTCGACGAGTCTTTGATTCAGACAGTGTTCAGTCAGTGGAGACGGGAAAAGGACGAGATTTTAAGCGATTTGAGTGCCCGTTTTATGGATCGCAAGCTGTATAAATATGTAGAGATCGAAAATATGGATACAGATACCATTGACGACATTCGGACAGCGCTGGAGCTAGTTGGTCTGCATCCGGAATATGATCTGGAAATTGATTTTCCGACAGATCTTCCTTATGATGTGTTTCGGCAGGGTGGCTCGACGGACAACCAGATTTTACTCCTGGGACGTAAAGGAGAAGTGAGAGAAATTTCCGAAGTGTCGGAAATTGTGCGCTCCATTAGCGGCATTCACCGGGGAAAATATCACATGTACTATCCCCAAAACAAATTGGATGGGGTAAAGGACAAGCTGCCTACCGAAATAAGGAATTATTTTGTCAAACAATAGACAATTATATACCAAATAAAGTAATAAAGGAGACAAAAAACCTTGAATTTATTCGACACTCACACTCATTTGGATGCGCCGCAATTTGACGAAGACCGCGAAGAAGTTATAGCACGCGCTGTCGAATCGGGAGTGACCCGGATGATTAATATCGGATTTAACCGTGAAACCATTCCGTCTACCATGAAATTGGCCGAAACGTATGATTTTATTTATGCGGCGATTGGCTGGCATCCACAGGATGCGATTACGATGCAGGAGGGCGATCTGGAATGGATTGCATCGTTATGCAGTCATAAGAAAGTTGTGGCTATCGGGGAGATTGGTCTGGATTATTATTGGGACACATCACCGAAGGATGTACAGCATCGGGTGCTTCGCAACCAGATTGGACTGGCTCGTGAGCTGAACATGCCAATTGTCATCCATAACCGGGATGCACATGAAGATATTGTTAAGATTTTGCGTGAAGAAAAAGCGGGTGAGGTTGGCGGAGTCATGCATTCCTTTTCCGGGAGCTGGGAGACGGCTAAAATGGTGCTGGATATGGGCTTTCACCTCTCTTTTGGCGGGCCAATAACGTTTAAAAATGCCAAGCAGCCAAAGGAGGTACTCGCACAGGTGCCGCTGGACCGTCTGCTCATTGAAACGGACGCTCCCTACCTGACGCCGCATCCGTTCCGTGGGAAGCGAAATGAGTCCGCACACGTGGGACTGGTCGCAGAGGCGGCTGCCCAAATCAAGGGAATTACGGTGGAGGAATTAGTGTCAATAACGACCCAAAATGCCTTGGAACGATTTGACATTAAGTGAAAAAGTGAAGAAATCGATCAAAATAAAGAGATAGACGAAGCTAATCATAAATTTGTTGCAGGAAACTCGAGAATATTACAATATTTTAACCGAATATTTTAAAAAATGTACTTGAAACCTGCTTTACAACATGCATAGAAACAGGATATCATCTTTTCAGTGAATTGTTGTTTGAGTGTAAACATCAACAGCTCATTTCATGAACCAGTCTCGCTGAGTCCCTTTTACAGGGAACGGGGGAACCGATATGGCTTACAGTACGTCCGGCGTATGGGCAAGAAGGGAACGTCTCTTCCGCCAGCCGGCTCGACCGAAATTCTTTTCCCGGATGGGATTGAACAGGTGGAGGGGCCGTATTTCGATTTCTTTCTGGGTCTTCGGGGTGAATGTGAAGGCGACCGCCATGAGCGGTTGACCCAAGCTAGGGCGTCTCTCTACGTCCGAACCCGACAGCTAACCCCGTAAGCGTAACAAGAGAGAAGCCATCTCGTGCATGATTTTTCCGCATATTCGCACATGCCGGAAGCCACGAAAGAGCTCTCTAGTCTCTTTTTCTGGCTTTTTTTGTTGTGAATAAAAGAAAATCTGTCATCATACTGTGATTAAACAGGGGAGGACAGCATGCCGCGAAGACGGGTACATGGTGCAGGACAGTCGCAGTACGGGCTTGTCTTGTAGAAAATCTGTTATAGTCACGTCAATCTCGACTATGTCTTACTCCAGACGGCGGGCTATGTAAGGAGGACGGAGGAAATGGGCATTTTCCAAAAAGAGGAGACCCATGAGTCACGCTCATCCAGCATGTCTTACGTATTGCGTTGGAAGCAAGAAAATGTGCGCCAGGCTGCTTTGGTTGCTATTTTTCTAATCGCACTAACGATTATGATTTCAATTCTGGTGTACACTCAATCTAAAAAACAGGTCTTTTTTGTCATCGACGGTAAGGCATCTGCGGTAGAAACCCGGGAATCCAGGCTCCAAGATTTGCTCAAAGAGCATTCTATTTCACTTCAGCCGCATGATACGGTTTCAATGCCGCTGAACGGAGCAGTAAAGGATGGGGATCGCGTAGTCATCAAACGTGCCAATCAGGTCAAAGTATCCTCAGCCAATGAGACGAAGAAGTTGTACACAACAGAAAATACAGTAGAGGGTGCCATTCGCACCTCGGGCTATAAATTATCGTCAAATGATAAAGTATACCCTGCGCTGGATGCCACTGTTTCGTCTAACATGGACATAAAAATCGTCCGTGTGAAGAAACAGCAGGTCGAACAGAAGCAACAGGTACCTTATCAGGTCATCAAAACGGCCGATCCGAGTCTCTATAAAGGCGATAATCGGGTCATCCAAAGCGGTAAAACGGGTGTTGTGGTCCAGCATGTTCAAAAGGTATACTATGACGGAAAATTGGTATCCAAGCAGCTGGTAAACAAGGAAGTCGCGCAGAATCGTGTGGATAAGGTGATTGCGGTAGGAACGAAGAAAAAACCGGTCGTTCTGGCTGCTTCCGTCGGTCCCGAAGATGCCGTTAAGGCAACACGGGTTAGTTCGGGCAATGCTGTCCGTAAAGCAGGTGTGAATTTTAAATACAGCAAAGTATTACAAAACGTCTCCATGACGGCGTACTCCTCACAGGAACCAGGTATCGGTACACGTACCGCATCCGGTTGGCGTGTCACGGAAGGACGCACCATCGCTGTCGATCCGAGTGTGATTCCAATCGGCTGGTGGGTGTATATCGAAGGGGTGGGCTTCCGCCGTGCGGAGGATACCGGTGGCGCAATTAAAGGCCACAAAATCGATGTGTATTATGAGAGTTTAGGTCAAGCCAATCAGTTTGGTCGGAAGCACGGTAAAACCGTATATGTGATTGGACCAGTGAAGCCTGAAATGAACTAAAAACGTGTTGTATATGTTTAGGGCAATGCGATAGTATTAACATCATAGTTATGCCATGCTAAGAAGAGGATACCCTCTTCTTATTTTGTTTTCAAAAGCAGGGAAAGATGAATATAGCTTACTGTGTAGCAGTGGAGGGAAACGCAAATGATCAAGGAAGTGATCGTGGTAGAGGGCCGGGATGATACGGTGGCTATTCGCCGTGCTGTCGAAGCGGATACGATAGAAACGGGCGGCTCCGCCATTAATAAAATGACGCTGCGCAAAATTGCACTAGCGCAGGAGCGACGGGGTGTCATTATTTTGACCGATCCCGATCATGCAGGGGAGCGCATCCGCAAAATTATTGCCTCCAAGGTGCCCGGCTGCAAGCAGGCATTTATACCAGAGGCGGAAGCGACGCGCAAAGGGGATATTGGCGTGGAGAATGCCTCGCCTGAAGCGATCAGGCATGCTCTCGCACGGGTGCATACGACAGTGGAAGGGGCCGATCCTCTAATCGATTGGGCGGATCTGATTGACGCCGGACTTATCACCCACCCGAATGCTGCTGCACGACGTATGGCTTTGGGTAATGTGCTGGGTATTGGTTACTGTAACGGTAAGCAGCTACATAAACGGCTCGCTGTGTTCCAGATCAGCCGTGAGGAATTTGCCGGTGCGCTGGCACAAATTGAAAGTGAAGGATTGTGATATCCGTATGACAGGGATTCAAGATATAGCAACACCGCGGCGCACGAAGGAAATTATTCAGCGGCACGGGTTTTCGTTCAAAAAGAGTTTGGGACAAAATTTTCTGATTGATCAAAATATTCTGAATAAGATCGTGAATGCTGCGGGATTGGACGATACGAAGGGCGCACTTGAGATCGGTCCGGGGATTGGCGCTTTGACCGAGAAGCTGGCGCAATCAGCCAAGGTAGTTACTGCTGTCGAGATTGACCAGCGGCTCCTGCCTATTCTCGAAGAGGTGCTGGCCCCTTATGAGCATGTGAAGGTACGCCATGGGGATGTGCTGAAGCTGGATTTGCGAGAGGTATTCGCTTCCGATTTTGCCGGGGTCAGTAAAGTGAGCGTCGTCGCTAATCTGCCGTACTACGTCACTACACCGATTCTGATGAGGCTGCTGGAAGACAAGCTCCCTCTGGAGAATATCGTCGTCATGATCCAAAAGGAAGTGGCTGAGCGTATGGCTGCGTCTCCTGGGACGAAGGATTACGGCAGTTTGAGTATTGCAGTGCAATATTACAGTGAACCTGAACTGGTCTGCATCGTACCGAATACGGTGTTTATTCCCCAGCCGAATGTAGAATCGGCGGTCATTCGTCTGCGAGTGCGGGAAGTACCTCCGGTAGAGGTGGTGAACGAGCAGCATTTCTTCGAAGTCGTTCATGCTTCCTTTGCTCAACGCCGCAAGACCATTTCGAATAACCTGAAAAGCCGCTTCTTTACCAAAGAGAACAGGGACACGCTGGAGCCGCTGTTGCTTCAGGCAGGCATAGAGCCTTCCCGTCGGGGAGAGACGCTGAGTATCGAGGAATTTGCGCGTCTGAGCGCTGTGTTGCTGGAAGCCGGGATTTCCTGACCTGACGCACGAGCTACCGCTTAGCGGCAGTCAGGTGGTCTCTGGTTGCGCTTTGCACGGTTGCGGCTGGCATGCATAAGCTCCTGAGCATGGATAAGGAACCAAACTGTGCATTCACCCATACGATATGGGAGGGGTGATACAGTGTGATGATTTTAGGAGACTTGGTCGTTCGAAAATCGTACGGCGGAGATGTCACGTTTCGCGTTGAGGACATCCAGCGGGATAAAGCGATCATTAAAGGGACGGAATTTCGGCTGCTTGCCGATTCCCCTGTGAACGATCTGGTCAAGGTGCCTGCAGACCAGATTAGCGGGAAGACACGGCAGGCCCATATTAAGGCGGGTGAGTCTCTCAATCTGTTGCAGCAGGCACGGCAGAAGCAAGCAGCCCGCAGTCAGGCGGCTTTGATCGGCGAGTGGAGTGATCCGGTGGAGTCGACGTATTTTGAAATGCCCGGCAAGGTACTCCACTTGGATGGAGACCCCGGCTATTTGAAAAAATGTCTCAGCTTATATGAGCAGCTCCGCGTTCCCGCAGAGGGACATCATGTTCATGAATCAGCTATGGCCGACACGTTGTACCGGCTGCTTCCCCGTATTCGCCCGGATATCGTAGTCATTACCGGACATGACGGTGTATTGAAGCAGCCGCAGCCTTATGATTTATATAGCCTGAAAAGCTATAAAAATTCGCAAAATTTTGTGGCGGCGATCCAGGTAGCGAGACAATATGAACGTCATCTGGATTCACTGACGATTGTGGCGGGAGCGTGTCAATCGCATTTCGAAGCGCTGCTGCGTGCAGGAGCGAACTTTGCCAGTTCACCAGGGCGTATCCTGATTCACGCGCTGGACCCGGTATATGTGGCTGCCAAGGCTGCCTTTACGTCGATCCGTGATACGGTCAACATGGGTGACTTGTTTCATCAGACGATCAGCGGCAGCCGTGGCGTGGGCGGTATCGAAACCCGGGGAAGCTATCGTATTGGTTTGCCAAAGCTTGAAAATTTGTCGACTCTGAAAGTAACGCCTTCCGCAATCTAGGGTTTGAACCTGTTGAATAGGATTTGTCTGGATAAAAAGCCTCTGATTACAGGGGCTTTTTGGCATTTTTATACGCATTATTCCTGTTTGTAAAAAATTAAATTGACAACTTATTTTTTGTGTTGATATAATATTTAGCTTGATTTGACATTGTGTCTAAAATTCGTTATAATGGACAAGGAAAGAGGTGGTCGTTAGGCAATGGCTAAAAATACGCTGTTGGAAATCAAACGCAGTCTCGACGCACATGTAGGGCAAAAAATTTTGCTGCGGGCTAACGGCGGACGCCGTAAGACCGTCGAACGAACTGGTGTCTTGGAAGAAACGTACCCTTCTGTTTTTATCGTCAAGCTGGATCAGGAGCAACAAACGTTCAAACGTGTCTCCTACAGTTATGCTGACATTCTTACCGAGTCGGTGGAAGTTACCGTATATGATCCCGACTCCCATACAAGTGTCGAATATTTTGACACACCTTAATTGATTTTATGTAATCTATACCGGCTTTGCAGGTTTAACGGCGGCTTCGTCATTCCAAATGACGGGGCCGTTTTGTATATATGGAGCAGGATGAAGCATCGTGTCTCTGCGCATACTAAGGAGGGAATGATCTTCCTTATTTCACTGCCGAAGGAGGCGTATGCATGAGTCGGAGAAGACGAAGTGTCATGTCGGAAGAGCTTAAGTATGAGCTGGCTAAGGATCTTGGATTTTACGATACGGTCAAGGAAGAGGGCTGGGGAGGCATTAAAGCCAAGGATGCGGGCAATATGGTCAAGCGGGCCATTCAGCTTGCAGAGCAGGCAGCTTTCCGCAAGTCGTAGCCATCGGCGGTGCTGACGAAAAAGCGGGGATATCCGGTTCATACCGGGTGATCTCCGCTTTTTTGAACCTCATGACTTGGCAGGCTGAGTCTGATATAATATGTTAAGCTGTCTTGAGGGAAAAGTTGAAGGTGGGTGAACGCCTTGAAAATATACGAAAAAGCACCGGCGAAAATCAATTTAATGCTTGATGTATTACGCAAGCGGGATGACGGATATCACGAGGTCGAAATGATTATGACCATGGTCGATCTGTCTGATCGTTTGACGATGTCCGAGCTACCGCGTGATACCATTATTATTTCAAGCCAAGCCGGGTACATACCGCTAGATGAGAAAAATCTGGCTTTTCAGGCCGCGCGTCTGATTAAGGAACGTTATGATGTCTCTACGGGCGTGCATATCCATCTGGACAAGCATATCCCGGTAGCCGCAGGGTTGGCAGGCGGAAGCAGTGATGCCGCGGCAGCGCTGCGTGGGCTGAACAAGCTGTGGAAGCTTGGCATCTCGGATGCTGAATTAAGAGTACTGGGCGCAGAGCTTGGCTCTGATGTGCCCTTCTGTATTACAGGCGGTACGGCTTTAGCGAGCGGACGCGGGGAATTGCTTAAGCCACTTCCGAATCCGCCCCAATGCTGGGTAATTCTCGCGAAGCCGCCGATCAATGTATCGACGGCTGAAGTGTATGGGCGCGTCAAAGCCGATCAGATCACGCATCATCCGTCTGCCCGGCAGATGGAGCAAGCGATCCGTAACGCTTCTTTTACCGATGTATGTAATGCGCTCGGGAATGTACTGGAGGATGTCACACTCAAGCTGTACCCGGAGGTCGAGCATCTTAAAAACTCCATGATCCGACTGGGAGTGGATGGGGTGCTGATGTCAGGCAGTGGTCCTACGGTGTTCGGGCTGGTGTCGAAGGAAGCCAAAGTACCGCGCATTTATAACGGACTCAGAGGATTCTGCAAGGATGTGTACGCAGTACGACTTCTGACCTGATTTTGGTTAATTATTTCTAATTTTAATGGTATTTGTTGTACAAATACGTACGAAGATGATATATTTACTATTAAATATTCGGATTTTACTATATCACTTACATTCCGCCAGCAGCCGGCCAGTCCGCCGGTGCTTTTACTGTACGAAGCGGGCGGCAGGAGAAGAATAGATCGCGAGGAATTGTTGTGAAAAAACTTAAAAGAAGCTCACGATTGGTGGAAATGACACAATTTTTGCTGTCACGGCCGCATACGCTGGTGCCTCTTACGCATTTTGCGGATCGTTATGGGGCGGCTAAATCGTCCATAAGCGAAGACCTGGCCATTATCAAGGAAGTATTTGAGGACGAGGGCATTGGTGAGCTTCTGACGTTGGCGGGAGCGGCAGGAGGCGTCAAGCTGATCCCAAGACTGTCCAAGCAGCATGCGCTCACATTTGCGAATGACCTGTGTGCACAGTTAGAGCAGCCGGATCGCATCTTACCCGGAGGATATCTGTATCTGTCGGATCTGCTGGGCCAACCGGCGATGATGAATGAGGCTGGTAAAATATTCGCTACTGCATTTGCCAACAGACAGATCGATGTAGTCATGACGGTGGAAACCAAAGGGATTCCGCTTGCCTATGCAACGGGGGCACAACTGAACTTACCAGTTGTCCTCGTACGGCGTGATCATCAGGTGACGGAGGGCTCGGCAGTGAGTATTAATTACGTCTCAGGATCACAAAAGAGCCTTCATACGATGTCATTGTCCAGACGTGCGATGCGCGAGAAATCGCGTGTACTCATCGTGGATGATTTTATGAAGGCAGGCGGTACGATTCAGGGGATGGTCGACTTGCTGGCTGAATTTGATGCTGAGGTAGCCGGAGTAGGTGTGCTGGTAGAATCGGGCGAGGTGGAGAACGAAGAGCGCTTGCTGCATGATTATATTTCACTGGCGAATCTGACTGCGGTCGATTCCCGAAGCAAGCAGATTACAGTCAAGCTGGGAAATTATTTTGATGAGTCTACAGGTTAGTAAAATGTCACAATTCATCATAATATCCCTAAATATGTCGAAAAGAAATCTTTTCAAAAAAATTACCTGAATTTAGGATACGTTTTGTCCAAAAAAAGAAGGAATTCGAAATGCTGTGTGGAATGTATACACCAAGTCCTATTTGGAAAAAGGTGGTGAAACACACATGCAGATTACGGATGTTAGACTCCGCCGAGTTAACTCAGAAGGAAGAATGAAGGCGATTGCATCCATTACAATTGATAACGAGTTTGTTGTTCATGACATTCGGGTTATCGACGGTAATAACGGGATGTTCGTGGCTATGCCTAGCAAACGCACCCCGGACGGAGAGTTTCGCGATATCGCTCATCCGATATCTTCAGTAACCCGGGAAAAGATCCAGGCTGCTGTACTGACTGAGTACGAACGCGCGGCGGTGGATGAAGAAGTAGCTATTGAAGAAGGCGCTTAATTCGCCTAAAGCAAGATTGGGGTACAAAAGAAAAAGAGGGCCACAAACTGTGGCTCTCTTTTCTTTTTGTCTGGAATGAGATATATTCTTTAATGAGTTAACAGTCAGTTTTAAGGCAACTTGGAGCCATCCGGGCTGCCGAAGCGACTTTTTCATAAGACAGGGATCAAGCAGCAATGCGTCCCGGGGATGAATGTCCAGCACAAGCTGGCCTGAAAAAATAGCCATTAACTAAAGGTTCGCCGTTATTTTTCAGGAGGATTGTGAAAAGTTAAGCAAAAATCTGATCTGGAAATTAACGTTTTAGCCAAAGGGAAATTGTTATTTTCAGGATAGGAGGTTGGACTTGTTGGAAAGGTTGGCAGTCATTCTTGCCGCAGGGCAGGGAAAACGTATGAAATCCAAATTATATAAAGTTCTGCATCCGGTATGCGGAAAACCGATGGTCGGTCATGTACTCGACACGGTTCGTGAAATCGGAGTGTCCCGCAGTGTGGTGATTGTGGGTCACGGTGCGGAAGCGGTACAGTCTTATTTGGGACCGTCGGCAGAATATGCGCTTCAGGCAGAGCAGTTGGGAACGGGGCATGCTGTCAAGCAGGCCAAAGACTTGCTCGGTCAGGAGAAAGGTACGACCATCGTCATCTGTGGAGACACCCCCTTGATTACAGCGGAAACGCTGGAGGGCTTGGTGCAGCTACATGAGAGTCGGGGAGCTGCCGCAACGATTCTGACCGCTGAGCTGGACGACCCTAAGGGATATGGCCGGGTCATCCGTGATGCTGCGGGAGCAGTGCTCAAGATCGTGGAGCAGAAGGATTGCTCACCTGAGGAAGATGCTGTTCAGGAAATCAACACGGGAACGTACTGCTTTGATAATGCCAAGCTGTTCGCAGCGTTGGACAAAGTAACTAACACCAATGCACAGCAGGAATACTACCTGACAGATGTCATTGGTATTTTGCATGGCGAAGGCGAGAAGGTTGAGGCATATTTAACAGATGATGTGTCGGAATCGATCGGTGTGAACGACAGGGTTGCTTTATCAGTGGCTGAGGGATACATGCGAGAACGCATTGTGCGCAAGCATATGCTGAACGGTGTGACCATCATTGACCCGTCCTCTACCTACATCGAGAGCGAGGTTGTCATTGGATCCGATACAGTGCTGTACCCGAACACATGGCTGCGAGGTCAAACACAAATCGGTGAAGATTGTGTGATTGGTCCGCAGACTGAGATTCAGGATACCCTGATTCATTCGGGCGCAACGGTGAAGCATTCGGTGTTGAACGAAGCTGAAGTGGGCAGCAGCACATCTGTGGGTCCATTTGCCTACCTGCGTCCGGGTGCGAAGCTGGGCGAGCATGTGAAGATTGGTGATTTTGTTGAGGTGAAAAATGCGACCATTGGTGATCATTCCAAGGTGTCCCATTTGAGCTATGTCGGTGATGCCAAGGTAGGTACAAACGTTAATATCGGTTGTGGGGCAATAACGGTTAATTATGATGGGTATAATAAATCTATTACAGAAATTGAAGATGATGCCTTTATTGGCAGTAATGTGAATCTGATCGCCCCAATTAAGATCGGAAAAGGTGCTTATGTCGTAGCAGGCTCCACCGTAACACATGCTGTCCCTGATAACGATCTGGCCATTGCCAGACCGCGTCAAGAGAACAAAGCCGGATATGCGGATAAAATCCGCGCGCGTGCCAAAGCGAAGAAGAAAAGATCGGAATAACCTTAATCAGCAAGCTGTTGGATCTGTAATGAATGAATCAGCACGGAGGGTTTCTATAAATGACTTATTGCGATTCCAAACTCAAAATATTTACTTGTAACTCCAATCCGAAGTTGGCCCACCAAATTGCGGACTACATCGGAATTCCAATGGGGGAATCCCATACCACATCGTTTAGTGACGGTGAAATTCAAATCAAACTGTCTGAAAGCGTGCGCGGTTGCCACGTATACATTGTGCAGTCGACTTGTCTGCCAGTTAACGACAACTTGATGGAGTTACTGGTTATGATCGATGCACTCAAGCGGGCTTCCGCCAAAAGTATTAATGTCGTTATGCCATATTACGGCTATGCCCGTCAGGATCGGAAAGCACGTTCGCGTGATCCGATCACGGCGAAGCTTGTCGCTAACCTGATTGAAAAAGCGGGTGCTCACCGCGTAATCAGTATGGATTTGCATGCCATGCAAATTCAGGGATTCTTTGATATTCCGGTGGATCACATGTTCGGCGCGCCAATTCTGGCTCAGTATTTCCGTTCGAAGCAGATTGAAAATCCGGTTGTCGTTTCCCCTGACCACGGTGGTGTTGTGCGTGCGCGGAAGTTAGCGGATTTTCTGAATGCCCCGCTGGCTATTATCGACAAACGTCGTCCTGAACCGAACGTTAGTGAAGTAATGAACATTATCGGGAATATTGAGGGTAAAACCGCTATTCTGATTGATGACATTATTGATACGGCGGGAACCATCGTGCTGGGCGCGAATGCGCTCAAGGAAGGCGGTGTAACGGACGTGTATGCGTGTTGTACCCATGCCGTGCTCTCCGGGCCTGCTATGGAAAGACTGGAGAATTCACCGTTAAAAGAGGTGGTCGTGACCGATACCATTCCGATCGTCCACCCCAATCCGACAAGCAAGCTGAAGGTACTGTCTGTGGCCCCATTAATGGGAGAAGCCATTATCCGTGTGCATGAGGAATTGTCAATCAGCAAACTGTTTGAAATCGAATAAGCGCTGGCTCATTAAAAAAGGGGTTGCCTTTTCCAACTGGAAAAGGTAACCCCTATCAGCATGTCAGGCTAAAAGCCCGGTCTGGATATAAATGTGAAGCGCTGACGATTGTATAGCGTGTCCTCCATTTCGACAAAATGCTCGTTAAAACGCGCAATGATGCCAATCTGGATATGTACATTCCCGTCATAGACTTGGACAGGAACCGAATGTTTTAAATGATATAGAAAATGGCTGTCATATAAGAGGATATCACCCTGATTGAGCATACCAGCACGCACCTTCCTGTTCAGTATAACTATTTTACCAAAAATTCAAGACTTCGAAAGAGGGTGTCACGGTTTATGAAGTGGATTGTAGGATTGGGCAATCCCGGTCCCCAATACGAAAAAACGAGACATAATGTTGGATTTATGGCGCTGGATGCTCTGGCCGCCCGTCATAACATCCAGATTAACCAAAGTAAATGCAAGGCGTTGATTGGAGAAGGACATATTGGTGGAGTGAAAACCGTGCTGATCAAGCCGATGACCTATATGAATCTCTCAGGCGAGTCTCTGCGTGCTTATATGGACTATTACAAAGCGAATATAGATGATTTGGTCGTAGTTTATGATGATCTGGATACAGAGGTCGGAAAAATAAGACTCCGGTATCAAGGCAGTGCAGGCGGTCATAACGGGATCAAGTCGATTATCCAGCATACGGGCACACAATCCTTTAACCGGGTTCGTATGGGCATTTCCCGCCCTGAGCCTGGCTACGCCATCGTGGACTATGTTCTGGGGACCTTTCCGAAGAAGGAGAAGGAGTTGCTTGCTGGAATGATAGAGGACACGTGTGATGCTTTGGAATACAGCTTGGACCATCCTTTTGAACGGACCATGGCTGAATTCAATAAGTAAGGTCTGGAACAGGCAGGATGGGCTTAAATGGAAGTTTGTTGGACATACTGAAAGGTATAGAAAACTTTCAGGAGGCATATACATTACATGATTGTGAATTATGTATGCAGACATTGTCGAACTTTCTTGGGACGGATTGATTCCGCTGCAATAACCGAAGAAAGGTTGGGCTTCCATTCCTTGACCCCTGCCGAACGTAGAGATATAATAGCGTATAATTCGGGCGGTGAAGTGACCGTCAAAGTCATTTGCGAGCATTGCAACCAGGCGCTGGAAAATAATCCGGAGCTAAGCCTGCTCGTAAATCCGCTCCAATAACAGGTATTCAACTGGTTTCATGTACCAGCTTGAGAGGTGAAGCGGCAATCCCGCTTATGGAGCCTTGGCAGCATTGCTGAGGCTTCTTTTTCGGTTTGCTGCTTTCTCTAGAGTAAGCGTGTAATACCTGTTGCTATTCAGTTACACGCCGTTATTGTGAATAAATTTACATGCAACTATTTATAAGCATAAAGGGGTGCCTTTTTTGTTACAAGCACTTATTCAGGCTTTTACCAAGGATGCTGATTATGCATCCATTGCAGCAGGTATATCATCAGGTATGAAGGAACAGCTCATATCTGGTTTGTCGGGCTCTTCCCGACAGGTACTGATGGCCGCGCTTGCCGAAGATGCTGGACGACCGATCCTGGTCATGACGCACAACATGTTTGCTGCTCAAAAAATAGCAGATGATTTGCAGGAAGCGCTTCCTCCTGAACGGGTTTTGTTGTACCCCTCGAATGAGCTGGTGGCTGCTGAGGCCGCCATATCCAGCCCGGAGACGCTATCCCAACGAATTGAGGTATTGATACGATGCGCCCAGGGTTTTCGTGGGATTGTTGTCGTGCCGTTTTCTGGTGTCCGGCGTTTGCTGCCGCTTCCAGAAACGTGGCGTGCAGCCCCAATCGAGCTGAAAGAAGGCGAAACGATCCAACTGGAGCCGTTTTTGCTGCATATGGTCGAGATGGGGTACCAGCGAGTGGAGCGCGTAGAATCACGTGGAGAGATGAGTGTGCGTGGCGGGATTATCGATTTTTATCCGATGACAACCCGTTGGGGCTACCGCATGGAGCTGTTCGATAACGAGATTGACTCCATCCGTATGTTCGACCCGCAAGATCAACGTTCGGTGGAAAAGGTGCAGGAAGTGATCGTAACGCCGTGCAAGGAAGTCATCGCGGATAGCGTTCGTATGGATCAGGCGGCAGATGCCGCTGCGATTCTGTTGGAGGAGCAGCTTGGCAAAATGACAGACCGTCAGGCCAAGCTGCATCTGAAAGAAGAGATTCACCGCGAAATTGAGCTGCTGCGGGAGCATGTGTATTTTGAGGAAATCTATAAATATATCTCGCTGTTGTATCCCGAACGCAAAACCTTGGCAGATTACATGCCGGAAGACACCATTCTGATTATTGACGAACCGGCGCGAATGCTGGAAACAGCCAAGCAGCTCGAACGGGATGAGTCCGAGTGGAATCTGCATTTGCTTCAAAACGGTAAAACGTTACCGCAGCTAGAGCTGTCGGATAACGCGGACAATCTGCTGTATAACCGGAGGTTCCAGACGTTGTTCCTGTCGATCTTTCTCCGTCAGGTTCCGCATACGCAGCCGCAAAATATTTTGAATTTCATCTGCCGGGGCATGCAGGATTTTCACGGTCAAATGAATGTGCTCAAGGCGGAAATGGATCGCTGGCGCAAGGCGGGCACGCAGGTTATGATGCTGGCGAGTGGAGACGAACGGCTGGATCGGATGCGCCGGGTGCTTCAGGATTACGGTATTGATGAGCCAACGATGGCTATCGGCAATTTGCAAAGCGGGTTTGAGATGCCATCTATTCATTTGGCGGTGATTACCGAGGGCGAAATGTTCTCGCAAAAGCAGCGCAAAGCACGCAAGCAGGGCCGCCATGTGGACAACGCAGAACGGATTAAGAGCTATAGCGAGCTGAAGGTGGGCGACTATGTCGTACACCAGAATCACGGGATCGGGAAGTACATGGGAATCGGTACGCTGGAGGTTGGCGGTATCCATAAGGATTACATGCACATTCTCTATGCGGGCGGCGATAAGCTGTCTGTACCGATTGAGCAGATTGACCTGATTCAGAAGTATGTCGGCTCAGAGGACAAGGAACCTAAGATTTACAAGCTGGGCGGTAATGAATGGACACGAGTGAAGAGCAAGGTTCGCAGCTCGGTTCAGGACATTGCTGATGATTTGATCAAGCTGTATGCAGAACGGCAGTCAGCGCCGGGTTTTGCTTTTGAAAAGGATTCACCGGAGCAGCAGGAATTTGAGGATATGTTCCCATATGAAGAGACACGTGACCAGATTCGGGCGATTGAAGAGATCAAGAAGGACATGGAGCAGAGCCGTCCGATGGATCGTTTGCTGTGTGGTGATGTGGGCTACGGCAAAACAGAGGTCGCCATTCGTGCTGCGTTTAAGTCGGCCATTGAGGGCAAGCAGGTGGCCGTGTTAGTACCGACGACGATTTTGGCACAGCAGCATTATGAGACGTTCCGTGAGCGCTTTTCCGGGTATCCGTTCAACATTCAGGTGTTGAGCCGTTTCCGTTCGCGCAAAGAGCAGAATGAGACGATTAAAGGGGTTCGTCAGGGGACGGTCGATATTGTTATTGGCACCCATCGCTTGCTGTCGCAGGATCTGGTATTTAAGGATCTGGGCATGCTCATTGTCGATGAGGAACAGCGGTTTGGCGTGACGCATAAGGAAAAGCTGAAAAAGCTAAAAACGAATGTGGACGTGTTGACGTTAACGGCTACGCCTATTCCGCGTACGCTGCATATGTCTATGCTCGGGGTTCGCGATTTGTCGGTCATTGAGACACCGCCGGAAAACCGTTTTCCGGTGCAGACTTATGTTGTCGAGCACAGCCAAACGTTGGTGCGTGAGGCGATTGAACGCGAGATGGCACGTGGAGGACAGGTGTACTACCTGTATAATCGCGTACAGGGTATTCAGGAAATGGCTGCCGAGATCAATGCGCTTGTGCCGGATGCCAAGGTGGGCGTGGGTCACGGTCAGATGTCCGAATCCGAGCTGGAGAAGACCATTTTGGACTTCCTGGACGGTGAATATGATGTACTGGTCAGCACCAGCATTATTGAGACCGGGGTAGATATTCCGAATGTGAATACACTCATCGTGCACGATGCCGATAAAATGGGGCTGTCCCAGCTTTATCAGCTGCGTGGACGTGTAGGCCGTTCCAACCGGATTGCCTATGCTTATTTTACGTACCAGCGGGATAAGGTGCTGACGGAAGTGGCAGAGAAGCGCCTTCAGTCGATCAAGGAGTTTACGGAGCTTGGCTCCGGGTTCAAGATCGCGATGCGCGATTTGTCTATTCGCGGAGCGGGGAATTTGCTCGGTGCAGAGCAGCACGGATTCATTGCATCCGTCGGTTTTGACCTTTACTCGCAAATGCTGGCCGAGGAAATTAATAAACGTAAGGTTAGCGTACTTGGAGAAGAGGATCTGTCGAATCGAAATTGGAGTACGTCCATTGATTTGGGCGTGGATGCTTACCTGCCGGGAGATTATATTTACGACAGTATTCAGAAGATTGAGATTTATAAAAAGGTTGCAGCAGTTAGCACGTTTGACGAGGCAATGGAGCTGGAGGATGAGCTGGTTGACCGCTTTGGTGATTTGCCGGAGGCTGTGCGTCATTTGTTGGCTGTAGCCCGTCTCAAGGTGTACGGACGCATGTATGGCATTGAGTCCATTGTCCAGCGGGATGACAACATCGTGTTGAAATTCCACGAAGGGCGCCAGCAGGCGGTACAGACGGCCAAACTTGCGGAGATTGGCAATCGTTTTGAAAGACGTGTACAATTTGAACAGGGCACTCCTATGAGCGCATGCATAAAGGGCAAAGGTCTGGATGATCCACAGATACTAGAGCTGCTGGAGCAATTTTTGAATGCACTAAAAGATGCATTCACATTGAAGGAGGAACTGCAAAATGTCACAACCAAATAAAAAGCCTTGGAGAATGCTATCCATGGCCATTGCAGCACTACTGGCTATATCGGTGCTGGCGGCATGTACAAAGCAAGCCGAGGAGAGTAAGGTCAAGAACGAGCCGAAGGACAACAGCAAGGTTGTTGTAACCTATAAGGGCGGGACCATTACTGAAAATGAGTTCAACCAGGAAATCAGTATGATGAAATTCCTCTATCCGGAATATGGAGCGATGCTGGCTTCGGATCAGGTGCGGGAGCAAATTGCCAAGCAAGAAGTGGTGTACAAGCTTCTGGCCGACAAAGCGGACGATAAGTCCAAGGAACAGGGTGCCAAACAAGGGGCCGAACAACTGGAGCAGTATAAAAAGTCGGTCGGAGATGCTAAATTCAAGACATTTTTAAGTGATCAAAAGCTGACTGAGCAGGGCGTGAAGGATTACTTTACGCGTGTGATGACGGTGATCAATAGTGAGACGAACAAAGTGACGGACGATCAGCTGAAACAGGAATTTGAGAAAAACAAAGATCAATTCACGACAGCAACCGTGCGTCATGTACTGATTAATTTTGAAGATCCAAAAACGAAAAAAGCACGCAAAAAAGAAGATGCTCTCAAGCTGGCCAAAGAAGTGAAGGCGAAGCTGGATGGCGGAGCTGATTTTGCGACGATTGCCAAGAAATACTCAGAAGATCCGGGTTCGGCTTCCAATGGCGGTTTGTATGAGAATGCATCTGTAGCCCAATGGGTGCCTGCTTTCAAAGAAGCAGCCGAGAAGCAGCCGATCAATAAAATCGGTGATCCGGTGGAAACGGAATACGGATATCACATCATCAAGGTGGAATCCCGCAATGAGCCTACGTTTGATAAATTGAAGGACAACGAAAAGGCCGCTCTGAAAAACAAGCTGGCTGGTGAAAGTATTCAAAACTTTACCGAAAAAGACTTGGCGAAGCTTGATTTGAAAATCAACCTGCCGAAAGTACCTGCTACGCAAGAGAAAAGTGGCACCACATCGGGCACTGGCAGTACAACTGCGCCTGGAGGCACAACAAGTGGTACCAGTGATACCAAAGCAGGAACAACCAAGGACGGAGCTACAACCGAAGGTAAATAACTGAACATGCATAAGGAATTGGGAACAGATCAATACTATGGTCAGATATCACCATAAACACCATGACCGTGACGTTCTTCGTGACCGCTTCCGGGGGGAGCGGAAGCGTCTTTCGATACCGTCAGTAGTTGGCTAAATTCTTCTTAGGAAAGTGGGGCAACATGTGAAATGAAAGCTACTGGTATAGTTCGCCGTATTGATGATCTGGGGAGGGTAGTTATTCCTAAGGAAATACGCCGCACCTTGAGAATTCGTGAAGGAGATCCGCTTGAAATTTTTGTGGATCGTGACGGAGAAGTCATTTTGAAAAAGTATTCGCCTATCGGTGAACTTGGTGATTTCGCCAAAGAATACGCTGAGTCCCTGTTTGAAAGCACAGGCCATATTACGATGATCACCGACCGTGACACCATTATTACGGTGGCCGGAGGCTCCAAAAAAGAGTTTCTGGACAAGCCGGTCGGCAGCATTATCGAAGGTAGTATGGATAATCGCAAAACGGTACTGGAAACAGCCAGCGGCTCCTATGAGCTGACCCGAGACCACGAAGAGACACTCTCGTCCTTTGTGGCGGCTCCTATTGTTTCGGGTGGTGATCCTATTGGTTCCGTTGTGTTGCTGAACAAGGACGAAAACGTGAAGATGGCCGAAATGGAGATTAAAATGGCTGAAACAGCCGCTGGTTTCCTCGGCAAACAAATGGAACAGTAATCCCCCGTTCCGACCCTGTAAGACGTACTGAATGGCGAAAGCCGTCTGTCGTCTTGCAGGGCTTTTTTTCTTTCCAGAGAAAGAGGCGATATAATAGGACTCGTGAAAGATGCATATTTCAGGTAGGAGTGAGGAACAGACGATGCAGGAAAATCGCGCCGCTTCGCGGCTGCTACGGGGTGCTGTCATTTTGACATTGGCGGCGGTAGCGAGCAAGCTGATCGGCACATTGCAAAAGATCCCGCTGCAAAATATCGGCGGTGACGGCGTGTTCGGTATTTATAATACGGTTTATCCTTTCTATACGCTGTTGATTACCATTGCGGCTGCTGGATTTCCGGCAGCGATATCCAAATTTGTAGCTGAGTATGAGGCGGTGGGAAAACGGGCCGCAGGGCAACGTGTAGCCCGGTTGTCCTCGCTTGTATTGGGCATGTTTGGTGTGATTCTGGGCGTGCTGATGTATACGTGCGCGCCGCTGATCGGTCAGTGGATTGACAATGCTCATGTCATTCCCTCGGTGAGGGCGGCGGCCTTTGCCTTTTTGTTCGTGCCGGTTATGGCAGGGCTAAGGGGATATTTTCAGGGCTTGCAAAATATGATCCCGACCGCTGTTTCCCAAGTGACGGAGCAGACGGTACGGGTGGGTGTGATGATCATGCTGTTGCTGCTCATGCTGTCACAAGGAGCAGGACCCGATATGATTGCTGCCGGGGCTGTTTTTGGTTCTGCGACTGGTGGGGCAGCGGGTCTGGTCGTCATGCTGCTGTTCTGGCGTAACCACAGGAAGAAGCTCAGAAGGGAAAAGAGGCCGTCTGAGCAGGCTTCGCTGCCTGTCGGGAAGACAGAGCAGGAATGGGCTGGAGAAGTCCACCGGACGGAGAGCTACGGTGCTTTGCTAAAGGCATTGCTTCGTTATGCCTTGCCTGTTTGCCTGGGAGCGCTGGCCGTTCCGTTAATTAGTTTGGTGGACACGTTTACGGTGCCTCGCTTGTTAAAGCAGGAGGGTTTGGACGACACAGGGGTTATGGTGGCCTTCGGTGTCTATAACCGCGGCCTGCCGCTTGTACAACTGGTGATGATGCTTGCCACTACGCTATCGGCATTGTTCATTCCGTCGCTGGCGGAAGCACGCGTAACGGGCGGCACGGAGTTGGCGCGCCGCCAGTGTGAGCAATCGCTGCGCTGGTTCTGGCTGCTGGGACTAGCTGCCGCGACAGGCTTAATTGTACTGGCGGTGCCCGTCAATGTGATGCTGTACGCGGATGACACCGGCAGCGGAGTCATGCGCTGGATGGCGCTGACCGCCGTAGGCGGCACGCTCAGCATCATCTCGGCGGCGCTGCTGCAAGGGCTGGGTGCAGTTCGCGCTCCCGCCTTGGCGATGCTCGCCGCAGCCGCAGCTAAAGCGCTGCTGAACTGGCTGCTCGTGCCGCAGCTGGGCACGGCTGGCGCAGCTATCGCAGGAGCCGCCGCCTATCTGCTGGCGGCGGCAATCAACATTGCGCTGCTCGCCCGCCTGGCGGGGCTGCGCTGGAGCTGGTCCGCCAGCGTGCTCAAGCCGGCGGCACTGCTTGCCGCCTTGGCTTGCGCAGCCGCAGCGGCGATGTGGGGCACCAGCGCCGCGCTGGGTGCCTTGGGGTGGGCCGCCGGAGGCCGTGCCACGGCGGCGGCGGAAAGCCTGCTGGGCGTAGCCGCAGGCGCCGTGGTGTTCGTGATCGGCCTCGCACGCTTGAGGCTGATCACGGAGGCGGAGCTTGCGGCGGTGCCCAAGCTCGGACGTCCGCTGGCAGCCGTGCTGCGCAGACTGCGCGTGCTGGCGTAAGCCGTGGCAGCCATTTTATGAGCTTGTATATACTTTGTGGTATAGTAGTGCCAAAGCAAAGGAAGCGGAAGCAGGCAACGCGCCGTACATTTATGGAGCGTGTGCCGCTTTTCTGCGGAACGGAGGATTGGACATGAGCGCAACATTAACAATCGTAGGATTAGGCTCGGGAGACCCGGATCAGCTTACGATAGGGATATTGAACAAAATGCGGGGCGCCTCGGCGCTGTACCTGCGGACGAAGGAGCATCCGGCGGTTCAAGTGCTGGATGAGTTTGAAGTGGCCTTCGAGTCGTTTGACACCTTGTATGAGACAAAGGAATCTTTTCCAGAGGTATACGAGGAAATTACCAGTCAGTTGATAGCAGCAGCTGCTAAAGCAGTGGACGGAAGCGAAATTGTCTATGCGGTTCCGGGTCACCCGATGGTAGCGGAAGCTGCAGTACAGTTGCTCAAAGAGCGTTGTCCTGCGCAGGACATTAAACTGAACATCCTTGGCGGCGAAAGTTTTCTGGATGAAGCTTTTGTGCGTCTTGGTTTTGACCCGATTGAAGGTTTCCAGTTGTTGGACGCAGGTACGCTGGATGCGAGCTGGCTCCAACCTCAGTTGCACACTCTGATTGGGCAGGTGTACGACACCTTTACCGCTTCGGATGTGAAGCTGTGTTTAATGGAGCGCTATCCTGACGACTATGAGGTCTATGTAGGTCATGCGCTTGGCGTGGAGGGCGAGGAAGCGGTGCATAAAGTGCCACTGTACGAGCTGGATCGGGTGGAGGGCTACGGAAACCTGTCTCTGGTGTACATACCGCGCAGTGAGGATGATGCGCTGAAACGGCGTTCTTTTGACCGTCTGCATGAAATTGTTGATATTTTACGCAGTCCGGAAGGTTGCCCATGGGACCGGGAACAGACGCATCAGTCGATCCGCAAAAATCTGATCGAGGAAACCTATGAAGTCATCGAAACGATAGATGAGGACGACCCTGATCACATGAAGGAAGAACTGGGCGATCTGCTGCTGCAAATTTTGCTGCATGCCCAGATGGAAGAAGAAGTTGGAACCTTCAATGTGTATGATGTGATTCAAGGGCTGAATGAGAAGCTCATTTTCCGCCATCCGCATGTGTTTGGAGACCATCAGGCGAAGGATGCGGAAGAGGCGCTGCAAAGTTGGGAACAAATGAAAGCTGAGGAAAAGCGGATGAAAGGCACAGCGTCAGCACAGCCTTCCGTACTGGATGGGGTTCCGCGTGATTTGCCTGCTCTCATGAAGTCGTACAAGCTCCAGAAAAAGGCGGCAAAAGTAGGCTTTAACTGGGATGGCATTGAAGGCGTATTCGAAAAATTGGACGAAGAAGTGGCTGAGCTGAAGGAAGCGTTCCGCGAGGGACATTCCGTAGAGGCGCAGTTGCTGGAGTTGGGCGACGTGCTATTCGTTGCCGTGAACGCAGCCCGTTTTATGGGAGTTGATCCGGAAGAGGCACTGTCCGCCACCAACCGCAAATTTATCGACCGATTCCAGTACATTGAGAAAAGATTACGCGAGCAGGGGCGACGTCCCGAGGATAGTAGTGTGGACGAGATGGAGATGTACTGGCAGGAAGCGAAAAAAACTCTTGGCAGGTTTTAGGCCGTAAAGGCGGCAAATGCCCGTGTGGAGCGTGTCCGTTTGAGGAGACTTGCCAATGGGGAGGCTTTTGTAGTAGGATGTTGGCTTAACTGGGGTCGAATTAAAAAACGACTGCCATTGCAGGATTTTTAAGGCCAAGCCAGAATAACTTGTAGTAATTCTGAAATTAACTGTAGTCTACGGGCAACCGTATTCCAGTTGTATTCAGAGCGGCTACTGGCCGCAGTTTGACCTCACGTCTGCCCCATTTATGGACATGCAGCGTGATGATTATTTTTTGACATTTGGGAGGCTTTTAACTTATGAACAAGACAGATCTGATCAACAATATTTCCAGCAAAAGCGGTTTGAGCAAACGTGACGTTGAAGCTGTATTGAATGGCGTTCTTGGTGAAATTACAGATGCACTCGCCAGCGGTGACAAAGTGCAACTGATCGGCTTTGGTACTTTCGAAACGCGCAAGCGTTCCAGCCGTACAGGCCGCAATCCACAAACCGGCAACACGATTGAAATTCCAGAATCGACCGTTCCTGCTTTTAAAGCCGGTAATAAGCTTAAAGAAGCCGTCAACTAATGCGTCTTGATAAATTCTTGAAAGTCTCGCGGCTAATTAAGCGGCGTACGGTAGCCAAGGACGTCTCCGAACAAGGGAGAGTCGTGGTGAATGGACGCGAAGCCAAGCCGAGCAGTGCGGTCAAAGTGGGCGATGAAATCACCGTCCAGTTTGGCCAGAAGCTGGTGACTGTGCGAGTGGAACGGCTCGCCGACACTACACGCAAGGACGAGGCTGCAAGTATGTACACTTTAGTGAAGGAAGAGCCCATTGCCAGAGACAATGGTTTGAACTGGTAACTGGAATCTAACTTTCTAATATGCTGTACATTAAAGCATCCCTTCATTTTCTCATGAAGGGATGCTTTTTCTTATGCAGTTTCATTCGTGCAGTTCTAAATCCTGTTGTCCCCTTCATAAGCTAAGAACAGAAGGAGGGGTACATGCCATGATTGAACAAGGGAAGCCCAAACACCATGACCTGCGTATGCAAAGCCGAAAGCAGCTCGACATTTCAGGCGTCAGCAATGTGGAGAGCTTCGACAGCGAAGAGTTTCTGCTTCAGACTGAGCTGGGTCATCTCACCATTCGCGGACAGCATTTACATATCAAAAACCTCAGTCTGGAAGAGGGGCTGCTGTCCATTGAAGGTCTGATTACTTCCCTCGTCTACCTGGAGCCTGGGGCCCCGGCCAAAAATGGAAAAAGCCTATTCGGCAAGCTCTTCAAATGAATCCTCACACACAATGGCTGACGCTGACGTGGATGCTGCTGTCGGGCATAGCCATGGGGGTGGTGTTCGACAGCTACCGGGTGCTGTCCATCCGCTTTCATTTTGCCCGTTGGAGCATTCATATGTTGGACGTGCTGTATTGGGTGGCCTCGGCCCTGTTTATTTTCCGTGTGCTGTACGCGAGTAATCGCGGTGAGCTGCGGTTTTATGTCTTTTTAGGACTACTTTTGGGGGTTTGGCTCTATTTTTGGGCCTTTAGTGTTACAACCCAACGTTTTGTGGTAATGTTATTAAAGATAGTCCGCAGACTGACGTTGATCGTGAACAGCATACTGCGCATCCTGATTGTTCATCCGGTGTTGGCGCTGTATCGGCTGGTACGCATGCTGGTCGGATGGACATGGGCACTCATTGTGTTCCTGGGAAGGATGCTGATATACATCCTGATGCCGGTTTGGAAGCCCTTCGTTTGGCTGATCGGTCTGCTTAAAGCGCGCTGGAGGACTCCAGAATTGCTTGTAAAGCTCGGCATCAGACTGAAAAACACAGCAAAAAGATGGTTTGGAAGGAGGTAGTATCATGCGTAATTCGTCTGTAGATCGCCATTCATCTCCTACGTTCAAGTCCAACGCGGGCGGGCGCAGGCGAATCATGATTTGGTTGCTATCGCTTGCCGCCTTTGGTAGTTGGGTTATTTTTACTTTTTTTTCTCAAGGTATGATTATGGCCGATCGAAGTGAACAGCTCACCCAGAAGGAAAAACAGAAGCAAGCTGCTACACAAACGGAACAACAGCTCCAAACTGAAGTGAATCGTCTCAAGGACCCCGAGTATATCGGAGAAATTGCCAGAAGCAAGTACGGTCTTTACAAACCGGAAGAGACGCCAATCATCGGGGAGCAGAAATAGGTGTGTCATCGGGCCAATGCTTAGTTGACCTTGGTTCCGCCATTTTGTATAATCAAATCACCACAGCAGGATTTTTTTGCAAAAAAATCGGTTGTATATTTTAAGGGAGGATCATTTTATTCTATGGCAATTGAAGTGGGCACCAAGTTAGAGGGCAAAGTGACAGGCATCACGCATTTTGGAGCATTTGTGGATTTGTCTGGAGGTGTCACGGGTCTCGTTCACATCTCGGAAATCGCCGATAACTACGTTAAGGATGTTAACGATCACCTGAAGATTAATGATGTCGTGATGGTGAAAGTCATTAATGTTGATAAAGACGGCAAAATCGGACTTTCCATTAAGCAAACGATTGACAAGCCGGCAAGTGAAGCCCGTCCGCCAAGAGCTCCAAGACCGGAGCGCACAGGAGGACCAGGCGGAGGCGACCGTTTCGGCGGTGGAGGTTCAGGTCCAAGTCAAGGACGCGGTGGTGGTGGCGGTGGTTTCAACCGCGATCGTGGAGGCCGTTCGTTCAAGCCTGCACCGGGTAAACCTTCATTTGAGGATAAAATGTCACGCTTCCTTAAAGATAGTGAGGAACGCATTTCGTCGCTGAAAAAGAACACCGAAGGTAAACGCGGAGGACGCGGCGCGAAGCGTGTTTAATTCATTTTGACAACCGTATCAACCATACACGGAAAACCGTACAGTCGAAAGACTGCTACGGTTTTTTTGCGTTCTGCCGACAATAGCTGAAATATGTGAAGGGCTATGGGAGCGTGGGAGATCCATTCGGCGGTAATCTTGCATGCGTTTTATGATATTCAAGATTTGTTGAAGAAAAAGCAGAGCCATCATGCTGAAAAGTGGACGTTTTTTTTGTCGTGTGGACATAATCGTCCGACAAACTCCAACGGTTTTCCGTCTATCTTCTGGGCTAATCGCTAGTCTAAGCGAAAGTGTGGACGACAGGAAGAGGCTTTGTAAGGAGAGGGCACTCGTAATTACCATACGCTTCCAAGCGGACGCAGCTTGGCATTGGGGACGATGCTCTGTGCTTTCGCGCAGAACGTTTTTTTGTCGGAAATTTCTTGGAATAAGGCGTGAGGTTCTGACAAACTTTCTCAATCGTTCCGGTTTAAGATGGGAACATCAAATTGATGAATGGGGTGCCTGACGCATGATGGAGAAATGGAACGTGGTACATTTTCCAGGGTTGAAATCCAGAAAGTCCAAATCTAAAGAACGTACGGAAGGTTGGTCTTCCAGACTCAAGAAGCGGCTGGATTCGCATAAAGCAGTGCAATGGGTAATGGCGCAAAGATGGATGTTGTTATTGTCTGCTATGGGATTTTTACTGGGACGCGCCACCATTTTGGACGAGCTATCCCCTTTTGCCCTCGCTTATTTTGCAGTCATCATGTTCCTGCGGCGTGATCTGATGCTGCCTGTGGCTGTATCGGTCGTGTTGGGCAGTCTGCTTGCCCCTTATCCATCGTTGTTCATGATTGGCGGTGAGCTGCTTGTATTCTATCTCCTGTATCGCGGGCTACGAACCTTTGATCGGCTGGAATTATCTTATGCCCCGCTTATGGTTTTCCTGTCTGTGTTTATAGTCAATTTATTTTACGCGGTGATGGCCCCGTCCTTCACATGGTATGACCTTATCATCGTGGGGACGGATGCGGTTCTCAGCTTTATGCTAACACTCGTTTTTACGCAGGCCATTCCATTGTTTACGTATCGCAAAAAGACAAGCCAGCTCAAAAATGAGGAAATTTTGTGTCTGATCATTTTACTGGCCTCTGTGATGACGGGAGCGGTAGGATGGACGATTCACTCACTGTCTGTCGATCATGTGCTATCTCGCTATTTGGTCTTGGTGTTCGCCTTGGTAGGGGGCGCTTCGCTAGGTGCTTCGGTCGGTGTGATTACCGGTTTAATTTTAAGCTTGGCCAATATGTCTGCGATTGTGCAGATGAGTTTGCTCGCATTTGCCGGTTTGCTGGCAGGGATGCTGCGTGAAGGGCGAAAAGGTGCAGTGGCGCTAGGGATGTTGCTAGGTTCCTCCATTCTGACGATCTATTTGGACGGGACCGGGGACGTGCTGACATCAACCTGGGAGAGCTGCGCGGCGATTCTATTATTCTTAATGACCCCAAAAAGCTTCTTTAAAGCGGTTTCTACCTATGTTCCTGGTACGCAGGACCACGCCAAATCCCAGCATGAGTATGCCAAAAGGGTCCGTGATCTCACTGCCGAGCGGGTGACGAAATTTTCCCGCGTATTCAGTCAGCTATCCCGCAGCTTTCACCAGATATCTGCGAGTGAGAGCGCGAAGTCGGATGGCGAAATCGAGCATTTTATGAACGCTGTGGCGGAGGGAACGTGTGCCTCCTGCTTCAAGTGCGAGCAGTGCTGGGACGGCAAGTTTATGCAGACCCATCAGTATATGACGAAAATGATGAGTGCGATTGAGGAGAATCCGGATTTGGAGCCAGAACAGATGCCGCCGCAGTGGAGCAAGGCGTGCGCCAAGACGGGCGCGGTGCTGCAAGTGATGAAGCAGCAGTATAGCCTCTACCAGCATAATATGCAGTGGAAACGCCAAGTATACGACAGTCGTCAGCTTGTTGCTGACCAGCTATCTGGGGTGTCACAGATTATGGAGGATTTGGCGCGGGAAATTCAGCGTGAAGGGCAAACGATGCATCGGCAGGAGGAACAAATACGAGAGGCGCTTGATCGGCTGGGCTTGTCCATACAATCCATTGAAATTATTAATCTGGATGCAGGCCAAGTAGAAATTGAGATTGTCCATGCTTATACAAGGGGATTTGACGAATGCCGGAAAATCATTGCTCCACTGCTGTCGGATATATTGGACGAGCATATTGCTGTGATGCGCGAAACGGCGGCAGATCGCCGCCAGGGATTGGCCACGGTCATGTTTGGCTCCGCCAAAACGTATGAAATTGCTACAGGAGTAGCAAGCGCTGCCAAAGGAGGGGATTTTTTCTCGGGGGACAGCTACAGCATGATGGAGCTGGGGAACGGAACCTTTGCGGTCTCTTTGAGCGATGGTATGGGCAACGGAGAGCGGGCGCAGCAAGAGAGCAGTGCGGCGCTTAATATTTTGGAGGAATTACTTCAATCCGGCATGGATGAGAAGCTGGCGATCAAGTCGGTCAACTCTGTCCTGATGCTGAGATCACCCGAGGAGATGTATGCTACGGTCGATATGGCGCTGATTGATCAGTATACGGCCCGGACGACATTCATGAAGATTGGGTCAACGCCGAGCTTTATTAAAAGAGGAGAGGAGGTCATTCCCGTATCTGCCAGTAATTTGCCGATTGGCATTATACAGGATATTGAAATTGATCTGGTGTCGCTTCAATTACAGCCGGGTGATATTTTGATCATGATCACAGATGGCATATACGACTCGCCGGGTTATGCGGTAAACAAGGAATTATGGATGAAGCGCATGATTCAGGAAATTGAAAGCGATGACCCGCAGCAGTTGGCCGACTGCCTATTGGAACGAGTTATTCGTTACCAGCAAAATCAAATCTATGATGACATGACGGTAGTTGTTAGCAAAATAGATCATTTTCGCCCAGAATGGGCCACGCTTCATGTACCGGGTATGAGCTGGATGGAGCGCCCGCGTACGGTTAGCTGAATAGACATTGCCCGGGAAATTCTGCTTCCTTTTTAAAAATCCGCGTTCTTCGTTTGAATCGTTCCAGATTCGGCAAAGATAGAATCTATCGGAATAGATTACGAGGAAGCGGGAGGTCAAAAAGCTATGAAGCAAATTTTGATCATTACAGACGGATGCTCTAATGTGGGTGTCAGTCCGGTCATGGCGGCGGCTCAGGCTTTACAGGAAGGCATTACGGTGAACGTAGCCGGAGTCATAGATTACGGGACGATTGGCGAACTTGGAAGTACGGAGATTCAGGAAATCGCTAAAGCGGGGGGAGGTTTTAGCCAAATCGTAGGCACGAAGCAGTTGGCGCAGACCATGCAGATGATGACGCGCAAAACGGTGGTTCAAACGATTCAGCAGGCGGTTAATAGAGAGTTAACGCATATTTTGGGTGAGGGGGGCGCCCGACATATTGGTGAACTGCCGCCGGCAAAACGGGCACAGGTGGTTGAGGTGATGGATGAACTGACAGAAACCAGCGCTTTGGAAATTGCTTTGCTCATTGATGCCAGTGCGAGCATGAAGCCCAAGCTGCCTGCTGTAGAAGACAGTATTCGGGATTTGCTGCTCAGTTTACAATCCAGAAGTGGGCCTAGCCGTATTTCTGTCTTTCATTTTCCTGGGAGACGGATGGGTGAAGATGCGGTAATGGATATCGGTTGGACCTCTGAACTTAGCCAGGTCAAGTCGATATTCGGCCGTCTGCGGATGAAGGGGGCGACGCCAACGGGTCCAGCCATTTTACAAGTGATTGATTATTACCGATATGTTACACTAGGGGAACAGAAAGATAGGGAAGAATCCTATGGCAAAGGAGAAGGGATGCTCGGTGACTACGTCGTCTGATCCCGTTCTTGCACCCGGAACGGTCATCAAGGGCAAGTGGAAGCGGAGCAGCTATGTCATTCAGCGTCTGCTGGGCCGTGGGGCGAACGGGACTGTATATTTGGTAAAAGAGGCACAGGCAGATCGACAATTTGCTCTGAAAATGGGGAAGAACACGCTTGATCTGCAATCAGAGATTAACGTGCTGACCACATTGCAGTCGCAGGGAACCCAATCCGCTCTCCAGCAAAACGGACATCCATCCTTTTTGTTCGAAGTGGACGATGTATCCTTGCGTAGCGGTGGGGAATTACCCTTTTATGTCATGCGATACGTCAAGGGAGACCCGCTTCATCGTTTTGTGGCGCTCAAGGGAGCGGAATGGTATGGTGTGGCTGGAACCGGCATACTTAATCGTTTGGCTGATCTGCATCAGGCAGGATGGGTATTTGGCGATTTGAAGCCTCAAAATATTTTGGTCAACGCCTATGGAGAAGCCGAGTTGATTGATTATGGCGGGGTGTCCCTTGCGGGACGGAGCGTCAAGCAATTTACAGAATGGTATGACAGGGGATTCTGGAATGCGGGCAGTCGAAATGCCGATTCCCAGTATGATCTGTTTGCCTTCGCCCTTCTAACTATTCATATATTGGAGGGTGAATCGTTAAAAGTAGCTGCGGGCAGGCTGCCACAGCTGCGTAATACGGCGGAATTGACCATCATCATTCGTCGTAGCCGTGTATTACGACCCTATGCCGAATGGCTGATGGGTGCAGTGCGTGGAGAATACCCCGATACCCGTGTGGCGGCTCGTTCCTGGTCGCGTCTGGCTGCTGCGCATGTCAGGCAATCGTCCGTGAAAAGAGGAAATCCGCGCTGGCTGGGATATGCTTTCACTCTCTCGCTTTTGCTGCTTGCCGGAGCGCTCTGGATTGCGCTAAGGTAGCAGCAGGACTTACATAAGATAACAGATGATCATCATTTTTACGGTCGGCAGAAAAGAGGGTCGTGAATGGGAACAACAAAACCGACCGGTGTTGTACAGGAAGTGCTCGCCCTCGCGCGGGATCATTCGCTGTGGAGCCCCGGAGACCGCATTGTGGTTGCTGTATCCGGCGGGCCGGATTCGGTGGCCCTTTTGCACATTTTACATGAGATATCCGTCGTACATATGCCTTTGCAGCTCATCTGTGCTCACGTCCATCATGGCTTCAGACCGGAGGAATCGGATGCGGAGGCAGAGGAGGTACGCCACATGGCCTGGAAACTTGAGGTTCCGTTTGAAATGATTCGGGTTGATGTGCCCGCTTATATGAAGGAGAGCGGCAAGGGCCCGCAGGAAGCGGCTCGCGTGCTGCGCTATGCCTTTTTGCATGATATGGCTGCAAAGTGGGCGGCACAGCATATTGCGATGGCTCATCATGGGGACGATCAGGCCGAAACCGTTCTTCTGCACTTGCTGCGCGGTAGCGGCCCGACGGGTCTGGCGGGTATGCGGCTGACACGCAAGGAAAAAAATGTGCAACTCATTCGCCCGTTACTACGTATGTACAAGGCTGACCTGATCGAGTTCTGCAAGTTTTATAACCTTTCCTATGTAACGGACAGCACCAATTTATTATCGAAATACCGCCGTAACGCCATTCGTATGGATGTGCTTCCTTTTTTGGGGCAATATAATGAACAATTGACACCGTCCCTGAACCGACTGGCCGAAACGATGGCTGAGGAAAATGATTTTATGGAGGTATCCACGCTGGCGGTATACGAGGAATTAGTACACTTGGATAACGGCAGGCATATGTTTTCCATTGCTTCCTACCGCAAGTTATCCGTTGCTTTACAACGGAGGTTGATTAAACTAATATTAAATTATCTGCCTTCGGACAGTGAAAATTTAGATTTTCGTAAAATTGAGACCGTTCGACTGAGGCTTCTCCAGGAACGGCCTTCCACGTGGAGCCTGGACTTGGGCGGCGGTGCGGTTGGAGTCCGCGAATATGACCAAGCGGTTTTGTTTGACCGTACGCAAGGCGTTATGAGCAAATGGTGCTATGGACTGGACGTATTGCCTATTTCCGGTGAGCTTGAATTGCCTGAGGCGGGTGGTATACTCCGGTGGCGAAGAACTTCTTATTCGGATGGACCCAATCCGCCGAATGAGGAGGAAGCGTGCTTCGACGCGGATGAATTGGCCCTGCCTTTGACAATACGCTCGCGATTACCTGGAGATACCATGTATGTAATGGGATTAAACGGAAGAAAAAAGGTTAAAGATATTTTCATTGATGAAAAAATACCTCCTTCGCTGCGTCCCGTTATTCCCGTCGTCTGCGACCGTTCCGGAGCTATTCTCTGGATTCCGGGCGTGCGGCGTTCTGTACATGCTGCGGTGCAAAAGCACACGTCTTCGGTTATATATATGTCATGGCAAAGACAGGAGAGTCCAGGGCATCGGTAATTGCGCAGGAACGGCTTTCATAGTATAAACTTAGGAGGTTTACACCGTTGCAGAATGATATTCAGGAAGTATTGATCAGCGAAGAAGAAATTCAGAGTAAAATCAAGGAATTGGGCGCACAGCTCAGCGTGCAATACGAAGGAAAGAATCCGTTGGTGATCTGCGTGCTGAAGGGTGCGTTTATCTTTATGGCGGATTTGGTTAAAGCTATTACAGTACCACTGGAGCTTGATTTCATGGCTGTATCCAGTTATGGTGTGTCCACCAAATCATCGGGCGTCGTTAAAATTATTAAGGATTTGGACGCTTCGGTTGAAGGACGCGACGTTCTGATCGTCGAAGATATTATCGACAGTGGCCTGACGTTGACTCATTTGATTGAATTGCTTAAGAACCGTAATGCCAATTCGGTATGTGTCGTAACCCTGTTTGACAAACCTGCCCGCCGGACGGTTAATCTTGAAGCTGATTATACCGGATTTACTCTTCCGGATGCGTTTGTTGTCGGTTATGGTCTGGATTATGCCGAGCACTACCGGAACCTCCCATACATAGGGATTTTGAAGCCGGAAATCTACACCAGCTAATCTCAGCCTCCAGTCCTAGGACTAAATAGGGTCCTTTGTTGAGAAGGGCTTATAGGCTATGGTAAAATAACTTAAGTGTTTCGAGAGGAGGTAGGGGATGAATCGGTTCATCCGGAATTCTGGTTTTTATTTGATTCTTTTTTTAGTTGTGGTGGGTATCGTTCAGTTTGTCAGCAACAGTAACGAAGCCTCCGATCTCCCTAGATATGACCAATTACGGCAAGAGGTTAAAGCTAATAATATCTCTAAAGTAACGGTCCAATTTGACGGTTACGCCTATCTTGTAACCGGTGCATATAAGAAGCAGCCGGCTAGTGCCAAATCCATCAATTTTTCTGTGTATGTTCCGCCAACGGACTCTGCATTAACCGAATTGGTTAATGCTAGTGAAACGAACGGATTTGATTACGTACAGAAGAAAATGGAAGGCGAAAGCATTTGGCTGACGTTCTTGACTTCTATTGTTCCTTTGGTGATCATGTTCCTGTTGTTCTTCTTCCTGTTCAATCAGGCGCAGGGCGGTGGCGGCAAAGTTATGAACTTCGGCAAGAGCAAAGCCCGTCTTTATAACGAAGAGAAGAAGAAAGTTACCTTCGAAGACGTGGCAGGAGCCGACGAAGAGAAGCAAGAGCTTGTTGAAGTCGTAGAATTCTTGAAGGACCCGCGTAAGTTCGCAGCTGTGGGTGCCCGTATTCCAAAAGGTGTCCTGTTAGTGGGCCCTCCGGGTACTGGTAAAACACTCTTGGCGAGAGCTGTTGCAGGCGAAGCCGGAGTACCGTTCTTCAGCATTTCGGGTTCTGATTTTGTAGAAATGTTCGTCGGTGTCGGCGCTTCCCGTGTGCGGGATTTGTTCGAAAACGCGAAAAAGAACGCACCATGTATCATTTTCATTGATGAAATTGATGCTGTCGGACGTCAACGTGGCGCCGGATTGGGTGGCGGACATGATGAACGTGAGCAGACGCTCAACCAATTGCTCGTTGAGATGGATGGATTCGGAGCGAACGAAGGTATTATCATCGTAGCTGCAACGAACCGTCCGGATATTCTGGATCCGGCATTGCTTCGTCCGGGACGTTTTGACCGTCAAATTACAGTTGATCGCCCAGACGTTAAAGGCCGCGAAGCTGTATTGTTTGTACATGCACGCAACAAGCCATTAACTAAAGATGTTAAAATGGATGTTATCGCGAAGCGAACAACAGGCTTTACAGGCGCTGATCTGGAAAACCTGTTAAACGAAGCTGCGCTGTTGGCAGCCCGTCGTAACCGTAAAGATATTTCGATGCGAGAAGTGGATGAAGCGATCGACCGTGTTATCGTAGGTACAGAAAAACGCAGCCGCGTAATCAGTGACCGCGAGAAACGGATTGTAGCTTATCACGAAGCAGGCCATACGATTATCGGCTTCTTCTTGGAAAATGCCGACATGGTTCACAAGGTAACGATTATTCCACGTGGACGTGCAGGCGGATATGTCATCATGCTTCCGAAGGAAGATCGCATGCTGACGACCAAGCAGGAATTGCTGGACAAAATCACTGGTTTGCTGGGTGGACGCGTATCCGAGGAACTGTTTATTGGTGAAATCGGAACAGGTGCCTACAGTGACTTCCAACAAGCAACAAGCATCGCACGCAGCATGATCGTGGAATACGGTATGAGTGAGAGGCTCGGTCCAATGCAGTTCGGCACTTCGCAAGGCCAGGTATTCCTTGGACGGGATATCGGTCATGAGCAGAACTACAGTGATCAGATCGCTTATCAGATTGACCAGGAGATGAACCGTTTCATCACCGAATCTTATGAGCGTGCCAGAGAACTCCTGACCAAGTATTCCAAAGAGGTTCATTTGATCGCCCAAACCTTGCTGGTAGAAGAAACCCTGGAGCTTGATCAAATTAAACGTTTGATCGAGACAGGTACTTTGGACGGCAGCACGAATGAGGGAGAAGGTACACCGGAAAATGGTGAGCCTGTGATCGACAACATCGGAGACGTTCGTGTACGTATTCAAGGCAAGGATGACGAGCCAAAGAATACAACGGATCAACCGAATGATATCCCTAATCTGCAAAAGCCAGAGGACGGTAACAATTCGGGCAACTCTGGTGGCACTCCACCGACAACAACCTGATTATCAGGTTGACAGTTGAATAAGCGTATATGAAAGCTCCGGGGAACCAGTAACTATTGGTTTTCCGGAGCTTTTTAAAATACTGGAGATATGAGCTGAGGTGATTTGACAGACGGAGGAACGTTGTGTACATTTATTGATAAATAAACGGCTGTTTGTGCGCTTGACTATAAAAGCTTTCAGCCGCTGTAATCGACTTTCAATCTTTTTGAAGAATATATCGTGAGCGCATACTGTACAACCTATGGTGTGCGCTATTCTCTGTGAAACAGGTGAAGGCATGATTCCAAGATATCTAGTTGATTTTGACGTAGCAGAATTGCCCAAATTCGAGGCCGACGTGATGATTATCGGCTCCGGCATTGCGGGCTTATACACGGCCATTAAGGCTGCGGAGAGTCGGCGGGTGTTGCTAATTACCAAGAAGGCATTGTTGGAAAGCAACACTCGGTATGCACAAGGCGGCATCGCCGCTGTCACTTCGGATAAGGACGCACCAGCTTATCATATTCAAGATACCCTGATTGCAGGTGCAGGTCTGTGTGAACCGGAAGCGGTCAGGGCCCTTGTTCATGAGGGTCCAGGCGGTGTACAGGAATTAATACGTTTAGGGACGGCCTTTGACCGGGACAATGGTGAGCTTGCGCTGACACAGGAAGGCGCACATAGCCATCGGCGCATCTTGCATGCAAATGGGGATGCCACGGGCTATGAAATTGTTCGTGCATTGTCAGAGAAGGTCGCTGACCATCCCGCTATCGAGGTGTGGAACGAGCATATGGTGATCGACCTGCTGACCGAGCATGGCGAGTGCATCGGCGCTCTGGTTCAAAAGCCGAATGGCGAACGATTATATATCACTGCGAATGCAACGATTTTATGCTCCGGGGGCGGCGGACAATTATTTCGATATACGACCAATCCGGATATCGCGACCGGGGACGGGGTTGCTATGGCATATCGCGCCGGGGCAGCTGTGCGGGATATGGAATTTATACAGTTTCATCCGACAGCGTTGTGCCATCCGGGTGCTCCAAGATTTCTGATTTCCGAAGCCGTGCGGGGTGAAGGGGCTGTGCTGCGCAATATACATGGAGAGCGTTTCATGGAGCAGTATGATTCCCGACTGGAACTTGCACCAAGGGATATTGTAGCTCGTGCCATCGTTCATGAGATGGAACGTACGCAGGCTGCGTTTGTATACCTTGATATTACACATGAACCGTCTGAACGGATCAAGCAACGGTTTCCAACCATTTATCGGACATGCCTGTCCTTTGGTCTGGATATAACGGCGGACTGGATTCCCATAGCGCCCGCTGCGCATTATATGATGGGCGGCGTCCAGACCAATTTGCATGGAGAAAGCACCCTTGCACGTCTGTTCGCTTGTGGTGAGGTGTCTTCCACTGGTGTACACGGGGCTAATCGTTTGGCGAGTAATTCTTTATCTGAGGCGGTCGTATTCGGCAGCAGGATTGTCGAGCGGTTACATTCTTTACCGCCGCTGGCCGGTCATACGCTGATATCCTACAATGACAACCGCGTGGACTCTCAGGCCTCGTCTATTATAGAGCAGCAGCTCAAGCTGCAAGAAACAATGGTTCATTATGCCGGAGTCCGTCGGAATGGGGAGGGGCTACGAGCAGCACTGGATCAGCTGCGGGGGCAGTTGTCCGTTTTCAACGCTGCCCTGACCAGCCGGGAAGAGATCGAATTTGCCAATTTGCTCACCTGTGGTTTGCTGGTCACGGATGGGGCGCTGCTGCGTGAGGAAAGCAGGGGAGCACATTACCGCGAGGATTTCCCTATAGCAGACGATGGCGTATGGCGCAAGCATGTCCAGCAGCGACGTGAGCAAGGGATAACGGAGGAGTACGTTCATGACATCTAACAGCGAGCATTATGGAGAATTTAACGGGTATCAGGAAGAACTGACAGCACAAATTCGCAGCTGGCTGCGAGAAGATACAGGATCGGGCGATGTGACCACGCGCTGGACCATCGAGCCGAATCACCAATCCAAGGCAGTAATCCATGCCAAGGAGTCTGGCGTTGTTGCGGGCTTGCCCGTGGCAGAACTCGTATTTCGGGTCGTAGACCCCTCGCTGTCATTCACTCCACTGGTGACCGATGGGCAGTGGATTGAGCAGGGAACTGTTCTGGCAGAAGTGACAGGAAGTACCCATGCGATTCTGACGGGAGAACGTTTGGCCCTAAACTTGGTCCAGCGGATGTCCGGCATTGCGACGCGAACAAAATCTTTTGTTGACCAGCTTCATGGACTTTCGACGCGCTTGGTGGACACACGGAAAACAACACCAGGGCATCGGTTGCTTGAAAAATACGCTGTTCGTGTGGGTGGGGGTTCCAATCATCGGTTTGGCTTGTACGATGCCGTTATGATTAAGGATAATCATATCAAGGGTGCGGGTGGGATCATGCAGGCGGTGACCCGGGCACGTGCCCATATTCCGCACACGATGACGATTGAAGTAGAGACGGAAAACATGGAACAAGTTCAGGAAGCTCTGAATGCCGGAGCGGATATTATTATGCTGGATAACATGTCCGTTCAGGATATGAAGGAAGCCGTTCGTTTCATTCGGGAGCGGGCTCCACATGTCAAAACGGAAGCTTCAGGCAATGTATCGCTGGATACGGTGCGTGCGATGGCTGAGAGCGGCGTAGATGTGATTTCTATAGGCAGGCTGACGTACTCTTTTCATAATCTGGATATCAGCCTTGACCTTAACGCAAAGAAAGATAGGTGACACCAATTGATTCTTGTAGTGGATGTGGGCAATACCAATATTGTGCTGGGGATGTATCAGGGGCGCGAGCTGCTGCATCATTACCGGATCAGCACCTCCAGACAGGCAACCGCAGATGAATACGGCGTGCTCATACATAATCTTTTTAGTATGGGCGGTGTATTTAAGGATGATATTAAAGGGGTCATTATCTCCTCAGTCGTTCCACCGCTGGTTCATGTGTTGGAGGAAATGTGCGACAAATACATAGGCAGAACGCCCCTAATCGTCGGACCGGGAATTAAGACCGGTCTTAATCTGCGTTATGAAAATCCGCGCGAAGTAGGGGCTGATCGGATCGTGAACGCCGTTGCTGCTGTCGAGCGGTATGGCGGTCCTCTGGTTGTGGTGGATTTTGGGACGGCGACGACGTTTGATTGTATTGATGACAAGGGAAACTACTTGGGTGGAGTCATTGTGCCGGGTATCGGGATATCGACGGAGGCGCTGTATCAACGGGCTTCTAAGCTACCTCGCATTGAGTTGGAGAAACCCAAGAAGGTCATCGGCCGCAATACGGTTCATGCTATGCAGGCGGGGATCATTTTCGGTTATGCAGGGCAAGTGGACGGTATTGTGGAACGCATCAAGGAGGAAATGCAGGCAGAGCCTACGGTTATTGCTACCGGAGGTCTTGCCGAGTTAATTGCCTCGGAGACACGGAGTATTCAGAAAGTGTTGCCGATGTTGACGCTGGAAGGATTGCGTATCATTTACCAACGTAACGCTGAATAAAAAATGGATATAAGCTGCCGCCGAGGCCAGCCGGAGATGAAACCGGTTTGGATTGGCGGCGTTTTTCGTCTATACTGAAATATGTTACGTTTTTGAACGATTCGCGTGATCTGTCGATGCAGGTTGTTTATATAGCAGGAAATCATGCTTTAGTTATGCGGAAACATACACTAACGAAAATAACAGCATATAGCTGCTCTGAGATAGGGGAGGAACTCAATATGGAAAAGAAACAGGATCGACTTATTCGTGGTACAGCTCTGGATGGAAGGGTCAGAGCCTTTGCGGTCCGGACAACTGAACTGGTGGAGGAACTACGGAGAAGACATGATACGTATCCTACCGCCACCGCTGCTTTGGGACGAACGCTTACAGCGGGTGCCATTATGGGTTCTATGTTAAAAGGTAAAGAGCGGCTGACCATTCAAGTTAAAGGTGACGGTCCAATCGGACAAATCGTCGTTGATTCCAACGCTGTAGGTGAGGTGCGGGGCTATGTGTCCGAGCCGCATGTACATTTGCCGAGCAACAGTATGGGCAAACTGGATGTAGCAGGTGCTGTCGGAACAGAGGGCTTTATTCATATCATCAAGGATTTGGGGTTAAAAGAACCGTATCGGGGCAGTACCCCGATTATTTCCGGCGAGCTGGGTGAGGACTTCACCTACTATTTTGCTAAATCGGAGCAGACACCTTCAGCAGTGGGTTTAGGCGTGCTGGTGGATACCGATAGTTCGGTTATCGTGGCAGGCGGATTTATTATTCAATTGCTTCCGGGCTTGGATGATGATGAGATTACGGCCATCGAAAATGCAGTCGGCTCCATTCCGCCAGTTACAGCTCTGCTGGATCAGGGTTTAGAGCTTGATGAAATGCTGCGCTGGATGCTGCCGGACGTTCGGGTTCTCGACGAAATGGATATTCATTTTCAATGTGAATGCTCGGGAGAGCGTGTGGAAAAAACATTAATCAGCTTGGGAGAAAGCGAATTGAAGCAGTTGATTGAGGAAGAGGGACAGGCTGAGGTCGTGTGCCACTTCTGTAATGAGGCTTATCAGTTTAATAAAGACGAATTGCAAAATTTGTTAGATCAAGCCAAAGCCTAACCGGATGGGCGGTGCGAGCGATGACTACACGGGAGAAAGGATCGGTATCAAGGTTACCCAAGAGGATTCGCAGCAGGTGCTGGAGCAGGATAGTAAAGGGTATGCCTCGGATCGTGCCTATATTGATGAAATGCAGCAACAGTTCGGATTAAATCCGGATGATTTGCGGAATGAGGCGGAATACCGGATTGGGTTGGAGAAAATAGCCACACAGGGTATTCAAGTTCAGGAAGCTGAGACGCTACTGGAGCGGGTCCAGCAGGGAGAAGGCTTTGATACACTGCTTCAAGAACATTCCAGTCATCTTTTCGGCAAAGATAAAAGCGGACAGATGGGATGGGTGGACGAGTATGATCCTTTTCAGCCGCAAGAGATTATGGAGGCAGCGAGAGAGCTAAGTTCAGGTGATGTCGCTGGTCCTATCGCGGTTAACGAGGGTTATGCCGTCATTTTTGTACAGGATATCCGCCTGGAAGCTCCCGCGAACGAACAACAGGTTCGACAGCAAATTCGCCGCTCGCTTGCACTCGCTCAAGTTGCCCCTCTGGAAGAGGTAGAGAAAAGCCTGCGTGATAAATACGGGGTACGCACTTTGCCTGGAAAAGATATGCCCTCTATTTCTCTATAAACACAGTGATCAATTTTTGGTTTGAAGGAAGCGCGATGCTGAAAATCAGAGTTGAAGGTGTCGTGTTTTTTATGGGTCGTATTGACAATGGATTTGAAGATTGTTATGATTATCGTGAAAACCTACCTTTTTAATCGGAAATTAAAACCAGGATTGATTAACAATGTGATTTTGCAAAAATTAATATAACATTCAATGTCAGGGAGGAACTTATCATGGCTAAAGTCGTCAATAACGTTACCGAACTTATCGGGGAGACCCCTCTCGTCCGTCTTAACCGGATCGTACCGGAAGATAGCGCAGAAATTTATTTGAAACTGGAATACCAGAATCCGGGGTCCAGTGTAAAAGACCGCATCGCGATTAGTATGGTGGAAGAGGCCGAACGTGAAGGACTGCTCAAACCAGGCGGTACGATTATTGAAGCTACCAGCGGTAATACAGGAATCGGCTTGGCTATGGTTGCAGCCGCGAAGGGCTACAAGGCAGTAATCGTTATGCCAGAAACAATGAGCTTGGAGCGTCGCAACTTGCTGCGCGCTTACGGAGCAGAACTTGTGCTGACACCCGGATCGGAAGGCATGAACGGATCTGTTAAGAAAATGGAAGAGCTGCTGAGTGAGAATCCGGAGTATTTTGCTGCCGAGCAGTTCAAGAACAAAGCCAACATCAAGATTCACCGTGAAACGACAGGCCCTGAGATCGTGGAAGCCATTCGCTCCATCGGTGGTAGCCTGGACGGTTTTGTAGCCGGGATTGGTACAGGTGGTACTATTTCTGGTGCAGGGGAAGTGCTTAAGAAAGAATTCCCTGAAATCAAAATCGTTGCTGTAGAGCCGGCTGCTTCTCCAATCTTGGCTGGTGGTAAGCCAGGACCCCACAAAATTCAGGGAATTGGTGCCAACTTCATTCCTGAAATTTTGAACCGTGACATCTATGATGAAATTATTCATGTAGAAAACGATGAAGCTTTCGAAGTTGCGCGTACAGTAGCCAAGGAAGAAGGCATCTTGTCGGGTATTTCCTCCGGTGCGGCTGTTCATGCGGCTTTGAAGCTGGCTAAAGAATTAGGCAAAGGCAAGCGTATTGTTGTCATCGTTCCAAGTAATGGTGAACGTTACCTGAGTACGCCACTGTATAATTTCGAGCTGTAATTACGTCGTAATTGTGTATACTATATGTAAGGAGTCCCTCATTTCCCTGTTGCCAGGGGGTGGGGGATTCTTTTTAAAAAAGTAGCATATAGACTTTGCGCAAAGTAAAGGAAGGGGAAGCACACACGCATGAAATCGACAGCTAGAGTAACGGAGGCACAGTGGCAGGCCTGGCAGAAGGAAGGATGGAGTATACTCCCATATATTGCTGAGTATCAGTTACCTGCGGACGGTTTACCCTTATCATGGCAGAAGGCATGGGAGGATTCGTCACCCTATGCCTTTTTACTGGAGAGCGCTAAAGGCGGGAGATACACCTATCTGGGCTTAAATCCGGTTGCTATATTGGAAGGTAAAGGGGAGCAGGCAGTCTGGACCGATCTAAAAAGCGGCAAGCGTGATCTCATACACGGACAGCCCCTGACAGTCATGAACGACTGGATCACTCCCTATCGTGCGCCGCGCGTACCGGGCATTCCTTTTTTCACTGGAGGCTTTGCCGGTTATCTTGGCTACGATGTAGCTCGCTCACTGGAGCGCTTACCGATACAGGCAGCGGACGATACAGGCATACCGGACTATGTATGGATGCAAGTGAACGAGCTATGGATCTATGATCATGAGGAAGGCCGTATATATTGCGCTGTTCATACGCCCGTACCTGTTCACTTGCATACCGTCAGTCGTAACACCACCAATGTCGATGATGTCACTTTGGATCAGCAGAAAGCCATACTTTTCGAATATTACGCAGAAGCTGTCCAGCGTGCAGAATGTATGCTGACCCAGTGGGAAAACATCATACAGGCCGGAGCATCTGACCCTGCTTATATTCGCCGTTGCACAAGGCTTGCCGAAGAAGAGCTGTTCGTTGCTCATCATGAAGCAGAAGGCTGGAAAGCAGCTTTCAACCAAGAGGACTTTGAACATGCCGTAAAGCGCGTGCAGGAATACATTGCACAAGGTGACGTGTTTCAGGTAAACCTGTCGATTCGTCAGCAACGTACGCTGGCAGCCCAACCTGAGGATATCTATGAGTGGCTTCGCCTGCTGAACCCTTCCCCTTATATGGGCCTGCTGCGTATGCCGGATTTACGAATCGTCAGCGGTTCGCCGGAATTGCTGGTAAAGCTGGAGGATGGACGCGTCAGCGCACGTCCCATTGCGGGTACGAGAAGGCGAGGACTGACACCGGAAGAGGATACTGCCATGGCTGCCGAGCTGCTATCGAGCGAAAAAGAGCGCGCCGAGCATATCATGCTCGTCGATCTGGAACGCAATGATATCGGACGGATTGCTGAATACGGAACGGTGCATGTGCCGGAGCTGCTGACTGTCGAGTATTATTCGCACGTGATGCATCTCGTTTCTCAAGTAGAGGGTAAGCTGGCCGCGGGGCGTACCGCTTTAGATGTGATCGCCGCTACCTTTCCGGGGGGAACTATTACCGGAGCGCCCAAGGTGCGCACCATGGAAATCATTGAAGAATTAGAGCCTGTCCGGCGTGGTCCTTATACAGGGTCCATGGGATGGATTGACTATAACGGCAATATGGAATTAAATATTATAATAAGAACACTAGCTGTCAGAGGCAGCACGGCCTATTTACAGGCAGGTGCAGGCATTGTCATTGACTCAGACCCGTACAGGGAATATCGCGAGTGCCGAAATAAGGCAAGAGCCGTCATGAAGGCAGTACAATGTGGTGAAGAAGAAGCCGCTTTGAGCAAAAGCGGTATCACAGGAGGGTAAGTCGTATGATTTTGGTGATTGATAACTATGATTCGTTTACGTACAATCTTGTTCAGTATTTGGGTGAGCTTGGCGAGGAAGTAACCGTAAGACGGAACGATGAGATTGATCTGAAAGGCATAGAAGAGTTGGCGCCGGAGCATATTCTGATTTCGCCAGGTCCATGCACGCCGAATGAGGCGGGAATATCGCTGGACGTGATTAGCCACTTTAAAGGGCTGATTCCGATCTTCGGCGTTTGTCTCGGTCACCAGGCCATCGGACAGGCATTTGGCGGTAATGTCATCCGGGCTGAACGACTCATGCACGGCAAAACATCACCGATTCTCCACCATAATACATCGGTATTTGAAGGCTTGCCTTCCCCGTTCACAGCGACCCGGTATCATTCTTTGCTGGTGGAACGCGAGAGCCTGCCTGAATGTCTGGAAATTACCGCTGAAACTGCGGAAGGTGAAATTATGGGCTTGCGGCATAAAGAGTTTGCTGTGGAAGGAGTCCAGTTCCATCCTGAGTCCATCATTACGGACTACGGACATCAACTATTACGCAATTTCCTAAAACGCAAGGTAGGCGTCTGATTCATGAAATACATCGGAGTCAATGGCGTCCTCACGGAAGCCGCAGATGCCGTGATTCACGTAAGTGATCACGGCTTTTTGTACGGAATGGGCCTCTTTGAAACCTTCCGTACCTACAAGGGAGTTCCGTTCCTGCTCGATCGCCATTTGCACAGACTGGCAGAGGGCTGCCAGATGCTGGGCATTCCTTTTCAACCGGACAAGAACCAGCTTACGGAGCATATCCACAGTCTGATGGCCGCGAATGGTCTGAACGAAGCATATATCCGATACACCGTGTCGGCGGGCGAAGAGGTAATTGGCTTGCCGTCTGGTGACTATACACGCCCTAACCATATTTTGTTCGCCAAGCCGTTACCCGCTACCCATACAGAAACCGTGGGAACAACTGCCGCGTCGGCGCTTCAGTTGTTGCGAACCCCGAGAAACACGCCCGAGGGTGAGATTCGTTTAAAGTCGCTCCATTATATGAATAACATTCTCGCCAAGCGGGAGCTTCAGCAGTACCCCGCTGCCGTCCAGCATAAGGCCGAAGGGATGATGCTTACGGCAGACGGTTTTCTGGCAGAAGGAATAGTCAGCAACCTGTTTTTTGTCCGAAATGGTATGCTGTACACCCCAGACCTCTCCACAGGTATCCTGCCAGGTATTACCCGCGGACTCATTCTGGAGCTGGCGCAAGCGAGGGGCATCCGCTGTGAGCAGGGTCTATACCGTTGGGACGAGCTGCGACTGGCCGATGAAATATTTATGACGAATTCCATACAGGAAATCCGGCCTGTGAGCCTACTGCTGGAGCCGGATGGAACGACGCACCAATTATCCGATGCTTGGACACAGACCGGTTCCATAACAGCTCTGCTGTTACACGATTACAGAGAGAAAGCAGGGATGAATTGAATATACCGACCATTTACCGACGAAGCTATCAGATGGGCGATGCCGAGCTTACGCTCGGAGATTCCACACAGGTGATGGGTATACTGAACGTGACCCCGGATTCATTTTCCGATGGCGGATTGCACAATAGTCTGGAGATTGCTGTTTTACATGCCTTGAAGCTGGTGGAGGATGGAGCCGATATTATTGATATTGGCGGGGAGTCTACCCGACCGGGGCATGATCCGGTAGGCGTGGAGGAAGAGCTGGCCCGTGTCATTCCGGTAGTACAGGCTATTCACCGTATGGCTCCGCACATTCCATTGTCCGTGGATACTTACAAAGCTGAAGTAGCCCGGCAGGCCCTTGAAGCGGGTGCGCATATCATCAATGATGTGTGGGGATTTAAGGCAGATCCTGACATGGCACGTGTAGCTTCACAATTCGATTGTCCTGTCATTTTAATGCATAATCGTCACGACCGTAACTATAGCGATTTGGTACCTGATATGATTGATGATTTAAAAGGAAGTATCCGATTGGCGCTGGATGCAGGTGTACGTGCGGAACAGATCATTTTAGATCCGGGCATCGGATTTGCCAAAGATTACGACGAAAATATTCATGCTATGACTTCTCTGGATACGCTAAGCCAGTTGGGCTATCCGCTGTTGTTGGCGACATCACGCAAAAGATTTATCCGTACAGCGCTGGATTTGCCTGTAGATGATGTAGTTGAGGGTACAGCGGCTACTGTCGCCTTTGGCATTGCCCAAGGCTGTCAGATTGTGCGTGTACATGATGTTGCGCAAATCAAACGCACGGTAAGGATGTGTGATGCGATGGTGTACGGGTCTAAAAACGCACTGAGTTATGGCGGGTAAAGCCCGCTTCACGAATCATTTGATCCTGCGATCGCTGTTGCAACGGGATTCTTTGAATTGGTAAAACATTTGGCTGTAAGAATCCCGTTGCAAAGGCGAGCGCTACGCTTCTTCGGATTCAAATAATTCGCTACGCTACTGCCCGCATAAAGTCACTGCATTTTCAGAAAAAAATTTATTATAAAAAAATTGAAATAAAAAAACAGGGAGACTACCCACGATGGATAAAATAGTTTTGCATCGCATGGAGTATTACGGATATCACGGCGTTTTTCCCGAGGAACGAAAGCTGGGACAGCGTTTCTACATTGATTTGGAACTGGAGCTTGATCTGCGTGAGGCAGGCGAGCAGGATGCTTTGGATAAAACGGTCAATTATGCTGAGGTTCATCAGTTGGTTAAGGATATCGTAGAAAAGGAATCTTACCAATTGATTGAAGCTTTGGGCGAACGTATTGCATCTTCCTTACTGGACACTTATACTAGTGTCATTGCACTGACTGTCAAAGTCACGAAGCCGCATCCGCCGTTCGATATTCATTTTGAGGGCGTGACGGTTGAGCTTTATCGCGCAAGAAAGTAGGAACGGTACATGAACGCACATTCGACCTCTGAGGCATCAGAGGCTTATATTGCTTTAGGGGCTAATTTGGGGGATCGTGAGCATACCCTGTATGAAGCCATCACGGCGCTGGACGAACATCCGGGTATACGGGTGCTGCGTTGCTCCAGCCTGTACGAAACAGAGCCTGTCGGGTATCTGGACCAGCCTTCTTTTCTAAACATGGCAGCAGCCGTATCCACAACACTTGCTCCAGAGGAGCTTCTGGCCTTCATGTTAGAGGTAGAGAGTCGTCTGGGTAGAGTAAGACATATTCCTAACGGTCCGCGCACCATTGATTTGGATTTGTTATGGATGGAAGCGGTGCAGCTCGCTACACCGGATTTGGAGCTTCCTCATCCCCGTATGTTGGAGCGTGCTTTTGTGCTTGTGCCATTAGCTGACATCGTTCCGGACCAAGATGATCCATCCGGACTGTACAGTATCGTGCATACCGCATTGAAATCATTGGATGGAAAGGACGGCATACAGTTTTGGAAAAAATGCAGCTGGCGCAACGGCTTCGCGCCTTTCGGAAGCTAAAAGGATTTACGCAGCAGGAGTTGGCTGAGCGAACCGGCATATCGTTGGCCGTACTGGGTGCTGCGGAACGGGGCAACCGAACAGTAGAGCCTGACATGCTGAACCTTATTGCCCAAACCCTTGAAATAGAAGTCCGGGAACTGACGGAATGACGATAAGTACACCATATACAAGTATAAATAAAGGAGTGAACAGAGAATGTTGAAAATCGGCGGTATTGAAATGAAAAACCAGGTCGTGCTGGCTCCGATGGCTGGCGTGTGTAACCCTGCTTTCCGCCTGATTGCCAAAGAATTTGGCACAGGCTTGGTATGCGCAGAAATGGTTAGTGACAAGGCGATCATTCACGGCAACAAGCGCACCCGTGAGATGCTGTTTGTAGATGAGCGTGAGAAGCCGCTTAGTCTGCAAATTTTCGGGGGAGACCGTGAATCTTTGGTGGAAGCAGCCAAGGTTGTGGATCAGGAGACGAACGCAGATATTATTGACATCAATATGGGCTGCCCGGTTCCCAAGGTAACCAAATGTGATGCGGGTGCCCGTTGGCTGCTCGATCCGAATAAAATTTATGAAATGGTATCCGCTGTAGTGGAATCCGTTAGCAAGCCTGTTACCGTGAAAATGCGTATCGGTTGGGACAGCGAGCATATTTATGCTGTAGAGAACGCCCGTGCCGTAGAACGTGCCGGAGGTCAGGCTGTCAGCGTACATGGCCGTACACGGGAGCAATTGTATACGGGACATGCGAACTGGGATATTATAAAAGAAGTTAAAGAAGCAGTTTCCATTCCTGTCATTGGAAACGGGGACGTGGCATCACCGGAAGATGCCCGCCGGATGCTGGATTTGACCAACTGTGACGGTGTTATGATCGGACGCGGCGCTCTGGGTAACCCTTGGATGCTGTACCGTACGATTGAGTATTTGCAGACAGGTGAGCTTTTGCCTGATCCTTCACCGGAAGAAAAAATTCGCATTGCCATTCTGCATATGGACCGTCTGGTGGCATTAAAGGGCGAAGCTGTGGCTGTCCGCGAAATGCGTAAGCATCTGGCCTGGTACCTCAAAGGACTTAGAGGCTCTGCACGCATTAAGGACGTAGTTATGGAAGAAACGAAACGTGATGATATGGTACGTATTTTGGATGGCTTTGTATCCGGACTACACACGGTAGAAAATGATGAGCATTCCACGGGGGCTGTTTCTCCTGCCGCCGTTGCGCAATAAGGAAGCTGTTCCTGCCTTTGCATGCGATTGACTTTTCCAATTACTTGCCCTATAATCGTTCAGTATAAAATCTTGATGTATGCTACAAATTGTATGCAGCTCTCAAGACAACAGCAGGAAATGTTCTCATTCCCTCAGAGTGGCATATTATGTTTTGAAAGCGTGCATTCCGATGCACTTTTAAACTTTTCCCATGACAGGAGAATCGGTTAAGATGAGCGATAAAGAAGTCATTCTGACACAGGAAGGTCTTAGAAAGCTCGAAGATGAGCTTGAGAACTTGAAGTCTGTCAAACGCCGTGAAGTGGCGGAACGGATTAAGGTAGCTATCGGATACGGGGATATCAGTGAAAACTCCGAGTATGAGGATGCGAAGAATGAGCAGGCTTTCATTGAAGGCCGTGTCATTACACTGGAAAAAATGCTACGCAATGCCCGCATTATCAATAGTGATGAAATTGAAACCGATGTTGTGGGAGTAGGCGCAACCGTGACCGTTGAGGATATGGAATTCGGAGATGTTACAGAGTATGCGATCGTAGGTTCAGCCGAATCGGACCCGCTACAGAATAAAATCTCCAATGAAAGTCCGCTTGGCAAGGCAATGCTTGGTAAGAAAAAAGGAACTGTTGTGGATGTTACCGTTCCAGCAGGTGTTATACAATATAAAATCGTGGATATCAAAAAATAAGACACGGACTTTGGAATTGAATGTAAAAGCTTCCTTGGGGAAGCTTTTTTTCTCTACACCCGGACGGACCCCGGCCCGTCTATTCATATTGAAGGAGCTGATTTAGCACCATGTCGGATGAAACTACTAACCAGGAACCTCAAGAAAATCGTGAGGAACTAAGCGAACTGCTGCAAATTCGCCGCGCCAAATTGGACGAGCTTCGCTCGTTAGGTATTGATCCTTTTGGTCGTAAATACATACGCACAGCTGAGGCAGGTGTACTGCTAAGCAAGTATGACAGTCTGACCAAGGAAGAACTGGAAGAAAAGAATATTGAAATTAGCATTGCAGGGCGTATTATGGCCAAACGGGTTATGGGGAAAGCCAGCTTTGCCCATGTACAGGATCTCAGTGGACGTATTCAAATCTATGTTCGTCAAGATACCGTGCCGGAAGCCAAATACAAAGCATTCGGTATTTTGGATCTGGGCGACATTGTGGGGATTAAAGGCGTAATGTTCAAGACCAAAACAGGCGAGACCACCATTAAGGTGCTGGACCTAGAGGTATTGTCCAAATCGTTGTACCCATTGCCGGAAAAATATCATGGTCTGAAGGATGTTGAGCTGCGTTACCGTCAGCGCTATGTCGATCTGGTTATGAATCCGGAAGTGCAAAAAACGTTCATTACACGTTCCCGTATTATTCAATCCATGCGCCGTTATCTGGATTCGCTTGGTTATTTGGAGGTTGAAACACCAACACTTCATTCCATCGCAGGCGGGGCGGCGGCCAAGCCGTTTATTACACATCATAATGCACTGGACATGCAGCTATATATGCGTATAGCCATTGAACTTCATCTGAAACGACTGATTGTCGGCGGATTGGAGAAAGTATATGAGATCGGTCGCGTTTACCGTAATGAAGGTATTTCCACTCGCCATAACCCTGAGTTCACGATGATTGAGCTGTATGAAGCGTATGCTGACTACCAGGACATCATGCAATTGACGGAAAACATGGTGGCTCACATTGCGCAAGAAGTGCTTGGTACACAGCGCATTCATTATCAGGGCCAGGAAGTGGACCTGACGCCGCAATGGCGCAGAGTATCTATGGTTGATGCTGTTAAAGAAGTAACAGGCGTGGATTTTGGTGCACAATTGAGTAATGAAGAGGCTCATCGCCTTGCGAAAGAGCATAAAGTGCCAGTAGAGCCGCATATGACCTTTGGACATATTCTGAATGCCTTCTTCGAACAGTTCGTAGAGGAAACACTCATTCAACCTACCTTTATTACCGGGCATCCGGTTGAAATCTCACCACTGGCGAAGAGAAACGAGCAAGATCCACGCTTCACGGATCGCTTCGAGTTGTTTGTTGTAGCTCGTGAGCATGCCAACGCATTCACTGAGCTGAATGATCCGATTGACCAGCGTCAACGTTTCGAAGCACAATTGCTGGAACGTGAGCACGGCAATGACGAGGCTCATGAAATGGATGATGATTTTATCCGTGCCTTGGAATACGGTATGCCGCCAACAGGCGGACTGGGCATCGGCATCGACCGCCTGGTCATGTTGCTGACGGATGCTCCTTCCATTCGCGATGTGCTGCTTTTCCCGCATATGCGTAACCGTACGGTAGAATAACATAACATTATGAATAAAGAGGATCAGCCGGGCTTCCCGTGTCTTGTTCCTCTTTTCCATAAGAACGGATGGAGAGAAGACTTCTAATGAAACGCAGCGTCAAGCTAACCCGGTTTGCATCCCCTCCTTTTATATTGGTCATCGGATATTTGCTGATTATTGCATTAGGCACTTTACTGCTGATGCTTCCTATTTCCAATCATAGCGGGCATGCTCCACATTGGATTGATTCGCTCTTTACGTCCGTCTCCGCTGCCTGTGTCACAGGATTAGTGGTGGTTGACGTTGATTCAACCTATACGATGTTTGGAGAGACCGTCATTATGGTGCTGATGCAACTGGGCGGGCTTGGTTTTATGACCTTGGCGACATTGTTTGCGTTGCTGTTGGGGCGCCGATTGTCGCTGAAGGACCGACTGCTGCTCAAAGAAGTTATCAGTGCCGACAGCATGGAAGGAATCGTGCGTATTATCCGCAAGGTGCTGATCTTCTCTTTTACCATTGAGGCGATTGCTGCCGTCGTTTTAGCTTTGCGATGGATGAGGGAGATGCCTGTCGGAAAAGCGATATATTATGGAATATTCCATTCGGTTTCCTTGTTTAACAATGGAGGATTTGATCTGTTCGGAAGCAGCTTCCAGCAATATGCCGGAGACTTTGTGTTCAATATGATTGCATCCGTGCTTGTCATTTCGGGGGGACTGGGTTTCCTTGTACTAAGCGATCTATTCGATTTTCGCCGCACTCGAAGACTGACTCTTCACTCGAAGATGGTACTCAGTGTGTCAGGGGCGCTTATTGTGCTTGGTGCGCTGGTCATATTTATTTTTGAGTTTACCAATGCACGAACCTTGGGCTCACTGAACTGGGAAGGCAAAGTGTACGCCTCTGTCTTTCAGTCCGTATCCACACGATCATCCGGTACCAGCACAGTAGATATCAGCGGGTTAAGGCAGGCCAGCCAGTTTTTTATCATGTTGCTGATGATTATCGGCGCTTCTCCAGGCTCCACCGGGGGAGGAATCAAAACGACTACGTTCCTGCTGATGGTTGGCGCCCTAATTGTCGTCATGCGGGGACAGAAGGAAATTGTGTTCTTTCGCCACCGGGTTCCCAGAGATATCATGATGCGTGCGCTGACCATTATTGTATTGGCCCTATTTATCTTCTCCATTGTGGTCATGCTGCTTTTAATGACAGAGGATGCGCCTTTTCTCTCACTTGCGTTTGAGGCCGCCTCCGCGATCGGAACGGTGGGGTTGTCGACAGGTGTAACCCCGGGACTGTCTGACGCGGGTAAGCTGATCATTTGTGTGACCATGTTCATTGGTAGAATTGGGCCGCTTACGATTGCTTATGCCATTCGTCCACGGTCCACCAAGACGTTGTACCGTCGTCCCGAAGGGCATATTGTAATTGGATAGTGGATAGCTTATCTGAATAAAAAAGATGCACCCGTGCTGATTGACACGGGTGCATCTTTTTTTCATTTCACATCATTATAATCTAATTTGCAGCATATCATGAAAAATACCCAACTTGAGAATGAGAGGCAATGGACTTGACAGATACCGTTTTTTGTATAAAAAAGTATGTTTGTTTCCTTTTATGTAATTATAGACAATATACTAGGAATATTATGTATAATATTGTATGATAGTGGGCATGAAAGAGGGATAGCTGAGGGCAATACCAATTTCTAATTCGAAAGGAGTCATCCATTATGTATTTATTTATTATTAGTGCTGAAGTTTTATTCTGGGTTTTTGTTGTTGCAGGGTTGATCGCAAGGTATATGTTTGGCTTGAAGAAATTAGGCGGTCTTCTTTTACTATTTACTCCTATTATTGATATCCTGTTACTGCTTGCGGTGTTCATCACGGTGAGCAGCGGCATGGAGATTACGACCGCTACTGGCCTGGCGGCCTGCTATTTTGGCATTACGGTAGCATTTGGTCATAGGTTAATTAAATGGGCAGATATGCAGTTCTCTCATTGGTTTGGTAAGGGGCCGAAGCCTGAACGCAAGTATGGTGCTGCTCATGCAAAAGAGGAACGGATTGGTTGGTTGCTTCACCTCTTGGGCTGGGCCATCGGCAACGGTCTGTTGCTCGCCATCATTGTGTATGTAGATGATCTACAGCGTACGGTTTCTTTGGAGGGCATTATGACAACATGGGCACTCGTTCTGGCAATCGACTTTATTGTCTCTTTTAGCTATACCTTGTCTCCAAGGAAACATAAGGCGTAGCCTCAGGGATATAAGGCTTCACACTTGGATGAAATAAGGCCGGTCACTCAGGATGTTCGAATCGGGAGGATCGTTGATGGTAAAAAATAAAGTTGTCACTTCCGGTAGTTTGATGAGTCCGTCGCTATCTGTGGAATAGTGTCCTGCCAATCCTCATGAATTTTAAAGTTAATTCTTGCAATTGCCTAAAACGTCTATTGTTTAACTTTGGCAACTAACATGATAATATTCCAGAAAAGATTACATATGTCTATATATAGACATACGCAATTAAGTTGTTTTTTGTCGAAAAATGTAAAAAAAGAAAGGTGGTTTCTGTGACAACGCTGCTGAGTGGTAAGAACATTTTGATTATGGGGGTGGCTAATAACAGGAGTATTGCCTGGGGAACAGCCCAATCTTTAGCTGCTGAAGGAGCAAGGCTTATTTTTACTTACGAAAATGAGAGGGTTGCAGATCGCGTGCTAAAGCTCGTTGAAACGATTCCGGGGTCCATTGTCTGTCCTTGTAATGTACAAAGCGATGAAGAATTGGATACACTGGCGGATTTCCTAAAGGAGAAAGTAGGCGTTCTGCATGGTTATTTTCACAGTGTTGCCTATGCTAAGGCTGAGGATTTGGATGGCTTGTTCGTCGACACTTCTCGCGAGGGATTCGCCATTGCTCAAGAAATCAGTGCCTACTCTCTCGCTGCTGTTTCCCAACGAATTTACCCGCTGATGACGGAGGGGGGAAGTATCGTCACCATGACGTATATTGGCGCAGAACGAGCGATCAAGAATTACAACATTATGGGTGTGGCGAAGGCTTCATTGGAAGCCAGCATGCGCTATCTGTCGAACGATCTGGGTACTTATGGTATTCGTGTCAATGCGATTTCGGCGGGTCCCATACGGACTTTGGCCGCCTATGGTATTAAGGATTTTAGCACGATGCTAAAGCATATTGAAGAAACTACGCCCCTACGCAAGACGGTTGACACGTCCGAAGTTGGAGATACCGCGTTATTCCTATTTTCCCATTTATCGAGAGGCATTACGGGAGAAGTTATCCATGTTGATGCAGGATACCATATTACTGGGATGTAAGGAGGGAACGCTGTGCTTGTTACGCATACGGATTGCCGTATTATCTCACCTGAAGGGATTATGACAAGGGAGCGTCTGGAGCGGGATGTTACGATCTTCTCCCGGATGTTGGCTCTCCGAGGAATTCCTGAAGAAGGCAGAGTGATTCTGAAGGCGGCCAATTCTTATTATTTTGTTGTGTCTCTGTTCTCCCTGTGCAACATTGCTGTTTCGGTGACTGTAGTGGACGAGCAGACTGTGCTCGATGAGGTAACCCAAATCTATGATGAAGCGGGTGCTTGCTGCATCCTGACGGATTGCGATCTAGAACTTCCTCATGCGCTCGTTATTCTGATTCAAGATCTAATTCAAGAAGAAGCCGTACACCCGCATTGGGTGGGAGAGCCAGAGATTGAAGCCCTTGACTTTAACAAGTGGTGCGAGAGGCCGGATGCCCTCATTCTGTATTCTTCTGGTACGACGGGAAAACCCAAGGGAATCGTGAAAGCTGGTTCAGCTTTCATGGAGAATATCAGGCACTCTATACACGCCATGAATTACTTACCGTCTGACCATATGCTCCCCGTTGTACCGTTTTCTCACTTCTATGGTATTTCACTCATCTTCTCATGGTGGTTAACCTCATGTTCTCTAATTATCTGCAATCCTAAAAACCTTTGGAGCGTCATTGCAAGTATTACGAAAGACCGGGCGACGGTCGTAGACGCCAACCCCTCTGCTTTTTACACCTTGTTGCGTATGCTAAGCCGAAAACCCGAACAACTGGAAATGGTCAAGGAATCTCCGGTGCGCATGTGGTGCGTAGGCGGTTCCCCACTTACCCAAGACCTCGAAGAGAAATTTAACAACATATTTGGACAGCCCCTGCTGAATGGTTACGGCCTTTCTGAACTGGGCAACGTTACGCTGGGGACGCTGGAGTGTCCGAAAGGTTGTGGCAAACCGTTACCTGGTGTGGACCTGAAAATACTAGATGCTGCTGGGAATCAACAGGTGGACGGTATCGTAGGCGAAGTGTGGATACGCAGTGCCGGATGTATGGAAGGTTACCTGAATCGTCCAGACCTGACGCAATCCGTTCTACAGGATGGCTGGTTCAAGACAGGGGATCTGGGCTATCTGGATGAGGAAATGCTGTATGTTATTGGCCGCAGCGGTAAGACGGTCAACCGGATGGGCTATATGGTCTCTCCGGTCTATATCGAGGATCGGATTGGTTCGATAGGTTACCGATCATGCGTGATCACCTTGGAGGACGAGGCTAAAGGAACATTACTTGTTGCATTCATCGAAAGCGAATCCTCGCAGGCCTTGTCTGTACTCCGCAAAGAGATGAATCGGGTACTTCCTTCATACATGTTTCCCGATCTTTTGCTTCCGCTCGCCCATTTTCCTTTAAATCGCAATGGAAAAGTAGATCGACTGGAGATGGAGCGCATTGCCCTGGAGAAAGTTGCTTCTCGCAAAGTATAACAAGATATTTACCAAAAACTGCATAAAGGAAAGGGAGGATGCATCATGAGTATGAATCCGGAACTGGAAGAAAATACGATTTTTTTGGAAAGGCATGAGGCAATTCTGAAGTGCCTTAATTATTTGATGGAGTATCGGCAGGAAGTGATGGATATTCTCACGCAATTTTCATCCTATCGGGCCGCCGATGCAGAAATTGATTCCACGATCCTCACACTCCAAGGTGCTTTGCAAGAAGTGCAGACCTATCAGCCAAGCTGGCAACGATCTATGGCTGTATTCATGCCTTCCAACGTCATTTTGTACTCCTATGCATTATACCTTTTGCTTCCGTCCCTGTACGTTGAAAAGATAGACTTTCGCCCTTCTTCTCACGTAAACGAGTACGTTAATATGCTGCATGAAAAGCTCCAGGCTGTACATGGATTACCCATCTGTATTCGTAAAGTTAGCCAGAAGGTGTTCTTGGAGAATTCAGTTATGCCAGCTGATATTGTGGTGTTCACTGGGAGCTATACCAATGCGGAGAAGATCAAAAAACAAATCCGAAAAGAGCAACTCTACATTTTCTACGGACAAGGGATAAATCCTTTCATCATCGGACCCGATGCCGATCTGGAACTAGCGGTTACCGACGTGATCCGAATGAGATTGTTCAACTCTGGACAGGACTGCCTGGGACCCGACATCATTCTGGCACATCAAGATGTGACGGAGAATTTTAAAAACTTGCTGATTAAGCGGCTTGACCAACTTGTGTTTGGAGCCAACAATGATCCGAACGCGAACTATTCCCCTATTTTCTATAAAGACACGCTGTATTCGGTTTCTGAATATTTTAATACAAATGATAAGTTTATTATTTATGGCGGTGGCATTGATTTCCGTACGAAAAAGATGGAGCCGACGATTGTATATAGCGAACTAGATCAGGATTTGGAGATTATTGAGTATTTTTCACCAGTCTTCAACGTGGTTAGCTACCGAGACGACGAGCAACTGATCAAGCGCATTTCCTCCAGTTATTTCAGTGAACGTGCGATGGGCTGCAGCTTATACGGATCTAATCACCTGGCGGACGTCCTGCGAAAGAAGCACACGCTGACCATTAATGAGACGCTTGAGGATGTGGATCAGGGCAATAAGCCCTTTGGTGGCTATGGCACGATGTCGAACTATATTTTTTACGATTTTAAGCTCGTTTCGAAGCCAATTTTGATTTCAGAAATTGTCGCAGAATATTTGTCGGAAAAGAGGAGTTTGGTATGACTGCGAGCTTATTCCCCTGGGATGCCATCATTGGCTACTTAAAAACGGCTGGGGTTCGGCATCTCTTTGGATTACCAAGTGATGATCTCAAAATCGTATCGTCACTCCCCTCGTCGGGTATGGATTTTATTCTGTGCAAAGATCAGCGTAATGCTGTGTTCATGGCAGCAGGCTATGCACTCACAACCAACCAGATGTCCGTATGTGTTGTGGGTAAAGGCCCTGCGCTCAGTAATACACTCACGGGGCTGCTGGAAGCGAAGAACCTTGGTGCTCCGCTTTTACTTTTGGCGCTTGGCACCGGAGGAGACAAGCTGGGTACCCGATCCTTTCAGGAGGCAGATCAAATCTCACTCGTGAAGCCGCTCGTAAAATGGGCTTACCGTGTCGAGCATGTGGATCGGCTTGTATGGGCGCTGGAGCGAGCGGCTTTTTTGGCCATCAATGGAGCTCCAGGTCCTGTCTATATTGAACTACCCGAAAACCTGATGGACCAGCCTGTGCCGACAGGGCTTCAGTTTATTCCGCCAGAAAAGCTTTCGTGCTCTCCGTCTCTTCGGGAGCTGGATGCGGCATGGGAGATTATCAAGACTGCTCGCAGGCCTGTCATTTTGGTCGGAGGCGGGATGAAGTCAGTTACAAATGATGTAATTGAGATATTCGCTAATCTGCGAGGAGCAGCCTTGTTCGCAACCGCCTCGGGACGGAGTGCAATTGATGAAGACGATGAACTCTTCTGTGGTGTTGCCGGGCTCTATACGGATCTCAGTCTGAGACAAATCTGGAAGGAATCTGATGTGGTGATTGCGCTGGGTAGCCGATTGGAAGAAACGGCTACGTTTGAGTGGGATATTTTTCTAGAGGATACACCTTTAATTCAAGTCAATGTCGAGCTGGAGGATTTTGCACACGAATACCGGGGCGTCAAAGTGCTTGGAGATGGATATGCAGCATTAGAGCAGTGGGTTCAACGGTACAGACATAAACCTGATGGAGTGTGGCTTGAAACGATCAGAAGGTGTAAGCAGAAGGCATTTTCTAATAGAGCCATTTATATGGAGGAACTGAAAAAGGCTCCTGGAATTCACGTTCCAGAGCTGCTGGAGATCATTCAGACAGAATTTCCAGAAAAAATGGTGCTTGTTCAGGAAAATGGATTACAGGATATGTGGTCTTACTTTTATCCATATTTTTGCTTCATGCAAGGTTCTCTTTCAATTGTTCCCAGTGACCAAACGAGCCTTGGATTCGGTGCGGCTGCTGCTCTGGGGGCAAGTGTGGCAACAGAACGTCCAGTAGTGGCACTGGTAGGGGACGGTGCGTTCAATCTCTTCTGCTCGGATTTTATGACGGCTGTGCAGTATCAAATACCGCTGATCTATCTCGTACTCAATAATGGCGGGTATGGTTGGTTGCAAAATCAGATGAATTATAAGCATCTTTCAGGGCAGTCCCTCCCATTTGTTTCCGAGGCGGCTAAAACAGGAATCCAAATTCCACAGTATGAGTTTGTGGAAAGTCTTGCGATCCGGAGCAAGGGGGAGGCCCGGGAACAGCTTCAGCTTGCTTGGCAAAAGTATCAGGAGAACAAGCTTGTGGTCGTCGAGGTATATGCTGATCTTGCTGATGTGCATGAGAAAATTAGTCATGTGTATGGCGACTTTCCTCTCTACGAACAACAGGCTTCTAAGAATTAATTTCAGCGAAGGACGTGGGTACAGTGAGAAGACGTGTTGTAGTGACAGGACAGGGAGTCGTAACGCCGGTCGGGCTTAATCTTTCAGATTTCTGGAATTCACTGTTGGAAGGAAAGAGCGGAATCGGACCTGTCACTTCTTTTGATACAGCGGACATTCCGACAAAAATTGGCGCACATGTTACGGGCTTTGATCCGTTGCAATATATGAGCAAGAAGGAAGCTAATAAAGTAGCACAGTTCACCCAATTTGCCTTGGCGGCTGCCCGTCAGGCAGTCGAGCAATCGAAATTAGTGATTGACGAGCGGAATGCAAGCCGCGTGGGGGTTATTGTCGGCTCTGGAGCAGGCGGCCTCGACGTCATAGAGGAGAACTATGGGAAATTAACAAAGCTTGGTCCCAAAAGGGTTTCTCCTTATTTTGTTTCCTCGATGATGATTAATTCAGCGCCTGGTGAAATATCCATTGCTATCGGAGCCAAGGGACCTTCGTTTGCCGTGGTTACGGCTTGTGCTACTGGAAGTAATGCCATCGGTGAAGCATTACGTACGATCCAGTACGGCACGGCTGATGTCGTGGTCGCTGGAGGAGCAGAAGCCAATTTTAGTCAGCTTGATTTGGCATCTTTTGCGAATATTCATGCTCTTTCCAGACGCAATGAAGAGCCGCAGAAGGCCAGTCGCCCGTTTGATGTGAACCGCGATGGATTCGTCATCGGTGGAGGAGCAGGGGTCTTGGTGCTGGAGGAGCTGGAGCATGCCTTGAACCGCGGGGCCACCATTTTGGCCGAAGTTGCGGGTTACGGATGCACAACCGATGCGTATCATATCACGGCTCCAGATCCCTCGGGCTCCGGTCCGGCAGAAGCGATCGGCATCGCACTGCAGGATGGTGGCTTGACACCGCAGGAAATCGACTATGTCAATGCTCATGGTACGAGTACGCCGTTTAACGACCGTATGGAGATTAATGCCATTCAGAAGGTATTCGGGGAGCATGCTCCTCATTTGGCGATATCGTCTATTAAATCCATGACAGGCCATTTAATGGGTGGCGCAGGGGCAGTCGAATTAATTGCAACTGTACAGAGCATGATCCACAGCAAAGTACCACCGACACTCAATTGCGACAACCCTGAAGCCCCTGAACTGAATTTTGTACCGCACGTATATCAGGAACGCGAGGTCCGTGCGGCGATTAGTAATTCCTTTGGTTTCGGGGGGCACAATGTCTGTCTTGCTGTTCGCAAGTGGGAGGGGGTATAGCCTGTGAGCGAAGAGCTAATCCATATCCCGGATGTGCTTCCGCACAGGTATCCGTTTCTTCTGCTGGATGGCGTGACTGGGTACGAAACGTCGCAATGGGCGAAGGGGTACAAGCTTGTTACCTGGAGTGAATGGTTTATTACAGAGGCTAATCCATACATGCCTCCTATGTTGATCGTGGAGTCGCTCGCACAATTGGCGGCATTCTCTGATATTGACAAAAAAGGTATTGCATACCTGACCAACCTCAATGGAATTCGATTCCATAGCATGGCGAAGCCTGGGGACCGAATTGATCTTTATTTTGAAGTGATCAAGCGTCGGCGGGGTTATGTACTCGGAAGTGGTCGGGCTTCCGTAGGCGATCGATTGGTGGCTGAGGCGGAAGAAATTGTTTCACTTGATCAATGACGGGGTGGAAGCGCACGTTAAACTGTCCTTTTGTCCTCCTGACTGCCAGTAGCAGCGGGAGGATATTTACATCACGGAATAGGAGTGAATGAGATGAATGACATGCAGTTATATGATTTAACAAATGCGCAGAAGCGTATATGGTATACCGAATTACTCTACCCAGATACGTCAGTGTCACAGCTTTCCGGTACAGCTAAGATGAAGGGTCATATAAATATCGCTGCCTTCATGCAGTCCATTAATTTGATTATCAAACAGTATGATGCGTTCCGCATTCGTATTACCTCAGTGGATGGAGTGCCTCAGCAGTATGTCGTTCCTTATGAAGAGAGACAGTTGGAGTACCTGGATCTTACCCACTATGAAAGTATCTCTGAGGTGGAAGCCTTACTTGAGCAACACAAAAGAAAACCCTTGCCACTGCTGGATTCTGAACTCTTCCAGTTTTTAATTGTGAAGATTAGCGAGGATGAGTATTGGATTAACACCAAGATGCATCATATTATTTCTGACGGGATCTCAATGGTGGTCTATGGTAATCAGCTAATAGCGTTTTACATGGATTTAATTCAAGGAAATGAACTGAAGCTGAACGACGATTGCTCTTATATTCAATATATTGCAGAAGAGAACGCATACGAGCTTTCGGACAGATACCAAAAGGATAAGGCATACTGGCTGGATAAATTTTCTGATTTGCCTGAACTTACGGGTTGGAAGTCATATAATCCGTTATCTCTGAGTACCCACGCCGTTCGGGAGCATTTTACCGTGCCAGAGGTGCTATATCACGAGCTACAGGCATTTTGCCAACAGAACAGGATTTCTCTGTTCCAGTTCTTCATGGGTGCGATGTATATCTACATACACAAAGTGACGAATCAGCCGGATGTGGTGATTGGTACTTCGTTCGCTAACCGGGGGAACAAAAAAGAGAAGCAAAAGATAGGTATGTTCGTCAGCACGGCTGCAGCCAGAACATACGTCGAAAAGGATATGGATGTGTTGAGCTTCCTGCAGGATGTAGGCAGGGATCAGATGTCGGTCCTGCGGCATCAGAAGTATCCATATAATCAGTTAATTCAGGATCTTAGAGAAATGCATGGTAACAAGGATATTCAGCGGCTTTTTGGCGTTTCAATGGAATACCGTCTAATCAATTGGGTTGATTTGGATGACGTACGTATTTTGACGGATTATGATTTCTGCGGTGACGAAGTGAATGATTTCGTGCTTCATATCGTGGAGATTCTGGATGAAGGCGAGCTGGTACTGGATGTCGATTATCGGACGAAGCTGTTTGAACGCAGTGAAGTAAAGGACATGGTTTCCCAGTTGCTTACGATCGCCGAGCAGATCATTCATGCACCGCAGCTTTCCATCGCAGAGGTAAACTTATTGGGTGAAGCAGAAGAGCAATCCATTTTGGCTCTTTCGGAAGGCGTTGCAGTCGATTATCCGCGTGAGAAGACAATCCATGGCTTATTCGAAGAACAAGCTGAGCGCACGCCAGATCACGTAGCCGTTCAGATGGGCGAGCAGAGCATTACATACCTAGCTCTAAACGAGCAGGCTAACCAGCTTGCGAGATATTTGCGCACCGAAGGCGTTGGTGCAGATGTACTCGTGGGGATTATGGCTGATCGTTCCCTGGAGATGGTCGTCGGCATGCTGGCGGTTTTGAAGGCGGGAGGAGCCTATGTGCCCATTGATCCCGATTATCCCGAAGAACGTATTCGTTACATGCTGGAGGATTCGGGAGTCCATCTGTTGCTCACCCAAAGCCATCTATGGGAGTGCACCACATTTGACGGAAAGCTTGTGAATCTGGACGAAGTTGCATCGTATAAAGGGGACACTTCAAATCTGGAGAGCATTTCGGGGGCGAGTAATCTTGCCTATGTTATCTACACGTCGGGTACAACTGGCAAGCCGAAGGGAACGCTGATCGAGCATAAAAATGTAGTTCGACTGCTCTTTAACGATAAAAATGTATTTGATTTCAGCGCTCAGGATACGTGGACGCTATTCCATTCGTTCTGCTTCGATTTCTCCGTTTGGGAGATGTATGGAGCCCTTCTCTATGGAGGAAAATTGGTGATTGTTCCGTCTCTTACAGCCAAGAGTCCAGCAGCTTTCCTGGAGTTGTTGAAAGACAACCAAGTCACCATTTTGAACCAGACGCCGACGTATTTTTATCAGGTGCTACAGGAAGAATTGGCGCACTCTTCGACAGAGCTTAGCCTTAGAAAAATCATTTTTGGTGGAGAGGCCTTAAGCCCATCTCTTCTGAGAAACTGGCGGGCCAAGTATCCTGATGTGCAACTGATTAATATGTACGGAATTACGGAAACAACGGTCCATGTCACCTACAAGGAAATCACGGAACATGAGATTGAAGCGGGGAAAAGCAATATTGGTAGAACGATTCCGACACTTAGCGCTTACATTTTTGATGAGCAAAGACGTCTGCAGCCTGTCGGGGTTCCGGGGGAGCTATACATCGCGGGCGACGGTCTAGCCCGAGGGTATTTGAATCGTCCAGAGTTGACGGCTGAGAAATTCGTAGAGCATCCGTTTCGGACGGGAGAGCGGATGTACCGTACTGGAGACCTGGCTCGCTGGTTGCCTGATGGTAATATCGAATATTTGGGCCGGATCGACCATCAGGTCAAAATTCGCGGCTACCGAATTGAGCTTGGCGAGGTGGAAGCCCAAATTCTCAAGGCTCCGAACGTACGGGAAACGATTGTCCTCGCACGGGACGATGAACAGGGCCAAAAATTGCTTTGCGCCTACTATGTAGCCTCCAGCGACCTTTCGCCGGGGGAATTGAGGTCTCAGCTGGCGGCAGAACTACCAGCTTACATGATCCCCTCTTATTTTGTCCGGCTGGAGCAAATGCCGCTTACGCCAAATGGCAAGCTGGATCGTCGCGCGCTGCCGGATCCTGAAGGCAGTGTACAATCCGGCGAGGCTTATTTGGCTCCGAGAACTGCTGTGGAAGCGCAGATGGTGCTCATCTGGCAGGATATCCTGGGAGTTGCCCGCGTCGGTGTCAGAGATAATTTCTTTGAAATTGGTGGGCACTCTTTGCGGGCAACATTGCTTGTTTCGCGGATTGACAAAGAGTTGGGATGTAGCATTTCGCTGCGCGAAGTGTTTCAGTCGCCTACGGTCGAGTCTTTGGCGCAACTAGTCAAAAAACACATTCCGACAGTGTACGAATCCATCCCACAGGCGGAGGAAAGCGAGGCTTATCCGGTGTCCTCAGCGCAGAAGCGGTTATATGTGTTGAGACAAATGGACGGAGGAGAGCTTAGCTACAATATGCCTGGGGCATTCACAGTGGATGGGCCGTTGGATCGCGTACGGCTGGAGTCTGCGTTCCAGGCACTGATCCAGCGTCACGAATCGCTGAGAACGGACTTCTATATGAAGGATGGAGAGCTTGTTCAGCGTGTGCATAAGGAAGTGCCGTTTGCGTTGGACTGCACAGAAGCTTCGGTGGAGGAGACGGATGATCTCATACGCAGCTTTATCCGTGCCTTTGATCTCAGCCAGGCTCCATTACTGCGTGTTGGCTTGGTGAAGCTGCAAGAGGAACGTCATCTGTTGCTGTTTGATATGCATCACATCATTTCAGATGGGATTTCCATTCATATATTGGTGGAGGAACTCACTCAATTGTATCAAGGGGAACAGCTACCAGAGCTGCACATCCAGTACAAGGATTATGCCGTGTGGCAACGAGGGCAGTCAGAGAGCCAATGGCAAGAGCATGAAGCGCACTGGCTGCAGGCTTTTGAAGGAGAGCTTCCGGTACTTGATCTGCCTACGGACTTTCAAAGACCTTCTGTTCGGAGCTTCGAGGGTAGCCGAATTGATTTTACATTGGATGAGTCCGGCAATAAGGCAATACAAGAGCTTGCATCCCGTACAGGTACTACGCTGTATATGGTGTTGTTGGCGGCTTATTCAGTGCTGCTGCACAAGTATACAGGGCAGGAGGACATCATCGTAGGTTCTCCAGTGGCCGGAAGACCACATGCTGAGCTTGAGGGTATCATTGGGATGTTTGTCAATACACTTGCCTTGCGTAGCTACCCTGCGGGAGATAAGACATTTCAGGATTATCTTCTGGAAGTCAAGGAAACGGCGCTCAAGGCGTTCGAGCATCAGGATTATCCTTTCGAAAAACTGGTCGAGAAGCTGGGCGTAGGACGTGATGTCAGCCGCAATCCACTCTTTGACGCCCTATTGGTATTGCAAAATACGGAGCAGGAGTCACAGGAAATGGGTGAGTTGCGCTTTACTCCTTACCTGCTGGAGACAGTCACAGCAAAATTTGACCTGTCACTTAATGTGGAGGAACAGGGAGCAGAACTAGCTTTTGGTTTCGAGTATAGTACAACTTTATATCAGCGAGAGAGCGTAGGGCGACTTGCTATGCACTTGCTCCGGGTTCTGCATGCAGTCGCTGCCAATCCCCAGTTGAAACTGGCGGAGATTGAGATGATCACACCGGAGGAGAAGGTGCAGATCATTGAAGAATTCAACGCGACATCGACTTCTTATCCAAGTGAGAAGACTATTCACGAGTTGTTCGCAGAGCAAGTAAAGCGTACACCGGAGCAGACAGCGCTTGTATTCGGCAACGTCCAGCTAACCTACCTCGAATTGGAAGAGAAGGCGGGGCGACTGGCCCAAACACTGCGTCGCTTGGGAACGTTGAGGGAGCAGCCTGTGGCCGTGATGGGCGGACGAAGCATCGAGATGGTCATTGGTATGATCGCGATACTACAAGCGGGTGGAGCCTATGTGCCTATTGATCCCGAATACCCGGAAGACCGGGTTCGTTATATGCTCAATGATTCCGGCGCCAAGCTACTACTGGTGCAAAAGAGTGAGTTTGTAAGTGTTGACTACGGTTTACCGATTGTCGACCTCAGCAGTGAAGAGGCTTATGCAGCCGAACCTGACCAGCCGGAGACTGCCCAGGGATCACAGGGGCTTGCTTATGTCATCTATACATCGGGTACTACCGGTAGGCCGAAGGGCGTTATGGTTGAACACCGGAACGTGGTCCGTCTGGTCAAAGAGACTAACTATGTGGAGCTGAATGAATCCACACGAATTTTGCAGACAGGAGCCGTGGCCTTCGATGCTTCTACTTTCGAGATATGGGGGGCGTTGCTTAATGGCGGACAGCTCTATTTCGTAGAGAACGACGACATCCTGATTGCTGATAGGCTCAAAGCTGCCATCGCCAAGTACAGGATTACGACGTTGTGGCTCACATCACCGCTTTTCAATCAGCTTTCACTGCAGGATGAGTACCTGTTTAGAGGGCTGAAAACATTGTTGGTCGGCGGTGACGTACTGTCCATATCTCATATGAACCGTGTGATCGAGGCCAATCCTGATCTTGTCCCTATCAATGGCTATGGTCCGACAGAGAATACTACATTCTCCACCACCTACAAGATTCCGGGTCGTTTTGAAGGGGGAGTGCCGATTGGTCGCCCGATTAGTAACTCGACCGCTTATGTGGTCAATGGATCGCTTCAATTACAACCCATTGGGGCTTGGGGCGAACTGATTGTCGGCGGTGAAGGTGTGGCGCGCGGATATCTCAATCGTCCCGATCTCACGGCAGAGAAATTTGTCCCTAGTCCCGTGAAGGACGGAGAATCCTGCTACCGAACTGGTGATCTGGTGCGCTGGCTTCCAGATGGAAACCTGGAATTTAAAGGAAGAATTGATGAACAGGTCAAAATACGTGGCTACCGCATTGAGCTCCCCGAAATCGAGGCTCAGTTGGCCAAGGTGGAGACGGTCGTCGACGCCGTAGTGGTTGTTCGCTCGGATGAGCTTGGAGAGAAGCAGCTTTGCGCTTATTATGTGGCGGATCGCATGCTCACGGCAGGAGAAGTGCGTCTTGCCCTATCTCAGGTACTTCCGGGCTACATGATCCCATCCTATTTTGTGCAGCTGGATCGTATGCCATTAACTTCTAACGGAAAAGTGGACCGCAGGTCTCTGCCAGCTCCTCAAGTGGGTGCGCATACGGGACGGAAGTATACGGCTCCCCGTACACCGGCGGAAGAAGCCTTGGCGTCTGTTTGGCAAGGGGTATTGGGTGCAGAACAGGTGGGTATCCATGACAACTTCTTTGAATTGGGAGGAGACTCCATTAAGGCCATTCAGGTTTCGTCACGGCTACTACAGGCTGGTTATCGCTTAGAGATGAAGGAGCTGTTCAAATCCCCAACCATTGCGGAGCTAGGCGCGGAAATACAAACCGCTGTGCGCATGGCCGAACAGGGAGCTGTGCGTGGAGCGACTTGCTTGACTCCAGTCCAACAGTGGTTCTTTGGACGGAAGCAGGCAGAGCCCCATCACTTCAATCAAGCGGTCATGCTGTACCGTGAACAGGGATTTGAGGAAAAGGCATTGCACCGTGTGCTGACAAAACTCGCCCAGCATCATGATGCCCTTCGCTTGGTGTTTCGTCAGACAGAACATGGTTACGAGGCTTGGAATCGCGGTCTTGAAGAAGGAGAGCTTTATAGCCTGCTTACCGCTGATTTACGGAATGAATCCAATCCGGTCGCAGCCATTACAACGCTGTCGGACGACATTCAGCGCAGCATAAATCTGGAAGAAGGTCCTTTGCTGAAGCTAGGGCTTTTCCATTGTCAGGATGGAGACCATCTCCTGATCGTGATCCACCATTTGGTGGTGGACGGGGTATCCTGGCGGATTTTGTTTGAGGATATCGCAGCGGGCTATGAACAGGTCACTCAAGGACAAGTGCTGACATTCCCGCAGAAGACGGATTCCTTCCGTAACTGGGGTGATGCCCTTTCTCGTTATTCGGAAAGCCCGGCAATCGAAATTCATCGGGCGTATTGGAGCGACCTGGAAGGCCAGCAACTTGAACAGTTGCCGAAGGATGAAGCTGTGGAAAACCTTCTTTTGCGGGATAGCGAAGTGGTAACAGCACAATGGACTGTAGAAGAAACCGATCAACTGTTGAGAAAAGCCCATCGTGCTTACCAAACGGAGACGAATGATCTGCTATTGACCGCTCTGGGCATGGCGGTATCCAAGTGGTCTGGCATCGGAAAGATTGCTGTGAATCTGGAAGGACACGGTCGTGAACCGATTATACCGGATATCGACATTACCCGTACCGTTGGCTGGTTTACAAGCCAATATCCGGTGGTTTTGGACTTGGGGGATGACCCGGAAGTGGCATCCTTGATCAAATCTGTGAAAGAAGGGCTGCGCCGTATCCCGAACAAAGGTATCGGATACGGGTTACTCAAAACGATGGCGAGTCAGATGGGCGCAGACAGCTTCAGTTTGCAGCCTGAGATTTCTTTTAACTATCTGGGACAATTTGATCAGGATTTGCAGGGAAGCTCGTTGCAGATTTCGCCTTATCCGACCGGAAGCGCCCAAAGCTTGTTGGAGGAACCAGCCTATACGCTAGATATCAATGGCATGGTGGCGGACGGAGCCCTTTCTCTGACGATTACTTATAACGGAAAACAGTATAAGTCATCTACGATGGAACAATTCACTGGATATATTGAAGAAAGCTTGCGGGAGCTTCTCCATCATTGCGTAACCCAAGAAAAAACCGTATTGACACCAAGTGACGTGCTTGCGAAGGGTCTGAGTATTTCCGATCTGGAAGAGCTTTCTAAGCAAACCAGCCACATAGGTGATATTGAGAATGTATACAGTCTGACGCCGATGCAGAAGGGCATGCTGTTCCATGATATGTTTGAGCCGCATACAGGTGCTTATTTTGAGCAGGCTGCCTTTGACTTTAAGGGTAGCTTTGATCCGACCGCCTTCGGACACAGTCTGGATGCAGTGGTGGAGCGTCATGCCATCCTGCGCACGAACTTTTACAGCGGATGGGGCAGCGAGCCTTTGCAGGTTGTATTTCGGCACAGAGGCGCTAAATTGGTGTACGAAGACCTGCGGGAGATGAATGCATCGCAGCGCGAAGCTTACCTGGAGACATTTGGTGCTAAGGACAAAGCACAGGGCTTCAACCTGGCTGAAGACGAGCTTCTCCGTGTATCGATTTTGCATACAGAGGAAGAGAGCTTCCGTCTCTTGTGGAGTTTTCACCACATCGTCATGGATGGATGGTGTGTTCCGTTAATTACGCAGGAGGTATTTGAACACTATTTTGCCCTCCTAGAAGGAAGAACACCTCAGTTGGCAGAGGTTCAGCCGTACAGTCGATACATCGAATGGCTGGAACAGCAGGATGAAGCAGCTGCGGCCAACTATTGGAGCCGCTATCTGGCCGGTTACGAGCAGCAGACGCTTTTACCTCAAGTCGGGGGAGCAAGTAAGGGGGAAGGATATGTAGCAGAAAAGCTGAATTATCCCCTCAGCAGGGAATTGACTGAGCGCCTTGAAAAGGTGGCCAGAGACGCTCATGTCACGGTAAATATATTGCTGCAGTCTATCTGGGGCATTGCGCTTCAACGCTATAACGGTAGCCGGGATGTCGTATACGGAAGTGTAGTATCCGGCAGACCGGCAGAAATTCCAGGCATTGATCGAATGATCGGTTTGTTCATCAATACGATTCCAGTGCGTGTGAAGACGGAGGAAAATCTCCCCTTCTCAGTTCTGATGAAGCAGCAGCAGGAACAATTTATGACTTCTCATATGTACGACACCTACCCGCTGTTTGAGATTCAGGCTCAGACCGACCAGAAACAGGATTTAATCTCACATATTATGGTATTTGAGAACTATCCTGTGGAGGAGGAGGTAGAGCGTCTGGGTGGTGGCGAGGCTGACTTTGAGATTGAGGACGCTGAGCTTCAGGAGCAAACGAATTACGATTTTAATTTAATTATCCTCCCTGGCGAAGAGATGAGGCTGCTGTTCCAATACAATGCACTTGTTTATGATCAAGTGACGATTGAGCAAATCAAGGGACATCTGGTTCACCTCATGGAACAAATTGTAGAGAACCCTGCAATTTCCGTGGATGCTCTGGAATTGGTCACGCTGCAGGAGAGAGAGCAGATTCTGAAGGTATGGGGAAACACGAAAGTCAGTTACGAGCACTGCAGCACGTTCCATGGGCTGTTGGAGGAACAGGCGGGACGAACGCCAGACGCGACGGCCATTCTATTCGAGGATGAGATGCTTACCTATGCCGAGCTCAATGCAAAAGCCAACGGACTGGCAAGAAAGCTGCGTACTCAGGGAATCAAGACGGGAGATCTGGTAGGACTGATTGCTGAACGGTCACCCGAAATGATCGTTGGAATCTACGGCATTATGAAAGCCGGAGGTGCTTATGTTCCCATTGATCCAGAGTATCCGAAAGAACGGATCAGTTATATGCTTGAAGATTCCGGGGCGAAGCTGATCCTTACACAGACCTGTCTCTTGGAGCATCTTGGATGGACGGAAAATGTTTTGTTGCTGGATGAACCATCGACGTATGATGCCGACACCTCGAATTTGAAGGATACCGCTGACCCGGATGATCTGGCTTACGTGATCTATACTTCAGGTACGACGGGTCAGCCTAAGGGTGTATTAGTTGAACATCGGGGACTGCAAAATCTTTCGGACGTATACGAGACACTCTTCGAAGTTACACCGCAGGACCGAATCGTTCAGTTTGCAAGTTTGTCATTTGATGCATCGGTTTCGGAAATTTTAACGGCACTAAGCCAAGGTGCTGCTCTGTGCATCCCTTCTACACAAGATATTTTGGATTATGCCTTGTTTGAGCAGTTCATAAACGACAAGGGAATTACGATAGCGACTCTGCCACCAGCCTACGCTATCCACCTTGAGCCGGAGCGCCTGCCAGCAATGCGATGCCTGCTTACCGCCGGATCGGCCGCATCGGTCGAGTTGATCGAAAAGTGGAGGAAACATGTACGATACTCCAATGGCTATGGCCCAACGGAGGACTCCGTATGCACCACAATCTGGTCCGTTCCGGACAGTGAGGAAGATATGGAAATTGTATCCATTGGGCGGCCTATTGCTAACCATAGTGTGTACATCTTGGATGACCATTTCAGATTGTTGCCTGTCGGCGTGGCTGGAGAGCTATGCATTTCGGGTATCGGGTTAGCACGGGGGTATCATAACCGGCCTGCGTTAATGGATGAGAAGTTTGTGGAAAATCCGTTTACTCCAGGGGAGCGTATGTATCGAACGGGTGACTTGGTTCGCTGGTTACCGAATGGTACCATCGAGTACTTAGGCCGAATAGATCATCAAGTCAAAATTCGCGGCTATCGGATCGAACTGGGCGAGGTAGAAGCACAAATGCTCAGAGTGCAGTCCGTACAGGAAGTCGTGGTCATGGCTGTGGAAGGCGATGACGGTCAGAAGGATCTGGTCGCTTACTTCGTAGCCGCTCGGAAGCTGGAGGTATCCGAGCTCCGGGCAGTTCTGTCGGAGATGTTACCTGGATATATGATCCCTTCCGGCTTCATACAACTGGAGGATATGCCTCTGACGCCAAACGGGAAAATAGATCGAAAAGCGCTGCAGGGAGAGGGTGAATGGGCAGTTGCTTCATCTGTAGCTCCGAAGACACCTGTGGAAATTCAATTGGCCGAAATTTGGCAAGAAGTGTTGGGTGTAGAGAGTGCGGGAGTGAAGGATAATTTCTTCCATTTTGGAGGTCATTCACTGCGTGCAGCCCTGCTAGTCTCACGAATTCGCAAGGAGATGAATCGCGAGATTAGTCTGAGAGAAGTGTTCGAGTCTCCTACCATTGAAGGATTGGCTCGTGCCATTGAGGGCTATACACCGCTGAATTTCGAAGAAATTCCTACAGCGGGAGCGAGAGAGCATTACCCATTGTCCTCGGCCCAAAAACGACTATTTATTCTAAGTCAGCTGGAAGGTGGAGAGCTGAGCTACAATATGCCGGGTATCCTTACGATTGAGGGAGCCTTGAATCGGGAACGGCTGGAGCAGGCATTCCGTCGTCTGATTCATCGCCATGCTTCGCTGCGTACCCGTTTTGTGACTGTGAACGGTGAACCCGTACAGCAGATCCTGCCTGATGTATCGTTTACTGTGGAATATGCGGAGTTGAGTGAGAAGGAGGCAGAGGCTTCCCTTCAGCAATTTGTCCGTCCTTTTGATCTTGGCGAGGCTCCATTGCTGCGGGTCGGCCTCATCCGGATTGCGCATGAGCGCCATTTACTGTTGTTTGACATGCATCATATTGTCTCAGATGGTGTTTCTATGAATATTCTCATAGAAGAGTTTCTCCGCTTTTATCAAGAGGAGGAAGTATTACCTGCGCTACAGATCCAGTACACAGACTATGCCGTATGGCAGCAAGAGCAACTTGGAAGCGAACGTCTCAAAGCCCAGGAAGCTTACTGGCTGGATGCATTCCGCGGAAGCTTGCCAGTGCTGGATTTGCCGGGAGATGAAGTCCGTCCTGCGGTGCGAAGCTTTTCGGGGGATCGGATCGACTTCCATATTGATTCTTCTCTGAGCGGTTCACTCCAGGAGTTGGCTACCCGAACGGGTTCTACTCTGTTCATGGTACTGCTGGCAGCCTATACAGCGCTCTTGCACAAGTACACAGGTCAGGAAGATGTCATTGTCGGTTCACCTGTGGCGGGAAGATCCCATGCCACACTCGAAGGCCTCATCGGTATGTTCGTCGGCACAGTGGCACTACGTACTTATCCGGAAGGGGAGAAGTCTTTCGAGACTTATTTGCAGGAAGTGAAGGAAACAGCGCTGCGGGCCTATGAAAACCAGGATTATCCGTTCGAGGAGCTGGTAGAAAATCTGGAGCTTCAGCGTGACCTGAGCCGTAACCCGCTATTTGATACCATGTTTGTCCTGCAAAATATCGAGCAGGGAGAACAAGAAATAGAGGGATTGCGCTTCACTCCTTACGATAATGTACATCCGGCTGCCAAGTTCGACCTCACGCTGACGGTGAGTGAAGCGGATGGGGCATTGAACTGTACGCTTGAGTACGCGACTGCGATCTACAAGCGAGAGACTGCTGAGCGGATGGCAGGCCACTTTGTGCAGCTTATTCGGGAAGCGACTGCCAATCCGGGAATGCCGTTGTCATCCCTTGATATCGTGACACCGCAGGAAAAATCAAAGCTGATGCAGGAGCCGGCCGAAGCTAGAGCAGATTATCCTCGTGACAAGACGATTCATTTGCTGTTCGAGGAACAGGCTGCCCGTACTCCGAATGCAGTGGCAGTCGTATGTGAAGAGGCAACCCTGTCCTACAGCGAGCTGAACGAGCGGGCAAATGGACTTGCCAGAACGCTCCGGGATCGTGGCTTGCAACCAGACGGTTTGGCTGGAATCATGGCGGATCGTTCCCTTGAAATGGTAGTCGGGATTTTGGCCATTTTGAAGGCGGGCGGGGCTTATGTCCCTGTGGACCCTGAATATCCGGAGGACCGCATTCGCTTTATGCTTGAGGATTCAGGAGCCAAGCTACTGCTGACACAAGCACATCTGGAGAAACGTGTCTTCTTCGCCGGGGACATCATCAATCTGGACGAGACGGCTTCCTACAAGGAAGATATCTCCAACCTGAAGCCTACAACCGGACCGGAGCATCTTGCCTACGTCATCTACACATCGGGTACGACAGGCAAGCCAAAGGGAACACTGATCGAACACAAAAATGTAGTTCGCCTGCTCTTTAATGATAAAAGTATGTTTGATTTCGGTCCTCAGGATACGTGGACGCTGTTCCATTCATTCTGCTTTGACTTCTCCGTATGGGAAATGTACGGGGCATTGCTGAACGGAGGACGTCTGGTTATCGTTCCATCGCTTACGGCGAAGAGTCCGGATCGTTTCTTGCAATTGCTTAAAGACCAGAAGGTCACCGTTTTGAACCAGACGCCGACATACTTCTACCAGTTACTACAGGAAGAGCTTGCTCATCACGCAGTAGAGTTGAGCCTCCGCATGATTATTTTCGGTGGAGAGTCGTTAAGCCCGGCCTTGCTCAAGGACTGGAGAACGAAGTACCCGCAAGTGCAGCTCATCAACATGTACGGCATTACCGAAACGACTGTACATGTAACATACAAGGAAATTACAGAGCTGGAAATTGAACAGGGCCGCAGCAATATCGGCATCACGATTCCGACGCTGCGTGCTTACATTCTGGATGAACAGCGCCGTCCACAGCCGATTGGTATTCCGGGTGAACTCTACGTGGCGGGCGAAGGCCTTGCGCGCGGCTACCTGAACCGACCGGAATTAACGGAAGAGAAGTTTGTCGCTCATCCGTTTGAAGCGGGCGAGCGTATGTACCGCTCGGGTGACCTGGCGCGTTGGCTGCCGGATGGCAGCATGGAGTATTTGGGACGGATTGACCATCAGGTTAAAATCCGTGGTTACCGCATCGAGCTGGGCGAAGTGGAAGCGAAGCTGCTCCATGCTCCGTCTGTAAGGGAGGCCGTTGTGCTCGCCCGGGAGGATGGAAGTGGACAAAAGGTGCTTGTCGCCTATTTCACTGCCGATCGGATGCTGACGGTAGGCGAATTGAGAAAAGCCTTGGCTGCAGAACTGCCAGCTTATATGATTCCGTCTTACTTCATGCAATTGGAACAGATGCCATTGACGCCAAATGGCAAGCTGGATCGCAAAGCGCTTCCGGCTCCAGAGGCCAATGTGCAGACTGGAGCGGTTTATGAACCGCCAAGGACGAAAGCTGAGGAAGCTCTGGCGTCCGTATGGCAAGGTGTATTGGGAGCGCAGCAGGTTGGCATCCATGATCATTTCTTCGATCTGGGCGGTGACTCCATCAAGGCAATCCAAGTGTCCTCCAGATTATTCCAGGTCGGATATAAGTTAGAGATGAAGGATATCTTCAAATATCCGACAATTGCCGAGCTAAGCCCGTATCTTCAGGCAGCCGGACGCATAGCAGAACAGGGCGAAATCAAAGGTGAAGCGGAGTTAATGCCAATTCAGCGTTGGTTCTTTGAACGCCATACAGCGGAGCCGCATCATTACAATCATGCCGTCATGCTCTATCGGAAAGACGGCTTTGATGAAGCTGCACTCCGGTTGACCATGACCCAAATTGCCACCCATCATGACGCGCTGCGTATGGTCTTCCGGCCTACAGAAGCTGGATATGTAGCCTGGAATCGGGGAACTGACGAAGGCGAGCTCTACACATTGAACATCGCTGATGTGCGGCAGGCAGAAGACCAGGCAGCTGCCGTTCAAGCCAAAGCAGATGACATTCAGGCAAGCTTTCACTTGGAAGGCGGCCCACTGTTCAAGCTAGGTTTGTTCCATTGTGAAGATGGCGATCATTTGTTAATTGTCATCCATCATCTCTTAGTTGACGGCGTATCCTGGCGCATCCTGTTTGAGGACATCGCAGCGGGATACGAGCAGGCGTTGAATGGACAAGCAATCGTTCTTCCTCAAAAGACCGATTCGTATCTTTTATGGTCCGAGCAAGCGGCGAAGTATGCAGCAGGTCCTGCCCTGCACAAAGAGCATGCATACTGGAAGCAGATCGAGGAGACGATTTTGGCTCCACTGCCGAAGGATGAGGATCAGGAACCGGGCACCATTCGGGATACCGAGTCGGTTACGGTTACGTGGTCTGCTGAAGAAACAGACCTGCTGCTGCGACAAGCGAACCGGGCTTATCATACGGAGACGAATGATTTGCTCTTGACTGCTCTCGGGGCAGCAATTCAGCGCTGGACAGGCATGGAACAAATTTTGGTCAATCTTGAAGGGCATGGACGGGAAATGATCATACCAGAACTGGACATTACCCGTACCGTGGGCTGGTTCACAACCCAGTACCCGGTTCTGCTGAACCTTCAAGACGGACAGGAAGTATCTGCACGAATCAAGCGTATCAAGGAGAATTTGCGCGAGGTTCCACACAAAGGAATCGGCTACGGTCTTCTGAAGTATATGGCACCGGAAAAAAGTGTCGGGTTCAAAGTAGCTCCGGAGATTTCCTTCAACTATCTTGGACAGTTTGATCAGGATTTGGAGGGTAATGCCCTTAGCCTATCCACACATTCAGTCGGTAAGGCGCTCAGCGACCACACACCACAGCAGTATGCTCTGGATGTGAATGGCATGATTGCCGAAGGCCAGCTATCCCTGACGATTACGTACAGCAGCAGGCAGTATCGCAAGGAAACGGTGAATCATTTTGCTGAATTATTACAGTCAAGTCTCAGCGAGGTCATCCGGCATTGTGTAGCTCAGGAGCGTTCACAGCTTACGCCAAGTGATGTTCTGTTCCAGGGATTAACACTGGAGCAGCTTGATCGACTTACGGCGCAGACGGCCCACATTGGAGAGATTGAAGATGTGTACAAGCTGACGCCAATGCAGAAGGGGATGCTATTTCACAGCCTGCTGGAGCCAGACTCCTCTTCATACTTCGAGCAGGCTACATTTGAGCTGCGAGGCAGCTTCGATGTAGATACCTTCTTCGAGAGCTTCCAGGCTTTGGCGCAAAGACATGCCATACTACGTACCAACTTTTACAACAACGTCGCTGATTTACCGCTGCAAGTTGTCTTTAAGCAACGGGCAATCCCTCTGCACCACGTAGATCTGCGTGCCGCAACTTTGCAGGAGCAAGAAGCCCAGATCAAGGCTTACACCGCTGAGGATATGGCTAAGGGGTTCAGCTTGTCAAAAGACCCGCTGATGCGAGTGACTGTCTTGCAAACGGAACAAAGCTGCCTGGTGTTATGGAGCTTCCATCATATTGTCATGGATGGCTGGTGCATCCCGATCATTACACAGGAATTATTCGATTATTATTCTGCCATGCGCCAGCAAGTACAGCCTGTGCTGCCGCCAGCTCAGCCCTATAGCCGTTATATTGAGTGGCTTGATGCACAGGATGATGAAGAAGCTTCAACGTATTGGAGCCAATACCTCGAAGACTATGAAGGGAATACCGTATTGCCGGAAGGCAAAACGAAATCTCAAGGTAAAGAAGACGGCTATGTTCTGAATGAGCATGTTCTCCATCTGGGTGCATCCTTGACCGGTAAAATGGATGTTGTCGCGAAGCGAAATCACGTGACCGTCAACACACTAATGCAGACAGCCTGGGGACTGATTCTTCAACGTTACAATGCCAGCTCGGATGTGGTTTTCGGCGGCGTTGTATCGGGCAGACCGGCTGAGATTGCAGGTATCGAAAATATGGTGGGTCTGTTCATTAATACAGTACCTATCCGTGTACAGTCCTCCAAAGACGAAGCCTTTGTCGAGGTCATGAAACGTACACAGGCACAATCGCTGGCTGGCCGTGCTTACGACACCTACCCACTGTATGAGATTCAGGGGAAAACAACCCAAAAGCAGGACCTGATTTCTCATATTATGATCTTTGAAAACTATCCGCTCGACGAACAGGTGGAACAGTCGGGTAATCAAAATGAGGACAATCTCGAAGTCGCGAACTTCACCATGTTTGAACAAACGAACTATGACTTTAACCTGGTTGTGATTCCAGGCGAGGATATCAAAGTCTGCATTCGTTACAACGCTTTGGTCTACGAGCAAGAAAGCATTGCGCGAATCGGAGGACACTTGTTGCAAATGCTCGATCAGGTAGCTACTCGTCCGCAGGCAGTCATAAAGGAACTGGAGATTGTAACCTCTGATGAACGAATGCAATTGCTTGACTGGGGCGGCAAGGCAAATACCTATCCAAGTGATCAGAATCTCCATACCTTGTTTGAAGAACAGGTTGTCCGTACCCCGGATAAGATTGCGGCTGTAAACGGCGACGTCCAGATCACGTATCGGGAGTTGAACGAGCAGGCGAACAGGCTGGCCTCCACCTTGATCGCCCAGGGACTACGGAGTGAACAAGTGGTGGGTCTGCTGGCGGATCGGTCTGTGGAGCTGCTTGTCGCTATCATGGGTGTGCTCAAAGCGGGCGGAGCCTATGTACCTATTGATCCTGAATATCCGCAGGAGCGGATTCAGTATATTCTGAAAGATTGTGGCGCTGAAATTCTGCTCACACAGAGCCACCTGACGCAGTTGGCTTCCTTTGAAGGGACTGTTCTGGAGCTCGATTCCCCGCACATCTACGGAACCGCGACGGATAATCCCAATCTGCCTGTGAGAGGAAACGATCTGGTGTATTTAATCTATACATCGGGTACGACAGGAAATCCGAAGGGAACCATGATTAACCATAAAGGGATCGTGAACTACATCTGGTGGGCTAATGAGGTCTACTGTGCGGGGCAACCAACGGATTTCCCGCTTTACTCATCCATTTCGTTTGACCTGACGCTGACGTCGATTTTTACTCCATTAATTAACGGAGGATTAGTACGGATTTATGATGGTATTGATAAAGCGGAGGTTGTTCAGCATATTTTGCGCGAAAATGCAGTGGACATTCTCAAGCTGACGCCGACTCATCTCAGCCTTATTAAAGATATGACCATCCCGGCGGAAAGTCGCATTCAGCAGCTCATTGTGGGTGGAGAGAATTTGACCACACATTTGTCGCAAACCATCACAGATCTCTTTGGCGGCAACATCAAAATCTACAATGAATACGGTCCAACCGAAACGGTCGTTGGCTGCATGATTCACCTTTATGATCCTGTGAAGGATACACGTGAATCCGTACCTATTGGATTGCCAGCAGACAATATATACATCCACATTCTGGATGATCAGCTTCGTCTCGTGCCACTAGGCGTGGAAGGTGAAATGTACATCGCCGGGGAAGGAGTAGCCCGTGGATACCTGAACCGTCCTGAGCTTACCGCAGAAAAATTCATTAGAGACCCGTTCGCCTCGGAAGGAAATATGTATCGAACCGGGGATTTGGCCCGTCGTCTTCCTAATGGAGACATTGAGTACATTGGACGTATTGACCATCAAGTTAAAATACGGGGCTACCGTATTGAGCTGGGTGAGATTGAGGCCAAGCTACAGGATATTCCACTCGTCGAGGAAGCTCTCGTTGTTGCGTGGACAGATGCCCATGGACAGAAATCGCTGTGTGCCTACTTCGTAGCTGATCGGGAAATGTCTGTCAGCGAGCTGCGGAACGAACTTTCTGGACTGCCTGCGTATATGATCCCGTCCTACTTCGTCCAACTGGACGTGATGCCTTTGACGCCGAATGGCAAGCTGAACCGTAAGGCACTGCCTGAACCAAGCTCGGGTGTGAAAGCGGGTGCGGCCTTTACCGCTCCGCGGACGGATGTGGAGAACATTTTGGCTTCGATCTGGCAAGGTGTGCTAGGTGTGCCGCTTGTCGGCATCCATGACAATTTCTTTGAGCTCGGAGGCGACTCGATCAAATCGATTCAAGTATCATCAAGGCTTCTCCACGCAGGCTATAAACTTGAGATGAAGGATTTGTTCGGCTATCCAACCATTGCTGAGCTGGCCCAGCGCGTTAATGCAGTCAGCCGAATTGCAGATCAGAGCGAGGTACACGGAGCGGTAAGACCGGGACCTGCCCAGCGTAGATTTTTCGACGAGCAGTCGACGGACCTGCACCACTTTAATCAGTCGGTCATGTTGTACAGACGGGAAGGCTTCAATACTGATGCGCTCGCCAAGGTTGTTCGGAAAATTGCAGAACATCATGATGCACTGCGACTGGTGTTCCGCCAAGGAGAGCGGGGCTTTGAAGCCTGGAACCGCAGCTTAGGTGAGGGTGAGCTTTATAGCCTTCAGATCCACGATCTGCGGGATAAAACAGACCCGGCTTCGGTAATAGAAGCAGGTGCGGAAGCCATTCAGCGCAGCATCTCTCTCGGTAATGGACCTCTCTTAAGATTGGGCCTGTTCCGCTGCGCGGAAGGCGAACATCTGTTAATCGTTATTCATCATCTGGCTGTTGATGGCGTATCCTGGCGCATCCTCTTTGAGGACCTGCAGGAAGGCTACGAGCAGGCAGCACGCGGAGAAGCTGTCAAGCTTCCGCAGAAGACGGATTCGTACCGTGCATGGGCCCAGGGAATCACACAATATGCGAACAGTCCGGAGGCTGAACAAGAACGCAGCTATTGGGCAGAGGTAGAAGGAGATGGCTTCGCCCCTCTTCCAAAAGACAAGGTAGACGACGCTCTTCTCATCAAGGACAGCGAGACTGTTACGGTGAGATGGTCACCAGAAGAGACAGAGCAGTTCCTGAAAGAGGCGAACCGCACTTACAACACGGAAGTTAACGATTTGCTCCTGACGGCACTCGGCATGGCTGTTCACGAGTGGACGGGGATCGAACGTATAGGCATCCTTCTGGAAGGACATGGACGGGAGCCTGTTGTACCTGAACTGGATATCACTCGTACTATAGGCTGGTTTACAAGTCAATACCCTGTCGCCCTTGAGATGGAAGGGGAATTGGAGATCGGCGCTAGAATCAAGCGTGTCAAGGAAGGCTTGCGTCGTATTCCTAACAAAGGTGTCGGATATGGTATTTTGAAATATTTGAGCGACGTATCCGATGTCTCCTCCTTCTCGGCTGAACCGGAGATTATCTTCAACTACCTGGGACAGTTCGACCAGGATCTTGCGGGGGGGACGATGGAGGTATCCCCTTACTCGGTAGGATCTGAGGTCAGTGAGCAGATGGTACAGCATCAGGCATTGAACATTAATGGACTGATTGCCGAAGGACGACTTCAACTTTCGGTCAGCTATAACCGTCAGCAGTTCCACACGGAGTCGGTAGAGAAGTTTGTCGGCATCCTGAAGGACCGTCTCAGCGAAGTCATTGGACATTGTGTACGCAAGGAAAGAACGGAACTTACACCAAGTGATGTACTCCTCAAAGATATCAGCCTGGAAAAAATCGAGGAGCTGGAAGAGCATACACGGCATATCGGCAGCATTGAAAATATGTATAAACTGACACCGATGCAAAAGGGAATGTTGTTCCACAGCTTGCTGGAGCCTCATTCGGAAGTCTACTTTGAACAGGCCAAATTTGAAATTCACGGAGCATTCTATCCTGAGGATTTCAAACGTAGCTTAAAGCATCTGATGAAACGGCATGCCATATTGAGAACGAATTTCCATGCCGGATGGGGCGATTTCCCTATACAGATTGTGTTCAAAGAAAGAGCGTGTGACTTCGTATACGAGGACCTGCACGAGCTGGAACCCGGTGAAATTGAAGCGCGTCTTGAAGCTTATACTGCTCAGGACAAAGCAAGAGGCTTTGATCTTGCCGAAGGAGCATTGCTGCGTGTGACCATTCTACGGACGGCACAAGAGGCTTACCATTTGCTGTGGAGCTCTCATCACATCATTTTGGATGGCTGGTGTATGCCTCTTGTGCTTCAGGAAGTGTTTGAAACGTACGGGGTTCTGCGTGAGCAGAGGGAGCCTGAACTTCCTGCTGCTGTATCGTACAGCCAGTATATTCATTGGCTGGAGGAGCAAGGTGAGGAAGAGGCATCCTCTTATTGGAGAGGGTATCTAGAAGGCTACGAACAGCAGACGAAGCTGCCGCAGGCGATAGCACAGCCACTAGCAAAAGCGGAAGCCTACGTATCGGAGAAGCTTGTATTCACGTTGGATGCGGAACTAACCGAGCGGCTGGAACAAGTGGCCAAGCAGAACCAGGTAACGATGAACACGCTGATGCAAGCAGCCTGGGGAATCGTGTTGCAGCGCTACAATAGAAGTCAGGATGTCGTCTTCGGAAGTGTGGTATCGGGAAGACCTGCCGAGATTCCCGGTATCGAAAGTATGATCGGTCTCTTCATTAATACGGTTCCGGTTCGGGTACAGGCAGAGGGAAGCGATACGTTCTCCCATGTGATGAAAAGACAGCAGGAATTATATTTGGCAGGACATGCTTACGATTCCTATCCGCTCTATGAGATTCAAGCACAGAGCGAACAGAAGCAAGATTTAATTTCTCATATTATGGTATTCGAGAATTACCCGGTAGAGGAGCATCTGGAAGAGAAAATTGCCAGTGAAGAGGCTGAATACAAAATTACGGATGTTCAGATGTTTGAACAGACGAATTATGATTTTAACCTCATTGTGCTGCCGGGCCGTAATATGGAGTTCTTGTACCGTTACAATGCCCGTGTCTATGATCAGGAGAGCGTGGAACGGATTCAAGGGCACTTAATGAAAATTCTGGAAAATATATCTGTTCATCCTGCCATCCGCATTGATGAGCTGGAGCTGATCACGCCGGAAGAGAAATCGCAGATTATAGAGGTGTGGGGCGATACAGCAGCTCCTTATCCGCGTGAGAAGACCCTTCACGGCATATTTGAGGAAAAAGCGGCGCTCACACCGGATCGTACAGCACTTATCTATGGCGAAACGAAGCTTACCTACGGAGAACTTCATCAGCAGGCGAACCGCCTCGCACGTACGTTGCGTGCCCAAGGGGTCAGACCGGACGAGCCAGTCGGCATCATGGTTGAACGTTCGCTTGAGATGATCATCGGCATCCATGCCATTCTAAAAGCGGGTGGGGCCTATGTACCGATTGACCCAGAATTCCCGGAAGATCGTATTCGCCACATGCTGGAGGATTCGGGTGCGAAGCTTCTGCTGACGAAAAATCATCTCAAAGATCGTTTTCCGTTTGCTGGCACGCTCCTGGCACTTGATGACCCGCAGGCGTATCATGCGGATGACTCGAATCTGGAGCCACTCGCGGGGCCGGAGCATCTGGCGTATATCATTTACACGTCAGGTTCAACGGGCAAGCCGAAAGGTGTAATGATTGAGCATCGCTCTGCCGTCCATACGCTGAGCCAGTTGGAAGCTGAATATCCGATGTTGGCAGGCGACCGATTCCTGCTTAAAACGACATTCACATTTGACTTCTCCGTGCCGGAGCTGTTCTGCTGGTTCTTTGGGCAGGGAACCCTCGTGATCCTGCCGCAGGGCGTGGACAAAGATCCGGTGGCACTGCTGGAGGCCGTGGATACGAGCCGTATCACGCATCTCAATCTGGTGCCGTCGATGCTCAGTGTTCTTGTTCAATATTTGAAAGAAAGCGGCAGCCAAGGATTCCTTACTTTGAAATACCTGTTTGCCTGCGGCGAGACGCTGCCTGCCAAACTTGTGGAAGAGTACTATAAAGTATCTCCATACGCAGTGCTGGAGAACATCTATGGTCCTACCGAAGCGGCCGTATATGCGACCCGATATACAACGAGCCTTGAGACTGCTGCTCTAACGTATGTGCCTATCGGTAAACCGTACGCTAACGTCCAAGTATGGATGATGGACAGTGCTGCTCAGGTATCACCTGTGGGTGTACCGGGAGAACTCTGCATTGCAGGCGAAGGGGTAGCGCGAGGGTACTTCAACCAGCCGGACCTGACGGCAGAGAAGTTCATTCCTCACCCGTACAAATCGGGAGCACGGATTTACCGGACGGGCGATTTGGCCCGATGGCTGCCAGACGGGAATATTGAGTATTTGGGACGGATCGATCACCAGGTAAAAATCCGGGGTTATCGCATTGAACTGGGAGAAGTGGAAGCACAAATTCTTAGAGTGCCATCTGTGCAGGAAGCAGTCGTTCTTGCACTGGCTGATGCAACTGGAAGTACTCAGCTTTGCGCGTACTTTGTGGCTGAGGAGGGGCTTGCAGCGGGCGTGTTACGCGAGGCACTGGCCAGCGAGCTGCCGAGCTACATGATTCCGTCTGCTTTCGTACAGTTGGCACATATGCCGCTGAATCCGAATGGCAAATTGGATCGCAAAGCGATGCCGGCACCAGAAGCACTCCTGCGGAGCACAGCGGAGTATATCCCGCCGCGTACGCAGACAGAAGTAGAACTGGCGCAGATTTGGTCCGAGGTACTCGGCGTGCAGGAAATCGGAGTCAAAGATCATTTCTTTGAACTTGGGGGTCATTCCCTGAAAGTATTGGGATTGATCCAGAAGATCTCGTCCGGGATGGGTGTCCAGCTCCCGATGCAGCTCGTGTTCAATCTTCCGACTGTGGAAGAAATGGCACATGAAATTTCCAAGCTGCGGGCAAAAGATGCTCCTGACGAAGAAGAAATGGAAATTATCCACTTCCCAGGGAAAGGAACGCTCAAAGTGTTTTGCTTCCCTCCTCGGGTCGGCTACTCTCTGGGGTACTATGAGATGGCTAAGGAGCTGGAAGGACATTGCGAGGTATACGGGCTGGAATTCATCGGCGATCGTTTCCAGGGTCAAGACATGCTGGATCGATACAGGGATGCCATCGTGGGTATTCAGGCTGAAGGACCATATGTCTTCCTGGGATACTCACTTGGAGGAAATCTAGCCTTCGAGGTGGCCAAAGCCATGGAAAGCCGAGGTCACCATGTCAGCGACATCATTATGGTGGATGCTATGAGAAAGATGTCCAAGGATGAATCGACGCCGGAGCAGCTTGAAGAGATCGTCGAGGCGGTGCTGGACAGCATTGGGGATCAGTACAAAGCATTCTTGGCCGAACCATCTGACAGGGAGCGAGTCAAAGACAAAATGTTGATCTACTCCATCTACCGCAATGAGCTTATTAACGCGGGTGAAGTTCGAGCGAATATCCATGCCTTGATTGCAGAAGACGATAGCATCGGTCCGGTGACATCATCAGATAAACTGCTATGGCAACAGACGACGCTTGGTCAATACGAGGAGTACGGAGTCATCGGTACGCACGATGTGCTGCTTGATTCCGGTTATGTTGGCGAAAATGCTAAAGTACTGAGACAGATCCTTCGCAAGGTCGCAGAAGCATCACCTGAAAATAAGTCCATTTTGTCCTAAGATCAATCAACGAGAATAAGTGTTGGGCAGCAAAGACGCCCGGGTTCCTTTATATAGAAGGAACCCGGGCGTCTTTTTGAGTTTTATGCAACCATCAAAAGCCCCTAATCATCTGTGTTTGTTTTAGAAACGGTTGGTTGAGGGTGATTGATATTGGAGATGAGCTCACGGATTACCTGAATGACAAGCTCTGGTTGATCATGGATAATCATATGCTCGCTCTTCTTAGCAACAACAAATTTGCTGTTTGTAGAGATCTTAAGCATCTCGCGCTGTCCCATTTGCCAACTTTGTTCGATCTGATCATTTCCACGTTTACTAATACCGAACTGAGTCAAATTTTGTTGAATGCCCCGGGCAATCACACGCACAGGGAGATTTCCCAAATGCTGACCGCGTATGGCATTTTCGGTTGTGTTCGCCAGATTCCCCTCCTCGGCAACAGATCGAAAGTATTTGGGGGAAGCGACAATATTCACAAACGCTTTTCTATCCTGATATTCTACACGACCAGCTAGCATAAAATTAGGGAACAGACGAAAAGCTCCTGTCCTTTCTAGTAGAATGGATATGAACGGCGAGGGATTGACCTTAGGTCGTTCCTTGGCATAAATCTCATTTGTCCGGCGGGCGTCATTCTCAGGCCTAGCATCCACAAGGACCAATCCTGCTACCTCATCTCTGTACGTTTGTGCATACAGCCTTGAGTACATGCCCCCGAGAGAATGGCCCACAAGGATATAAGGAGGCTGGATGTCTGTATTCTTTAAGGCGAGATGAAGCTCTCGAACGATGTTTTCCCCGGTTCGTGGAGTAGCAGCTTCCTCGCTCCAGGCATAGCCTGCCCGGTCATAGGATACAACGGTGGCGAATGATGACAGCTTTTCGGGAATATCTCTCCAGGACAGGCTGCTTTCCCCGCTCCCCGATTCAAGCAGTATCGTCGGAGAGCCGCTACCAAGTTTGTGAATATGAAGCCGATAGCCCTCGGCGTCGACCATTTTCCCCAGAGGAGGGTATTGCAATTTATCCTGTTTGGATGCAATCCACTCATAAACAAACCCAGAGATAACGACAAGTAGTAAGCAAGAGATGACAAAAAACATATTTCTCGTCCATGTTCGTCTTCGTTGCTTCATTACAAGATCTACTCCTCTATACTGTTATAATTAATCATCAGCTAATGTCATATGAAACAAAATTTCTTTTGTGTGGTTTGTGACTTGCTGAAGATTTCATGTAAACCATTAAAATGGAGTTCTGTAATATCTGTCTATTCTCTATTAGAGGGTAGGTGGTTATGGCGAGGGCGTTCTCTTATCATGTTTACCCATCCTTTCCTTGTCAAATCATTAATATTAAAGGAAAATCAGACTTTGAATTGAATTGTAATGAGTAATACGGGAGGTTATAAACAATTTAATAAAAAAGGTTGCATTTAAATATCTAGTATGATATATTCTAATTCCGGCCAAGAAATACAATGTTGCGAGCGAGTGTTACAAAAAAAGATTTTAAAAAATGCTTGCAAAGTTGGTTCGGACATGATAAGATATAAGAGTTGATAAGGCGACGAGCTGAGTCAGCGGAAAAGAAATGTTTGATCTTTGAAAACTGAACAACGAGTGAGTGAACCGCGAAGGTTTCGAACATGCCGCAAGGCTGGACGGAGCTGGAGCAAAAAGAGATATTTTATCTCGTCAGTTTCAACATGAGCTTATCGCTCTTTCTATAAACCAGCTTCGGTTGGTCTTTAATGGAGAGTTTGATCCTGG
>JBEUOG010000023.1:0-90119 GCA_040544055.1 Paenibacillus sp. PvR008
TTGCATGTATTAGGCACGCCGCCAGCGTTCGTCCTGAGCCAGGATCAAACTCTCCATTAAAGACCAACCGAAGCTGGTTTATAGAAAGAGCGATATGCTCATTTTGAAACTGACGAGATAAAATATCTCTTTTTGCTCCAGCTCCGTTCAGCCTTGCGGCATGTCCGAAACCTTCGCGGTTTACTCACTCGTTGTTCAGTTTTCAAAGATCAAACCTTCATATTCTCTTGCTTTGTTTCACCACCGCATCTCAGCGGCGACTTGATTAATATAACACACATTCGGGATTTAAGTCAACACTTTTTTAAAATTATTTTTCAATTTCATTTCAGCGTTGTTCTCACAAAAAAATTCCCGGGCTTTAAGGGCCGAGAATTAATGTATCATACAATTGAAATCGCCGTCAACTATATTTTAAAAAAAAAGCATTTTTTCGCTTACCCTTACCAGAGAACTCCGCATATTAAACAATCCTTGTTCCTTGATTAAACTCTATACACACTCACATAGCCTGTCCGAACAATATCATTTTTAATCCCAGTAAAAGCGCAATTCCAGGCAACCCCAATACCGTTACAGCCCCCATCGTCACCGGATTAATCGGGATATACACCTGCGTGACCCACCCCGAGTAATTAATGACATACAGCGCAATTGCCGCCAGAGCCATATGTGCCCCAAACACAGTAAGCCAGCCAATACCCAGACGTTTTTTGAGGATTAGATATGACAGCACCACAACGCAAGCAATCAGAACAAGCCAGACAGCACTTCTCATTAGGCTCTCCGTTTATGAACACGATCTGCGTCATTGGCATACCCTGGTTCATCTGCGGGCAGGTGGAAACGATGCAACCCTTGCTGTTTGGCACATTTTAAATGTATCTGATATTTACGCTCCGCAGCTTCCAGAACAAAAATGGCATAGTCGATTTCGTCCTCGCCTGTAGCTTCATGAAATAATCGATGCGCTCTTGACCATTCCGCGTGCGAAGCCCGAATCTGGGCAAACAACTCCTGACGATGTTCTGCTTCCGATTTGCCGTGCTCTTGTCGACGAAAATTTTGCTTCACCCGTTCCCACATCCATTCATCCTCCTCACAAGCTGAATTATGTGCACAGTCTGTAAGACTACCTTATTCATACTTATTTAACAGAGGACAAACTTAGAACTGGAACCATCCATACCAGCCATATCATCACAAAATAAAAAGGAGCCATAACGGCTCCCCAATGTGTCGAGAAAATCCATAAGATTTATCGTCACTAAAAATATCTATAACGTATAGTTGTACTTATTAGTTCAGCTCTCTGCGGCCTTCCAGCGCTTTGGACAGCGTAACCTCATCGGCATACTCCAAATCCCCGCCTACCGGCAATCCGTGAGCAATACGAGTAACCTTGATTCCAAAAGGACGCACCAGCCTGGAAATGTACATGGCCGTCGCTTCTCCTTCAATGTTCGGATTCGTAGCCAAAATCAGTTCTTTGATGCGTTCATCACTGAGCCTGTTCAATAATTCCTTGAGCTTGATATCCTCAGGACCAATTCCCTCCATAGGAGAGATTGCCCCATGAAGCACATGGTAGGAGCCATTAAACTCTTTGGTGCGCTCCATAGCTACCAGATCCTTGGAATCCTGAACAACACAAATGACGGAAGCATCCCTCGTCTTATCCTGACAGATCCGACAAGGGTCCGTGTCCGTAATATTGCCGCAGACGGAACAGAAGTGAAGATTGCGTTTCACACTGACCAGTGCTTTGGCAAAATCAATCACATCGTCTTCCTTCATTTTCAGTACGTGAAAAGCCAACCGGGCGGCCGTCTTCGGCCCCACTCCCGGCAGGCGCGTAAATGCATCAATCAGCTTTGCAATCGGCTCCGGATAATACAATAGTGTGTTTCTCCTTTATGCACAGTCTAGAACAAGCCTGGAATTTTCATACCGCCTGTAAATTTACCCATATCATCATTAGCCAGTTCATCTGCTTTGGACAAAGCATCGTTGACCGCAGTCAACACGAGATCTTGCAGCATTTCCACATCATCAGGATCTACAGCCTCAGGTTTGATTGTGATGGAAAGCACTTTTTTATGTCCGTTTACCTCTACAGTCACAACACCGCCGCCGGAAGTGCCTTCAATTACTTTTCCACCAAGCTCCTCTTGGGCTTTCAGCATTTGCTCCTGCATTTTTTTCACTTGCTTCATCATTTGGTTCATATTGTTCATTTCAATCATCTCCTTTAATGAAGTATACATCCAGGCACTTTGATTTTAATCCTTTATAACTACCAGATCTTCCCCGAAAAGTTCAATAGCTTCATCAATCCAGGGCTCCTTGGAATTTCCCGGCGCGTCATGCTCCTGCTCCAGTTGAAATTCTTCGGCAGGCTGGTCGGGAACTCCTTCAATCGCAGCATTCCAATCCTTTTGCATCATCGTCACAAGACGATAGGGATGGCCCAACTGTTCGTGCAGAACCTTCTCAATGACCTGCTTGTTGGCAGGCTTTTCAGTAGTTTCACGGTGAATGTTGTTCTTAAACGCTACGAGCACGCTATCCTCTAATACAGACACTGGCTCGCCGTCCATAAACCATGCATGAACTGTGACTTTCGCTTCTTTGACTCCCTGCAAAATTTGGCTCCACTTACGCCCCGCTGCCGCAAATGCCTCTCCCGATTTCTCGGCGATATAGCGATCCAACTGGGAAGGGAGCTTGACTGGCGCTGAAATCCGCGGAGCGGGAGCGCGCCCCCCGGGGGCCTGACGGCTCCCCGACGATGCATCCTGCCCTGCCCCGGCAGCCAATCCGCCTTGCAACGCGCGTTCCAGCTTCTTCTCAAGCTCGGCAAGCTGGCGCTTCAAAATGGCTACATCTTCCTGATTGGCAGCAGCAGCGCCGGAATGCTGTGCGGTCGGCTGAGCAGCAACTCCAGCTTCCCCGGGAATGCTGCACAGCTTCAATAGAGCTACCTCAAACAAGGTTTGCGGCTGAACGGCATACTTCATCTCGCTCTGATAGCGATTAAGCGTGTCGATCATGCTGAAGAGCTGCTCCTTGGTAAAAGCTTCTGCCACTTCCTTGAACTGCTCCGGCTCCAGCACGCGCTCTGTCATTTTAGTTGCCTGCGGCACCATCTTAATCATAAGCAGATCCCTGAAATAGTACAGCAGATTTTCCATGCATTTATCTGCGCTTTTACCTTCTTGCATAAAGTTCTCGATCATTTGGAGCACCGTGCCCACGTCTTCTTTCAGCAACGCCAAGGCAAGCTTACCAAATTGCTCGGACGCAATGCCTCCCGTCATATCCAGCACCTGCTGATAGGTAACCCGACCGTCTGTAAACGAGGATATCTGATCCAAAACGCTAACCGCATCTCGCATTCCGCCATCTGACAGACGCGCAATGTACTGTAGTGCATCCGCATCAGCCTGTATGTTCTCCTGTCGACATATAAGATCAAGCCGTTCTGTCTGCTCTTCCAACGATACCCGCCGGAAGTCAAAACGCTGACAACGTGAAATGATCGTCGCTGGAATCCGGTGAGGTTCTGTCGTGGCCAATATGAACATCACGTGTGGCGGCGGCTCTTCCAGCGTCTTAAGCAACGCATTGAACGCTTCCGTCGTCAGCATGTGCACTTCATCGATGATATAAACCTTGTGCCGTACTTCCGTCGGCGCATATTTGACTTTATCGCGCAAATCACGAATCTCTTCAACGCCCCGGTTGGAGGCTGCGTCAATCTCCTGTACATCCATGACCGCTCCGGTCGTGATCCGTTTACAGGCTTCGCATTCGTTGCAAGGCTCCGGCGCCGGTCCATGCTCACAGTTAATTGCCTTGGCCAAAATTTTGGCCGCACTCGTCTTACCTGTTCCTCGCGGACCGCTGAACAGGTAGGCATGGGACGTGCGATTTTCGCGGATGGCATTCTGCAATGTCTGGATAATATGCTGTTGTCCTACCATGTCCTTGAACGACTGAGGCCGCCAAGCACGGTACAACGCTATATGTTCCAAGGCGCGTTACCCTCTTTCCCATTCACTTTCATGAACATTAATGTTCACTTCATTATACTATACTCCCGTCCGAATCTAAACCGGACACCTTCCAATTTATAAACACAAAAAAACATCTTCGCAATGACTGCCAAGATGTTCTAATTCCTAATATATACCGTGCACCTGTTATTGATCGTTGTGATCCGAGCGGCAATCCTGAACAACAACTCGGGCTAGGCCACCCTCCGGCACAAGAGTGCGCTCGCTTATGGCTGCTTCCTTCCGGACCTGACCAGGTTCACAAGTACTCATTGCGGAGGACCCAACCGTCAACATTGTGCGCAGGGACCAGCCTCACATCAACAACACCTCTAACAGGAATTCAACCTCGCTATAGCGGATTGCGAGTTACAGGGCACCGCTACCTCCCCATCTAGCACGGTGAAAATAAGTATATCTCAAGGCCGCACAAAAAGCAAACATCCATAACAAAAAGAGCCCTCTGCAATAGCAGAAGGCTCTAATAACTTTATAACCTGCGGTAATCGATTAGATACCGTATTTCTTTTTGAAACGATCCACACGGCCGCCAGCATCAAGGAATTTCTGCTTCCCTGTGAAGAATGGGTGGCAAGCGGAGCAAATCTCCACGCGCAGAGAACCTTTCACAGAACCGGTTTCAAACGTATTTCCGCAAGCACAAGTGACATTAGTTACGTTAAATTTCGGTTGAATAGCTTGTTGCATTGAACTTTCACCTCTTTCCGCCCTGAACGTCCTATCAGCCCAGAGTTGTATGAACACATGTTCACATTATAGCACCTGGATATGAGCGTTTCAACAACTCTTTTGTGTATCCAAAAATGGCTTAAAACAGGTGCAGTTCAACCCGCTATTGACCGTTTTAGGCCTTGGCAAATTTAGGACGCGCCAGCCCTTGAGGCGGTACGTGGGTGTAAGACCCGATAACAATATCGGGCAGTTCCTCCCGGTAAATCTCAAGCATTTGTTTCATGCCAAGAATCTCTCCCTGAGCAGGTGGAATCAGCTCCAGATAGCTTTCAGGATCAATATTCAGATTGCGCATCTGAATAAGCTTGAGCTTTGTGCGTTTGGCAAACTCAATCATCGCTTCGATTTCTTCCTCACGGTCTGTCACGCCCGGAAAAATCAAATAGTTAATCGACGTATATACACCCTGCTCGGAAGCATAACGAAGTGATTTTTCCACATTGGCTAACGTGTAACCACGCGGCTTGTAATACGCATTGTAATGATCGTCCAGCGCGCTAATCGTGCTGACCCGCATCAGATCAAGTCCAGCATCTACGATTCCCCGGATATGATCGTTCAAGCCTGCATTCGTGTTGATATTGATGTACCCCATATCTGTAACGGAACGGACCTCTTTGATCGAATCAATAATCAACTTGGCCTGAGTAGAAGGCTCACCTTCACACCCTTGACCAAAACTAATAATGGACTCCGGTGTTTTCAAATGCTCCAACATGACTTCCACAATCTCATCGACACGAGGGCGGAAGTTCATTCTCGTCTGAGGGGATACAAAACCACTGTCATCCGGCTGTTCCGATATGCAGCCAAAGCATCCGGCATTACAAGAGTAAGATACCGGAACTCCACCCTCCCAGCGATTCAGGAACGTGTTCGAGGAAGTAAGACACTCATAGCCTAAGGCACAGTTGGACAAATGTTGGTACAGCCGATTTTCCGGGTACTGCTCTGTCATCCGCTGCACGCCCTGTTTTACCTCGTGGCGATCACAGTTTTCCGGATTCCATTTGGACGGATTATCACTCTGCTCTGCCGTTACATAGAAAGCTCCATCTTTCCAGACCACGGCCGAATAGCCGAACAAGGGGAGCTTATACTCCTTGTCGGTCTTCACATACCCTGGCAGGCACAAGCGTGTAAAGCCTTGAGGTAACAAAGCCCCCACTGCCTGCATATCGCCTGGCAAGGAAACCATTTCCCCAGATTCAGGGTTCATACCGACCGGGCGTGTGTTGGGCAGACTTACCAGCGTAGCTCCTTCCGGTAGCGGAATAAGCTCATCTTCCATGATTTCGACAATCATGTCCGCACTGCGGGCAAGCCCATACAAAGAAGCATGATCATATACATTGCCTTTTTCGTCGGCATACACCAAATACATTGTGGAGCTCCTTTCGTTCCGTCAAACGCACGCCTGAAACCAATCGAACCGTGACGGCTGCGTGCTTGAGGAACAGATAAATACCTATCATGGAAATTACGATTATCCATAGGCTGATCATTGTTATTCAGGGTAGCTATGCTGCTGGTCTTAGTTGGTTGAAGCTGGAACCGATGCTGCGGTGGAACGCGTGGTTCTCCGTTGCGGAGTGCTTGAGCTGCTTTGTGATCCGCTGGACGGTGCCGTTGTATCAAACGAGGCCAAAAACTCTGCGTTGTTGCTGCTGTTCCGCAATTTCTTTAGGAAGCCTTCCACAAAATCGTGGCTTTCCGTCATATTTTTACGAATGGCCCAAATGGTATCCAATTCTTCCTTGCCTAACAACATTTCCTCACGCCGGGTACCGGAGCGACGAATATCAATAGCCGGGAATATGCGGCGTTCCGCAAGCTTGCGGTCCAAATGAAGCTCCATATTGCCTGTACTTTTAAACTCTTCATAGATAATGTCATCCATCCGCGATCCCGTATCAATGAGCGCTGTGGCCAAAATGGTAAGACTTCCGCCCTCTTCCACATTCCGCGCCGCACCAAAAAAGCGTTTCGGACGGTGGAATGCCCCTGGATCAATACCCCCACTAAGCGTACGACCGGAAGCTGGAATAACCAAGTTGTAGGCACGTGCAAGACGAGTAATGCTATCCAGCAGGATAACCACGTCTTTTTTATGCTCTACGAGGCGAAGGGCACGCTCTAGAACCAATTCCACTACCTTGATATGGTTCTCAGGCAGTTCATCAAAAGTGGAAGCAACAACTTCACCTTTAACAGAACGCTGCATATCGGTCACTTCTTCCGGACGTTCATCAATCAACAAGACAAACAGCTCAATCTCGGGATTGTTGGTAGAAATGCTATTGGCAATTTCTTTGAGGAGAAGTGTCTTACCAGCTTTGGGAGGTGCCACAATGAGTCCACGCTGTCCAAGTCCGACAGGGGCCAATATATCCATTATTCTCGTAGACAAATTATTGGGGGTAGTTTCAAGAACTAACTTGGTTTGTGGATAAAGTGCAGTCAGTGCAGGGAAATGTAGCCGCTCAGCAGCTTGTTCAGGACTTCTTCCATTGACGGCGTTAACTTGAAGCAATCCAAAATATCGTTCATTTTCTTTCGGAGTCCGGCATTTACCGGATACTAGATCGCCCGTTCTCAAATCAAACTTGCGGATTTGTGAAGCAGAGATGTAAATATCTTCGGTACTCGGGAGATAATTAATCGGCCTCAGAAAGCCGTAACCTTCAGGAAGTATTTCCAGAACCCCCTGCATAAACATCAATCCGCTCTTCTCGGCTTGTGCACGCAGGATGGCAAAAACTAATTCTTTCTTCTTGAGCGTTCCGTAGTACGGGATCTGGTATTGCTTGGCCAGCTTGTACAGATCGGTCAGCTTCATTTCTTCCAGATCGGAAATTTGCAGATCCATATAATAACCACCTATTCAATTATTAAGTCAATTCAAAACTAAATGATAGACAATGATATCATAAACACCATTAACATAATTTTAACCAAAACAAATAAAGTTATGCAGCCGTCTGCTTGGATTATACCGAATTATTCCGGTTTTCCGATAAAAGAATGTTAGGTATGAACCTATATCTTGTATCATGCAGCGGCTGCATAGAGCCTATCCATTCTATTGTTCATCCGATCCGGGTGTTCAAAAAATGTACGAAGTTTGTTATTCTGTCTGCCGCCATACGTCCGCGCCCAAAAGACGCAGATTGGAGACGAGATGATCATAACCACGGTCGATGTATTCGACACCTGACACCTCGGTTACGCCTTCACTTACCGTAAGTCCGGCAATGACAAGCGCTGCACCAGCACGCAGATCGGCCGCTTTGACTTTAGCCGCATTTAGCTTGCCGCCCTCAATAATAGCCGAACGACCTTCCACGCGGATTTTAGCCCCCATTCGCACAAGTTCAGGGACGTGTTTAAAACGATTGCTATACACAAAATCGCTCAGTACACTGACCCCTTGCGCCTGGGTAAGCAAACTGGTCATAGGAGATTGCAAGTCTGTGGCGAATCCGGGGTAAATTAAGGCTTTAACATCAACATGCTCATATGAAGGCGAGCCTAGAACACGAATACTTTCGTCATATTCCTCTATACCGATACCCATTTCCTGCATTTTTGCAGTGAGGGCCTCCATATGCTTGGGAATTACGTTATCAATCAAAACATTACCACGAGTAGCCGCAGCAGCAATCATATATGTGCCCGCTTGTATGCGGTCAGGTATGATGGAGTGACGGCAGCCATGTAACTCGGACACGCCTTCAATCCGGATCGTTTCCGTTCCGGCGCCCTTAATAATGGCCCCCATGGAATTTAACAAGGTTGCTACATCTATAATCTCAGGCTCTTTAGCCGCATTTTCGATAATTGTGGCGCCTTTGGCACGTGCGGCCGCCAGCATAATGTTAATCGTAGCTCCTACACTGCTGACATCCAGATAAATCTTGGTACCGCGCAGCTCTTTGGCATGCAAATGAATAGCACCGTGCTCATTCGTAACCGTAGCACCCAGTGCTTCAAAACCTTTGATATGCTGATCGATGGGCCGGGGTTCAAAATTACACCCTCCTGGCAAGCCGATGATCGCTTCCTTGAATCTGCCTAGCATGGCTCCCATCATATAATAGGATGCTCGTAATTTCTTAACAGGTCCATTCGGCATGGGAATGGATTTAATGGAGGATGGATCTATTCTCATCTGGCTGCCTTCCCAGGCAACAGTTGCACCAAGTTCCTCCAGTATCTCGGAATACACGGCCACATCACTCAACAGCGGCAAATTGTCCAAAATGACTTCCGACTCTGCCAGAATGGCGGCGGGAATCAAGGCGATGGCACTGTTTTTGGCACCGCTGATGGAAACTGTACCTTGAAGCGGCCGTCCACCGGTGATCATCAATTTTTCCATAAGCTTGAGGGTCCCCCTACTTGTTTTGCAGTCGGTCAAATAATAAACTTTCAACTTTTTGGTGGTTAAAATGGAAAGACACCGGCTAAGCGGTGTGCTTTCCAAGTCAAACTATTCAACTGAACAGATTCAAATCTTCTGTGCAGAACTACAATTACAATCAAGAGATACATTGAACCATGCAGATGCACGGTAAACCAACTTATTCTTACGCTTGGTTGTTGGAACCGAACTCACGGATTTTACCAATAACGGTTTGTTTAATCGCTTCACGACCTGGAGCGATAAATGTACGTGGGTCATAAGCATCCGGTTTCTCAGCAAGCACTTCACGAACCACTTTCGCAAACACGATTTGGTTCTCTGTGTTTACATTGATTTTGGAAGTTCCCAGCGAGATTGCTTTTTTGATATCATGCGTTGGGATACCAGTACCACCATGCAAAACGAGTGGAAGTTTGATTGCATTGCAAATCTCTTCCATTTCTTTGAAGCCAAGGTTTGGCTCGCCTTTGTAAGGTCCGTGAACGGAACCCAGTGCAGGAGCCAGTGTGTCGATACCTGTTTCGTTAACGATACGCAGACAGTCGTCAAGCTTCGCGTACATTACGTCACCTACAACATCATCCTCTTGACCGCCAACCATTCCAACTTCAGCTTCAACGGAAATGCCTTTGGAATGTGCATATTCAACAACTTTTTTCGTTGTTTCGATGTTTTTGTCGATTGGGCTGTGGGAATCGTCAATCATAACAGATGTGAAACCAGCATCAATAGCTTCTTTACATTTTTCAAAGCTGGAACCGTGGTCCAAATGGATCGCAACCGGAACCGTAATTTTCATGTCATGAATAAGACCTTCTACCATTTTAACAACAGTGTAGAAACCGCCCATGTGACGTGCTGCGCCTTCAGATACGCCCAGGATTACCGGGGATTTTTCTTCTTCAGCAGCGCCCAGAATAGCTTGAGTCCACTCCAGGTTGTTAATGTTGTACTGACCTACCGCGTATTTTCCTTCAAGTGCTTTGTTCAACATGTCTGTCATAGATACCAATGGCATGGTTACAGTCCTCCTAAGGGTGTTTGGGTTTGTCTATATTTTAGCCGACATCACATACGGGCTTATTATACCACAACCCATGTTAAATACTAAACATGCTTTTGCACATCAACACATACGAAAATCACGCCCAGGACGCCGTTTTTTCATAGAATTGTATAAGGAGAGGATTTACTTTCAGTATTTCCCATAAACACAAACAAAAAACCCTGTTGTGTTAACAGAGTTTTCAACCAAAGTGACTCGTTCCGTCACCCCTGAGTTGCTTGTTTACGGCGATTCGCATTTCATCAATATCAAAGGGCTTGGTAAAGTGCATGAGTGCTCCCAGTTCCGTCGCCTCTTTAATCATGTCCAGTTCTCCATAAGCTGTCATCATAATAACCTTGATATTGGGATTCATGGTCTTTAGATGCTTCAAGATTTCAAGTCCGTCCATACCCGGAATTTTCATATCGAGCAGAACCAGATCAGGCGGTTCCTTTTCAACAATTTCAAGTGCAATTTTTCCGTTTGCTGCCTGAAAGGTCTCGTAACCCTCACTTCCGAACACTTCCATCAGCAAAATTCGTATTCCATTCTGGTCATCGACGATTAACACTTTTTTCTTTTCCAATGTTTTAACCTCCTAAGATCTTAAAACGAGGACCATGCAGCTATCGCTATAACAGCGTCCGATGACGTACAATATCCGTCCCATACCCTAAACTATATTCGCTCCTGCAAAAAGAAAATCCTTCCCTTATACATAATTGTGGAATATTCTTTCATAATCAGGAAGCGTGGAATAAAAAAAAGACCTCCCTGAGGAGGTCTTACAGGCCGCAGCATTAGCCTTGAAGATGCAATGCCGCCTTAACAAATTCACGGAACAACGGCTGTGGACGGTTCGGACGGGAAGTAAATTCCGGATGGAATTGTACCGCCAGGAACCATGGATGCTCAGGCAGTTCCACAATTTCCACCAAACGTCCGTCCGGTGAAGTACCGGAAATGCGAAGACCTGCTTTTTCAATAACTTCACGATATTCGTTATTGAATTCATACCGATGACGGTGTCTTTCATATACCAGCTCATCGTTGTAACAAGCCGAAGCCAGCGAACCTTCCGTCAGTTTGCACGGATACAATCCGAGACGCATCGTGCCGCCCATATCTTCGATGTCCTTTTGGTCAGGCAGCAAGTCGATGACCGGGTAATCCGTAGTTGGATTGATTTCCGAGCTGTTGGCTCCTTCGAGACCAGCCAGGGAACGGGCAACCTCAATGACAGATACCTGCATGCCAAGACAAATACCGAAGAACGGGATTTTCTGTTCGCGTGCATAACGGATGGTGCTGATTTTACCTTCAATTCCGCGATCGCCGAAGCCACCAGGTACGAGAATACCGCCAATGCCGCCCAGCATGTCCGCTACGTTCTCGTCCGTTACTTCTTCTGCGTTCACCCAACGGATTTTCACATCCGCATTGGCGTCAAATCCGGCGTGTGAAAGGGATTCGACCACACTTAAATAAGCATCATGCAGTGCAACGTATTTACCAACAATGGCGATTTCAACCGTTTTATCCAGCTTTCTGATCCGTTCAACAAGCCCTTCCCACTCCGTCATATCCGGTGCAGGTGTTGTCAGCTTGAGGTGATTAACTACGATCTCGTCCAAGCCTTCTTCACGCAGGTTCAGTGGAACCTCGTACAAGGTCGACGCATCGCGGCATTCTACCACTGCGTTAGCATCAATATCGCAGAACAGCGCGATTTTGGCCTTCATATCGGAGGAAAGTTCATGCTCTGTACGGCAAACAATGACATTCGGCTGAATGCCGATGCTGCGCAGTTCTTTTACACTGTGCTGAGTTGGTTTGGTTTTAACCTCACCAGCAGCTTTAATATAAGGAATGAGGGTTACGTGAATGTACATTACATTCTCACGTCCAACCTCACTTTTGAGCTGACGGATCGCTTCCAAAAATGGCAAGCTCTCGATATCGCCCACGGTACCGCCGATTTCTGTAATAATTACGTCCGAACCCGCTTCACGGCCTGCACGATACACGCGCTCCTTGATTTCGTTCGTAATATGAGGAATAACCTGCACCGTACCGCCCAAATACTCCCCGCGACGCTCTTTGCTGATTACGCTGGAGTATACCTTGCCTGTCGTGACATTGCTGTTCTTGGACAGATTAATATCAATAAAGCGCTCATAGTGTCCCAAGTCGAGATCCGTTTCCGCACCGTCATCCGTTACAAACACTTCACCGTGCTGGTAAGGGCTCATCGTCCCTGGATCGACATTAAGGTAAGGATCGAATTTTTGAATCGTTACCTTCAGTCCCCTGTTCTTCAGAAGCCTTCCCAGTGAAGCTGCCGTAATCCCTTTGCCCAAGGAAGACACAACCCCGCCTGTCACAAAAATATACTTTGTCACTGTTTAAAACCCTCCTAAATAAAGTCCAAAATTCAGGCGACATTATGATGTTATCGTAACCCGTTTACACGGATTATCATCCATGAAGAAGGCAGCGGAATCATTTTCCATGCCCGCCGCCCTTAGCCCTCTTTCATGAGTGCAAACACCCTATAAAAAACAAAAAAGCACTCCCGTAGTACGGGGCACTTTTATACAAAAAGCAAACATATAAGTGAATCAATCATAAGCCCAAGCAATAGTTTACCCCGTGTCCAATCCGCTGTCAAGGAAGTTATCTATGTTAATTTGCCCATTGAACAAGATTGGAGGGAATCCACCTGAAAGCTTCAAATCAGAAGGCAGTTTCAAGAAAATGGTCATGAAAAAGGGGAGAATACATCTCCCCTTACAGCCTGATCTTAACGAAGCGAATCATCGTCTTCTTCCGTCGACTCGTCGTCATTTTCATCTTCTGTATCTTCCTCATCACTGAGGTCTTCATCGTCTATAACCACGTCTTCATCACTATCATCATCTTCACCGTCGAACAGCTCTTCTTCGCCATCCTCGTCTTCACTGTCTGCATCGAAGTCGTCATCGGCGCTGTAAATTTCTTCTTCCTCACGATAGTCCTCTTCGTCGTCATCGTCTTCGTCATTAATAATACGAGGACGCTTGGCGCCTGTCAGAGTATCTTCGGATTTATCCACTGGATACCAACGCTTCAAGCCCCACAGATTCGTACCGACACAGGCGAAACGCCCGTCAATGTTGATTTCAGTATATAGCTGAGCGATAACGTCATTAATTTCTTCGTCGGACATGCCGCGCAATTTGGCGACTTCATTCATCAGGTCACGGTAATAATATGGAGTATTGGCCGCTTTCAATACCATAAATGCCAAATCCACCATTGGAGTCTCGTGGACTTTCTCCGGGTCAATCTTCAAGTTGAGTGGGGTACTCACCTAGGGACACTTCCTCTCACACGTAATTCACAAGAACATGTTTCAGAGCATACACGATACATGCAATACTAACATATCCATTATCAAAACTAAGTAAAACCTATTTGGAAGCAAATTGCAAGTTAAACATGGGTATCCGTACAATTTGCAGTAGTATGCCTTGAACAAGGCGGCGCACGTTAAAAAGACGGGGTCCCCCCCGTCTCCGACTGTACCCGCTCCGGGAGAAGCCCCCCAAAGTTGTTGCACAAGAGCTTTTGCCCTCCATGTATCGTATGTGTCCACGATCACTTTGACACGACGAGCAGGCCTATTTCCATAAAAAAGGGGCAGGTTTCCCATGCCGCCGCTGATGCTTGCTCATACAATACCTCAGCATGGCTCATCGGAGGGAGACTGTCTCAAATGGACTATCCGGGTTTTTTGCAGCGTTTGCACGAGGGCATTTCGGAGCCGTCCGGCAATGGACGGCACAAACAGATCATTACGTTCGATAAGCCTCACCAATACCGGGAATGCCTGTCCTATCTCAGGAAGCTGAAGCCCGAGCTTGCGGGATTGCGGCAAGTACAACCGGCCCGACTGATTCGCGCTCTGATCGCCCCGCTTCCAGGGGGAGACAGGCTGGGCAAATATCACAACGGTGTTACCGTTGAAGAAGATACGCGCATGAGGGTACATGGAGGAGCGGCTCACATGCCGAGGACGGAGAAAAACCTGCCCATGCCGTGGGGGGTCAAACAGGTACGCGCATACAAGGCTTGGCCTTCCTCTACAGGAAACCGAATCAGGATTGGTGTGATCGACACAGGAGCGGATTTCCAACATCCTGATCTGCGGCATTCTCTCGCCAGAGGCATCAATTTGCTTAATCGGACCATGCTGCCCTATGACGATAACGGTCATGGCACTCATATTGCCGGTACCATCGCGGCATCCAACTATGATGAGGGCATGGTCGGTGTAGCACCACAGGCGCTGATTCATCCTGTAAAAGCGTTTGACCATAACGGGGCTGCCTACGTCTCCGATATTATTCTCGGCATCGACTGGTGCGTACTGAATCGTGTCGATATCATCAATATGAGCTTCGGCATGAAATCACGCAGCAAGGCGCTGCTTGATATGGTGAACAAAGCCTATCAAAACGGTATCGTGATCGTAGCTTCCTCGGGAAACGAGGGCAAGCGCCGGAGTATTGACTACCCGGCACGCTATTCCCAGACCATTTCAGTCGGAGCTACCGATAAATACAGACGCATCGCGTCTTTCAGCAACCGGGGACAATTCGTAGACGTGTACGCGCCGGGTGAAAAGATCATTTCCTCATGGATACACGGCAAGCATCACGAAATGAGCGGTACGTCTATGGCTACTTCACACGTGACCGGGAGCATTGCCCTGCTCCTTTCACTGAGACCGGAGATGGAGCCTGGAGAAATCAAAGCACTGCTCAAGCGTACCGCTACACCGCTGCGCCTTCGTAAAAGCACGGGGCGCAACTCTATATCCACGAAACTTGGAGAAGTCGATGCCTTCCGACTGATGCAGGAGGGTACGAAATAACGGATGAAATAAATGAATTACATCTAAACGTTTAACGTTGCGCCCGGCTCCAAAGAGTGAATGGCTTTTACAGAGCTTTCGTGTTCGGTCCAGCCTTCTCTTATCAGCTCGTCACGCACAAGATCGGTCTGCGGCTTGGGCGCATGAACGAGCACAACCTGTTTACCAGGCAACTCCTTCAACATTTGCCTCACATCCGATATCCCCTGGTGCACCTTGTAAATCAAATGCTGAACGATACAACGATCATTCTGATCTGTTTTCTGACCCGTTTTTTGATTCGTACAATCCAGCAGATGTTTACCAAAAGAACCGCTTGAAGCATGTCCCGTCAAAAGTACACCGTTATGATTACTTTTTCCGCTACCTTCGCCATCCCCCGCACTCGGCGGATGATCTGATAGATACTGATAGTACCAGCGCGCCCGTGGCGAATCCATCATGCCATCCCCGGTTACGATTATAGCCGCAGCATTCTGTTCCAGCAGCCGCAATCGCTCCGCAGCATCACGAGGCACAAAGATCCGGCCACTGTGCAGCACATGTTCTATCCGCACAGGTGCTTCCGGGCGTAGCCATTCTTTCAAACGGCTCAAGCTCTGCAATCCCTGCCATATGTCCGGCTCTACAATCATTGCCTGTTCAGGGAACTGCTCGCTGGCCCACACGATCAACTCCTGTCCCCGGCCAAAGGCGGGTACCGGAAGCAGCACATGACCACCAGCAGACAATATCTGTTCCATCCCGGCCCGCAGCCGCTCCAGCTTCACAGGCTGCGGGTCTATATCCATGCTATAGGCATTATCCATAATGGAGATATCGGCTAGATTGGGTTCCGGTGCATCGGCAGCGAGCAGCTCGGATTGGCGGCTGTAGTCTCCCGAAAAGAATAACCGCTTCCCTTCCATTTCTACCACGTACCACACTGCACCTGCCAAATGCCCACTGCGTCCCCACATGATCCGTACACCCGGACAAGCCTCCTGCCATACCCCTGACGGCGCTTCATCCTCCAGATAACGGTAAGCGATGGATTCGATATCCCGTTCGTCGTATGGCAATTTGCCGCCTCTCGATTCTACATATGTATGCCAGGAGCGAAAATAGGAACTCAACTGTTCGGCGGTGGCCTTTGTCGTCCAGACCTCTCCCTGGTATCCATATTTATACAGTAAGGGGAGAGCCATTGAATGATCTTCATGTGCATGAGACAGCAATACAGCGGTCAGCCTCTCTGCCTCCTGCGGCGAAAACACCGGATACTGCCCGGTTCCTTCCTTTTTCACACCACAATCCAGCATGATGCGATGCTGCTTTCCTTCAAAAACATAGCAGGAACGGCCATGTTCACCCGCTCCGCCCCAAATTCGAAGCTTGGTCATCATCATTTCCACTTTCTTTGCGAGTTTAAGCTTTCCATTAAGATCAGCAGCAGCGTGGTCAAACCGACCGATATGACCGCCATTGCCATACCAAACGACACCTGCCCCTGTTCGAACTGGGCAAATATGTAGGTTGCAGACGTCTGGACGGATGGCGGCAAAATCAGCAATGAGCCGACCAGTTCGCGCGAAGCAATGGTAAAGGTCATCATCCAGCCTGCCAGCATCCCCGGTAAAATCAGCGGCAGCACAATCCGGCGGAATACATAAGACGGGCGACCGCCAAACACCTGTCCTGCCTGAAAAAGAGCAGTGTCTACCTGCGTAAAGGCGCTTTTGACATACTGGACTGTATAAGGAACAAACAAGACAACATACGTCAGAATGACCATACCGTACGTGTTATACAACGGAATCGGCATCCACGGCGAGTTCCACCATAAAATAAGGCCGACTACCATAACAATCCCCGGAACCGTGTTCGGAAGCAAGCTGAATGCATCCACCGTCCGCTGGAGCTTCGTACGCGAGCCGCCAATGACGAGCGCAAACCATGTGCCCAGCACAACGGCAATCGTCGATGCACCCAAAGAGAGAAATACGCTGTTCAGCAGCGCCTTCATGCTCTCTGAGCCCCAAGACAGCAGTTCCTTGTAATAATCGAGCGTAAAGTTATCCCAGGCCAAGCCGATCCCTCGCAGCTTCATGGTGGAAGCGGCGATAATTGAAAAATAAGGGATACCAATGGACGCCATTAGCAACAATAGGATAAATGCGACACTCAATCCCGTAGTACAGCCAGATACACGAAGACGGGAAGGACGAGAACCTTTACCACCTACCAGCCTGTATGTGTACTTACGGTTGATTACCGATTGTACATACCACACGAGCAGACAGGCGGTTAAAAGCACCGAGGCCATGGATGTCGCCTTGCCGAAATCAATCGGCCAACTGGAAATGTATTTGTGAATTTCCGATGTCATGACCTCATACCCGATGCGCCGTCCAAAGGTGGCAGGGGTTCCAAACTCGGCAATCGTTTTGACGAAAATGAGCAGCGCGCCCATCCCGTAAGCCGACAGCAGCAGCGGTAAAATGATCCGGCGGAACCTGTACAGAAAGCCGCCGCCCATAACGGCTCCGGCCTCTTCGAGACTGCCGCCAATCCTAACCAGCGCACCGCGCAGCAGCAGGTACAGGAACGGAAACAGATGCAGACTCATGATCATAACCATGCCGCCAAAGCTGAAAAAGAACGGGGTCAAGAAATGCAGGCTCGGAAACAACTGCTCCAGATACCCGTTTTTTTGCATGAACAAAATCCAGCCCATGGACCCGATATAGGGCGGGGTCATAAACGGAATCAATAGCACCACATCCAACCAGCGCCAGCTAGCAAGACGCGTGTTGGACATGATCCACGCGAGCGGAAGTGCAAGCACCGTCGTTCCAGCAATAACACAGATGCCCAGCCAGATCGAGCCGAACAGCACACCCGCAAATCGGGATTCAGCCAACGTCTGGAAAGGCGCAGACCATTGTAATCGTCCATCTACATACACACTTTGGATGAAGATTTGTAGTAACGGCAGCACGATCAGTAAAGTAAGCGCGATCAGAGCGAGTACTAAACTCCATGCTCTGATCTGTTTGACGGATAAGACCCCCATCCGCTTACTTGAACATTTGCGTGAACTTCTCCGTCACGTCAGGCCCATGCTCGCCCATCCATTCCCAATTGGTTTTCAGCAATGGAATCTCATCCAGATTGGCGCGCTTATCTGCTTTGACATCCGTGCGGCCTGGAAGCAAGGAAGCGTCCGCTACCAGCTTCTGCGCCTCGTCCGACAGCAGGTAGTCAATGAATGCCTTGGCGTTCTGCTCATGCTGTGTCGATTTGAGAATCGCCGCAGGGCGCGGGCTGATGACCGTTCCTTCCTTCGGATAAACAATGTCGATCGGCTCGCCTTTGGCTTTGGCCTTGTAGGTCATGTAATCGACCGCAGCAGCGACCATGCTTTTGGCTCCGGTAATTACCGGGTCCAGCGCTTCCTGATTGGCTCCAGCCATCGCTACGCCGTTAGCCTTGTACTGCTCGAACAACGTCCAGCCCCCATCGCCTTTGGCACTCAGGTAGCCTGTCATAAAATCCAGCGCTGAGCCGGACAGTGACGGATCAGGAATGTTAATTTGGTCCTTGTACTCCGGCTTCGCGAGATCGGCCCATGAAGTCGGCGGTGTCTTCACCAGCTTCGTGTTGTACGCGATACCTAATGCGGAAGCACTGGTGCTGAAGTAGTTGCCTTCCTTGTCGGACCAATCGGGATTCAGCTTGTCCGCGTTTTTGGCATCCGGGTAGGGCAGTGTGAGGCCGTCTTTTTTCAAGCCTTGCACGGACGGAAGAGATGCCAGCACCACCACGTCTGCTACCGGATTCGCCTTCTCGGCTTCCATCCGGGCCAAAATTTTACCTGTCGTTCCCTGGAACAGCTCGACCTTCACTCCACTTTGCGCCTCATACCCCGCTACCAGCTTTTTCGCCAGCCCGTCCGGGCCTGCGCTGTAGACAACCAGCTTCTGATCGGTCGATACCGCCTCGGCTTGTCCTGCTGATCCGGTGGCTTGCGCTCCCTCCTTGGAGGGTGTAGCCGTTCCACAGCCTGCGACAGCCAGTCCAAAGGTCAATGTTAATGCGAGCATCGCGCCCTTTTTCCAACCTGTACGAAAAACATGCTTGTTCATCATCTTGTGTTATACCCCTTTTCCCTATGAATCGAGTTGATGGATGTGTTGCAGTGATACCCAAATTTGCTTTTGTTCCCCGATAGGCAAGCGGGTGAAATGATACGCAGTCCATAGCTCGCCGTTCTCCGCCAGTATGCGGATTTCATAACGGTCCCCAACATAACTGACATGCCGAATCTCCACTGTAAAAGAGCGCTGATCCACTTGATCCTGTTCCCAGCGGATATGCTCGGGACGGAATAGTGTTCGTTCCGGCTCCAGCCAGTTCGATTTGCCGATAAACCTCGCCACCTCGGGATGAGATGGACGACCATAGATCACCTCCGGTGTTCCGGTCTGCAAAATATGTCCGCTTCTCATGACGACCACTTCGTCGGACATCGACATGGCCTCGATCTGATCATGGGTGACGTACAGGGCAGTTAGCCCCAGATCGCGCACCAGCGACAGCATTTCGATGCGCATCTCCTCGCGAAGCACCGCGTCCAGCGCACTAAGCGGCTCATCGAACAAGACGAGCCTCGGTCGGATGGCTACCGCGCGGGCAAAAGCGACTCGCTGCTGCTGGCCACCAGACAGTTGATGAGGATACCGATCCTCCATCCCCGACAGTCTGACCTTGTCGATCGCCTTCAGCACCGTTGTTCGCAGCTCCTTGCCACGCACGCTGCCGGAACCGGGACCTTTTCCATGCTTGCCCGCACGCAGGCCGAAGGCCACATTTCCAAACACCGTCATATGCGGCCACAGCGCGAAATCCTGAAACACCATGCCGAAATGACGAAGATGTGCGGGAATATCCTTTTTGCGTTCAGCCGAAAAAAGAACTTCCTCCCCCATCGTGATTGTGCCGGTATCCGGCGTCTCCAACCCTGCGATCATACGCAGAAGCGTTGTTTTGCCACAGCCGGACGGACCGAGCAGTGTCGTGAATTGTCCCCGCCGTACGACCAGATTCGTCTCGTGCAATGCGGTCATATGGCCGAAGGTTTTACTCAACCCGTGAATATACAAGTCCTGATTCATCGCATTACCTGCCTGTTCTTATGACTGACCCCAGTGTAAAGCTTGAATTCGCAGCCTGTGTTATTGGAAAGTTAAAACAAAATTAATTATTTCAATGAATTGTGTTAACACTCATAGATTTAATCTATATAGAGGGGATTGATACCGCCGCGCATGGAGCGGGCATGAGTTTCCGATCAACCTGAAAGTGGGGCATTCCAGTGAATTTAAGTATTTTGAAGCTGCATATTGTAGAGTTGCTGGACAAGCATCATAAAATTACCACAGTAGCCGAGCTTCTCGGCCTGAAACAACCGACCATTACCTTTCATATGAGAAATCTGGAACGGGATTTGGGGGTGAAGCTGTTCGACACGCGTATGGGTAAAATCATCCTGACGGATGCCGGGCACGCGCTGCTCCACTATGCCGCCAAGATCAATGCGCTCGCCGCCGAGGCGGAGCGGGTCGTATGCGAGTTCGACTCACTCCAGCGGGGGAGCATTCGAATCGGCGCAAGCTATGTACCGGCTACCTATGTGCTTCCTGCGGTGCTACACCGTTTTGCCCGTGAACATCCGGGGATTCATATTGCCCTGTCCGTGAAAACAGCTCCGGTGATCAAGGACATGCTCGCCCGTCACGAAATCGACCTTGGGGTTATTTCAACAGAGCCGTTTCAAGTGCCAACGCTGGTGTCGGAATCCTTGGGCGAGGATGAACTGGTGCTGATCTGCGCACCTGATCACCCGCTCGCAAGCGAAACCGATTTAACACCCGAGCGCATCGCTTCTTCCTCTTTCGTGCTGCACGGCAAAGATTCCAGCACACGCCAAATGACCGACAAATGGCTGGAGCATGGCGGACGCCGCCTTCCCTCTTATCTGGAGCTGGATTCGCTAGAGGCGATCAAGCAGGCGGTCATGCTGGGAGAACATGTCTCTTTCGTCTCCCGCATAGCTGTGCAGTCCGAGGTCGAACGCGGGATGCTGGTCATACGGCCCATTCCGGGCCAGCGTGTGGAGCGGTACATTTATATAGTCAGCAATAAGGACCGCCACCGCTCGGCGCTAATCCGCCAATTTGCTGAATATTTGGCATGGAACCAAGAATAAATCTTACCTGTCATATAGAAATTATGTTATTATTTAACCTAAATACCAGCTTGCCTTGACATACGACTGACAATACACCCGTAAAGTGTAGCGTGTACCCCCCCATTCGGACGAACAGGAGATGATTGGATGAAAACTGGTCTTCGTATCACCAAAGCTTTATCGGTACTAACCCTGAGTGCAGTGCTGCTTGTAACGGGGTGGAATGGTGCCGAGCCTGCACAGGCTGCTGCCAATGCCACACCAAGCTATGAGGTAAAGCTGCTGCTGGATACAGCTCAGGTCCTCAATGCGGACGGCTCTTTGAAAAGCAGCGTAGCCAACGAGTTTCAAATTAGCGAAGCTGCGCAACGATTGAGCGTCGAATATTTTGACACGGATCAACTGCAATTGAACAATGAAGGCTGGAACGTAAGATTTCGCAAAAAAGCGGATAAAAAGAATTATGAATTAACCTACAAAAAGCGGTACACGGTCACGAACGGAGATATCAACGCGGCCCTCACCCAAGCGAATAAAGAAGGCTTCAGCGCATCCGACGATAACTACGATGCTGAGGTGGATTGGGGTTATAGCAAACAGACGCTAAGCTTTTCCAATGATAAAAAAACGAACGCTTCCAAAGGATTAACTCTTCCTTCTCCGGATCAGGCGTTAAAGCAACTATTGGACAATCTTCCGGGCAAGCTGCAAAACTGGAAAACCAGAAACTGGGGTAAACAAACCCTGGCAGGCTCCAGAGTACGCGGTCCTGTACAGATCAGCAAATATGGAGGCAGCTTTCAAGGATTGGATACCGACGTTGAAGTCTGGCCTATCCGTAGTGCAAACGGATCAGGTACAGATACCATCATTGAAATCTCCTTCAAAACCTCGGACTACAGCGTTGCCACCAGCAATCGCACCAAGCTGATCAATCTGCTGCAATCCAAAGGATGGCTGGTTCCTGCCGATTCCCTGAAAACGAATTTGGTGCTGGAACGCTACTAATCTGCTCGAACAAAAAAGGAACCGCACGTGCCACCCTGCTGGGGATGGTACGGACGGTTCCTTTTATCGTTAAAGTGGTTTGCTTACATGCGTTCCGGTGCAGACACGCCTACCAGCTTCAGCACGTTGGCAATGGTGGTGCGCACCGCGCCAAACAGCGCCAAGCGGGCCTGCGTTTGAGCGGCATCCTCAGTGATAACGCGTTCTGCCTTATAGTAGCTGTGGAACAGCGATGCCAGCTCGTAGACGTAACGAATCATCCGGTGTGGCGCAAAGCTCGCAGCCGCTACCGATATTTCCTCCGGCAGCTCGCCGATTTTGCGCAACAGGTCGTATTCATGCTCAGCCGTCAGTTTGGACAGATCAACCTCTGCCAATGGCAGTACGGCAATGCCTTGCTCCTCGGCTTGACGGTATACGCTACACGCCCGCGCGTGGGCATACTGCACGTAGAATACCGGATTTTCATTGGAAGTGGAAATCGCCAAATCCATGTCAAAATCCAGATGCGAATCCATGCTGCGCATCGTGAAGAAGTAACGGATCGCGTCCACGCCCACTTCTTCCATCAGGTCTTCCATCGTCACGGCCTTGCCGGTACGTTTGGACATTTTCACCTTTTCCCCGTTTTGGAACAGGCTGACCATTTGGGCAATCAGCACTTTGAGCTTATCCGGGTCATTGCCCAGTGCTTCCATAGCTGCTTTCATCCGTGGAATGTAGCCGTGGTGATCCGCTCCCCAAATGTTGATGATCGTGTCATACCCACGGGCGTATTTGTCGCGATGGTAAGCGATATCCGGGGTCAGGTACGTGTATGTACCGTCATTTTTGATCAAGACACGGTCTTTATCGTCGCCGTACTTGGTTGTGTTCAGCCATGTGGCTCCGTCCTTCTCGTAAATCTCCTCACGGTCACGTAGCTCATTCAGCGCTTTGAGTACTTCACCGTTTTCATACAGCGATGTTTCGCTGAACCAGGAGTCAAAAGGTACACGGAACAGCTCCAGATCACGCTTGATCTTGTTCAGTTCCTTTCCCAGACCGTAGTCACGGAAATATGCGGCGCGGTCGCCCGGTGTCAAAGACAGCAGGGAATCGCCCTTCTCAGCCACCAGCTCCTTGGCAAACCCGATGATGTCCTCACCGTGATACCCGTCCTCCGGCATCTCCGCAGGCTGTCCCAGCTCCTGCAAATAACGCGCCTCAATCGAGCGGCTCATGTTGTAGATCTGGTTACCCGCATCATTAATGTAGTATTCACGAGTTACTTTGTATCCGGCAAAATCAAGCACGTTGCAGAGGGCATCCCCTACTGCCGCACCGCGCGCATGGCCCAAGTGAAGGCTACCTGTCGGATTCGCACTGACGAACTCGATTTGTACCTTTTTCCCCGCACCTTCCTGCACACGTCCGTAATCTGCTCCCTGCTCCTGCACTTGCTGAATAACTGCATAGAGGTAGCTCTTGTTCAGACGGAAGTTAATAAAGCCCGGTCCGGCAATTTCCGCGCTTTCAATCGAAGCAGCAGCCAAGTCCATATTTGCGATCAAATCTTCCGCAATTTGACGCGGGTTTTTCTTCGCAATGCGGGTGAGCTGCATCGCAGCGTTTGTAGCTAAATCACCGTGCGACTTGTCCTTCGGCACCTCCAGCGTGATCGTCGGCAGCTCTTCGCGGCTCACGATTCCGGCAGCCAGTACCGCTGCCTCGATAGCTGAGGTCACCTTTTGATTAATGAGTTCCAGTGGATTGCTTGTCATGATTGTTGCCCCTCCTGTATATGCAAACTGATGGCAAAATGCCCCGAGAAATCCTCAAATACGTACAGATCATAAGTCCAGCTCACATGTCCGGTAAATCCGTCCATTCGAATATCGAGCTTCTGCGTATGCGCAGACATGTTCAGGCTTAAATAAGGCGATCGGTAAAATCCAGGCAATCTTCGTCCCAGCGCAAACGACTGCTCCGATTGCACCTCGCCATGACGGATGAGCTTAAGCTCATCCGGTCCGATTTTGACCGTGTTCCGTGTCGTTCCGCCCTCAGGTCCCTCTTGGGGTTCATCGTACCGTATATATAGATGCTTCCCACGCATGATGGCTTCTCCGGGAAGCTCCTGCACCACATCTTCTCCGTCGTGATGACTATGAAGACGGATTTGGACCTTTGCATTGTGTGGCATGTGTTCAAACTCCATTCTATTGCTATCCTACTGTACTACTATATCCAGTTCCTGTTTGCAATTCAAATGAGATTTTACAAAAAGATGCTTTCATCCACAAAAAAACAGCTACCGTGGAGTGACTCCATCGGCTACTTGGCTAAAGCTTTCGATAAATCGGGAGGCCAGAGAAGACATGTATCGATCCTTGAGCCAGACAGCCGCCACACGAGTATGCAATTCTTCACACATAATTTCCTTCACCATTAACTGGTTATTGCTGCCCAGAGACAGCGCGGACCGCGAAATCATACCGATACCCAATCCTTCATTGGCCCAGTGAAGCGTAGTGCGGGCATCATCGTTTTTGCAAAAGAAATTCGGCTCAAAGCCATGCTTCATGCAGACATCGTGTATCAGTTGCTCAAAGCGGCGGTATACGATGAGCGGTCTGTTTTTCAAGTCAAACAGTGGAATCGTCTTCTGTTCAGGGTTCCAGTCATGCTCTTCTGTCATCACCGCTACCATCGGCTCGGAGGCTGCATATCTGCACCCCAGATCGGTGGTGTTGAACGGCGTTCTGACGATACCGACCTCTACAATCCCCTTGTTCAACAGATCGAGGACCATGAACGTATTTCCCTCATGAATTTCAAATTTTACGCCCGCATAGGTTTTGTGAAATTCGGAAAGCCTGTCTTTCATCAGGGCTGCGCCGGAAGAAGAGACGGTTCCAATCGTGAGCGTTCCCTTCATACCCATGGCAAAATCGTTTATTTCCCTCGTCGTGGCATCCGTCAGCTCCAAAATCTGCTTGGCCCTGTTCTGTAAAATGATTCCGGCCTCCGTCAGATGAATGCTTCGCGGGCCTCGATGCACGAGCTTTACACCAAGCTCCTCCTCCAACTGCATGAGCTGCTGACTTAGGGGAGGCTGTGCGATTTGCAGCTTTTTGGCTGCCGCTGTAATTTGCCCGGCCTCTGCAATCGCCAAAAAATACTTGAGATGTCTCAATTCCATCACGAACCTCCGGTACTGATATATGTAATACATATACCTCTGATATATATTAAATATTATTCATATGGTTTGGCATATGCCATAATCATATTCAGTTATCAGTTGGGTCAACGGGCGTTATACATTATTCAGGTTAGGTGATGGTTTATTTGCTGAAATTTGCTGTTTTTTTGAAGCCTTATAAAAAGGAAAGTATTCTTGGGCCTCTGTTTAAATTGATTGAGGCGATTTTCGAACTGTTGCTGCCTACCATGGTAGCACTAATGATCAATCATGGCGTTGGCAAAGGAGATACCCATTATGTTTGGCAGATGGGTCTTTTGATGCTGCTTATGACCGTGCTGGGATTTGGCAGTTCAATGGTGTGCCAGTTCTACGCAGCCCGGGCCTCACAGGGATTCGGAACCACGCTGCGCAATACGATGTTCAAGCATATTTCATCGTTCTCTTATGCCGATCTCGATAAGTTTGGCACGCCCTCACTCATCAATCGGATCACGAACGATGTGAATCAGCTCCAGACGGCTGTGGCGATGCTGATTCGTCTGGTCATTCGCGCTCCTTTTATTTGTATTGGGGCTATTATCATGTCGATGATCTTGGACTTCCGCCTTGCTTTGGTGCTGTTGGCAGCTACGCCGATCCTGACTTTGATCCTGTATCTGGTCATTACGAAGGCTTCACCGCTGTACCGCCAGTATCAGAAAAAGCTGGACAACATCGCTCTTGTGCTAAGCGAAAATCTTACAGGGGTAAGGGTCATACGGGCCTTTGCCAAAAGAGGAACCGAACGAGCCAAGTTCAACACAGCCTCGGATGACCTGACCCAGACCGCCATTCGTGTTGGGCGTATTTCCGCTTTGCTCAGCCCGGCCACCTTGCTGGTGGTCAACGGAGCCATTATTGCGATCCTGTGGGTTGGCGGCATTCATATTCAATATGGATCGCTTACGCAAGGGGAGATTATTGCTTTTATTAATTATATCACGCAGATTTTGTTGGCTCTGATCGTGGTGACCAATTTAATTATTTTGTTCACCAAGGCCGCAACCTCGGCAGCACGGATTCAGGAGGTTCTGGATACACAAGCTTCGATTTCCGATGTGACTACGGCTACAGGCCGGGCTGGTTCAGATGAGCAGGACACCGTACCGGCTATCGCTTTTGATCACGTCTCCTTCGGATACAACCAAACGGGGCAATTGGCGCTTAGCGATGTTACCGTAGACATCTACCCCGGTGAAACGGTCGGTATCATCGGAGGAACGGGTTCGGGGAAATCTACATTTGTGAACCTCATTCCCCGGTTCTATGATGCGATGGAGGGGCGTGTTCAGGTCAATGGAATCGACGTTCGCCAATATAAGCTGGAGCAATTACGGCAGAAAATCGGGATTGTTCCACAGAAGGCGCTGCTGTTCACCGGCACTATAGCGGATAATATTCGTTGGGGTCATGAACACGCCACCGATGAGGAAGTCGCCCGGGCCGCAGCCATCGCGCAAGCAGATGAGTTCATCTCCAATCTGCCCGAAAAATACAATGCTCCGATTGCCCGAGGGGGCCTTAATCTGTCGGGAGGTCAAAAGCAACGTCTCACCATTGCCAGAGCTATTGTAGGGAATCCGGAAATCCTTATTTTAGATGATTCCTCAAGTGCCCTCGATTTTGCAACCGATGCCGCCTTGCGTACATCGTTACGGGAAAACAGCAGCAGCATGACCGTCCTGCTTGTCTCGCAACGGGTGAGCAGCGTACAGCATGCTGATAAAATTATTGTGTTTGATGAAGGACGGATTGTCGGTGTCGGCACACATGAACAGTTGATGAGCAGCTCCGATGTATACCAGGAAATTAACCGTTCCCAGCTCTCAACGCAGGAGGTAGACCAATGAGCGCCAAGGAAACCTGGAGAAGATTGTTAACCTATGTAGGTCAATATAAAAAAACAACTTTTTGGGTCATCATCAGCGCGATTCTCAGCGTGCTTGCCAGTCTGATCGGCCCCTACATGATCGGTCAGGCCATCGACCATATGGTGGATAAGGGTGTGGTGGATTTTAGAGGGATTGCGCACATTCTTGCCGGATTAGGCATGGTGTATGCCGTAGGCAGTTTGTTTAGCTGGCTGCTTACCTATTTGACGAACCGTATTGCTTATCAGACGGTCAATGATATGCGGCGGGAGTTATTTGATCATTTTAATATCCTCCCGTTAAGCTTCCACGACAATCACCCGCAAGGTGACAGCATCAGCCGTTTTGTGAACGATATGGATGCTGTGTCGGATGGATTGTTGCAAGGTTTCTCTACCTTGATTACTGGGATGATTACGATTATAGGCTCGATTGTACTCATGCTGTATATCAGCCCGATGATGACGCTGGTCGTACTGGTGTCAGCCCCGGTTACGTATGGCGTGGCATGGTTTATTACCACACGATCCCAACGCATGTTCCGCGAACAGGCCCAAATTTTAGGGAGTCTGAATGGTTATGTAGAGGAAATGATCGGCGGACAGCGGATAGTAACAGCCTTTCACTATGAAAACCGCTCGTTCGAGGAATTTGCCGCCAAAAACGAACAGTTGTATCAAGCCGGGGTTAAGTCACAATTTTACGGATCATTGTCCAATCCCTCCACGCGGCTGGTGAACAACATGACTTTCTCGGTCACGGCGATGATCGGCTGTATCTCCATCATTCTGGGCGTCATCTCGGTAGGGGGATTGTCGAGCTTTCTGATCTATACGAATCTGTTTGCCAAGCCCTTTAATGAAATTACGGGTGTGCTAACCCAATTCCAGTCGGCTACGGCTTCTGCTCAGCGCATATTTGCTATTTTGGACTCGCCGCCTGAGCAGCCGGAAAAATCGAACGCCGTACATTTGGAGCGCAGCAAAGGCACGATTCTTTTTGATCATGTGAAATTCTCCTATACCCCGGAACGTACGCTCATTACGAACTTTAGTTTGGAGGTTAAGCCGGGCACCCGTGTTGCGATTGTCGGGCAGACCGGAGCAGGCAAAACAACGCTCGTCAACCTGCTCATGCGATTCTATGATGTAGATAGCGGCTCGATATCCATCGACGGGGTGAATATCAATGACATGAGCCGGGACAGCCTGCGGACTAACTTTGGCATGGTACTTCAGGATACATGGCTGTTCAGCGGTACGATTCGGGACAATATCGCTTACGGAAAGCCGGAAGCGACGGAAGAAGAAGTGATCGCGGCAGCGACGGGTGCCCATGCACATAGCTTCATCAAGCGTCTGCCTCATGGCTACGATACGGTCATCAGCGGTTCAGGCGACAGCCTGTCGCAAGGTCAAAAGCAGCTACTCACCATCGCGCGGGTAATCCTCGTCGATCCACCTATGCTCATTCTGGATGAAGCGACCAGCAGTATAGACACCCTGACAGAAGCACGTATTCAAAAGGCGTTTATGAAAATGATTGCTGGACGCACCAGCTTTGTGATCGCCCACAGACTGTCGACCATCCGCGAAGCGGATCTGATTTTATACATGAAAAACGGCGATGTAGTCGAAAGCGGAACCCATGAGGGCCTGCTTGCAAGCGGAGGACATTATGCCTCGCTCTATAACAGCCAGTTCACTACGGCCTAGCATAGCGGGTTGAGGGGATAAGAGGCTGTCTCATAAGTGGATTTTTCTACGAATGCGACAGTCCTGTTTTTTAAAAAAACCGCAAAAAGACAGCAGAACAGCGATTTTCCAATAACGGGAGAATCGCTGTTCTGCGTTTTTGGTCATTTTTCCCTACACCGCAGAGGTATGAATTGACAAAAGGCGAATTCCAGTAAATCCGTCCATAAAATCTGGTAAAAAAGGAATAGCGCCTTCAAGATATTGAGTTCTCTTTTTTTTGGACTTTTTAATCATCCATATGTCTATTTCTTTTTCGAAAAATTTTCATATATTAATATCATACTTTTAAAGAATGGAGTGATAACAATGGGTTTCTATGTTCGAAACAGTACGCCTAACCCCATATTCGTTGCTGTCGGGTACTATGATTCTGATTGTAGCCCTATCACCTATGTTAAGAAGGGTTGGTACCGTATAGCCCCTGGTAGGCGTGCACTTCTTGTGACTGGATCAGCCGCAAACCAATCGTTTTATATCTATGGATATGACAGTTTCGGTAATTCGTGGAATGGTGATTTCTACACCTATGTTCCTACAACGACTTTCACAATGTGCTGGATAGAAAGATGCCAGGGCTGTAGAAGTGTAGGGTTCGATGAGATCAATGTTGGCAATTTCGAAAACTACACATTAAACCTTGTAAATAGTACCCAAGGTACATCTAAGTCAAGACGTACTCTAGTGTCGAAAAAAAGAACACCAAAATTTAAAAGTAAGTTGGGCTTTTTAAAGTCACCTGGCAAATTAGGTAAGTGGGGCAAGAATATAAAACCATTATATGGGAGAATGAAGTAGAGTTTTATGAACAGCTCTATACGGACGGACGGCGCGATACTTTACGCCATTCGGAAAAGTGAACAACCGCGAGAGCTGCCGATTACATCCGCGCCAGAACTATTCCATTATCATACAATATTAGCGTGAGGAAAGTCCTCCGTTTCGCTTACACAGAAGGCCGCTTGATTCTTCTCCGGAATCGGCGGCCTTCGCTTTTCAGAACCAAAAAAAGCTCCCCAGCCATGAACCGGGAGGCGCTGCCTTACATACTCGCTTTGTATTCCTTCACTCGTCTGAGATTTCAACTCGAGGCTGTCCGAACTTTACCCCCTTACCCAGCGCGACGGCTATCCTCTCGGCCTGACGCTGTTTCGTTTTCTTCCTCTCCTGCTCCGACTTTACGCGTGATATACTTCCATTCACGTATGATTCCGTCATAGTTCCGCCCTAAAACCGATCAAGCGCGTCCAAGTAAAGGCAGATCGCCCTCACGAATGGCGAGCCGCAGCGCCTGATACTGAGGCCGCTCGAAGTCCTTTCCGTTCTGCTTGTCTATAAAGATATAACGCTCCTCAATCCCAAGCTCCGCGAATTTTGATTAGCTGGCGTTCTGTATTCTGATCCTTCGAGCTTACGCGTACATAACCTAGTTTCATTCGTTACCGTCTCCCTTTTCCTATGTATGTAAATAAGTACATCCTATTATTGCCACATGCCAATAGTTCGCAACATACTTCTTAGTTATTGATCAACCTAAACAGACTGACTCAAGACCTGCTCGTGCAACCTTGACATTTACTTGGGTTAAAATAAATGGTTACTTTAGCTCTACATACAAATTATTTTTATATGTTCACGACGGTTCAGCAAGCTCACAATTACAAACATATTAATTTAATAATTTGTTGTATTTTTTCTTATTATTCTATTTATAAGCGAGAAACAGAAAAGGCTTCCTCCAAGTTAAATAAACTTTAGGAAGCCTTTTCTATAAACATTTACGTTTACGTGCCACATAAATTAAATATCAATTTTCCCTAAAGTACATTCTAAGAGCCTCATTGATAATACGAGTTTTTTTCCTTTTCCCCCTTCTGCGCCTTCCTCATCAAGCTTTTTTTAAATCATTTTCTAACCACACTGTATCCCGTTTACATAATTCTTCAAATTTCTTTGTAGGCTTCACAGGTTTACTTTCCAAAGAAGTGTCTATAAGTTCTGGATGAACACTACTGCCTGATGAACTCCTAATTTTGTTTTTCAGTTCGTCCATTTTAGACACGCTCAATCAGCTCCTTAACAAATTCTCTATAAAGCTTCAATCCTTGGTTTAATTCCGGATTATCTTTAAAACCATTAATAGGTAGCCTTCCTATTGCAGCAGTGCGAGTCATAATTGTATTAAAACAAAGATCACCGTATTCCTCTTCGATCAGCTCTATCAACGCGCTGGCGGCGTATCAATGATGATATAATCGTAGTCGTCCTGTACGTTCTGTAGAGTCTCTTTTAAAACAAGCGATTTGTTGCCCCTGTAGGACTCATACAGCCACGAAGGGAACCGGGCCAAATGATCCTCTGCCGTGAGTAAATCTAAGCCAGATGCCACATTATGTACGTATTTTCGCGCATCTTTTTCCTTTAAAGCCTCAAAAACAGTTCTTTCGTGGAAGTTGTATATGTCCTGTTGGGTTAATAACTCGGTTAGATTTCCTTGTGAGTCCAAATCCACCGCCAAAGAATTGTAAGCAACACTTGCTCTTTACTTATTTCCACTATCTTAATAGTTCTTTGTATTTATTTTTATTGGAAGGATCATTCTGAGAAAAAGTAGGCAATCCAATGTATTGTATACGATTACAGAAATGTTGAACATCAGTAATTTCCCCATGTACTTCATCAGCTCATGATTCAGGCGCTTATATCCTCCCCTTCTTGACCGGGGCTCTTTTATCCAAAGGCCAATCAGTCCTCATCAGTCGAACCATCTTCTTCACAATTAGCTCCTGATTCCTCAAATTCCAATGAAAATATCCAATCAATAATAGCGCCTGTATGGGTAACCAAATCGTTTAATGTAACTAAGAATGGAAGAACTGTAACGGTGGAGTGGGGTATTGCAACGGACTCAATTATAGAGAAGCCAATGCTTCTTTTAAAACGGGAGCCGGTTGGACGGAATCTACCAGTTTTAAGGAGCCGAACACTGGGGGAGTAACTCTCAGTCAAACATGGGAATACAGTCAACCAGGGACTTACACAGTCGGCGGAGTTGCTCAACTTTATACAGATAAAGGACCTGCATCTTGCTTTTCGCCTCCAAGAGTAGTAGTTATTAATTAGAGAGTATTTCTACATTTGAGAGGTGAGGAATTGAAAGTTATCGAATTAGCAATTGTATTAAATGATAAAGAAGGCTACTACACTGAAAAATTTGACCTGGTTGCCCTGCCTTTTGTTCCAAGGAAAGGAGAAATGATTTTATGGAATAATCAACTCTATCGTGTGCTTGATGTTATGTATAGTTTTGAAACAAACGCGCACGACTATAATTTTGACGCTGACCCTAGCACTCAAAGCTCGGTAGCTCATGATGTAACCTATAAAGTTTTTTTGAAACCTGATAATTAAACAACTTTGAATATATCTGCCACATAAATCTCCGAGCTGTTCTTTAAAATCAAAATTCCAAGAGATGTCTCTTTTAGAGGTGTCTCTTTTCCTTTATAGGGGTCCCGCCACATGCCCATCAAGTTAAGGATTTAAAATACCCCCAAACAGGAGAAAATCCAATTTTCTTCCTTTTGGGGGTGCAATATTTTCTTAGGTTGAGGGACATGTGGCGGTACCCCAAGATTTAATCTATGCACCTCTCCGACACGGCAGCCAGTACAATATAAAAACCCCAGCAACGCATGCCCCTGCTCCGGTGTCCAATATAAGATGTACGCTGCTTCGTTGTGGGAAAGATTGTGCATTACTAATTAACGTTATCCTGTCCAATCGTTGAATAAATCAAAAGGAGCAGCTGCCGCGCCCGCTGCTCCATTCATGCGTAACATGCCTCCGGCCTGCTGCGATCATCATTATGCCGTTTTAAAAATTTTCGGTAAAGTACAATATACTGTCCCCCTACTTTACTTATCGAGAATTCCCTCCTAACCATTTTCGAACTAAATTCACCTAATATCCGTAACCGTTGAGGGTGTTTCAGGAGGAAATTTATATCTTTCACAAGTCTGTTTGCATGGAGGGATATCATGGAACCATGGTCGCCAAAATTATAACTTTTCATCATAGCAATGGACTCGGGTCCAACGATCCCGCAATATCCAGATACTCCAGCTGCGATAACCGGTCTGGCGCATGCCATTGCTTCAAGCGCGACACGCCCAGTTCCTACGACGATATCTGCTGCATAATAGGCATTTTGAATCGAAGTCAGTGGTCCCTTAACAAGAATAACTCTTCGTCCAAGACGTTGGTTCACTTTCTGGGCCAACTGTGAAAGCTGTCGTCGAAAAGGACCTGGACCATATAACACTGCCGTAAATTTTTTGTTGCTTCGCGCAACCTTTTCTGCAGCCAAGATGACTTTTTGGGCTATCGGATATTTATCCCTTTCGAACCTTGCGGCATAGACTAAAAGCTGAGCATCTTGTGGCAAGCCGAGGGCTTTTCTCCATCTTTTTTTAGGCTGATTGGCCTGAAACTGCATAGTATTGATTCCGTTCGGAATAAGTTGAATTTTATACGCAGGGATTCCACTCTTCCGTAACCATTGTGACAGCCCCGATGAAACCGAAACGATTTTTTTGGAGGAAACGACTGAAGCTCTTAGATCGTTCTTTGATTCATAGGTACCATGCACTGTAACTATAAGGGGAATGCCAGGATGCGCGCGTTGAAAACGATTGGCCAATCTAAGCCTAGTATTAGCATGAATAATGCCGTACTTGTTTCGGTTAACAATCTTGTACAAGCCTTGTATCTGGTTCAACAACTTTTCTTTTTGCATGGGTAGTATATGCACGGATATCCCCATTTTTCGTGCAGCAGAGGTTAGCGGGCCTCCTATTGTTGCAATCCCAACCCGAATACCTTTAGTAAGCAGAAATTTAGACAAAGACAAGACATGTCTCTCGGTCCCACCGGTTTTAAGGCGATCAATTAACATCAAGACCTTCACTTCTTCAACCACCCCTACCACGATTTTCAGTTCTGCTTGCATAGCTTATGCTTTCGGAAAACGATATGACCGGACAAATGATGATTTATATTTATTTTGGTTAAAATGTTACACACAAAGACGATTGACGAATACAATTATCTCGATTATCTTGAAAAGCTGAGTACATCCACTACTTTGATGAAGGAGACGATTCGTAGCCTATGACGCCTATTACGTTTAAGGAGTTGCGGGGTCCCATTTTGATTGTTGCACCACATCCGGATGATGATGTTCTATCCTCCGGAGGAGTCATTCAAAAAGCCGTCCAAACCGGCAAACCAGTCCACATTGTTTATTTAACCAATGGCGATGCAAACACAGATTCCATCCGAAATTTCCTTCATGCACCATTTATTCCGGCCTCTTTTCGCAGACTTGGGCGCATTCGGCATTTGGAAGCTCTTAGAGCGGAAGCATTTTTAGGCGTGTCATCAAAAAGGTTATACTTTTTCGGTTTTCCAGATGCTCATTCACTCCCTATAGCTAAAAGTACAAATGAAAACCAAGTGTTTCGCTCTCCTGTTACGTTATGGGACCGTGCCAGATATTCATTTTCCTTTCATAGAAATGCACCTTATACAAGAAAAACAGCTATTTCTTTATTTACGGAAATTCTTAAAAAAGTAAAACCTAAAACGATCATTGTAAATCGAGCAGATGATACAAATCCAGACCATCGAGCGGCCAGAATTTTCCTAATGGACGCACTCCGGCGTACGAGAATGAAACCTCTTATCCTTAGCTACTTGATTCACTTTCCGAAATGGCCGTCATTCAAGGGAGCCTTTGTGCCGCCAGTAAGATTAAATACTCGAAATGTACGCGCCCTTTCCATATCGGCATTGGAGCAAAGAAAGAATCTGCAGGCGTTCCGATTACACCGTTCCCAGTTTCATGCTCATGATCGTCTCTTAAGACTTATACGACGAAAGGAAATATTTTGGTTGGGTTAACTTCCGATTAGGCTTAGAGGGGTTCCGCCACATGCCCATCAAGCTATGATGAAACCATGCCCCAAAATGGAAAAATAAGTTATACTTTTTATGATAGCATTTTTCCATATAAAGGATGGTTTTCCCATGAAATCTATTTCTCTTTCTATCAGCGAAGAAATGCATTTACTAGCCCAACAGCTTCATCATCATTTTTCTCCTGCCCAGCTTGAGGAGCTTGCCAGAAAAGCTGGCTTCGTCCAACGAAAAAGCAAATATACCCCGCAGGATTTAATTTCCTTATGTGTCTTTTTAAATGATGATGTATCTGTGACTCCCCTCACGAGATTATGTAGCCAACTTGATGCCTCAAATCATCTATCGATGAGCGCAGAAGGATTGAACCAGCGTTTCAATTCTTCTGCAGTTGCCTTCCTGCAATCCCTTTTTTCAACGCTTCTCCAAGAAAAAATCTCGACTTCCTTCTCACTGCCTTGTGAATGTAACTCCTATTTTCATCGAATCCGAATTCTGGATTCGACTGTGTTTCAACTTCCTGATCCCTATGCCGATCGTTACCAGGGATCCGGAGGAAGTTCTCATACGGCAGGTATGAAAATTCAACTCGAATACGAGCTAATAACCGGAGAATTTTTACAAGTAGATGTTGGGCCCGGAAAAAACAAGGATGGTCTATATGGCACAAAACGAGCGAAAACCGTGGAAAAGAACGATCTTTGTATTCGAGATTTAGGATACTTTTGTTTAGATGACTTCGAAGAAATGGAGCGCCAAGGAGCTTTTTACGTTTCACGGTTAAAATTAAATATCCGTGTATATGAAAAAAATAAGGAAGTTGAACAGTTCAAAGATGGCAGGGTAAAAAAGCAATCGTTGTTCAAAGAACTCGACCTCGAAGAGATCATGGGTCGCCTTCAGCCCGGGGAGATTGTGGAACTTCCCGAAGTGTATCTCGGTCGCTATAACAAATTTCGCACACGGCTTCTCATCTATAAACTTACACCGGAACAGACTCAAAAGCGGCTCATGATGCGTGCTAAACAGGAGAAAAAGAAAAACATAACCTATAAAGAGCGAACAAAGCGCTTAAGTGCCATCAATATCTACATGACGAATACGCCAGACGTATACTTGAAAAAAGAGTATATCCATGACCTTTATTCCCTCCGCTGGCAGATAGAGATTTTGTTTAAAACTTGGAAATCCATCTTCCATATCGACCAGTGCAAATCGATCAAAACCGAACGCTTCGAATGTCATGTTTACGGGCAGTTGATCGCTATATTGCTTAGTTCTCCTCTTATGTTTCAGATGCGTAGACCTTTGTTGATAAAGAAAAAACAAGAAGCCAGTGAGTTTAAAGTCATCTGTATCTTAAAAGACTACTTGCTTTCCCTACATGAGGCCATAAAAAAACAAGCGGATGATATCCAGCAAGTGCTTCTTCAACTCTTTCGGATGATTGAGAAGAATGGGCGCAAGTCACATCGATATGAGAAGAAAACCGTATTTGACATTCTGGGTGTAATCTATGAAAGTAGACAGAAATCTCGACGGGCTGCATAGAAGAAATTGATTTTTAAACGAAGTCACAAAGGCTTATTTAAGCTTGTTCAAAATCCAATTCTAACCTCAAGATTTGAATCAAATGATGAACTGTAGCATCTGATACTTTTACTTTGTTCTTAGCTTGATGGGCATGTGGCGGGACCCCTTATAGCTCACATTCCGCACCCCTACGACTCTGAAAATGGCGAATTTTGGTGTATGCTAGAGTCATAGGATGGAGAGTCGGGTTGGGAGCGGATGGCAAATATGCAAATGGAAAATTTCTTTTAAGTCGGTGATTTTCAATAAACACTAGCAAACATTTACGTATACGTAAATGTTTGTGTACACGTAGATGAAATATCAATTTTCCTTAAAGTACATTCTAAGAGCTTCATTAATAATACGAGTTTTTTCCCCTTTTCCCCCTTCTGCGCTTTCCTCATCAAGCTTTTTTTTCAAATCATTTTCTAACCACACTGTATCCCGTTTATATAATTCTTCAAATTTCTTCTTTTAAGGCTTCACAGGTTTACTTTCCAAAGAAGTGTCTATATTATCTTTAAAACCATTAATAGATAACCTTCCAATAGCAGCTGTGCGAGTCATAATAGTGTTAAAGCAAAGATCACCGTATTCCTCTTCGATCAGCTCTATCAACGCGCTGGCGGTGTATCAATGATAATATAATCGTAGTCGCCCTGTACGTTCTGTAGAGTCTCTTTTAAAACAAGCGATCTGTTGCCCCTGTAGGACCCATACAGCCACGAAGGAAACCGGGCCAAATGATCCTCTGCCGTGAGTAAATCTAAGCCAGATGCCACATTATGTACGTATTTTCGCGCATCTTTTTCCTTTAAAGTCTCCAAAACAGTTTTTTCGTGGAAGTTGTATATGTCCTGTTGGGTTATCCAATGTATTATGTTTTTATTATTACAAAAAATGAATCCCCACTCCCAAATATCTAAAATACGAAAGCATGTTTCCCTGGAAATCAAGGCTTAAAAAGCCTGTCTCATTTTAGGACAAAAGACGCTTATATTTACGTATAAAAGACCGGATCAGGCGCATTTCCTTACGGGCTGTTTCCCTCTGTTCCCCCGTTTCATCAAATGTACCCAACAAATAAATAGCTTCCTCAAGAGCATTCGTGAGCGTGAGAGCGCGCTTTTCATCGGTTGCCCAATGATTCAGGTGCTCTTGCAACTTGCTAGACCGTTTGGCATCATCTGCCCATGTTTCCTGTTCCCAAGCATATAAGGAAACAGATTCCTTCGACTCACCCAATCGTCTCAAGAGTTCGATCCGTAGCAGTTGGCTTTGCTGCATAGTCTTTTCAAATTGTTTGATTCCTCTCCCGTGTGGACCCGGTATCCATGTAGCTTCTTTTGCAGCAATATAGCCATATTCAGCTACTAACTCCTGATTGGATAAATCTTTTACTTTCTTCGCGCTCACTCTCTTAGCTCCTCTCTCACTCGTTACCTAAGTGATAGCAACAACTTTGCCATTGTACACCCGCATGATTAATTTCCATCTTCCTTTTTTTATGGCCAAAATTCCGGTGTTAGCAGCTAAGTTCTCTCTATCGTCCTGCCGCCGGCTATCAAAATTGGAGAAGCACTGATCGCTTCCTTTTGGCGCGGTCAGTCTGCGTGTGCCGTGATACATAGAGCTTGTTTTTCGACTAATTTATTACATTTTATGACATGAGTATGTATTTTTATCTCAAATAAGTCATTTTATAGATATCATGATATAATCATACTCGTTATGTGATGGGGGGATTAGTTTTGCATAGAGCAGGATGGATTAGGAAATTAGATCATTTGGGAAGAGTCGTGTTACCGATGGACGTAAGGATAGATTTGGGCATTGAAAAACAAGATGGTTTGGAGTTTTCTTTACAAGAACAAGGCATCATCCTAATTGAAATAAACAAAAAACAATGTAGGTTATGTGGCTCTAATCATAGTTTGATGCCTTATAGAGATTCCTTCGTTTGTATTCCATGTATACGCGAACTAAAAGGAATATGATCTGGTTACATCAGTTGGATATTTTTGTAAGTTTTTTTGATCTGAAACATACGGTTGTACTGATTAATAAGTTCATCCAATAACATAGACTGCTCAAGAACACACGCATGTCCGAAACCGTACTGTCCAAACAGATCATGAAGCTGCTGCCGGGCATTTTCCATTTGTTGTTGTAACGTTTCATCAGTATTCATCGACATTCCCTCCTAATGAATCTCATTTTAGGACAGAATGAGCAAATTCGAATCATTATTTTTTTCAACCAAAAATCTGTAAAAGGGATAAAAAAAGACCAGCAGTTAAGCTGGTCGATGGTAAATAAGTTGTGACTTGGATCAAAATCCACCGATGTAGCCCTGAGTTTGTACTGTGCCAGAGCTAGAGTACTTAGCTTGAACTGGTAATGCAAATACCAGTAAAAAGCTAGTTACCGCCAAGAACAAAGCCATCTTTTTGATCATTTCTTTCCCAAGACATTTTTTCGTACCGAGTCAGCGTTTCGGGAGCAATATGCGCCCTGAAGCGGTCAAACAAACCTGAACAATTGGAAATAAGTAGTGCATGATTTATTGTAACAGCTTTTTCAAAAGCATTTATTAAACATTTGAAACCATATGGATATCTACCTTTATTTAGGCTGTACTTAGCCAGCTTGTACCAAAACCGTACGTATTCTTCTGGTAAGACCTGCTGTGTATACAGGTCAGCAGACGATGTTTCCTGATAGGCTACAATTTGAGGCTCAAAGCGCTGGAGGATATGATCCACATCCATATCGTACCGATTAGCGGCTTCGATAACGTTCAAGAGTTCGGAAAAAATTTGTTGCTCGCCTGCCATACACTCTACGTAATCTGGCAGCACGCTAACATCTCCAGACATAAGCCTGTTCACGTACGTATTAATTTTCCCCCACTGCTGAAATAAGCCCATCCAATGGAGTGTGTCTGAATCCTGCTCCTTTACCCAGCTTAAATCAGTATGTGCACGGAGATGCTCTAATGCCTGATCATAATGCCCTTTGGCATCACATGCATTTGCACACAGCAGATCAGCGTAGGCTATGTATGCAAACAGTGGTCCATCACTCGGTTTCTTTCGTAGCCCTTGTTCCTTACGTCCAGAGTTGTGAACCATGTCATATTGTATTTTCCCTAGCCGTCCCATTTCCTTAGCAAATGTATATGTCTTGTCCCAATAGCCCATTGATCTGTATACGTTCGCTAAGTCTTTCAAAGCATCAAGTTGATCGATTTCGTCCAAACGATTGACAAACGATTCAAATTTGACCGCTGCTTCAAGATTAACAGCCCTATCTTGCCCAATATTTATCGTAAACAAGCGATACTGGCACACGGCAAGTCGTTCTGAGTGCTGCTGCTTCTCACTCTCAGCCACTTTTGTATACAGAAAAGCAGCGGCTTCATTGTACCCGTCTTTGAAAGCATCCTCGGCTACTTCAAAGAGCGAAGGTGGATAGGTAACATGGTCTAGCAAAAGATAGACGACTCTCTTCAAACAATCCAGCCGATTAAACTGCACACATCGATACAAAAAGGGGCCGATTCTTCGCCAGTCGAGGGGTTCTTCTATAATGCACTCTTCAATATAGCGCTCATAAAAATGATCCGGTGGTAACTCCATTCCTAGCGTAATCAGATCCAATTGATTCACGGAAATGGACTTATTACCCGTCACAATACCACTGACGGTGCCCGGATTCAATCCTGAGATATGTCCAAACGCGGTCTTGCTCAAACCTTTTCGTTTCAGGTATTTTTCCAATTCTGCTCTTATCGGCGGTGTGATTTCCATGAATAAACCACCCTTTCAGCGTGAACTGTAATATGATGCTCATTTCAACAAACCCTATAGTTGGAAAACATATAATATAATGTTTTATTCGCCTATCCATAATAATACCATCTTTTGGAACAATAAAGAATAGCTCTATTTTATTGCTTTTTATCTTGGTTATAGGAGATTTTTGACATGAAATACATTGCCATGACGAGAATATTAGACCATTTGGGACGCTTCACCATCATTCTCAAAAAAATATATCGGCCAGTCCTGTAAATTCTGCCAATCGACCGAAGGATTAAGCACCTTTAAAGACGATAGGTTACGCATATCACAAGCCTGGGTCAGCCAGCTCAAACAGATCATAGAGGAACAACCATATTTCCAGAAAAGGCAATGATTCTGCCACGCTTCTATTCTTCTTTATCATTCCCATTCAGGAGGGGTTATGATATGAAAAATACAGGTATGCTGCGCCGATTGGACTCATTAAACCGTATCGTATTTCAGGGGTTCACTTTTATGCAAGAACTGTACGGTCGAATTGAAAGGGAATATAGGCGTTTGTCCAGTACCGATTCCTGTTGTTAAGGAACATACGCATACAGAAAAGAGAACTTATCAGTCATCACAAGATTTGATCGAAAGCCTAAAAGAACTCGTGCGCAGATATCCTAATGCAACACAGAATGAATATGCAAAATGGCTTGGCGTGTCACAAGGCCGTGTATCTCAACTCAAAAGGTTATTGTAGGGGTCTCACCACATGCCCATCAAGCTAAGAACAAAGAAAAAGGAACAGATGCTACTATTCGTCACTTGATCCAAGCAATTAGCTTAGAACTGGATTTCGTACAGACATAAATAAGCCTTAGTGGCTTAGTTTTTTAAAAATTTCATATTTCTAGGCAGCAGATCGATCTTTCTGTCTACACTCATAGACTACACCTAGAATGTCAAATACGGTTTTCTTCTCATACCGATGTGACTTACGTCCACTTTTTTCAATCATCCGAAAGAATTGGAGAAGCACTCGCCGAACATCATCCGCTTGTTTTTTCATGGCATCATGTAGAGAAAGAAAATATTCTTTTAAGATACAGATTACTTTGAATTCACTGGCTTCTTGCTTTTTCTTCATCAGCAAAAGCCTGCGCATCTGAAACATGAGAGAAGAACTAAGCAAAATGGCGATCAACTGCCCGTATACATGACATTCAAAGCGTTCAGTTTTGATCGGCTTGCACCGGTCGATATGGAAGATGGATTTCCACGTTTTAAATAAAATCTCGATTTGCCAGCGTAGAGAATACAGGTCATGGACATGCTCTTTTTTTAAGTAGATATCAGGGGCATTAGTCATGTAGATATTGATGGCACTTAAACGCTTTGTTCGTTCTTTATAGGTCATGTTTTTCTTTTTCTCCTGTTTAGCACGTATCAGGAGCCGCTTTTGAGTCTGTTCTTCCGTAAGTTTGCAGATGAGAAGCCGTGTGCGGAATTTTTTATAAAGTCCCAGATACACTTCGGGAAGTTCTACCATTTCTCCGGATTGAAGACGATTCATAATAGCTTCCAAATCGATTTCTTTGTACAACGATTGTTTTTTTTACTTTGCCATCTTTGAATTGTTCAACTCCCTTATTTTGTTCATATACGCGGACATTCAGTTTTAACCGCGAAACATAAAAAGCTCCACGCTGTTCCATTTCTTCGAAATCTTCTAAACAAAAGTAGCCCAAATCTCGAATACAAAGATCGTTCATTTCCACCGTTTTCGCTCGTTTTGATCCATATAAACCGTCGCTGTTTTTTCCGGGGCCAACATCCACTTGCAAGAATTCTCCGGTTTTCAGCTCGTATTCGAGTTGAATTTTCATACCAGCTGTATGAGAACTTCCTCCGGAACCCTGGTAACGGTCGACATAGGGATCTGGAAGTTGAAAAACAGTCGAATCCAGGATACGGATTCGATGAAAATAGGAATTACATTCACAAGGCAGCGAGAAGGAAGTCGAGATTTTTTCTTGGAGAAGCATTGAAAATAGGGATTGAAGGAAGGCAACTGCAGAAGGATTGAACCGCTGGTTCAATCCTTCTGCGCTCATCGAAAGATGATTGGAAGCATCAAGTTGACTACATAATCGTACGAGGGGAGTCATCGATACATGATCATTTAAAAAGACACATAAGGAAACCAAATCCTGCCCGGTATATTTACTTTTTCGTTGGACGAATCCTGCTTTTCTTGCGAGCTCTTCAAGTTGGGTAGAAGAAAAATGCTGTTGAAGCTGTTGAGCTAGTAATAGCATTTCTTCGCCGATAGAAAGTGGAATAGAATTCATGGAAAACCATCCTTTCTATGGAATTATGCTTGATATAGAAAGGATAGCTTATTTTCCTATTTTGGGGTATAGATTCTTCTTAGCTTGATGGGCATGGGGTACTACCCCAAAACGCGATGCGAAATAAAATAGGGCATTAAACCGCAAGGCGCAGCTATAGCGCGTAAAGGCGAAGGCGCTGCCAGCTAACCGGCAGCGCCTTCTTGTTATGCCGCAACACGTCAGGCGCAGCACGAGGTGTAAGTAACGCGGTGAATGGATGAAGGAAAGCGACGAAAAAGAGGAACTGCTTAGTTTCCTTGTTGCAGCCCCTTTTTAGCTTCTTCGCTGTGAGCGACCCTTCGTTGAAATTGTCCCGGTTATGTTTCCAGCAAGGCTTAACTAAAAACGACCGCGCACACCGGTTACAGCGTGTGTTTCTCCATAATGTGAAGCAATATGTGGGTTCCAGCCCACTCAATGCTTTGCGAACTTTGTTGTTCGGAACATAATGACTGCAACAATAGAGATAATAAGAGCGGTAATCAGACCGGATTCCCCGATCCAAATCTCGGCGTGATTTCCGGTAGTCGCACGCGTGAACGGTCCTTGAATAACGGAATTCCACGCGGCATGGATGATAACCGCAGGCCAGACGCTTCCTGTCGTTAATCGCAAATGGGCAATAATATAGCTAAACGGAACGATACACAGGTAGATGCCAAGCACAGAGAGAAGGACAGACGATCCTCCCACGTATAAACCGGAAACCACGATGGGAACATGCCAGGTTGCCCAGATCAATCCACTAACTAGGATCGGACGCTTAACTTTAGCATGAACCAATCGAGTAAGCATATAACCCCGCCAACCTACTTCTTCCCCCATAACCGGAATCAAGTTGAGCAAGCTTCCAGCAATTCCAGCCACAACGACCATAAGAACGAAATTTAGCGGTGTCGGCAGATACTGCAAACCGAGTGCATGATAGAACTTCTCGAAGGTACCGCCTACAGGAAGGTGGAACGATGCCAGCCCGCTAAACCAGGCGATGGAGTAGGTGATCGCACAAATGATCATAGGTATCAGCAGAGCTAATCCGATGCCTTTCCATATTTTCATACTGCCAATACGGAAGGATACGTCTTTAAACCCTTCCCGTAACAGGATACGGGCCAGAATGGAAGACAGCGTGGGTGTAAACATATACACCACGATAAGCGGGCTGCTTTGAGTGAGGATGACTGCGGTATTCATGATAATCGAAAGAACGAGCAAGATGCCCAGGAAGAGTCGAAGTCCTGTTCGAGCACGTTGGACTTGATCCTCAGTACGGGATGTTTCTGCATGCGATGACATTGTAATCCTTCCTCTCTATATTCATGTCGTTTGCTTCTCGAATCGAATACGATCCGATGGGCTCATTATCATTCATGGGCTGTCATCTTCGACAGTGAGAAAAAGTAATCCTTTCCTCGTGATCCGTGCCAAATCATCTCATGACAAAACGTAACTAGGAAATTTGATAATGCATGAGTCACAATCGGATTAAAGCGCGATTGACGCATGGCTGATTGCGGATCAATCTTGCTTTCCAAAAATAACTCGATTGGAGTGGGAACGATGAATAAGAAGAAGATGTACGGTGGAATGGCTGTCTTGGTTAGTGCAGCCTTACTGGCTGCAGGATGCGCAGGGGGAGAGGGAAAGCGACTGACAGAAGCCGTTCATTCCGCTCAACCGGTCCAGAATAATATCGTCAAATCCATTGAATCGCAGGTGAAGCCGCTCAAGACGATCGATCCAACACAACCATTCGATGATCTGAAGCCGTTTGAGAACATGATCGGGGATGCCCATTACGTGGGATTAGGGGAGAATACGCACGGAAGTTCCGAAATTTTTACGATGAAGTTCCGCCTTGTGAAGTATTTGGTCACCCAGATGGGCTTTACGAATTTCGCAATGGAAGAGGATTGGGGGAATGGCTTAAGGCTGAACGAATACATCCAAACGGGAAAAGGTAATCCCAGAGAACTGTTGAAGCTGTTGTATCCGACTGATGAAATTATAGCCATGATCGATTGGATGAAAGATTATAATGCTGATCCCTCGAACAAGCAGAAAATCCAGTTCATCGGACTTGACCTGAAGGCGCTGGATCAAAGTGTCTACAATAAAGTGATTGACTATGTGAAGGAGCATAATCCTGATGTGCTGGCAGAAGTGAAAGCAAGTTATAAAGAGCTGCCGGCTGTGACGGGGAATGTGCAGGAATATATGAAGTTGACTCCCGAGGTGAAAGAACGATTCAAGGTTAATGCCGGGAAAGTCGTCCGATTGCTCAATGACGAGACCAAACAGACCAGAACAAAGGCCGATTCTTCCGAGCTTGTCTGGGTGAAAGCAACGGCGAAGGCGATAGAGAACTTCACCGCCATGCTGATGCCCAGTGATTATCCAAGCATGTTGAAGTTGCATGAGCAATATCTGGCCGAACATGTCATCTGGGCCCAGGAAGCATTGGGTGGTAAAACGATGATGTGGGGTCATAATATCCATGTAGCTAAGGGTGTTATCGATAAGAACTTATATCCCTTTGGCGCCGGACAATTTTTGAAAGATCGTTTGGGCGATCAATATGTCGTCGTTGGCAGTACCACTGCAGAGGGCCAATATACCTTATACAGCCAATACAATCCTCCAAGCGAAACCAAGCTTTCGACGGATACGATTCCACAGGATGCGAACAGTTCCAATTATACGCTTGGAAAAGTCCCCTATGATCTGTTTTTGTTGGATAATCGCCATCTTGAGGGAGAAGCAAGTCAATGGGTTAGAGAAAAACGACCGTTGCTGAGCCTTGGGGCTCAACTCATCCCCGGGCACCCCGTATACTTTGATACCTCCCTGCTGGAGCAGTTCGACATTATGTTCCACATTCGTAAAACAAGCCCGTCCCACATCAAGTAAAGGTAGGACGACAATCCCTTCCTGGGCAACCAGGAAGGGGGTTGTTCCAGGGTTGTTCAGCTTCAGTTTCGTTTCGGCATGCCCCGTGGACATGATCATGATCTTACATGCCGGAAATGTCATATGACATTTTTACACTGGTGCGGTTGACGGAAGACGCCGTACGATGCGGATAGTATACGGAGAGGAGCGATGAGCCTTATGAAATCAGGTTTCATCCAGAATGGTTATTTTTTATTGTTAACTTTCGTTACAGGATTGTTTTACTTTTGTTTTTACATGGTTGCTCTGTCATTCAGTTTAAGTCTTTCCTTTACGGTCATCGGCATTCCACTAGTTACACACGTATTGCGAACGACGACAACCTTTATCCAATTCGAGCGCACGCAGACGAAAATTTATACCGACATTACGACGGGCGTTTACGACAGAAAAGGAGCAACGGGCTCATCCGTTTGGGCGCAAGCCAAAGCGGAGCTGAGGGATCGCCGCAACTGGTCCGCCGTCTTTTGGTTAATGCAGAAGTTCGCGATCGGACTCATCAGTCTCGTCAGTGTAGCCATTCTCTATGTAGCGCCACTTGCACTCCTGTTGGCGCCGCTGTTGTATCGTTACATTGATATGAATTTCATTTTCATGCAGGTAGATACGTTGGCGAAAGCACTCATTATGATGGCTGTGGGACTGATGCTTGCCGCAATAAGTTTCATGCTGTCGGGTCGGTTGGCGAAAATAATGGGAGGTTATACGCGCTGCATGATTCGGCAGTTGAACCGATAGCTGTTTTGTACCCGGCCTTCGTGCAGGTGCCACAGCGCAAACAGCAAAAATGTGCACGGCATGAAGGTTTGGTCTATAATACTGTGGGAAACAAAACAGAAAGCGGCTTAGGGGTTGGTCGACATTGTTGGAGATGGTTAAGCAGTGGGTTTGGTATGATTGGATTATGCTGGGGCTCCGCCTTATTGTTAGCGTTTCGCTCATCCTCACGACGAGTATAAATGTTCAGGAAAGTTTAACGCTGCCGCTATGGAGCGTTATTTTTTGGGAGCTTGCCGCTCTCTCCATTCCGTGGTTTTGCTTGATGTTCAACTACAAGTATTACTTGCTCACGGAAATACTGCTATTTGGCGGGCTATGTATCTATTTAACCTCATTGTTTCCGGAAGCTTACCCTACCTATCTTGTATCGGCGTTTCTTATTGCCGCGAACAGCGCCCATAGGTCCTATCGTTGGATGGCCCCAGCAACGGTCCTTGTGATACCTGGCATTTTCTATGCGATTGCGCCAAGCAACAGCTATTGGCTTATGGTCACCTACTATGGGCTTGCTTATGTGATGGGATTCGCTTTTCATTTGTTGATTGTTAATCATCGGCAAAATGAAACGATCCGCAAGCAAAATGCGGTGCTTGAGCAATACATGTCCCAAATCGAGCGCATTACACTGGCAGAAGAACGAAACAGACTGTCGAGGGAACTTCACGATACAGTCGGCCATGCCTATACGTCCATCATTATGGGGATGGAAACGTTACGCCCCGAACTGGCTGCCGAAACGGGGATACAGCGGCTGGATGCCTTGCTTGAGTTGGGCCGCAAAAGCATCGAGGAAGTGAGGGGCTACTTGCATCAAATGGAGTCTCCTCAGCAGTCGCTTTCCCTGGCCCGGTCTCTGCAAAAGCTTGCCGATGAATTTCGGGAGCATGCCCAGGTCGATGTAAGCTTTCGGGCGTTCGGAGAGGAGTACCAACTGTCCCACCAAGCGAAGATGGCGTTCATTCGCTGCTTGCAGGAGTCGCTTACGAATGCGGTTCGTCACGGCCAAGCGACGGAAATTACCGTTTCTCTGCAATTCGAGCAGCAATATACGAGGCTGGAGGTGCAGGACAACGGAAGTGGGCTGGAAGAATGGCGGGAGGGTTTCGGCATGAACGCGATGAAGGAACGGGCGATGAATTTGCAAGGTCAAGTGTCCGTCTATACAAAGCCAGGGGACGGGACGCTTGTCATCTGCACTTTGCCGCGACAAGCGGAAATGGCCGACGAGCTTATTCGCTTGTTGATCGTTGACGACCAGCCGTTTATTCGGGAAAGTCTGCGGACGCTGCTCGACAGGTACCCAGATTTGAACGTAGCCGATTTGGCCGAGGATGGCAAACAAGCCGTCGAGCTGTGCGGACACCATCAGCCCCACGTAGTGCTTATGGATTTGGATATGCCGCATATGGGCGGAGCCGAGGCAACCAAAATGATCAAGCAGCAATGGCCGCATATCCGCGTATTGATTTTTACGACGTTTCAGGATACGGAGCAAGCGTTGGACTTGCTGCGGGGCGGCGCGGACGGCTTCCTGCTGAAATCGGCCGAACCGCTCGAGTTGGCTGATACGATTCGGCTTATTCATCGGGGAGGCACATTAATCGATCAGAGGATATCACATAAAATATTCGATAAGCTCGATGATAGCATCGAATCGCCGCAATCGAAAGCCGCCGCCGACTATGGCCTTACGGCCAGGGAAATAGAAATATTGCAGTTCGTTGCCAAAGGGCTCCGGTACAAGACGATAGCGTCCAAGCTGTATTTGTCGGACGGCACGGTCCGAAACTACGCCTCCTCGGCCTATATAAAGCTAGGAGTGCGTAACAAGGAAGAAGCCGTCCAGAAAGCGTTAGAAATCGGGATAGTCGAATAGTGAAAAGGTAACCACAGGAAAAGCCGCCTGCAATGGTTATGAATGGATGCGACATGCCAAACCGGTAACGATCGGGGAACTGGAAAAAGCGTTAGCTCAATTGCAATCGAAACAGTCGCCAAAGCAGCAGGGACAAAATGGCGATCTTTTTAACGAGGTCATACACCATGAACACCAACATCAAAATCCCCCGGAATTAAACTAAGAAGCGCCCCCTTTGGCGGAATTGTATTAAGGGGGCGTCACTTGCAAATCAAAGCCTGCTGGGGGATTTTTTTTTGTATGTAAATAATTCGGAAATGGTAACACTACGATATCCCCTTTCCACAAGCCCAAGCAATAGTTCTTTAAGGGGTCCCGCAACATGCCCATCAAGCTAAGTAATTAATACACCCCCAAAAAATCGAGTAGGAGGCTGCCCATTAGTTGAGCAGCCGACCTCTCACACCACCGTACGTACCGTTCGGTATACGGCGGTTCAACCGTTTAAGTACAATTGACGAAGACGCTCGTATTGTGCAGGAAAATCATAATATCCTGCCTGTACAAGCTTTTCGTTTGTAACAGAGCGATGCAGTATCGCGCTTCCGGCAATACGCCAGTACCCTAGACGGGTATTTCCCCATGGGTAAGCCTGCCACTCCGGTACTCCCAGCTTTTGCAGATTCTGCACCTTCGTTCTCGGCTTCTTCCATTGCTTCCAGATGTACATGCGCATCCGCCTTCGCATCTATTCATTCCAGCTTTGCAGGATTCGTTTCATGTCGGCTACATAGTAATAGCCGATCCAGCCACGAATGTAGACCTTCACGTTCTCCATGACCTGCCGAGCATTCCTGCCTTGACTCCGGCTCGTCAGTTCTTTCAGCTTCTTCTTGGCCTTGACGAGCGATTGGGGATGTACGCGGATGTACACGCCACTTCCGTTCTTTCCTAGGGCAAAGCCAAGGAATTTGAAGTGTTTCTGCGCTACGACGCTAACGACCTTGCTCTTCTGCGCATTCATCTTGAGCTTTAGCCTGTTTTCCAGATATGCCCCACATGATTCCAGAAGCCGTGTGGCCGCTCGCTTGCTCTTCGCCAGCACGACAATGTCATCCGCATAACGGATGACCGTCACACCTCGGTTTCTCATCTCCTGGTCGAATTCGTTCAGATAGATGTTTGCCAAAAGCGGCGACAGGGGGCCTCCCTGAGGAGATCCTTCTTCCGTTTCGCGGCGTACTCCGTTTTCCATAACTCCGCTTTTCAGGTACTTTTTGATCAAGTCCGTTACACGCTTGTCCTCGATTTGTTTGCGTAGCAAGTTCATGAGCAGCTCATGGTTTAACGTGTCGAAATATTTCGAGAGGTCGATTTCTACCGCGTGACCGTATCCTTGCTCTGCGTGGGCTTTCACTTGCCGAATGGCTTGCTGGGCGCTTCGCCCCGGGCGGTAGCCGTAGCTTCCTTTCGAGAAAAGCGGCTCGAACAGCGGTTGCAGCTGCTGGGCGATCGCTTGCTGGATGATACGGTCCACGACCGTGGGGATGCCGAGCTTTCGCACCCCACTTCCGTCCGGTTTGGGGATTTCCTTGCGCCGTACCGGGCTTGGTTTGTATCTTCCCTCTCTGATGCTTTGCAATAGCTCGTCTCTGTTTTCCCGCAGCCACGGCAATGCCGCCTCGACGGTCATTCCGTCGATTCCCGGCGCTCCGTGATTGCGCTTGACCTGCTTGTACGCCTTGTTCAGGTTGTCCTTGCTCAGTATCGTCTCCAGTAGGCCCTCTGCACCGCCTCTTTCTCTACTCTCCCGAGTGTCGATGCTCTGCGCTCCTGCATCCTTTTCGCGTTCCACACTATCCCTTTGCAGGCAGCCCTTTCGGTATTCTGCTTTCATCGCACCGGCTCTCCTTCCTGCATGTACTTGAGACTTACGATTGTTCGGCCCTTCCCGAAAAAAAAAAAAAAACTCCCGGTACTATGGCCTCGGCTGACTTCTCACAGCAAGCTTTACTCCGTCTTTCGGATTTTTTTCCCTACTCCACGTCTGTGAGATCTCCCCGGGTAAGAGCGATAACCTTCCCCTCATCTATCTGCCACATTTACATGATGGGATTCGGGCAGTATTGGACTTTGCCTTGTCATGCAGGCTCGTCCGTCCCATCATGCCTTCTATGTGATTTCTGTTCGTCAGACCGAGGGTTTGCCGCCGGCTTCCTTCAGATTCCGCCTCGCGGCGGACACCCTTGCCTTTGGCTAGCAGTTCCTACTGCCAAGCCTGTAGCGGACTTTCACCGCCTAGTTATCGCCCATGCCGGGCGCACACGCAAAAAAAGACGCTTCCGGTTTCCCAGAAACGTCTTTAATAATCTTCAACCCATAAAGATATATATATAAATAAGACGTAAGCTACAAGATAGAATGCAATCACACTAAAGAGGATAATCCATATAAGACGAGTTTTAAATGGGGACAGGATTTTTTTCAATGGTCTTAGGATTTTCTGATGGGTAGGCAGCAACTCATATTCTAATTTTTTCAAAACGACTTCCGCTTTTTCTTCATCTCTAACTAAAAGTTCATTCCATATTTGTTCATACCGTTCTCGAATTTCTTCTTTATTAGAACTATCTTTTAGTAAAACCATTTGTGACCTCCATAGATCATAAAGTAGCAAGAAGACCTAAAGAACTATTCCCTAGTCTTCAGATCCCCTTGCATCCTAATTTTAATTTCCGTATACATGTCCTCTTAATTTCACGGTATTGCCAAGTTCCTCATTTGTAGCTCTTACGTGCACACCAGAATACTGATTACCTGTGTATATCGTATTATAAAAAGCCGCTCCATTCCAATAATTGAAACCGGTTTGGAATACCTGCCCGTAAGCATCATCACCAAAAATACCTTTTTTCACAATACTATACCGAACAGCACACTTTGACGTGCCTCCAGGAATTTGCTGCCACCCCGCAATACCTACTCTGTCCTCAGTCATGTTAAACTGACCACTATAAATAGAAGCACCCGAACTGACCCATTGTGTACCACTACCATAACTTGTAAGCTCAATAGACAAAGGTTTGACAGACGATGTACTATTCTCTTCTGATTGAGATTGGATTAATTTCTCAACCTTTTTACTTTTTGTCTCTTGTCCACCTAACAGGACCTTCCAGCTGTCGCCTTTTTTAATGATGGGGTATGTGACTGTATTGATTGAACCATCATCTTTTCTAGTTAATTCAACCGTAGCAGTATAGGTGGGATCAGAATAGGTGGCATCAGAAGCTGAAACGACATTTTTGATGCTGACATCAGAGAATGGGGTACTGCTTAATGATTCCTTATACTCTTTCAATTGTTCCTCTTCGCTATTAAATCTCGTATCTACCACCCATTTTGCGGCTTCCGAAACATCTCCAGATTGTGCTGCTTCCACATAGTTTTTTATTGATTGTTTGGCTAATTCTTCATTAGAAGCGCTTTCCGCTCCCGTAAGACCAGGAAATACTGACATTGCAAGCAAAGGAATCAATAACATTGTCTTTTTGATTTTACCATTACAACTTAAAATTTTCATTTAACTACCATCCTCTCTTTTTTTTGACACAAATAACATACACCATTTGGGTGTAAATGTACATTACAACCATGTAAAATTATTGTAATTTTTCGTCTTGGTGAATCTTCCGTTTTCATAGAAAACCATTTTACGTTATCCTAATGAACATGAACATCACCATCCCATAAATTAATATTTTTTGGTAAATGTTACATTGTTGATTGTAACATGATTATTCCTTTATTTAAGAGTTTTATATTTTTTCATACAAAAATGAACTTGTATTCCTAAATAACTAACTTCCTGAAACAGGCTTCTTGGGTATGCAAAAAATACCGGTTCCTGTTGTTAAGGAACATACGTATACAGAAAAGAGAACCTATCAGTCATCACAAGATTTGATCGAAAGCCTAAAAGAACTCGTGCGCAGATATCCTAATGCAACACAGAATGAATATGCAAAATGGCTTGGCGTGTCACAAGGCCGTGTATCTCAACTCAAAAGGTTATTGTAGGGGTCTCACCAACATGTTAACGAAAATATACGCCAAGCCTTGGACATGACAGGCTTGGCGTATTTTCATACTCTAAGTTAGAAAATAGTGAAACTATTATGTAGTCCATCAATACCAGTTGACCCGTCTCAAGAATGCTTCAGCTTCAAACTCCTGCGCCCGTAGCGGTTGGTTGATCCACTTGCTCACTTTCCTGAAAATCCCGGCGATAGAACCAGCCGATCAAGACGGCAATGGTTGTCATAGCCGCAGCCAGCAGGTATACCCGCACCATACCAAAGCGGTCTGCATACCAGCCCAGGAACAGCAAAGATAGGCCGAAAACGAGATTCGTAAGCACATCGATACCCGCCATCACTTTGGGAAGCTGAGCGGCCGGGGCACTCGTTTGCAGCAAGGTGCGGCGAATAATTCCTACCATTTGAACCGGTAAGCCGGATACAGCAAAAAGAACAAGCGCAGCGACCGGGATCGTATTGAGTGCAAACACCACTGTAATCAGCACATACACAAGCAACGCTCCGAGCATGTACAGAAAGCTGTTCTTTTGCAGCCGCTTGACCAAGCCGACGACGAGCAGCCCGCCCAGAATCATACCGGAGAAAAAGGAGGCATTCATAAAGCCCCACCAGCTTGCATCCTGATGCAGCACCTGAGTAACATACGCCAGAATAAATACACCAAGCCAGGAGGTTCCTCCAATGCTGTCCACACTATCCACGATCATCAGAGACCGAATGCGGCGGTTATGCCAAATGATCTGCCAGCCTTCCCCAAGCTCGTTCCAGTGAGAGCCTTTTGCTGTTTCTGCCGGATGGGTGGAGGATTCTGAAGATTCGGGGCTTAATTCCTTTTGATCCAGCGGATCACGAATGAAGGACGTAACCGTTACAGCCACCAAATAACAACAGGATGCGATCACAAGCGTATTCAGGGAACCGAGCAAGGCCACAATAATCCCGCTCAACGCCCAGCCTGCACATTTAACCACTTGATCACTGACCGCCACCATGCCGTTTGCACGCATCAGTCCCTCGCCAGTTGCCAATCGGGGTACAAGCGCATTACGTGCCGGGTTGGTCCAGCCATCCAGAAATGACATACCGAACACCATCACAAAAATGAACAGAAACGACCTCTGCTCAGGCGTGATCCACAGGTAAAGCAGCAGCAGTGTAAAAATGACAAACTGCCCAAATTGGGAAAACAGCAAAACCCTCGTCAGCCGGAAGCGACTGAGAACCACGGGAGCCACCAACCCGCTAAGCACCTGCGCAGACAAACGAAATAACGGAATTAAAATAGTCGTCATTAAAGAATTACTTGAGCTGAATACCAATACCACTACACTCAACATGTAGATGATATCTGCTACGTTGGAGATCGTCTGAGACCCCCACAGGTAATAAAAAGAACGTCTGTTCAAAACAATTCCCCCTTTTCGTACATAGCCGATTTGTTTGTTTACATAACCAAACCTCCCCTAGCTAATATTTCAATTCTGTCTAATGTCTGGTTTTTTGTATATTCCACATACACCCTTAAATTTCCTTCTTTTATTTTAAAAGGAAACCCCGTGTCCAGTATGTTCTCACACTCATTTGTCCCTCTTTTTTTAAAGCCAAAAAAGCGCCTGTAGCGCTCTTTTTCACCCAAAAACAGGCTACAAAGAACGCTAAGACGCCTACTAAATATACATTTAAATTATTTACAGAGCCGAGCAGCATTTCACAGATACAAGGCTACTTTGTCAAATCCTCCACAAATTTAGGCAGCACGAACGCTGCTTTGTGCAGACGTGGACTGTAATAACGGGTGTCCATTTCGGGAATCTGAGTCTCGTCGACTTCGAGTGGGTCATACTTTTTGCTGCCCAATGTGAATGTCCACAAGCCGCTCGGATAAGTTGGAATATTTGCGCCGTACACACGTACAATCGGGAAAATCTCCTTCACATCCTTGTTGACCTTCTGAATCAGGTCGGCTTTGAACCAAGGGTTATCCGTTTGCGCCACAAAAATGCCATCCTCCTTCAACGCTTCAAAGATACCTTGGTAAAAACCGCGTTCGAACAGCGGTGCTGCCGGGCCAACGGGTTCCGTGGAATCGACCATAATGACGTCGTATTCATTTTTGTGCTCAATAATATGAATGTAGCCATCATTGACCAGCACTTCCACATTAGGCTCGTCCAGCTTTCCGGCAATTTCGGGCAAATATTGTTTGGAATATTCGATCACCTTACCGTCGATTTCAACCAGCACGGCCTTTTCGACCTCAGGGTGCTTGATGACCTCACGAATAACGCCGCCATCGCCGCCGCCCACCACCAAAACCTTCTTCGGATTCGGGTGTGTGTTCAGTGCCGGATGCGCTACCATTTCATGATAAACGAACTCATCCTTCACGGTCGTCATCACCATGCCGTCCAGTATGAGCATATTGCCGAATTCCTCGGTCTCAATCATCGCCAGATCCTGAAAATCCGTTTTCTCGGAGACATAGGTTTGTTTGATTTTTGCCGTAATGCCGAAAGAGGAAGTTTGCTTCTCCGTAAACCACAAGTCCATCATTTCAACCTTCTTTCTCATCAAAGTATATGTCCGACAATCCTTTTATCATCCAGGTCGCGCCCTCGCAATTCTTTCTGGTCGTGGCAATATAAACAGCGACTTCATTATATCTATAACACGATATCTGTAACACATAAACGCTAAGTTTGCTATATTTATTGTAACCAAACACACTGCACTTTCACACTTTTTGCATTATAAGCGATACCCTGATAGCCTGCAAAAGCCTTTTTCAGATTCGATCTCGTATAAAATGTACACGTACGCGTATCTGATGAATAGACGCTTTCGGATTGACAATACTGAGAACATTAACCAAGGAAGGAGGTGGCATGATGGTCGGTACAACTAAGCAACCCCCTAAGCGCAAACCGCTCTGGCTTCGATGGTTTAAGGGGCTGCTGTCACTTACCATTCTGACGGTCATCGCCGCCTGCATTCTGCTCGCCTATTTATATACGACCAGCCTTCCGCTCGCGGATACGGACCGGAATTCACGGCTGCTCGACAGCCAGGGGCAAGTCCTTGCCACCTTCTCTGCCGGAGGCAAGGAAACTATCCCTGTCCAGCTAGATCACATTTCACCCGATCTGATTGCGGCTACGCTGGCTGTGGAGGACCGGAAGTTTTATGATCATTTCGGCTTTGATTTCAAGGGTCTGGGCCGGGCGGTTCTCGTCAATGTGACCCATTGGGACATGTCACAAGGGGCCAGCACGCTGACACAGCAGCTTGCACGTAATCTGTATCTGTCCCATGAAAAAACCTGGACACGCAAGGCCAAGGAAGCCATCTACACGGCACAGTTGGAAATGAAGTACACCAAGGACGAGCTGCTGCAAATGTATTTGAACGAAATTTACTATGGCCACGGTGCCTACGGCATTGAGGCGGCTTCCCAGATGTATTTTGGCAAATCCGCCAAGGATCTGGATCTGGCTGAAAGCGCCCTGCTGGCAGGTATTCCGAAAGGACCGACCTACTATTCGCCGTATAATCATATGAAAAACGCGAAGGATCGGCAAAAGGTTGTACTCGATTCCATGGCGCTCACAGGCAAAATCACTCAGGCTGAAGCCACCAAGGCCTACGGGGAAATGCTTGCCCTGCGGCCTGAGAGCCAGCGCCGTACAGTTGAAGCCGCCCCCTGGTTCCGCGACTACGTTCGCCAGCTCGTGATTCATCAGCTTGGAATTAGTGAGGGCGTGCTGGAGCACGGCGGCCTGAGCATTTATACCACGCTGGACATGCACATGCAGCAGGCAGCCGAGGCCGCAGTAAGCGAAGGCATGAAGAGCAGCAATGGTCTGGAGACGGCGCTAATCTCCATCGACCCGCGCAGCGGGCACGTCAAGGCGATGGTCGGCGGAGCCAACTATGTCGCCAACCAGTACAACCATGCGCTCGCCACGACCCGGCAGCCCGGATCGTCCTTTAAGCCGATTATGTATCTGAGCGCACTCGATTCCGGCGAATTGACGAGTACGTCCAAGTTTGAAAGCCGACCGACGTTGTTTCACTACGACAACAACCGCAAAACCTATAAGCCCAAAAATTTTGGAGATAAATATTTGGGTGAAATTGATCTGCGACGCGCGATTGCGGCGTCCGATAATATTTATGCCGTAAGCACCATTTTGAAGGTGGGGACGGATAAGGTCATGGATCTCGCCCGCAAAATGGGCATCACAAGCGAGCTGAAGCCCGTGCCGTCACTGGCGCTGGGCGTATCGCCCGTCAGCCCGTTCGAGATGGCCTCGGCCTTCTCGGTCATCGGCAGCGGCGGGCAAAAGGTCGCTCCAGTGGCGGTGCTGCGCATCACCGATGCGGCCGGGCGGTCGCTCTACGAAGCGCCGCAGGCCGCGCCTGTGCAGGTGGTGAAGCCCGCCTCCGCCTACGTCCTCACACGCCTCATGGAAGGCGTGTTCGAGGAAGGCGGCACCGGCAACCGGGTCGCGAAGCTGATCAAGCGCCCGGTTGCCGGCAAGAGCGGCACGACCAACACCGATGCGTGGATGGTCGGCTTCACGCCCGAGCTGTCCACCGCCGTCTGGGTCGGCTACGACAAGGGTAAGGCCATCAGCACGCAGGATGCCCGGCGGGCGGCACCGATTTTCGCGCAATATACGGAGAAAGCGCTGGAGAATGTGCCGCCCAAAATCTTTCCCATCCCTGACGGCGTCGTCAGCGCCTACATTGATCCGGCCAGCGGCAAGCTGGCTGCACCGGACAGTCCCGACAAGCGGCTGGAAGTGTTCGTAAGCGGAACAGAGCCGAAGGAAACACTGTCGGGGCAGAACAACCCGGCGGAAGCAACGCAGAATGACCAAGTGGAGCAGCAGGCAGAGAAAAAATCATGGTGGAGCAATTTCAAGCGATGGTGGATGGATTAACCCCAAAAAAGACTGAAGGAACGCTATCAGCGCTCCCTCAGTCTTTTTGCTTTCTTTTTACATCTACCTCATTATTTTTCTTGCAGCATTCATTTGCATTCATCCGGTTAAACCTGCGTTTCCGCCAAATCATGCTTACCAATAGCAGCTAAACGACTCAATGCGGTTGGTGTCTATCCCAAAATATGTCCAAAAACGTCCGTTCCACCGGAATCCCGCCACTGATGTTCTGCCTACAAAGACCGGATACAGCCAGAAGCGCTCTCCACTCGTCAGCCATATAAACGTGTTGCGGTACAAACAGCCGGAAATGGCTCCGGGATCAATAGCATAGGCCGAGACCAGCGGCTTCGGTGGTGTAAATTGCGGTGGTGGGGCAGTCGGCGCCTGAACGCCTTGTGGACCCCCTTGCGGTCCCGACGGACCTTGGGTTCCCGGCCCTTGAGGGCCAAAGGGTCCTTGCGGACCGAATGATCCCGGCGGCGGCGAAAACGACCCTTGCCCTGCTGACGGGCCAAAAGGCCCCTGTGGTGACAGAGGGTTTGGCGAAGGGAACGCCCCTTGTGTTGTACCAGGAAATTGTGGACTCGAAGGGCCTGTTCCTGGCGGCATGGATGGACCCGGGAACCCCGTTTGCGGTCCGAAAGGACCCTGTGGCATTAAAGACATGCGGTTCACTCCTTGTGTTCTAGGCTGATGTATCCTATGCGGGACATCAGCCCGTGGACTGGGCGAATCCCCATATTGTCATTGCATTTTGCTATTTCGTCCCTTTACATCCATAATTCTTACATCCTGACCCAATTAATTCCCTGTCCGAGAGTATGATTTTCTTCATGACGTGCTTCTTTTATCGTTGAATATTTCCATTAAAAAAGAGAGAAGATGTTAACATCCAATACCCAGTCCAAGGAGTTGACCTCATGCAAGATTCTAGTCCAAAAATTACAACATTTTTCATGTTCTCCGGCCAAGCAGAAGAAGCCATGCAATTCTACACCTCTGTGTTTAAGCCGTCCGATATTATTAGCGTATTCCATCAAGAGAATGGAACCGTGTTACATGCTGTATTCGCCCTAAAAGGTCAAACCTTCATGGCTATTGACCAAAACCATCAAGACAAGCACCCTTTTACCCCGGCCCTGTCGCTGTTCGTCACCTGTGACTCGGAAGAAGAAATTCACCGCGTGTTTGATCAGCTATCGCAGGAAGGACAAGTACTAATGCCGCTCGAAGCCTCGCCCGTAAGCCAACTATTTGGCTGGGTTCAAGATAAGTACGGAGTTTCATGGCAGTTGAATTTGGCAAAAGGGTAACCTACGATGTCCTAATATCCCGATTGCAAAATAACCCGACTAAGATAACTCTGATCTCAGCGGGTTATTTATTATTGAAGTGCATTCATGATCACATGCTGACCTTTACCTTGATGATCATGTTTGGCATGTTCATTCTCGCATTGCTTACCTACATGAAAAAGAAGTAGACCGCCCCCAACCAAGGTATCAGTCTACCATTCGACCCTGCCGTACACGATTAGAATTATTATACGCTAATCTCCTGGAATCAAAAACAGACTACATAGAATTATCTACTTCATGCTTTACAATAAGCGAGACAACATCAAACTTTTACGGTTATCTTTTTCTTCCTAAATACGAACGGGTATAATTAAAACAATATTCCATCTTTTTTTGATGATAATATTAAATTTAATATTTGTTAGTAGAAGGATGTGTGAAATTGTCTAATAAATTAAGCAATAACAATATTCAAAAAAATTTTAGTGCAGATTGTGAAAAATGTTTTGGTTTATGCTGTGTAGCTTTACCTTATGCAAAATCTGCTGATTTTGCTTTTAACAAGGATGGAGGGACTCCTTGTCAAAACTTGCGAGCGGATTATCGTTGTGGTATTCATAAGAATCTAAGAAATAACGGCTTGCGAGGCTGTACTGTATATGATTGCTTTGGGGCAGGTCAAAAGATTTCTCAAGTTATGTACAACGGAAAAAGTTGGCGAGACAACCCGGCAATAGCTGAGGAAATATTCAATATATTTCCCATCATGCAACAGCTTTACGAAATGCTTTATTACTTAAATGAAGCCCTTAGCTTAGAAGAAACTCAACCCATCTATACAGACTTACAAAAAGCTATGGCGAAAACCGAGCAACTTACGGATCAAACTCCAAAATCCCTCATAGATCTTCATGTACCAACCCATAGGGCACTTGTTAATGATTTACTTTTACAAACAAGTGAGTTAGTGCGTGAAAAAGTTAAGCAAAACATGGAACACAGTAAATATAGTAAAAAAATTAAGCAAAGAGACCTTATCGGTGCAAATTTAAGAGGGGCTAATCTTAGAGGTGCCAATTTGAGAGGAGTTTTACTTATTGCTGCTGACCTCCGAGAAGCTGATATGAGAATGACCGACCTGATCGGTGCAGATTTCAGAGACGCTGATTTAAGTGGAGCTAATCTCGAAGGAAGTATTTTTCTTACACAAGCACAATTAAATTCGGCTAAAGGCAATTGTAAAACCAAATTACCCCCTTCTCTAAGCATTCCAGACCATTGGTTAAATTAGATTTTATACAAAAGGCAATAGACCGCTACCTATGATAGTGGTCTATTGTTGAACCTAACTCCCGACTGTTCGTGATCCTAACGCATCACCTTGATTAGAGCACACACTTCCTCTTCACCGTACCCTGCATCCAAAGCCTTTTTAAAGAGACCTTGGGCAAATACGGGGAATTCATTATTCATCCCTGCTTCACGAGCCTGTTCCATGAGAAGATCCACGGTAACCATACTCATATTCACAGAACTCTGTGGCTTATCGTAAGCTCCGCTCTGAATTAACTCACTCTCATACTTTATTACCCCGCCAATAACGGGAGATATCTGGGCAATCATCGCCCCAAAGGTATCCACACGAAGATCATCTGATTCAAGAATACGTGCAGCGTGGAAAAAACCGAGATACGAACCAAATAGATACGAAAGAAATGCTAAGTCAGTCGTAGAAGCTGCGCTAACCTGCCCTCCCAAGTACAATACATTTCCAGCCAAGCTTTTAAGTAGCGGCTCACACTTCTGAAATGCAGCAGGAGAACCGGATGAAAAAATCGTAGCTTCTGGCTGTCCCATCTGGGTAGGAGAAGCTACTATAGCTCCGTCTATATATTCAGCATGGTGCTTTTGAGTCCACGCTTCGTAATCTCGGGCCTGCTGTGGGCTTCCAGTGCTTAACTGGATGAGAATCCGTCCTGCCATATCCACTTTCACTTCGTCCGTGTCCAGAACATCATACGAAGCTGCATAATCAGATACACAGATAATGGACACTGCGCTCGCGCTTATTGCTGCTGCTGCATTAGGGGCCAAAACCGCGCCTGCCTTCACAATCAGTTCAGCCTTCTCACTTGTCCGATTCCATACCGTAACTCTATAACCACTTTGAAGTAACGATTGAGCGATTGCAACGCCCATAGAGCCCAAACCTATTACAGATACGCTGTTCATATTATTCACATTCTCCATTCTCTTTTCTTTACGTTTCCAGATTCACTGGAATCAGATGTAGTAAATGAATGTCTTTAGAATCAATCATAGAGGCAAACGTTTGGAAAGCAGGCACAGATTTGAGCTTTTCCATCGCCGCCACTGCCATTTGCATATCAGACCAATATACAATGTCTGTCCATTGTGTTTCGTCAGAGGTATGTAGCAGTTGACGCTCTTTAAATCCCGGCAATTGGGTTTGTAGCACGCCACTCAATTCATTGGCAGCTTTACGAAAAGAGTCCTTATCCGTCCCCTCCTTTAACTTGAATAGTACTAACTCCATTACATATTGCTCATTCTTCATCTTAAAACTCTCCTCATCCTCTTCATTCAAAAAACATCATCACACCTTATATCACAGTCATTTAATGCGAAATAAGTTTGACTCACTGTTATTCCAGATGTGTGTACCTTGACTTCGAGGTTAAGCATACGTAATAATAGTGCCAACTACTGTCACTATTATTTATTTTCTTTTAAAAGAAGGAGCAAATTATGCACAAAGCACAACGGCTCGTTCAGCTCATCATGTTAGTAAATGAACGTAAAAAATTTACCATACAGGAGTTAGCCGACGAATGTGGCGTTTCACGTCGAACCATGATTCGTGATCTGATGGAGCTAAGTGAACTCGGAGTTCCCCTATATTCTCAGACAGGGCCTGGAGGTGGCTATCGAGTGCTGCGCGAGAAGGTCCTACCACCAATCAGTTTCACAGAGCATGAAACGATGGCATTGTTTTTTGCCTGCCAATCATTACGCAATTACAAATCCCTCCCCTTCACAAACGAAGTGGACATGGCCCTGCACAAGTTTTTTCATTATCTATCTAGTGAACTTAAGCAAAAAATTGAGCAAATGCAGCAACGGCTCATCTTCTGGATACCTCCACATGACATAGAAGTGCCTTTTTTGAGAGATTTACTGGAAAGTGCGCTGGAACAACGCGTCGTTACGATTGTTTACGAAGCAGCCACGCGTCGAGAAAGGATGATCCAGCCACTCGGTATTTATACAATAAACGGATTATGGTATTGCCAGGCTTATTGTTTTCTTGCAGAAGATTATCGAGTGTTTCGCATGGACCGAGTGAAAGATTTCTCTGATGAAGGGGATCAAAGTAAGCAAATCGATATGAACGAGGATCATATTGAGCAGTGGGTTATGCGCATGGATGAAAGTGATATGCTGGAATTGGAAGTAGATTTAACACCCGAAGGTATAAGACGATGTCAGTCAGACTTGTGGTTAGCACCGTCCATCGAATTGCATGAAAATGGCTCAGGCACGATTCGTACAAAAATGAGTTCATCATTTACGACATGGGCGGTACATTTTTTTCTAGGGCTTGGCATGGAAGCAAACGTAAAGCAACCCCAAGTAGTACGTGAACAAATAAAAAATAAACTCCATGATCTGCTGAACCAATATGTTTAGCCATATTTTCAAATTGTTCTAAGCCTGCTCTGAATTAGAGTGACAGGCTCAGAGGTGTGTCATGGACGATAATCATTAATATCACCCCTGCACTCAGCTTGCGCCGCCCCTTTCGATTCCAATCATACTTAAACCTCTATGGTAAACGCACTTCACTAATTTCACTTTGTAGTCCACACTCTGCGAATCTGGGCTTCTGCTTCTTTGATTTCAAGCAAATATACGTCCGGATTCGCAAGTGTTTTCCACTCCTCAAACCCAAACTGCGAATCGTAATGTCGAATGAGAAGTGACAGCAGAGCACCATGAGTTACAATGATGATCGTTTTTTCTGTCCGTTCTATAAGCTCCTGAACAAGCTGTATTCCTCGATCTGCCGCTTCACGGGATGATTCCCCTCCCTCCAGCTTCAAATCCTCGTCCAGATAGGTCTGTTTCAGCACTTCCATCCAATGATCCAAATGCTCACGGCTAAGCACCCGTTCCTGAAGACGCAGATCAGTATATACCTGCAACCGTTTCCGTTCAGCCAAAGGCTGAATGGTTCGCAAGGCCCGTTCCCACGGGCTGGATACGATATATTCCACACCTACATTCTCCATAAAATCAGCCAACTGCTCAGCTTGCTGGATACCTTCATCGGTGAGTCGGGCATCTGGCTCCTGTCCTGTTGCTTTGGCATGTCTCGCAAAGTAAATCTTCTTCACGTAATCACTCCTAACCAGTAAAGTTAGTTGCACTTCTCTACTTTTGTGAACCTCTGATTAAACCTGAATAAAGTAAAAAAACACTCTTTGCAGTAGTCATTGTCACACAAATTTAGAATTCTATATATTGACAAATAATTATTTTTATGTCATAATTAAGGTTTGCATATTTTAATTTCGTGATACGATTCCTTTGTATTACATCAACTCTTTTAGGAGGGATTCGATGCAATTGGACAAGGGAATTCAGATACTTCAGGTTTCTTCTACCATCATGGGACGAACAGAGAGCATTCACCCCACCTTAATGTGGGACGAAGATAATATGATTTTAGTGGACACGACTTACCCCGGGCAATTACCGCTTTTACAAGAGGCTATTCTAAGCACCGGATTCACCATCCATAGACTTACCTCCATATTCATAACACACCAGGATCTTGATCATATCGGCAGTTTAGCAGATGTAATCCGGACTTGTCCATCCCCAGTTCAGGTGTTTGCCAGTTCTATCGAAAAACCCTATATACAGGGAGAAAAGCAGCTTATAAAGCTGACACCAGAAGCGATAACTCAAGCTGTAAACTCCATGCCCGAATCCGTCTCAGTAGAGTGGAGACATGCATTCCGGCGCACACTTGAAAATCCCCCGAAGGCTGCGGTAAACTCCACGATCGCTGCCGGGGAGGAATTGCCCTTCTGTGGAGGGATCGTAGTTATAGATACTGCTGGTCATACACCGGGGCACCTAAGCTTCTATCATAAGACCAGTCAAACTTTGATTGCAGGAGATGCTCTGAACGTAGTGAGTGGCGAGCTACAGGGGCCAGATCCACAATACTGTCATCATTTTAACATGGCGAAGGAATCTCTTAAAAATCTGCTCCCCTATGATATTAAAAAAGTGATTTGCTTTCATGGAGGGCTTTACGGAGGCAATTGTAATCGGCGGATATCTGAAATATGCGGTTTGTGACTTAAAGAAAAGACTAACCAGAAATTCCAGTTAGTCTTTTCCTACATATTTTACTGTTAAACCCTAAGAATTTACCTAATGATCTTACGCAGTAGGAAGCTGAATGCTGTCTAGGCTTTCAAATAGACTCTCAATACAGGTGCATCAGGAGAAGCAGACGAGCCTTCCAATATTTCCACATGACTGATCATTTCTTGCCCGTCTGGAACAATTACCGGAGTAATTACTGGCAAGCCATCCTGTTGAATAGCGTTCAGATCAAACTCCATCAATAATTGCCCCGTTTTAACGTTATCTCCTGTTTGGACATGAGGGTTAAAGCCCTGCCCTTTGAGTGAGACGGTATTAATCCCGACATGTATCAAAACTTGTACACCACATTCATGCTCAATTATCAGGGCGTGCTTGCTTTTCTCCATCACATGAGCGACTTTCCCCGTAAAAGGAGCTGTGACCCTGCCTTCAGACGGATGAATAGCGATGCCTTCCCCCATAGCCTTCGTAGAGAACGCAGGATCTGGAACCTCTTCAAGGGAAACCACTTGTCCTTTAATTGGTGCTACCATGTCGAATTCTTCAATACGAGGAGCCGCCTTCTTTTTCAACCATTTAAACATAACGATGCCACCTTATTTACAGATTACATTCATAAACAGTGAACAGGACTTAACTACACTCTTTTAGGAACCGGTTCCACAAAAGAAATAAATAAAAACCTGATTTTGGAACCGATTTCTATTTGAATTATAGTGAATGCCTTTCCAGGATGTCAAGGCGCTATCAGTCAAATAACCACATATATCGACAATTATGATTTTGTTACTTTGATATGCTCCAACAAATCATGGGTTAGATCCTTTCAAGAAGTTTATTTTCTTTGATTATATTCAAAACATTTTAACATGTAATCCTATCTCACCGAAGGCAAATGTTGTGCTCCTATGTAGTTACTATCGCTTGATGAATTATTTACTCGGTGCTATTTTTACAATTAATCGTTTTTGTTCTTATCATCTTTATAATTTTTTAATTCCATATCTGACTTCATACCTAATAGAATAGCCACAATGCCTAATCCCCAAAATACAATAGCATCATTTATCTGCCTTAATACATAGTTATTCCACTTAATAGGTAGGAATGGTATAACCACCTTAGATAAAGCCCATAAGATCAAGGGTAAATTGTTTATGGCCTTCATCATACGAGGACTCTTCATCTTAAATTTATCGTTTACTAAAAAAACAAAAAAAATCAAATACTATAAACCAAAATCCTGCTAGCGCAAAACTGAATAAGAATCTGAATTCAATTTTTGTGTTTAGCACTCTAATGATGCCTAATAGAATATATGCTCCTCCTAAAAATTTAATAAGAGAATTAGTAGTCTTCATACTTCTCCTTTCTTCTAACCCACCCCCTTATGATAACGTTAACTTCAAGTTATGTGAAGAATTTTGTGCCTAAATGATACATTTACTTCGTAAAATCTAAAATCAATCTTCTATAAAAATAATATTCAATTGGGCAAAACAATAATGCCTCACCTCAATTATAAGATAATATATGAGGTCGAAAAATAACCCGACTAAGATAAAGCCTATCTCAGTCGAGCCATTTGCTATTACAATTACGTATTCAAGTGTTTTTACTCTCAAAAAAGTATTTTTTATGGTATACTTTCCTAGTACAACATACGGCTAAAAGGGCGGTCGGCTAGTCTCCCCGAAGGGAGGTGATGCCCATGGAGGTTAAAGACGCAATTTCTTTAATGATCATGTTTGGCATGTTCATTCTGGCATTGCTTACCTACATGAAAAAGAAGTAGACCGCCCCCTACAAGGTATTCGATCTACTTCTGAACCTTACTGCCGACTGCTCTTTAAGCAGTTTTTGTACACTGGAGTCGTGTTGACGCACGGCTCCTTTACTATTCTTACCTCAGTATAGCTCATTTTATAACTTAAATACAGTTTTTTTCTTCAAAAGTTCTACTGGTTTCTCCTTCCACTTTACTTGTCCGGTACATATTCTATGAGGTCTGAAAACTTACAATTGAAGACATCACAAAGCTTAAATAAGGTTTCCAATTTGGTTGTTTCTATATTTGTCTCGCGATATAATTTATTGATTGAATTTCTGCTAAGTCCCGATAAACTCATCAGCTCCGTGATATCATCTATTCGGTGTTCAGCCATAAGCGCTCGAATATTACAGTTCACAAATTATTTTTCCTTTTATATCTGATATGTTTAATTTATGCCCCATAAGTATACTTATTAATTTTTTAAGGTTAGAAAAATTTTACAGTCACTCCGTAAGATCTTATACTAACTCTATAAAGTTAATGAAAAGGAGTTATGTACATTATGATGTATTCCTTAGATGTTCTAATTGAACCACTTATTCGCACACGATTAGAATTATTATACTCCAATCTTCTAAAAACAAAATCAGACTACATAGACTTATCTACTTCATGTGATCAATATTTCAAACAAATTCGTGATTCCGTTCCAGACAATCTTCAGCATGTTATATTTCTTTATGAAGATACACAGATTTCACTACAAGCCATTCTTGAGAATAGCATATAATTACAAGGTTTTAAAGATGCCCTTCACCTTTTTGATGAGGTGAAAAATAATCTGGATTAAAAACCTTCTCGAAGTTTCTGTTTTACTTTCACTCTCAAGAAATTCACAGAAAAAAATAGACCGTCCTCGCCGAGATAACGATCTATCCTCAAATATTACAAAGAGTAATTTCTGAATTCAATTAGGTATATGTCAGCCAATATTTAAGCGATATTAAATATTGGCTGCTAGTTTCACAGGGGCTATCAAAAAATTTCTTACGTTATTTTCAATTAGAACTTAAGCTCCTGTTTTATAATATCTAAACCATGTTTCTGATCCACATGTTCTTCAATAAATACTTGGTTGAAGCCTAATTCTTTAAGAATTAAAGCCCTTAACATCAAAATAAATAATCTCCCGAAATAAAACATTTCATGAATATCTAAGCTCTTATCTTTTTTACTTACATCAAAGTGTGTATAGTAGTTTCTTGTCTCCGTTATTTTAAATGAGAAGCTAGAGATTTTTTTTGAATTTAGCCCTAAAAAGAAATTAATTTCTTTAAATAGGAGTTTTAACCTTGTAGCTAAAGTAGGTTCATTGCTATATCTTAGTTTTTCTCTAAGCCAGTCCTTATTTTCAACCTCACAAATATCCTCCAAAATCTGTTCAATTTTTGTATTAAAGTTAGTCTGATCTTCTACCCAATTCGGCCTAATCCTCCTTGAAAACGTCTCTAATGATTGTACTAGCTTTAAAAAGGAAATTGGAGTAAATACCTCTTTCTTATGAGATTCTACAAAATAGTCTATAACGGGTTCTAACAATTCATATTTGTTAGTCCATGTATCGAGAAAACTTTGAAGGTCATTTTCAATATCTACATATCTAAATATGAAATCATGACTTTTTAAATCTTCATTAAGGACTTCATTATTCTCACTTATATAGATAAGTTCTATCTTTTTATCTTCTTCTGTAGATACTATTATTTTTGCTGGACTAATGTATCTAGTGGCACAAATAGTTAGTAGGTTCGAGAAATTATCAATTAACTCGTACATGTATAAATAACTAATTCCCTGCCCTATTCTACTAAACCTAATCCAAGCAGTTTGTTGAATAGAAAAATTATTATACCTATTTCCCCGCGACTCTGCATTATATTCAAAAGATATTTCTACATCTTTGAAATTAGCTTTTATAGATTTCGGTAGAGAATACTCTATTACCATACTTTTTTCGTCATCATTATAAGACACATCATATGAAGAAGGAGATAACCATTGTTCAAGGTTTTGATAGGAAATCTTTACACTTGTGAATGCAATATTTTCTTTTGTATTGAAGTGAGTACCTATAAATAAAAGCTCTGGGGAATATTTTTCAGTAATCGTCCCAGGTATGTTAAATTTATGCCCCACACGTGTACAATCAATCAAGCTTATTCTCTTCCCATTTGTAGTGAACCCTTGAATCACTTCGACGCTGTTATCTTCCTTTGAAGAAAACCCTTCCGTCTTTCTAAGTTGACCCATAATAATTAATTCTATCTTCTTTTGATCATATTTTAATGTTCCATATAATTTGCTATCAGGATTATCCGGTAGCCACCACTCACCCATGAGTTCAATCTGATCAGACATTTAGATTCCCTCCTTACATTTTCTAAAGTTATGTAACCTTTAATTTGAATACTTATCGCACGAAAGGCAACCACTCACCAAACCAAGAAGTTGCCTTAAGTTTAATCGCCCTTCTTTCTCCTTACCCTTCCAGCGCCTGCTTCAATTCCTCCGGCGAAGCGTCCCACCATTCCTCGTTATGCGAGATCAGCAGGCTTTTGAGCGCTGCTCTATCCTCGCTGCCGAGATCGTCCAGCATGAAACGGCGCTTGAGCGCGTAATCCATGCGGTTGACGTGATCGGCGAGGATTTTCCAGCCGCGTTTGGCTTCATCGTCAATCAGCATCTCGCAGGCAGTTGCGCCACCGTACACACGTCCTTCGGGCGTGCGATCCACGGCTACCCATACCAGCCATACCTGGCGTCCGTTCGGTACATCCTCTTTATTGGTAGAAAACTTAATCCCGCGTTCTACTTTACTTTTGGCATGCATAGCACCGATATCAATTTTTGCCTCGCCGCGGTCAATAATGACCGGGGACATGCTGTTCAGGTCGATTGAGCCTGCGCCGAAGCCCTTATGTTTACTCTTGCCACTGACAATGTTCAGTGCAATCTGTTTTTTGCCGTCCGGCTGATTTTCACTCATGCGTCACTAAGCCTCCATTTTCCGTCTTCACACTCATTCTACACTATAAATATTTTAACTAATAATCTCCCGAAAGCAAACATATACATGCTGTAGATGCTTGTCAACGGGAGGTATCCATTGTATGACCCCAGCACGCCCCAAAATCGTTTTATTGTCTACACTAGCCCTCGGTCTCCTCGCAGGGACGTTATGGTTTGCCTGGCAGCCTGAATCTGAATCCAATCCGCAATCCTTGGGTAAACCACTGTACGATTCCCAGTCGGAGTCTGCGCTTGCGCCAAACATGGGCAAGCCCCTGGGGGCAAACATCCTGCCTGACGTGCCCAAAAGTCCTCCACAGCCCGCTTCGGAAATTCTCAGCAAGCGTGTGGTGGAATACCACATTGACGTGTCCCTGGAAGAAGGACGGGTTTTGCGGGGCACCGAGACGCTTACATGGAAGCATCCGGGCACCAAAACCGTGAACGATCTGTATCTGCACCTGTACCCCAATGCCTTCTCTTCCATGGAAACCACCTTCATGAAGGAATCCGGGGGCAAGCTGCGCAGTGACACCATGCCCAAGAACGGCTTTGGCTCCATGACACTAACTGAACTTAAAACGGAAGACGGTTTATCCCTCATGCACCGGACTCAATACGTGCAGCCGGATGACGGTAACGTGAACGACCGCTCGCTCATGAAGGTACGTCTCCCCAAGCCGGTCCGAGGCGGTGAAAGCATTACATTATATATGAAGTTTGAGGTAAAGCTACCCGCCATCTTCGCACGTATGGGCGCAACAGATGATTTTGTCATGGCAGGCCAGTGGTTTCCCAAACTCAGCGTCTACGAGACTGCAGGACAGCGCGGACGCGCCGAGGAAGGCTGGAATCTGCATCAGTATCATGGAAACTCCGAGTTTTACGCAGATTTCGGAATTTACAGTGTGCGGATTCGAGTGCCTGAAACACACATCGTGGCCGCAACCGGATTTCCCACCCGTGGAGCAGTCCGGCAAAATGGACAAAAAATATATCAATTCTATGCCGATGACGTGCACGACTTTGCATGGGCCGCTTCACCGAATTTTGTAGCCGTAGAAGAGCCATTTTCTTCTGCCGAGGTGCCGGGTGTCAAAATCAAGCTGTATCTCGACCCATCGCACAAGGAGCTCAAGGGACGCTATATGAGCGCAGCCAAGGCCGCCCTTTCCTATTACAGCAAGTGGTACGGGCCTTATCCATATTCGACCCTGTCCATCGTTGTACCACCCAAAGCAGGCAGCGGCGCGGGCGGCATGGAGTATCCCACACTCATTACGGCCGCAGCGGCGGATAATCTGAATCCCGGCTATAGTCTGGAGCGGACGGTGGTTCATGAGATTGGGCATCAATATTTCTATGGAATGGTGGCAAACAACGAGTTCGAGGAACCATGGCTGGATGAAGGCTTTACCTCTTATGCAGAGGAACGACTCATGGAGCAGGAATATGGGCTCATCCCCAACTTGCCGTTACAGTCTGGACAGGTATCATCCCCTCAGCCGTTAAACCGTGAGTCCTGGAAGTACGGCTCGGCTGCTAAATATGCACAAAATGCCTATTCTCGGGGCAAGCTGGTGCTGCGTGGCATTGAACGCCAGGTCGGCGCGAAAAAAATGGACCGAATTATGCGTACCTACGTCCAGACCTACCGATTCAAGCATCCATCCTCACAGGATTTTCAGCGTATCGTCGAAAGAGTCACCGGACGTTCGTGGAGCCACTATTTTGAACAATATGTATACGACGGCCAGATGGCGGATTTTTCAGTGGATCGCATTACGAACCGCAAGCTGGCCAACGGATACGAAGCAACCATTACACTCAGCAAAAAAGGGGCGGATTATCCCAAGGTCCCTGTTCAATTTACCTTCAAGGACGGCACAACGATATTCAAGGCATGGGACGGCACTGGCAAAAGCACCACCTATCGACTCAAAAGTGCATCTCCGGTCTCCCATGTGATGGTTGATCCGCTGTACACGATTGCGCTGGAGAACAAGCATATCAACAACAGCCTGAAGGCCGAACTGAACGAAAAAACCCAGACCCGTTGGAGCATAAGTGTAACCAAGCTGCTGGAGACACTGCTTGGAAGTCTGTCATGGTGAGGTGCCTATAGATGCGTACTGTAATAAAAGAAGGCTGGGCGCTTGTGCGCATACAATTTTATATTGTCATCATTCTGTTTCTGTATCGACTGCTATGGGGCGTTTTCCTCTATCGGCTGGTACAATCCGCCGTTACTCCCCTGCTGCTGCGCTACCCCGATCAGGGCCAAAATGAACTGGGACAGACCTTGTTTTGGATGGAGAGCCAGATTGCCCTGACGGACAACCGAGAGGTCCATATGTACCTTTGGATACTACTGGGGGCAACGGTGCTACGTACACTGATTACCCCCTTCATCCGGGCGGGTATATACCAAAGTCTGCATACGCATGCGACCGAGCCGCAAAGTCTGTCCTTCTTCCGTGGGATGAAACGGCATGGTTTGTCATCGCTGATCTATTACGTCATCGAGCTTGGACTCCTGCTGCTCCCTGCTTTCTGGGTGGTGCCAAAGCTCTACCCTATCGTAGCAGGGGCGCTGCAATCTCCCGCCTATCTCCTGCATATGCTGCCCTATGCCATCGGTTGGATCGCTTATGGCTGGTTCATCCGTCAGTGCATCCTGTACATGCAGCTAGGCACCGTAGGTGGTCACGCCATACTGTCGTCGCTGCTCGCCTTCTTTCGCCAAATCCTCCCGGCTATCGGTATTTCGCTTCTGCTCGGCGCAGGTGTGCTGCTCGTACTTGGTCTATTCGGCACGGTGGCGATGATTTGGACTGGCATGCTGGCACTCATTCTCCAGCAAACGTATCATTTTGTCACCAGTCTGGTCAGGCTATGGCACATCAGTTCACAGTACCGACTATGGCATACCGATATCTCCGGCAGAGGTTGAACCTTCACTCCGTTCCTCCCGAGCAATCTCTGGCTGTCCAAAGACAACTATCCATCTCCATTCATATCCAGGCAAACGGCACATAACTGAATACTCTTAACAAAATCTGTTCCCGCAATAAAGGGAGCAGATTTTTTTGTAACTTTTTGCGATGAAACATTTGCCAAAGCCAGCCGACTTTGTTACAATAATCGCAGTGAACTGATAGTAACAACTTTGTAATCTTTATTGTAACCTTTACCTTAAAAACATCGTTATTGTGAATACTGCTCTCCAAGGTGCACATCTTAAGTTAAGCCTAATTCCTGGCACCTAGGAAGCGGGGGAACCAGTTTGGGTGAATTGATCTCGCAACAGAGTGGTCATAGGGGAACCTTCTACCGAATCCTTAAGCTAACCTCGCAGGCATTGGAAGGGGTATATTTTTTTTGAAGAAGAAGCTAACGATCGCAGCCATGGGACTTGCCATTGCCTTTACATCTTTTACATTCGGTGGCGGCAGTGCATTTGCAGACTCCAAGATGGACCAAGTCATCCAAGATGCCAAAGGAACGAACTACAGAAGCGGAGGCACTACACTCGATGGGTTTGATTGCTCCGGCTTCACAATGTATGTATATCAAAAACTGGGAATTAATCTACCCCATCAATCCGGATCACAATTCAAAATGGGATCTTCCGTATCCCGCGATGAAATGAGACCTGGTGATCTGGTATTCTTCAACACCACAGGAAGAGGCATTTCCCATGTAGGTATCTTCGTAGGTGAAGGGAAATTTGCCCACTCCTCATCTTCACGTGGTGTAGTTGTTAGCTCACTGAACGAAAACTATTACGCTAACCGCTATGTCGGTGCAAAAAGAATTATGAGCACAGACGCTTACCACGCCGTAGCTTCTGAAATTCCTGATGACGACAACGTAGAATAACTAACGAACAGCAAGCTAACCCTGAGCCGCAATTTGATTCTGGCCGGAATCAAATTGCGGTTTTTTATGTCCACAACATCAGAAACGTTATCGTTACTGACGAACTGACACCTCAAAAGGTTTCAGCATTTGCGAACATCGTTGGTTTTACCGTCACGGCTGGGGGAGCATATGAGCAGTAAAGTCCTTCTTATTGAATGTATACCCAACTTGGGTATGAAATAAACTCGCTTGCCAATCCCCAACAACTTGTCTACAATCTGTTGTTAATGGTTTAAGTACTTGTAAAAGGAGGATGGGAAGCATGCCGGCCTCAATATCTAACTACCGGATCGTACCGATGGACGAACAGCAGGGGGCTGCGATATGTGAGTGGCGCTATGATCCACCCTACAACATATACGGCTGGCTACCTTGGGAACAAATGAAGGCGCTTGAAGTCGAATTTGGAAGCCCCACACTTCGCCAAAAGCAATATGTTGCCGTACTGGATGACGAGAATACACTAACCGGATTTGCTCAATATTTCCCGATGATTGGCGTGACCCGGCTGGGTCTGGGAATGCACCCCGAATTGTGTGGACATGGCAGAGGCGCCGATTTTGTCCGTGCAATTGCCGAGGAAGCCCAACGACGCAACCCGGAGAATGAAATTGATCTGGAGGTGCTGACCTGGAATGGGCGCGCCATCCGGGCTTACAAGGCAGCCGGATTTGAGCTTACGGATACCTATGAACGCCAGACTCCCGATGGCAAGAAGCCATTTCATTGTATGGTATATCATCCCGACCACCAGCCTCGTGTTCTATGATAAAAGCGCCTTCGGCATACAACTGCATTGTTGTATATCGAAGGCGCTTTTATCATACGGCAGACCATGATCAGCTCAATGACTGCTACGCATTTTCTCAAAAGCTTCATTATATTGTTGGGCTTCCTTAATATCCACGGCCATAATCCCACCGTCATCCCAGGAAGTTAAGCGCAGGGTCACGGTCTTGTAATCAATCGTAATAAATGGATGATGATTAAATGCTTCCGATATAGCAGCAACCTCATCCACGAATGCAATTCCTTTCATAAAACTGGAAAAATTATATTTCCGGACAATCCAGCGTCCTTCCTCCAGTTCCCAGCCCTCCAGCTTCTCCAGATGTGCTTCAATCTCTTCTTGTGTAAAAGGCATGATACGACTCCTCCCCGTTTATACGGAAGCCTTTCAGCCGCTTGAATGCGACCAAAACTACGATATATTGGTGTCCATATTACCACGGCCCCGTTGATAAATCCATAAGAACGGCCTGTTCAAATCAAAGGTACCGACGTCAGCTCCTCATCTCCAATGAGTACATAGATACGGTGCTGCTCCGGTTCATAGATGACAACGCCGCTGCCCATAGCGATAACGGGCTCTGTACCCAGCGCATAAAACAGGTCTTCCGCCAGCGCTTCATTGACTTCCTGACGCCCTGCCGGGTCCAGCCTGTCCCAATCTTCTGCTTCCATTTCGAAAAATTCATAGCTATCCGGAATGCGTCCCACAGCCTCTGTCAAATCGTTCAAAATTTGTTCATACTCCCGTCCGTGCTTTACTCCCATGCCATTTCCTCCAATTCTTCCACCATTCATTACATAATCACCTTATTATACCGGAAATTCGTACTTAACAAAAAAGAGTGTTTTGTCGATAAATATTATAATCCGTCTTGTAATGACGTGCCTGGGGCAAGGACGACCCCGGCGGCATGAAAGGATTCAAAATCTATTCTCATGGATGAGGTGTATCATGCAAATTTCAACCATTATCGGACTTGTACTCGGGATTATGTCATTGGTCGTCGGGATGATTCTCAAAGGCGCGCCAGTGATCAACTTGGTCAACAACCCCGCTGCTTACATGATTATTTTTGTCGGAACGGCAGCAAGTATTTTTATGGCCTTCCCGATGGAAGAAATTAAACGGATTCCAAAACTGTTCAAGGTTATTTTCACGGAACAAAAGCTTTTGGAACGTAAAGAGCTCATCGGCACGTTTACCGAATGGGCATCCATTACCCGTCGCGAAGGTCTGCTTGCGCTGGAAACCAAGGTAGAGGAGATCGACGATCCCTTTATGCGTGGTGGTATGCGTATGATTATTGATGGTAATGATCAGGAATTCGTACGTGACGTTCTGATGGAGGACATTAATGCTACTGAGGATCGACACCGCTCAGGCGCGCTGATCTTCTCTCAAGCTGGTATGTACGCTCCAACCCTCGGGGTCCTCGGCGCCGTCGTAGGTCTGATTGCCGCTCTAGCCGACCTTAGTAACATGGAAAAGCTGTCACATGCCATCGCGGCAGCCTTTATTGCGACGCTGCTCGGTATTTTTACAGGTTATGTCCTGTGGCATCCAATGTCCAATAAGCTGAAACGGTTATCCAAAAAAGAAGTAGAGCTTAAATTGATGATGGTCGAAGGCCTGCTCTCGATTCAATCAGGTATATCCACCATTGCGATCAGCCAGAAGCTGACGATATTCCTGACTCCGACCGAACGGGCTACCCTGGCCGAGAAGGATGGGGATTCCGGTGAGTAAAAAAAGACATGAACCGCACGAGGAGCATGCCGACGAAAGCTGGCTGTTGCCATATTCCGACTTGATGACCCTTCTGCTAGCTCTTTTCATCGTCTTATTCGGGATGAGTTCGCTCGACGCCAAAAAATTCGAGGAAATGGCGCAATCCATGAGTTCAGCCTTTAACGGAGGCTCAGGGATTCTGGAGCACTCTTCAGCTAATCCGACCACTTCAGCCAATGATATGGGTAAGAACAAGGAGCAGGTATCAAAACCGGTAAAATCGAAAGCAACCTCTACGGCGGAGCTGCAAAAGCAACTCGCCCAGCGGGAAGAAGAAGATTTGAAGAAGCTCAAAAAGCAAATGGATCAGTATATTGAAAATAATGGCCTGTCTACGTTACTCAATACAAAGCTGAACCAATCCCAGCTCATGATCACCATTAGTGATAACGCCTTGTTTTCATCGGGTCAGGCTGAGGTAAAACCGGAAGCACGAAAGCTGGCCAAGTCCATCTCCAGCATGCTCCAGCAATTTCCCGGATATGATGTCATCGTATCAGGCCATACAGATAATGTGCCGATTTCCAATAGTCAGTTTCCGTCCAACTTTGATTTGAGTGCCAAACGATCTCTGAATTTCTTGCGCATTTTGCTGCTCAATCCGCAGCTTGATCCAACCAAATTTGTATCCATCGGTTATGGTGAGTATCGTCCACTAGCAAGCAATCAGGATGGTCCAGGACGCTCCAAAAACCGCCGTGTCGAAATTTCCGTACTACGTAAATATCAGAACGGCACACAAGTTATCAGTCCTACCTCAAGCTCGAATGAAGGTTGATTATGCATATGTTGTATAAACAAAGGCACCGCCGCATTTTTTATGCAGCTGGTGCCTTTTCATTGCACTGCCTTCTATCAGCCATGAGAAGCCCTCAGGTTTAGCTGAGTGTATAATTCAGCATCTCACCTAGTTCCTGCTTCTCCGTCTCTGTCAGGTCACGCCAGGCGCCTCTCTGAAGCGACCCCAATCGAATATTCATAATCCGCAGACGTTGCAGCTTCTTCACCTCATAGCCGAAGGCAGCACACATGCGCCGAATCTGACGGTTTTTCCCTTCTGTCAAGATGATGCGGAATACGTACTCAGATACACGCGTCACTTCGCAGGGAAGGGTCCGCTGACCGAGTATTTTTACACCTGTGGACATCCCCTGCACGAAAGATGGTGTGACGGGTCGATCCACCGTTACGATATACTCCTTCTCATGCTTGCCTTCCGCCCGTAAAATCTTATTCACAATGTCTCCGTCATTGGTAAGTAAAATGAGACCTTCCGAATCTTTATCCAGACGTCCGATGGGAAAAATCCGCTGCGGATGCCCCACAAAGTCGACAACATTCCCTCGAATGTGGCTCTCTGTCGTGCTTGTAATACCCACCGGCTTGTTCAACGCAATATATACGTGACCGGACTTCTCGCGGAGTGACTTGCCGTTCACACGGACATCGTCGCCCTCCTCCGCTTGACTGCCCAGCACCGCCACCTCGCCGTTAATCGTCACGTGGCCGCTCTCTACCAGCTTGTCCGCCTCCCGGCGCGAGCAAAAACCGGTTTCGCTGATAAACTTGTTAATGCGCAACCTGTGTACCCTCCATTTCTACTGTCACGCTTCCTTCTGCTGCCCATCCAGTTGTTCAGGCTCGGCAGTTGGAAGCTGCACAAGGGCTGTCGTTCCCTCTCCCTCTATGCTTTCAATATCCAGTGTGCCTTTATGACTCTGTATAATACGTTGGCTGACCATAAGTCCGAGTCCTGTACCTGTTTCTTTGTTTGTAAAAAAAGGTTCCCCCAGCTTGGACAGCATCTCTGCGGGAATGCCCGTCCCTTGGTCCCGTATGAAGATTTTAACGCTTTCTCCCTCCAAGAACAAATGAATCGTTATCGTACCACCCTTGCTCATGGCCTCCATACTATTTTTAAGCAAATTAATGAATACCTGTTTTAACTGATTTTCTTCGGCATATACGAGGGCAGGCTCCTCCGTTACTTGAAGATTGAACACAATGCCCAACAGATGCGCCTGACTATCGAGCAAAGAAATGACGTCACTCACAATATAGCGCACATCTTTCTTCTGAAAATGTACAGCCTGCGGCTTCGCCAATATTAAAAACTCGCTGACGATCAGATTAATACGATCCAGCTCGGACAGCATAATATCGTTATGCTTCAGATTCAGTACTTTATTTTGCTGCTGTAACTGGAGAAACCCGCGCAGCGTGGTCAGCGGATTACGAATTTCGTGAGCCACCCCTGCCGCCAGTTGTCCTACCGTCGTCAGTTTCTCCGATCTGCGTAGCAGTTCCTCCATCCGGTTGCGGCCTGTAATATCCCGCGAGACGCTGATAAATCCCAGAATCTCACCTTCTTCATCCAGGATGGGCGATGTACTCATACTAATCTCTACCGTACTTCCATCCTTACGCATTCTAATGGACTCAATAGACACCATACTCTCTCCCTTAAGCAATCTTTCCTTCTGAAATTGGTACTCTTCCTCTTGCTGTGGCGGTACGAACTGGAGCTTACGCCCGACCAATTCTTTTTTGGTCCAGCCGTACAGAGCTTCAAAAGCATGATTGACCCGGATGATACGCTCTTCCTGATCGGTCACATGAATCGCATCAGCGGTCTGATTAATGACAGACTCCAAATGCTCTTTGACAGAACGGTTCTCCTCATACATCTGTTCGAGTCTCCGTGTATACATCCCGAGGTTGTAGGCCATCGCATTGATGCGCTCACCTAGCTGTGCAAGCTCATGACCACCCTTAATCTGTAGCCGTGTGTCAAAATGGCCGTCAGCCATCTCGTTCACTTTTCCCAATATCAACTGAATTGGACGGATAAACAGACTTGCCAGCACATAGCTGCCAATGATCACAACCTCCAGTAAGACAATAGAGATGGCAATCAGACTGACTAATTGCTTATAAATAACGGAAGAGATCGTGTCATAATTCATAACAATACGAATGACATAGGCATCACGGTTAGCCGGATAAAATGGTATGTAACTGACGAGGACCCGTTCGCCTTTAATATAGCAGTCCTGTACAATACTCTCCCCGGTGAAAATGGCCTTGGAAACAGCCAAACGATCCTCCTGTACCCTTGCTAGTTGATAAGTGCCGAATCGGATAGGTTTGTTGTACATGTAATTATATTTTCGGTCGTTTCCATGGTTGTCCATCGTAGCGTCACCGAAGGTTGTGGGGTTAATTCCTGTTATCTCCATGATGCGATAATCCACTTGTTGGGTTTGCTTTACGATTTCATCGGGGCTGAGGATCGGTATAAAATTTTGCACTTCACTGTCCTGAAAGGAGATTCGGATCATATAGTTGCGCTTCTGATCATAATAAAATCCCCATTTGTTAATATGGGTGGCATCTGAGCCTGTATAGTCAAATGCTCCGGTCCAAAAATGATCCAGATTTTGACCATGCACCATTCCAGCCTGTCCATGCTCATATAATTGATCAACTTCATTTTTCCAATAGCCTGTCAACGGATCGCCAGACATGATCTCTTTCGGATTGGACGATTTGGCAACTTTGTACCCCTTCCCATCACGCACTAACAAGGAAATATCAATATCCCCGCTGCGCTTGGTCATCTGTTCGAGTTGTTCCTGCGTAATATGGTCGATATCAGGATCAAGCTGGCTGGCAGCCAGCGTGGCAGAGAGCCACAAATTATATCCAAGCTGCTTATCGACGGCCACCCAGCTTTGTTGAGTTTGTTCAATGGCTCCTCCAATAATCTTGGCCGTCAGAACCATTTTCGTTTCACTGTCACTTCTTAAATTTTCGTGGGTCGTGTAATAGTTGAGTGCAATATTTAACAAAAGGATAAACAGAACGGACCCCGACAAAATGATCGTAATTTTGATTTTTATCGACACACTGATTTCTCACCTCTTGCCGTATGCTGGCGATTACTGGCAATTGCTAACTCAATAATACCGTAATAGCGCCTGTGATACCAGCATTTACATTTCCCGGATAAACATAAATACACACAGCTTGTATACAGTTGTCAATATGCGAACGTTTGCCTACAATATAATAAGATAATCATCCACAAGTCGTCCACAAATACACAGCTTTTATTATAAACTGTGGATAAACCTGTGGACAAGTGTCGTCTTATCCACAAAATTATTCACATCATGTTAACAACGGAATATTTGTTCGTTGGATAATTCGCATTTGAAAGGGGCATTTTTACCAGTGACCACAATAGATCACGCTTATTGGATGAAAGAAGCTATTCAAGAAGCGTATAAGGCAGAAGCGTTGGGTGAAGTGCCCATCGGAGCTGTCATCGTAAAAGATAATGAAATCATAGGACGCGGTTACAACTTGCGCGAGACGGACGCTGACCCGACAGCACATGCCGAAATGGTCGCCATTCGTCAGGCCAGCGAGCATCTGGGGGCCTGGCGCCTACTGGATTGCAGGCTGTATGTCACTCTGGAGCCGTGTCCCATGTGCGCCGGAGCCATTGTACAATCACGGGTTCCCTATTTGATCTATGGCACCACCGATCCGAAGGCAGGCTGTGCGGGTACGCTGATGAATTTACTACAGGAGCCTCGATTCAATCATTGCACTGAGGTGATCAGCGGCGTTCTTCAAGAGGAATGCGCCTCGCTGCTGACAGATTTTTTCCGTCAGCTCCGGCAAAAAAAAGCCGCTGCCAAGTTGTCTTCCCCACCATCTTCATCCTGAGGATGGGAGTTAGGATCGCTTACTTATACACAACCCTTGGTGTAGCCGTTATTTACGTCTCATTGCTAATTTTCCATGGAAGGAGATCAGCTCGTGCCTATGAGCTTGTATAATACGCCTCAAGGTATCTTGTTACGGCCATTTAGCCTGGCAGATAGTGAAGCTCTACTTGCCCTCAGGCTTACAAATAGGGAGTCTCATGCGCCGTACGAGCCCCTTCACGGCGATTCATTTTTCACTCTGGAAGAACAGCAGGAATATATCCGTCAGAAATTGCGGCAAGCAGAGGAGGATCGGGGATATTCGTTCGGTATCTTTCTCTTGGAGGACGAGCGTCTCATCGGGTATATCTCTATTTCTAATCTTGTGCGTGGCATGGGACAATTCGCCGATATCGGCTACATGATGGATCAGCACGAACAAGGCAAAGGGCATATGACCGCAGCTTTGAAGCTGGCCATACAATTTGCCTTCCGCGCCCTATCGCTTCACCGTCTTCAAGCCGGTACCTTGCTGCATAATGAGCGCTCACAGCGTGTACTGCAAAAGTGCGGCTTTCAGCCTGAAGGTATTGCCCGCAAGCTGGTACAGATTCAAGGGACATGGCAGGATCATCGGATGTTCGGGCTTTTAGCCGAGGATAACGTGTGGCAGACCTGGACCGCTACACCATCTGCTCAGAGCTATATATGACAAAAACCGCCTGGCTCTAAGCCAAGCGGTTTTTGTCGCATTACATCACTTCATATGGATAATGCCTTTACATTCACGTCATTCCTTTACTTAAGGAGCAACAGTTTGCATTTTTTGTTGAAATTGTTCGATCGTCAGGACTTGGTCCCCTGTTGGAATACCCACTTTAAATGTTGCTTTTTCATTGATTTTGCTGTATTGCGTGTAGCCAGTTACAGACAATTTTACGTTATCTTTTGTGGTCGGATCATTCATCTCTACATTCGCATTCAGATCTTGATACACAGGAATATCATCCTTGTTCAAGGCTGTGTTAATGTCGAACTGTTTCACCGTCAAGTAATTTTTCAACTCATCCAGCTTTTTGCTAACCTCACTGGTGTTGGATTGCAGTTCTTTCTTCGCTTCAGCCAGCTCTTCTTTTTTCACTTGCAGCATGCTAGCATATTCGTCTTTAGACACCACATCAAGGACTTTAGGAAGCGCCTTAGTGATAAATGTATTTGTCGCTTGCTTCACGTTGTCGTTCGTTATTTTAAACTGAACCACTTGTTTAGCTTTAACACCTTGTGGCAATTTAGCGTCTTTAGGATCAATATCAAAGAAGTACGTAGCTTGATCATACTCACCCAGAATAGCAGCAATCACTTCATTCGCAAATTTCTGCGATTTTTCCTGATCCATTAATGCAGGGTTAAATTCTTGTCCGGACTGTTTAGCCAGTTCCTGCGGATCAACAATCAGGAATTTACCCACAACGTCCTGTGGAAGCGGGTAAAAAGGAATATTAGGAATTTTAACGTACAATTTATCTTTGGTCATAACCATTGGGATCGTGAAGCTGGTGGAAAGATCACCTTTCAAATGAATGCCCAGCGTCATTTCAGATTGTAAAGGTTCTTTTTGATATACACCATCCAGCGTAATGTCTGCATTTTTCAGCATACTGGTTACCATTGTACTTTGCTCGCTTGGAACGGAAGCAGATGTGATCGCCAGATCCTTAACCGTAAATTGACTTTTGGATTCATAAGAAGTCAATTTCATTGCATTAGCCGTACCGTTCGTAACAGCTTCCTTCGGTTCTAACTTCTTGCTACAACCTACCAGGGCTACCGTCAAAAGCAACACCATAGTGAGTACCAAGACGGATAACTTTTTACTCATTGTTAAATTCTCTCCTCTCGTAATTAACCCCTTTTATAATGCTAACAAAAAAATACACCCCTCTATTTTACCGCATACTCACGGGTAAGGAAACACTTATTGGAAAATTCTCTTACAATAAGCACAAAGACACCCCGGCTCTTTAACCAGGGTGTCCTGTACTTCACCATATTTTTAGGCAAAAAGCCTAACTGCTTATGATCCTTCTCTGTTGTGGTGGTCTACGTGATTCCGCTGTTTCACCTTTTTGGAACCGGACAGCGGCTCCTGTTGATGATTGTGCTCACGCTTTTCGTTTCCTCCACCGGCGTCCTGTGCCTCGGGAACAGGAATGGCTTTAGGCTTGCTCATTTATGCATCCTCCGTTCTCAGACTAAATTTTGATCCATCAGCAAATCCGTTTATTACCATTTAAAGTAGGGCTATAGATGGTGCAGGTCTTCCGTTTTATCATGGTTAAGTGCATCCTGATGACGGCGGTCATTACGGTCCTGCTGTACTTGTTGTGCCTGATGACTGTTAACCGGACGCTGCTCCAAATCATCCACAATGTTAGACAGGTTTTTATCCAGTCCGTTTTTGGCTTTTGTCATGTAGCTTCCCCCCTCATACCTTCATGACTACGAATGTGTCAATGACTGCAACGACTGAGCACACTGATGAATATGCCGAGTATAGTCGGACACCAGCTGTTGAATGATATCTGTTCGTTCATCCACAGACTGTCCGTCCCGTTCCACATCGACCAAGCTAACCTTCACTTCCCGAGAATCTACATAAGTACATGCAAAATCAAAGGAGTACATTTGTCTGCCCTCTACCTCGATATGGATGCGTATAGTGCGGTTGTCTGCTTCATCTGCTTGTACCTGTGATTTATCCCCTGAATTCAAAAGTCTCGCCAGTTGTTCCTGCCAGGCTTCTACCAGCTTTTGCTGATCTACTGTCATTTCTCGATTCATGCCAGCACCTCCACATCTGATAACGTGTGAAAAAAACAGGCTTTTTATACAACAAAAAAGCCATCCTTTACGATCCCTAATCATCAGCGCGTAAAGGCCAATGTATCAGCTATCGTATCGAATGACTTGGTTCATTTATAATATGGCGGAGAGGATGGGATTCGAACCCATGTGAGCTTGCACTCTAACGGTTTTCAAGACCGCCCCGTTATGACCGCTTCGGTACCTCTCCAGGTGGTAATTGGATAAAGTTGCTTCCCATTTAAAAATAAACTCAGGCGCAACAAAATTATTTTACCACAGACTTTAAACGATTGCAATGCTTACTGTTTGGGAGCAATAACTTCAGCGCCTCGCATGTATGAACGCAGCACTTCCGGGATTACAACGCTTCCGTCCTCCTGCTGATAGTTCTCCAAAATAGCAGCCACTGTGCGTCCTACAGCCAATCCTGAACCGTTTAGTGTATGTACAAATTCAGGCTTTGCTTTCGGCTCCGGCCGAAACCGGATGTTTGCACGACGCGCCTGGAAATCTTCTGTATTGGAACAAGAAGAAATTTCGCGGTACATGCCACTCTCAGGCAGCCACACTTCCAGATCATACGTTTTGGCAGACGTGAAGCCCATATCCCCGCTGCAAAGTGCCAGCACACGATATGGAAGTCCAAGCAGTTGCAAAACACGCTCTGCATTATTCGTCATTTTCTCCAGTTCCTCATAGGAGGTGTCCGGGTGAACCAGCTTAAGCATCTCTACCTTATTGAACTGATGCTGGCGGATCAAACCACGTGTATCCCTTCCTGCCGATCCCGCCTCAGAGCGGAAGCAAGAGCTGTATGCCACATAATTTTTGGGAAGCTGATCGGCGTTCATAATCTCTTCGCGGTGATAGTTCGTTACCGGAACCTCGGCCGTAGGAATGAGATAATACTCGGTATCACGCAGCTTGAACAAATCCTCTTCAAACTTCGGAAGCTGTCCTGTGCCATACAGGCTGTCGCGGTTCACAATGTATGGAGGCAGCATTTCCTCATAACCATGCTCACTGCTATGCAGATCCATCATAAAGTTAATCAGCGCACGCTCCAGACGTGCTCCCAGTCCTTTGTAGAACGTAAAACGGGACCCCGTCACCTTTGCTGCCGCCTCAAAATCGAGAATATCCAGCTCCTGTGCCAGCTCCCAATGTGCTTTTGGCGTAAAAGAAAACTCGCGTGGCTCCGACCAGCGACGAATCTCTACATTATCCTCCTCCGAAGCACCTACAGGCACCGACTCATTGGGGATATTCGGAATGGACATTACCAGCTCATCGATCTGAATCTCCAGCTCGCGCACTTGCTCATCCAATTCTTTAATACGGTCGGAAACTTGACGCATCTCAGCAATAAGGTCATCCGCATTTTCTTTATTCTTCTTCAACTTGGCTACTTCACCGGATACGACATTTCGGCGATTTTTGAGCGCTTCACTTTCCTGAAGCAACTCACGACGACGCACATCCAAATCCGTAAAGCCATTTATCAGATCCAGAGATTTGCCCCTATTTTGCAAAGCTTTTTCAACCCGACCAAGCTCATTACGTAAAATCTTTATATCTAACACAGGTAATCCCTCCTACACTACAAACCAACTTTCCGCTATTCGCGGACCATATCCACAAAATACTGATGCAACCGGTAATCGTCCGTTAATTCCGGATGGAAGGATGAAGCCAGCAAATGACCCTGACGGGCCGCCACGATCTCGCCGTTATACTCAGACAGCACGTCTACTCCCGTTCCAACAGACTGTATTAATGGCGCGCGTATAAACACAGCACGAACCGGTTCCTCAATCCCTTTAATGTCCAAGTCTGTTTCAAAGCTTTCCCGCTGGCGACCAAAAGCATTACGTGACACTGTAATATCCATCAGCCCCAGATGTGCTTCTTCTTGTCCTTGAACCGTTTTGGCCAGCACGATCAATCCCGCACAAGTGCCGAATATAGGCTTGCCTTGATCGGAAAACCGACGTATGGCATCTATAAAGTCATACTTACGCATCAGCTTGCCAATTGTAGTGCTTTCACCACCGGGAATGATAAGACCGGACAGCTCATTGAGCTGTTCGATCTTCTTCACCGCTACACCTTCCGCACCCGCACGTTCAACGCTTCGTATATGCTCAGCCACAGCGCCTTGCAGCGACAGAACTCCTATTTTCATGCCTGTCCCTTCCTTCTTACCAACCACGATCCTGCATGCGTTCATGCGGTGCCAGCTTGGAAATTTCAATGCCCTTCATCGGAGCGCCCAGATTCTTGGACACTTCTGCAATCAGCTTGTAGTCCGTATAATGAGTAGTCGCTTCCACGATGGCACGTGCAAATTTCTCAGGGCTATCGGATTTGAAAATACCAGAACCGACGAATACACCATCAGCGCCCAAATGCATCATCAATGCGGCATCAGCAGGTGTTGCTACGCCGCCAGCTGCAAAGTTGACCACTGGCAGCTTGCCGTGCTCATGCACTTCCAGCAGCAATTCGTAAGCAACGCCAAGGTTTTTCGCTTCTGCATACAGCTCGTCCTTCGACAGGTTCTGCACCTTGCGAATTTGACCGTTGATAAAACGCATATGACGAACAGCTTCGACAATATTTCCGGTTCCAGGCTCACCCTTTGTACGAATCATGGATGCCCCTTCGCCGATACGACGCAGTGCTTCTCCCAGATCCTTGGCTCCGCAAACGAATGGAACGGTAAACTCTTTCTTATCGATATGGAAAACTTCATCCGCAGGTGTCAGCACTTCGCTCTCGTCGAGATAGTCAACTCCGAGAGATTCCAGCACCTTCGCCTCCACAAAATGACCGATACGAGCCTTAGCCATAACGGGAATAGAAACCACCTTCATGACCTCTTCCACAATCGTTGGGTCAGCCATACGGGCAACCCCGCCAGCTGCACGGATATCTGAAGGCACCCGTTCAAGAGCCATTACTGCTGTAGCACCTGCCGCCTCTGCAATTTTAGCCTGTTCAGCGTTCATGACATCCATGATTACGCCACCTTTTTGCATCTCTGCCATACCTCTTTTTACACGTGAAGTTCCCGTTTCCATGTCGTTGCCTCCTGTAAGGGTTTCGTTTAGATTCTAACTTAATATTTTACCGCACAGACGCCAAATACACAATCATTTCAAACCGCTAAATAAGTAATGAAAAACCAGATACATCGCTTCTCTCTAATTGGCAACAAGGCCATTAGAACAAGTTTTTAATTCCCTGGAACAAATCACCAAAGAAATCGCCAATGGCCCGGAAAAGCATACGGAACCAGCCAGCCTCTTCTACAGCCGTCGTAGTTACCAGGTCAACGGTTTTCACCTGACCTTTTTCCACACCATCCGTTTTGTACGTATAGCTAATCGTTCCGACTTTTGCCCCTTGCTTCAAAGGCGCTACGAGTGAGCTTACCGGTGTAATATTGGTTGTAAACGTCACTTTAGGATTGCTTGCGCCTTTAGGTACGACAAAGCTTACTGCATCCTTGGTCACGACAGGTACTTCTGTCTCAGTCCCCTTGGTGACAGGTACATTCTCCACACCTTTAACCACCGTCTTTGGAGCCACAACCTGCTTCACTTCAAAATTATCAAAACCATAGTTTAATACTTTAGCAGTTTCTGTAAAACGGTGTGGCTCGGAGTCTGCCCCCATAACTACACTGATAAGACGCATTCCGTTGCGTTCGGCTGTTCCCGTAAAACAGTTACCAGCATTGCTCGTATGACCGGTTTTCATTCCGTCCAGACCTGGATAAGCAAATTTTTTAAAGTTAGTTATATTCTTGTTTGCTTCCAACATCCAGTTATAGTTAATAATCGGCGCTTTGTCCGTCGGACGGAACTTGTATGATTGAATTGTCGTAAACCGTGTATAATCCGGATGGTCCTTAATGATGTTACTAGCCAGTATTGCCGCATCTCTCGCTGTCATTACGGTTTCGCGATTGGTATCTGGTTGAAACCCTGTAGGCATATCCTTACGGTCCAACCCTGTAGAGTTAATAAAATACGTATTTTTCATACCCATTTTCTGAGCTGTTTCATTCATCAATTTTACAAAGTCCTGCTCTGTTCCAGATACACGCTCGGCAAGAGCTACTGTTGCATCATTGGCAGAGCCTACCGCCATGGCAATATACAGCTCTTCTACCGTATGTTGATCACCTTGAGCTAGAAAAATACGTGATCCGATGCTCTTGGCAGCATTCTCTTGAACCGTAACCTTATCCGTCCATTTGAGTTTCCCTTGCTTGACCTGCTCCGCTACAAGGTACTCTGTCATCATTTTGGTCATACTTGCTGGTGGGAGCGGCTCATCCGGGTTCATAGACAGCAATACCTGCCCTGTGGAAGGCTCAATCAAGATAGCTGAGCGTAGCGCCAGACTAGGCGGCTTAACAGAGCCTGTTCCCGTAATATTCGCAGCCTCTGTTGTCGCTCCGGCGGCAAACGTAACTACAGTCGGATCGAAATTGCCCACAACCGGCAATGCTGACATATACATCATATTAAGCACCATGACTGCTGTTACGCTCTTTTTAATCATGCTGTGCTTTTTATTTTGTTTATGATTGTTCGCTTTCAAATGAATACAAACTCCTCTCGTACCTCAACCCGATCCGTTATGTATAACGAGACGGTGGATAAAGCCTCTACTAGGCCAATGAATTAATGTTTTAAATTTCCGTTTTGTTTCCTCAGTTGGAGCCAATGATCAACATTTTCTGCTCTTTTCTTGGAATGAGCAGGTACTAAGTAAGCCCTATGTCCTAACGTGTTCTTATCTTCATCAATCCATTTGTAAAAGGCGGACACTTGTCTATTCTATCACAGGGGTATCTCTAAAAAAAGACAGGCAGAGCGAAATACGCCCTGCCTGTTGTCAAGTCTGCTACAGTCGAACTTTATAATGAATAGTTTGGTGCTTCTTTCGTAATTTGCACATCATGCGGATGGCTTTCACGCAGGCCTGCACCCGTAATACGGATAAAGCTCGTATCATTACGAAGCTCCTCAATATTAGCAGTACCGCAATATCCCATACCGGAACGAAGACCGCCCAACAGCTGATGAACCGTATCGGAAAGTGGCCCTTTATAAGCGACACGTCCTTCAATGCCTTCCGGTACCAATTTCTTATCATCATCTTGGAAATAACGATCTTTACTTCCTTGCTTCATCGCAGCCATGGAACCCATACCACGGTATACTTTAAAGCGACGTCCTTGATAAATCTCGGATTCGCCTGGACTTTCTTCCGTACCAGCAAAAAGACTACCCAGCATTACCGCAGAAGCTCCTGCCGCAATGGCCTTCGTAATTTCACCGGAATATTTAATGCCACCGTCTGCAATAATCGGAATATTATATTCCCGTGCTACTGTAGCACAATCATAAATAGCTGTTACTTGCGGAACACCGATCCCGGCGATCACGCGCGTTGTACAGATAGAGCCTGGACCAATGCCGACTTTTACAACCGAAGCTCCCGCTTCAATCAGTTCACGCGTTCCGTCACCAGTAGCTACATTACCTGCTACAATTGTCAGATCAGGATAAGCATCACGCAACTTGCGAACCGCTTCAATAATGTTAATATGATGACCGTGAGCAGAATCCACAACAATCAGATCCACACCTGCATTTACGAGTGCTTCAGTCCGATCAAACGTATCTTTGGAAATACCGACAGCCGCACCGACCAGAAGACGCCCTTGTGCATCTTTCGCTGCGTTTGGAAATTGAATAGCCTTCTCAATATCTTTAATAGTGATAAGCCCTTTGAGGTAATTTTCATCATCGACCAAAGGAAGCTTTTCAATTTTATGCTTTTGCAAAATGCCTTCCGCTTCCTGCAAGGTCGTACCTACAGGTGCAGTTACCAGCTTTTCCTTCGTCATAACTTCACTGATTTTAAGATTAAAATCGTGAATAAAACGAAGATCGCGGTTGGTGATAATACCCACCAGCTTATTTTCTTCGTTTACAACAGGTACGCCAGAAATACGATATTTACCCATAACAGCTTCAGCATCGGATACCAAGTGATTTGGAGTCAATGAAAATGGATTGGTGATAACACCGCTCTCTGAACGTTTTACCCGATCTACCTCTACTGCTTGCTGTTCAATCGACATATTTTTATGAATAATACCGATACCGCCTTCACGAGCCATGGCGATTGCCAAAACTGCCTCAGTAACAGTATCCATACCAGCACTCATCAAAGGAATATTCAGCTTCACGTTATCACTCAAACGGGTCGCTAAACTTACTTCTTTCGGCAGAACCACCGACTTGCGAGGTACCAGCAAAACATCGTCAAAGGTAAGGCCTTCCTTACCGAATTTATCTTCCCACACCAAGATGATCCTCCTTCAAATTGTTTAGTCTGTATTGGTCTTGTTGTCTGTCCGACATGGACAAATCAAGGCTCTCTGAAAATATATTATTGCCATCTTAGCAAAGCGGTATAGGGGTGTCAAGCCTTCCTCACCAGCCATAACTTTTAGTATTCCCCTGTACAAACAAATGTACTCACAGGAAGGACATCCTTTATAATTAAGCATTTTCAGAGATAAAGTCGACCCTTTTATAAAAAATAATCCCCTTGGAAAAAGACAGATTAGGGGTTACATATAAGGTCCTGGAACGTAATATACAAAAAAGAACCACAATCTCAAGGGATCATGGTTCTTCTTACTTTTGCTTGGCGACGTCCTACTCTCCCAGGACCCTGCGGTCCAAGTACCATCGG
>JBEUOG010000024.1:0-86116 GCA_040544055.1 Paenibacillus sp. PvR008
TATCGCACAGGTGACTTGGCGCGGTGGATGCCGGACGGCAATGTGGACTTTATCGGCCGGATGGATTATCAGGTCAAAATCCGGGGCTACCGGATTGAGCTGGGCGAGATCGAAACAGCGATCCAGCGGGTGCCGGGTGTGCGTCAAGCGGTGGTGATCGACCGGACGGATGAGCGTGGGCACAAGTATTTGTGTGGGTACATCACCGGAGAAGCAGAGCTGCGGATCGAGGAGGTACAGACACAGCTGGAAGCAGGGCTGCCAGCCCACATGGTGCCTGCACGCCTGATGCGACTGGAGACGTTACCGCTGACCAGCAATGGCAAAATCGACCGTAAGGCCTTGCCGGAACCGGAAGGAAGTATCCATACGGGTGCAGCCTATGTGGCACCGCGTACGACGGTCGAGCAAGTATTAGCTTCGGTATGGGCCGGGGTGCTCGGAGTGGAAGCGGTAGGAACGCAGGATAACTTCTTCGAACTGGGCGGCGATTCGATCAAGGCGCTGCAAGTATCGTCCCGATTGCTGCAAGCAGGCTACAAACTGGACATGAAGGACTTGTTCAGCTATCCAACGGTAGCTTCACTCAGTCCTTTGCTTCGCACAGACGGCAAAATCGCCAGTCAGGAAGCGGCCGTAGGGAAGGTGGAACTGACACCCATTCAACGGTGGTTCTTCGAGCAGCAACCGGTTGAACTGCATCACAGCAACCAGGCGATGATGCTGTATCGAGCTGGGCGCTTTGACGAAGATGCGCTGCGCCGCACCATGGAACGCATGGTCCAACATCATGACGCATTGCGTACTGTATTCCGCGAGACGGAGCATGGCTACACCGCTTGGAACCGCAGTGTGGAGGAAGGCGAGCTATACACGCTGGAAATCGTAGATTTTAGCGGAATTGAAGACGAATCTACCGCTGTGGAAGCCAAGGCGAGTGAAATTCAAGCCAGCATTGACTTGAATGAGGGTCCGCTTGTGAAGCTTGGTTTGTTCCAATGCGCTCAGGGCGATCATTTGTTAATCGTCATTCACCATTTGGTCGTGGACGGCGTATCGTGGCGTATTTTGCTGGAGGATTTGGCATCCGGTTATGAGCAGGCAGTTGCAGGTAAAACGGGCAAAGCCATTCGACTGCCGCATAAAACAGATTCGTTCCAGACATGGGCCGAGCATCTGTCAGCCTATGCGAACCGTGCGACGATGGAGCGGGAGCTTGCTTACTGGCAACATATCGACCAAGCAGAAGCAAGCCTGGCGAAGCCATTGCCGAAGGATTTTGCCAACGATAATGCTTTGCTTGGAGACAGTGAAGTTGTTACTGTCCGTTGGACGAAGCAGGAAACGGATCTGTTACTCAAGCAGGCTCACCGCGCGTATAACACGGAAATGAATGACCTGTTGCTGGCTGCACTCGGCAAAGCCGTGTATGACTGGTCCGGTTCCGAACGGGTGCTGGTCAACCTGGAGGGCCATGGACGGGAGGCCATTTTACCGGATGTGGATATTACGCGGACGGTCGGCTGGTTTACGAGCCAGTTCCCGGTTGTACTGGATGGAAGTCTGGGACAAGGCGGAAATACCGCTCGTTTGATCAAACGGGTGAAGGAAGGGCTGCGTCATATTCCGCAAAAAGGCATCGGCTATGGTATTTTGCGATACCTCTCGGATACGGATGTTTTGGGGAAAGAAGGCGCGCAATTCCAAGCGGAGCCAGAGATCAGCTTTAACTATCTGGGCCAATTTGATCAGGATTATAAAGGAAATGATCTGGAGCCTTCTTCCTATTCCATCGGTGTGCCTGTCAGCATAAACGCGATCATGGATTTTGTGCTGGATATCAATGGAGTGATCGAGGATGGCGAGCTGATCTTCACCATTCGCTACGGCACAACGCAATTCCGTCATGAAACGATTGCACGGCTCGGAGAGCTGCTGGCATCCGGCTTGCGTGAGGTAATTAGCCATTGTGTCGCCCAGGAAAGAACGGTATTGACACCAAGTGATGTTCTGTTAAATAACGTAACACTGGACGAACTGGAGCAATTGGTGGAAGATACGCGAGATATGGGTGAGCTGGAAAATGTGTATGCCTTAACGCCGATGCAAAAGGGCATGCTCTTCTACAGTCTGATGGATGAGGATTCGGCGGCTTATTTTGAGCAGGCAACCTTTGAGTTGAACGGACGTTTTGATGTGGTCGCTTTCGGCAAAAGCTTTGATCTGCTCGTACAGCGTCATGAGGCGTTGCGGACGAACTTTATCAGTTCATGGAAAGATGAGCCTGTGCAGGTTGTCTTCCGCAACCGCAGCGGAGAATTGTACTATGAAGACTTGCGTGGACTAGAAAAAGAGGAACGTGAAGCACATGTTCAAGCCTTTATTATTGCGGATAAAGCCAAAGGATTCCGTCTGGCAGAGGATGCACTCATTCGTGTCTCTATTCTGCAAACCGGGGATGAAGCGTATCAATTTATTTGGAGCTTCCATCATATTTTGATGGATGGCTGGTGCTTGTCCTTTATGACACAGGAGGTATTTGGCAGCTATCTGGCACTTCGTGCGGGTCAAGAGCCAGTGCTGGAGCCTGTCACGCCGTTCAGTCGATTTATTGAATGGCTGGAGCGTCAGGACCGTGAGGCGGCCCTGCAATACTGGAGCGGATATCTGGCGGACTATGAGCAGCAAATTACACTTCCGCAGCAAAAAACACAGCCCAAATCCATGCAAGCCGGGGAATATGTCGCCGGAGAACTGGAATGCGGCTTCCAGCCAGAGCTGGTCGCTCAGATCGAACGGGTGGCGAAGCAAAATCAGGTGACGATCAACACGCTGATTCAGACGGTATGGGGCGTTCTGTTACAAAAATATAACAACAGTCCGGATGTCGTGTTCGGCAGCGTTGTGTCCGGTCGTCCAGGCGATATTCCGGGTGTGGAGCACATGATCGGGTTGTTCATTAATACGATTCCAGTGCGCGTTCAGTCTGAACGAGGCGAGGCCTTTGTCGAGCTGATGAAACGAACACAGCGGCAGGCGCTGGCCTCCAATGCCTATGACGCGTTCCCGCTGTATGAAATTCAGGCACTGACCGAGCAGAAGCAGGATTTGATCAACCATATTATGGTATTTGAAAATTATCCGGTGGAGCAGCAGGTAGAGCAACTGGGAAGTGATGGGCAGGATAAATTTACGATTTCGAACGTGGTGGCTATAGAGCAAACCAACTACGATCTTAACGTAGTCGTTATGCCGGGAGAAGGCATAAAGATTCGTTTTATGTATAACGCGTTGAGCTTTGATCAAACAGGCATTGAGCGTCTGCATGGACATTTTGCGCGTCTGCTGGAGCAAATTTCGCTCAACCCGAATGTTCGCGTTGAAGAGCTGGAATTGGTCACAGCGGCGGAAAAACAACAGATTACAGGAGAGTTTAATGATACTGCTTCTGAATATCCGCGCAATCAGACGATCCAAAAACTGTTTGAGGAGCAAGCTGAGCGCACACCGGATCATATTGCCGTAGCTTTGGGCCATCAATCTCTAACTTATCGGGAACTCAATGAGAAGGCTAACCGATTAGCGTATACGCTGCGCGCCGCTGGGGCGAAGGCCGATGAGCCTATCGGTATTCTGACGGAGCGTTCGCTGGATATGATTACAGGAACGCTGGCTATTTTGAAGGCTGGAGGCGCGTATGTGCCGGTAGATCCTCAATATCCGGAAGACCGTATCCGTTATATGCTGGAGGATTCGGGAGCCAAACTGTTGCTGGCTCAGCAGGATTTACTGGACCGTTGCTATTTTGACGGACAGATTATCAATCTGAATGATGATGATTCTTACAGCACGGATCATTCCAATCTGGGGATAGATGGAGCGGGCAATCATGCTGCTTATGTCATCTATACCTCAGGTTCAACAGGCAAGCCTAAGGGCGTCGTTGTTGAGCACCAAAGTGTCGTGCGCTTGGTGCGTAATACGGATTATGTGCCGTTCGATGAATCGATCCGAATGTTGCAGACTTGTGCGTTTGTATTTGATGTGTCTACGTTTGAAATTTGGGGCGCGTTGCTAAACGGCGGTCAGCTTGTACTCGTGCATAAGGATGATCTTTTGGACGCAGCCAAGCTCAAGGAGACCATACGGGATCATCGCATCACCATGATGTGGCTGACCACACCGCTGTTTAATCAGCTTTCGCAGCAGGACAGTCAATTGTTCGGAGATGTGAAGTATTTGCTGGTCGGAGGCGACGTGCTGTCTGCACCGCATATTAACCGGGTACTGCGTGATAATCCGGACATGAACATTATTAACGGCTATGGGCCAACGGAAAATACAACTTTTTCGACGGCTTATCCTATTACGGAAGAGCAGCTTGATTCTGTGCCGATTGGACGTCCTATCCGCAATTCGACGGCGTATGTTGTGGATACAGCGTTTAATCTACAGCCGGTCGGAGCTTGGGGTGAGCTGGTTGTCGGCGGAGACGGAGTCGCACGTGGTTACCTGAACCGTCCTGAGCTGACGGCTGAGAAATTTCTTTCCAATCCGTGGGTGGACGGAGATCGCCTGTACTGCACGGGAGATCTTGTTCGCTGGCGTGAAGACGGCACATTGGACTACGCTGGACGGATTGATCAACAAGTCAAAATTCGCGGTTACCGGATCGAGCTGGGCGAAGTTGAGACTCAGTTGTTAAATATGGATTCCATCCGGGAAGCTGTTGTGTTGGCACGTGAAGATGAATTTGGACAAAAGGTGCTGTGCGCGTATTACACCTCTGATCGGGAATGGAATACAGGGGAGCTGAGAAATCAGCTTGCCCAGGAAATCCCGGGTTATATGGTACCGTCTTATTTCCATCATCTGGAGCAGATTCCACTGACGGTTAACGGCAAGGTGGACCGCAAAGCACTTCCTGCACCGGAAGGCGGATTTCACACCGGAATCGAGTATGTGGCACCGCAAACAGAGGCAGAACAGGCGCTGGCAGATGTTTGGCAAACGGTGCTCGGTGCTGGACAAATCAGCACGCTGGATAATTTCTTCGATCTGGGCGGTGACTCGATCAAGGCGATTCAGTTCTCCTCCCGTTTGCTTCAAGCCGGATACAAGATGGATATGAAAGATTTGTTCAAATATCCGAGCGTGAAGGAGCTGGCTCCGCATCTGCGTTTGGCAGGTAAGAGAACGGCTGAGCAAGGCGAGGTTACGGGGAAAGTGGCGCTAACGCCGATACAATACTGGTTTGCAGAACAGCAGCAAGTGGACGCGCATCACTTTAATCAGGCGGTCATGCTGCACCGGGAGCAGGGCTTTGACGAATCCGCTCTGCGTCAGGCGCTTATCAAGCTGACGGAGCACCACGATGCGCTACGGATGGTGTTCAGCAAAACAGAGCAAGGCTATGAAGCATGGAACCGTGGAGTACAGGAAGGCGAGCTGTATCACCTGGACGTGCTGGACTTTAGGGATTTGACGGATGAAGCCATGCTCAGCGCAGCGATTGAGGCGAAAGCCAGCGAAATTCAAAGCAGTATTCATCTGCATGAAGGGCCACTTTTTAAAGCTGGTTTGTTCCACTGTGCTGATGGGGATCATTTGCTGATGGCGATTCACCATTTGGTGATAGACGGGGTATCGTGGCGCATTTTGTTTGAGGATTTGGCTACAGCCTATGAACAAGCCGTCCATCAAGAAGTGCTTCAATTGCCAGACAAAACGGATTCCTTCCGTTCCTGGTCTGAACGACTGTCCACTTATGCGAATAGCCCGGCTATGGAAAGCGAACGCATCTACTGGGAGCAATTGAATACATCCGCTTTGGCTGATCAAGCACTATTACCTGAGGATCAAGCGCAGGATGGCAGATTTACCTTGGCTGACACGGATACAGTGGTCGTCAAGCTTACGGAAAAAGAGACAGAACGGCTATTGAAGCAAGCGCACCGCGCATATAACACGGAAGTGAACGATCTGCTTTTGACTGCTTTGGGCATGATGCTGTACACATGGACCGGTCATGAACGCAGCCTGATCAATTTGGAGGGACACGGACGTGAGGACGTTTTACCGGATACGGATATTTCTCGTACTGTAGGCTGGTTTACGAGTCAATATCCGGTGCTGCTGGACATCGGTCGTGATCATGTTTTGTCAGGACGCATCAAACAGGTCAAAGAGAGCCTGCGCCATATTCCGAATAAAGGAATTGGCTACGGCATTTGGAGACATCTGAGTGAATCCGGCCAGGCCGTTGGTCACAAAGAAGAAGCTCTGCACGTTGGTCAAACTGATGGAGGTTACGCCGAGCCACAAGTGAGCTTTAACTATCTGGGACAGTTTGATCAGGATTTGCAAAACAGCGATATTCGCATGTCTTCTTACCCCATCGGATCGGTCGTTAGTGACCGGACGGAGATGAAATACGCTCTCGATGTGGGTGGGATCGTAACAAACGGCACACTGGAACTGGACATTCGTTATAACGGCAAGGCTTTCCGTCAGGACACAGTCCAAATGCTGGCTGACCTGTTAAAAGCAAACTTGCTTGAAATTATCGAGCATTGTGTCACGCGGGAACGGTCCGAATTGACTCCAAGCGATGTACTGCTAAAAGGTCTGACACTGGAGCAATTAGACACGATTATTGCGCAGACACAGGCGGTCGGGGAATTGGAGAATGTGTATCCGTTAACGCCGATGCAGAAGGGTATGCTGTTCCATAGTCTGATGAACGCAGAATCAGGAGTGTATTTTGAACAGGCGACGTTTGATCTTGAGGGCCATTTTGAGCCGAGCGTATTTGAGGCAAGTCTGAATTTGCTGGCAAGCCGACATGCTATATTCCGGACGAATTTCTACAGCGGCTGGCATGGTCAACCGTTGCAGGTCGTATATCGCCATAAAAATCCGGGCTTCCGTTATGAGGATGTCAGAGGGCGTGAAGACACTGTAGCTGAATTTGTGGCCCGGGATAAAGAGCAAAACTTTGATTTAGGCAAGGATGCGCTCATGCGCGTAACCGTCTTCCGTACGGGTGATAGCTCATACCGTTTTGTATGGAGCTTCCATCATATCGTGATGGACGGCTGGTGCCTGTCCCTAGTGACGGACGAAGTGTTTGGTGCATATTTTGCCTTGCTGGAGCACAAGCAGCCTGTGTTAGCATCCGTCAAGCCGTATAGTGACTATATTGAATGGCTGGAACGGCAGGAAGCGCAGGAAGCGACCCGCTATTGGAGCGACTATTTGGCTGGCTTTGAGCAGCAGACCTTGTTGCCTGGCGAGAACGCACAAGCTTCCGTGATTGCACGAGTTGAGGATACAGATGGAAGCGGTGCGGTTTCAAATTCCGGATATGTTTCGGAAAAGCTGTCATTTGTGCTAGGTAAAGAACGAAGCGCGGCATTGAACCGGATTGCAAAGCAGCAGCAGGTAACGATTAATACTTTGCTGCAAAGCGTTTGGGGCGTTATTTTACAGAAATACAATAATAATCAGGATGTCGTGTTTGGTAGTGTTGTATCCGGGCGTCCGGCAGAAATTCCGGGTGTGGAAAACATGATCGGCCTGTTCATCAACACGGTTCCGGTTCGCATTTACAGTGAACGAAATGCCACTTTTGCCGAAACACTTCAACGCACGCAAGAGCATGCTTTGGCTTCCGGTGCATATGACACGTTCCCGCTGTATGATATCCAAGCACTGACCGAGCAAAAACAAGACCTGATTAATCACATTATGGTCTTTGAAAACTATCCGATTGGGCAACAGATGAAGCAGGTGGGGGGTTCCAGTGAGGCAGGCGCACAGGCTGGGTTCTCCATTACCAACGTGGCAATTGCAGAGCAAACCAACTACGATTTTAACCTGATTGTGGTGCCTGACGAAGATATCTCCATTTTGCTGGATTACAATGCTCTTGTTTATAACCGTTCTGCCATGCAGCGTATCCAAGGCCACATCGACCATGTCATCGGGCAAATTGTGGACAATCCGCATATCTGTGTGAATGAGCTGGAATTGGCAACATCGGAAGAACAAGCGCAAATCCTTGAGGTCTGGGGAGATACGGCCACAGCTTATCCGCAGAATAAGACGTTAAGTGCGTTGTTCGAGGAACAGGCAGAGCAAACGCCGGATCAAGTGGCAGTGCTGTTTGAATCGGAGACGTTGACTTACCGTGAACTGAACGAGCGGGCCAACCGTCTCGCACGCACCTTGCGTGCGGAAGGAGTAGAACCGGATCAGCCGGTAGGCATTCTGGTACAGCGCTCGCTGGAAATGATCGTGGGCATCTATGCGATCCTCAAGGCAGGCGGAGCCTACGTGCCGATAGACCCGGATTATCCTGCGGACCGCATCCGCTTCATGCTGGAGGACTCGGGAGCGAAGCTGGTACTGACGCAATCGCGTTTGGCAGAGCAGGCGTCGCTGAGCTTCGACGGTAAGGTGCTGGTACTGGATCGCGAGGACATTTACCACGAAGATGGCTCGAATCTGGAGCCACTGGCCGGGCCGCGACATGTAGCGTACGTGATCTACACCTCCGGTTCCACTGGAAAACCGAAGGGTGTTATGGTCGAGCACCAATCAGTGATTAACCGGATTTTATGGATGCATGATCGTTACGGATTAAATGGTGGAGATACGATCTTGCAAAAAACCGCCTTCACGTTCGACGTATCGGTGTGGGAGCTGTTCTGGTGGTCCATGGTCGGTTCGAAGGTGAGTCTGTTGTCGGTTGGCGGGGAAAAGAATCCGGAGGACATCGTAGAAACGATTGCCCGCGATGGTGTGAGCACGATGCACTTTGTACCTGCCATGCTGCATGCGTTCCTGGAGTATGTGGAACAGCAGCCACGGGAAGTGATGCAAGCGAAGCTGGGAACGCTGCGACATGTATTTGCCAGTGGGGAAGCCTTACCGCCGCAGCATGTCGCACGGTTCAAAGGGCTTGTGTCGAGCCTGGCTGGAGCCAAGCTGATTAACCTGTACGGCCCAACCGAAGCGACGGTGGACGTATCGTACTTCGATTGCGAGCCAACGGAGGAATATACAATCATTCCGATCGGGAAACCGATTCAGAACATCCGTCTGTACATCGTCAAGGAAGGGACGGAGCAATTGCAGCCGATTGGGGTTGCGGGTGAACTGTGCATCGGCGGTGTAGGCGTAGCGCGCGGATATCTGAACCGTCCGGAGCTGACGGCAGAGAAATTTGTGAAGGATCCGTTTGCAGGTGGCGAAGCAGGCTATGAGCGGATGTATCGCACGGGCGATTTGGCGAGATGGATGCCAGACGGCAACATCGAATATTTGGGCCGGATCGACCATCAGGTCAAAATCCGGGGCTACCGGATCGAACTGGGCGAGGTCGAATCGCAGCTGTTGAAAGTGGAGTCGGTACGAGAAGCTGTAGTCATGGCCCGTGCGGATGAAACAGGCCAAAAACAAATGGTGGCGTACTACGTTGCCGGGCAGGAAATCGGTGCCAGCGATCTGAGAAGTGAGTTGGGCCGGGAGCTGCCAAGCTATATGGTGCCATCGTATTTTGTACAGCTGGAGCAGATGCCTCTGAGTCCAAATGGCAAAATTGACCGCAAGGCACTGCCAGCACCGGAAGGCAGTCTGCAAAGCGGAGCGGATTATGCAGAGCCGCGCACCGCGCCAGAACGGGCACTCGTGGCGGTCTGGCAGTCGGTACTGGGCGTGCAGACCGTCGGTATTTTGGACAATTTCTTTGATCTGGGCGGCGATTCGATCAAGGCGATTCAAATCGCATCCCGTGTGTTCCAGGCAGGCTATAAGCTGGACATGAAGGATTTGTTCCAGTATCCAACAGTCGCAATACTGGCACCGCATATGCACGAAGTGAGCCGTATTGCAGATCAAGGAGAAGTGAGTGGGGAAACCGCTTTGCTTCCGATCCAGCACTGGTTCTTTGCGCAAGAGCGCGAGCGTCCGCAGCACTTTAATCAGGCGGTTATGCTCTTTAGCGCGGCAGGCTTTGATGAAACGGCGGTTCGCCGCGTGATGGATCAGATTGTGAAGCATCATGATGCGCTGCGTACGGTTTTCCGCCAGGCTCCGTCCGGTTTTGAGGCTTGGACACGCAGCGTAGAGGAAGGCGCGCTATATACGCTGGAAACCGCAGATTTCCGCGAATGGGCAACCTATACAGAAGCGCTGGAAGCGAAAGCAACTGAAATTCAAAGCAGCATTCACCTGTCTGAAGGACCTCTGGTGAAACTGGGATTGTTCCGCACAACAGAGGGCGATCATTTGCTGATAGCCATTCACCATTTGGTGATGGACGGGGTATCGTGGCGGATTCTGTTTGAAGATTTTTCCACAGGCTACGAGCAAGCGATAAAGGACGAGCCTGTACGATTGCCATATAAAACGGATTCCTTCCAAACGTGGGCACGCGAGTTGTCGTCCTACGCCAACCGTCCTGAGGCTACATCGGATGAGTCTTATTGGAAGCAGCTGGAGCAGGCCAAAGCCGAAGCCGCGCCGCTGCCTAAGGATTTTGCCTATGAGGGCTCCTTGAATGCAGACAGCGAAGTGCTGACGGTGGAGTGGACCGAAGCCGAAACCCGGCAGCTCTTGAAGCAGGCACATCGTGCCTATAACACCGAGGTCAATGATTTACTGCTGACCGCGCTAGGATTGGCGATGCATAACTGGACAGGCGCGGGACAGGTCCTGGTGAATCTGGAGGGACATGGCCGGGAAGCGATCCTGCCAGAGGTGGATATTACGCGTACGGTAGGCTGGTTTACGAGCTTGTATCCGGTACTGCTGGAAACGGGCAAGGGAATGACACTGGCACAGCGGATCAAGGAAACGAAGGAAGACCTGCGCGGGATTCCGCATAAAGGGCTGACGTATGGTACATGGCGTTACTTGTCCCATGCGTCCGCAGCAGATGAAGAGCGTACAATTGTAGCAAAACCGGAAATCAGCTTTAACTATTTGGGACAAGTGGATCAGGATTTGCAAAACAGCGGCATCACGCTGTCGTCCTATGGTGTGGGTGAGACTGACGATGCGAATTCACAATTACCACACACGCTCGATTTGAACGCGATGATCTCGGAGGGTACGCTGCGATTGACGATCGCTTACAGCCGTAAGCAATATCGCAAGGAAACGTTGGAATGGGTGGCAGGACTGCTCCAATCCGCTTTGCAAGAGGTGATTGCGCATTGCATCGCTCAGGAACAGCCGGAATTAACCCCGAGTGATGTGTCTTTCAAGGGTCTGACGAATGGCGAGCTGGAGGAAATTGCGGAGCAGGCTGCACGTACTGGTGAGCTGGAAAATGTATACTCACTGACGCCGATGCAGAAGGGCATGCTGTTCTACAATCTGATGGATTCGCAATCGGGAGCTTATTTTGAACAGGCCTCCTTTGATCTGCAAGGAAACTTTAATGTTGCTGCATTTGCGGCAAGTTTGGATGTATTGGTGCAGCGGCATACGGCACTGCGTACGAATTTCTACAGCGGCTGGAAGGAGGAACCGCTTCAGGTCGTGTACCGCAATAAGCGCAGTGAGCTGTATGTGGAGGATCTGCGGGATGTGGAGGAAGAGAAACGGAACGATTACATCCTCGAATTTACGCGCAAAGACAAGCAGAGAGGCTTTGATCTGGCACATGATGCTTTGATGCGTGTCGCTGTTTTGCGCACGGGTGAGGAGTCATACCGTTTTGTATGGAGCTTCCATCATATCGTGATGGACGGCTGGTGCTTGTCGCTGGTGACCAACGAGGTGTTTGCGAGCTATTTTGCGATATTGGCCCAGAAGCAGCCAGATCTGGCACCTGTAACGCCGTACAGTCAGTATATCGAATGGCTGGAGCAGCAGGATCGTCAGGCCGCATCAGGTTACTGGAGCAAGGTTCTGGAAGGGTATGAGGAACAGTCCCGCTTGCCACAGGCAAAAATCCAGGGCAAAACGGGGTATCAGGCGAAGCGTCTGGACTTTGACTTGGGCGCGGATCTAACGGCTGGCATTCAGCGAATAGCCAAGCGTTATCAGGTAACCATCAATACGTTGATGCAGACCGTTTGGGGCATTTTGCTGCAAAAATATAATGGCACGGATGATGTGGTGTTTGGCAGCGTGGTGTCTGGACGTCCGGCAGATATTCCAAATGTAGAGCACATCATCGGTCTGTTTATTAATACGATTCCTGTACGCATTAGTAGCCATGAGGATAGCTTATTCTCGGATGTGATGAAGCAAAATCAGGAGCAATCTATCGCTTCCCATGCCTATGATACGTATCCGCTGAATGAAATTCAGGGACTGTCGGAGCTTAAGCAGGATTTGATCAATCATATTCTTATTTTTGAGAACTATCCGATGGAGGAACAAATTGAGCAATTAGGTAATGGTGAAGAATCCAGCTTCAGCATTACAGGGGTCGAGTCTGTCGAGCAGACGAACTATGACTTTAACCTGGTGGTAATGCCGGGGAACACCATCCACATGAGCTTTGGTTATAATGCACTGGCATTTGAACGTGAAAGTGTAGAGCAAATTCGAGGTCATCTGGTGCAGCTGCTGGAGCAAGTGGCGGAGAATCCGGACATTCGGGTGCATGAGTTGGATGTGGTAACCGAGCAGGAGCGCGAACAGATTGTTGAGGTTTGGGGCAATACGGCGGCTGAATATCCAAGCGAGCAAACCATTCATGGCTTGTTCGAGGCGCAAGCGGCCCAGACACCGGAGCTGGCAGCGTTGTTCTTCGAAGGAGAGCAGTTGACCTATCGCGAACTGAACGAGCGTGCTAATCGTCTGGCTCGTATCTTGCGTAATCAAGGCGTGACGAAAGATCGATTGGTCGGTCTGATGACCGAGCGTTCGGTAGACATGATCGTGGGCATCTTCGGGATTTTGAAAGCCGGGGGCGCATATGTGCCAATTGATCCGACGTATCCAGAAGAACGTATCCGTTACATGCTGGACGACTCGGGTGCGAAGCTGCTGTTAACGCAAAGCCATCTGGTGGACAAAGCAGCTTTCGACGGCCATGTGCTGGTGTTGAATGGAGAGCAGGCCGTGTACCACGAGGATGGTTCCAATCTTGAACCTGTATCCGGTCCGAACGATTTGGCCTATGTGATTTATACATCAGGAACCACGGGTCAACCGAAGGGCGTTATGCTGGAGCATCACGGATTGTGCAATCTGAAAACGTATTTTGATCAGACACTCCGGATCAGCACGTCGGACCATGCGTTGCTGTTCGCCAGCTACTCGTTTGATGCGGCTTGCTGGGAAATCTTCCAGGCGCTGTTCTGCGGAGCCACGCTGTATGTACCAACGACAGAGACGATTTTGAACTATGAGCGATTTGAGCAGTACATGGCGGATCACCAAATTACCGTGGCAGCCTTGCCACCGACCTATGCGGTATATCTGGAGCCGGAGCGGATGCCGAACCTGCGTATTCTGTTCACTGCCGGATCAGCATCGTCGACAGAGCTGGTGTACAAGTGGAAGGATCAAGTAGCCTACTATAACGGTTACGGTCCAACGGAAAACTCGGTAGCGACGTCGATCTGGCCGGTGTCCGAAGACGAGAGAGCGGGGCAACTGATTTCCATCGGACGTCCTGTGCCGAATCATCGGGTATACATGGTAGATGCGCATGGACATCTGGCGCCTGTGGGCGTAGCGGGTGAGCTGTGCGTATCCGGGCCAGGTCTGGCACGTGGCTATCTGGATCGTCCAGAGCTGACGGCTGAGAAATTTGTATCGAATCCGTTTGCGGCTGGAGAAGCGGGCTATGAACGGATGTACCGCACGGGTGACTTGGCGAGATGGATGCCGGATGGCAACATCGAATACCTGGGCCGGATCGACCACCAAGTGAAAATCCGGGGATACCGGGTTGAGCTGGGCGAGGTCGAGGCCCAAATGCTGAAAGTCGAAGATGTGCAAGAGGTTATCGTGCTGGCACGTGCAGACGAGCAGGGGCAAAATCAACTGGTCGCCTACTATGTGGCAGAACGGGAAGTGAATGTGAGTGAGCTACGTAGCTTGCTGGGTGAGGAACTTCCAAACTACATGGTGCCTTCGTACTTCGTACAGTTGGAAAACATGCCGTTGACTCCGAACGGTAAAATTGACCGCAAAGCACTGCCAGCACCGCAGGGTAGTCTGCAAAGCGGAGCGGATTATGTAGAGCCGCGCACAGCGCTGGAGCAGACATTGGTTTCGGTGTGGCAGTCGGTCCTGGGCGCGAAGAGAGTCGGCATTTTGGACAATTTCTTCGATCTGGGTGGCGACTCGATCAAGGCGATTCAAGTATCCTCCCGTTTGCTGCAAGCGGGCTACAAGCTGGAAATGAAGGACCTGTTCCAATATCCTTCCGTGTCACTGCTGAGCGGTTATGTACACAAGGTCAGCCGCACTGCCGATCAGCGGGTGGTATTCGGGGCGGTCCAACTGACCCCGATTCAGCAATGGTTCTTTGGACAATCAGCAGCAGAGCCGCATTATTTTAATCAGTCGGTGATGCTGTATAGAGCACAAGGTTTCGACGAAGCGGCATTGCGTCAAACGGTGACCAAGGTTACCGAGCATCATGATGCATTGCGTATGGTCTTCCGTCAGACCGAACAGGGCTATGAAGCGTGGAATCGTGGCTTGAACGAAGGCGAGCTGTATAGTCTGGACGTTGTTGATCTGACAGATCTAGGAGACTCCGCAGATGTGGTGACGGCGATTGAAGTGAAAGCGAATGCCATTCAAAGTTCCATTCGTCTGGACGATGGACCGCTGTTGAAGCTGGGATTGTTCCACTGCGCGGATGGAGATCATTTGTTGATCGCGGTTCATCATTTGGTCGTAGACGGCATTTCATGGCGAATTATATTCGAGGATTTTGCAACCGGGTATGAGCAGGCCGTTCATGGAGAAGCCATTCGTCTGCCATACAAAACGGACTCATTCTCCGCTTGGGCAGAGCGTTTGTCCCGATACGCGAATAGTCCGGCCATGGAATCGGAACGTGAATACTGGGAGAACCTTGCCCAAACGGAACTCACATCGTTACCTAAGGATCATGAGAGAGCGGAAGGACAGCATTCTCTGCTGAGCGACAGTGAGACCGTGACAGTGGCCTGGAGCGAGCAGGAAACACGACTATTGCTTCAGGAGGTACACCGGGCGTATAACACAGAGGTCAATGATCTGCTGTTAACCGCACTCGGCACAGCATTGTACAACTGGAGCGGTCAAGAGCGCGTGCTAGTCAATCTGGAAGGACACGGTCGGGAAGCGATCATTCCGGATATCGACATCACCCGTACGGTGGGCTGGTTTACAAGCCAATATCCGGTGCTGCTTGATGTTGACGGAAAGGCAGAAGTGGGGCAGCGAATCAAGCGGGTGAAGGAAGACTTGCGTCATGTGCCGCATAAGGGCATTGGCTACGGTATTTTGAAATATATGTCCCCGGATGATGCCAATCATTCCTTTACCTTGCAGCCTGAAATTAGCTTTAACTATTTGGGACAATTTGATCAGGATTTGGAAAATAGCGATATCAGTCTGTCTTCACATACAGGTGGAGAGCCGATGAGCGACAGTACCCTTTTGGAGCATCCGCTGAATGTGAACGGAATGATTACAGCGGGCGTGCTGACGTTGGAAATTCGCTATGACAGTAAGGTATACCATCCTGAAAATGTGGAGAACTTTGCGCGGTTGCTGCAAGCGAGCCTGCAGGAAGTGATTGTTCATTGCGCATCCAAAGAACGGAACGAGCTGACGCCAAGTGATGTGTTGTTCAAGGGACTGACGTTGGAGCAGTTGGAACAATTGACCGTACAAACGGCCCATGTGGGTGAGCTGGAAAATGTTTATGCGCTTTCGCCTATGCAGAAGGGGATGCTCTTCCATAGTTTGATGGAGCCGGAGTCAGGCGCATACTTCCAGCAAGCGTCGTTTGATCAAAAAGGCAGCTTTGATGTTGCTGTTTTCCAACAGAGTCTGGAACTACTGACACAGCGGCATGAAGCGCTACGGACGAATTTCCATATGTTTGAGACAGGGCAGAATCAGGAGCCATTGCAGGTCGTGTTCCGTCACAAAGATAGCGACCTTTCCTTCGAGGATCTGCGTGGAATGCAGGAAGCGGAACGGAAGGCGTATATCCAAGCGTTCAAGCTGCAGGATCAGGCTCGGGGCTTTAATCTCGGTACTGATGCGCTCATGCGAGTACAGGTTTTGCAGACAGATGAAGAGACGTATCACTTGGTGTGGAGCTTCCATCACATTGTCATGGACGGCTGGTGCCTGTCGCTGGTCACAGGCGAAGTGTTCGGTACGTACTTTGCGCTGCTGGAGCAGAAGCAGCCGGAGCTTGTTGCGATCACACCATATGGCCAATATATCGAATGGCTGGAGCGTCAGGATGAACGTGCGGCAAAAGATTATTGGAGCAGCTATTTGGCGGGCTTTGAACAGCAGACTTTGTTACCTGGTTCGGATGCTTCATTGAAAGACCAAGCGGTGGACAGCAAGGAAAGTGCTCTATCCACTACAGCAAGTGAGAGCGGCGAATATATTTCTGAGAAAATAACGGTGGAGCTGGATAGCACGTGGAGCGAAGCGATGTACCGGATTGCGAAGCAGCAGCAGGTAACGATTAATACGCTGATGCAGAGCGTGTGGGGCCTTATTTTGCAGAAATATAACAACAATGAGGATGTTATTTTTGGTAGTGTCGTATCCGGTCGTCCGACGGATATCGCTGGTGTTGAGAATATGATCGGTTTGTTCATTAATACGATACCGGTTCGGATTCATAGCGAACGGAACGCCACTTTTGTGGAAATCATGCGAAAAACGCAGGAGCAAGCGTTGGCTTCGGGAGCATATGACAGCTTCCCATTGTATGAAATTCAGGCGCTGACCGAGCAGAAGCAGAATTTAATTAACCACATTATGGTATTTGAGAACTATCCAGTGGAACAGCAAGTGGAGCAGCTTGCTGAAGTTCGTCCGTCCGCTTTTGAGATTACGAATGTAGAGGTTGTCGAGCAAACGAATTATGATCTGGACTTGATTGTGATGCCAGATGAAATCTTCCGTATCATGTTCAGATATAACGCCAATGTGTACGATCGGGCTACCGTGGAGCGTATGCAGGGACATGTACTGCATGTGATCAAGCAAATTGTAGAAAATCCGCATATTCGCGTGAATGAGCTGGAATTGGTGACACCAGCAGAACAAGCGCAAATCCTTGAGGTTTGGGGAGATACAGCAGCAACTTATCCACAGCATCAGACGTTAAGTGCGCTGTTCGAAGAACAGGTGACGCGAACTCCGGATCAGGTGGCAGTTCTGTTCGGAGCAGAGGCGTTGACCTACCGCGAGCTGAACGAGCGGGCGAATCGTCTGGCGCGGACGCTGCGTGCGGAAGGAGTTGGACCGGATCAGCCTGTGGGCATTCTGGTACAACGCTCGCTGGAAATGATCGTGGGCATCTATGCGATTCTTAAAGCGGGTGGCGCATATGTGCCGATTGATCCGGACTACCCTGCAGACCGTATCCGTTTCATGCTGGAGGACTCGGAAGCGAAGCTGGTGTTGACGCAATCGCGTTTGGTAGAGCAAGCGGCGCTGAGCTTTGACGGCAAAGTGCTAGTGCTGGATAGCGAAGAAATTTACCACGAAGATGGCTCGAATCTGGAGCCGTTGGCAGGGCCGCGGAATGTAGCCTATGTGATCTACACCTCCGGTTCGACCGGAAAACCGAAGGGCGTTATGGTCGAGCATCATTCGGTGATCAACCGGATTTTGTGGATGCATGATCGGTACGGCTTGAGCGCGGGAGATACGATTTTGCAGAAAACTGCCTTCACGTTCGACGTGTCGGTGTGGGAGCTGTTCTGGTGGTCGATGGTCGGCTCGAAGGTGAGTCTGCTGTCGGTTGGCGGGGAAAAGAATCCGGAGGACATCGTGGAGGCGATTGCCCATGGCGGGGTCAGCACGATGCACTTTGTACCTGCGATGCTGCATGCGTTCCTGGAGTATGTGGAGCAACAGCCGTTGGAAGTGGTGCAAGCGAAGCTGGGAACCCTGCGACATGTGTTTGCCAGTGGCGAAGCGTTGCCACCACAGCATGTGGTCCGTTTCCAACGCCTCGTGTCGAGCCTAGCCGGAGCGAAGCTGATCAACCTGTACGGACCGACGGAAGCGACAGTGGATGTCTCGTACTTCGATTGCGAGCCGAATGAAGAGTATTCGGTCATTCCGATCGGGAAACCGATTCAGAACATCCGTCTGTACATCGTGAAGGAAGGCACGGAGCAATTGCAGCCGATTGGGGTTGCTGGCGAACTGTGCATCAGCGGTGTAGGCGTAGCGCGTGGCTATCTGAACCGTCCGGAATTAACGGCGGAGAAATTCGTTGCCGATCCGTTTGCGGGTGGCGAAGCGGGCTATGAGCGCATGTACCGCACCGGAGATTTGGCGAGATGGATGCCGGATGGCAATATCGAATATTTGGGCCGGATCGATCATCAGGTCAAAATCCGGGGCTACCGGATCGAGCTGGGCGAGGTCGAATCGCAACTGCTCAAAGTGGAGTCGGTACGAGAAGCCGTAGTTATGGCCCGTGCGGATGAAACAGGCCAAAAACAAATGGTGGCGTACTACGTCGCCGGGCAGGAAATCGATGCCAGCGAGCTGAGAAGTGAGTTGGGCCGGGAGCTGCCAAGCTATATGGTGCCATCGTATTTTGTACAGCTGGAGCAGATGCCTCTGAGTCCAAATGGAAAAATCGACCGCAAGGCACTGCCAGCACCGGAAGGCAGCCTGCAAAGCGGAGCGGACTATGTCGCACCGCGGACGTGGGTGGAAGTGAAGCTGGCGCAAATTTGGCAGGACGTGCTGGGCTTGGCGCAGGTTGGCGTGAAGGAAAACTTCTTCGAGATTGGCGGACATTCGCTGCGGGCGACGACGCTGGCCTCGAAGATTCACAAAGAGCTGAACAAGCCGCTTCCATTACGCAGCATTTTTGAAGCGCCAACGATTGAACAGTTGGCGGCGGTTATTGAAGGTCTGGAGCAAGTAGCGTATGCGTCCATTCCGGTGACGGAAGAACGCAGCTTCTACCCATTGTCCTCGGCGCAAAAACGACTGTACGTGCTGCATCAGTTCGATCCGAACGATGTGAGCTACAACATGCCGTCTGTGCTGCAAGTCAGCGGCCCGCTGGATGTGAAGCGGGTGGAAGCAGTGTTCCGTCAACTGATCGCACGCCATGCGACCTTGCGGACTCGTTTTACACGGGTCGACAGTGAGCCGATGCAATGGATTGAGGACACTGTGCCGTTCGAGGTGGAGTATACGAAAGTACAGGCAGCAGGTGCGGTTACAGATACGGACACGATGGTCAGTCAGGAAACGAAAGAGCTGGTACAGCGCTTTGTGCGTCCGTTCGATCTGCAAGCTGCTCCCCTGCTGCGGGTCGGTTTGGTGGACTTGGGCTTGGCAGGAGTGGAGCCAGAATCCCAGCATCTGCTGATGCTTGATATGCACCATATCGTCTCGGATGGTGTGTCGATGGGTGTGCTGACCGATGAATTTGTCCGCATGTATGGCGGAGAAGCGTTGTCAGCCCTGCGGATTCAGTACAAGGATTACGCGGTATGGCAGCAAAGCGAAGCCCATCAGGAGTGGATGCAGCGTCAGGAAGCGTACTGGCTCGACACCTTCCGGGGTGAACTGCCTGTGCTGGATTTACCAACCGACTTTGCCCGTCCAGCGGTGCGAAGCACGGAAGGCGGTACGGTCGTATTCGGACTGGAGCGTGAAGTTAGCGAACGCCTGAAAGAACTGGCGGCCCAAACAGGCTCAACGCTGTATATGGTACTGTTGGCAGCTTACACAGCTCTACTGCATCAATACACCGGACAAGAAGATATCGTGGTTGGTACACCGATTGCGGGAAGACCACATGCCGATCTGGAGCCGATTCTGGGGATGTTCGTTGGTACCTTGGCCCTGCGGAATTATCCGACGGCGGAGCAAACCTTCCGCAGCTACGTGGAAGAAGTGAAAGTTCGTGCCCTGAAAGCCTACGAACATCAGGACTATCCGTTTGAAGAACTGGTGGAAAAGCTGAACGTGAAGCGGGATATGAGTCGCAATCCGCTGTTCGATACGATGTTTACGCTGCAAAACACCGAGGAAGGCGAACTGAAGCTGGCGGACCTGAGCTTCCGTCCATACGGTTTGGAGCAAACCCCAGCGAAGTTCGACCTGACGCTGGAAGCTAGCGAGGAAGAAGCAGGTATCCAGTTCGGATTGCAGTATGCGACAGCGCTGTACCAACGGGCAACCGTGGAACGGATGACACGTCACTTTATCCGCTTGGCTGAAGCGGTGGCAGTGAACCCGGATGCGAAGCTGGGTGAGCTGGAGCTGATTACGGCGGAAGAAACCGAGCGGATTCTGAAGGTGTTCAACGACCCGAACGCGCATAGCGTGCGTGATGCTGAACACGGACAGGTGCAAGGTCGTTCGCTGAGCGAACGGTTTGAAGAGCAAGCGAAGCGCAACTCTGAGCGGGTAGCAGTCGTGTTCGAGGACACGACGCTGACCTACGCCGAGCTGAACAAGCGGGCGAACCAATTGGCCCGTGTGTTACGGGCGGAAGGGGTAGAAGCGGATCAACCGGTAGGCATATTGCTGGAGCGTTCTGCGGATATCCTGGTGAGCATCCTTGGGATACTGAAAGCCGGAGGCGCGTATGTGCCGATGGACTCGCTGTATCCGCAGGAACGCATCGACTACATGCTCCAAGACAGCGGGGCGAAGGTCGTGATTACGTCCAAAGCTACCGTGGGCCAAAGCAACAGCCTGCAAACGCCAGTAATCGAAAATGCTGGTGTAACGGTGAATGCTTCACCAGCGACCATCACAGGTGCAGAAGATACATCCGCCAATCCGGCGCTCATCTTGCCAGCCACCGTACGTGCTGTAGCTCTGGATGACGAGGTTGTCCAAGCACAACTGGAAACGCAGGATGCGAGCAATCTGATCCCTGTAGCCAGCCCGCACAACCTGGCCTATATGATTTACACGTCAGGTACAACCGGTCAGCCGAAAGGGGTCATGATTGAGCAGCGCAGCGTCAGCAATCTGGTGGATGCTTTATCCGAGCGGGTATACAGCCGCTATGGGCAGCCGCTTCACGTCGCATGGCTGTCGGCGTATGTATTTGACGCTTCGGTGCAGCAAATCTTTGCCAGCTTGCTGTTAGGCCACACCTTGCATGTGGTGTCCCGTGACGTAAGCCTGAACGGGGAGCAATTGGTCGCCTACTACCGCACGCACCGGATCGACCTGTCGGACGGTACACCAGCGCATCTGCATATTTTGAACGAAACCGTCAACGTGATGGAAGCGCCGGAAGTGAAGCACTACCTGATCGGCGGCGAAGCGTTACCTGTACCACTGGTTCACGGATTCCTGAACAAGTGGTCCGGGTATCACCCAGTGATTACCAACGTGTATGGCCCGACCGAAACCACGGTAGATGCGACCGCCTATACGATGGAAAACGTGGAAGACTTGAACGTGCTGCTGGACAAAGGTGCACACACGGTATCCATCGGAACGCCGTTAGCGAACCAGTCCGTGTACATCTTGAACACTGAGCAACAGCTGGTACCGATCGGTATCGCAGGCGAGCTCTATATCGGTGGTGCAGGTGTAGGACGAGGATACCTGAACCTGCCGGAACTGACGGCAGAGAAATTTATCCCGAATCCGTTCGCCTATCTGGAAGCCGAACAAGCGGCAACCACTCACGCCAATCGGATGTACCGTACGGGTGACCTGGCGAGATGGTTACCGGACGGCAGTATCGAGTATCTGGGCCGGATCGACCATCAGGTCAAAATCCGGGGGTACCGGATCGAGCTGGGCGAGGTAGAGGCGCAGCTGCTGACCGTGGACGGCATTCAGGAAGCCGTGGTCACCGCATGGGAAAACGAAGACGGGCACAAGGACCTGTGTGCCTATCTCGTAGCCTCAGCATCGCTGAGTCTGCCGGAGCTGCGGAACGCATTGCAGCCGAAGCTGCCGGGCTACATGATCCCGACGTATGTTGTACAACTGGATCGTTTCCCACTGACGCCAAGTGGAAAAATCGACCGCAAAGCGTTGCCTGTGCCGGAAGCACGCCTCGAAGGAGGCACGGAGTACGTTGCGCCGCGGACGCCGCTGGAAGAACAGCTTGTGCGTATCTGGCAAAGCGTACTGAATCATCCGCAGATTGGAATTACGGATAACTTCTTTGAAGTGGGAGGACACTCTCTGCGCGCGACAACACTGGTGGCGAAAATCCATCAGGAGCTGCATCACAAGCTGGCGCTGCGAGATATTTTCCAATATCCGACGATTGAGCAATTGGTACAGGTGATGGGTGAACAGACACAGCAAACGTATGCATCCATACCTGTTGTGGAGGAGCGCGCATATTATCCAGTTTCCTCGGCGCAAAAACGGATGTATGTTCTGAGTCATCTGGAAGGTGGAGAAGTTAGCTACAACATGCCGGGAGCTTTGATTATTGAAGGATCCTTGGATAAAACGCGACTGGAGCAAGCCTTCCGCCAACTGATTGCCCGTCATGAAACCCTGCGAACCAGATTCGAAATGGTGGATGGCGAGGTCGTTCAACGGATTGATAAAAACGTCGAATTCAACGTCGAGCATGTGCAGGCAAGCGAAGAGGAGACACAGCAGTACGTACTGGATTTTGTACGCGCTTTTGATCTCGCACAAGCGCCGTTGCTGCGGGTTCAGTTGGTGGAAAACGGACCGCAACGGTACGTTATGCTCTATGACATGCACCATATTATTTCGGACGGCGTCACTGCAGGAATTATCGTGCAGGAGTTCTCTCAATTGTATGAAGGTAAGGAACTGCCGCCACTTCGCATCCAGTACAAGGACTATGCCGTTTGGCAGCACGCAGATATGCAAAGTGACCGTCTTCGTGAGCAAGAAAATTACTGGCTGAAAACCATGGCTGGTGAAATTCCGGCGCTGGATATGCCAACGGATTTTGCAAGACCAGCCGTACAGCGTCTGGAAGGAGCTCGATTGGATTTTGCGATCAGCATGGAGGACAGCGAACAGTTGAAACAGCTGGCCGCTCAAACCGGATCAACCTTGTACATGGTGTTGCTTGCAGCGTATAGCACACTTTTGCATAAATATTCAGGGCAGGAGGACATGATCGTCGGAACGCCAATTGCCGGAAGACCTCATGCGGAACTGGGGAGCCTGGTAGGCGTATTCCTCAACACGCTGGCGATCCGCAATTATCCGTCCGGAGACAAAACGTTCTTCGATTACCTGCAAGAAGTCAAAGAGCATGCGCTCAGCGCTTATGAGCATCAAGACTATCCTTTTGAAGAGCTGGTTGAAAAGCTGAATTTAACGCGGGATACGAGCCGGAATGCGCTGTTTGACACGATGTTTGAGCTGAAAACATTTGAGCAGCAGGAGTTCCAGTTGGAAGGTCTGACCTTAAAGCCGTATCCGACGGAAAATAATACTGCCAAATTTGATCTGACCCTGGATGCAGTGGAGCAGCCGGAAGGTATTCTGTGCAGTCTGGAATACAGCACGGCGCTGTACAAGCCTGAGACAATCGAACGATTGGCAAAGCATTTTACCGAACTCGTTCGTGCCATTACACTTCATCCGCAAGAGCAACTGGCAGCTTTGGATATGGTAACCTTCGAGGAAAAAGCGCAAATCATCTACGGTTTTGGAGATGTGGGTGTATCCGATGTTGCTGCTGTTGAAGCGGAAGCCTTGTTCCATACCTATGTAGAAGAACAGGCGCAGCTTGTACCGGATCATGTGGCAGTCGTTTACGAGGAGCAACAACTCACGTACCGCAAACTGAACGAGCGTGCAAACCAGCTGGCTCGTAAATTACGGAGTGAGGGCATTGGACGCGAGTCGATTGTCGGCATCTTAAGCGAACGGTCGGTGGACATGCTGGTGGGTGTGTTGGCGGTATGGAAGGCTGGAGGCGCGTATGTGCCGCTGGATGCGGACTATCCGTCTGAGCGTATTCGTTTCATGCTGGAGGATAGCGGCGCGACGGTGCTGCTGACCCAAACAGGCTTGCAGGAGCGTGCACAGGTGTGGCTGGATGAAAGCAAGGTCACATCCGAACCAGCAACTGGACTGCGTCTGCATACCGTACTGGCGTTGGACGATGAGTCGCTGTACACCGGGGATAGCACGGATGTCGAACACATCAACGAGCCGCAGGATTTGGCGTATGTGATCTATACTTCCGGTACAACGGGACGTCCGAAGGGGGTCATGATCGAGCATCGCAGCTTGGTGAATACGGCTGCGGCGTATCGCCGGGATTACCGTCTGAACCAGTTCCCGGTACGATTGCTGCAATTGGCGAGCTTCTCCTTCGACGTATTCGTCGGCGATATCGCACGGGCGCTCTATAACGGCGGCACGATGGTCATCTGCCCGAAAGACGACCGAATTGATCCAAGCCGTCTGTATGGCTGGATTCGCGATGTTCAGATTACGGTGTTCGAATCGACACCGGCCTTGATCATACCGTTCATGCAGCATGTATATGAGCATGGACTGGACATGAGCAGTCTGGAATTGCTCATCACCAGCTCGGATAGCTGCAGTGTAACGGATTACCGGTTGCTGCAAGAACGCTTTGGCGCGGATATTCGCATTATTAACAGCTACGGCGTGACGGAAGCGGCGATTGACTCCAGCTTCTACGACGAAGAACTGTTGAAGCTGCCGGACAGCGGTAGTGTGCCGATTGGTCAGGCGTGGCTGAACGCACGGTTTTACATCGTGGACAGCCAGTTGAATCCGGTGCCTATCGGCGTACTGGGCGAGCTATGCATCGGCGGTGTCGGGGTGGCACGGGGATACCTGAACCGTGCAGACTTGACGGCGGAAAAATTTGTAGCGAATCCGTATGTACCGGGTGAACGACTGTATCGCACAGGTGACTTGGCGCGGTGGATGCCGGACGGCAATGTGGACTTTATCGGCCGGATGGACTATCAGGTCAAAATCCGGGGCTACCGGATTGAGCTGGGCGAGATTGAAACAGCGATCCAGCGCGTGCCGGGTGTGCGTCAAGCGGTGGTGATCGACCGGACAGACGAGCGTGGACATAAGTATTTGTGCGGGTACATCACGGGAGAAGCAGAGCTGCGGATCGAGGAGGTACAGACACAGCTGGAAGCAGGGCTGCCAGCCCACATGGTGCCTGCACGCCTGATGCGACTGGAGACGTTACCGCTGACCAGCAATGGCAAAATCGACCGTAAGGCCTTGCCGGAACCGGAAGGAAGTATCCATACGGGTGCAGCCTATGTGGCACCGCGTACAACGGTCGAGCAGGTATTAGCTTCGGTATGGGCCGGGGTGCTCGGAGTGGAAGCGGTAGGAACGCAGGATAACTTCTTCGAACTGGGCGGCGATTCGATCAAGGCGCTGCAAGTATCGTCCCGATTGCTGCAAGCAGGCTACCGATTGGATATGAAGGATTTGTTCAGTCATCCAACGGTATCGGCATTGGCGCTGAGAGTCCAATCTGTTACAAGATTGGCGGATCAGAGCGAAGTAGTCGGCGATGTGAAGTTGACACCAGTTCAACAATGGTTCTTTGAGCAAAATCTGACGGAAGCTCATCATCATAACCAGTCCATCATGCTGTATAGCAAGGATGGTTTCGATGAAGCGGCATTGCGTAAGGCGATGGATCAGATTGTCAGCCATCACGATGCGCTACGCACTATTTTCCGTCATACCGATCACGGATACGAAGCATGGAACCGCGCGATTGGTGAGGGTGAGCTGTATACGCTGGAACGGACGGACTTCAGAAATGAGGCTGAGGTGTCTGCGGCTATCGAAGCCAAAGCGAATGAAATTCAAGCGGGGATTGATCTAAGCGAAGGACCGCTGGTGAAGCTGGGGCTGTTCAGCAGCAGTGACGGAGATCATTTGCTGATTGCTATTCATCACTTAGTGGTGGACGGCGTATCCTGGCGCATTTTGTTCGAAGATATTACGACAGCCTATGAGCAAGCATTGAACGGACAAGCGATTCGTCTTCCGCACAAAACGGATTCGTTCCGCACTTGGGCTGGTGAACAGTCTCAATATGCGAACGGTGCGTCAGTAGCAGCAGAACTCGCGTTCTGGCAGGAAATAGAACAGGGAATGTATGAGTCGCTTCCAAAAGACCAGCCACAGCCATATTCCTTGAATAGGAACAGCGAGATCATTACTGCCACATGGACAGGTCAGGAAACGGAGCAGTTGTTAAAACAGGCGCACCGTGCCTACAACACGGATATGAACGATTTGCTGCTTACCGCATTAGGCATGGCTATTCATCGCTGGGCGGGCATCGAACGAGTGCTCGTCAACCTGGAAGGCCATGGACGGGAGTCCATTTTGCCAGAGATGGATATTACACGTACGGTGGGCTGGTTCACTACTCAATTCCCGGTTGTGCTGAATATGGGCGTGGGGCAAGAGCTTTCACAGCGCATCAAAAATGTGAAAGAAGGACTGCGCCGCATTCCGCAAAAGGGCATCGGATACGGTATTTTAAGATACCTGTCCGCAGCACGTGAGCAAGAGCGTTTTGTAACCGAACCGGAAATCAGCTTTAACTATTTGGGACAATTTGATCAAGATATGCAAAATCAATCGATTGGTGTATCTCCTTACTCAAGCGGTGCAGAGCTTAGCGCACATGCGGCAAGGTCGTACGCGCTGGACATTAACGGACTGATCTCCGAAGGCGAACTGCAATTGACGATCAGCTATAGCAACCAGGAATACCGCCGTGAAACGATGGAGCAACTAGCCAAAGAATTCAGAACCAGCTTGCAGGAAATCATTACGCATTGCACAGGACGCAAACAGCAGGAACTGACTCCAAGCGATGTCATGCTTAAAAATGTAACCATGTCTGAACTGGATCAATTGGTAGAACAAACCCGTGACATTGGCGAGTTGGAAAATGTATATGCATTGACGCCGATGCAAAAAGGTATGCTGTTCCATAGTCTGATGGATACAGAGTCAGGAGCTTACTTTGAACAGACGACATTTGATCTGCGTGGACGCTTCCAAGTGGATATTTTCCAAGACAGCTTGAATCATTTGGCGCAGCGGCATGAGATTTTTAGAGCCAATTTCTACAGCGGTTGGCAAGATGAGCCTGTGCAGGTCATTTTCCGCCGTAAGGATATTGGTTTCAGATGTGAGGATCTGCGTCATTTAGATGATGGGGAACGAGACGCGTATGTGAAGGAATTTATTCGCAAAGACAAGGCAATCGGCTTCGATTTGTCCCGGGATGCGTTGATGCGCGTGGCGATTTTACGGACAGGTGACGAGGATTATCATTTTGTATGGAGCTCGCATCACATTTTGATGGATGGCTGGTGTGTGGCGCTGGTAACGGATGAGGTGTTTGAGGCTTATTTTGCAGCCGTGGAGCATAGAGATCCACAGCTTGCCCCGGTTTCACCATACAGTCAGTATATCGAGTGGCTTGAAGCACAGGATTTAGGGGCTGCGACGGAATACTGGAACCGTTATTTGTCCGGCTATGATCAGCAAACCCAGATTCCAACCGGAAAAGTAGGGGCCAAAGCCGAAGGTGCGCAATTCGAGCATGTGCTGTGCGATCTGGGCAAAGACTTGACGGGCCGCATCGAAATCATTGCCAAGCAGCACCACGTGACCACGAATACATTGCTGCAAACGCTATGGGGCTTGCTGCTTCACAAGTACAACGGCAGTGACGACGCTGTTTTTGGCAGCGTAGTGTCTGGTCGTCCGGCTGATATTCCGGGCATTGAAAATATGGTGGGCTTGTTCATTAACACCATTCCGGTACGTATCCGCAGTGGAGCTGAGGAAACAGTTGCCGACATGATCAGAGTGAATCAGAAGCAAGCGCTGGCTTCTCAAGCTTATGAAACGTATCCGCTATATGAAATTCAAGCCTTGACCGAGCAGAAGCAAGACCTGATCAACCACATTATGGTATTCGAAAACTATCCGGTGGAGCAGCAGGTCGAGCAACTTGGCGAAGGTGCAGAGTCGGATTTTGAAATTAGCAATGCAGGTATGGTTGAACAAACCAACTATGACTTCAATTTGGTCGTCATTCCGCAGGAAGCGATGAAAATCCGATTTGAATACAATGCGAAGCTATATGATCGTAAAGCTGTTGAACGGACTCAGGGCCATCTGGTGCAGCTGCTGGAGCAAGTGGCGGCGAATCCGAACATACGGGTGCATGAGCTGGATATTTTAAGCGAGCAGGAGCGCGAGCAAATTTTGGGCGTATGGGGAGATACAGCGGCCGAGTATCCAAGCGAGCAGACCATTCATGGCTTGTTCGAGGCGCAAACAGCGCAGACACCGGAGCTGGCAGCGTTGTTCTTCGAAGGAGAGCAGTTGACCTATCGCGAGCTGAATGAACGTGCGAATCGATTGGCTCGTACCTTGCGCAGTCAAGGCGTGACCAAAGATCGATTGGTCGGTCTGATGACCGAGCGTTCGGTGGACATGATCGTGGGCATCTTCGGGATTTTGAAAGCCGGGGGCGCATATGTCCCAATCGATCCGACGTATCCAGAGGAGCGTATCCGCTATATGCTGGACGACTCGGGGGCGGAGCTGTTGTTAACGCAAAGCCACCTGGTGGACAAAGCAGCTTTTGACAGCAACGTGCTGGTTCTGGATGGAGCACAGACGGTGTATCACGAGGATGGTTCCAATCTGGAGCGGTTGTCCGGTCCGAACGATCTGGCGTATGTGATTTATACGTCGGGTACGACAGGGCAGCCGAAGGGCGTTATGCTGGAGCATCACGGGCTGTGCAATCTGAAAACGTATTTTGATCAGACACTTCGGATCAGCACGTCGGATCATGCGTTGCTGTTCGCCAGCTATTCGTTTGATGCGGCTTGCTGGGAAATTTTCCAGGCGCTGTTCTGCGGAGCCACGTTGTACGTGCCAATGACAGAGACGATTTTGAACTATGAGCGATTCGAGCAGTACATGGCGGATCATCAAATTACCGTGGCAGCCTTGCCGCCGACCTATGCGGTATATCTGGAGCCAGAGCGGATGCCGAACCTGCGTATTCTGTTCACTGCCGGATCAGCATCGTCGATAGAGCTGGTGCACAAGTGGAAGGATCAGGTGGCGTACTATAATGGCTATGGTCCAACGGAAAACTCGGTAGCGGCGTCGGTTTGGCCGGTGTCCGAAGACGAGAGAGCAGGACAACTGATTTCCATCGGACGTCCTGTGCCGAATCATCGGGTATACATGGTGGATGCGCATGGACATCTGGTGCCTGTAGGCGTAGCGGGTGAGTTGTGCGTATCTGGTCCGGGTCTGGCACGTGGCTATCTGGATCGTCCAGAAATGACGGCTGAGAAATTTGTACCGAATCCGTTTGCGGCTGGCGAAGCGGGCTATGAACGGATGTACCGCACGGGTGACTTGGCGAGATGGATGCCGGATGGCAATATCGAATATTTGGGCCGGATCGACCATCAGGTGAAAATCCGGGGGTACCGGATTGAGCTGGGCGAGGTCGAGGCCCAAATGCTGAAAGTGGAAGACGTGCAAGAGGTCATCGTGCTGGCACAGGCGGACGAGCAGGGGCAAAATCAACTGGTTGCGTACTATGTTGCTGAACGGGAAGTGGGCGCAGGTGAGCTGCGCAGCTTCCTGGGCGAGGAGCTTCCAAACTACATGGTACCTTCCTATTTGGTACAGCTGGAGCACATGCCACTGACACCAAACGGCAAAATCGACCGCAAAGCATTGCCAGCACCGGAAGGCAGCCTGCAAAGCGGAGCGGACTATGTCGCACCGCGGACGTGGGTGGAAGTGAAGCTGGCGCAAATTTGGCAGGACGTGCTGGGCTTGGCGCAGGTTGGCGTGAAGGAAAACTTCTTCGAGATTGGCGGACATTCGCTGCGGGCGACGACGCTGGCCTCGAAGATTCACAAAGAGCTGAACAAGCCGCTTCCATTGCGCAGCATTTTTGAAGCGCCAACGATTGAACAGTTGGCGGCGGTTATAGAGAGTCTGGATCAAGTGGCGTACGCGTCCATTCCGGTGACGGAAGAACGCGGCTTCTACCCATTGTCCTCAGCGCAAAAACGACTGTATGTGCTGCATCAGTTCGACCCGAATGATGTGAACTACAACATGCCGTCTGTGCTGCAAGTGAGCGGTCCGCTGGACGTGAAACGGGTGGAAGACGTGTTCCGTCAACTGATCGCACGCCATGCGACCCTGCGTACCCGCTTTGAACTGGTGGACAGTGAGCCGATGCAATGGATTGAGGACATCGTGCCGTTCAAGGTGGAATATGCGAAGGTACAGGCAGAGGGTGCAGCTGCGGATACCGAACAACTTGTTAGCAAGGAAGCGCAAGAGCTGGTGCGGCGCTTTGTACGTCCGTTCGATCTGAAAGCCGCTCCGCTGCTGCGGGTAGGCTTGGTGGATTTGGGTGTACAAGGAGTGGAGCAAGAACCGCAGCATTTGCTCATGCTTGATATGCACCATATCGTCTCGGATGGGGTATCCATGGGGGTACTGACCGATGAATTTGTCCGCTTGTATGGTGGTGAAGAGCTATCACCATTGCGGATTCAGTACAAAGACTATGCGGTATGGCAGCAAAGCGAAGCCCATCAGGAGTGGATGCAGCGTCAGGAAGCGTACTGGCTCGACACCTTCCGGGGTGAGCTGCCTGTACTGGATCTACCCACAGACTTTGCCCGTCCGGCCGTGCGGAGTACGGCAGGGGATACCGTCGTATTCGGATTGGAGCGTGAAGTCAGCGAACGCCTGAAAGAACTGGCGGCGCAAACAGGCTCCACACTGTATATGGTGCTGCTGGCGGCGTACACCTCGCTCTTGCACCAATACAGCGGTCAAGAGGACATTGTAGTCGGCACGCCGATTGCAGGACGACCACATGCGGATCTGGAGTCGATCCTCGGGATGTTCGTCGGTACGTTGGTTCTGCGGAACTATCCGACTTCGGAGCATACCTTCCGCAGCTACGTGGAAGAAGTGAAAGTTCGTGCCCTGAAAGCCTACGAACATCAGGACTATCCGTTTGAGGAACTGGTGGAAAAGCTGAACGTGAAGCGGGATATGAGCCGCAATCCGTTGTTCGATACGATGTTTACGTTGCAAAACACAGAGGAAGGCGAACTGAAGCTGGCAGACCTGAGCTTCCGTCCATACGGTTTGGAACAAACGCCAGCGAAGTTTGATCTGACGCTGGAAGCCAGCGAGGAAGAAACAGGCATCCAGTTCGGATTGCAGTATGCGACAGCGTTGTATCAACGAGAAACCGTAGAACGGATGACACGTCACTTCATCCGTTTGGCTGAAGCAGTGGCGATGAATCCAGATGCGAAGCTGGGTGAACTGGAACTGATTACGGCGGAAGAAACCGAGCGGATTCTGAAGGTGTTCAACGACCCGAACGCGCATAGCGTGCGTGATGCTGAACACAGACAGGTGCAAGGTCGTTCGCTGAGCGAACGGTTTGAAGAGCAAGCGAAGCGCAACCCTGAGCGGGTAGCAGTGGTGTTCGAGGACACGGCACTGACCTACGCCGAGCTGAACGAGCAGGCGAACCGATTGGCCCGTGTGTTACGGGCAGAAGGAGTAGAAGCGGATCAATCGGTAGGCATATTGCTGGAACGTTCTACGGATATCCTGGTGAGCATTCTGGGGGTACTTAAGGCCGGAGGCGCGTATGTGCCGATGGATACCATGTATCCGCAGGAACGCATCGACTACATGCTCCAAGACAGCGGGGCAAAGGTCGTGATTACAAGCAGAGTCGCCAATCTCTCGCTCAGCTTGCCATCCACTGTTCGAGCTGTAGTCCTTGATGACGAGGACGTTCAGGCTCAATTGGACGGACAGGATGCGAGCAATCTGATCCCTGTCGCCGGCTCGCATAACCTGGCCTATATGATTTACACGTCAGGTACAACCGGTCAGCCGAAAGGGGTCATGATTGAGCAGGGCAGCGTCAGCAATCTGGTAGATGCTTTATCCGAGCGGGTGTACAGCCGCTACGAGCAGCCGCTTCACATCGCATGGCTGTCGGCGTTTGTATTTGACGCTTCGGTGAAGCAAATCTTTGCCAGCTTGCTGTTAGGCCACACCTTGCATGTGGTATCCCGTGACGTAAGCCTGAACGGGGAGCATTTGATCGCTTACTACCGAATGCACCGGATCGACCTGACGGACGGCACACCTGCGCATCTGCATATTTTGAACGAAAGCGTCAACGTGACGGAAGCGCCGGAAGTGAAGCACTACCTGATCGGCGGCGAAGCGTTATCGGTGCAGCTGGTAAACGTGTTCCTGCACAAGTGGTCCGGGTACCGCCCGGTGATTACCAACGTGTATGGTCCGACCGAAACGACGGTAGATGCGACAGCTTATACGATCGAAGATGTGGAAGCCCTGAACGTGCTGCTGGAAAAAGGGGAGCACACGGTATCCATCGGAACGCCGATAGCGAACCAGTCCGTATACATCCTGAACACCCGACAACAGCTGGTGCCAATCGGTATCGCAGGTGAGCTCTATATCGGGGGTGCAGGTGTAGGACGAGGGTATCTGAATCTGCCGGAACTGACGGCAGAGAAGTTCATCTCGAATCCGTTCGCCTCAACCTCAATGGAAGCCGAGCAAGCTCCAGATGCCCACAACAACCGGATGTACCGGACGGGCGACCTGGCACGGTGGCTGCCTGATGGCAGTATCGAGTATTTGGGCCGGATCGACCACCAGGTCAAAATTCGGGGGTACCGGATCGAGCTGGGTGAGGTGGAAGCGCAGTTGCTGACCGTAGACGGCATTCAGAAAGCGGTGGTCACCGCATGGGAAAACGAAGACGGACACAAGGACTTGTGTGCCTATATCGTAGCCTCAGCGTCGCTGAGCCTGCCGGAGCTGCGGAACGCATTGCAGCCGAAGCTGCCGGATTACATGATCCCGACGTATGTTGTACAACTGGATCGTTTCCAGCTGACCCCAAGCGGAAAAATCGACCGCAAAGCGTTGCCTGCGCCGGAAGCACGCCTCGAAGGAGGCCTGGAGTACATTGCGCCGCGGACGCCGCTGGAAGCCAAGCTTGCTCGAATCTGGCAGGATGTATTGAAGCTGTCCAGCGTTGGAGTCACCGACTCATTCTTCGACATGGGTGGACACTCCCTGCGGGCAACGACGCTGGTGGCCAAAATCCATCAGGAACTGGACAGCCGGATTACACTGCGTGAGGTGTTCCAACACTTTACCATTGAGCAGCAAGCCCAGCTCATAGCTACGCACGGCACAGACACCTATACGGTGATCCCTGCTGCGACGAAACAGGCGTACTACCCGGTTTCCTCGGCTCAAAAACGACTGTACATCTTGAGTCATCTGGAAGGTGGGGATGTCAGCTACAACATGCCGGGTGTGTTAACGGTGGAAGGCCCGCTGCAGGCAGATCGGCTGGAGGATGCGTTCCGTCAGTTAATTGCCCGTCATGAAACGTTGCGAACTTCCTTTGAAATGGTGGAAGGCGAGGTCGTTCAGCGGGTTTACGATCAGGTTGAGTTTGCAGTAGAGCGCCTGCAGGCCAGTGAATCCGAAGCTCAAGCGTATATAGAATCATTTGTACGCAGCTTTGAACTTCGGCAGGCACCGCTGCTGCGTGTTCGTCTCATACAAACCGGACCGCAGCGTCACCTTTTGATGTACGACATGCACCATATTATTTCGGATGGTGTATCGTCTAACAATATCGTGCAGGAGCTGGTACAGCTGTACGAGGGGCAGGAATTGGAGCCGTTGCAAATTCAGTACAAGGACTATGCCGTGTGGCAGCAGCAGGAAATGCAACGTGAGTCATACCAACGCCGGGAACACTTCTGGTTGGATCATTTAGCTGGGGAATTACCGGTACTGGATCTGCCGATTGCTTATCCAAGACCTGCTGCTCGCAGCTTCGAGGGTGCGCTGTATGAATTTACAGTTGATCCGAATGTATCTGAGCAACTGCACCGAATTGTGGCTCAGACCGGAAGTACGCTGTACATGGTACTTTTGAGCGCCTACACCGTTCTGTTGTCCAAATACAGCGGTCAGGACGATTTGATTATCGGTACTCCGGTAGCAGGCCGTCTGCTGCCTGAGCTGGAGCCACTTATCGGAATGTTCGTCAATACGTTAGCCATCCGGCATCAGCCGAAGGGCAACCAAACGTTCCACAACTACTTGCTGGAAGCCAGAGATCGCACACTGCAAGCCTTCGAGCATCAGGATTATCCACTTGAAGAGTTGGTGGAAAAGCTGGATGTAGTGCGGGATGCAAGCCGTAATCCGTTGTTTGACACCATGTTTGTACTGCAAAACACGGAGTCGCAGGAAGCGAAGCTTGAGACCCTGTCCTTCAGTCCGTATGTTCAGGAACATAGTATCTCCAAATTCGATTTGACCTTGTCCATGAGTGATGAAGACGGGGTGATCAAGGGTTCCTTTGAATATTGCACGAAGCTGTTTGGAGCAGACGCTATCGAACGATTAACGGGAGATTTGATAGCGATTCTGTCACAGGTTGGGACAAACCCAGATCTGCTGTTAAGCGATATTCAGGTGACCTCTGACGAGAAGCCGGAAGGCTTTTCACCGGATTCCATCGACTTTGTTTTCTAAATCAGTTTTCTAAAATGCAATGATTTCACTTTGCGTGTGCAGAGGGCGGCGGCTTGTCCGACTGCCCTTGCCTGCAAAGTATTATTTTTTCGACACAACGGTCATCTACGTATCAACGCACGATTCCAACCGGGGTACAGGCCCCATAAAGCAGGAGGGATGTCATTGAAAGCCTTATTTGAGAAGGAAAAAAATTACTGGAGTCATAAGCTGGAATCGGAGGATCATATCATCTGCCTCCCATACACCAACAACGTGTCCAAGGATACAACTGCAACGAGTTCAAATTCCCTTACGTACACGATCACATTTCCATCTGAAATTTCCGGGCGAATATCGTCTATAACAGGTGGCGCTCCATGGGCTGTGTTTATGGTTCTGCTTGCTGGAGTAGAAAGCCTATTACATAAATACACAGGTGAGGAACGTGTGCTGCTGGGCATTCCGGTAGCCAAGTCTGGCAACGGTGCTACAAAGCCGATGAACCATCTGCTTTTACTGAAAAACACGCTGGATTCCACAACGACCTTCAAAGCCGTGCTGTCTCAAATCAAAACCTCCGTCAGCGAAGCTATTGAGCACCAAAATATTCCTTTCTGGAACTATACCGAGGGGCTTGAAATTCCACGTAACGAGGACGAAAAGCCTCTTATTCACACCACGGCGTCCCTGCAAAATATCCATATTGCTGATTATTTGAATCATGTACAGTCTGAGCTGGATTTTCAATTTCAATGGGAAAATACAACGGTTTCCCTGAACGTGAAGTACAGTAGCGACCGTTATAGCGAGACGACGATTGAACGTTTTGTTGAGCAGCTGTTGCGGTTGTACACCGTTGTTTTGCATCAGCCAGAGCTGGAGATTTCCGCGGCACAAGTGCTGTCAGAGCAAGAAGTAGAGCAACTGGTTCATACCTTCAACGATACAGCTGCGGATTATCCACGTCATGCGTCCATTCATGAGTTGTTCGAGAAACAGGCGAAGCAGACACCGCAGCAGGTGGCGGTAGTGTTCGGAAGAGACAGCCTGACCTATGGAGAATTGAACGAAAAGGCCAATCGTCTGGCTCATACACTACGTAAGCAGGGGATCTGCACCGAGCAGACTGTCGGCATTGTGGCTGAACGCTCGATTGAGATGATCGTCGGTATGCTCGCGATCCTCAAAGCAGGCGGAGCGTATGTACCGATTGACTCCGATTACCCGGACGAGCGCGTGCGCTATTTGCTGGAGGATTCCGATGCCAAAATACTGCTGATACAGCGAATGGAACATCGACCCGCTGATTTTACAGGAACTGTGCTCGACCTGAGCGATTCCGCAATCTATGGAACGGATGATGCTCATCGTATCGATCCTGTTTTGCTGAACGATAACGGGACATATACTGACACAGCTGACATAGGATACGTGGATTGCTTAAACCCGCTCTATTCCATTTTCGCTAATTCTGAGCTTGTTTCTACTACAACCACGCATTCAGAACAACCGAAGGCAACCGATGCTGATCGCTTGGCATACATCATGTACACTTCGGGGACCACAGGCCAGCCCAAAGGGGTTATGGTGGAGCACCGCAATGTCGTACGTTTGGTGAAAAATACAAACTACGCGCAATTGGATGCCGACACGCGCATTTTGCAGACCGGGGCTGTTGTCTTTGACGCGTCCACCTTCGAAATTTGGGGTGCGCTATTGAATGGCGGACAACTGGTGCTGGTGAGTCAGGATGTCATTTTGGACGCACCGAAGCTCAAGGAAGCCGTACGCAGCCATGGCATTACCACGATGTGGCTGACAGCACCGCTCTTTAATCAGTTGTCCCAGCAGGATCTGGAGCTGTTCGAGGGGATGCGGGAGCTGCTGGTCGGGGGTGATGTGCTGTCCGTACCGCATATTAACCGGGTTCTGGAGGCTCATCCGTCCCTGCGGATCATCAACGGCTATGGTCCGACAGAAAATACCACCTTTTCCACAACGCACGCGATTACCAGCGTGCAATCGGAATCGGTGCCAATTGGCAGCCCGATCCATAACTCGACGGCGTATGTCGTAGACCGTTCGATGCAGCTCCAGCCTGTCGGGGCATGGGGTGAGCTACTCGTCGGCGGTGACGGGGTGACACGTGGATACCGCAACCGCCCTGACCTGAAGGCCGAAAAGTTCATAGATAGTCCGTTCCGCAGCGGAGAACGCTGCTACCGTACAGGCGACTTGGTGCGGTGGAGTGCGAACGGGACGCTGGAATACAAGGGACGGATCGACGCACAGGTGAAAATTCGGGGCTACCGGATCGAGCTAGGCGAGGTGGAAACGCAGCTGTTAAAGTTGGAAGCGGTGCGTGAAGCCGTCGTGATTGCACGTGAGGATGAGCAGGGGCAAAAGCAGCTCTGCGCTTATGTGGTGACCCATACGGATGTAGCGGCAAGTGAGCTGCGAAGCGCTTTGAGCCAGGAGCTGCCGGGCTACATGGTGCCGTCGTATTTTGTGCAGCTGGAGCAATTGCCACTGACGCCCAACGGCAAGGTGGATCGCCGGGCGTTGCCGCAGCCGGAGGGAAGTGTAAGCTCAGGCGCAGAATATGTACCTCCTCAAAATCAATTACAAGTACAACTGGCGAGTATCTGGAAAGATGTGCTGGAGCTTGAGCGCATTGGGATTAAGGATAACTTTTTTGAATCAGGAGGGCACTCCCTGCGTGCGACACATGTCATATCGCTGATCCATAAGGAATTGCATAAAAATGTGCAGCTAAAGGACCTGTTCCAGCACCCGACGATCGAACAGCTTGCGCAGGTGATTGAAGCGCTGGAGCAAACCACCTATGAATCCATCCCAGTTTCGGAGAATAAGCCATTTTATGCGGTATCTTGGGCACAAAAACGGATGTATATCCTCAATCAGCTTGACGGAGCGGGGATTAGCTATAACATACCTGGCGCCCTGACACTGACAGGTCCACTTGATCATATGGCACTGGAAAAAGTGTTCCGTCAGCTTATTGACCGCCATGAAACATTGCGCACAAGCTTTGAGACTATGAACGGCGAACCTGTCCAACGGGTACATGACGAGGTTCCATTTCGCATGGAGTTGATTCATGCCCACGGAGCTGACCAGGAGGAAACGGATGAGTTGGTACATGGCTTTGTCCAGCCGTTCGATCTTGCGCAGGCTCCGCTGTTCCGGGCTGGTCTGATTGAAATCGGTCCAGAGCATCATATTTTGCTGCTGGATATGCACCACATCATTTCGGACGGTACCTCTATAAATGTGCTGATTCAGGACTTCATCCGTTTATATGCAGGCGACACATTACCATCGCTGCGCATTCAGTATAAGGACTACGCCGCCTGGCAACAGAAGCAGCAGCAAAGTGAACGCTACCGGGAGCAGGAAACCTACTGGCTGAATACCTTCGCGGGAGAGCTCCCCGTGCTGGATATACCGACCGATTATCCACGTCCGGCGGTGAGAAGCTTTGAAGGAGATTTGCTGGAATTTACGCTCGATCAACGGCAAAGCGAAGGATTAAAAAGCATTGCGGCGCAGACGGAATCGACATTATATATGGTGCTGTTGGCTACTTATACGGCTTTGCTTAGTCACTACAGCGGGCAGGAGGATATTATCGTCGGTTCGCCGATTGCGGGACGGCCCCATGCTGATCTTGGTGGCCTGATCGGGATGTTCGTGAACACACTGGCGATCCGCAATTATCCGGAAGGCGGGAAAACCTTCCGCGATTATGTGCTGGAGGTCAAGGAAAACGCGTTGAAAGCTTTTGAGCATCAGGACTACCCGTTTGAAGAGCTGGTGGACAAGCTGGGCGTGGATCGAGATTTAAGTCGCAATCCGTTATTCGATACCTTGTTTGCTCTGCAAAATCTGGAGCAAAAGGAGCAGCAGATGGAAGGGTTGCAATTGACACCCTATCCGAGTGAACAAACGGCGGCCAAATTTGATTTGAGTCTGCTCGCGCTGGAGGACGGGGAGGAAATCATCTGCGGTCTTCAATATGGGACCCGGCTGTACAAGTATGAAACGATACAACGCTTGGCGACACATTTCCAACAGCTTATCAATGCGGTTATAGAACAGCCGGATATCGTTCTTTCGGCTATTGAAATGGTTTCGTCCCGAGAAAAAGAGCAGATTGTGCAGCAATTCAACGATACAGTAGCAGACTATCCGTATCCACGGAATAAAGCGCTGCATGTGTTGTTCGAGGAACATGCAGCACAATCACCGGATCGGCTGGCAGTCACCTTTGCGGACACACAGCTCACCTACCGCGAGTTGAATGAACGTTCCAACCGTCTGGCACGCTCACTCGTTTCCCAGGGGATACGGCGCGGCTCCGAGCCGGAGATACAGCGGGTAGGGATTATGGCTGACCGCTCCATTGAATTGATCGTTGGTATGCTGGCGATTTTGAAGGCTGGAGGGGCTTACGTTCCCATTGATCCCGATTATCCTGAGGAGCGTATCCGTTATTTACTGGAGGATTCCGGTGCTGGGCTGTTACTGTCACAGCGACGTGAGCAGGTTCTTTTTGAACCAGGTATTCCGGTCATAGATTTGAGTGATGAACAACTATGGAGCAGCGAAAATGTATTTTACGATCCTACGGATGAAGCTGCTGCCACTCCAATGGAGGGATCTTCCTCAGATCTTGCGCATGTCATATACACCTCGGGTACGACAGGCAAGCCGAAGGGCGTTATGATCGATCACCGTAATGTCGTGCGCTTGGTGAAAAACAAAAGCTATGCCACGCTTGACGAAAATACGCGTATGCTGCAAATGGGTGCAGTTGTGTTCGATGCCTCCACGTTTGAAATCTGGGGAACGTTGCTAAACGGTGGTCAACTGCATGTGGTAAGTCATGACACTATTTTGGACGCCGCCAAGCTCAAACAGGCGATTGACAAGTATCGTATTAACACCATGTTCATGACCACGGCTTTATTCAATCAGCATTCCCAGCAGGATATGACATTGTTTGCGTCCCTGAAGGAATTGCTCGTGGGTGGTGATGTGTTGTCTGTACCCCACGTCAACCGCGTGCTGAAGCAGTACCCGCACCTTCGGTTGATCAATGCTTACGGGCCGACAGAGAACACTACCTTTTCCACCACCTATGACATTACAGAACCGCAAACCCAGGCTGTTCCCATTGGACGTCCGATTCATCATTCGACCACCTATGTGGTAAATCGTTCGTTGAAGCTGCAGCCTGTTGGGGCATGGGGCGAGCTGATCGTCGGTGGCGACGGCGTGGCGCGAGGATATCTGAATCGGCCGGAGCTAACGGCGGAAAAGTTTATAGAAAGTCCATTCCGGCCCGGAGAGTACTGCTATCGTACAGGGGATTTGGCGCGTTGGCGTGCAGATGGCGTATTGGAGTACAAGGGACGAATGGATGAGCAGGTCAAAATTCGTGGTTACCGTATCGAGTTGGGTGAAATTGAGACCCGATTGTCCACCATTGCAGGTGTGAAGGAATCCATTGTTACAGTACGGCAGGACGATAACGGGCAAAAACAGCTGTGTGCATATTTCGTAACAGACAGCGAATTGAGCGCCAGCGACTTACGTAACGTTTTGTCACAGGATCTGCCTGGCTATATGGTGCCTTCCTACTTTGTGCAGCTTTCCGAGTTGCCTTTGACGCCGAACGGTAAAGTAGACCGCAGGGCATTGCCTGCACCTGAGCACAATGTGGATACAGGCATGGATTATGTGGCACCCGAGACGGACGTCCAGCAGGCGCTGGCTGCGGCTTGGGGGGCAATTCTTGGTATCCAGCGAGTGGGCATACTGGATAACTTTTTCCATCTGGGTGGTGACTCCATCAAGGCCATTCAAGTGTCGTCCCGATTGTTCCAGGCTGGATACAAGCTGGAAATGAAGGACTTGTTCAAATACCCGACGATTGCGGGACTAAGCACACATATTCAGCCTGTTAACCGAATAGCGGAGCAGGGCGAAGTTACAGGACATGTTTTGCTTACACCGATTCAGCGCTGGTTTTTTGAACAGCCAACGGCAGAGCCGCACTACTTTAACCAATCTGTCATGCTCTATCGACAGGAAGGCTATGCTGAACAGGCACTTCGGCAGGCGCTCAACCATATTACGGCTCACCATGATGCATTGCGTATCGTTTTTCGTTCGTCGGAGAACGGGTATACGGCATGGAACCGAAGTGTAGAGGGAGGCGAATCATACCATCTGGAGAGCTTTGATTATAGGGATAGCCACCTAAACGAGGGAGATTTGGCGAAGATTATTGAAGCAAAATGCAATGAAATTCAATCCGGCATTTCTCTAAGCGAAGGGCCTCTAATGAGGCTGGGGCTGTTCCGTTGTCCGGATGGAGATCATCTGCTAGTAGTGATTCACCATTTGGCGGTGGACGGGGTATCCTGGCGCATTTTATTCGAGGATTTGGCGACTGCTTATGAGCAAGCCTCCAAGGGTGAACAGGTGATTCAGTTACCTCATAAAACGGATTCGTTCCAAACGTGGGCCGAGCAACTGTACGCTTATGCCAACAGTCCAGCCATTGAACGTGAGCGGGCGTATTGGGAGGAGCTTGCGCAAGCGGAGCTGGCTCCTTTGCCGCAGGATTACGGGTATAATGAGCACGAAAAGCCGTTGATTGGCGACAGTGAGTCGGTTACCGCTGTATGGACAAGTGCGGAGACAGAGCAGCTGCTTAAGCAGGCAAATCGTGCCTACCACACGGAGGTTAACGACCTCTTGCTGACGGCTGTAGGGATGGCATTGCAAGTGTGGAGCGGAAATGAGCGTTTCCTGATTCATCTGGAGGGGCATGGACGTGAAGCCATTTTACCAGAGGTAGACATTACCCGGACGGTAGGGTGGTTTACAAGCCAATATCCTATTTTGCTCGACATGCCGGAAGAAGTTGCTCTTTCGCAGCGTATTAAGCATGTGAAGGAAGGACTGCGCAGCATCCCGCAAAAAGGGATCGGCTACGGCGTACTGAAATACTTAGCCGATCGCCAGGGACAGGTAGTATCTCCAGCCATTTTTACAGCAGATCCTGAAATCAGCTTTAACTATTTGGGACAGTTCGATCAGGATATGAAGGGGAACGACCTGCAGTCATCCTCCTACAGTGGAGGCATGCCGCTTAGCCCAACCATGGCACGGACGTATACGCTGGATGTTAACGGCATGATTTCGGGTGGCCAGCTGGGTCTGACGATCAGCTATAGCCGTACCAGCTATCGACCGGAGACGATAGAGCGATTGGCGAAATTACTGGAATCGAGCCTGCGTGAAATTCTGATGCATTGCGTAAATAAAGAACAGCCGGAGCTGACCCCAAGCGACATTTCCTATAAAGGACTGAGTGTGGAAGGCTTGGACAGCCTGTTATCCGAAATGGGTGCTGCGGGTGAAGTAGACAATGTATATGCACTGACCCCGATGCAAAAGGGGATGCTGTTTCACAGCCAGCTCGATAGTCAAGCAGCCGCGAATGATGCATATTTTGAGCAGTTCACCTATGATTTGCGAGGTCAGTTGGATATCCAGGCTTTTGCAGAAAGCATGAATATACTGGTTCGGCGGCATGAGGCGCTGCGTACACACTTTTACTTTGGCCGGGATACAGAACCGTTGCAGGTTGTGTATCGAAGCCGGGATTGCGGATTTCAATATGAAGATTTACGCAAGCTGGATGTGGAACAAAGGGATACCTGGCTGAAAAGCTTCAAGCTGGAAAATAAAGCACGGGGCTTTGATCTGCGTCGGGATGTTCTGCTGCGTGTGGCGATTTTGCGCACCGGAGAAGACAGCTACCATTTTGTATGGAGCTTCCATCATATCGTCATGGACGGCTGGTGTCTGTCTCTTGTGAACAAAGAAGTGTTTGAGAGCTATGCCGCACTTCAAGAGGGGAGAGTGCCAGAGCTGGCGCCGGCAGTGCCATACAGCAGCTTTATTGAATGGCTGGAAGCGCAGGATCGCGAGGTGGCAGCCGACTACTGGAGCAGCTATTTGTCCGGCTATGACCAGCAAACAGCGCTTCCTGCTGTGAAATCCGGTCGCAAGAGTGAAGGCTACACTGCCAGCGATTGGGTGACAGATTTGGAGCGTGAGCTGACCACTCGGGTAGAGGAGACGGCCAAGCGGTATCAGGTGACCATGAATACGTTATTACAAACCGCATGGGGGATTGTGCTGCAAAAATATAACGACCACAGTGATGCCGTATTCGGCAGTGTTGTCTCAGGCCGTCCATCGGATATTAGCGGGGCCGAGAATATTATTGGTTTGTTCATTAATACCATTCCAGTTCGCATCCGTAGCGAGGCAGGGGAATCTTTTGCAGAAGTCATGAAGAAAATGCAGGAGCAGGCGTTGGCCTCTCATGCGTATGATACGTATCCACTGTTTGAAATTCAGGCATTGACCGACCAGAAGCAGAATTTAATTCAGCATATTATGGTGTTTGAAAATTATCCGGTGGATGAGCAGGTCGAGCAATTGGGCCAAAATGACGAGGCTCCTTTCGAGATTGACAACGTGACGGTTTTTGAACAGACGAACTACGATTTTAATCTCGCAGTGATGCCGGGTGAGGTGCTGCGTCTCAGCTTCGGCTATAACACACAGGTTTATGATGTAGCTGATATTCGCCGAATCGCCGGGCACTTTATTCATCTGCTAGAGCAAGTTACAGTCAACCCGAACATCGCTGTAAGTGAAATAAAACTGACAACACCGCAGGAAGAGTCTGAAATCCTGAACATGTTTAACAGAAGTGCTTCACCAAATACGATATCGGATGATACGACGAGGTATACCTTGCACCAGTTGTTTGAGCAACAGGCTGCACGTACACCGGATCACATCGCTGTTGTATTCGAGGATGCGAAACTCACCTACCGTGAGTTAAACGAACGGGCCAATCAGCTGGCGAGAACACTGCGTAGTCAAGGGGTGAAGCCTGATCAGCGTGTCGGGCTGCTAGCAGAACGTTCCATTGAAATGATTATGGGCCTGCTGGCCATTCTTAAGGCAGGCGGCGCTTATGTGCCAATCGATCCGGAATATCCAGCCGATCGTATTCGTTATATGCTGGAGGATTCGGGCGCACCCATCATATTACTGCAACAGGCACTCGCAGATCGAATTTCCTTTGGTGGAGCTATCGTAGCGCTGGATGATCCTCATGCCTATGCACAAGACGGCTCCAACCTAGTACCCGTTACCGGGCCGGAGCAGCTTATGTATGTGTTGTACACCTCAGGAACGACAGGACAGCCCAAAGGGGTTATGGTCGCTCATCGTAGTGTAGCCAACACGGTGAGCTGGTTTGCAGAGCGTTATACGGCGTATGTTACACACCGACTGATTTTAACGGCAGAATATACGTTTGACCCGAGTGTGGAGCAAATCTTCGGGGTCTTGCTTCATGGGGGTGAGCTGCATTGCATCCGGCGTGAAACGCTATTGAGCAAGCAACTGCTTCTGGAGTATATCACCAGCCAGGAAATCGGCCTGCTGGACATTCCTCCAGTGCTGATGAGAGAGTTTTTAGCCATTGAGCCGAAAATCCCTTGCCTGAATACGTTAATTTGCGGTGGTGAGCGGCTGGAAGATTCATTGAAGGAAAAAATCGTTATAAAAGGGTATAGCTTGCATAACCATTATGGACCGACGGAAACGACCATTGATGCGCTGGCTGCCGTTTGCGAGCCGGGAACAGCGGTACATCTGGGCAAGCCAATCCGTCATACGGGAGCATATATCCTGAATAGCCATAAATTGCTCCAGCCTGTAGGCGTGATTGGGGAGCTATTCATATCGGGCGCTGGTTTGGCCAAAGGCTATCTGAACCGTCCTGAGCTGACCGCCGAGAAATTTATAGACCATCCGTATGCACCCGGTCAAAAAATATATGCCACAGGCGACTTGGCCCGCTGGCTTCCAGACGGCAACGTCGAGTTCGTCGGACGGATCGACGATCAAATCAAGATTCGTGGTTATCGGATTGAACTGGGCGAGGTGGAGGCGCAACTGGCAAGTGTACCGTCCATACGGGACAGTGTTGTTATTGCATTGCGGGATGGAGCAGGCCAGCAACAATTATGCGCTTACTTCACTGCCGATGAACAGCTAACCGTCCGTGAGATTCGAGGTGTGTTGTCAGCCACTCTGCCGGGCTATATGATTCCATCCGCATTTGTACAACTGGATCGTATTCCGCTGACGACCAACGGCAAGATCGACCGCAAAGCGTTACCTGCACCAGACACAACGCTGCACACAGGTACAGAATATGTGGCGCCGCGAACAGATGTGGAGCAGTTGCTAGCAACCATTTGGCAGGAAGTGCTCGAAATCTCGCAAGTGGGTGTCCACGATGACTTCTTCACGTTGGGGGGGCATTCCTTGAAGGTGCTGGAGCTTGTGCGCAAAGTTCACCTTGCCACAGACATCGAGCTTCCAATTCGTAGTGTTCTGGAGTTCCCAACCATAGAAGAGCAGGCGCTCGCATTATTGAAATCAGATTTGGAATCCAAGGCAGATAGTCCAATCATTCAATTGAATGAACATGGTCCTGTCTCCATCTTCTGCTTTCCGCCAATGCTCGGATACGGGTTGTCGTTCGCTGAGTTGGCGAAACAACTGGATCAGGACGCAGTCGTGTATGGATTGGAGTTCATAGATGATGCTGCGGATGAGCAGGAAATGTTGGCACGGTATGTTGATTTGATTGTCAGCACGCAAGCGCAAGGTCCTTATGTGCTGCTTGGTTATTCTATGGGCGGTAATCTAGCGCATAAAGTTGCCGATGCGTTGGAGCGTCAAGGCCATACTGTATCCGACATTTTTATGATCGACTCGGTCAAAAGCACGGAAACCCTATCCTTCACAGCGGAAGAAACGGAGCAAGAGATTCATGCTATGCTGGAGCAGGTTCCCGAATCCTACCGTGAGCTGTTGAATGACACGTACCAACGTAAAATGATTGCTTATGCGGTGTATGGCAACCAGCTTCTGAATACAGAGACCGTTCAGGCGAATATTCACGGCTTTGTCGCGGCTGGATCAGAAACGGTTAAGGGAACAGGAGACAACCGACTTTTATGGAAAAATGCTACACAAGGCAGCTATGCAGAGTACACCTTGATTGGCGGTCACTATGAGGTGCTGGAATCCGGCTTTATCGAGGAAAATGTAAAAAGTATCCGTACCGCAATACAAAACATAACCCGGAACATGGACAAAGACATGTCACAAGATTTGGCACATCATAATTCTTGAGCATCTACGCTTGATGATTTGACTGGAGTTCACTAATTTTTAATTTGTAACCCATGAATCCTGATCGAACATGTAAGAAGCCTACGGCTTACGCGATTCGATCAGGATTCGCTCTATCATCTGCACTCCCGCTATGGGAAGTGCGATGATTCCATAGCGCCATGCTGGTGGCTCCGATACGGAGTGGGAAACATCTGCTCCGCTATGCAATCACCGCACCGTCAAATCAATGAGCCAAACTTCACACGTAAGGATGGTGCTTCACATGAAGAAAAAAGGAATTTTTTGCCTATCAGCATTCATAGCATCGTTGTTTTTCTGGAACCTGATCATTGATCCGGCATGGGCAGCAGGCAGCATAACGCCGGATCAATTGGAAAAGACAGTGGACCAAATCATGAGTACGGAGCTGGAAAAATTGCATATTCCGGGGGCCGCTGTCGTTGTGACCCAAGGTGATCAGATTTACTTCAGCAAAGGGTACGGATATGCGGACCTAGAGCAGAAGACGGCTTTCGACCCGACCAAGACGATTGTACCCGTCGGATCGCTGACCAAGTCGATCAGCGCAACCGCCGCTATGCAACTGGTAGAGCAAAACAAGCTTGATCTGAATCAGGACGTGAACAACTATCTCAAAAGCTATAAAGCTTCGCAATTTCAAAATCAGCCTTTCAATCTGCATCAGCTTTTGACACACACATCTGGATTGGACGAAGCGGTGTATGGCATTAACAGTCCGACCAAAGCAGACTCTTTGCCCACAGAGCAGTATCTCAGTACCTATTTTCAAAATCAGCCTCCCATTCGTAAGCCCGGCGTTCAGTATGACTACAGTAATGTGGCCTACGGGCTGGTTGGTAATCTGGTGGAGCAAGTGAGCGGGCAAGGGCTGAACGATTACCTCCGTACCCATTTGTTCGACCCGATGGATATGCCGAGCGCAACACTGGATCTCCCTGTGAGTAATCCTGCGCTGGCCCAATCGTATCAGTGGAACGATGGAGTGTACCAGAAGCAACCTTCTTCTTATATCAATCTGCCGGGAGCGGGGGCGCTAAACGTCACGCCAAATGAATTTTCACATTATCTGATCACTCATTTGAATGAAGGAAAGTATGGGGAACAGGTGGTGCTCCAGCCACAAACCGCAGAAGCCATGCATGCACAGCAATTTGCAGCCGATGCGCGTCTGGATGGCGTGGGCTACGGATTTTTTCGCGGTCAACTGGAGACGGGAGTACCCATGCTGTGGGCTACAGGGGAAATTGATGATTTTATTTCCGAAATGGTACTGATTCCGTCCCAAAAGATCGGTATTTTTGTGACCATCAATGCGGCTGACTCGGGCGTCCTGCTTCATGGAGAAGTCATAAATGCGATAGCCAAAATGCTGCCCGCAGAGTCGCAGGCTGCTCCTCAATCATTGGCTCATTCTGCCACGGAAGTGAAGCTTTCGCCAGAGATCGAGGGAGTATATCAGGTAAGTCTGAACCCCGTTCATGGTTGGGGCAAATGGATTCGGATGTTGGGGAGCATTAAATACAACATTAGCATTCAGGATGATCACACGTTGATCGTCAACGGGGAGTACCCGAATGAAAATGAAGCAATGGACAAAATCTTTCAAGCGGCAGGGGATGGGCTGTTTGTGGAAAAGGGAGGACAGCTTAAAATTTTGCTGTATCAGCAAAACGGTACATGGATGATGATCGCCCCGGATAGTAAGACAATGAAGCAGACGACACTTTGGCACCGTACCTGGATGTTGCTAGGCAGCTACGCTGCCGCCTCCTTGTTTTTCATCACAACCCTGCTGATTTGGATCGTAAGGTATGTGATAAGAGCCATCCGCAAAAATAAAGCTCACATTTCTTCCACCCTTGCATTCATCGCGTTACTGAATACGATTTTTCTCGGCGTGCAGTTTATTTATGGTAACAGTCAGATTGTATATGGCTATCCCGCCTGGTATATCTGGGGGATTTGCACGCTTCCGCTGATTTCAGCCCTAATTGCCGTATGGGTATTGATCGTGAACAGCGCAAGGCTGATTACAGGAGAGAGGAAGGCCAGAGTCATCGGAAAAGTTCTGTTTGCGATCATCACGTTATTGCACACGGTATATCTTTTTTACTGGAACTTCCTCCCTGTTCATTACTCTTAAACATTTACAAAACATCGCATGTCCGAACATAAATGAATGCTAGAATTTGTATTTGATCCCCCTCATCGGGGGTCTTAAACCAACAAACAGGAGGAATAGAATGGGAATCATTCGTCTTTTTACATCCTGCAGCTTCAAATACGCAACTGCAATGGTGTTCACTTTGTCGTTGTACGCTGGTGCTGTAAGCAGCATACAACCGGCATCGGCAGAAGGTTCAGTTGATCCGGCCCCTTATATCGCCGCCAAAGTGGTCAATGAGAATGCGGGCAAAAAAGTGTTGTTCGATAATACACACGGACAGACGGCTGGTGCGGCAGACTGGGTGATTGACGGCGGATTTTCAGACTTTGGCCAAGCCCTCGCAAGTAACGGCTATGATGTGCATGAGCTTCGCAAATCTACGCCGATTACTTACAATGATCTGAAGGATTATGATGTTTTTGTCACAGCAGAGCCGAATATTCCTTTCAAACAAAGCGAACAGGCTGCGATGGAGCAGTATGTAAAAGCAGGCAACAGCATTTTCTTCATTGGAGATCACTATAATGCGGACCGCAACAAGAACCGCTGGGACGGATCAGAGAGTATTAACGGCTACCGTCGCGGAGCATGGGAAGATCCTGCCAAGGGAATGAGCGCGGAAGAAAGAAGCTCGGCAGCGATGCAAGGCGTAGTCAGCTCAGATTGGCTGGGCAGCCAGTTTGGTGTGCGTTTTCGCTACAATGCATTAGGCGATATTACCGCCAATCAGATTGTCCAGCCTGCGCAGGCGTTCGGCATTACAGCGGGAGTGAGCAATGTCGCAATGCACGCGGGATCAACACTGGCGATTATCGACCCGGCGAAAGCCAAGGGCATTGTATACCTGCCTGAAACAAATCAGGCTTGGGGGAATGCGGTAGATCAGGGCGTCTATAACGGAGGCGGCATACCGGAAGGACCCTATGCAGCCGTATCCAAAGTAGGACTGGGCAAAGCTGCTTTCATCGGAGATTCATCTCCTGTTGAAGATGCGACGCCGAAATATCTGCGCGAAGAGACAGGAACCAAGAAGACGACGTATGACGGCTTTAAGGAGCAGGATGATGCCGTGCTGCTGGTTAATATCGTCGATTGGTTATCCAAGAAGGAGAACTACACCAGTCTGACGGATGTGAAAAGCTTGCAGCTTGACCAGCCGACAGCACTGCTGCCTTTTGAAGAACCGCAGGCTTCGACGGAGCCACAAGCCGAGCCTTGGTCCGCTCCCGCAGCCGGTTACAAATGGTGGGATCAGCAAACTTTCAAGGCTGGCTCCTATGGCGGACCTACTGCCAGTGCGCAGCCCGTGTACAGCATCGTTCGTCAGGATCAGCTGCCGAATGCAGAGCCTTTTCAAATTCGAATTGCTGCCGATCAGCTTGCACCGAATACCACGGTTAGCGGATTCAGCACAGGTATTTATGTAGCGGGCGGCAATCAGGTAGCCCAGAATCAAAACCCGGATGGAAGCTGGCCGACCTCGTACGGCTATAGCGGAGCATTCAGCCTGGAGTCCGATAGCAAGGGACATGCCTACAAAGACCTCACCGTACTGATCAAACCGGGAACCAGCGGTTCAGCCAGTCTTAGACTGAGACAAAACGGCAGCAACCTGCTGACCCAATCGGTCATGCTGGCAGATGTTCCGGCCCAGCCGTTGCCCGAGGAAGGGAATACTGTTCCGGCTCGTATCAGTGTTGCAGAAGCACGGAGCCTCCCGGCTGGCAAAGTGGTTACACTGGCAGGTACGGTGACGACTGAGCCGGGTGCATATGGCGGGCAAGCCTTTTATATGCAGGATGAAAGCGGCGGTATTTATGTATATCAAAACCAAAGCGGTTTTCACCAAGGGGATCAGGTGAAGGTTACGGCAACCCTGGCGCTGTATAACAGCGAGCTGGAGATGACCGATCCGGTAGCCATTGAAATAACAGGAGAAGGACAGCTTCCGGAAGCTCTACAGATCACCGAACTAAGCGATGCTAACCAAGGACAGTTGGTCGAGCTTCCACATGCCATCATTCGTAATATAGTAGACGCGACTCCCGTTGGTTCGTTCGAATTTGATGCGGTGTCCGGCGAAGTAAGCCAACATGTGCGTGTGGATGCACGTACAGGCGTAACACGAACCTCTTTTCCGTATCAAGAAGGACAGCAAGTGAAGATTAAGGGAATTTCAGCGATTTTCAAAGGGAATTACCAGTTAAAACCTCGTGGTCTTGATGATTTTACAGCTCAGGCAGGGGCGGTATTGCAAGAAGTGAAGCTTTCGCTGGATCAAACAACCCTCAACGTTGGGGATACAGCAGTAACACATCTCAGCGGTACGCTCACGGATGGCAGCGAAGCGGATTTAAGTCATGCTTCCGTTCAGTATGCCAGCAGTCATGAGTCTGTTACCCTTGATACGTATGGACAAATTAAGGCAGAAAAAGAGGGGAGCGCTGAAATTACGGCCAGCGTAACCTTGGACGGTAAAACCGTCGTATCCGATCCTGTAACCGTTACAGTCCAGAAAGCTGTTGCAGGGGAAGTGCCGGGCAAACCTGTCCTGTCTCATGATAATGGGCAAAATAACGGATTGAGGGACGGCGATTATAATATCACCATGAACCTATGGTGGGGTACGAACGGTGATGAACTCAAGCTGTATGAAAACGGCGAGCTGATCGGAACTCGACCGCTGAAACCCGCTTCCCCCGGGGCACAGAACGCAGTCATCCCGGTAACGGGCAAGGCAAATGGCACTTATACGTACACCGCCGAGCTGATCAACGCTTCCGGTAAAACGGTTAGTGACCCGTTAACCGTCGAAGTGACCGATGCTTCGCCCGGCATTCCGGTGCTGTCTCACAACAACTGGGATGGTGACGGCAATTACACCGTTGCTATGAACATGTGGTGGGGCACGAATGCGACCCAATACAATTTATATGAAAATGGAGAGCTGGTCGACACGCAAGAGCTGCCGAACAAAACGCCCCAGGCTCAAAGCGCAGTCACAGATATCCAAGGCCGCAAACCGGGCACATATGAGTATCGAGCCGAGCTCATCAATGCCTCAGGAGAAACTTCCGGCAAAACGATAATCGTCGAAGTAAAGGACCGTTAAAAAGTAAGAGCATCTATTGACTTTTCGAGAGTCGATAGATGCTCTTTTTTTACTTATTCGGGCTGTCGTTTCATATGTCTGTCTATCGGTTCTCACCCCGAATGTCGGTATCATTACAAAAAAGCCCCGGGAACGGGGACCTGCCCATTTAGGTTTGAGTTGGTTGAGCCGAGAGATTATCTATATTGGTGGAGCCAAAGAAGAATAAAACAATCAGAATAGTGATAATGATAAACTCTGCAAAATGCTCTCCGTCAAACTCACTTGCCGCAAGCTCACTCACCGCAAATAACCCCTTTCGTAATCGGTGTTATTACTTTCCCATTTTCTTTTGAAAGGCTTGTATTACTTGATCTAGCGTCATATTCCCGTTATCATTTAAAAATTTTACCATGTTATCGACATTGGAAGGGTCTGCTGCTAATGTTTTGTATTTTCCCGTTAATCCCACAAGCAGGGTTGCTTGTCTGTATAAAGTAACGGAATCGACGTGGAGCTTTCCTGTTAATAACAGGGCTGCTACCACGATCTCCACATTTTTTCCATGCAGGGCGGAGAAGATAGCCGAGTTACTGTTTAACCCGTTTTTCTTTTGTCCGTTGGGGTTAGGGGATGATTTGGATTTCTGATTACGATTACGGTTTCCATTCTTTCCTAAGGAAGTCATTGAATCTTCCTCCCGCCATATGCTGTCCATGCCCGTTTTTATGCCATTGCGGGACAAGGACAACGGAACTGCGCGTGCTCATTCAAAATGCCGTCATATTCACACGATATGCGAACAAGAAAGCGTTGGTTACTGTAAGAATAACCCTGTCTGAGTGACCTCGGCTCCTATACCCTATAATTTCTTTTCGCATGTTGATCCAATATAGGTTAAACTACAATAAAGCAAGCCAAATAGGAGTTGTAGATAAAATATGTCGAATGAAGAAGTTTTGTTGACTAAAGAGGGATTGGCCAAGCTGGAGGATGAGCTTAAGGAACTGAAGACCGTAAAACGCAAGGAACTCGCCGAACGGCTTAAGCTGGCGATCAGCTACGGCGATTTGAAAGAAAATAGTGAGTATCACTCAGCCAAGGATGACCAAGCGTTTATGGAAACCCGGATTCTCATATTGGAGAAGATGCTAACCAAGGCCCGGGTCGTGGATGAGAGTAATTTGGATCTTAGAACCGTTAGTATCGGATCAACAGTTATTCTGAACGATATTGAATTTTCCGAAAAGATGGAATACAAGATTGTAAGTCCTGCGGAGGCGGACGTGCTGGATAACAAAATTTCCTATGAAAGCCCTCTAGGCAAGGAGCTTTTGGGTAAAGAAGTGGGCAGTATCGTTCATGTGAATGCACCCATGGCTGTCATTAAATATGAATTGCTCGAAATTAAGCTAACGTAATCCGTTCCCGATTCCCTTGTATGAGGGGGCCGGGCTTTTTACTTTTTAATGAGCACATTTTTAATCATATAGCCGCCGCCCCACCGGAGCGCAGGGTGCGCTCCACATGCAAGATAGGGATTACATAGTATCTGCTATAACACTGCAAGCTAGTCCGTCATTAGAAAACCAGCGTTCTCCAATGCAGCACAGGCTTCATTAATTTTGGCTTCATCCGGGGCTTGCAAGGTATGAAGGTGAATACCTCCGGTCAGCTGGGACAGATAAGTCGCTTGGGTGGAGCTGATTTTGTGGATAAAATCGTCCACTTCCTTGCGGGTTCCAACCCGAATCGGAGCAGTCAGATCGCCGTATACGGGATGCTCTACAATAACATCCTGTACACTTACGCCATAGTCGACGATCAGCTTTAGTTCCTCTTCTGTCTGTTCAGGTCGGTGCTTACACACGATAATACGCGAGGCCTGAGAGGCAGCCTGACCCGCAGGTTCCATATAAATGTATCCTTGGCTCGTCGCAAGAATAGGCTCTTGGCTTGCTTTTAACAGAGAAATATCCTGTACGATTACTTGTCTGGAGACAGATGCCCTACGTGCCAGTTCGCTCCCGGTCAGTGGGGATTCGCTCTTAAGCCACAGTAATAGCTGTTCGCGGCGTTCCGTGCCCATCCGTTTTAAAGGTTCAGTCAACGGGATAAGCTCCTTTCTTGTCTGCTTGTCAGGTCTGTTAAAATATCCACCAACACATCCAGATCCCCGGTGGTTGTCGTTTTTCCGAAGGAAATACGGATAAATTGCAATGCCTCCCGACCGGATGCTCCAAGCGCTTGCAAGGCAGGAGAAGGCTCATGATGTCCAGCAGCACAGGCGCTTCCGGTGGATATACAGACACCGCTACGGTTACATTCCAGCATAACATATTGTCCCTCATAACCGTGAAAAAAACATCCCAGAATATGACTGAGTCTGGCAATCTTGTTGTTTTCCTGTGCGGCCAAACGCAATGGAATTGATCTTTCCTGAATTTTGGTGAAAAAATACTGTCTCAGCGCGGCATATCGTTCCTGATGCAGCTCCATTTGTTCTGTCATCATTTCCGCTGCCGCAACAAACGCAGCAATCCCGGGAACATTAACCGTTCCGGGACGAAATCCGTTTTCATGCAGTGTATCAGGGTACACGGGACGCCAAGGGGTTCCCGGTTTGAGATATACAGCACCGACACCTTTCGGACCATACACTTTATGGCTTGATACGGAGAGGGCATCCACCCCCATGGCTGCTACATCAATGGGAATGTTCCCAAAGGTCTGTACTGCATCACTGTGCAGCAAAATACCACGATCTCGCAGTAGGGGAGATAAGCCAGCAAGATCCTGAATCAGTCCAGTTTCCGAATTGGCGTGCTGTACGGATACAAGCCCAGTGTCTTCTCTGAGATGAGGTAAGAGAATGTCACGGGTGATTCGTCCTTCTTTGTCCGGCTGTACAATGGTCAGCTCATAGCCCTGCCGCTCCAGCAAAGCAGCAAGATTGTACATCGAATGGTGTTCCAGGGCGCTCATGATCCAGTGCTTTTTATGCTGTGGCAGTCCGTTCAGGATGGACTGTACAGCCAGCATGTTAGACTCCGTTCCCCCTGTTGTAAAATAAACTCCTTCCTTTTGACCTCCAATCATGTCTGCGATCCGTTGTCTGCTATAATCCAGTGCATAAGCTGCTTGACCGCCCGCATCATGGAGGCTGCTGGCATTTCCGAACATTTCCTTATTTAATGTGTTATACATATTCAAAGCTTCGTCACACATCGGTGTAGAAGCGGCATAGTCCAGATAAATCATGGCGAATCTCCCCCTGCTAAAAATAATTCCATCCAAAAAGCCTTGAGATTATTGTAGGCATGTGTAAATATAAGTGTCAAGACACTTGTAAACATATATGAACACACAACGCTTGTCTGTTCGTGGGAAGACGGGCAGACAGCCGCAAAGATAATGGAGGGATTCAAATGTCTATGCTTGACGTTTTACAAGGAAATCGTGGACTCATGCCAGAGTACTACAAGACACTGACGATTGCTGATATGGAGCAGCGTGTCGCCCAACTGAAGCAAAAATGGGGCCAAAAGCTGCTTATTCCGGGCCATCACTATCAGAAGGATGAGGTTATTCAGTTTGCAGATATGACAGGGGATTCTCTTCAGCTTGCCCAAATGGCGGCACAAAATCAGGAAGCGGAATTTATTGTGTTTTGTGGAGTGCATTTTATGGCAGAAACAGCGGATATGCTGACTACGGATCGGCAAACGGTCGTGCTGCCGGATATGCGCGCAGGCTGCTCGATGGCAGATATGGCGAATATGGAGCAGACAGAACGGGCCTGGAAGCATTTGCAGGAGATGGTAGGCGACACGATCATTCCGCTGACCTATGTGAATTCCACAGCAGAAATTAAAGCTTTTGTGGGGAGGCATGGCGGGGCTACGGTGACCTCTTCGAATGCCAAGCAAGTGCTGGATTGGGCACTGAAGCAGAAGGAACGTATTTTGTTTTTGCCGGACCAGCACTTGGGCCGTAATACAGCTTACGATCTTGGCATTCCGCTGAATGAAATGGCCGTCTGGAATCCAATGACCGATCAACTGGAGACGGAACGTGACCCGGCAAGCGTGAGAATTATTTTATGGAAAGGGCATTGTTCTGTTCATGAAAAATTTACGGTTGAGAATATCCATCGTATCCGTGAGCGCGACGAGAGCATCCGGGTCATCGTTCACCCTGAATGTTCACATGAGGTTGTTCAGCTTGCAGATTGCGCAGGTTCCACGAAATTCATCATCGACACGATCCATGCGGCAGAGCCGGGGACAAAATGGGCCGTTGGTACGGAAATGAATCTCGTGCAGCGTATCCGGCAGCAGTACCCCGAACAGCAGATTGAATCGCTCAATCCCGATATGTGTCCCTGCCTGACGATGAACCGGATTGATCTTCCACATCTGCTGTGGGCGATGGAGCAGATTGACCGTGGAGAGCCTGTTGGTGTGATTCGTGTCAACGATCAGGTTAGCCAGGATGCTGTGCTGGCACTGAATCGTATGCTTGCTATTCGTTAAGGTTTTTGCCGGTTTTAGCGTCATATGCATTGATCTGTTCAAAGGTCAGGATTCCCTGCACATTATAGTTGCGGATGAGGACACCATCAGTTTCCATGATTTGATTTAAACCGCTTAGTTTTCCTTGAGCCGAGATACTTTAAATTCAGTAGCTTGTGAACTCATCTGTATCTCTATTTAAAGGTTAGTCGCTTGCCCGGTTTCATGCTATAATCGTAGCAACGAACCGAAGGAGGTGAATCCCTTGTTTGAGCTTCAAGACCTGCTCCCCTATTTATTTACGATCGGCTTGCTGTGTACGGTAACCTACGCATATCTCGCTCATTTGTACGGCAATGTGCCCGAATGCTGGATAGAAGGCGGGGCCGTGCGGTCGCATGCTTCTCCGCTGATGCCGTTAACTGCCCGTGGGCAGGACATGCCTGTCCGGCTGGCACGTCATATCCGGCGTAAGGAAGCGCCGGATGAAGACGCGTCAGATTGTTCCTCCTCGTTGAACGATGGCACAGCCAATCAACGAGGAGGAACATATGAAACGATTCAAGGGATTCACCTTTTGGGGTAAAAAAGAACGGATATTCGGAATCATGGTAGCGCTGGCGGTGGTTATGTTGCTTTCTGGCTGTGGCGCGAATGCTGCGGAGATTAATGCACAGACACCCGGATTTTTTAATCATTATGTGGTGTTCCCGCTATCCTGGCTCATTCAGCAACTAGCGCAATGGTTTGGCGGAAGCTTTGGACTTGCGATCATGTCATTGACGTTAATCGTCCGTCTGGCGTTACTGCCGCTTATGATGCGACAAACGCGCGCCCAACAGGGGATGAAGCGCAAAATGAGCGCTATGCAGCCTGATTTGGACCGCATTAAGAAAAAGTACGAGAACAAGAAGGATGGCACTAGCCAGCAGAGTATGCAGCAGGAAATGATGTCGCTTTACAAAGAGCATCAATTTAATCCGCTGAATATTGGCTGTCTGCCTATTCTCATTCAGCTACCCATATTGAGCGGTATGTACACAGCCATCCGGCTTACCCCGGAACTGGCGTCTCATTCATTCCTATGGTTCCGACTCGGGCAGCCGGACTGGATTTTGGCAATCTTCGTCGCAGCCGTTTACTTGGCACAGGCCAAGCTTTCTCAGCTTCAAATGACGGCTGACCAACGCAAGCAATTTGCGATCATGGGATATCTTTCGCCCATCATGATGGCGGTCTTTTCCTTCAATGCCCCTGCAGCCATGCCATTATACTGGACAGTAAGCGGCACCTTTTTGCTGCTCCAGTCGCTATGGTTCCGTAAACGTTATCCAACGGAGAAAGCAGAGAGTAAGGTCAAGCTCGACGAAGTAACCCCCAACACCTTAGAACGAATATAGTGGCTTTAGCGTACACGTATTTAGTCACATCATAAATAGATGCCTCTTGAACCGTTAAGGTTGGAGGCATTTATTTCATTTTCAGACATCAACTTTTTGAAGTTTTCAGCTTTACTCTAAAGCATAACCCCATCATGATAGGGATAAATGAAATATGGGTACAGTAAATAAATACACTATGCAGACTAATATGCCCGTTTTATCACGAAATGAATATTACGGAGGATAAATAACATCATGAAGCAAACGCAAACGAAGCTGCCTGTTTCCTTGGCATTACTTACCTGCGCAGTATGTGCCCTCGTTTTCAGTTTAATCGCATTGTGGGTCAGTGATCAACAAGTGCGGTATTTTGACCTTAGAATTATTACGGTCGTGCAACAGCTGGAATCGCCTGCTATGACTCGCTTCATGGAATTTTTCACCACCATAGGGAGTGAGGTTCCGGTTATTATCATTCTGGTGATCGCCATGATTGTACTGTACAGAGTATTGGGACATCGTAGAGAGCTGCTATTTTTAGCCATTGCTGTGTTGGGCTCGGTGCTGCTGAATACGGTACTAAAAATACTATTTCGGCGCGAACGCCCCGAGATTAACCGTATTATTGAAGCCAATGGCTACAGCTTTCCCAGCGGACACTCCATGACTGCATTCACAATGTACGTAGCGCTCACTTTCCTCATATGGAAGCATATCCCTTTCAGGCTGGGCCGCATCCTGCTTGTTGCGGTCAGCACGCTACTGATTGTAACTATCGGGACAAGCCGTATATATCTTGGGGTGCATTATCCGAGTGACGTACTGGGAGGCTATTTTATGAGCGGCAGCTGGATGGCGGCTTGTATCTGGTTTTATCAGCGTTATGAGCAACGTATGCCTCCGCTTCGCTCCAAATCTACAGCATAGCTGGAAGTGCAAGCGTACGAACAGGTATGGAAAAAACAAACGGGTCGACCAAGAAATAAGTTCTTGGAACGACCCGTTTGTTTAAGGTGAGTTAGATATTGAATCCAGAATCATGTCAGCTACGGTAGCGGCAATCTATCCCTTTGTACTTCAAAAAATTCTTGAAGCAAACTCCCAAAAAAGAAAAACAGACGCAGCAGCGCCTGTTTTGTAATCGAGAAATATGTTTGAGAACGATCAGCCTCTGACCTGCTTGACAGGTTTGAGCCCCAGTTTTTGCTCCCATTTTTCATAAAAAATAATGGCCGCCTGTATGAAGATGGCAGGAAAAGGCAAGGTGTTCAGCCAACTCATTGATCCAGTGAAACAAAGCATAGTCTACATTAATTAACATGAATAAATTACTCCTTAATATCAAAAAATTGAATTACAAAGTTATATTATATAAGGACCGAGCGGCTAAAAGCTTAAAATCAAATAAAAAATGAATGTCATTTCCATTTCTCATTTATTTTTTCTATGAAAAAAGGTGATTTTGCGGTGGAAAAGTCGGTGCTGGTGATCGATGATGAAGAGAAAATTTCCAGACTGCTTCAATTGGAGCTATCCCATGAAGGCTATATGGTTGAAATCGCCCAAAACGGCAGAGAAGGACTGGGTAAGGCTTTGACACGCACCTGGGACATTATTATTCTGGATGTGATGCTGCCTGAGATGAACGGGGTTGAGGTGTTAAGGGAGATACGGAAAGTCGACACACTTACACCTGTCATTATGGTGACAGCGCGTAACACAACACCTGATAAGGTTTCCGGTTTGGACGAGGGAGCGAATGATTATATTACGAAGCCCTTTGAGATTGAGGAGCTGTTGGCGCGGATGCGGGCGAGCATGAGACATCAACCGGAGTCTGTGGCTATCCCTCCACATGAAGAGAACAAGCCTCCGTCCCCGCTACAGGTCGATGGTCTGGTGTTAGACCGTAAGACACGGTCTGTGGTGCGTGAAGGGAAGCATATGGAGTTAACGCCCAAAGAATTTGACCTGCTTCTCTACCTCATGGAGCACCAAAATCAGGTATTGCAGCGGGATCAGATTATTCAGGATGTATGGGGTTTTGATTTTGTCGGCGATACGAACGTCGTTGATGTGTATATCCGGTATGTCCGCAAAAAAATCGACCATGGCTACAAAAAGAAGCTGATCAAAACCGTACGTGGTGTAGGATATTGCATCAGGGAGGAAGACCATTGAAGCTGCGGACGAAAATTACTTGGCTTGCTTCTATTTTAGTTCTCTCCATTCTCCTATTTGTAGACGTAACGGTTCATCTGCTGTTTGTCAAAATTGCGACCCGAAATGAAAGAGAAGTGCTGCAAAATAAATGGACTGAAATCATTGCCGAGGCCGGTCCGACCATGATTCTGAAAAATGCATGGAGCCCCGAGCTAAAGGACGAGCTTTCAGGGGATACGATCCTGAGAGTTTTTGATCAGAAATCCCGCTTATTGTATGAAGTCAGCCGCCAGTCCCACTTCAAGCTGGGCAATATACGTTTTAACCCTTCTCAAAGCTCGGAGCTGACGGATGTACAAGGTCATAAAATTTTGGTCATCCATCTCCCGGTTCTCTCCCCGGAGGGCAATCAGGAGGGAACGCTGGAAATCGTGGAAAAATGGGATGCGCTCGAGACCAATCTCGATATTCTGAATACGATCCTAATCACATCAACCGTAGGTGCTATGTTACTTAGTTTGGTAGGTAGCACGATTTTGGCGAACGCAATATTGTTGCCTATTTCGAGCAGCATTCAGACGATGCAGGAGATTGAAAGAAGTCTGAAGTTTAAAAAAATCCCTGTTCGCAGTCAAAATCATGACGAATTGTCCCAAATGACCGCTACCTTTAACCGAATGATGGGCAGGCTGGAGGAAAGCTTTCAAAGCCAGCAGCAATTTGTCTCCGATGCCTCGCACGAGCTGAATACGACACTTATGATTATTGAGGGCTATGCCAACATGCTGCGGCGGTGGGGCACGCGTGACGAGGATATTTATAAGGAATCTATTCAATCCATCTATGAAGAAACACAGCGGATGCGCACCATGACACAGCAATTGCTGGTCTTGGCTTCCTCACAACATGGAAATCCCGAACCGCATGAACGAATGGAGCTAGTTGGCTGCTGTCAGCAGGTAGTTGCTCATCTCAAGACAGTACATGATCGGCAAATTACTATTTTTACGGATGAACCAGAAATCTGGTTGGATGCCAATCTAGCCAAAATGAAGCAGTTGCTGGTTATCTTGCTCGACAATGCTCTAAAATACAGCTCGGATGAGATTGAAATCGTTTTGTCCACAGAAGCAAAGCATGTCCAAATTCGAGTCAAGGATGCTGGAATCGGGATACCTGAGGAAGAGGTCAAGCGGGTGTTTGAACGATTTTACCGGGTAGACAGCTCCCGACACCGTAAAACGGGAGGAACCGGGCTTGGGTTACCCATTGCCAAGGCTATTACAGATGCCCATCAGGGCACGATACGGATGGCGAGTGTGGAAGGAAAAGGAACCGAGGTCATCGTCACACTGCCACAGAGACAACAGGAAGGGCTGTCCCTCCAGTAGACATATCTACTCGTGGAACAGCCCTTTTGTTGATCCTGGTATAGTGTAAGTGAATGAATAAACAGCCTTTCCGGGGCCTGTCCTAGAGGACACGACGTGCTGAAGTGTAATGGGAATTCCACCATCCTGAATTCAGATCGGTAATCGTTACGCCGCCTTTACCAAACGTGTGCAGCAGCTTGCCATTTCCCATATAAATCGCTACATGGTGAATGGGCGAATAGAAAAAGACCAGATCGCCTTTTTGAAGCTGACTGCGCGGTACAAAAGTACCAACGGTCGATTGTTGTCTGGATGAGCGTGGAAGGTTGATGCCATTTTGTCCAAAAGCATATTGAGTAAAGGAAGAGCAGTCAAAAGAATTTGTATTGCCTGCTGGCGCTCCATGCTGATAACGTACGCCCATGAACTCGGAACCCGTAGCAATAACCCGATCAGCTGTGTCCGCGGAAGCCGCATGAGTGGTATCCGGTTCTACAACAAAGCTCCCTGCACTGAAAACCAAAGTCATAGTAAAGCAAATGCCTATCCATAATTTTTTAGTAGTATGTTTTTTCATAATGTTCCTCCGTTATTTCGTATTTTGTTGATGTCCTGAAATGACAATAACATAAATAAAATATCCTGAATTTACCACTCAAGGTTACAATCCTGTTATCCCAACGCTTTGCCCTGATTTATTAGAAAACGATGAGAATTTTCTCCTTAATTCTGGATTGACAAAATGTACAGCTTCCCCTTATCACTGGGCCTGTATGACAAAAAGCGATTTGCAGATGATTCGCACAAGCAATGATGCAAAATATACATATCTATATACTACATTTATAACTTGTACGGGAGTAGGCTCAAGCTCCCGTCTTATTGTAATAGTCACACTGTATTTCCGGTCAGGAAGGGGAATTCACATGGCTCCAAAGCAGGATAAAACGATCAAAGGTCAACGTCTGACCATTGTTCAGGTCATTTCTAACTTTCCAAATGCACAGCCGGTGCCCTCCATTAAGGGCGGAACAGAAAAGGTTGTGTATGAATTAACAGAGGAACTGGTAAAACGGGGGCATCATGTATCACTTTTTGCCGCCCGTGGGAGTAAGAGCAGCGCCCGGTTGATTACCTATCCCAAGGGCTTGAGACATGGTCAAATCCCCCAATTCGTACTCCGGCACATGCCTCCCGGAACGCAAATAATTCATGATCATACCTTTCGTTCGGCTATGGGAAACAGGAAACTCCCTTGTCCGGCGGTATCCACGGTTCATCTTCCTGTGGAGAAGCATGGCAACAATCCGGTATATGTCAGCAAGCGGGCACTGCAGTTGATGGGGAAGGGCAAAGGCTTTTATGTATATAACGGCATCAACACACACGAATACGAATTTAGCAGCAAGAAAAGAGACTATTTGCTGTTCATGGGCAGAATAATACGGAATAAAGGCGTTTTGCAGGCCATTCAGGTTGCAGAACAAACAGGAAAAAGGCTGCTGATTGCCGGTCCGATCAAAGCCCCGGTTTTTTTTCGCCAAGAGATTCAAAAACGAATTGAGCGCAATCCCAATATCCGCTATGTGGGAGCAGTGGGGGGCCGTCAGAAGCAACAGCTACTCAAGCACGCGGAATGTCTGTTGTTTCCGATATTGTGGGAAGAGCCGTTTGGGCTCGTGATGGTGGAGGCGATGGCCTGCGGGACACCTGTGCTGGCTTTGAAAAACGGTTCGGTTCCCGAGGTGCTGGCAGGCTTTCCACAACTGATCTGCAAGTCGGTTGGACAGATGGCACGAAAGGTGCGGCAAAAAAACTATCCGTCTCCCGCCAAGCTTCGCTTGTATGTCACGCAAAGATTTACAAACAAGCAAATGACCGATAAATATTTGAAACTGTACCGTGGAATCATCCGCCGGAAAGGAAAGAAGAACAGGGCATCGAGAGCCTAACATGAGGTGGAGGGAATGAAGATCAAAAAGCATATACTCGGGAAGGGTTCCTCCTGGGCTACTCCTTATTATATAGCCACAGAGGGACAAGGCGGGCCGCATGTGATGGTGGTTGCGGGCATACACGGTAAGGAAATCGCAAGCATCCGGGCGGCTGAGAAGCTGGTGGAGCTTTTGAATCAACAGAAGCTACGGATTAGCCAAGGCAAGCTCATTATCATACCCATTGTGAACCAGGAGGCTTACCAGAAGCGGATTAGAGGAGTGCCTGATCTGAACAGGACTTTTCCGCGTACGCAAAAGCAGAAGGCATCGCACCCGTTGGCAGAGGCTGTGTTCGAATTGGCACAAAAGCATCAACCCGAGTGGTATCTGGATCTGCATGAAGCCAACGGATTATCTCAAAAGGATGCCAAGGTACTTGGTCAGACGTTGATTACTAATAGCGGCAATCCGGCGGTCCCTACGGTGCACCGGATTATAAAGCGAATGAATTGTTCCATCAAGGTGAAAGACCAACATTTCAACATTCGGCTGCGCGAGCTTCCAGGTTCCTCTCGAACAGCGGCAGCCCGTATTTTAGGAGCACGCTCGGTTACCGTGGAAACAGGCTGGAGTCTGCCCAAGAAAGTACGCATAAACTATCAAATGCAGATTGTACAGCTTTTTTTGAGAGAAGCCGGAATGATGAAAACTAACGAAGTATATTTATCCACTAAGGTCAGAGGTGTAACCTAGCCAAGCAAACGTTACAACACTAAATCGCTCCTGAAGCAAGGGAAGTTCGGTTCCCCTTACTACAGAAGCGATTTTTTGGCTTGCGGTTTTACGTGAAGGAGTGGTTGCGTCACTTAAGTCATATAGTAGTGTCGTCAGGAGTCAGATTTATAGAAGGCGTTCACCAGGCTGCTGCCCAAACGTACCTCAACCAGTTCCAGTGACGTATCCAGACTGGCCCTGACGGTGTGATACATATCCGTCGGGATACTGAAAACGGAGCCGCTTGCTGCCGAAAACCGTTCCCCATTCAGCATGACCTCTCCCCGACCGGAAACGATCGTCCACACTTTAAGCCCGCTGCCGTGGGTACGGCCGTTCAAGCGTTGATCTGGCAGTACCGTCAAGCGTATAGCCAGGATATCGTTCAGGCTGCGGTGATCGAACTCGTCCAGCACACGATAGCTACCCCAAGCGGTTTCACCATGCATAGGATGTAGCGGAAGCGTCCCTAGCTGCTCCTTGATCGCGTGGGCATGGCCCTTGGCGGCAATGAGGATGCCATCAGGACTGGCAGCAGCGATAATATTCTTCACGCCAATAACGTGAAGCGGATAGGGAAGCTCATTGACGATATGCGTCCCATCAGCGAGACCGCTGATTTTCCCACGCCCGATCACCCGGCTGCCGAGCTGCTCCGTTAACGCCTGCCAACTGCCGATATCGCGCCATTCACCATCGTAAGGCAGGACAACGGCATGTTTGGCACGCTCCGCGACCTCCTCGTCGAAGCTGCGGACCGGAAGGTCGTCGTACATTGCGCACAGCGCCTTATCATTCAGCGGCAAATCGCAGCGCTTCATACAGGACAGCATATACCGCAGCGTAAAAGCGTAGATGCCGCAGTTCCACAACGCTCCTTGGCTAATAAGCTGCTTAGCCCCGGCAAGATTCGGCTTTTCCGTAAAGCGGGCAACCGACGCATAAGAAGCCTTATGCATCCGTGTCATCTCCTGATCCGGCACGATATAGCCGTATTGGTCAGAGGGATGGGTGGGCCTTGTCCCAAGCATGGCCAGATCGGCTCCACTATCAAGCAACAGGTCAGGAAGCGCCGCTACACTGTGGAAGAAATCCTCTCCTGCAAACATATCCGCCGGAGCGATACAGAGAATTTCGTCCAGTCCTGTGCCTCTGGTGTGGTAATAAGCTGCTGCCAGCGCAGCAGCGGTGAAGGTTCCCCGTTTGGCAGGCTCGCCCAGAACAGGCAGACGGTCTTCCGTATGGCGAAAGGCCAGATTTACCTGATTCTGGTGAGCCAGCAGCAGGGCAGAGGCATCCAGTCCGGCCACAGCAAGCTGACGATACACTCGGCCAAGCATGGATTCTTTCTGCCCGTCCGGGGCAGGCAACAGCCGGAGAAACAGCTTCGAGCGGATATCGTTGGACAACGGCCACAGCCGTTTTCCAGCACCGCCGCATAACAGTACGATGCGCACAGGCGCTTCCTCCTTCGATTTCAGATCCATTTTGGATCATGATTTGCAATCCTGATGAGCGCTTTCGTCTTCACAGATGCTTCGGTTTTCGTTTTAGCTGCCAACTGGTACACCTTGCGTTGATGAAAGGATAAGGAACGATAGCTTTTAGCAAATGCATCCAGCTGTTTTTGTGACAGGGAAGCCGCTTGACTATGAAGCGCTTTATTGAGTGACTTGCGTAAAATCATTCGGGAGGGTTCAGTGCTGTAGAGGTGGTTGGCATATGTTTCATATTCGGAAAATCCAAACTGCTTCGTCCGGTCTATACTGCGGATAATCGCTTTGTACCAGGGAATCCCGTGGCGGGCTTCAATGACTTGCTTGAGCCGGGTGAGCTGCGCTTTTTCAAACAGCATATAGTGGGTAACAAAGGACTTCGGTGAAGGGGCCTTAACGCCCATCAGCTTGTGGTAGGTGCGGAAATACTCCGGCTGACTCCAGGTGCGATAGTAAAATATCGTTTTGCCGTCTTTGCGGAACACATGTGGACGAATCAGGACGGTATCTGCGTCAATGACAAGGAAAAAAGAGGCTTTGCTGATTTTGTCACCGTTCATTTTAAGCAATTGCTGGTACAGCCAGCCTGAGCGATCCCAGCGCGTTGTTCCGTAGCGAATATCTTTTTTCGTGATGGGCAGAACGGTCTTTTCGTCTACAAACGTACACTTCTTGCGTGCGCACAGACGGCGGAGTCCGGCACTTTGCGGTGAAATGATATAAATGGTTCCAATCCGGTGCTGCACGTGACGGCGCAGGCTGTCAATCACCAGTGGAAGCGTGGCGATATCCTTATCAATTGCAGGAATCAGAACATCTATCGTTAGGGAACCTTTCCGTTGCCCATCCGATTGCGCTGACATGTTATTCACTCCCTATTTATGCAAAATGTACGCGTTCGGCGTCTTATATTATTGTATGTACGGCCAGGCGCTTTCGACCGGGCAAGGCCAGTAGCCCATTTATATGTGGAATAGGGCTGATGGCGCTTTCGGATGGGGATTTGGTGCATACGATGGATTGTTCTTTTCATACAGGAGCGTTCTACCCTGACAGCAGAGAGGAGAGGGGCAAGTGAAATCTTCACAAGCGCAGACATTGGGCAGCAAGTGGCACAAAACCAAATTGCTGCTCCAGCATCGCGGCATCAAGCCTTTTATACCGGATACCCGCAAATACAACAAAGCAAATCTGAAGTCGATGCTAGAGCAATACGGCATGGTTTATGTAAAACCTGAGCGAGGCACGTTTGGCAAAGGTGTGATGAGAGTAGAGCAGGAGGAAGGACAGCGTTTTGCCTATCAGTATGAGGAAAAGCGTCTGGAGTTCAAAAGTTTGGATGGCCTGTTTACCAGTTTGTCGAAGAAGACGGGAAAGCAAAGCTATCTCATTCAAAAAGGCATCCATTTACTTCGGCATCAGAAGCGTTATTCTGATATCCGGGTGATGGTGCAGCGCAATGCCAAAGGGAGATGGGAATCTACCGGAATTATTGGTCGGCTCGGTCATCCCCGCAAAATCGTGACAAATTATCATAGCGGCGGCACGCCGATGGCACTGGAGCAGCTACTGGAATCCCATTTAACCAAAAGCAAGCAGGCTGAACTGGTAAAAAAATTGAATGAACTGGGCATCAGCATTGCGACACATCTACAAAAAACATATCCAAATTTCCGGCAAATTGGAGTGGATATCGGGCTGGATCGCGGCTTTACCCCGTGGATTATTGAGGTGAATACGAAGCCGGACCCGTATATTTTTAACCAATTAAAAGATAAGTCTATGTATCGGAAAGTGTTAAGTTATTGGCGACTTGCCAATGAAAAGAAGAAAATCACAGTCCCGGTCAAAGATAAAGACAAAGACAAAATTAAAATCAAAGATAAAGACCTTAAGAAAGCAAAAACTTCATGACGAAGAATGAATTTCTTAAATAACATAAAGCCAGACTATATGTAGAAATCAAAGGATGAATGTTCCATGAATTCATCCTTTTTATATACCTGATTTTGCGGTGCCATTTCGTTAGCGTAAAAGACAACTCAACGAATTCGATGTAATGAAAAAAGTGGAATTGGAAAAGCTATATGAAAACAATGAGAACTGAGGTTTCGGTATATGGAAATATGGGAAATAGTGTTTAGGTCTGTACTGGCATTTACCATCATGATGTTCATAGCACGTATTTTAGGAAAATCCACGATTTCTCAAATGACCTATCATGATTTTGTCGCTGCGATTACCTTGGGTGCCATTACCGCGAATATTTCCTTTAATAATACAATAGATATTTGGCTCTTACTAACAGCTCTGTTGACCTTTACCGTCATTGCTTACTTGCTGATGTTTTTTGCCATGAAAAACCGGAAGCTGCGAAACTGGTTTTCTGGAAAACCAACCGTGTTGATTCAAGATGGGAAAATTTTGGAGAGCAATATGAGAAAACTTAAGATTACGCTGGATACACTGAATCAGGAGCTAAGGGGAAAAAATATTTTTAATATTCAAGATGTCCAGTATGCCGTACTTGAGCTGAATGGAAGCATTTCCGTACTACCAAAGCCGGATCATATGCCTGTAACCAGAAAAGATTTGCATTTGGACGTTCGTTCCAAACAGACTTTTCCCATTGAACTGGTCATGGACGGGAACATCATTGAAGCTAATTTGAAGGAGAATAACATAACAACAGAGTGGCTGCATTCTCAGGTAAAAAAGAAGGGATTTTCTATTGAAAACATCAATTATGCTGTAATCAGTTCTGATGGAAATGTATATTTTGATGAATACAAGGATCGAATCAATCATCCTATTGATAAAGAATAAATGAATTTGATTTTATTTACATTAGGAGCTTCGGTACATGATTTTCCCGTATCCACAGGCATAGTCGGGGTTTCCATGCGTTTGGAACCGGGTGGGATGCGTGAACTCCACTGGCATGCCAATGCGGCTGAATGGACTTATGTGATTAGCGGCTCCTGTCGGACAACTGTTATCCATCCAGACGGATCTTCGTATGTCGATATCTTCAATCCCGGTGATGTATGGTATTTTCCGCGTGGTTATGGTCACTCCATTCAAGGTCTCGGTCCTGGGGAATGAACAACGTAGAATCTTCTATAGCTTCGGAGACTAAGATAGACTTGGAAAATGGAATTGTTGATGAAAGAACAGAACAAGAATTAAGACAAGTTGATTATGACGACCTTTTCAAAACTGTAGGTACTAATCTTGGTCTGGTCGATATTCAGAAGTCATCTGGAGAAGTAAGCACACAAGGTTGGAGAACAAAGGCCGCAAAAGAAGTTGCACTGAAATTAATCTCCAAACTCAAGAATATTGGATCACGTGCTTATAATGAACAGATAAGAATTTATGTAGATAAGATACCATTTTTGACCGACGGCGCAAAAGAAACTTTGAAATATTATCTTGGCTATCAAGTATTAATGCAAGCTTTGGATATCATGGTAGATTTCTCAGGCACAGCAGAGGATGGTATTGCTTATGGCTTAAAATATGTTGGATTGCCTTGGTGGTTAGCCGAACCCGCATCCAGAGCTATTGTCTTCTTCCTGCTGTAAAACCGAACAAAAGGGGGACTAAACGTGTACATACTCGCATTGATTATACTTATTACTACAGGTTTGGTATCCATAGCTGATATTCTGTTTGATATAAAAGATTCAGGTGAAGGAATCAGGTTGATGGTTAAAACTTCACAGGCTCTATTTTTCTTATCATTGTTGTTTTTTGTAGTAAAAAATGGTACCAAGAAAAAAGACTGAAATCATCAAACATAGAACAAGGGTGGAGTGATATATTTTATCAACTCCACCCTTGTTTGTTATGGTAGCCTGGCTTAACAAACAACTTCACTTCCATAGTTTATATGTTCTTTAATCACTTCCAGTCTCAATGCAGCAGCTAAAATGCTTAATGCCTCGATCTTGATCCTCCTAAACGTACTCTCACTAATCCCCATTTCCCCGCAACTGATGTAATCAAACTCCCCCTCATCATCCAGGTAACTCCGCTGAATAACATCTCGCTGTATACCGGAAAGCCTACCCATTGCCAGTTCCAACAGCTTGTCCTTTACTTGAAGCTCCGCCTCTTTATCTACGTTATAAGTGGCGATTTCCTCCGTCTGCTTACTGATCGCATTGGTGGACTGATGCTCTCTATATGAATACGCCTGCGTAATTGGGGTAGTACCAGCGTAGCTGACACCACCCCTAGTATGTGGAATTTGTTTCTACGGTATATCGTCCATATAGGTGGTTATTCTATCTTTTTTTGGACTCTGTGAAAAAATAATGGATAAAAAAGTAACTATTTTCCTTTTTGGGCGTCTATATATGTGAGGGAAATCCTCAAAACTTGTTATAAGGAGCGTGAATGTTATTGAAATTTAAGAAGACTTGGTTAATTGCGGGTACATTTGCCCTAAGCTTCAGCTTAATGGGCAACGTGTCAGGAGACCAACTCAGGGCAGGAAAAGAAATCCAAATCCAGGCCTAGCAGCATTCAGTTCTATAATACACTCCCAGGTACGCCGGACAACGAGAAAGAAAAAGCCCTCATTGAACATGCAGATGCTATCGAACTGGTATCTAAGCAATTGCGTACAGACGGTATCAATCTTGAAGAGTAAATGTTATGACGAAATATTAAAAAATGGGAGGTTTTACTATGTTAAAGGCGAAAAAGGTCTTTTTGCCAGTATTATTGATTTTGTCTATTTTCTGTTTAAGTTTATCTCCGAATTTGAGTGTTAAAGCACAAGCAGATAACAGCCAAAATATTGTTATAGTTACAGGTAATGAAGCCAAGGAATTGATCGATGCAACGCTACATGGAGTAGAAAAAGGTGAAATTAAGAATATCGCCCCTGTGACTGCTTTTGATTTGGAAAAATCGAGTGTGTACACGGTTGGCGGTGGAGTTACGGTTGTTACAGTTCCTTTGCATGGGGATTATAGCCTTCCTAGTAACGTAACAGTATTCTTCAATGAGGATAATACCGTATTGCAGACAAATGAAATGTTGGTGAGCAAGAATGAGGCAGGAAACTTCCGAGTTGAGACGTATTTGAATGGATCAGTTGTTAAATCCGTGGACACTGACAGACCTTATATCACAGATGAAAAAATGCTTGCAGAAAAGCCAGTTAACTCTGGAATTCAACCGCAGAGTGTAGGCAAAGTGGCAGGTTGTCTTGGAGCAGTGCTTGGCGTTGGTGGTACGGTGGCTTATATTATTGCGGTTGCGTGCGGTGGTTCGTGTGCAGCACCGACACCAGTGACTGCTCCGATATGTGCTGCATGTATTGGTGCATATGCAGTTCTTGGTGGTGCTGGTATCGCTGGAGTAGTAGCTTGTTTCAATTACCTGTGAGGTGATTTGATGAACAAGATTTTAGCGTTCTCGATTTTGGGAATGGGTATAACTGGTGCCGTTTTAATCATCTCAATTGCTCTGTTGTTTAACTCCCCAATAGGAAATGTGTTGAAGATGGTTACTGCTGCTTCAACATTATCTTTTATTATATTTGCTGTCTCGGCTTTGGTATTTCGTCGGCGATTAGATGATGAAAAAAGAGAGTAATATATTTATACTTCCTCAATTTAGGACGAATGATTCCCAGTAGCAATCCTAACAATGTTTCTACTCAAGAAAAAAAGCATCTCCTTCAGGAGATGCCTTTTTTTCTGCTTATCTTCAGAAAGTAATGAAATATATCTCCTCCAACATGGGGTAGTACCAGCGTTGCTGACACCACCCGCAAACGAGTGGATTAAATAGGGAATTTATTAATAACCTCGTTATATTCATTTTGTGCATCGGTAATCGCTGGCGTATGGCTTTCGGTTGCTATTGACTTACTCATGCGTGCCGTTTTCTTGCTGTTGCGTTTCAAACGAATATTTCGGAACCCCCCCCTTGGATCAAACAATCACGGTTCGTGATTCATGATTTAACTTGGGATTCCTCAAATTTAACATTTTTATCCAAACGTTTGCGGGTGGTGTCAGCTACGCTGGTACTACCCCGTTAGGGCAGTACTCCAACAAACATTACTCATAAGCCAAAACCGAATATTAATGCGCTAGAATATCCAAACTTCAAGGCACGAATGCGTCGCTTTCTCTCTGTTATTTCAAGTTAAATAGCAGAGAGAAAGCGACGCAGCGCAGACCACGAGCTTTACAGCCACAACGGTTTGATGTGTTTTTCCGCTTCCTCGTTTACGAGGAAGCGGCGAAGACAGAAGCTTTTGCCACTGGGTGAAGTCTGTCCTTCAGGCGGAGCTGCAAGTTCCCGTGGGGTATTGGCGTTTAAGGTCTGATCGGAGGGCTGAACTTTTGCACAAAATGCCGGGTTTTGGACACATGCTAATAGAACAACGCGGTAAAGTGATAAATAAATCGGAATTTTGTATGGAGGAAAGACGTTGACGCACGAAATGCTAAAAACAAAAATTTTCCAATAATAGAATATAGATATAAAATCTATTTATTCCTTCTCTTGGCCAAAAAAAATAAAGAATACAATATTCCAAAAATAAGACTTACTAGAAATGAGGTTGATAATGCACTAAAAATAAAATCAGACGTAGGCAAAGTGAAGAACTTAGTCACACCACTAACTGTAGACGACTGTGTTGGGCCTTTGATGAAGGAATAATATAAGCCTACCATAAATCCATAAGACAAATACTTAATTAAGTTTTTTTCAAATTTGCTCATAACGATAACCCACCTTAAATTTTTTCGATAAAGAAGAATTCCAATGAAACCAATCAAAATAATGACTAAAACCGCAATATTGGCAGCAATGACCGCTCTATTACTACCATACGGTGCGCTTGCTTCTGCAAGTGAAGCACCAAGCCCTAGGTATAAAATACAATACTTTGAATTTCTTAAGTGAATTTGAGGTGAAAAACAGCTATGAAAAATAGAAACATAACAGGTATTGTATTAGCCGTAATTTATTGTGTTGTCCTTTTTGAGATTTTAACTGATGCACCCCCTGGTGAAGCTCCAAATAATCCGCTATGGGTATACGCAATGATTCCACTTGGAGCTGTTGTAATTATCTCTCTCTTTGATTATGTGATTAAGTTCGATTTCTTCAAAAAAAAGAAATAGAAAAAAGGAAAGAATGAATGGAGGATAAAAATGATAGAATCAAAAATTGCTAAAACATTTTCACAAAAAATTTTTCAATAGGATAATAATAAAACCAACAAATACACCTATATATACATAGTAATATTTTGATTTTTTCATAGCTTTCATCACCCCCAATGCTATTTTTTGTTCTACATTTTGTTTATTCTATACAAAAAGTTCAATATAAAGGTTTAATGTTCCTTTTATGTGGTTAAGCTTACACCACAAAAAGAGCGATTTACATCGCTCTGTAACATTCATCTATGTATTTAGTTGATTTACTGGCCATCTGCGATGGAGCTAAAACGAGCTTACGCGGATCTGATTGATGGCCAGCAGCATGGAGGAGCGCCGCGCTACCTGGTAGCCGTCTTCAGGAATCAGCCAGGCATAACTTGGCCACCTTGGTGAGCTGACCAGCGCTCACTACCGGAGAGCTGCGGCGCGGCGCTCGTCCGGTATGCCAGCATGTGGCCAATAGAACGGCTGCCGCTGGCCAACGGACAGCGGCGGTGAGCTGTAAACGGGTAGCACAGCACGTATGGTCATGCACACAAAAAAGGACGACGTTAGCCGCCCATTCATAAAATTGCTGGCCCACCCCATTCACGCCCCTATTCATTGTGTATACTTATCTCTAAAAATGGCAATGCTAGTTTTGAGAGCTGGAGAACGAAAAACCAAATGGATGCTAATGGACAACCACTGATTCAGTTGTAAACCCGGGAGAAGCGGTGGATCTGTCCAGAACCAAAAGGAGGGCCGAAAGGTGTTTGGTCGGAAGGCTCACGAATATACGCGCGTACAGGTGGTAAAATCGCTCTGCATTCTGACAGTACCCACACTGGCTCGGAGGTCGCACCTACCGGGCTATTCGCCATGTTTCCACTGACGTTCTAGTCAATCTTTATGTCCCCTTTTAAAACTAGATCATTTTATCCTGATTTTTGATAATGGAGATTTTTCGGAGGATCACACGTTCAGCATAACGGATTTCATAGCTCAGACTCCTGAGGAGGTCAAAAATACCGGATCGGAGGTATGACGTATTTTGATTGGTTTTAACAGCGGTCACTACGAAGCCATTGATCTGAGTGAATGGCTGGCTAGGAACCCTGTTGATGTATTAGCAACGAATCTGAGTCTTCCTCGGGAAATAGCGAACAAGCTGCCGTATAAATCGGTGTTCATCTCTCCAAAATCCTGATAGCATAACAACTAAACAGCCTGTTCCTGCTCCTGTATGTAAAAGGGGAGCAGAGCGGGCTATTAGTCATGATTTTGCTTCTACTGATGATATGATGAATAGAAGGAGTGTACAGCCATGACCTCTGTCATTGAACTGAACAATGTAAGCTGGAAAAGAGACAATCGCACCATACTGAATCAAATTAACTGGCAAGTAGCCGAAGGAGAGCATTGGGCTGTGCTCGGATTGAATGGATCGGGCAAAACAACGATGCTTAACATGATTAATGGTTACATATGGCCAACTACAGGCAGTGTCGGGGTGCTGGGTCATACCTACGGGGAAGTGGATCTGAGGGAACTGCGTAAATCCATCGGCTGGGTCAGTTCTTCTTTACAGGAAAGAATCAATGGCAGTCAGCGCACGCAGGATGTTGTCATTAGCGGTAAATTTGCCTCCATTGGGCTTTACGATCAGACGACGGACACGGATTATGAACAGGCAGTTCACCTCATGACCCAATTAGGCTGCGCTCACCTCGTGGATCGTCTGTATCAAGGCTGCTCACAGGGAGAAAAACAAAAGGTGCTTATCGCCCGCGCATTAATGGCCTCGCCCAAGCTGCTGATTTTGGACGAGGCGTGTAACGGATTGGTTTAGAGGATTCAGTCTGTATCTTCTACCCTGCCACCATCATAATCAGAACGGGCAAAATCAGGAATGAGGCAATTAAGTATATACTCCAAATTCTGCTGACCGTACCGAACGCGGTTTATTCTTGTTTAATCCTGACTACAATGACATAAGAGAACTTGTAGCGAGGTGAATTGAATGACAGAGTCCCCATTACAATCTTTTGTCAAAACGGCGATGGATCATTTAAAGGGCATGGTAGACGTTAATACGACCATTGGAGAACCGATTGCCGCGTCTGACGGCACCACTATCATACCTGTTTGCAAAGTAAACTATGGTTTTGCGGCAGGTGGAAGCGATTTGGACAGGCATAATCAGGAATCCGCAAGGGTGATGCCGTCATTCGGCGGAGGTATGGGCGGAGGTGTGTCCGTTACACCTCTCGCAATTTTAATTATCGGCAAAACGGGCGTTCAAACGATCTACCTGGATAACTCTCCTACTGTATACGACAAGATTTTGGATATGGCGCCACATCTTTTGGATAAATTGCACAATCTTATTAAGCAATACCAAACAGGAGATGATAACAGTCAGTGAATCAGGTCTGACCCGTTTGTGTATGCAGATGCTGCCAACGAGGTTATGCAGTCGTTTTGAATAGGAAAAGAGTTGTTTTTCCTTACTACAAGATTTTTGGCCTCTGACTGGCTACAGCAGGGGGGGTGTTCATTGTACGTCATGACATATCGTCCATCGGGAAGCAGCTGTCGGGCTTTAATATTATCGTTTAGCAACAGCAATAAATATTGGATGACGACAGATTGATGTTCTTCATTCAATAGCGGACACATTAATTCAATCCGCTTGTCCATATTTCTGGTCATCCAGTCCGCACTGGATAGCCACAATTGGGGCGTGCCGGCATTCTCAAAATAAAAAATTCGGGAATGCTCCAAAAATCGGCCGACAATGCTGCGAACGGTAATATTGTCGCTCAGTCCGGAAATCCCTGGACGCAAGCAGCAGATACCACGAACGATCAGATCAATTCGGACACCTGCCTGGGAAGCGGCATATAGTTCGTCGACCAACTGTTTATTCGATAACGAGTTCATTTTGGCTATAATCCTTGCAGGTTTACCGCTCAAAGCATTTTCCACTTCGCGCTGAATGCAGCCCAACAACCGTTGTTTCAAATGCGCCGGAGCTACGCTGAGGTAATGCCACTGGCTAGGGGCGGAAAATCCCGTAATTTTGTTGAATAAATTGGAGACATCTTCGCCGATCTCCGGATAGGAAGAGAACAGTCCGATATCTGTAAATATTTGCGCCGACACTTCATTGTAATTTCCGGTGGCGACATGAATGTAACGTCTAAGAGAATCCGCTTCCTTACGTACAACCAAAATCATTTTGGTATGAATTTTCAACCCCGGCAGGCCATAGACGACATGACATCCTGATTTTTCCAGTTCTTTTGCCCATTCGATATTTCTGGCTTCATCGAACCGTGCTTTCAATTCGACAACTACAGTGACCTGCTTTCCTACTTCGGCAGCTCGATTCAAAGATCCGATAATCCGTGAATTACCGTTTACGCGATACAAGGTCATTTTAATAGCCATAACGGATGGATCGGCAGCAGAATGTTCGACAAAATCGTTAACAACGTCAAACGATTCATACGGATGAAATAAGAGAACATCTCTTTTTCGCAGCACTGAAAAAAAATCGTCCGTCTTCGTAAACTCCCGCGGATAAAGAGGATCAAATCTCGAATGCTTGAGATGCTCATAACCCTCGATCGAATTGGCGAATGACATGAAGTAGCTCAAGTCAATAGGTCCATCATTCGTAATTAAAAACTGGCTTTCTATTTCCAGTTCTTTTTCTAGCAATTCCAGTGCAGATGGATCAAATCCCTTTTCGATTTCCAAACGAATCGGAGTGCCCCATTTTCTTGCGCGCAATACTTTTTCCACTTCATCAAGGATATCTTCGGCTTCTTCCTCGTTTAAATCAAGGTCTGCATTTCGAGTTAAACGGAATGTATGGAAAGTAATAGGCGTATACGTAGTAAACAACGTGTGAATATGCTGCTTAATCAAATCTTCGAGCAAAATAAACTGCCAATGATCTCGATCCGATACAGATGGAACTTTAATATAGCGAGGCAGATTGGACGGAATTTCAACCAAGGCAATATATACTTCCTTGCCCGATGCATCGGAAGGCGGGTTTAAACCGACGGCCAAATATATACTTTTCGAACGAATCAGAGGAAAAGGGCGGCTTTTATCGATCGCTAGAGGAGTTAACACGGGAAATACTTTATCAAGATAATAGGTTTCCATTTCTTTCTTCTGCGCAGGATTAAGCTCGCAATAAGCAGTAAAAACAAGGCCCTCTTCCTTTAGCAGTTGGAGAATCCGTGCATGGGTTGCATACTGATCGGCTACTAATTGCTCAATCATGGCGATTACTTTATCTTGTAACTGTTGCGGAGTAAAGCCAGTGAAATCGACCTCTTGATTGCCTGCTCTAATTTTATCCATAAGTCCTGCGACCCTGACGCTGACAAACTCATCCAGATTGGTGGAAACAATCGATATGAACTTTGTTCGCTCCAACAGAGGAGTGCTTTCGTCTTGCGCTTCCTCAAGAACACGTCTGTTAAATTGAAGCCAGCTTATTTCACGATTAATATAGTTCACAGCGCATGCCTCCATCTGCTTATTCTTTTTTTCTAAATAATAAATACCGTATTTTTTGGAACAATTGCCATGTGGCGCTAAGGCGAATCGTGATCGTGTCGGGAATATTCTCATTTTCGTTTTTAGTCATGATTGTTTAGGTTCCTCTCGTTTTTAAAATGGGGAAAACTCGCTAAACGAAGTTAGCGAGTTATATAGATATTTTTTTATTTATTCGTGAGATGTTGTCGTCTGCATTGCATCCGCGACCGGGCCCGTTATTGACTCGGTTACTTTCGTTGTGGATTGTGAAATGTTGCTGACCAAACGATTGTTAAGAAGCATATTGCCTGCTTGCATTCCAACTGTTTGGCCCACACTGTTCCCTAACAACCCACCAACAACGGAACCAAGGACGGTCCCTACCCCTGGCAGCAACGAAGTTCCGAGGATAGCCCCATACTCAATACCGGCCATGACGCCGAGTGCTCCTGTCAGATTCCCTGACGTATGAACCATATAATCTTTGTTATCCATTTGTCCTTTCGTCAAGCTAATGGTATTCTGCAGTTGGGTTATACCTCCGGAGATAAGACCTCCCCATAATGAACCGCCTTGAAGCATGCTGATCACTCCTTTATTTGAATTTTTTTATACTCCGAGATAGTAGTTCCCCATTATGCGTTTTTTTAATTATTTTACATTTGTATTCTTTTCTTCAATTTGTACTGCTTCTGTGGACTGTAGCACTCTAGTGCCGTCTTTGACTTGATCCGCGAGCTCAAGCACTATTCCTGCTCCTTTAACGGCAAGTTTGCGTGCGGCTTTTCGGGCTTCGGGGGACACAGCAAGTGCTATGGCCGCAGCAGCGAAAATAATACCGAGCGGTGATTTGACCACAATACACTCTCCTTAAAAAAGTCGTTAGTAAAATAATTCCTTTAAATAAAAATTTTATACCAGACTACATTTAGAAAATAAAATGCATATTTTGCTAACTATTGTTAACTATAAGTATAGTCGAATTTGGCTTTTGATATGGAAGAGGGGGTTAAATATGGTATTGCTGCGAAACAAAAACAGGTTTCTTCATGCCCTTCCTGGAAGGATACGGATGGAGATTTACGGCTTGCAGGGAAGCAAAGCTGCCGCCGAGCTTTTAGCCAAAAATTTGTCCGCTTGTAGTGGAATTTACAGAGCGGAACCCTGTACAGTGACGGGCAGAGTGCTGCTCCTTTACGATGTAAAGCTTGTTTCTGAGCAGCACATTTTCCATATACTCCGCGAAACAGAAGATCGGATTTGTTCGCCCAATCTAACAGCCCGACCGGATATCCGGAACGAGGCTACCGGATCGAAGGAAGCGGAGCGGGAAGCTGCCGCTGCCCAGGCTGAATCGGATATTCCCTGTGATCTGCCGATGATCCCTACGTCGCCTAAGGCCAATACGGGCGAGCCAAGGGAAAAAATCCCCATTGCATTGGCTATTTCCATGAGCGGTTTAGCCGTGCTGGGAATCAAGCAGGTCTTTTTCGGACGTTCAGCCCTGACAAGAAGTCCGGCGCCGTTCTATCTATCGGCACTCGTATCTGTCGTAACCGGCTACCCCTTTCTCAAACGAGGAATTCAGACCTACTCGGAAAAGAAAAAAATAAACTCGGATCTTATTTTAGGTACAAGCGCTCTCGCCCTCGCGCTTATGCGTGAAAATCTTGTAGTGCTTGCCGGACTCAGCATTTTGCATTATGTGAACTGGAAGCGAAGCCGCTCTGTTTTAAGTGGACAGCAAGAGGCTTCTTTGTCACCGGAAATTCAAGCATATAGCGAAAAGGCAGGCAGATTAGGGATTATTGGAGCCGGAATGACTTGGGCCGTTACGCGGAATCCGTTTCGTGCAATCGCCGTGCTTTTGGCAGCAAATCCGCGGGTGATGACCGTACCTGCTCAGTATGCCTGGAAACAGGCCGAGCTCGTTTCAGGAGAAAGAAAATACGTGATTCCGGAAAAAGGATCATTATCCCAACTCGCTCGAACGAAAACGATTTTATTCGAAGATTCATCACTCCTGTTTAACCGTCCAGAGATTGAAGAAATTCAATGCATCGCGGAGAAGGAGCAAGATGCGGATAAAGCGATATGTTTGGCGGCTTCATTAATGGAGAAAACAGAACATCCTTGGAAAGAAGATGTGTTCAGCAAGGCGAAACGGACTTGCCGGACGATCCGCACAGCTTTTCATGTGGAAGAAGAGCCACAGGGTATAAAAGGAAAAGTCAATGATAGACAGGTTATCATTGGCAGCTACAAATACATGGAGGAACACGGTATTGATTGCAGTTTCTATGAGCTTAAATCAAAGAGGCTTGCAAGAAAAGAATACGACGTTCTTTTGGTCGGAAGCCAGGGAGATGCCAAAGGCGAATGTCTGGGGTTAATTGCCAGACATCGGCTATCACCAGTCAACGAATATGGCTCTGCCGCCTTTTCACTCAGCGAAAAAGGCTGGCGGCTTGGTCTGTTGCATAACAGCCTTCATATCAGTACTGACGAGCTTTCCCAATACCGAATGGATACTAGCTGGTCATCTTTTGAACAAGGCGAAGTGATTGAACGGATTGCTGAGCTCAATCAGCATGGCGAAGAGGTTTTATTTGTCACCGGTCTGGAGCAAAATCCGCTCAATGAGTTTTATAAAGAAGCAGGAATCCAGACGATTTCCATTCATGAGCTGCAACATATACAGGAAAGTGCTATATACGCCGAGAAAACAGAGCAAATCGTAAACGAGCATGCTTCAATTGCTAAAAAATGGAATATTTTAGGGTCAGCTTTTGCTACGTTAGGTATGATCAGTGCCCCAGTGGCCAATTTGATCGGAGATGCTTTATCACTTGTGTTTATATCCAGAACGAAAAACAGGAGTGAAGCTTTGCCATCTCCACCGGAAATGGCGTATAAGGACGAGGCTGCGGTCGCTTCCGAAGCTTTTACCTGGCATCAACTACCTAACGAACAAATCATCGCGAAGTTACAAACCAACCTGCAAAGCGGGTTGACCTCTGATCAGGTTCTTTCTATAAGAAACCAATATGGTTCAAATCTGCTTGAGAGTAAAAAACCTACTCCTTGGCTCATTGCATATTTGGGCCAATTCAAGGAATTCACAACGCTGATCCTTCTTGGTACAAGTGCACTGGCCTTTCTTACGGGGGGAGTATTCGATGGACTTGCAATGGGGGCAATCCTGCTTGCGAATGCCGCTATTGGTACGATTCAGGAACGCAAAGCGGAAAAAGTTGTGGACAAGCTGAATCAATTTCAACCCCCGGTATGCAAAGTCATCAGACAAGGCCAGCACGTGGAGCTAAATGCTGTGGAATTAGTGCCCGGCGATATCGTTTCCCTGGAAGCAGGGGACCGCGTTCCAGCGGATATCCGGTTGATCAACTCATGGAACATGCGAGTCAACGAGTCGACCCTGACTGGGGAATCTCTTCCCGTTGAAAAGAATGAGTCCTCTTTGCCAGAAGATTATGCTTTATCTGAGAGAACCAACATGCTCTTCATGGGAACCGACGTGTGCGGAGGCAAGGGAATTGGTATTGTTGTACAAACTGGAATGAATACTGAGATGGGGCATTTAATGTCGCTTTTGAAGCACCAGGAAAAAGAAGTAACCCCTTTACAGGAAAAAATAACATCAATTAGCAAAAAATTTGTGAAAGGCGCTCTCATCGTGGGAGGAATCGTATTCGCAATTGGTATGCTCCGTGGCATCCCTTTTCCACAAATGATTTCGACTTCGATCACACTGGCGGCTTCTGCCATCCCTGAAGGGCTTCCGGTTACCATCACCATTGCCCTCAGCGCAGGCATCTTCCGTATGGCGAAGAAAAACGCGCTGATCCGAAAGCTCTCCTCATTGGAAACATTAGGAAGGACTACGGTTATTTGCACAGACAAGACAGGCACGTTAACCAAAAATGAAATGACGGTAAAAGCGCTCTCTACCGCGGATCGCGCGTGGACTGTAACAGGCGATGGCTACGAACCGACGGGAGCATTGGAGGAGCTTGCTCCCGAGGCTGCCGCTACAGCTGCAGGGCTCAAAAATATAGGAAGTTACGAAAACCCCTCAACCCATCCTGATTTGACTCGATTGCTGCAAATCTGCTTACTATGCAATAACAGCAAGCTTGAGCAGCAGGAAGGACAGTGGATGACCAAAGGGGATCCGACTGAGGGCGCGCTTTTGACGCTCGCAGCCAAAAACGGACTGTGGCTTAACGATATGACCCATTGGCATCGCGGGCATGAAATTCCATTTGATTCTAAAACCGCGAAAATGAGCGTGGTTTGCAAGGATGTTCAGGCGGAGCAGGAATGCTATCTCTTTTCCAAAGGAGCCGTTGAGACGATTCTCCGCCATTGCAATCGATATCAAAAGAACGGGGAAATATTGCCTCTATCCGAAGAACAGAAGCAGCACATTATGCAGCAAAATGAAAGGTTTTCAGCCGCAGCGTTGCGTGTGCTTGCTTTCGCGTATCGACCTTTGGATGGGAGCGTCGACAACGAGTCCATTGATGACGAGCGTGAATTAATTTATGTCGGCATGACCGGAATGATGGACCCTCCCAAACCTGAAGTAGAACAAAATATTCAGGAAGCTTTTGCACTCGGGTTAAAACCTGTGATGATCACAGGCGATCACCCGATTACCGCCATTGCCATCGCGAAGCAACTCGGAATTAACAGTGATGCGCAGAGTGTTGTAACTGGGCATGAGCTTGACCGTTTATCCGATGAAGAGTTGAGCCAGATTGTGGAGCAAGTATCCATATTTGCCAGAGTTACGCCTGAGCACAAGCTTCGGATTGTAACAGCGCTGCAAAAAAGCGGGCAAATCGTTGCCATGACTGGCGATGGCGTCAATGATACGCCTGCTATCAAACAAGCCAACGTTGGTATCGCAATGGGAAGAACAGGAACGGAAGTAACGAAGGAAACGGCGGATATGGTGCTGACGGAAGACCAATTCGGCACGATTCTGGAGGGGGTTAAGGAAGGCCGAACCATTATCGGCAATATTCGTAAAGCACTCGGTTGTTTATTAACCGGAAATCTGGCCGAGATCATCGTCACCAGCGTTGCCGTGATGGTTGGATTGCCGATTCCTTTGGTTCCTATTCAAATTCTGCTGATGAATTTGTTGACCGACGCTTTGCCAGCAATGGTTCTCGCTGTAAATCCAGGGCAGAAAACGAAGCAGCAGAAACGAACCGATTTCATCGATAAAGACCTGTACCAGAAAGTGATTACAAGAGGGGTTCTGCTGGGATTGGGATCGCTCGGCTTATTTGCCGCAAGCCTTGCAGTCGGTACGCCAATGCCTGTCGCTCAGAGCGTTGCTTTTGCAACATTGGTCGCGGGGCAATTGATCCAAACCTTTTCGTGGAGACAGGAAGGCTCTGAAGAAACAGTGCGCGATTGGACGAAAGATCGCTTTCTGATCGGGGCTCTCTGCGTTTCTTGGCTGGCTCTGCTAGGAGCGCTGTATATCCCGCCATTGGCAGGATTTTTCCATACCGCCAGTCTGCCACTTAAATATTGGATTCCCATCCTTGGCGTAGCCGGATCGGTATCTCTTTTGTCCAAACCGATTTTGGCTCTGATTTCAAAAAAGGAAGCAATCAGGGCTTTGCCTGCAAACCAAACCTATGCTGCGGCTTAAACGGCCGCAGTAATACTTAATTACCAGGAGGATCACGATGCTGCAAAATAACATTGACAAAATTGTAATTGGCACTGCGCTCGCCTTTGCCGCTTCCGCTTTGCTTCCCATTGCTAAAACTACTTTCCGCCCTCTTGCCGAAGCTGGCATGCAAGGCGGAGTCAACTTGATCAATCGGGGCAAATCTTACATTCAATTAGCGCGGCAAGAAGTGGAAGATATCGTTGCCGAAGCCCAATTTGAAAGAATGAAAAGGCAGCTTGACCAAGAAATTTCATTGCTTGACAATACCCAAAAGTGAGGAGAACGGATAAATGAACGAACAAAGTATAGATAATCATTTACGCGAAGCCTTAACGCACCTGGAATCGGCCTTAAACCAAAGCGTAAGATGTGTGCTTGAAAACGATAGCTCGAAAAAAGAAATAGGTTTAAAGTGGGAACGATTTCTTGGGGAATTTATGGGACAAATCCGGGAAAAGGGAAAAAAATCAAGATTAAATCTGCTGGGCTGGATCAATTTTCCACGAATACGCTAAAGATTGTATGCAGCCTGAAGTCGACAGCAGGCTGCATACTGGATTCTCTACACCATAGAGAGTCTTTTTTATAGCTATCCTGCGACAATCATAATCAGAACGGGCAAAATCAGAAATGAGGCAATCGTGCTCCACAGGATGCAGGTGGAAACCAGTTTGGGCGATGCATTAAATTTTTCTGCTAAAATGACGGCATTCACCGCAACCGGCATTGAGGCCAGAATGAAAAGGACAGAGAACAAAAGTCCCGAAATCCCGAGTACCAGCATGGCAAGACAAGCCGCGAGCGGGGAGAGCAGAAGTCGGATCGTCAGTCCTGCGTAGCTGGCTTTTTTAATAGACGGCTCCAGCTTGAATATTTTTACATAAGCCATCTGGGTTCCAAGGATTGCCAGCACGACTGGTGAATAGGCGGCAGCAATCATCGAAACGCCAGCTTGTATGCCTGAGGGCAGATGCCAATCCAGCAGTCGAAGTCCCATCGCCAGCAGAGCTGCATAGATCGCAGGCAGCGAGAATACTGACTTAACGGCGCTTTGGACGGAAAACGCAGAGCGGGCCGCAAAATAAACCCCAATCGTATTGACCAGAATCATCTGGATGACGACATACACGGAGGCTTTGTCCAGACCAAGTTGCCCAAAGGCAAGTAAAATTAGGGGCAGGCCATAATTCGCGCTATTGGTGAGCGTGGAGATTAGGGTGAGTCCGGCAGTCTCCGGGGCGCTCAGCTTAAACATTTTCCCTGCAATCTGCGCAATTCCCCATAACAGCAGTAGATTCAGGATCGAAAAAGCGGCAGTCTGCGCCACATCATGCCAGGATAACTGTGCCTTGAGCAGCGTGTCCAGAATCATCGCGGGACTTAAAAAATATAAGTATAAAGTCGAGAGCGGCTTCGTTTCCAGCTTCATGAATTTGCCGAGTAAAAACCCGGCGATCACCGGAATGGACAGCGGAACGATAACGGATAGAAGGGTTGAAAGTACGATTTGAATCATGAAAATCCACCAATCCTTTCTGTAATGACTTTTTCCATTATAAGAGGCAGCTTTCGAGCCCGTCCAAGATGAAAATACGATCAAGGCCATAGGAATACACTATGAAGCTTCCAGCAAATATTTTGCGTACGACAAAAAGGGATGTCCACAGCCATGTTGAAAGGCTAGTAGGAACATCCCTTTTTTACGATGAAACTAATGATCTTACTGAATTATACTTATGCAGAAGCCGCAGTTTCCGCTTTGGTCCGGCAATCGTCAGAGCAATAATGTTGATGCTGCTCTTCGCAGTCCGGACATACGATATGCTGGAGATTGCACACCGGACAGTTGATATAGTGATCGCTTGGTGTCTCACAATGGAAGCACTTGCCGACAATGACGTCTTCATCCGTATGGTTGATCGGGATCGAGATGCGTTCGTCAAACACATAACATTTACCGTCAAACAAACGTCCTTGGACCTCCTGGTCCTTGCTGTAAGTTACAATACCGCCATCCAGTTGGCCTACATCGTTAAAGCCTTCTTTTATCAGAAGACCAGACAGCTTCTCGCACCGGATGCCGCCCGTACAATACGTCAGTATTTTCTTGTCCTTGAACTGACTCATATTGTCGCGAATCCACTGTGGAAATTCACGGAAAGATTCGACTTCCGGACGAATGGCACCACGGAAATGACCGATGTCATATTCATAGTCGTTACGTCCATCCAGCACAATCACATCTTCACCTTGAAGCTGCTCATAAAACTCCTTCGGTGACAAACGCTTGCCACTGATTACGTTAGGGTCCAGCTCATCCTCATGGCGCAACGTAACAAGCTCCTGACGATGGCGTACAAATATTTTCTTGAACGCATGACCGTCAGACTCATCTATTTTAATAACGATATCGTTGAATTTCGGATTGGCGCGCAAATCACGGATATATTGCTCGGTTTGCTCTACCGTACCAGACAGTGTTCCGTTAATTCCTTCCTGAGCGATCAAAATTCTTCCCTTGACGCCCAACTCCTTGCAGTAAGCCAGATGCTCTGCCGTAAAGGTGGCAGGATCTTCAATATTGACATATTTGTAAAACAACAAAATTCGATAAGCATGCTCGCACACGTAAAATCACCCTCTGATTCAAGTCAAAGTTTTTTAACAACCAATTTTAAATGTACCACATTCTTTAAGTTAGTCAACTTATTTGTATAAAAAGTGGGAATGGAAAATAAAGAAGCAGGTGACGAGGTGGATTTTGGCAGCAGGATTAGTTCTCTTAGATGAAAGGATGAAATCGGAATGAAGCATCATTTGGTAGCGCATACACCGCCTATGGGATGGAATAGCTGGGATTGCTACGGCGCAGCGGTGCGTGAAGAGGAAGTGCGGGGAAATGCGCAGTATATGGCGGAGCACTTGAAGGACTACGGTTGGGAATATGTCGTGGTAGATATTCAGTGGTATGAGCCGGGAGCAGTTTCTTCACAGTATTCGCTCGGTAGATTCTGTAGATTCCGTAGATTCCGGTAGCCATGACCGCTGGACACGCTTTACGAAGGATGAGCAACTGACGATGATGACCTTGTGGAGTATTTTCCGATCTCCGCTGATGTTTGGGGGAGAACTGCGGAATAACGATGCATGGACACTTTCTCTGCTGACCCATGAAGAGGTGCTGGATGCTCACCAGAACGGTTTGGATGCCCGGCAGGTGTACAGAAAGGATGAACATATCGTCTGGACTTCGCATAACGAGGAAGGTCATGTATAAGCGGCCTTGTTTAATGCTGGGGACGAAGCTTCGCGGGTCGGTGTATCGCTGCAAGACCTTGGCATTGAAGGACAGACCAGTGGCAGAGACATATGGGAACCGTGTGGATCTGGGCACTTTAGAGCAAGAACTGTCCGCAGATGCTCCTCCTCATGGAGCTGCTTTATTTATTTTACTGGACAGTGAAAAGTTCTTGTCGAAAAAACGTTGCATAGAAAAATAACCCAGTCCGGCGATCATATGGTATCCTTAGGTTCCAACACGAAAGGA
>JBEUOG010000025.1:0-85818 GCA_040544055.1 Paenibacillus sp. PvR008
CCCCTCTTTCACTGTTATGGAGGTCAGATCGTGATGGTTGCAAGTACGCAACGGGGTCTACTTTGGTATCTTTAGTTATTTCACGGATTCAGGATGGTAGTTTAATATAAGGAGGAATAATCTATGAAGAAGAACAAATTAATTACAACAGCTTTATCTTTGAGTTTGTTAGGGGCTGTTGCCATACCAAGTGCAATTTTTGCGGATTCAGACGTAAGTGATTCTGCGAATACATCCACTACGGAGACCCAAGATGCTGGTACAACAACTGCCGGTGACCATGTCATAACTCCTCAAAGATCCATGGAAGCTATTGACGCCGGTATAACCGGAGGTGCGACTGTGCAAACTTCCTTTGAGATCCCTAGAAGATATGGTTATATTAAACTTAAGTTGAAGAATTATTCTGACCATACAGCTACGGTCAATTTAACGCACATTCAGTCAAATAAGGAGTATATTGATAGATTGGAAATACCTCCTCACGACACAGTTATTTGGAAAAGCGCAGATGAAGGCTACTCAAATGGTATGCGTTCAGGGGACTACACGCTGGAATGGCGGGGTGGCGATTATCGCACTAATGGACACGTGTATGGAACCGTTGCTACAAGTCCAGGGAACCTTTAATAGCTTCGGAATTAATTTTAAGAGATAAGGTTAACGACTCCTAACAAAAAATCCCCTGCCAATTCATATGCTGGCAGGGGATTTGCTATTCAATATGATTTACTTTGTAACTGTAGCCGTATTGGTCTTACCATCCCACACAACAGCAGCGCCCAATGCCTCGCCCACATCCCGCAACGCAACATACGTCTTATCGTTAATCATAACGACGTCCGTAATAGGCTTGCCGTATAAGATTACATTTGCTTTTCCCATCTTTTCATCCTTCCCTTTTGCCGCATCCGGATTGTTATACAAGGCCAGCTCTGCCTCTCTGAACCCGCGCTAGTCCTGCCAGCACTTACCCCCCCGCCTTGTTGTATTTGGTGATACTGGCGCCAATCTGTTCCGCTGTACGACCTTTGCAGAGTGCTCTCAGGCTTCCAGCCCCACAGTTGTAGCAGAAGCTCGTGAGCGCGTCGAACTGGCTTTGCGTGAGTTTGTCCGTCACTGGCACATAAGACGGGTTGTTTACATACGCCTCGTAATTGGCTAAATCCTCCACCAGCATAGCATCGGCCTTAGCTTGTGTTATGGTCATGCCCTGCTTGACGTCCGATCCCTATGGTCCAATACGTTTCGGTCGGAACGGGCTTGTACGCTGTCAGGCGCACACCCTCGAAATTTTTAATTAACGCGATTCCCGCTTTTGATATTTTACGTTCATAAATTTTTCTCAATGAATGTGGGTAACAATCCACAATATTCGCCAAAGGTATATTCTAATGAGTTGGTACCTTTAAATCTAACCTGGACGCATGGGCGATGTACGGTATTATTTATGCCCTGATGACCTATGCCGCATTTAGAATAACTTCCCGAGCTAGAAGTTGAATGATCTCTATGTACCAACGCTGAAATGTGACCCGGAAGAACGATAACTTTAAAACAAATGACCCATAAGAGGGTCATTTGTTTTAATAGAGCCAAACAGATAGAGCCGAATCCTCATATTCCGTCCTATATTTCTTTACGACGGAATACCGTCAGACCCGCAATCCCAAACACAACAAAGCTACCCAGGACAACCGCAATCAGCGTGTCGACTGGTACGATGAAAGCCCCGAAGCGGTCTCTTCCGGTAGGCATCATCGCCAGCAAAGGCTGTGCCCACGGATAAAACGGTCCATAGGTCTGTGAGTTGGCGACCAGAATATTGGGCACTGTGAAAACAAAGTTCAAAGCGAGCGGCGCGGCAAAGCTGGACCACAAGAAGGACACCATTAGCTGTAACGCAGCTAGTGGCAGACAGGCTACCCAGCCTGCGAGCAGACTTTGGGCGATGACTGACCAAGGGATCGGCCCGTTCATGTCTCGCACAGCTCCGACACCCAGCAGCGCTCCCCCGAACAATAGCTGAGTCAGTCCGACCAAGGCCATAATCATCGTCAGCTTGGCCGCGTAGAGACTGGCGCGGGATAATGGCAACGACAGCAGTTGCTTCCAGCCGCCGCCCCCATGCTCGAATCGGCAGACCATGGATGCAAATACGGCGGTCAGCATCGGCATGAACAGCAGCGCATGTACTGTAAGCATGGCAGCCAGCAGTACATGCCAATTCCCTCCAGAATTGGCCAGCAGACCAATCAGGACGGCAATTGCCGGGCTGACGAGCGCGAGCAGCCAGACGGGCGACTTGGCCATTTTCAAACGTTCGACAGAAAGCAGTCGTACATATCCTCCGAACATTACGCCACATCCTTTCTGCTAAAATGAGCCGCCGTCAGTAGACTGAGAAGCGCACCCGTTCCGCAGCCGATGGACGCAAACATCCACGCTTGAGGTGCAACCCATGCGAATTGCGGCCAAGCCAGCGGAAACCATTCAGATAGTTGGGAAGCAAACAAGCTGCCGATGCCTAACGTAATGCCCAGTGTTACAGGCAGCGCCTGATTATGAAACGTGACCGTTAGCCACAACAGCAGTACGAGAATCGGTAGCGTTCCACCCAAGGGCCAAAACCCGAGCCGCAGCAATTCTCCTATTGGAGCAGGCTCTCCCCCGAATCCAAGTATCATTCCCAGTCCCCACGTCCCAACGGTAAGGAGCAGGCAAGATACACACAGCATCCCGATAGCCACCGTCAGCTTGGCCATATAGACACTGAATCTGGAGATAGGCAAGGTCAGCAACTGCTTCCAGGAGTTGGACGAATGCTCCACATTCGCCAGCATGGAAGCGACCATCGTGGCCCCTAACACCAGCGCAAGGGGAACAAACATAGCGATGTTATCCATCAAGGCTTCCCACAGATGACCCTTGCTGCGCGGAATCAGATAATCATAACGAAGCCCGAAATTCAGCGCCTGCATCGCCACTAGCCCTAGTGGTCCAAGGAACACCAGAAACCAGATACCCTTTCTGCGCGCTTTGAGCAGATCCGCAGTCAGCGCCCGCAGCATCATAGGGAAGTCCCTCCTTTGCCGACGACCTGCATGAACATATCCTCCAGGGATTTGCGGCGTTCCTCTACACGGTATATAGCATGCGTATTTTCGACCAGCCTTCTGACCAGCAGCGCCACGGCCGCATCATTCATGTTTTCAAAATCCAGAGCAGCCCCGTCCCTCACCGAATGATAACCCTGCTCACGTGCAATGAGCTGGGCTGTTTCCGGGTCGGACGTGACGATGCGAATGCCACCTGCGGATTCCTGACGGAGATTGTGAATCGTATTCTGGAAAACCAGCTCTCCTTCGCGGATAATTCCCACCGTATTCGCCATATGTTCCACTTCGCTCAGCAGATGGCTGGATACCAGTACGGTGATTCCTCGTTCCTTGGGCATCGCCTGAATCAATGCGCGCATTTCCTGAATGCCCTCCGGGTCCAAACCATTGGTAGGCTCGTCCAAAATAAGCAATTCCGGATTGCCTAGCAGCGCGGCGGCGATACCAAGCCGTTGCTTCATCCCCAGCGAGTAGCCCTTGACCGGGCGTTTGGCATGCTTGGTCAGTCGAACGACTTCCAGCACTTCCGCAATGTTCTCTTTGGGCACATTCAAAATGCGGCGAATGGCCTCCAGATTTTCGATTGCGTTCAAATGACCGTAATATGAAGGATACTCTACCAACGAGCCGACTTTACGCAAAATATCGAGCTTATGTCTGCGAATATCCTGTCCGAATATGCGGATCGTTCCCCGGGTTGGGCGAATGAGTCCGAGCAGCATGCGGATGGTTGTCGTTTTCCCCGCTCCATTCGGGCCGAGAAAGCCGTAAATATCTTCCCGCCCTATTTTCAGATCCAGTTGGTTGACCGCAGGGCGTCCTTTGTACATTTTGCTGAGACCGTTCGTTTCAATAATGTATTCGTTCATGTTCCTCACCTCGACACTTATCGTAACGTGCCAAGTTTAAAGCCAAGGGAACCTTTGTTTAAGTTTTGTTTAAAAAACGGATTTGTGTCCCGGCAGATGAACTGACAATATCCCTCTCCAGATTCATTTCACGAGCCAAAAGTTCTGTAATCGCCAAGCCAATCCCGGCTCCTTTTTCACTGGACCGTTGTTCCATTCCTGGCCCTTTATCCCCGATGACCAATGCCTCTCTCCCGTTATGTTCCTGCACATGGATACCGATATATCGGCCTGAGGCAGCGTGACGAACTACATTTTGAAAAAGATTGTCCAGCAGACGGCGGAAGCCTTGCTCATCGACTTTCCACACGATACTATGCTCGGGCAAGTCGATATCTACCTCAAACCCTTCCTTTTCCCAAACCGGATACCAACTGGCCGCACATTCCCGCACCAGTCGCAGGATATCACGCGGTTCGTTATTCAATGTGTATTTACCGCTGGACAGGAGATTATAGGTGAGCAGGTTGTCGATCAGACTTCCGAGGTCTTTTAACTTGTTTTCCATCAGTGTAATAGACTGCTTCCCTCTGCTGCTAAGATTTTCCGCATCCAGTGTGTACAGATGGCTGCGCACGACCGTAAGCGGCGTCCGAATATCGTGTGACAGATCGGCGACCAACCTTTTCCGCAAATCTTCCTCCTGACGCTCACGTCCCCGGCTCTCTGCCAACTGCTCAACCATCTGATTGAACGCTTCCTCCAGCTTGCCGATTTCATCCGGCCGTCCGGTGCTGACGAGAATGGGTAATCCATCCTCTCCCCGTTGCGACATGGCCGCCTGAAGCCGCACCAGTCTGCGCCGAATGCCTCCAAAAAACAGGAGAAATACGAATATAAAAGCTGCCAGGACCAATACAATAAAAAAGAGGTAGTACATCAACATGTTACTATCTGTAGGCGGCTGTTCAAAGAACGAACGGGGCACTTTTAATACCATATAGCCCTGATCCACATCATCCTTGCCCTCGCCAATAAAGGCCACTACAGTAAACGGCCCCTCATAGCTTACTTGCTTCATAAAAGCTATAGCCTGCGCCGCATTCCATTGTTTTGGAATGTTAGGTTGTGTGGGTAGCTCCAGCCTTGTTTTCCCGGTTGCATCCACCCAAAATATCTGAGAATCGGGAAACGTATCCCGCTGTATTTTTCGCAGATGGGCTGAGATTTGCTCTGGTGTGGCTCCCTTCAAGGCTACAGCTTCGCGACGCCAGTTATTTTCGGTATGGTTACTGGAAGGGTAATATGGATTTTTAGGCTTGAGATTCTTCTCCCAGTTAGACAACATGCTATATATAAGCATCGTGGCAGGCAGCACCGTCGGCAACAGCATCATGGCAACTACAATAATGACCAGATAGCGGAACAACAGCGAACTTCGGAAACGTGTTCCCTTCTCTGCTCCAGGCTTACGGCGTAACCTTCTCCATCCCTTTCGCAGTCCGTTCATTATGCCTTTACCCGATAGCCTACACCACGGATCGTCTCAATGATGCGGGGTGTGGCAGGATCAACCTCCAGCTTTTCGCGCAGATGCCGGATGTGAACCATTAAGGTTTTGTCCCCGTCGATATATGGATCGCCCCACACGGCTTCATACATTTGCTCCTTCGTCATAATCTGGCCCAAATGCCGCAGCAAATAAGCGAAAATATGATATTGCTTGCCTGTTAACGTAATTTCTTCCCCGGTATCACGGTTCACAATACGGTTATCAGGAGGGTACACCGTGAGATGTCCCAGTTGTAAGGATTCTTCGGGCACAGTTCCCGATCGACGCAGCAAAATCTCCATCCGTGCAATCAGCTCATCCGGATGAAAGGGCTTCGTCACATAATCATCGGCAAAATCCAGCCCTTGCAGCTTATCGTCAATGGAGGTTCGGGCTGACAGCATAAGAATCGGAAGCTCCGGCCGCTCCTTCTTGAGCCTTTTTCCAATCGTAAATCCATCCAGACCGGGTAGCATCACATCCAGAATCACAAGCTGGCATGTATGGGATGCTTCCACAGCTCCATCCCCGCTGCGTAGCCACACCACAGCGTAATTCCGCTCTTCCAAATACTGATGCATCCAAGCGCCGATATCCTGATCGTCCTCGATATATAACACATTTGTTTTCATTCACGCACACCTACTTATCGTTTTTCTTTTATAGTAATGGGCATCATAGCATTTATGGTACATAACCCGCGTAAAAAGGTTAATAACTACCTTATACGATATATGCTACATGATTTCAAATTCTACTGCTCGCAAAATAGGAGGAATGCCATATGCTGCTGGAAGCAATATACCACCATCCGAAGCGAAATTGGGCTTTTGGTTATGATGATTCAACCCTATTTTTACGGCTTCGTGTGAAGAAAAATGACCTGACCGCGGTACACGCTCTAACCGGAGACAAATACGACTGGGATCGCACCCGACAGCTCATTCCGATGTCCAAATTCGCCACCGACAGCAGATTTGATTACTACGAGTGTATCGTAAAGCCCACTCATCGCCGGCTGAAATATGGATTTTTGCTGGAAGACGGAGAAGAACAAATATGGATGAACGAGGACGACTTTACCACCCAAGAGCCTCAAAATGCAGACAGCCTGTTCCAATACCCGTTTTTGAATCCAATTGATATTCTCAAGCCACCTGCATGGGTGAAGGATGCGGTATTTTATCAAATTTTCCCGGAACGCTTCGCAAACGGTGACCCCTCGATTAGCCCAGAAGGTACCGAGGCATGGGGTGGCACACCGCGAAGAGACAATTTTTTCGGTGGCGATCTACAGGGTATTCTGGATCATCTGGACCACCTGAACCAGCTGGGGATTAACGCCATATATATGACTCCTGTCTTCAAGGCGACGACCAATCATAAATACGATACCGAGGATTATATGGAGGTGGACCCGCATTTTGGGGACAAGGAGACGTTAAAAAAACTGGTGAATGCCTGCCACGACCGGGGAATCCGGGTACTGTTCGATGCAGTGTTCAACCATTCGGGACGTACCTTTAAGCCGTTCGTGGATGTGCTGGAAAAAGGCGAAGCCTCCCCTTACAAGGACTGGTTCCACGTACATAGCTTCCCGCTGGAAGTGGTTGATGATACACCGACCTACGATACCTTCGGGCTGGAGCCGATGATGCCCAAGCTGAACACCGAGCATCCCGAGGTGAAAAAGTACCTGCTGAACGTGGCAAAACATTGGATCGAAGAGATCGGCATCGACGGGTGGCGGCTGGATGTGGCAGATGAGGTGGATCACGCCTTTTGGCGGGAGTTCCGCACCACGGTCAAACAGGCTAACCCGGATGCGTACATTCTGGGTGAAATATGGAATGAATCGTCTGAATGGCTACAGGGTGACCAGTTCGATGCGACGATGAATTATCCTTTTACTTACGCGGTGAATGATTTTTTCGTCAAAAAAGAAACCGATGCCCAAAGCTTCGCCTTTGCCATCGGACGGCAGTTGGCCCGCTATCCGCAGCAGGTATCCGAGGTTGCCTTCAATCTGCTGGATAGCCACGACACGCCGCGCCTCCTGACGCTGTGCGGCGATGACAAGCGGCTGATGCGGCTGGCCGCTCTGTTCCAGTTCACATACATGGGCGCGCCCTGCATCTATTACGGTGACGAAATCGGTCTGGATGGAGATGCCGATCCAGGCTGTCGCAAGTGCATGGAGTGGGACCCCGGCAAGCAGGACCGCGAGTTGTTCGACTTTTACCGCGAGCTGATTGCGCTGCGTAAGGAGCACCCAGCGCTGCGTGCTGCGGGATGCCTCACTTTTCTGGAGGCAGAGCCGGAGGGCGCAGCACTCGCCTATGAGCGCCGCAGTGAGGAAGAGGGGCTGCTCGTGCTGCTTAACCGTTCCGGTAAGAGCCACGTCTTGGAGCTGGACATTCCCGAGCAGGAATGGGAATTGGCTTTTGGCGAAAGCCAGTGGTCCGCAGGAGCGAAAGGCTTCCGCGCCGAGCTCCCACCCTATGGCTACGCCGTAATGAAGACAACGCCTGCGAAGCGGGTGGAATAGACGCTCCCCTTTTAATAAACGGGGTAGTCTCACCCCATGAGGCTGCTCCTTTCTACATACAAACATTGCCAAAACGGTGCTATAATATGTTCAGATAAACGCTGATTTAGCATCCGGATTGTGAAAGGGGTGGTTTATTTGGAGCATACAACCACGATACGCACAGAGCTGGAGCAATTCATGGCACGAGAAGACCTAAGCATAACCCAATTTTGCGAAATGTCGGATATAGAAGCGGGGGCAGTCCATGCGATATTGGGCAAAAAAATGCCATTCTCGGTAGAGCAACTGGATCGGGTTACATACGGTATGCGACTGAATCCAGGCCATTTTTATGAGCATTACATCGAGGAATGTCTGGTTGAAGCTGTACCCGATTGGCGTAACATTAAACCTTTTTTATACCGATGTGAAGAACTGGGCAAACTGGATTGCATTCGGCAAACCATCTATTTATGGTTGGATAACACGAATTACGCCCCTCTGTTGTTCGAAGTAGCTGAGGATTTTTTCATACATGACAAACATGCCGCCGCAGCCCTTCTCTACAAAAATATCGTCAAAAGGGAGGAAGGCCGACGTTCAGAACGCTTGGCCTTGTGCCAGTATCGCTTGTTTATTCTTGGGCTGGGACCCGATAAAGAACAAAACGCGTATGCTGCTAACCGGGTTTTCCCCCTTTTGGATCAGCTTGATGATATAGACCGACTTGACGCATTAAGAGAACTGGCGATTGCCTATATGCAAAGGGAATTATGGGATTTAGCCAAGGACTTGGCTCAGGATATGGACGATGAGGCTAATATTCAATACCTTCTCATGCACCAACCCAATAAGGTTAATCAGGAGCCACTCAAAAAGCCACAAAGACCAATGTTCTTTTATATGGCCTATTCTAACTATCTTCGTGCGAACATTTGTGAGGCCCAAGGAAACTACAAGCAAGCATTACAATATACTTACGCGTATGCTGATCTAAGCTGGGTGAAGGAAACGGATGAGGAAACACAATACTGGCTGAACAAATGCAAAGAATGGGCACGGTCCAGTATATTTTTATATAAAATGCTAACCGGGGATGTAAGCGCCATTCTGGATTATGTTACATGCATTGAAGCTTCACAAACGGAGCTGATGCACGGTTTGTTTAAAATCGTCAGAGCCGCCAATCAGCAGGATATCAAGGTAGATTATTTTCTTAACAAGTTCGAAACAGACATTACAGCCTTTATGGCGCGGGAAAAATCTATCGTTACGTATACACACAAGATCACGCCAGATTTATATATTCTTTTTCTGTATGAGCTGGCTCACTATTATTTAAGCAGAGGGGCATTTGACGTTGGTTTTCAATATCTAATCGACGGTTTGGAAAAAGCCTTTGAGGTCGATAATAAATCCTGTATCATTAAATATATTGGGCTTTATGAGCATTGCCGATTATTTGCGTCCCGTGAAACTGATGCAGAGTATACGAGATTAATGACCGGAATGTTCTTGAAAGATGATGAATAACTCAGGCTAAGCTCAAACAACGCGTGCCGATTATGCACCGGCACGCGTTGTTTGCATAGCTTTTTTTATCGGATTATTTATTTTGAATATCTGTTCTTACGACCCCGACATCAGAAGCATTGATAGAGATGGGGTTGCCACCTTGTCCCGTCTGAGCTGAAGAAGATTGTCTGACGTCTACCGAAATTCTTTTATTTTTAAAGCCACTTCGTTTCTTTCTTCCCAAAGCAATTACCTCCTTTAAATCTCTCATTTGCGAGTCCCCTGTTCAGACGGATATAAACCATCCTTGAGTTGATCTCAACTGCGAAGAGATATGTTATATGCATATGCTAGAGTAGGAGAAGTTGTATCGGCAAATAGCAGATCATAGAGAAAAGAGGCTTTACTACTTTTATGTACTGCATTCACAACGACGAGCACAGGCTTCGCATCTAGCAACACGCCAACTCTTGAAGTTTCTCAAATACCTCTCGATTATAATATGGTTATACCTGAAAGTGACGGGAACTTTCATGATGGCTTGCTATTTGCAGAACAATCCAACGGCTCGCTCGTGTACTATTGTTCGTTGAAAATAAAGTTCTAGACTGGAGTTGTTGATCTAATGTGGTTTTTCAATTATTAATTTGGCAGCCTTCGCAAAATAAGTTTTAGACTGTTCCAATAAAGTAAGCAGCGGCGGACTAAGACGTGAAAATAAAGTCTTAGACTGCCGCTGCTGTTGCAGCCTGATATTGAACTAACATTCCCCAGTTAGCGTAACGATTAGTTAATCGAACACTCAGTTAACATTTGATTTCGACGGAAAGTGATTGTTCCTAATGTTAAGTCAACAGAAACTCTACTACTTCAGCCTTCAGCGTTTCGTGAAATTGCACGCGATCAAAGCCGGGCGGGTCTTGCGAGGGGGGAAAGTCTGGTGAAATCATCTCAGCTGGGAAAGGAGTCAGGAAGGAATAATGTCCGGCATTCTCCACCGTCCGATAGCGAATCATTTGCGGTTCAGCAACACTATTCATGATGATCTGCGCGTGAAAAGGAAGTGCGTAAGGGTCTCGCTCGGCATCCAACATGAGAATGGGGAGCCGAACGTTGTTTAATGCTCCCTCATTACGGAACCAAACGGACGCCGGGGCTAGCAAAATCAGGGACCGGATGCGTGAATCATGAGGGACATCGATCTGCTGCGGCTTCCCATCCGGGCTCTCAGTAGGGAAGGAGGTCGGGATACCACCAGCTGCTGCAAGCGCGGTGTAGCCCCCCATGGAATGCCCGATGACCGAATGGCCTCCCGGCTGTAGAAGCCCCTTAAACCTCTCATCTTCAAAAAACCAGTCGGCTGCCATGCGAAGGTGCCGGGGGCGATAGGTGAGGTTTTGGACAGTACCTTCCAAACTATTATCATTGCGGTTATTAAATGGATGTTCGAGAAGGCCAACGATAAAGCCGTTGCGCGCCAAATGCCGAGCGAGCGACCGGTACACAAGCGGTGAACCGCCTGTACCGTGTGAAATGAGGACTAGTCTAAATTTTCCCTCCAGCGGCGCTGCGTCTCTGGCCACCTCCAACGAGTACGGCCCTAACCTATCAGTCTGTTCCGGTGCATCTGTCGGATACATCACGATCATGGGAACGGTCACCTTCAATGCGTTGTCGGTAATTTGTACCTCACAGCAACCTGCATATCCTTCAACAATGTCTTCTATTTTGTTCATCTTGATTTCTTCCTCTCCTTGAGCTACATGCTCCTATTATGGCGAGCCAACGGGAATATATATGTCTAATACCGAATCCTCGTTCATCGGTCCTAGATATCGATGGTCGTAACGCACAAACTCCGGGTAATTCGTACGAACGCTGCCTGACTGGGGTAACCAGGTTTCATAAATGTACTGCAACGTATCGTTGAGTCTCGATAATGTCCCCTTATGAGTAAAAACCGCATAAGTTACAGCTGGGAGCAGCTTAGCGACCATTCCCAAGGGAACTACACTCTCCTCGCTAGCCACCTCGACACAAGCGATATACGTGACTTCCCATTGCCTACCTGTAAGTTCAATGACCGCATAAAATATGTCTTCCGTATCCGGCTTTCGCTCAATTTCAAACAAACGCTGCCTAAAGCTCCGCCATAGCTTTCCGACTTCGTCCGAATTGACACCCGGTATCGACATGCCGACCAGATGCAGCTTATTCAGGCAGACAATAGCTGGCACGAGGGAGACGCTCTTATTCAAATGCTGTAGCCCCACTTCATCCAAAGGAAGCTTCTCCATTGCCCGGAACAGCGTGTCCTTCATGTCCCTTTGCTTTCGAAATTGTCCAGGCGAGATGGAGAACATTTTCCCAAAGGCTCGGGCGAAGGATTCCTGAGACTCGAACCGGTACAGGATGGCAATATCTATGATCCTTTGGTTGGTATAAAATAAATCGTATGCTGCTTGTGTCAATCTCCGCTTGCGTATGTACTCCGAGACGGAGTTTCTCGTAACCGATAGGAAGATCCGGTGAAAATGGTACGGCGAATAGCCCGCAGCCTCCATAACCTTGGTGCTTAATCTCTCATCGGTCAGATGATCCTCAATATAGGTAATGGCCTTGATTACCAAATCCTTATAATTCACTTTAATGCCTCCATATCGATATACTCACTTTACGACAGATGGAACGCTCTGTTTTGATATTTTTTGCGGAATTTCACTTTACTCAACAGCTAACATTACTTTCCAAGCGCAGATAGTTTCCTGATCAGCCACACTCTTCGGTTCGCCAAAAGAGCGATCTCTGGAAATTGCTCAGTCTCGCTGGTTTTAAACAAATCTGCCCGTCCCTCGGTTAATGATGCATCGTTAGTCTAAGACTTTATTTTCTCAGTCTACAACTTTATTTTCCAGTCTAATACTTTATTTTCTTTCTACAACTATAACGTGAAAGGGAAAGAGGCCTTTACCCTCCCGACTACGCTGGGCTTTGCGTCCGCGACGAAAAAACCCGCCAATATGGGCGGGCGCAAAACTAAAATCCATAAATTCATTATAAAAATCAACCCCTACGTACTTTACGGGACAATAGGTTACCCAAGGACTAAACAACTTGTACAAATACAACAAGAATCACGACGGTAATTAACGTAACAATCGTATCGAACCGCTGATAGCCGTACGATATCGCCAGATCACCAACCCCGCCGCCGCCGTTCGCACCTGCCATGGCAGTGGCTCCAATCAAGCCGATTGCGGCTGTTGTTAACGACAGAATGAGGGAACTGAACGCTTCGGGGAGCAAGAAGTAACGAATAACCTGAAAAGGGGTCGCTCCCATCGCATGCGCCGCCTCCAATATGCCCGGATTAACCTCAAGCAGCGAATTTTCGACCAGCCTGCCGATATATGGCGCAATATCAGGCCTGTTGATTAACCGGAATATGTAAGTTTGATAGGTTGGTAATCAAAATGAATCATGCGATGTATGCGTATCATCCATTCAACAGGTAAACCATCGCAAAGCAGCAAACGAGTAAAGCGAACAAAAGAAAGCTTCGCATGAAGGGGCAACGTGTGCTTTGCGCCATCAAATAGCCATTTGAGCAGCACAAAGACAATCAGTGCGGAGAACAGTTGGCCATAGACGGCATTTTCTGTTGTGCCAAAAAGCGTCGGAATGTTCAAATGCTGCTTGATCCAGCGAAAGAACACCTCTATTTGCCAGCGAGCTTTGTACATCAGAGCAATCTGTTTTACCGGGTTGACGACTCTTTTGCTACCATTTAGTGGTTAATCAACAAGTCTGCTATGAGAAAGACATTTGTATAAAATATTTGATTTTGAACATATGTCCGTGTCCATTGACTCCCAAGTTTTTTTATCCTTTGAAATAGGGATTTCCGTATCAAGCCAAAACTGCTTTGGATTCTGTTCCCAAAAAATATTCGCATACTCACTTGTTTGTTCGTTCCAATTGACTGGTTTAATTATTTAATTACTCCTATTTAACATAATTTTCCCAATAATGGAATTCGGATATATGCGTGGTAGTGACAAGGTTCTTGCTCTACTCCGCAGGATTATTTCCATTTGTTGGTAACATTATGGTTTATCGTTTGGTTGCTGGTTCTGGGCCTAATTGCTTGAGGAACTAAAATATAGGCAGTGTCCAAATTGGTCACAGGGCTTCAACCTTAGAATTTCTCCACCAGTTGCCTGTCAGCTACGAGGCGACTTGGCTCTTACCTCGGTTGGACTTTCACCAACTAGCAATTAACGGCTTGCTGGGCACACAACAGAACAAATAAAAAAGATCTAATTAAAACAACAAAACACTACAAGTAAATATCACAACCTATTTTAATGAGTAAATGGGGTTCGGCTAACGCCGAATAAATAACCCAGACGTTGAGTGAGCCTCATACCCTTATTTTTCAGTCTCGTACTTTATTTTCTTCTAACACTTATGACTCTATTCGCTTATTCACATGTTTATAACTATGCAATATCCTATAAACAAGAAAAACACTTGGTTCCCAATCTTCGCTACCCGCCATCCGATACCATAGGTCAGTTTCATCCTTCCGGACTTTAAACTCAAAAGAATTACCGGCCTAGCAATTTTAATTTGTAAAATACCGAGCATGGCAGTCCTCACTTTCAAATTGAGCACTCCCCCCGAAATTACAAACATAGACTCAAATTCGGTTTGTCATACTTTTGCATAGGCGTAATCCATAATAGGATGATGTCTCTCATCTTCAGCATATAGACAAATCGAAATATCCATTAATCGAATAACCACCGGCCGACATTTCATTTAACCATGGTGAAAATACAAATTTTTCTTCGGATAGAGTAATAACAATTCCATAGATATGGGACAACCACACCGGAAGCGCAGGGAATGGACTCGGCTCAGTTGGCAGAAATGATGGATGCTTTTCGTAACCGCCATGTGCACAGTATGGTCATCATACGTAATGGATACCTGGTAGCTGAAGCAATGCTGATAATCAAGTGGACTCGCTGATTACGTCCGTGGACCAAAGGCTCTCTGATCTTTTTCCCGAGCTTCCTAAAATTCTGTTAAAATACGAAATTGCGATCAAGCACCTGCTTAGCATGTAGTTAATCATGGATAAACGTGTATGTGTTCCACCAAGTTAACAAGCCAAAAATTATAAACTTTTACCTGCAAAAAACACAAGACGCTACTGGAAAAATTTATTATACTGGATATTGGAAACGGTTGCGAAAATGCAATCATTCACATTTTTGAAAGGTGGGAAAGTAATGAAACAAAAGAGCAAAGGTAAGTTGCTCCTTTTATCATTGGCGATGGCTGTTTATGGTGTCGGGGCCAACAGCGGACATGCGGCAGCAGCGGATCCCCCGTGGCCTGGCATGTATGAAAATGACGGAAGAACTCCGCACACCATCCATATGTCGAACAGCAAAACCGGCTCCACCCTCAATCTGGTCACCCAATATGGGGCCAATACGGCGGATTCTGCTGCGGACGATGCAGCCAAGATCCGCGCCGCCATAGCTGCGGCAAAAGCGGGCGATGAAATCTATTTACCGAATGGGACGTATAACTTAAATTCCCCAGATCCCAATGATACATCCACTCATTTTCAGCTTAAATCGGGTGTTAATATCCGTGGAGAAAGCCAATTGGGTGTTGTGTTGAAATCAAATTTCGACAATACTGACAAAACCTCTAGCCCCATTACCTCTTACGTCATGCGTGGGAAAGGGGTTAATAACGTTTATTTAAAAAATTTCAGCATCACTTCTATTTGGAACAAAACATATTCTTCCGACTCGACCACGAGTAACCCTGATGCCGGTGGGCCTAATCATGGCATCCAAATCCTGTACGACAGCACTACTAGCAATAAGTCATACAATGTTACGATTGACCGGATAACCATCGAGAAGTTCAAAAACAATGCCATTAAAATTACGAGGGCTCAGGATGTCGTAGTCCAGAACTGCACAATTAAGAATGCGACGGACGTAGGTGGAGGCGGAGCGGGTTACGGCATTGTGTTAGAAGGTACTTATCATGAGGATCATATCGGACAGAATGACGATTCTGCACGCAACGTGGCGCAGAATAACACAATCCTCGGTCCTTATATCCGCCATGGAGTTCTTTTGCAAAACTACACGCATAATAACGTGATTCGTAACAACACCATCACGAATAGCGCCATTGATGCCATCGATCTACATGGCGAAGATGAATATTTGAACGAAGTATACGCCAATACCATTACGGGTGTCTCTAGGGGAGGTGGAGTGGGGCTAGGCAACTCCGGCGGGACTACCTATATTCATGATGCGACAGGTTCATATAACTATATTCACGATAATGTTATTGACAGCAGCAAGTACGGTGTTTGGGTACTGTTTGACACACCAGACACGACCATCGAGCGAAACACGATCCGAAATTTTTACAAAGTTTCCAATTCATCAGGAATTTATTTGGGGAAAGCGCCCAGAACTATTATTCGAAGCAATTTGATCGATGGGAACGGCGCAACTGGTTTCTGGGGCATTCATCTTGCCGGCGATAGCGGCACAGGTACTTCGACGGCAGGAAATCCTGATTATACCGATATCATCAATAACAAGGTGACGGGTAACAGCGGAGGTATCAAAATAACAGCAGGATCCGGCGTTGAGCTTGGAGGCAACACGGTGAGCGGAAATACAACAAACACCAGCTATAGCGTAGCTGTAGGGTCAATTGCCCCTGACGCGATACCGCCTTCACCTCCGAGCGGCTTGCAAGCAACAACCGTTGGGAAAACGAGAGTAACCTTATCCTGGACAGCCGGCACTGGCGCAAACCGATATCTCATCTATGCCGGAAGTACGCTGGTCGGCACGACGGAAGGACAAACAAGCTACGAAGTAGTCAACTTGCTAACGGGTACCAATTACAGCTTTACGATCATGGGCAGCGATAACGGTGGTAACCTTTCGGCAGCAAGTAATGCCTTGACAGTCACCACTTTGCAGTAACGGAAACTAAGCATTTTAAAATACGAAAGCCTTGCGACGCAGCCGGATTCGCCTGCTCGCAAGGCTATTTACTTGTATAATCGACTCATATCAAACGTTTAATTGTATTGCCGAAGAATTCCTATCAAAATGTGTAAGAGTAACCGTTAGATGGCGAGGTACCTGCATGCAGCAGAAGAGAATAAGCCGCATGGTGGGTCAGCCTCGCTTACCCCAAATACCAAACCACCTCTAAGAAAAACGCGCCTTGCGGCGTCCTTGGTGTAACCCATACGTTTGAGCATGGGGGAGGGAATTGGATATGGGGCCCCAACCGCTGTTGAAATTCGTGTTATTTTGAATCTTGTTTATCGGTATCAACACGAATTTCAAAGGCGGGCGCTCTCGCTTTTCCGCCCCATATCCATTCCCTCTTCTATTCTACTTTGAGCTGCCTTCTACTTCTCTTTCCCCCATTCGGTTTTCTATGGAGAAATGAATTATGGAAATTCGTTTGTTACAGACATTTCAAGCTGTTGTCCAATGTGGTAGTCAGATAAAAGCAGCATGTCCCCCTCCATCACCAGAATTAAATCTTGAATTTTATCCGCTATATGAAGAAAAGCTTTGTTTGATACTGCCAATCGACCATCCATTATCTACACAAGAAAAAATCTACATGTATGATTTGGAAGATGAAAATTTCATTTTAACTGGACAATTGTGTGATTATCGGCGAAAAATAGAGCATGTTTTTCTTCATCATGGCTTTCATTTACACTCTAATTACGATGCAGCAAACATGGAGATGGTTTTAAATCTTGTACTACAAGGGTTTGGTATTGCTATGCTACCTAGCAATTTCGTTGCCAATTCACATCAATACGCTATTCGTGACATCGATGATATTTCATTCGCTTTACCTGTTGGATTAATCCGCAAAAAAAATAAAGTCCTCAGTCCTGCTACAGAAAAATTGGTAGCTAACATATTTTCATCCTGCTAAACAAGCACAAAAAAGCCCTCGGTTTTGAAGAGGCCACTGAAAAAGTCTCTCTCGTAGAAAAAGGTACAATCCTTCAAGAAAGTTGAAGAGGTTGTACCTTTTTTGCCGTATAATGAAGTCATCACGAAAAGCAGGTGAGAGTGGATGATTCGGCAACAACAATCTTTGGTTCTGAGTCCCTATGCGGCATTGTATGACATCGTAGTGTCGAAGGGCAACATGCTCCGTCAAATTAACGAACTGGTGGACTTCACCTTCATATACGAAGAACTATATAAGTTCAACTAAAGTTTCACGAATCTTGGAATGGATTTCCGATTCGCACGTCGAATAGATAAGGAAAATCAACGAGACGAGTGATGATGATGGAAATTCAACCAACGGATCAACAAGAATGGGAAAGGCGGCTGGGTCAAGAGAAAGGGCTGGATGGCTTGGTGATGGGCGCCCACTACCCTACAGGCAAAATGGTGATGGTGCTGGACAATGCCCGCATTCATCATGCGAAATTACTGCAACCTTTTCTGGAAGAGCAGAAAGATCGGTTGGAATTCTCCTTTTTGCCCCCGTATAGCCCGCAGTTTAACGTAGTCGAAGGGCTATGGAAATGGCTAAAAGCCGATGTCATCAACAATGTGTTTTATCATACGGTGGCCGAGATTCGTAAGAATGTGAAGGACTTCATGGACGAGATCTCCAAAGATAGATGGGCCATCATTAACCGTTTGTGCGTCCGCATGGAATCTTCCTTACGAAAACTCATTAAGCCTAAAATCATTAGTTGAACTTATATAGATGCATTCTATGGTTAGTATAAGAGGCTATTTTTGCCTTCTCTTTCTTCTAGAAGCCGCTAGGCTAAGAAAATCAAAAAATCTCCGTAGAGGCCGCAGAATTATTAATTTTAGTATAAGAGAGAGATCAGTCATCATTAAATTTAGAATAGAAGTTAATCCGACTCATTCTGAATCCGATAACGAGTAACAGGATAACCCTGTCGAAAATTTAGTTCCCCAGCTCGTCCATCAAGATATAGACGTTTTTAAGTTTTCTTTAAAATTTTTTCCGCTTCAAGCAAGATGTACCTCTCCGCTCTGCTCTTCGTTAGATTCAATGTTGGATCAAAATACGTTTCAGCAGACTACCGCTGGCTTATTAAGTTTAAAAGGCAGTACAACGATCATTTCAAATTGTCTGCTTCTCCTTCAATTTTCAGATGATCAACATATTTTCAGCTACACCAACATCACCGGTCTCCAGTGGTGACATTAACATTTAAACCTTAACTTCTTTTAAATCAAAGAGCTTGATTTTTACTCCAATGCAGATGAATGCAAGCATCAGAAACAATATACCGCTCCATACAATCTGGTGTGTTCCCATTTGGGATAAGAACCAGCCACCTGAGGCGGTGCCTATTGTTATACCCAAATTTGCAAAGGATACAAACAAGCTGTTGCCAAACCTGGCTAACCTCTGAGGCCTCAAGGTTAGCCAGGTTTGGCTTATAATGAGGCCGCTTGTAAAAACAGCTCCCCACGCAATGATAATAAGGATCATCGGAATCGTGTAATTTCCTACAGAAAATACTAGCAAATAAATGATTCCGAGCAGCAGAGGATAAAAAATGGTTGTTTTAACTACACTCTTGCTTAATAGCTTAGCTGCCTGTAGATTACCGAAAACACCGCTCGCTCCGAAAAGAATTAACATGATACTTATCGTTTTACCATTCATGTTTGTCACTATTCTAAGATATTCAGCAAAATAAGAATATACGGAGTACAATGCTGCAAGAATGAAACAAGTGGCCGCAATGTTAAACCACAATTGTGGCTTAACCAAAATTTTCAACTGATTCCCCAATAATGATGTGATTGGAATGCCTAAAACCATCCCCACAGTTAATCCTGTAAAAACTCTGGAAACTGCTTTAGCACTTTGTTCTTTGGGAACAGAGCTTGCAGCTGCTGAAAATGCTACTGAGAAATAAACAGGATGGAGAAAAGCAGGTAAAATACGACAAAACAATAGGACAGAATAGTTGGGGGGCAAATGCTGAAACAAGATTGATCCGGCAACAATTCTTCTACCGTCTCGCCAAGTAACACCAGGTAAGCCAGCATGATGGGCTCGGCATCCGTCTGTTCACTTTTGACGCGGGGGAGCTTGGGTAGCTTCTTCTCCAGCTTCGGATGGCGTTTGGTGACGACACGAAACAGACGCTTAGCCGCGTCTCGCAGCACGTCGAGTGGCCTTTGCTTGGGGTTACCTGCCTGCGTATGAATCGCATCCATGATAATGGTTTGGCTTTTCACCAAGCCTCTTTCGATGCACTGGCTGACCACATGTTTCAGGACATCTCCTACCTGACTCGCCCCCAGCCGGTGATTACGGAACCGCGACAACTGAGAGGCATCCGGCACTGAATCCTCCGGGTTGATTCCGATAAACTGTAGGCAAGGTTCACTTGTGCTTCTTGTACCACCCGACTGTATTCGTTTTGCAGGGCTCTCAATTAGGGGTTATTTTTTTGTTTTAGATTGTATGCTTTGCTGTCAATCCTAGATCACTGGAGATTTTCCAGGTATTTAATCTGTCCTTGATATATTTTGAATGCAGCCCTATTTGAGCTGTCATCGATTATGCCCGGTTCCATTCCGATGTGCCAGTACACCAGATTAACTGGTCTTTAAGCAGCATTGCTGCAAATAGGACGAGAAGATTTTTATATTCATTAACATGTGCTTGTTATCCCCATCCAACTTGCTGAGCAAAATCCCCCCCTCCAACAAGGAAAATGCAAATGATGCTAGCGCATCCAAATCCAGATCCTCTCTAAACTCCCCAGCTTGAATGCCGTCACGAATAATACTTTTCATCATATCCAAGAAGGTATGCAACCCTTGCCTTGCCCGACCACAAAGCTCCGAATGAGTATCGTCACTCTCCACAGCCGTATTCTGCATGGGACACCCTCCAATAAATGGCGGATCGTTGATAACATCCTCATAAACACGAAAAAAAGCAATCAACCTTCCTGACGCAGACTGCTCTTGATCGACCGCCTCTAAAAATTTTCTGGTGACCATGCTAGCAGCATAATTGTAGGCTTCAAGCGCTATCTCGTCTTTACTGGAAAAATGTCGATAGATGCCCCCCTTCTTGATTCCGGTGTCGGCAATAATATCGTTTAGCGATGTACCGGCATATCCTCTCTGGTTAAAAATTTCAGCCGATTTTATAATGATGTGCTCCCGTGTTCTATCCCCTTTTTTCATGCGCTCCTCCGTATGAACTTATTCTATTTCATTTGTTTTAAACAAATTATACAATTGTGGCCTTGTCATTTACTAGAATCATGATAATATAAAAGATACCAATCGGTCTCTTTTATTGTACAGCAAGCCATTCCAAAATGAAATAGCACTGGGCTGGGCCATTCACCAAGGGGACGTAGGGTACACTGATCATGGAAGAGCTGACTTCTTTTGATTTCATGACAGGCATCCGCCTGTTTGGAATAAATAAAACATTTAGGGGGATTTTTCAATGACTGTAAAAGTAGGCATTAACGGTTTTGGACGGATCGGACGACTCGCTTTTCGCCGAATTCAAGATGTGGAAGGTGTCGAAGTTGTAGCGATTAACGACCTTACGAATGCTAAAATGTTAGCTCATCTGCTCAAATATGATACAACGCAAGGCACTTTTCACGGTGACATTGAAGTCCATGACGGAACCTTCAAAGTAAACGGCAAAGAGGTTAAGGTTTTGGCTAAGCGGAATCCTGAAGAACTCCCTTGGGGAGAGCTTGGCGTTGACATTGTTCTCGAATGTACAGGCTTCTTCACCACGAAAGAAAAAGCCGAGCTTCACCTGAAAGGCGGAGCGAAGAAAGTTGTCATTTCCGCCCCTGCTACAGGCGATATGAAAACGATCGTATACAACGTGAACCATGACACGCTGGACGGAACGGAAACGGTTATTTCCGGTGCTTCCTGCACAACGAACTGCCTGGCCCCTATGGCTAAAGCTTTGCACGACAAGTTTGGTATCCAATCTGGGCTAATGACGACAGTTCACGCTTTCACGGGCAACCAAAACACGCTTGACGCTCCGAATCCAAAAGGCGACTTCCGCGCTGCGCGCGCCTCTGCGGAGAACATCGTTCCCTACTCCACCGGTGCCGCAAAAGCCATTGGTCTGGTTCTTCCGGAACTTAAGGGCAAACTGGATGGAGCATCCCAACGTGTACCTGTACCAACAGGTTCCGTGACTGAACTCGTTGCCGTTTTAAATACCACGGTAACGGTTGAGCAAGTTAACGCTGCTATGAAAGAAGCTTCCGATCCAGATACTTACGGCTACACGGAAGACGAAATTGTATCTTCCGATATCAAAGGTATCACATTTGGTTCGCTCTTCGACGCCACGCAGACGAAAGTTCTGACAGTCGGTGACCAGCAACTGGTGAAAACCGTAGCTTGGTACGATAATGAAATGTCTTACACAGCCCAACTGGTTCGCACTCTGGAGTACTTCGCTAAGATCGCTAGGTAAATAACTTTCCAAAATCAAAAGATGAAAAGAAGGAAAATCCATGAAGGACGTACTCAACAATACGAAGGTCGAGAAAAACGAAGTGCTCCTTCTCCCCCATGAAGGCGTCATTATTACGTTGCTTTGCATTACCGTTGTGTTGGTCACGATGAATACGGCCATGTTTAATTTGGCGTTAAACGATATAAGCCATTATTTTAACTTGCCGTCACCTATCGTTTCGTTGACGGTCACCGGCTATTCTATCATGTTCGCCATCTCGTCGATCACCTACAGCCGGTTGTCTGATTTTGTTCCGTTGAAGCGGTTGTTCGCCATTAGTCTGGTTTTGACGGGAGGCGCGTCGGTTGGGGCGATGCTGAGCAACCATTTCTGGGTGCTGCTTGCGGCCCGCGTTGTACAAGCTGCCGGTGCCGGTGCGGCGCTCTCCTTGTCCATCGTGCTTCTGATCCGTTACGTACCGCTGGCGCGGAGGGGAAAATCGATGACGTTCATCATGTCCTCTGTTTCATTGGGGTTTGGGCTAGGTCCGGTGGTTGGCGGCTTTGTGGTGCAATATATCGGTTGGAAGTATCTATTTGCAATTACATCCTTGCTGTTGTGCATCGCCCCGCTACTCGTGCGTTATATTCCAAAAGAGTCGCTGTCCAAACGGTCTTTCGATTTACTGGGGGCAGTGGCACTGAGCGCAGGTACGGCGGGTCTGTTGTTATCTTTAACCAACCATCATCCCATTGCCTTGTTGATTGGAATCTCAGGTCTGTTCGTCTTTACTCTGCGTATCCGCCGAGCGAAGCACCCGTTTGTGCTGCCGTCATTATTGGCTAACAGAACCTATCTTGTGCTTGCCTTAATCGGGGTCTTATCCTATTTATGCAACTTTGCCACGCTGTTTTTGTTGCCGCAAATGCTATTGAAACATTTTGGTTTGAGCGCAAGTCAGGCCGGTTTTGTTATTTTTCCGGGGGCTATTTTGTCCACATTGCTATCAAGAATGATCGGGGCGATGATCGACAAGCGTGGAAACAGCAATATGTTTCGTACGACTTCTATGCTCATACTATTGGCGGCCGTATTGTTCGCAGGAGTGGGTACCGAATATTGGGTAGCGAATGTTTTCGTGTACATGCTGATGAACTTAGGCTTTGCCATCATCAGCAGTAGTGTTTCAAACGAAATTTCGTGCATATTGCCCTCCTCCCAAATTGGCTCAGGCACGGGATTGTTCCAACTGATGCAGTTTATCAGCGGCGCTTTCAGTATTGCCGTGATATCTAGCGCAATGGAATGGCAAAAGCATCTTCCACCTAGCCAAGCGTATGCAAACCTATTCTGGGGACTGGCCGTGGTAGCGGTTATAGCCAATTTGTGTGCTTTTCTGTACCTAAGACGAATAGCCCAAAAAGCCACGTAGTCATCTTTATCTCAAGCAAAGTTTATATGAATTGATTAATTGATAACACATATCAATTACGGTTAACCATATATGTTCTTGTCTTTTTCGGCTAACGATATAAGTTCTTGTCTTCTGGTTCTGACAAGAACTTATATCGTTAAAATACAAAAAGTCGCAGCTAGGCGGCTATTAAGTATGAATCATCATGGAACTGTACTTGCCAATAATCACTTCGATAATTTGGAAGCTGAAAAAGCTGACAGTATCCCTATGCCGCTCTGAGCTGCGTTTTAATTTGGGCTAATGTAGCCCCGGATTGAGCTTGGTCGTAGATATATTCAATCATGTCCTGTTTTTTCTGTAAGCGGTAGCGATGTAACCCATCGATCAAGCCTCCTTGGCCATCATAGATGCAGCACATCGAAGCAAACATCAGTAGGGTCAAGTAACGGTCAATGGCCTTAGCGGATCGAACCTGGTAGCGATCCATTGCCAGATGGACTTTGGCGGTTCGAAAGTACGTTTCAATCGCCCAACGCTTGCTGTAGTAGCTTAGAATTTCTTCATTTGTCAGTGAAACATCCGTGCTTAGAAAAGCCTTCATTTGTTTGGGGTCAAAACCTTCCCCCTCTTTCCAACACAGCAGCAGTGCGGCGTTTTCCAAGAGATTGAGCTTTCCTTCATAGCGATATACCCGATAAGCGGAGGAGCCGATGGTCACCAGATCGGTATCCGATTTCGAGATGTAGGAAGCAAAGCTTTTGAGCGATTGCCGAATGCCTTGTGGATAGAAAATACGGTTGGTTTTCAAACCACTAATGACATGAAAGCCTCGCTCGGCACTCGTTTGAAGCACCGAAGACGACGGATACCACGAGTCCATCAGCACGTAAGTCCGGCACGTGGACATCGGGACGGCCTGGATCATCTCGCAAGCCAGGGCAATTTTGCTCTTTCCTTCCGGGTCATAACGTTCCATAGCAAATGGATATACCTGATCACCCGAACGGAGCAGGGCTTGAACAACGGCATGCCCATATACATGTCGGCCCTTGAGATGAGAATGCTGAAACGAAGCTCCTTGCATCGTATGCGTAGCCTGTGACGAAGGCTTGGTTTTTTCACACATGGTATCGTCCAGGATCACAAAAATCGGGCTGTGATGCTGCTGAGCGCTCTCCTTAATCTGCTGAAAAGCTACACGTTGAACGATACGTTTAAGGTTGGGAGTGTTCCAGTGACCGTGAGATAAGAAATGACTCAGGGTTCTGCGATCTCGATCCTGCAAGCTTTCCCGATGAATGTCGGTTAAGGTGCCCGTAAATCCAGTAGAAAGCATGCCATCCACGAAGTACTTGATGTGATGGAGCGCGGGTTTAGTAAAATATAGCGGGAGCTTCCACTGCTTAAAAAGATTGTTCCAATGGCTCTGTTGTGTTAATTTAATCGTATGGGACATGTCTTGTTCTCTCCTGCGTAGGGTCGTTGGTGGTACTTCTATTTTACGCGGAGAGTCAAATGTGTCTCTTTTTACATTTCATGGAACTGATTTTGAGCAAGTACAGTTATTAAGTTTAAAAGGCAGTACAACGATCATTTCAAATTGTCTGCTTCTCCTTCAATTTTCAGATGATCAATATATTTTTAGCTACACCAACATCACCGGTCTCCAGTGGCGACATTAACATTTAAACCTTAACTTCTTTTAAATCAAAGAGCTTGATTTTTACTCCAATGCAGATGAGTGCAAGCATCAGAAACAATACACCGCTCCATACAATCTGGTGTGCTCCCATTTGGGATAAGAACCAGCCACCTGAGGCGGTGCCTATTGTTACACCCAAATTTGCAAAGGATACAAACAAGCTATTGCCAAACTCAGTTGCTTCTGAGGCCTCAGAGGTTAGCCAGGTTTGGCTTATAATGAGGCCGCTTGTAAAAACAGCTCCCCACGCAATGATAATAAGGATCATCGGAATCGTGTAATTTCCCATAGAAAATACCAGCAAATAAATGATTCCGAGCAGCAGAGGATAAAAAATGGTTGTTTTAACTACACTCTTGCTTAATAGCTTAGCTGCCTGTAGATTACCGAAAACACCGCTCGCTCCGAAAAGAATTAACATGATACTTATCGTTTTACCATTCATGTTTGTCACTATTCTAAGATATTCAGCAAAATAAGAATATACGGAGTACAATGCTGCAAGAATGAAACAAGTGGCCGCAATGTTAAACCACAATTGTGGCTTAACCAAAATTTTCAACTGATTCCCATAAGATAACTTTTCTTTTACTGACATAGATGGAATCCAAGTTATTATACCGATAAATGTGCAAGCATTAATAACAGCAGAAAAGAGAAAAGCAGCTTCGAGTGAAAACTGATCCCCAATAAATGATGTGATTGGAATGCCTAAAACCATCCCCACAGTTAATCCTGTAAAAACTCTGGAAACTGCTTTAGCACTTTGTTCTTTGGGAACAGAGCTTGCAGCTGCTGAAAATGCTACTGAGAAATAAACAGGATGGAGAAAAGCAGGTAAAATACGACAAAACAATAGGACAGAATAGCTGGGGGCAAATGCTGAAACAAGATTGGCAATTGTAAAAATAGCAAGCACTCCTGCTAAGATTTTTTTTCGGTTTATTCCGGAAAATAATAAAATCATAAACGGACCAGAGATGGCAATGATAAGCGCAAACATGCTTACAAGCATACCCGCTTGAGAAATGCTTACTTGGAATTGATTCGAAATCTGCGGTAAAATACCTATAACTCCAAGTTCGGTATTAACTATTCCAAATACGCCGAGGGCAATGATAAAGGTTACAAATGACGTTTTCATATGGATGTGAAATTCTCCTTATACTTTAAAGTAATATATAAACATATATATTATAAAACAGTACTGATTTTGTTTTAAGCCTAATATTTCTTGATAATGGTAATTTTAATTGTATTTACTTATTTTTTTCCAAGTATCACTTCCTATCATTATTTGTCCATCTTATGTTCTAATTCATAATTCTTCTCCATCTCCTTGTAGATAACGATTTTATCTGCAAGCAAATTTAGATTTTTCTGAAGCTCAATCATATGCTCTTGAACTTCTTTATAGTGCTCTTCGAGAAGTACCCTCCTTGTAGTTATAGTTGAATCGCCCTGCCTCCTTAACTCAGCGATTTCGATCATTTTGTTGATTGACATTCCTGTAGCTTTCAGTCGAGTCAAAAACTTAATCCAAGTGATATCTTCAGGTGAATAATAACGGTAACCATTTTTATTTCGGTGGATTGAGTTAAGAAGACCAATATTCTCGTAATAGCGAAGCGTGTGAACACTAAGATTCGTAACATCAGCAACCTGTCGAATAGTTAGTAACTTTTCCATGAACACAGTATATACTTTCGAGTTAACTCGAAAGCAACACTTAATTTTTTGTAGATGTCTCTATGAAATTTTCGGACTAAAAGTTCTTGTCTCGAGCAAAGGGCAAGAACTTGTACCCATAAAATAACAAAACCGCGCCAAGCGCGGATTTCATTAGGAATATGTTCTTGCCCTCCTACACGTACCGAGCGCTCCTCAAGGATTGTACTCGGTCAACCACAAATCGCTAGATGAAGTCAAAGTTGGCGTAACCATTAGAGTACCACAGGACGCAGTCAATCAGGAACGGGCTGTACGGCTCATTGAAGAGCTGGTCTGGGTTAAATTCGAAAGCGATGCCGAAGTGATCAACTTTAACGTAAATAGCGTTGAGCCTGCCAAACATAAAATGAATTTCAAGGTGCTGGATTCGGCACAAATTCTCGTTTCTCTGAAAGACCTTGATTTCGGAATTGTGAAAGGTAAATAAAGACACCCAATGGGCCAAGGATCTGAAATCTGCATATGAGTCGGAGGAATTTGGAAATTTCATCAAATCCCAACCTAAGTATGAAGGCTTTGTTCTGGCTGCCGTGCAACGCGTGCAACGGCTGCCCATTGGCAAGACCTATTCTCGTTAATTCATATTGCATAAAAAAGCGCCGTTTTGCAGAATCTATGGAATATGCCGAAGCATACACACCTTACCCGAACAGGACGGAGAAGCGGAGGAACATAGATGAAGCGAATGTTTGCCTTATGGTTATGCACTGCGGTTGTTGGCATGTTGGTAGTTACGAGTCAACCCGCACTAGCTACGCAGGCTGTTGACGGACAGCCTTATCATTTTGGATTTAAAAAAAGCAAGGGAGGGGAGCTGCCTTCCATAGCGCAAGAGGGCTTTATGCACCTGATCGAAAGACAGGGAGGCATTTTTTTGGGGGATACGACCAAAAAAGAGCTGTATCTTACCTTCGACAACGGCTATGAGAATGGATTTACCCCCAGAGTGCTGGATGTATTGAAGGCTAAAAAAGTCCCGGCTGCCTTCTTTGTGACCGGGCATTTTGTAAAAGACCAGCCTGCTTTGATGCGCCGTATGGCCAGCGAAGGCCATATCATCGGGAACCATTCATGGAGCCATCCTGATATGAGTACCATTTCTTCGGCACAGATTCGGTCTGAGCTGGATAAGGTACGAAGCGCATCGGCCGAACTGACCGGACAAAAAGAAATGAAATACGTCCGACCGCCACGCGGCATTTTTAGCGAAAAAGCCTTGGCTTCATGCCGGGAAGCGGGATATACAAGCGTATTCTGGTCTGTGGCTTACAAGGACTGGGATACGAATATCCAGCAAGGAACAGACTATGCCTATCGTCAGGTCATGAATCAGCTCCATCCTGGAGCGGTCATTCTGCTCCATTCCGTGTCCAAGGACAATGCCGAAGCGCTTGGTTCTATCATTGACGAAGCTCGCAAGCAAGGATATGAATTCAAAAGTCTGGACGACCTCAAGGTCAAGCATTACCACTAAAGAAGCATCTTAAATCGGTAAGTCTTTTATGTCTTAGCCCGATCCACACTGCCTACTATAGACAGTGTGTGGATCGGGCTTTTTACTTTACGCTCAAAGAAGGGGTTAGATATAATAGATTGGACAAATATTCGGAGGACGACATACATACCGGAGGTACATCATGCACTTTGTATTCGATTTGGATGGAACGATTTGCTTCAAGGGACAGTGTGTGTCGGATCAGATCGCAGACTGTCTGGAACAACTGACTCATGTGGAAGCCTTCTGCTGGACATCAGCCCGCAAAATATCCATAAGAAGCTAAAACGCCTATTCCAAGCTTAACTTATATACTCTGGCTTCATAAGGACGCAGCTTCAGGGCGTTCAGATTCTCCCCTTTTACCGGCTCGCAGTTGGACAGAAGCAGCTCCGCTTTCGCGGCAGGATAGCCCTCCTCCTCAGGCCAGTGGAACACTGGGTCACGGTCAAAGAAATTCAAAATGACTAGCAGATGCTCCTTCTCCAACGTACGGGTAAACACATACAGCTCGGTATCCAGTGGCAACAGCAGCTTATATTCACCATAAACGATCACCTCATGCTGTTTGCGCAGGGCAATCAGCTTACGATAATAGTGAAAAATTGAATCCGGGTCATTTCTTTCCGCCTCAGCGTGGATGTGCGTGTAGTTATCGTTGATTTTCATCCATGGCTCTCCATCGGTAAACCCGGCCGCACGCCCTCCATTCCACTGCATGGGTGTCCGCGCATTATCCCGGCTTTTTCTCCAAATCGCCGCCATAATCTGCTCTTCCGGTTCGCCAAGCTTCCGTTGCTGCTCATAATAATTCAATGTCTCCACGTCCCGGTAATCATCAATCGACGAGTACGCGATATTCGTCATGCCGATTTCCTCACCCTGATAAATGTACGGCGTACCTTCGAGCATATGCGTGAAGGTTGCCAGCATTTTGCCCGACTCCACACGGTATTGTCCATCATTTCCGAATCGTGAGAGGGCGCGCGGCTGATCATGATTGTTCAAATAGTTGGCATTCCATCCTTCCTGATGAAGCACCGTCTGCCAACTGCTCATAATTTTTTTAAGTTCCACCAGTGTCCACGGCTTGGGTTTCCATTTTTCCGTCCCTTGCCCTTGGGCATCTATAAACATGTGTTCAAACTGGAAAACCATATTCAGTTCATGCCGCTGATCCCCCACATAATCGAGCGCCTGTTCAGGGCCCAAGCCTGATGTCTCACCGACGGTCATTAAGGGATAACGCTCCAGCACCCTTTCGTTCAGCATGCGAAGAAGCACATGCACCTGTTCCAAATTGGAAAAGAGCTGATAGGCTCGTACCAATGTCCGTTTCTCGGGATTATTGGCGTCCGGCAGCCCTTCCGCTTTGACAATATGAGCAATGGCATCAAACCGGAAGCCATCGACTCCCTTTTTCAGCCACCATTCCACCATACGGTACAGTTCAGCGACCATTTCTTCATTGTTCCAGTTGAGGTCCGGCTGATGCTCGGAATACAGATGCATGTAATATTCGTCTGTAAGCTTGTCATATTTCCACACAGAACCGGAAAAATACGATTCCCAATTGTTCGGATATCCGCCATTTTTGCCTGTTCGCCATATGTAGTAGTCCCGTTTCGGATTATCCTTGGACGAACGTGATTCCGTAAACCACGGATGCTCATCCGATGTATGGTTTAAAACCAGATCCATCATAATTTTAATGCCTCGTTCATGCGCCTTGTGAAGGAGTTTATCAAAATCCTCCATCGTTCCGAATTCATCCATAATGGCATAATAATCGCTAATATCGTAGCCGTTATCATGATTGGGCGATTTGTACACCGGACAAATCCAGATGACATCAATGCCCAGCTCACTCAGATAGTCCAGCCTGGACAGAATGCCTCGTAAATCTCCTTTACCATCTCCGTCCGAATCCTGAAAGCTAATCGGATAAATCTGATACACAACGGCTTCCTTCCACCATATTTTTTTAGGCATGTTTCCCTCCTGTAGCTTCTCTGTACATCCAATAGCATATGCTCTTAACATACACGCAATACCTGCTGACGAATCGTTTGTGTAACGGGGAGAAAGGAGCTTGAAAAAATATTTTTAGAAACAGGTTGTAAAAGTCACTCCGGCGTTACCTAATATATATGAACCGCCCATATCCATGAACCAGAAGCGGTCCCATTCTCTAAATCAAAGGAGGAACTCACATGAACCATCGCCCCAAAGAGCCCAAGGATCTGATCGTGGAGTCGGCTGTGATCCCGCCGAATATCAATGTGGATGTGGAATCAGCCACCGAAGGAGGGAAGCGCCGCCTGATGCTTAGCGATAACCCGGAGACGCTCACCCCTGTGACTGTACCTGCCGAGCAAGCTACCCTGTGGCATGATGTGGTACGCACAACAACCCGTACGGTCAAGCATCGCATTTTCGGTTGGCATTACAACAAAATCGGCGGACCCGTAAAACTGGGCATCACCTTAGAGAACAAAAGCGATGCTCCGCTGGAAGTACGTCATATCGAGCGTGCTCTTGAGATTGCGCCTGAGGATGGTAACTGGATTATGGATGTCGGGCAGTCCATTGCCAAAAGCTGTTTGGCAGGTACGATGAAGCGCTTGAAGCCAGTAGACCGTCATAAATTTGGCAAAGGCACAGCGCTGCTGGAAGAATTCGAGCTGCCCGAAGGATCGCTGGCCGGATTCACCTATGACCTCACCGTAGAATATGCCGAAGGCCACGGTACGTTGGACTATGTAATCCGCACCGTGGTCAGCAAGGATACGCAGACCGACCTTCGCGGGATTCATGCCGAGCCGCTACCACCGGTACCGCCGCCGCAGGCACATCCGCGCGGTGCATGGTCCTTTTCCGAAACGAACGCGCGGATGCCGGAGTACATGGTCGGGCAAAGCGCCAACTACCGGGCGTGTGCCACCAAAAAACTGGACGGCAAGACTCCCGCCGATCTGCTATTTACCCGGGCCCGCAGCGAACTGGGCCCTGCGCTTGATAACCGCGGACAATTCGGTGTTATATATAACGCGACGATTCCCATCATTAACGACGGTGACGAGGAACGTACGGTCCGCATCTACGCCAATCCGCGTGGGGGAGCGTTCGCCGGGTCTGTGCGTGTGGATGATCGTGTATATGGTATTCCTCTTCTACGAGATAATACCAAGGTATGCCGATTGGCTGATATCAGCGTCCCTCCCGGCAGGTCCAGCTATGATCTCAGCTTCATGGTCGCCGGCAGTGCAACTACGCCGCTAGGTCTGTACGTCATTACACTATAGCTGTGCTCACGATGACTGGATGAGCGAACGTGGTACCCATAAATAGTCACAGGACATGGTCTTCCCTATAGTAAATGGAGCTGTCCCAAAAGCCGGTTTTAAACTTTATTGGACAGTCACGCTTCATCATTAGTGTAAAAAAAGCGCGAGTCCAAGGGTTATTTTCCCCCTGTAACTCGCGCTTTTTGGATCAGCAGAATAAATACCGCTCTATTTGAACCGCTGGACCTGCCTCGAAGGCATAATGGTCAATTCTGGAATATTGACATGCTCCGGCTGCTCCAGTGCATAAAGGGCAGCTTCTGCAACATCATCGGGATGCAGCGGCAAAACGCTCGAAGCAAACGCCCGAATTTCCTGCTCGGGATATCCGGCCACCTGCGAAAATTCCGTCGCCACCGCCCCGGGGTGAATCGCAGTTACACGAATTCCTTGCGTACTGGTCTCCAAACGCAATGCGGAGGCTATGGCGCTAGCGCCGTACTTGGTAGCGCTGTATAGTCCTCCTCCGGCAACCACTTCCTTCGCAGCAATAGAGGAAACAATGACAACATCCCCCTTGGCCTGTTCCTTCATTGGCTGAAGTCCGTACTTCAATGTCAGGACAAGACCGTGCACATTCGTCTTGTAAAGCTCCTCCCATCTTTCCAGATCCACTTCTGCCAGTGGGCTTCGATACCCGAAGCCGGCATTGGCAACGATAATGTCAAGCCGCCCCCAGCGTTCAAGAATGGCGTGGACCGCCTGCTGTACGTCTTCAGCTTTTTGGATATCGGCAGGTATTGCCATGACCTCGTACAATTCCTCTTGGTGCAAGTCGCGAACCAATTCGTCCAATCGCTCCTGACGGCGTGCCAATACAGCTACATACGCGCCTCGCTCTGCCAGTTTTTTTGCAATCGATGCCCCAATGCCGCTGCTTGCGCCTGTTACCAAAGCTACCTTACCGGCTAAGCTTTCCTTCCCTTTCCAGGATAATTTCAACTCATCCAATATCATGTTAAACCCTCCCAAGCTTATTTGGTTAAACGCACGCGATGAACGCCCTGACTGCCTCCAGGAGCTGTGCCTATATATAAATATCCGTCATGGTTTACAACCGTGGTTACCCCATAAACCGAGCCTTCAGGATCATGCCAGCTTCCGATGAGTTTACCCTGCGGATTAAGCTCCACAGCAAGCCCATGCTTCACAGGTGCGCTTGCACCGCTGAGCAGCGATTGAGGCAATTTGGCCATCATTCCAGCCAGCCACGGGCTTTTATGCATCTGATCTACAAAGGGAATACGTGTCGTGAAGAGACCGACCCAGAAGTGGCCTTGATCATCACGCGTAATGTTATCCGGAAAACCGGCGAGATTATCCGCAAAAATATCCGAAGTCCCCTTCTTTGGCCCTTTGAGCCAGTATCTGGTCAATTGGTAGTGATACGACTCTGCCACAAGCACAAAATCTTCGTCCGCAGACAAGGCAACCCCGTTCGCAAAATAAAGGCCTTCCAACAGAACTGTCGTCTGCTTGGTCGCCGGATCATATTTCAGCAAACGTCCATGTGGCTTGTTCTCGGCGATTTCTTTGAAGACTACACTGCCATAATTGGAGGTGTCAGAAAAATAAATGGTACCATCTTTGGCAATATCCAGCTCGTTGGCCAAATAGATCGGTGTGCCGTCGACTTGATCGGCCAACACCGTCACGTTTCCAGAAGGATCTACCGATAGCAACCCCTTCTTAACATCCGTAACGATCAGATTTCCACTTGCATCAAACATAAGTCCATTGGGCGTTCCTTTGGTATCTGCATATAGCTGGGCCTTTTGCGGATTGCCCTTTGTATCAATGACAGCCTTATAAATTTTCCCGTCGGAGTCTCCCGTATATAAATTTCCTTTCTTGTCAAAGGTGATAAATTCCGGAAACTTAGGGGCATCTGTAACAAGCTCTGCGGAGCTGAGTTTATTGTTTTGTTGCCATGGACCCGCTTGTTCAAAAGAGGGGGCCGTAGGTGCAAGCCATTTTGCAGGCTGGACAGGGGAAGGGATGAGCATAAAAATAACCACTCCCAGAAGGATTACCGCCAGCAGCGATAATCCGGTTCTGCGTACCCATTTACGCGGTTTCTTATTCTTTCTTCCTTGAGAATCTTTGACAGACAAATCAGGTTTACTGGGCATTAGAGTGCCTCCTATGTGATGTGAATAATATTTATATTTGAACGACGATTTTACCGAAATACTGTTTTCCTTCAGCCAAAAGTGCGAAGGCTTCGCCGATTTGGCTGAGCGGGAATACCCGGTCGATGACAGGATGTAAACGATGGCGGGAAATGGCACGATTCATGTTTTCGAAATGTTCCCGGTTACCGACTTGGCTGCCGCGAATCGTAGCAGCCTTCTGCAAAATGCTGGTGACATCGAACTCAGGAATGGTCAAGCCCGATAAGAATCCGACCATGCTCACAGTCCCTCCGGTACGAAGTGCATTGATGGATTGCACCATTGTTGCCGCTCCCCCTACATCCAGGACATGGTCGACTCCGCCTGTCAGCTCCAGAGCCACCTTACCCCACTCGGGAACTTCCGAATAGTTGATTGTCTGCCATGCGCCGAGAGCTTTTGCCCGTTCCAGCTTGTCATTGCTGCTCGACGTAATAATTACCCGTGCTCCCGCCATCAGAGAGAATTGAAGCCCAAAGATGGAAACACCGCCTGTTCCTTGCAAGAGCACCGTATCCCCCGCTCGCAGCCCGCCGGATTCCATCAGCATGCTCCATGCGGTTAATGCCGCAATCGGCAAGGTGGAAGCCTCCTCCCAAGAAAGGTGATCCGGAATGGCGACGACCCCTTCTTCATGCAGAACGATATATTCAGCCGCCACTCCACTGAGCGGGCCTCCCAGACTGTCCTTTAATACCTCCGCTCTGGTGCTCCCGCCAATGAATTTCTGTTGGAAATTTCCCGCTACCCTTTGTCCAACCTGAAATTTTGTCACCCCTTCGCCCACAGCCACAATTTCACCCGCTCCATCGGATAACGGAATGAAGGGAAATTGAATGCCGGTCGGTATTGCTCCATTAAGTATTACCAAATCTCGATAATTAAGAGACGCTGCCCTTATGCGGATCAGAACTTCCAGCCGTTCCGGCACCGGTATATCGAGTTCCGTCAAGGTTAATTCTTCAAAGCCAAAACCGTTTTTCAGTTGCACTGCTTTCATTTTGGTTGTCCTCCCTGAATGTTAAACTTTTTACCTAGTATGGATACTGGATACAGTGTATTACACAAGAAACATTGTTTCTTATGTAATACACTGTATCCAATTGTCTTCAAGACGTCAATATTTACTTTAAAAATAAAAACGGTCGTAAACTGCTTCCGGGCTTTTAACGTTCCTTACCAAGTAAAATTGGAGACTGGATAGCTTCGCTTGTCCAGAACTTGCTCAGGTGGGCAAGCATGGAACAAAAAAACGCAAGTTACAGGGGTGAAATAACCTCTGCACTCGCGTTTTTTTACATTAATGGTGATATAAGCACTGTCCAATATGGTTGGAATTTGCTTATGGGACAGCCCCATTTAAGCTCCACCTTTTATAAACTACGTCGATTTAACGTGCTCATGACTACACCACTCTACTAAGTATAAAATTGGTGGGCGGACCAGGTTCCGGCTTGCCAAACAAATAACCCTGCGCCAGGGACACACCTGCTTCACGACAAAATTCAAAATCCTCCATCTGCTCAACGCCTTCAGCCAGTACCTGGCCGCCAAAACGAGAAGCCGATTCCACGATCCCTGTAATTTGTCGCTTCTGATCACTGTTGCGATGACAACCATCAATTAAACTGCGATCAATTTTGACATAATCCGGCTGGAGACAGTTCATAAGCTCTGTCGTAGAATAACCTGCTCCCACATCGTCCAGTGCCACTGAAACTCCACGTTTGCGATATAGTTCAAAAATATGATGCAAAACATTCAGGTCGTCAATTTCTTCCGTCTCTACGACCTCAAACACAAAATCCTCCGTATTCATGGACAACCGATCAATCGTCTCAAAGGTATGATTCAAGCAATAGGCCGGTTTATAAATGGTCGAAGGGAGAAAGTTAATAAAGCGTTTAATCCCCGCAGGGAGGCATGTTGCGCTTTTTTCAATAGCGGAAATACGAGCTGAGCGATCCAGATGAGTATGCAAACCAGCTTCACGGGCAATTTCAAACAGCCGAAAAGGCTGAAAAGGCCGCTCCGAATGTGACGGACGCAGCAAAAACTCAAACCCGATAATGTTCAGCTTGTGGTCAACAATAGGCTGCATGTGGCTGGAAAAACTTCGATCCTTAATAATACTCACAATATTCGGATGTTGGAGTCTGGCTTGCAGTTGGCTAAATTGAAGCCAGTCCTCATATCCTTCCACATGATACAGCCCGGTTACCACAGCCTCCATATGTAACAACCATTTCTGCGGCAGACGAGCCAGTCCGTTAACCAGTTGCTCCAGCTCTGAACGGCTTTCATACTGAAACACTATGCCGTCCTCACACCATTGTCCTGATAGCATACCCAAGCTATCTAATGCCGGATTAAGCGATACTTTGGAATTCCTGATCTTTAGTAATCCTTGATCCTTAATAGGTAATATGATGCTGCAACTGCTGCAAGTCATAATGGTCCTCCTCGGAACAATTTTCCAGTTTTTTCACCATTATATCACAAATAACTAGAACAAAAGAACTACAAAATTACGAAAAACAAACTTTTTCCCAACTTAAACATAGGACTTAAGTGTATATTCGACAAGAAATAAAGCCCTTTTGAACCAATTTTCAATTGAATTACTGTTATTCTAGAAAATCAAAAAAGCAGCAAATTCTCTTGGCTACAGAGACTTGCTGCTTTTTTTTAATTTTAAATGGAAGCCAGAAACACAGACTTATTTGGAAGCCTTTGGCTTGGTTGTTTTAGCTGGTTTAGTAGCAACCGCAGGTTTGGTTGCTTTTACGGCTGGCTTCGCCGTTACTTTCGCTGGAGCCACGGTTTCCATTACAGCAGCCGTTGCTGCATTGGGCTTCGTACCAGCTTTCAGGCTATATTGGGCAAAGCCGTCAGCCGCGCTGCCCAGGAATGAAATTTGTTGATTTCCGGCAAGCACGTCTTTTGCATTAGGCGAGGATTCGAAGGTAACCTTAGCCTCACCGAAAGGAGCAATAGACCAGTTGCCATCCGCTGCCGGATTAATCGTTCCGTTCGTACGAATGTAATCAATAACGACTTGGCGGCTTTCATCCGGCGCTGCCAGCATAATGCGTTTGCCATCCGGGTTCGCCAGCTTGGATGATGAAGCACGATAATTATTGGTCGCCACAATAAATTTCTGTGCAGGATCAATTGCTTTCCCGTTGTATTGTAAGTCCTTGATACGATGAGCCGAAGGATCAATAACGGTTCCCTTGGCATCATAGCGTGCAGGCTGAGTCACATCAATCTGGTACTTCACACCGTCAATGACATCAAAATTGTAGGTAGGGAAATCTTTGTTAATCAGCGATTGTTCCTCGGTTTTCTTTGGATCGATACGGTTGAACTGGCCCGCAGACCATTCCAGCCATTCCTGAATTTCAGCACCGGTAACTTCTACGGCCTGAACCGTGTTCGGGTACACGTACAGATCGGACACGTTTTTAATGGCTATCGTGCCTTCAGGAATGTTGGTGTAATACTCGGCACCGTTTCGACCACCGGCCTTGAATGGGGCGCCAGCCGACAATACGGGAAGGTTTTCGTATTCGGTCCCTTTAAGATGGTTTTGTACATACCATTTTTGTGCATTCGTCACAATCTGAATGGATGGGTCATCCTGAACCAATGCAAAATAACTGTTAATGGGTGCGGTTGTGGTTCCTACCGGTTGACGAACATAATCCAGCGTTCCTTTATGTTCGTCCTTGATCGCATCTACCAGTTTAAAATCAGGATTCATCTGCAAAGCCTGATTTTTGGTATTCACAACCGGACGCACCTCGGACTGAGAATTCGTTACGTTCCACACATTTTTTTTCTTTTCAAGGCTCAGGTCAATAATGCCCAGCTCCTTGCCCCATGAGGAAGCTTCCACAGCCGGTACGCCATTAATGGTTCCTTTATCCAGGTCTACACCGCTCATTCCTTTAAAGTCTGGGCCGGGGAAAGATTTATGTGCATGTCCAAACAGAATAGCGTTAATTCCGTCCACCTGGCTCAAATATTTAACTGCATTCTCCATCATTGGTGTTTGCGGCACATCCTCATAACCTGTGTGTGCCAGCACGATAATAATGTCAGCACCCTCGGTTTTCATTTGAGGAATGAACTTTTTCGCCGTTTCCACAATATCCTTCGTAACGACCTGGTCTTTCAAATTGGCTTCATCCCACTGCATAATTTGAGGGGTTACCAAGCCGATTACACCCACTCTGAGCGTATGCTCTTCACCCTTCTCATCCGTTACTGTTTTATCAAGAATCTTATAAGGGGTAAAATAATTTTTAGTACCTTGGCCCCCGTTGTCATAGTATACGTTAGCATTTACGTAAGGAAAATCGGCTCTCTTGAGCGATTTCTCCAAAAAGTCGAGGCCATAGTTAAATTCGTGGTTGCCCACGGTAGCCGCATCATAGCCCATCAAGTTCATCATCTTGTAGACCGGATGGACACCGCCTTCTTTCTCGAAGGTTTTGCTTCTGGCCATATAGTCGCCCAATGGATTACCTTGCAGCAAGTCGCCGTTATCGAACAACAGGCTATTTCTCACTTCACTACGCCCCTGCTGGATCAGTCCGGCAGTGTTAATCAAGCCATATTCGTTGGTTTCCTTGTCTGCATAATAATCGTAGTTCATCAACGTGGTGTGGATATCTGTTGTTTCCATGATGCGCAAATTTACTGTAGCTCTATCCCGAGAATCATCGGCAGCCCAGGACGGAGCGGCTGTAAATACCAGCATGCTACTGGCTACGACTGCGGCTGTAAAGCCTTTAAACCATTTTTTATGAAATAACAAAATATATCCCTCCTCATTAAGGTGTAGGCGTCATACACATACTTTTGCACATATATGTAAGCTTTGAACCCACCATTCCTATTTTAATCCAACACAAGGCAAAAAAGTAGTCATTTACCCCATTTATTTATGAAAAAATAATTAATTTTCCGAGAACATAAAAACCAGCAAACCTCCCAAATAACTAGGAAAATTGCTGGTTTCCTCATATTCTATCCGTTTCTATTTCTCCCACACCTGACGTTCAGTTTGCTTACCCACATACTCAATACGAGTCGGGTTTACATCCAGAATGACATAATCGGGATCATCCGGGCCGGAAAACCATTCTTTTAGGGAGTCGTTCCACACCTGTTTGCGTAATCCCTCATTAGCCGTTACCCGGACTGTAGCCTCGACCTCTACAACCTCCTTCGTACCGCCAACCTCATAGCCCAGCAGCAGATAAGCGTTTGGATTGTCCTTTAGCTCTTCTACCTTATGTGTTTTGCGATCTGTCGCGAGATGGATGTTCAGCCCTTCGTTAAAAAGAGCCATATAGCGCACCTTCGGCTTGCCGCCTTCCACCGTACCCAACGAGCAGAATTTGTTGTTATCCAAAGCCTTTACAATGGCTTGTTCCAGTTGGTTGCGATCCAATGTTTCCGTTTTACCCACGGTACAACAACTCCTTTTCGCAAATTAGAATTCCTGTGAATTGGTTTCCGACAAGATCATGGTCATTTCCAGACCAAAGCTCACAGTAAAAGTGTACCCTGTCGTTTGGCAAATGAACCGTCACTTCTTCCCCCATGCTGGACAGACCCGCCTTCTAAGCATATAATCGTCGTAGTCAACCCGAATGAATAACCCATTCGACTATACAATGCCAGGGGTGCTGGAATCGGCCGGCTGAGAGTGTGTCCCAAGACACTGACCCTTACAACCTGATCTGGGTAATGCCAGCGTAGGAATGCTTAAGCAAGATGCGCCTTTTCTTTGACCAGGCCCATCCCTTACTTTGGTATATACAAGCGCAAGCGTCCCGGAACATCGGGGCGCTTTTTTTGTTGAAGATGATGTTGTTGGAACAGATAGCGTCCGGCAGAAGTTATTTTTGTGAAATGGGAAACATAAGCTGTCTGATCCGACGGATTAAGGGTAATAAAAGGAGAGAACACAACGATGAAGCGCATGAAAATGTTAAGCCTTGGGCTAATCAGTCTGTGGCTAATGGCCCTGACTCTGACCGCCTGCGGCGGAAGCACCCCCTCTGCACCGCAAGGCGCGGCTCCTGCCGCCGACACCCAAACGTCCTCTCCGACCAAGGGACTGAAGGACGTTAAAGTCGTGCTCGACTGGACGCCAAATACGAACCATACGGGACTCTATGTCGCCAAGGACAAAGGATTTTACGAAAAAGCAGGCTTGAATGTCCAGATCGTTCAGCCCGGTTCGGGCGGAGCCGATCAAATGGTTGCTTCCAATGCTGTACCTTTTGGTATCAGCTATCAGGAAGGCGTCACACAGGCTCGTACGCAAGGGGTGCCGCTCGTATCCATCGCTGCGGTCATTCAGCATAATACATCTGGCTTCGCAGCCCCGGTAGACCGCGGGATTAAGAGCCCGAAGGATTTTGAAGGCAAAACATACGGCGGCTGGGGTTCGCCCGTAGAAGAAGCGGTCATGAAATCCATCATGGACGCAGACAAAGGCGATGTAAGCAAGGTGAAGATCATCAACATGGGTAATGCCGATTATTTTACAGCCGTGAAGCGGGATATCGACTTTGCCTGGGTTTTCTACGCATGGACCGGGATTGAAGCAGAGCTACGGGGTGAACCACTGGATATGCTGTATGTAAAAGATTATTCCAAAAGCCTGGATTACTATACACCTGTCATCGTGAGCAACGAACAGACCATTAAAAATGACCCCGAGCTGGTCAAGGCCTTCATGGACGCGACCGCCCAAGGCTATGAATATACCATCGCTCACCCGGAAGAAGCCGCAGATATCTTGATCAAAGCGGTTCCAGAACTGGATAAAAAGCTGGTACTCGCCAGCCAAAAATGGCTAAGCCCGCGTTATCAGGACGATGCCACCCAATGGGGCGTACAAAAAACGGAAGTATGGCAAAACTACTCCAACTGGATGTACGAGCGCAAGCTGCTCAGCAGACCCTTGGAAGTCGATAAAGCCTTCACAAACGACTTCCTGCCCAAGCGCTGATCTTTGTAAATCGAACTTGAAAGTAGCCTTTGTGCCACTACGCAGTCGGATGGTTCTTTTGTAAAAATGCCACACAACCTAGCTTAAAAAAAAAGGTGCTTTTAAGGTGGTTGGCAGCGCAGCGGTTCATTTGAATCTGGAGAAGCGCAGCGATCGTAAGATCAAATGAACCGCGGAGTGGTCTCACCCGCCTTAAACCACCATTTTTTCCTAAAAACACTCCAAATGAAGGACAGGTGAATTCACATGGCTAACACACTGCTCAGTATTCAAGTGATTCCTAAAACTCCCAATAACGAGGATTCTTACGCATACGTAGATAAGGCGATTGAAGTTATTCAGCGCTCTGGTGTCAAACATCAGGTGAACCCATTGGACACAACCATGGAAGGTGAGCTGGATGAGCTGCTGAAAGTGGTTAAAGAAATGCACGAGGCACTGACGGAAGCAGGCAGTCCAAGCGTCATTTCACAGATCAAAATCGCACATAACCCGCAGGGCATCAGCATGAATAAGCTGACCGAGAAATATCGCCCATGAACCCGAAAGGCAAAAGCGCATCCTGGTGGAAAAGCGTATGGCCGCCCCTTGTGGCGGTCCTCTTGTTTTTAGCGGCCTGGCAGGGAGCGGTTTCCTATTGGCATGTTGAATCATGGATACTGCCTGCTCCATCCCTGATCGTGCAGGAAGGAATGGCCCAGTCAGCGCTGCTCAGCGCGCACACTTGGGCCACCATTCGCTTAACGCTGGCGGGATTTGCTATCGGTATAGCGACAGGGCTATTGATCGCTATCGTTCTTCATACCATCCCTTTTCTCAAATCTGCTCTGTATCCGCTGCTCATTCTTAGTCAAAACATTCCGACCATCGCTCTCGGCCCATTGCTGATGGTGTGGTTTGGTTTTGGCGTGTTGCCCAAGCTGATGGTTATTACACTGGTCTGCTTTTTCCCCGTGGCTGTAGCGGCCATGGACGGGCTGACACGGACAGACCGCACGATGATGAACTATATGCGCATGTCGGGCGCAGGCCGCATGGCTATTTTTATGAAGCTGGAGTTACCACATTCCCTGCCACAAGTATTTTCGGGCATCAAGATTGCCGCTACCTACAGCGTAATGGGCGCGATCATTGCCGAATGGATCGGAGCCAGTGAAGGAATTGGATATTATATGAATCTGCAAAAATCAGCCTACCGTACGGATCTGATTTTTGCCGCCATTGCCATCATTGTTACACTCAGTTTGCTAATGTTCGTAGCTATTCTACTGCTGGAAAAATGGCTGGTACGCTGGAAACCCGATCAGGAATAGCTTCCAATGGTATGACCAGAATATGCTGGAACCGCAGGATACCAAAGAAAGGACGTGGTGCGTATGAGTCTGTATCCTACTGACTTATCACCGCAAAATATGGCTGATGGACAACGAGCCCAAGGGACCGTGGAACAGCAGGAGCGTTCCTCTACTCCTCCAGCCTTGGAACTGGCCGGTATCAGCCTTGCCTTCCGTGAAAAGCGAAGCTTGCTGCCCGTATTGCAGGATGTATCCCTGACCGTCAAACCCGGGGAATTCGTCTCCCTGATCGGTCCGTCCGGCAGCGGCAAAAGTACGCTGTTTCACATCATCGGCGGGCTACTCAAGCCCCGGCAGGGGCACATCCGTATGCACGGACAGGACGTGACCGGCAAACGCGGGCATATCAGCTATATGCCCCAGCAGCCCGCGCTTTTCCCGTGGCGTACCACGCTGGACAACGTACTGCTCGGGCAGGAAAATGCGCCGCATAAAGATACAGGAGCGCAGCCCCGGCACGCCAGCGAACGCGAACGCCGTGAGGAAGCCCTGCAATGGCTGGAGCAGGTCGGGCTTGGCCCATTCGCAAAGGCGTATCCGCATACGCTCTCTGGCGGCATGCAACAGCGGGCGGCTTTCTTGCGCGCGCTACTCAGTCCGCAAGAGCTGATGCTGCTGGATGAGCCGTTCAGCGCACTGGATGCGCTGACGCGCGGAGACATGCAGCAATGGCTATTGCGGATGTGGGAGAAGAACCGCCGCTCCGTGCTGTTCATTACCCACAGCATTGAGGAAGCGTTGCTGCTCTCCGACCGCATTTACGTGCTGTCGGCACGACCTGCTTCGGTGATACACGTCGTAGACGTTCCCTTCCCCCGTCCTCGCAGGGAAGAAATCACCCTCGATCCGGGCTTTATCGAATGGAAACGGAAAATGACAGGCTGGATGCGCGAGGAAAAGCACAGACTGGAAGGCGACACGGGCAACACTGGAGGCGTCCGTGAGGGTACTTCAGGTAATGGGGCGAAGCCGTTATGAATGACTCGAAGGACATGAAACTGGACGTGAGAACACCATCGGCAGTACCCGCGCCGCTAATCGACGCGCACATTCATGTGGATAGCTATCCGCCTGAGCAGCAGGAGCTATTGCTCGCTTCGCTTGCTGATAGCAGCGTCGAAGCCGTCATAGCCGTGTCCATGCATCTCGCCTCCAGCCGGGCCAATTTGCGCTTGTCTGAGCGTTTTCCCGGTCTGGTACGACCCGCCTTTGGCTTCCATCCCGAACAGCCTCTTCCATCGCAAGCCGAGCTTGATCTGCTGTTCGACTGGATGGACAAGCATGCAGAGCATATGGTCGCCGTAGGTGAAGTCGGCTTGCCCTACTATAATCGGCTGGAAGCCTTGCGGAGCGGCGTTCCCTTTAATCTCGCTCCTTACATAGAATTACTGGAGCGTTTTGTCCGGTTTGCGCGGAAGCATAACAAGCCGATTGTGCTGCATGCCGTCTACGAGGACGCAGATATTGCCTGCGACTTACTGGAACGCCACGGCGTCACGCAGGCGCATTTCCATTGGTTTAAAGGCTCTGCCGCCACGACCGAACGCATGGCTCGTAACGGCTATTATGTCTCCTTCACACCGGATCTCTTGTACGAAGACGAAATCCGAAGCTTGGCAATACAGTATCCATCCGGTCATGTGATGGCGGAAACGGACGGCCCTTGGCCCTTTGAGGGGCCTTTTGCCGGACAACGGACCCATCCACACATGACCAGCGAAGTTATTCGCGCGTATAGCAAACTGACAGGGCAAGATGAAACTGCCGTTCGGCAATTATTTTATGACAATACGAGACGCTTTTACGCACTGTCTGCTTTCTAAAGCCATATCAGCTATTCCCTGAAAAGATATACAAGCCAGCTTATAACAAAAGCAAAGAACCTTCTATTACGCGGACTTCATCATGCGCAAAAAGGAGGTTTTTTGTATTTTTCAAACATACCTATGGCTTCATGCCATTTATATGTTGCTGCGTTATTTTTATCGCCTGCCCGACCTTTATTGCTTCAAAAATCCCTTTTGCTCCAAAAAAGACTTCATCTGCAGACGTGCAGGCTCGGTCAGTCTTGCTGCCATCTGCTCTGACCATGGGGTAGACCGCTGGCCACCTGTGCGTTCCTTCAAATATTCAGCCGATGTGTGATCATACAGATCCACAGCTTTCATCGTCTGATTTTTGTCGTAGCCGTTCATATGCAAAACACCGGACAGTGGAAGACGTGGACGTAAGCCCCCTTCCTGATCCGGTACACCAATACACATACCGAACACCGGATATACCAGCTCAGGCAATCCCAACAGCTCGGATACCTCGGCTATTTTCGTACGGATGCCCCCGATGTAGACAATGCCCAAACCGAGTGATTCGGCGGCTACCGCTGCATTCTGTGCAGCTAACGTGGCATCAATGGTCGCAACCGTGTAGTTTTCGACGGAACCTTCATAGGAGGTCTGACCCGGCTGATGGTGAACCGTGACCTGCTTCAAGCGGTACAAATCTGCACACCACACGAGGAACGCCGGGCACTGCTCAACGTAAGCCTGACCACCAGCCAACTCTGCCAGCTTTGTTTTCAAAGAAGGCTCTGTAACGGCAATGATGGTATAAGCCTGTACATTGCTGGACGAGGAAGCCATCTGGCCTGCTGCCACAATAGCTGCGAGCTGCTCGTCGGTAACGGCGTCTGACTTGAATTTTCGTATAGACCGGTGATTCATCAACAAGGAAATCGTATCATTCATGACTGCTTCACTCCTAATCCATAATATTAGCTCTTTATCTGCGTCAAGCTGTAAGCATTACGAAGAAATTCTTGCATGGTACTCCTACAAATATTATGAAACTTTAGCGTATGATAGCAACCCTACACCACAGCAAAAAAGCAAGCGTTCTGGATATTAAACCCAAACACACTTGCTCATTGAACCGTCTAACCAAACTATAATGTTGGTTGCATATTCGAAACAGACCTGTTGGTCGCTTTTGTACTCAAACGTAATTTGAGTACATGATACAGGTTTGCCAATAGCAGCCCTATAAACAAGTACATTAATCCTCCAAAAAGGTCATACACAGCCGCTCCTACAAACGCGACAAGAATCCCAAAAACGATTTGATCCTTCACCTTGGCAGGAGTCGTGGGCAAATCGGTGAGCATAAAAAAGCCAAAGAAAAGAGCAGCATTGATAAATGGAGGACGAAGTGCATCCGAAGCATCTCCCAGATGAAAGCGACCTATGAGGAACAATAATACAAAAAACGTCCCGAAAAATGAAAACACCTGCGGATACTTATTGACCCGATCCGTTATTACATATCCACCTATGAGCAGGAAGGCAATCATCCATGTGGGTAAATCCCCGAATGCCCCCCACCAGCTCTGCCCTGATCCAAATATGAGAATAGATAGCAGCAGTCCAAAAGCCGCCGGATTAAAAATCGGCTTCTTCCTATAGACCAACAGGTGCTTGGATACTATGGCAATCGCTGAAGTAGCCGCAACGACGGGCCAAGAGGTCGTCGTGCTTAACACCAGGGCGATAAGTAGCCCTGTGATCAAAGCACCATCCGGCAGCATTCGCTTCCTTTGTCTCATCAAGCCACAAAGAATGTCAACAGCTACAGCAGCAACGACGGCCACGATTCCATGGATCATGCCAGCCATGTCATGCTCTGCGATAGAGGCTATAAGAAGATAAGTCGTGATAACCATTGCAACATAGCCTTTTGGTGATTTACTCCATTGTTTTATCGTCATTTATAACCCTCCTACTCGAACCAATTGTAAATCAGATGTAATGAGGATGCCTTGTAAACCCGCTTGTTCCATGAGCCGCTGCCCCTCTGCTGCACCCAACAAAAATGATGCCGTAGAAAAAGCATCCGCCATCATAGCGAAGGGGGCAATCACGCTGGAACTAACCCATTCCTTAGGCGAGCGCTTGGTTTTAGGATCAATCAAATGATGTACATCAGCCGATGCCGCACTCTTGCGCTCGTAACCTCCCGAAGTACAGATAGCCTCATTGGAAAGCAGAACCGTCGATACCATTTCCTCTTTGCGTTCAGGATGCTGAATACCTATTTCCCATGCCTCTCCACCATCGTTCACCCCTCCTGCAAACAGATCGCCGCCCGCATTCACGACAAATCCTTCAAATTCTTTTAACTCATGAGCTGCCAAGTCAATGGCAAATCCTTTGGCTACAGCTCCTAAATCAATCACCAATGGCTTCTGCAAACACAATGTACGATCTTGTTCATTTAAAATGATATCCCGATAAGTTACCGTAGCGGCAGAAGGACTTTCAATGGATTGCCCGGTTAAATAATGTCGATTAAATCCATTATATTCCATTATTTTTCCTACCGTAGGATCAAATATCCCATCCGTCCATTTGGCTATTTCCAAAGCAAATTTGAGGGGTTCAAACAAAAATGGACTCACGGTTACAGGTGTTCCTATCCGTTGGCAGGCTCTCATTAATTCACTGTCAGGACTAAAACGACTGCAAGCTTGCTCCACTTTTTGAACAACCTCAAATGCCTGATCCATTTTCTGTACTACCGCTTCTCTGGAGGTGGATTTTCCCGTCACAACCTGTATGCTTACAGCAGTATCCATATATAATTTAGTTCTTTTCATAACTACACGTTTTGTGCGCTGGAGAGCGCATCCTGTACAGCGTCCCGAAATGCCTCGGTGCTATACGTTGCACCGGATACATTCCTCACTTGTGCACTCTGGTTTTGCACAACCTCCGAAGGGAGCCCTGCTATATCACTTTCCGAATAATGCATGGCAAAATGGCTAACTTCAACGTCCGTTATTTTATCATTCTTGATCGTTACGCTGACTTCAATGGAACCACGCCGATTATTGCCCATCCCCGTATAGGTACCATCTTTATATAAACTTTTGGGCGGAATATTATGTTTATTCGTATAGGTTGACTTTACATTTGAAGGATTATTGTTTTTTGATATATCATTTGTTGGAATACTGACTTGCGTGTGATGCGGCAATGGCGGCATGGCTGCCTCGGTTTCCGTCGTAAAATATCCGGCTGTGTACACTGCTGTAATCGCTGTTGAGCATAAAACGACCCATTTTTTATTCATCTGTGCCATGAAAATCCCTCCATATATGATTATCCTTATACGCCTCTGCTGATAATGCTAGTATAGTAGTGGAATATTTAAATTTTCTTAAAAAACAAACAAATGAGTTCGATCGCTGAAAGGTGGAACAACGTGTGCGAGTGCTTGTCGTAGAAGATGATCCTTCTCTTCTCAAAATTGTCCGTGACCTCTTTGAAAGTGAATCTTTCCTGACAGATGGCGCAGAAACTGGCGACGAAGGGTATTATTTGGCCCAACAGAATATTTATGATTTGATTATTCTCGATATCATGCTGCCGGGAATGAACGGTGTTGAAATCGTAAAGAGGTTACGGGCACAATCTATGCTCGTCCCGATCATTCTTTTGACAGCTAAAGATGCGGTAGAGGATCGTGTTGCCGGGCTGGATGTCGGAGCAGACGACTATGTAACAAAACCGTTCGCCGTCTCGGAATTACTGGCACGAACAAGAGCTGTTCTGAGGAGAAAGGGCACCATTGGACAGGAAGGTGAATTGGCCTACGGACCTGTCCGATTAGTCCCTGCGGCCAGAGACGCTTTTAGCGGAGAAAATGCCTTGAATTTAACAGCGACAGAATATAAATTACTGGAGTTTTTTATATGTAATAAAGAGCAGATCTTAACCCGTGAACAGATATTCGACCGGGTTTGGGGTTTTGATTCGGGAGCAGCTACGACGGCAGTCGACGTATATATGCATCTTTTGCGTAAAAAGCTTGCAGCCCATAGCACCGAACATATCCTCCGAACCGTGCGTGGAATCGGCTATATGTTAGCTGGTGAGCCTCATGTTCACTAATATTCGCAGAAGATTGGTCATACTGAATACCGTCGTTTTTCTTCTCGTTTTTTCCATATTGGGCTTCTGGCTGTATGCTCATATGCAATATCAACTATTCCGTGACACGGATGAAATTATGGAACAGGCCCAAAAGCGTGTTCCTTTCTCTCACAATCCTTTGGAACTACTCCAATCCAATGATTTGGACCCCGAACATGATGAGTAAATAACATACCTGTTCTGGTCTGATCAAAACGAGTTCCTTGGGCAAACGCCCCAGCCGTCATTTCCCCTGGAGATGGCTAGTCTGTTCAAAGATCAATCGAACACACAGACCATTCGGACGGTGAGCATCGGTGATCGCAGTTATCGGGTCCTTCAATTTGTGTATACGCCCAAGCATTCCAACACACAGATCATAGTTTGCCTCGTCAAGAGCTTGCAGGATGTGCAGCGGACGCTCCATTCCTTGATGTGGGATATTGCTGCGGGAATTGTCATCGGAGGGATTATTTTCGTTTTTGCGGGTATATTTCTGGCGGGACGTGCGCTTGTGCCTATACGAAACTCCTGGGAAAAGCAGCAACGCTTTGTTGCAGACGCCTCACATGAGATGCGAACACCCACGGCAATTATCCATGCCCAAACAGAGCTGCTTCTGAGGCATCCCACACATTCCATTGAAGAGGAAAGCCCCCATATCGCTGTGATTTTAAAAGAAAGCAAGCGGATGGGCAGGCTGCTGGAAGACCTGCTGACGCTGGCACGATCGGATTCCAACCAATTGCAGATTAACCCCTCGTTCATCGCGCTGGATTCATTATTACGGGAATTAGCAGAGCAATTCAAGTTATTGGCAGATACCAAAGGAGTCGATATCCAGACGGTATTTCAGGAGCCCCTGCTCCTATGGGGAGATGAAGGGAGAATACGCCAGCTTCTAGCCATCCTGCTGGATAATGCCTTGAAATACACCCCATCCACCGGACAGATAAAAGTAATTGGACGTTATCAAGCAAATTCTGTGTATATCAGCGTGTCAGATAACGGCTGCGGAATCGCAGAAGATGAATTGCCTTATGTCTTTGACCGATTTTATCGCGGTGACAAGGTCAGATCCCGTACTGAGGGGGGAACAGGACTTGGGCTGTCCATCGCTCAGTGGATTGTAGACGTGCATGGCGGAAACATCAGAATCCATTCAGAAACAAATAAAGGAACTCAGGTGGAGTTATTCTTTCCCCGAAAAAAACAGGAAGCTGAATAAAGAGGACAGAATGGAAGATCAAGATGAAAAAACGGCAATGGCACAAACGTCCGAGACGCAAATGCCATTGCCGTTGCCATTGCTATTGCTATTGCTATAGAGATTACAGCTTCACCCGTTGGAGACGCAGTGCATTCAGCACCACCGAAACAGAGCTAAATGCCATGGCCGCTCCCGCCAGCCACGGGGCAAGGAAGCCCAAAGCTGCAATCGGGATGCCAATCACGTTATAACCTAACGCCCAAAATAGATTTTGGCGTATATTCGTCATCGTGCGGCGGCTCATTTCGATCGCGTCGGGAATGCTGTTCAGATTACCGCGCATGAGCGTGATATCCGCAGCTTCCATAGCCACATCCGTACCTGTGCCCATGGCCATCCCGATATTAGCGGTAGCCAGCGCGGGTGCGTCATTAATGCCATCCCCGACCATAGCTACGATCAGGCCCTGCTCCTGAAGCCGTTTTACTTCTTCGGCCTTGCCCTCTGGCAATACCTCAGCCAGCACCCGATCAATTCCGGCCTCGGCAGCAACAGCCCGCGCGGTCCGCTCATTGTCACCCGTAATCATGATAACCTCAATGTTCATCGCACGCAGACGGGCAACTGCCTCCCGTGACGTTTCCTTAATCGTATCCGCCACGGCTACCAGTCCGGCATAGGAACCGTCGACCGCAATCAGCATTGCTGTTTTGCCCGCGTTCTCCAGCTCATGCATATGCTGCTCGGCTAATTCGCCAACCGCGATGCCCTCACGACTCATCAGTCGGCGTGTACCTGCCAGCACTTGCTTGCCTTCCACCTGAGCTTTCACGCCATAGCCCGGAATATTTTCAAAATCCGTCGGCTCCACCGGCTCAATGCCGCGATCCGCAATGCCCCTTACAATGGCTTCCGCCAGCGGATGCTCCGAGCTTTTTTCCGCCGCAGCCAACAACCGCAGCAAATCCGTTTCGCCCAAGCTTCCTTCTCCGGCCACAACATCCGTCAGCTCAGGCTTGCCGTTCGTAACCGTGCCCGTTTTATCCAGCACCACGGCATTGACCGAACGAGTCATCTCCAGATGCTCGCCGCCCTTGAACAGAATGCCGTATTCAGCGGCGCGTCCCGATCCCGCCATGATAGACGTTGGCGTAGCCAATCCGAGCGCACAAGGGCAAGCAATGACAAGCACCGCAATCATTTTCTCCAGGGAGCCTGCAAAATCAGCCGGATTCACAAGGAAAAACCAGACGATAAAGGTCAATGCAGCTATAGCTACAACGATTGGAACAAAAATTCCCGATATTTGGTCAGCAATCCGCTGAATCGGTGCCTTGGAATTTTGCGCATCTTCCACGACCTTAATAATACGTGCTAACGCCGTATCTCCACCGACACGCTCAGCCTGGATACGAAGCACACCGTTTTTATTGAGCGTGGCTCCTGTGACCGCAGAACCCGCTTCTTTTTCCACCGGAAGGCTTTCGCCACTCAGCATGGATTCATCCACTGCCGAGCGTCCGTCCACGACCACACCGTCGACAGGGATTTTCTCGCCGGGACGTACAATAAAGATGTCCTTCACACGAACTTGCTCAATCGGTATGTCAAGCTCTTGCCCATCACGTACTACACGCGCTATCGTCGCCTGAAGACTCATCAGACTCTTGATCGCCTCGGACGAACGGCCCTTGGCTACTGCCTCGAACCATTTGCCGACGAGAATAAGCGTAATCAGGACCGCGCTTGTCTCATAGTAAAGTTCAGGCATTTTCATGACAGGCATCCCACCCATACCATCCATCACGGTCGACGGACGCAAGGTGAGATACAAGCTGTAAAAATAAGCCGAAGACGTGCCCAGAGCAACCAGTACATCCATATTGGAGCCGCCGTTCCGCAACGCCTTATACGCCCCAACGTAAAACTGCCAACCAATCACAAACTGTATCGGCGTAGCCAGTGCGAACTGGAACCATGGATTCAAAAAGAAGCTCGGTACATACATCCATGAGGTAAATGAGAAATGAGTGACCATCGCCCACAACAACGGAAATGACACTACCGCAGACACGATCCACTTCCATTTTTTACGATCCAAATCCTTGCTGCGCACGTCTGCGATATTATCCTCGGCACTCTGCGGGATGGCTCCATACCCAAGCTGCTCAATCTTGCTCACCAGATCACCGACTGCAATACTTCCCGCCGCATATTCAACATGCGCTGTTTCCATCGCCAAATTCACCGTAGCACCCGTCACACCCGGCATCCGGTTCAGACCCTTCTCAATCCGGGTTGCACAGGCTACGCACGTCATGCCCGTCACATTCAGATTGGCTTCCTCACTCACGGTTCCAAAACCAAGTGAAGCAATTTTATCGCGAAAATCAGGAATATCGGCCTGCTTCGGATCATACGAAATCGACGCCTGCTCCAAGGCCAGATTCACATTAGCCTGCGCCACGCCGTCTATTCGATTCAGTCCCTTTTCAATACGGCTGGCGCAGGCAGCACAGGACATCCCCGTAATATGAAGCGTGGTCTGCTTGTCACCGTCGGACACACGGTTTTCCATGGTTACTCTCCTCCTACATACCCCTATAGGGTATATTCATGTTCAAAAGAAAAAGCTTCTTCATGGAAGCTTCTCCTCTAAAACAAATCTTTTTACGCGTTAAATATCCTTAACTTAAACGACGTCGTAGCCTTGGTCCTCGATTGCGGTTTTCAGAGCTTCCACGTTCAGCTTGGACTCATCGTATTCTACTGCCACTTGTTTCGCTTCAAGACTGACCTTGCCGGAAGCGCCGACTTTCTCCAAAGCTCCTTCTACTGCTTTCACGCAATGATTGCAGTTCATGCCTTCTACGTTCAATGTAACTTGTGCCATTTCTGTTTCCTCCTCCGGGGTACTTCATGTACCCGATTCATGTGTATGGGTATTGCTCTTAACGGATTAGCTTCTTGACCGTAACCAGCAGCTCGTCGATCACTTCCGGCTCTCCGGCCTGCATGCGCTCAATGACACAGCTTTTCATATGCCCTTCCAGCAGCAGCTTGCCGACACCATTCAGGGCGGACTGGACAGCCGCAATCTGGTTCAGCACATCGTCACAGTAGGTATCCTTCTCGATCAAGCCCTTGATTCCTCGAACCTGACCTTCAATACGGTTCAATCGGGATGTAAGGCTGTTCTTGAATTCTGCCGAGTGATGACTTTTTCTGACGGTCTTTTCCCCCTCTGTTCCGCAATGAGCCTCATGGACTTCAGCGTTGGAAACAGGTTGCTCTTCAGCCATACATCAGCCTCCTGTGTTGTGTATATGCATTCATGCATTTGTTAATATGCTTCTAGCATAATATACCCCTATGGGGTATGTCAACCTTCCAGAAAAATGTCACCTGTTCGCCTTATTTCAAGCTTTCGCGCGCGCTTCCTTGGCAAGCACCATAAAGCTTAACAGCGCACCAACTTCCGCTATAGCGATGACGATAGCCATCGGTATAGGCGTTGTTCCACTGCCCAAGCCCACCAGCGGCGAAGCGATAGAGCCAAGCAACAGAGGCAGCAAGCCGAGCATGGCGGACGCACTGCCTGCGGAGCGCTGCTGGCTTTGCATCGCGAGTGAGGTGGTGGTTGTACTTACGATCCCGACACAGGAAACAACAAAGAACAGCGGAACTAGAACAGCAAGTAGTTGACCTCCGGTAAGTGCCACCGTAAGCAGGCTAATTCCAGCTATAGCCGCAATCAACAGCCCCGACAAGAGCAACTGCCGTTCGCTGAAGCGGCCTACGAGCCTCCCCGTCAATTGGGAAAACAGTACAATCCCCAAACCATTCACCGCGAAAATAATACTGTATGTCTGAGGTGAAACCCCGAAAATATCCTGAAGCACGAACGGCGAGCCAGCGATGTACGCAAACATGGCTCCTGTAATGAGCGCCTGCGAGAGGGCGTACCCCATAAAGCGCCGATCCGTAAACAAATGACCGAGTGTGCTAAGCGTCTGCTTCAAACCACCCGATGAACGGCGGCTGACAGGCAACGTCTCCGGCAGGCCCAACACAACGGCAATTAACATAGCCACCCCGACTACGCAAAGCACCATGAATACACCGCGCCAGGATACAAAATTCAAAAGTACCCCGCCCAGCACAGGAGCAGCAATCGGAGCCACGCCATTCACCAGCATTAGCAGTGAAAAGAAGTGCGTCAGTTCTTTGCCCGAATATAGATCACGCGCAACGGCTCTGGAGATGACGATCCCCGCAGACCCGGTAAGTCCCTGAATAAAGCGCAGCCCGATAAGCACGCCGATATTCGGTGCAAACACGCATAACAGCGAAGCGGCAGCATACAGGACAAGCGATACGACCAGCGGCCCTCTACGTCCTCTTACATCACTCAGCGGCCCCGCAACGATCTGCCCGACTGCCAGACCCAACAGACAGGCGGTCAGACTGAGTTGCGCCAGCGAAGTCGTCGTATGTAAATTGTCGGCTAATGTAGGCAATGACGGCAAATACATATCTATGGACAAGGGTCCGAAAGCGCTCAACGCTCCCAGAACAAAGGCAATCCATAAAATCCGGGATTTGGTCATATCTGCGGCAACCATTACCGTATTGGAAAACCGATTCATAATAACAATCTTCCTTTTCTGAAAATATGAAATATCACTTCAAATATTATGATAACATTCATTTTACCCTGCTTCGATCATTTACACGCTAATCCGCAATTTTTTTTCGAAACTGCTACATATCAGGCAGGAATTTACCAATTTAAGGTCGAATCATACCTTAAACAAAACAAAAAATTTGCGAAAGCTGGAGAATAACTATGGTCTATGATGGAGTGCTGCTTGGTCTCATTGTAGGTCTGTTCAGAGGGGGCTGGCGACAGGGTTTAATCCGTTTCAGCCAAATACACCTCATAGCTGGCTGGATGTTCCCTGTGCTACTGCTGGTGCAGTTCATTATTTTTTATGCTCAGGAAAAATGGGCTTGGCTTGCGTCCATCAACGGCTATCTGTTTATGGGCATCTATGCGGTTGGATTGATTTTTCTCTGGTTGAACAGGCACCACAAGGGATTCAATCTTATTTTAATCGGAGTCCTGTTGAATTTTGTCGTCATGGCGGTAAATGGCGGCAGGATGCCCGTCTCGTTGAGCGCTTCTGAGGTACTAGGCCCCTATTATACAGATATGCTTAAATCTGGAAGCGTTATCTCGAAGCATTACATGATGGATGCGACTACGCGTTTATCATTTTTGGGTGATATTATTCCACTCTCCAAGCCCTATCCCCGTACGCAGGTGATCAGTATTGGAGATGTCGTCATGAACTTTGGGATGTTTCTATTTATTCAAAGTGTCATGGTCGTGAACAAGAAGAAGACCACCCAGCAAGAAACCCATCCGCGCCACGCCTAGTGTGCGCCTTATTCCAAGGAAGGGAGTGAACCCTATGAAAAATTTGAAATATTCCCGTGTGATTATCAACGCTATTATCGTCGCTTCTGTCGTAATCGCTTTGACTTCCGGTTACAAAATCGGAGGCTAATTACCGATAAGGAAAAGGGAAGCACAGGCTCAACAAAACAGGCTGGATTCCGGCCTGTTTTTTCATGTGAAATTTTCGATTACAAAATTGTAAATTATCCCATTTACCCCCTGGTAGCTTTGACATCAAGATACGACAAGGCAGGAGAATGAAATGATGAGTATAATAAAAAAGCTGCAAGAACGGGTTAACGCGACGGGATTATACGTTTTTCTCATATGTACGGCAGGCTTAGTCGTCCTCTTGTATACGAACCATTGGTCCTTTATGCATTATTCGCCTACAGAGTGGGTCACGATCTACTCCCTGCTGGGAGCAGTTCTGATTTTGGAGTATTTTACCTTCCAGCTGCCGCCAGCCAGTAACAAGCAATCGATGGACTCCTCCGTGTATCTTGCTTGTATTTTTATGCATGGTGCTGAAATCGCTATGCTCATTTTATTGTTCAATGTACTTATTGCCGCAATCCGGTATAGAGAACTGTCCTGGTGGAAGCATGCCGCCAATTTTTCCATCTATGCGCTCTCCATTTTCCTGTCGTCTGCCGTCTTTGGGCTTAGCGGCGGAACACAGGGAGGCTTGAACGATGAGCATTTTACTGCCTACCTGCTGGCACTGTTCTGCTACTTTGCGGTGAATACCGTTACACTGGGTCTCTACTTTTATATCGCTTACAGAGGCTCTCTCAATGAGCTAAAAAAGGCTTTTCTTGCTGAATCCCTGCTTGTTTACTTATGCACACTCATCCTGTCTCTCGTACTGACCACACTGATTTATCATAACGGTATTTTGGGGCTTCTGTTGTTCCTTGCGCTAAGTATGCTTCTATCCCACGCGTTCAAGCAGTTGTTTACGATATATCGGGAAATTGAAGAAAAAGCCAACATGGACCGCAGAACAGGGCTGTACAATCACAGTTACTTTGAAAATGCACTCGAAACCGAGCTGAATATAGCCAGATCCCAGAATACTCCCCTCAGCCTTGCCTTGATTGATATTGATGATTTCAAAAAATACAACGATCACTTCGGCCACCTGAAAGGCGATCAGCTGTTGGGATTCCTCGGAGAGATTCTCAAAAAGGAAACTTCCGGCTCCAATATTATCGTATCCCGCTATGGCGGAGAAGAATTCACGCTGCTTATGCCTGACCATACCGCGGAGCAAGCCTACGAAACGGTCAATGCCATCCGAAAAAGGCTGAATGATTCCCGCTACGAGGGCGTCGAAATTTTCCCACACGGCTGCTTGTCCTTCTCCGCAGGCATTGCACAAAGCCGCATCGACATCTACGACAAATCACAGCTGGTCGATCTGGCAGATAAAGCACTGTACTACGCCAAGAAGCAGGGAAAAAATATCGTTCACACACATGGCAGTTTAAATGAATTGGAACGTGAAGTCGATCTCGGACAGGATATTCGTGATATTGAACAGCAGCTTAATCTGTTTTTGTACAAGGATATTAATACCTTCAAGCATTCCAAACGGGTATTCAGATATGCAGCAGATATGAGCGAGGTGCTTCAGCTCGGCCCGGAGGATAAACGGCGGTTTATATTGGGTGCTCTCATTCATGACATTGGCAAGCTGGAAATTCCGTGGAATATTCTCAATAAAAAAGAAAAGCTGTCCTGTGAGGAATGGACGATGGTGCAAGCACATGTCATGTGGGGCAAACGAATTATCGAGGCCAACGAACGATTCGTAGATCTGGTTCCTTTTGTGGAGCTACATCATGAACGCTATGACGGGGGAGGCTATCCGTTCAGCTTTAAGGGTGAGCAAATTCCCCGGCTATGCAGGATGCTGACGATTATTGACTCCTTCGATGCCATGACTACCGAGCGTCCCTACCAGCCCACCAAAACGTTTGATGAGGCGATTGAAGAGCTGCGGGCCTGCTCGGGCAGCCAATTCGATCCGGAGCTAACGGCTATTTTTATCCACTATATTCAACATAAGCAACCTGCTTTCATGGATTCTATAGAGGCAGACCACTAATTCCACATAAGGTTGCCCATCACCCCTACCGTTGTTAAAATCGTCCAGATTGCAACAACGGTAGGGGTGTTCATATTATTTCAAATTTCATATAAATGTCATAATTCGCTCCATCTATTTCCGCCACATGCACTATGATTAAAGATATGAATTTAGGCTTGACCGAATGAGATGTCGTACTTTAGGACATCCTCGCTTCAAGTAATCGAGAGAAGGTGAATCCACGGGCATGTTGCACCTGTCAAGACCAGCCCGCGCAGCTTGTCTTCTGCTGCTGTGTCTACCGTTACTTTTACTGTTTCCTCACTTATCATGGGCCCATGCATTTATCGTTGAATCCAGTCCGACTGAAAATCAGGTTTTGGACAAACCGCCTTCTCAGGTGACCATCACCTTCAATGAGAATTTGCAGTCTGCTTTTATGTCGATGAAAGTGACCGATGAAACAGGAAAACGGGTCGATACAGGTAAAGCGCGGCTTAATCCTGAACATGAAGACACGATGGAAATCAAGCTGATTCGGGGGATGAAAAATGGGATTTACACCGTCAATTGGAGAGCCTTATCGGCGGACGGACATCCGGTCAATGGAGTGATTCCATTTCAAGTCGGCAACGGTTCCAAGGCGTATACGAACCCCGCTGCCGCCGGATCCGAAGGCTCGGGAGCATCGCGGCCTGACTTAATCGCTACCCGCTGGTTGCTGTATATAGGACTGTCACTGCTTTTGGGAGCGCTCTGTTTCCGGCTGTTCATCCTGCCGTGCGTGAGTCGGAGCAAGGACGTAAGTGAGCAGCAGGATGATCAACAGACCGGCATCACGTTACCACGCTGGTCCGCACTGCTATGGAGCGGCTACGGCATCACGTCTGTCGCCATCCTGATCAGTCTGCCGCTTCAGGCATCCTGGGATGCCGGGGTTTCTATCGGACAGGGCTTTTCGTTCCCGATCCTTGGAGAAGCCCTCCAGTTTACGGGCGCAGGGCAAATCTGGTTTATCCAGATGATTCTCGTGCTGCTATTGAGCGTAGCGCTGATTTACGCGCTGGATCACAGCATTTCCAACCGCCAGCGTCGTATCTGGGGCTACGGCTCCGTCGTTATGACGTTGGGCCTTATGCTGTCCAAGGCCTTCACAGGCCATCCGGCGGCGGCTGCCCATCCGGCTCCAGCCATCGCGGCGGACTTCGTCCATCTGGCGGCGGCAGCCTTCTGGGTTGGCTCCCTTGCCGTCATGGCAGTGTGCCTGCCTGTTGCCGGGTCAGAGCTGCCCGAGTCTGGGCGGACAGTTCTGCGGCAATCGGCCCTGCGCCGCTTTGCCGGCTGGGGTATTGCCATGGTGACGGCGCTGCTCGCCACCGGCATTTATGGAGCCGTGCTGTACGTCCCGGCTCCCTCTATGCTGCTGAACACGTCCTACGGACTCGTTCTGCTCGGAAAAGCAGCGCTGCTGCTGGTTATGCTGGCCTTCGCAGCCAGCCAATTCCGCAGCGCCCGGCAAGCGGCGGCAGCCAAGCGTGCCGCCGGGGGCTTGCGCATCGAGCTGTCCGTTGGGCTGCTCGTGATGCTGTTGGCGGCGGTGCTTACCCACCTTTCGCCTGGTCAGGCACCTGCGGTTCCGTTTGAGGAAACCCGCACGATAGGGGAATACAGTGTCACACTGGCGGTTAGCCCGAATGCGGTGGGCAACAATGAATTCAAGGTAACCGTACGGAATGCCAAAGGAGCCACCGTTCAGGGCATCCAGCAGGTCACACTGACACTCGTTCCGGACGACCCTGATAAAGCCCGGCAGGAATTTGTTCTCCCTGCGCGACAACTGCAGCCATTCCTTACTCAAGAGCTACTGACCGCTGAAGGAACATGGGCTGTACAGGTACATGCTCTGACCGCATCATTGGATGCAGTTGATGCCGAATTTACTCTGCACGTAGGTGGAGAAAGATAATTATAATATTGTTTAAAGGAGCAAACGGATATGAATACAACGATTCAAACGGTAAAATCCAGATTTTCCAGGCTTGCGACCTCTATGGGCCTGATTGCGGCAGGTGCTTTACTTTTTGCAGGTATGGCCAGTGCGCACGTGACGGTCAAGCCTTCTGTTTCACAGCCTAACGCTTGGGAAACGTACACACTGAAAGTACCTGCCGAGAAAAACATTCCAACCATCAAAGTCGCTTTGAAAATCCCGAAAGAGGTTGTTTTTAAACAGTACCAGCCTGTACCGGATTGGAAAGTAGCAACCGAAAAAGACAGCTCCGGCAAAGTAACCACTGTTACCTGGACAACCAATAAAGATGGCATCCAGGAGGGTCAGTACCAGCGTTTCAGCTTCGTAGCACAAAATGCAGACCAGAATACTGAAGCCGTATGGAACGCTTTCCAATATTACAGCGACGGAAGTATCGTGGAATGGACAGGCGATGAAGGAAGTAATAATCCGCATTCCATTACAAAAATCACGGCTGATGCCACATCCGAGGCTCCTGCGTCTGCCACAGACAGCGGACACGGTTCTGCTGGCACCGCAGCAGGTCATGCGAGTTCAGACACGGCCAAGGATAGCAGCAGCCCTTCATCCGCTTCGAACAATGCTACCGAAGCCGCACCTGCCGCCGCTGCTCCTGCCAGCTCTGCCGCACAAACGACAGCGCTCGTTCTCTCGATCATCGCAGTCGTACTTGGTGCAGTAGCCGTCGGCATTGCGCTTAAACGCCGCAAGTAATCTGGGTTATGAGCGTGTAGAAGTTAGTTGTGCGAATGTATGAATTATATGAGCGGAATAGAAAAAAAGCTGGCACCTGTATTAAAAGGGTGTCAGCTTTTTTTTGTAATTTCTGTAGTCATATTTATGTAGTTTACTCCCTTAAACGGTTACCCTTGTGAGAAAAATCAACAAGAAGGGGCACTGTTCCATACGGCTAAGTAGGGGTGAACCTCCGATCGTTCCTATATCGTTATTTGGAAGAACAATCGGGACATTCGTCCATTCGTTGTGTGACGACTTTTAGTATATAAATGATGGATCCACGGCTTGCCCATTATCCGTCCGACCCTCTAAAGAACAAAATAAACTTTGTTAAATTTTAGTATTGGAAGGAAATTATCTGTGAAAAAATTTCTCGTAACTATGCTAGTTGTCATGTTAGTAGCATCTTCACAAGCAGAGATAATGCACTCAAAGCAAGTCATTGTGATCCGGACTTCATCCACCGCTTCCCCCACCAGTTTCATCACGTGAAATTTATCGAAGGTGATCTGGGCATATGTATGATCGCGAAACAGAGGGTTAATCCGATAATGACATCTTTTTTGGCGAAAGCTCCCATGATTTATTTGATTCACATGCAAATACCCCGATTTATAAAAGATTGCTTGAAGATTATATGATGACTTTGTAATGAAATCACGATTATGATTAAAAGCTGTATGTACTTAGAGATTCTCATAAAAGAGGTGAAAGAAAACCATCATTACACTGGTTTTCTTTCACTTTTACGGCTTAAAGCTTTTTCAGTAGCTTATATAATGACTCTATCCATTAATCAAACCGTAAAATCCCATCAGTTATTGTAAATCCAAATGTTTTACTTAAGGCTTGTAACTCACTCTCATTAACTTCCGTTATTTTGATTACCTTATTGTTATCGTCTCTAATCACTTTAAAATCAGATTTGCCTCGAGCATCATAGTAAAAATTATTTGATCTACCTTCATTTTTTATATCTTTATCAACAAACAATCTGACTTGCTTGTCATGGAAGAGAAATCTGTCCTCTTTCTTATCATAAGTCAGCCCATAGGCAATGTAATCCTTTAAAGAGTCGTAATTAAAATCGGTACCTTCACCAGCTTCTTGTGTTGAGGTAGATGAACTGAGGCTTGTGTCGTGATTTTCGGTGGCTTGGATTTCGAGTGCCTCACCCGGTCTTAGAACATCCCCCCCTCCCTCCTCACCAGAATTTGCAGCAAAAGCAGACATAGCGCCCAATACTAAGGCTGAAGATACAACTACTGTAAATAAAGAAGCTTTCTTAAATTTCATAATTGACACTATCCTTTCTTGGGTAGCATTTTTGCTGAACCCGTTATATAGTGGAGTGAATTTCCTTTTTTGATCTGCCACATCCAATAGACATAATGCATAAGCACCCTTGTTGTCTGCACCGAGTTTCTTGATAACCCTCTCATCACAAACGATTTCCAAATCTCTGTTTAAGAATACATACATAATCCAAACTAATGGATTAAACCAATGGAGACAAAGAACTATAGCTGCAACAAATTTCCAAGTCAAATCAAAGTATTTAATGTGCATGTACTCATGAGTAAGAATGTAGTTCATCACAGAAGCATTTTCAGTATGGAGTGATTTAGGCAATATAATCTTTGGACGAAATAATCCGCAGGTAAGAGGCGTGTTTATACGATCGAAGGACAAGATTTGTATGGAACGACGTAACGGGTGCCTTTTCATCCAGTCTGATATATAAGGGTGGTTTCCCTTTAAAGGAAGAGCTGTTTGTAACTCTCTTTTACTTCTGCAAGAAATGACTGAAATAATTACGAAAAGTAGCACTGAACCCGACAACCAAATTATTGTCAAAATGTTTGGTTGAATCAATTGACGCAAATAAACTGAAATTCCAATATTGTCTGTTAGATTCTTGTAGTTTGCAACGACATTTCCAACTGCATGGTGAATTGTCGTTATTTTTTCAATCTGGTTATCAGTATCCTTAAGTGCTTCAAACGGAGTCGAAATATTTGGAAGTAGGGGAAATGAAATAGGAAGTAGCAGTCTGCACAATACTATTCCCCAAAGAATTAAGAACAACAACTTAGGCAACTTATTGATTGCTAGTATCCGTAGCAATGAAATGAAAACGATAAGCACACTTGCTGAAATACTCATCTGGAGAATATCCATCATCCCTACCTCAACTTAACCGTTCAACAATTTTCTTGAGTTTGTCAATGTCTTTCTTCGTTAAGTTTTTCTCATTAAGGAATGCTGAAAAGAACATCTCTGTCGAGCCATCAAACATCTTGTTAATTAGCCCTTTTGTTTCATATGTTTGCACTTGCTCCTTATGAATAAGAGGAATACACATAAAATTCGGCTCCATTCTTTGGATGGCCTCTTTGGCTATGAGCTTTTTAATAACTGTGTATGTGGTATTTCTGTTCCAGCCCGTTTCGTGGTTTAAGATAACGGCTAATTCACTCGCTGATATTCCACCTTCCCTCCATAAAATTTCCATCACCCTTAACTCAGAATCAAATAATTTTATCTCCATTCACATTCCTCCTTCGACTACTTCAGTAGCAACAATTCAATACTACTGCAGTAGTCACCATTTGTCAATTACTTCCTACATGAGTTCAGTAAACACATAATTTCCTCATCGAATTCCAAAAATGTCCAGTGACACCTTGTAGAGATTATTTGAAAATGAGACAGTAGTATTACTTTGAGTTAGTTTTTGAGCTATGCTCATTTTTAAGGTTTATAAACACTATACATACAAACCACATTGAGCTGTATACATACTGTAGTATTTCCCCTTTAAACTCATTAATTCAAAATGTGATCCATATTCACATATTTCTCCTTTATCAAAAACATATATTTTGTCACATAGTTTGGTAACACCTAATCTGTGAGAGATTAAAATAGTCGTCTTATTCTCACAAAACAATGAGAATTCCTCATATAATTGGGTTTCAACCTTAGGATCTAAACTAGCTGTCGGTTCATCCATAATCAAAACCTCAGCGCGTTCCCTACTCAATGCTCTTGCTATAGCTAATCTTTGCCACTGCCCCCCTGATAACTCGGTGTTATTATTTTCGAGTTGCCCTAACTGTGTTTGTTTTCCTTGTGGCAAGTTCTTTATAAAAGTGTTCATATCAAAAATTCGCAAAGAACTTTCCTTAAATGCTTCGCCAAAGTTTCCTGCTTTTATGTTATCCTCGACAGAAAGCTGATACTTGATAAAATTCTGAAATACGCAAACAGTTATATTTCTGAAGTCTTCAATGACTTCAGTCAATGTTTGTTTTCCAATATAAACTTCTCCTGCAGTTGGCTTGTACAGACCTAATAGAATATTTATAAATGTCGTCTTTCCACTTCCATTTTCACCCACTAAGGCGACTTTCTCACCTTTACTTATTTTTATATTAATGTTTTTTAAAGTATTGTTTCTACCATTGGGATATTTGAAATCGACATTTTTATATTCTATTGTTAACACACCTTTAATTTTTTTTTGCTGATTACTGGGGTCTTCTCTAATATTCAAAAATTCAATCAAATCATTGATATATAATGAGTACCTATTCATAGAGCCAATTTTATTTACCATGCTAGTCAAACTACTCGTAATTGCTTGCATTGATGAAATAACTAACATAACATCACCAATACTCATTTTACTTTTGAAAACACCTATACAAGTTATAAACAAACAAATTCCCAGAGCTATATTTCGAAATAAATCGACAAAAGCTCCTCCTAGTGTATATTTTAATAATAAACTATATTTTTCATTCCATAATTGCTTTCTTACTTTTTCAGTTCTATCATTAAAATAATTGATTAAATTAAAAATTCTAATCTCTTTTGCATATCCTCTAGTTGTTAGAACCTCATACATATAATTTAGTTTACGAAGCGCTTTGCTTTGCTGAACTGTTTGAAAATAACTATTTTTCCCATGTTTAATCATTAACAGCAGGTAAGGTATTGTGGCCAATATAGCTATTAAAGGGAAAAACAGATTTAGATTCATTAACAAAATTATATAGGTGAAGATTGAAAAAACAGGAAGAACTACAGATAATGTATTATTAACATAGCTTAATAATCCGGTATTAACATTAGATTGAATTCTATCTAATAAATCGTAAATTGAAGGATCATCCAGTTGTTCCATTGAAATTTTAGATATTTTCTTATTTACTTTTTTTGTGAATTCATGATTGATATTATATTTAAGTCTAATGTTTATATGCCCATTAGCTATTTCCAAACATTCAAGGATGATATTTAATGCTGCATAGCCAATAATAATAAGTAGAAATTTTTGATTTAGAGACGCTGCTGATTTAATAAAAGAAAGATTATCTATCAATAATTTGTATAGCCACGTACTAAGTGGAGCTACCAACGCACTTAACAACATAAGCAATAAGGACATTATTAGATCTTTAGTGCTAAAAAATTTAATGATTAACGTTACATTTTTGATATGATTTAATAATCTATTCCTCATATGACTTCGTCTCCTAAATCATACCATTTTGCTTGATTAATAAAAAAACCATAATATTCTTCTTTTAAGCGCATTAAATTAACATGAGTACCTTCCTCTACAATTTCTCCGTTTTTCATGAACAATATTCTATCTGCTAGCTTGGCTATACCAATTCTGTGTGATATTAATACAACACTTTTACCTCGAAGATATTTACCAATATTTAGGAATTGCTGTATTTCTGATATCGCATCGAGGGATGCAGAAGGTTCGTCAAATATTATAAAATCAGCATCTTTCATAAAAGATCTGCTTATAGAAACCTTTTGCCACTGCCCCTCCGACATATCAATACCATCGACATCAAATTTTTTTCCTAGTATTGTATCTAGCCCCTTTGGATATTTTTCAATAACATTGTGTAGTTGGCCCTTTACCAACGCATTTGTTACTTTATTACTATCCTCTATATTATTAACATCACCAATGCCAATATTTTCACGGACTGCAAACTCAAATTTGGCATAGTCCTGAAAAGCCGCACTTGGATTTGAAAAATTCTTCAATACTGTTCCTTGGGTTGGTTTAATAAGCCCGGCTATAATTTTTGAAAGTGTACTTTTTCCGCTACCATTTTCGCCAATCAAAACTATTACTTCACCTTTTTGAATGGTCAGATTTATATTGTTTATTGCTTTTTGAGTATTCCCATATGAAAATGATACTTCTTTTAGCTCCAAAATATTATTTTCCTCATCAATTTTCAATTTGTTAGTTATTTCATTCCCATCATCTTTAATCATATTCTGAAATTCATTTATATATATTTTATTTTTCCTTAAATCAGAGAAAAATTCAGCAAGGGCATTAATACCATTTACAATTTGTCCCTGACCTTGGCTTAGCACAATTAGTTGATCTATCGATAGAATATTAATTGAAGCCTCATAACACATAAACAAAAATATGCAGTTCTCCAGACAAATCATAATTCCTGACCAAATTCCTCCGATAAAAGACCATCTCTTACTAAACGTTAAATACTCTGTTTTTATCTCATCAAACTTAGTTATACGTTTTTCTTCTAACCAATTGAATATTTTGAAACTTCTTATCTCTTTTTGATTATTTCTATCTTGAATGAGATTGTTTAAATATTTCAATTTTCTGTTCTGATGTTCTTGCGTCTTCATCAAATTTATATTTTCAGTTGTATTTTTTTTTAAAAAATAATTTTGTAGTAGTCCTACACCAATAAATGCAACTAGATATAAGACTCCCATCTTGGCAATAATTAAACTTGACAATCCAAAGCTGACTATCGCACCAATAAAATGGAATACGTCATTTACAGCACTTGTGAGTTTGTACCATATTGTATCCCTAGCTCTTTCAATTTTTAGCAGGTATTCTGCTTGATCCAGTTTACACAAATCTACCTTTGCTATAGACTCAAATAACTTTCTTTGAAGAATAGCACCAACTTTGTTCTCAAGAATTTCTATAAATAAAAGAGAAAATGAGTATTGTACGTTTTTCAATGAATAAACTATGATAAACATGCTTATGAACAAAATAATAGGGAAAATTTCAAATTGTCTACTAAGAGTTACTATCAATTTTTGTATTAATAGTAACTCTAATGGTTGTAACGAATACATTACAATGTATAAAAAGAGAATCAGAACCATGTACATAGGCTGATATTTAAAATATATTTTTAAAGACCATATGTATTCTCTCATGCTTATCACCTGCCTTTTTATTGAAAAGAACATGATTATATATAATCATGTTCTTTTCCACTCAAGATTTTGAACCAACCAGTCCGGCTATTAGTGTAATCCTACCAACCAGAGCAATGAAAACCCTTTACGCAAGTATAACCACCACAATTAAATCCAGTTGTACAATTAAAATTTGACGTACAAGCGCAAGGAGTAATCAGGTGATCAGTTTCCGCTTTTTCAATTACTGGCTTAATATAGCTCATGTTTCTCACCTCCTTTCAATGGGAAATTCTCAATATTTATCGTGAGACTAAAGATTTTCTTTTTTTATTTAATTCAGAAATAAAATAATTTTTTCTTGGACTACAGCATCCATCAGTATCTTGGATAGATCCCCCATTTGCAACGGCCATGGCAATACATCCCTTGCCACAATTTCGATTCCAAATACAAGTTTGACATTTATTCATGTAGGTCTGTCCAGTTCTAAAAAAGCCAATAAGATTTGAAAGTGCCGGAGATTGTAACATAGCCGATATATTATTTTGATGAACATTTCCTATCGAGTATTGTACATCAGTAAATAATTGGCAAAGATACACATTTCCTGACGAATCAATTCTTGGTGTTAAAGGAATCCTTTTATCCTCTTTAGTAACGTTCATTAACAACGGGCATAATCCCGTAAATTCATCTGGAAAAGTGATATTAGCTCCTCTTTTTATAAAATTGACAATCTCCTCTTCTTCCTCCCAACTCCTAACCAATTTAGCCTTCTCTTCGATGTCTATATATAAATCATTCATGTTATTTTCGCTTCTCCCCAAAGCACTTAATGCTGCAATTTCAACGTGGAGTATATTTTTACTTACCAGCATTCTAATTAAACTAACAATATCATTCTTATTAAAGTTAGTAAGAACGCTACGGACTATAATGTTTTTGCTCATTCCAGCTTGAATTAAGTTGTCTAATCCTCTTATTGTCTTATAAAAACTACCACGCCCACATAATCTATCATGTACTTCAGAATTTGAGCCATTTATGCTTAATTGGAGCCCAATATTATAGTTCGAGAATTTTTCAGCATTTTTTTCTGTTATAAAGGTACCATTCGTTATAATTAAAACATTCCCAAAATTCTTTTTTTCAAGTTCATCAAGAAAGTCCCAGAATTCAGGATGTGTTGTTGGTTCCCCTCCAGAAATTGTAATACTCGTAGCTACATCATTGGGCAAATCATCAATAATCTCCATAAAAGTTGTTTTCTCAATCTTGTTCTGTAAAGTACCTGATTCGTTATAACAATGAAGGCACCGTAAGTTACACTGTGAGGTGATTTCTAAGTAACAACCACCTATTTTGAAGCTATCTGCTGGCGACAAAATTTCCATATAAGCACCTCATTTCTTAATTTTTATAAAACCTTTTTGTTCTAGTTCTTTAAAAGCACATAAACAGTCCACGATTATATCATTTAAATCAAGAGTTTCTTTATCTAGACACTGGTCATAAAGGAGTTTAGCAACTTGAGATACCGTTTTCCCGTTACAATTTTCCCATAAGTATTTTGCAGTTTGATTTAAAAAGAACATTTCATTGTTTTGATCCATTATTAACGATTCATTTCCCAGGTCCTCATTGATCACGTTTACTTTAGATAAAAGGGTATCTGCATTCATTTGGCTCACGTCCTCAAAAGAATTATAAATAAAGGCTTATTATGACTGTTTAAAAGGGCTTAAGCATTTGGCATAATAAGCTAATGAACAATCCTCCAACAAGTCTTAATGGCTCCCCAGAAAGCAAATAGTTCAGCCAGATTAGTAAGCGGTTCCAAAGGCTGTTTTGATATTTTCATTTTTTAGCCTCCTTATATAATGTGTATTACTGAAAATTGTGGAATGATAAAATCGGATGAACTTGCAAGAATAATCGTGCTTGTCTGTTCAAGAAATATCTTAAACATAACAAAATAAAAAGAAATATGTATAGCAAATGGTTAAAGCATAATAACAAAGTAATCAAAACCTATAAGATTTAAACCAACGGATGACACTATCAAGATAAAAGCTGTGTCCGAAACGAATAGCAAATTCTGAACGTTTTAACATGATCTCATCACCGTTGCCCCTATATAGTCTAATTACTACTACCAACACCAACATTTCAACCATTAGACCCAACCCAACCTAACCTAACCAAATAAAATTAAAGCATAGCAATAGAAATAGAAATAATTGAGTTCTGCCCATTGCTTGCAGCCTAAAGCAAATAATAGTTAATAATCTTCCCAGAAGTATATTTTTAAAAATGCATAACGTGATATTATTCACAAAGCTCTCCATCGCTTTATATTCCTCAATAGAAATATATCTCATTCACTATCTTAATGGAATATTATACATGCTAATTACATAAAAAGGGATGCAAACAACAGGTCTTGTAATAACCATGTCAGGCAGTGAGAGCCTTTCAACGTTTTTTTGATACTTAGCTCAAACTTCACCGAACGACTTGGTTTGACTTTTACCAAGTGTTCCCTATCTTAATTAAAAGAAGATATCTTGATTCTTGTCGCTCGCATCCAAACGAATGAAAGGGTACTGGGAAGCTACTACACCAAAGGCAATCTCCATGGACAAAGCAGTGCGATCTGGCATTTGAATAGCGGTGTACAGGTGCGTTTTCCGTTCAATGAAGGTAGCCCACGCTGCTTTTTCCCACGACCAGACACCATCGTATCCAGTTCCCAGTGTTCAAAGGTTTCCCGGGAACGAACTTCTTTGGCACGCTCCCGAATCGACTTTCCTACCGTAAACTTCCCACGTTGTTCTGTCGGCTGTTGCCGTTTGCCTTTGTGGCGGAGCACCTGCAAGGAAGCTTTCGCAAACAGACCAGCCTGAATGGCTGCGGAAAGCTGTTTCGTCCATTTTGTGGAGGGAACAACGGCTTTGCTGTAGAAAGAAAATAAAGTATTAGACTGCGAAAATATAGTTGTAGACTAGCGTAACAACGTCGGCCGGCTTCGCGGCGAAGCTCCAGCTGGCTTTCCAGTCTAATACATTATTTTTTCATCCGGGTCTCTCTTATAACTCTTCGCTCGGCTTAGTCTAATACTTATTTTTCAATATCTGACGATTTTCGAAACCTATAACCGCTTAAGATTAACTACTTGAGTCTAATACTTTATTTTCTTTTGATATTTGCGACGTTCATCGCAGGCGTACTGGAAAACTGCTGCTTCTTCACTTCCATCCTGCTGAATTCGGTACAATTCACGACTAACCGTGGAATGATGTCGTCCCAACTCACGAGCAATAGCCCGAGCACTCCAGCCTTGTTTATACAAGACTTCTAGCTTGCCTCGTTCGGATTATGCTAAGATGTAAATAGCTCATGGTGGATTCTCCCTGTATGAATGTGTTGTGGTGACTCTATTCTACACGAATCTGAAGTGCACCCCTTAGAATAGACATTGGAATAAACCCCTGGTTTATCCGATGAAATCTAGGGGGTGCATTTTTTATGTCGGCGAAAAAGGGAACAAAGTTTAACGAGTATACGTTTGAAGCCAAGGTGGAGGCCATACGGCTCCATATCGAAGAAGGTTGGACGATCGTAGATTCATAGAGAAGTTTGGGATTGCAGGCCAACATCGATTAAAAGTATGGATGCGCAAATACAAGGAACTCGGTGAATTCGGGCTGATGGATCAGCGAGGACGACGTAAGGAATATATCGAACAGGATAGATATATACAGAAGCTGAAACGGGAAAACGACATGCTAAAAAAGGGTTTGGAAATCTGGATACAGGAGATGAAGCACACAAATACGTAACCATTGAGAAAGCTGCAAAAGACTATCCCGTTAGCGAACTATGTAAGCTCTTCAAAGTCTCCAGAAGTGGATATTACGCCTTCTAAAATAGTTGTAATGTATGCCAAAAACATAACAGTCAATGTAAACAACATCTTTGGTAAGATATTTGTAAGATATCCGTGGCGTATTTTATTCAAAAGCGTTGTAATCCGACAATGTTTTATTGACGTTGTTTGTCGTATCGCTTAAGGAACTGGCTAATAATAGGAGGTGATTTTCTTTGTTCAAAATAGCGATTTGCGATGACGAGATAAATATTCACAAATTGGTAGAACAGTTTCTTCAAAAAATTTCTGCAAGAACATCTTTTGTCTTTGATGTTCATTGCTTTTTCTCTGGTGAAGAACTACTTCAGCATTACAAAGAACATGGACCCTATGCATTCCACATTCTCATTTTGGATGTAGAAATGGGTGGTATGACAGGAATCGATGCAGCTTGCAAGATTCGCTCTCTACCAAATCGGGATGTGCAGATTGTATTTTTGACCAGTTACACGGAGTATATGATGGATAGTTTCGAGGTTCAGGCGTTTCAATATTTACTCAAACCGGTTTCTTTTATACTTTTTGAGGAAAAGATCGTAAAACTATGTCGATATATTCTTTCGTCTACTCATAAATTTTTCGTTATTAAAACAGAAGAAAATCAGTTGTTATTACGGAGTACGGATATTATTGCTATCGTCAAAGTGAAGCACTCTTTAGCCCAAAATAGGCTTAAAGTAATTGTTAAACAGCAAGCGTTTACGATTATCGGCACATTATCGGAGTATTCCAATAAAATGGAATATCCTTTTGTGCTCATTCATCGCTCGATCATAGTTAATATGGAGCATATTCGCAAATTTTCTGCCACTTCAGTGCTAATGTCGAACGAACAATTGTATCCTGTTGGGCGTTCCCATATCAAACGTCTAAGAGAAATTTATGCCAATTTCGTCATTGCACAAATCAAAGAAGGAGGATAAGCAAATTGCACTATGGATTATTCTTCGGTACTACAATCCTGCAATTGATTTTTTTAAATCGTTATTTTTCCGTTTTATATCGCGCTTTGGTCAAGAATGACTATGGTGTTGTTTTTATTCATTATCTTTTGTCCGGAGTGATTTTGTATGTATCATCAATCTCTTTCTTCCCTACTATTGTTACAAGTGTTTTATCTATCATTAGCACATTTCTTATAGCACTTCTTTATCAAGGTCGCTTTGAAAGCAAACTGATTTATAGCATGTTATATCTAATTCTAGGATTTATAGCTGAGTCTCTTTCCTACTTCTTCATTACGGTATTTCACCAAGAGTATTCTACAAACCAGATATCTAGTGCGGCCCAACGTCTATTTATTTTGTTTTGCTCCACTTTCATTATGCTTTTTTTTATTAGGATCATTCAGTTTATTAAAAAGGGGCAGGATTACAAAATTAGAAAAGTTTATTATCTGATTATGATATCCATTATCCTAATCAGTTTGTTTATTCTAAACGTCTTGTTTTTTAACTTAAAGAAGAACATAATTTATATCCTGTCTATCCTTAGCATTTTGGGAATGAATTTTTTGATCGTTTGTATGTTTGACAAATTAATCGAAAACTTTAGATTGGTTAATGAAAAGTTGGAATTGCAAAAGCAGATGACGTATCAGGACAATAGTTATGAGAAAACAGCACAATCTTTTAAAAACATAAAACGAATCATTCATGATACAAAAAAACAATTGGTATTTATCCGCGCTTGTATTCTAGAACAGCGTGGCGACGAAGCAATCGTTCATATCAATCAAACCCTAGACCACGTAAATGCTGCCTACTTACAGGCTACAACCGGAAACCTCGTGATCGATGCAATGTTCAGTCACGCGCTGAATGACGCTTTGGATAAAGAGATACTTTTTAAGCACGACATTCACATCGTTGCTGCGGATATTCGTCTGGATCGTTATGATTTATGTGTGGTTCTCGGCAATGTGCTGGATAATGCCATTGAAGCCGCTCATCTTGTTCCGAGGAAAGAAGATAAATTTATCCATTTACATATATTCACCGATGGCCATACGCTATTTATTCATGTGATTAATTCGCACCAAAAACTTGCTACGGAGTCAGCGCAGCGTACTTTAAAAGATAACTCCAGCTATCACGGCCTTGGATTAATCAATGTTCAGCACATAGCTGGAAAATACGGAGGTTATCTTTATACTAATGCTACTGACAAACAATTTGAAACCTTTGTTATGTTCCCCTATGAAGAACATGAAGAACAATGTGAGGAAATAGAAAGGACAACTTCTGCTTAAAAAATCTAATATATCGTTCATAACATCCCCTTTGGTTGAAATGCAGGACATGCGTTCGGCTCTTTCAGCATGAAGTAAGGATGTTTTTTTATGCCTTTTTCTTGTAGCAAGTAAAATAGACAAAATGTGTAAATATTTTGACTCAGGTTGTAATTTTAACAATCGCTTCCCATTTCAGTATGAGAGGAGCTGTTTAAAACGAGCTCTGAAAAAGAATTATTCACTAGCATTGAGAAGGTTTTCAATCGCTATATCCATTCTTGTTTGTTTCACACCAGTCTGGATTTTTTCAGAAAAGTCGACCGAGATCATTATTTTACCAAACCATTAGACGAAAGTTACCGTTGTATTTTTTGTTGGTAGTATAATCATTCCCACTAACAGTAAGTGCAATATTATTGGATGAAGGAATTGAAAACTTCATGTTTACGTTTTGTTTGCTTTTAAATCGCTGGTCGTATCCTATAGGATCATCATCGACACTAATCAACATGCTCTAATTATCATACAAGATACTGTGAAGCAATCCGGCATTCACACCACCACCGTTAGCTTCCTGCCCTCCGACATAAACATATCCTGCATCTCCATTAAAGTCAGGAGTTCCCTTTGTATTATGGTCTCGGATCTCTGAACCTCCAGGTAAATAGACATAATGAGACTGCCATGAGTAATTAGCATGGGAGGTTACTCTTCTATAGGGACCAGTGCTGCCTTTACATGGATGTAGTGTAGCCTGAGTACCAATCTCTCCTTCTACTTTTGAAGTTGCCGTACAAGTATAATCTTTATATACACTGTTGCTAACAGAATTTTTATTATCCTCTTGCGTAAATTGATCGCCGTGAAGAACAATTTGGCTTGGTTTGCTATCATCAACCGGTAAAGGAAAACCTTCTTTGCCATCAGGAGTTTCGAATATATTCTCAGAGGTCTTTTTGTATTTGATCACTTTTTGGAGTAATTCAGGTTTGTTAGCAAGCAATTTTCCGTTTTCATCATCATAGATAACATTTTCACGCGCATCTGGCTCCAAATTCACCATAAGTTAAGAAGATATAATCATCACAAAATTCATAGAAGGAGATGCCTTATGAATAAATCAGTGCTGGTTAGGTACATAGATAGCTTAGGAGAATTTGGAATCCCGGCAGGGATAAGAGAAAGACTAACTATTACTAATGGTGATTTTGTGGAAGTTTTTTCCGATGAAGAGTACATTATGTTACAGCGTTATACTGGCGAAACATGTGTGATTTGTAGGGAGACTGAAGATATTTCTCTTTCTAAGAACTTTTTTATATGTACAAAGTGTAAGTATGATTTAACAGCGAATTCGACATCAGATAAATCTCTCTCAGACAACAATTCTAAAGTATAACTTCATAGGATAGCTTTGTTTTTTATGTAGTATTCACCTATCTATCATTTTTTTTGGTAAAATGGTAGAAACCTCACGATTCTAACATGATAGCTTTGCAATCTATGATGCATAGGAGAGTATAAGATGAAAATCGTAAATAAGGCTCTGTTATCCAGCGCCATCTTCCTGAGTGCCGCGGCAGGCATCTATAGCCCGTCGGCGCAGGCGGATGCGGGGCAGGTCAGCATTGTGCTGGACGGATATCCACTGCCTTTCCCGGTACAGCCCGCAGTCATGAGCGGCACGACCATGGTTCCCTTCCGTGCCATTTCCGAAGCCCTCGGCATTACTGTGAAATGGGATCAGGCCAGCCAAAGCATTACCGCCACCAAATCACAAGGCTCTGCGACCAAGCAGGTGGTTCTGAAAATGGGCAGCCGTAATGCCACAGTGGATGGACAGACGGTGCAACTAACAGCCGCACCGCAAACCGTGCGCGGCAGCACAATGATTCCGTTAGGCTTCTTCGGGCAGCAGTTTGGAGCCACGGTCAACTGGAATCAGGGAACGCGGACGGTATCCATTACATCGCCGCGTGAGTCTATGTATACAGTTGGATTCTACGCGCTATCTTCCTTCGACCAAAAATCCAAAATACCGGATTTTAACGCGGTAGCCTTCGGCTGGAGCCGAATTGATGCGAACGGACAATTTACGACCAGCGGCAAGGAATACAAATGGCCTCAAGCCGCCAGCACCGTGACACCAGAGTCCATTGTACAGGAGGCAGACAGTCAGGGGACTTCCCCTTACCTGATGGTCTACTCTGGAGATGGCAATCATGAGCTGACCAAAGTTTTGGAAAATGCACAGCTTCAGGAGCAGACTATTTCCCAAATCGTCACCACCGCCACTGACAAGCAATTTAAGGGCATCACGCTGGATCTGGAGGGACTGGGCTGGAGCGGCGATAAAGCCAAAGCGCGTTCAGACTACAACGCCTTTATCCAAAAGCTGTCGGCCAAAGCGCATCAGGCCGGACTCAAGCTCACCGTCGTCCTGCATCCGCTGAACAGCTCTTACTCAGGTTACGACTACAAGACGCTGGGCAATCTGGCGGACGATTTGATCATCATGGCCTATGACTACGGACAAAAGGCGACGCCTGAGCCACTCGATAAAGTGGACGAAGCCATTCGACTGGCTTTGAAGGAAACCTCGCGGGACAAGCTGGTTCTAGGCATCTCTATGGGTAGCGAAAAAGACAGCACCGTCAACGCCAAGATCGGCCTGGCCAAACGTTATGACCTGAAAGGCATCGCCATCTGGCGACTGGGCATCATTGGAGAAACCTCCTGGACGCAGATGAACGAATCCATCGAGTTCAAATAAGTAAATCTCACAATAATATCTCGCCCTTATTCCGCCCGCTGATGAATCTCATGCGTCTTCCATGACGAAGCTCCATAAGATCATCAGCGGGCTTTCCACATTTCCCACCTCAACAAGAAGGCTCCCCGCACTTGGAATCGGCTGCCACAGGCTCGCAGGTCTGTCCCCCATAGAAGACACCCCAGTCTCTCATAAAATCCAGCAACGGCCTCAACGTATCGCCCAACGGGGTAAGCGAGTATTCTACACGCGGCGGATTCTCGTTATAGATTTCACGGTGTACGATACCGTCACGTTCCAGCTCACGCAGCTGCAAGGTTAGCATACGTTGCGTAATATTGGGCAAGGTCCGTCGAATTTCGTTATACCGGCGCGGTCCCGTGGTCAAATGATATAAAATGACTCCCTTCCATTTTCCACCTATAACCCCTACAGTTTTCGCTACCGGACACCCAAAGTTCACGCCGACTGTATTTTCCATCTCTTGCGTCATGGTTTCCCCTTCTTTCTACCGATTGTAGACCCGAAATCTCAGACTTACGACAAGGAACAAATATGTGCGTACTTGTTCCTGCGAAAAACTTTTTATATGATGACTATACATTCGATATCAGCTCTCATTATAGTAGCAGAAAATAAATGGAGCACCAACTTAACCCAAACCGGAAGGAGTACACTTCATGTCCAATACATCAGCTAAAAAACAGGAGATTCTGGATGCCTTTCTGTTCAGACATGCCACCAAGGAATTCGATCCTGACCGCATCATACCGGAGGAAGATTTTCAATTTATTCTCGAAACCGGGCGACTTTCCCCAAGCTCCGTCGGTTTTGAGCCGTGGCGATTTGTGGTCGTACAAAATCAGACATTAAGAGAAAAGCTGGCTGCGGTTTCAAGCGGTGGGCAAAAACAGATTCCTGCGGCCAGCCATGTCGTCTTGATTTTGGCACGCAAGGATGTCCGTTATGACTCTCCTTATGTGGAGTATATGTATAAAGAGGTTAAAGGAATGTCTGAGGAAGACTTTGCCTCACTGCCGGGCCGATATAAAATTTTTCAGGGTGAAAATCAGCGCCTGCTGGAAAACGAACGTACGTTATTCGACTGGGCATCCAAGCAGACCTACATCGCCTTGGGCAATATGATGACGGCGGCGGCTCAGATCGGCATTGATTCCTGCCCGATTGAGGGTTTTAACTACGATCAGGTGCATGCCATTTTGGAGGAAGAAGGACTGTTGGAGAACGGACTGCTGGATATCTCGGTCATCGCTGCCTTTGGTTATCGGGCCCATGAGCCCAAGCGGGAAAAATCCAGACTGCCGCTGGAACAGGTCACACGCTGGATTCTGTAACTGGTCATCCCCTTATTAGACAATGGCACTGGAGCATAAAAAAATAACAAACAGGCGGGCTTGCAGCAGTTCATCTTAATGATGAATATGCCACAGCCCGCCTGTTTCATGTGATCATAATGATTCATTAAAATTCTTTCTATTTCCAAACTTTTGTTTATATCTGGAGCTAAGTTATCATATATAATCATATGTATCCGCTTAAAAAGGAGTAGACCATTTGTGGGGAGATCAGATAAATTCACAAGAATTATTCTTCTAGATGATGAAGAGCTGGCTTTAGATTATATGAAGCGTCTATTTAGCAAAATTGAAAACATACATATAGTTGGTTCATTTATGGATCCACTGGCAGCAAAAGAGCAAATTCTTCTCGAAAATATAGATGTAGCTTTTCTCGATGTAAGCCTGCCTGGAATGAACGGCATTGAGCTAGCAAAGCAAATTCAGGTTGAAAAGCCTCGTCTCCATATTGTATTCGTAACGGCCTACGATGAATACGCCATTCAGGCCTTCGAAATTAATGCGCTGGATTATTTGATCAAACCAGTCACCACAGATCGCCTCATTAAGACCCTAAACCGTATTCTGGAACGGAATGATCGTCCTGCGCTCCAGCCTTCCAGTGATCCTCATCTCCGGTTACAAGTCTTCAGGGATGTCACGTTTGAATTAACAAATCAGCAGTCAACGGCTATACAGTGGCGAACGAAAAAATCACAGGAGTTGTTTCTATACCTGCTTCAGCAGCATGACCAGTTGGTTCGAAAATCAGCACTGATTGAATTGCTCTGGTCGGAGCATGATGAGGAGAAGGCTTACTCTCTTTTATATACTGCTGCTTATTACCTCAGAAAAACTATGGGCCCATATAAAGACTATTTAAAAATTGATAATACCAGCGGCGGATATATTCTGAATACGACAAACGTACTACTGGATAAAGAGGAATGGGAGTACAGCCTGACGTCTGCTCCGCCGATTAGCCAGGAAACAATTGATGACTATACTAAAATAATGAAGTTGTATAAAGGGGATTATTTACAAGAATGCGATTTTTGGTGGGCTGAAAGCGAACGTCAAAGACTTCAAAAAATGTGGATGGCCACCTCATTAAAAATGGGAGAATGGTATAATAAAAACGCTCAGCCTGACAAGGCTATCTCTCTTTATGAGGATATCTGTAACCGACACCCTCAAGCAGAGGATGCGTATTGGGGTTTGATGAAAACATATGCGGATATGAAAAGGGATACCTTGGTTAGCCAGTGGTATGATTTATTATTATCCGTTCTTTGGGAAGAACTTCATGTGAAGCCAAATGAACAAATCACCGATTGGTATAATCGATGGAAAATGGCGCAAGTCTAGTTTTGTGCGTCAACTAACAAGCTGCAACGTATGTATGATACGGATATCATGCAGAAGCGTGCTTTTTCCAGCCGATCCTGCATGATATCCGTACTTGCCAAAAGCCGTCAGTCTTCCTTTCTCTGCACGCGGGGAATATGAAAGCTGACGGTTGTTCCTTGGTCAGGATAGCTGCTGATATGCAGTCCGTTACCGTACATTTGCTTGAGGCGCCGATCTGTATTTAGCAAACCGACTCCTCCTTCTTGTTTATTCTCACGGGTCAGTATGTTGTCCAGCTTCTCCTGATCCATACCCACTCCATCATCTGAGATTGCTATTTCTGTACCCTTCGCATGATCCGTGATACGAATATGCAATGTCCCTCCACGGATACGCTTCAGAATACCGTGTCTGATGGCATTTTCCGCAAGTGGCTGGATCGAAAGGGGCGGGAGATGCAGGCTCAACTCTTCATCCACTTCCCAGACGATATTCAATCGGTTCCCAAAGCGCTCCTTCTCGATATACAGATAGGAACGAAGGAGTGCCAGCTCATATTCCAGTGAAACGACACGATCCAGGTTTCGGGAATTGAAGCTCCCTCTTAGGTATTTTCCAAATTCCTCGATCAGAACGATCATTCTTGCTCCATCCGTCTCACTCAACGAAACGATCGTATTCAAGGTATTGAACAAAAAGTGCGGCCTGATTTGTGCCTGCAACCAAGCAGCCTCCATACGAAGTCGTTCACTTGCGGATCTCTTCACCTCCGTCAAGGCATGAACCCTTGACTTTAATTCCAATGAATCCATGGGCTTCGTAATATAATCGTTAGCCCCTGCTAAAAAGCCTGTATACAAGTCCTCCCGCTGACTACGTGCAGTCAACAAAAGAACGGGAAGCTCGGAAATAGCGAAGTACTCCCTCACACGACGAGTTAATTCATAGCCAGACATTTGCGGCATCATCACGTCCGCTATAATCAGATCCCATTCTTGATGATCCAGTATCCGCAAAGCCTCCTCGCCACTGGTAACGGTGACTATATCATAGGCGTCCGTAACGAGAATTTCCTCCAGAATTTTCAGGTTCACAGGATCATCGTCAACGGCTAATATTCTGGATCTTGGGGTACCCGTTGCGACTGGCATAACGGCCTTTTTAGGGGACAGTATAGGAGCTGCGCTCGCTGCATACTCCATATAAGCCCCCTCATCCCCCGGTATCTCACCGACTACAGGGGAATGATCCAGAGGAAGAGTGAAGGTAAAGACTGAACCTTTCCCCACTTCAGAGTGAACCCTCAAGGTTCCCCCGTGCAGCTCAATGAGCTGCTTGCTGATGCTTAGCCCCAGTCCAAGCCCGTCTCCAATCACCGTCAAGTGTGACGTTCCCTGCTCATAGGGCTGGAATATTCTCTGCTGCGTCTCCTCATCCATGCCAACTCCCGTGTCCCGAACGTGGATATGGGCCATTCCGTCCCGAATATCTGCTTGAATCGAGATCGTTCCTGCATTCGTATACTTGACCGCATTATGGAGAAGGTTGAAGAAGATTTGGACCAGCCGATTCTCATCCGCCAGCACATTGGGGAAATGATCTGGAATCGAGATAACCATTTCCAACGATTTACCATCTGTCATGAACCGGAGCATGTCCAGTACACCGGAAGCTACCCCTTGGGGCTTCAAACTGCGTTTTTCCAGGCGAATATCCCGTTCTCGCAGGCGCGTTACGTCAAGCAAATCATTAAGCAGCAGAGACATCCGCCGACCCACGGTGATGAGCAGCTGCATGTTGCTCTTGTTCCGTTCATCCAAGGTATGCATCTGATTATCCAGCACAGACTGCGCTATATTGATCATTCCGTGTAGAGGATTTCGCAATTCATGTGAGGTATTCGCCAGAAAATCATTCTTAACCTGATCAACTCGCTGCAATCTGTCCGACAAATTTCTCAGTTCGGTGTTCGTTTGGAAGAAGTGCTTGAACCAGTATGAGGCGAAGCACAGGAAGGACAGCACGACCTCCCAAGGGTAGTACGGAAGATCATTCCACCATATCATTTTGAAAACGCCCCACAATATGCTGGACCCGGCGCTTATAGTAGCTAGCAATAGAAATATAGCGTCTTTTTGACCCCTGAATATCTTAAGAAAGGCAAACAAGGGAATGATGACACCAAACGTACTTCCCTGAAACACCATTATCAACATTAGATAAGAACGGATTTCCTGTGAAGGTATACATAAAATCAGGATTGCAAAAAGACACTGTCCCACGAAAACAGTCTGAACAATTCTGGACCTGCCCAATAGTAACTGCACAACCCTGAGTATGCATATATGGCTGCCCATATAGGAAAGCAAATGTATTTTAAGTGAAAGCTCCAAACTGAGCGGAAACACGCTCAGTAACAGCTTGTCATCGTTCATCATGATGGTTAAAACGGTACACACCACGATACCTGAAAAATAGAATAGCAGCCTTTTATGAGACGCCATAAAAAAGATGGCACCCGCATACAATCCATGGAGCAGCAAAATAATACATACGATCATCTGCATGGTAATTGAAAAGTTAGTCCGGTAGTTAACAGCCTCCTGGCTTCCGAAAATGATGGACTTCATGATTCCTCCGTTAGCGGGGAAATCAAAGTTGGATGCCTGTATAACAATTTCAATGGAATTTCCATGCGCTTCAAAAGCAGCAGAATACGGGGAGAAACTTCCTGCATGTTGTTCAGGATGATCAGCCACCTGGCCCTCGCTATTCATTAACCGCCCGTTTACAAACAGGTTGGATGCGGTGTAAATCGACGGAATTCGAAGCCCGTACAGTGGTGTTTTTTGGGGATCAACCAAGATTAACAGACGGTAGCTTCCGAAGCCATATGCAGTAGAATCAGGTGAATGCAAAGCGGCATTCCATTTTCCTGGAACACGAATCCATTGCTGCTCCTTCGCTGGTAATGATTTTAAAAGATCCGGTTTTGATAGATTCCCTGCATAAACCCCCCATTCTCCCTTTAACGGAATAGTCTCACGGCCCTGCAAATCCCAGCCCCGCAAGTCCAATACTCCCTTTTTGGCCTCAGGATACTCCTGTCCTTGATAATAATGAAACCACAGGATACGGAAACCAGTGATCACAAGCACAAATAACACCGTAATCAGGAATATTTTTCGTTTAGTCATCATGTATTTATACATTCGATCCATTTCTTAAATTTCCTGTACCGTGCTACATGATCAGAATACCCTTGGAGGCCAGATTATCCAGGCATTCCTGCATATAAGCATCGTCATGCTCCGCATACGCGCCGACAGCTTCCAGTTCCTCGCCAAGCTCTGTCGCCCACGGTTCGCACTGCTTGCCGCGATACAACGGCTGCTCCCATAGCGGATCAACATTGTAACCGCGACTTTTCATTTCGTCCATGATGAGCTTATGGTAGCGGACGAGGAGCATCGGGTGATAGTCGAACACATAATTAACCGTAGCATGTCGCTTGCCCCACCCGTTCCCACGCAGTGCACAGCACTCACGGTGCTGCCCCAGCAGTTGCGGCCGCGGCAGTTTGTCGATTAACTCTTCGTGCCAAAGCCTCATGTTTCCACAACCTTATCTGTAGCATTTTCTTCTCTAATGAATCAGCCGATCAGCATACGGATACCTGTCAGGACAATACCGATCAGGAAGCCTGTAACCGCGCCGTTAATACGTATCCACTGCAAGTCCTGCCCCAGCTTGTCCTCCATCAGAGCAATCAGGGAATCGTTATCCATTTTATCTACATTTTCGCGTACCAGATTACCAATCCGACTATGGTTAGCTTCCATTAGCCCGGTAATACCTGCCACAATTCTAGAATTGATCTTGTCCAGCAGCTTGGTATTCTCTCTCAAATCAGCCAGCATCCGATCCAGTAGCGGCAAAATATAGGTCGGCACATAGCTGCCGTCTTCCATATAGTTCAATAAGCGTACGCGCAGCTCTTCTATCTTACTGAGCACCGACGCATCGCCTTCCCAGGTATCAACAAGGTTGTTCTTCCAGCTGTTCAATCCTTCCTGAACCGTATCCTTTGTCGCCAGACGGGTCAGCTGTGTTTTCAGACCATCCAGCACAGTCTGACGGCGTGGATGGTCTTCCCTTTGCAGCTCCGCAACCTGATCCAGCAGAAAATGGCGAATCATTTCACCCATGCGCTCTTCGTTCAGATAGCCCAGAAACGCGTTCAGGGCAAATTGCATCAGCCCGCTCACTTGCAAACCGCTAATAGCCTGCATTCCCAAAGTACCCAGCGTGTAGCCCGTTTCCGGCTTCAAAAGCCAGGATCCAGCCTGCTCCAGCGAGTCATCCAGCGCGCGGCGGTCATAGCCCTTCTCACTGGTTTGACGGGCAAGCGCCTCCAGCAGTGGTCCGGCGTCAAAGTCTGTCGCCTGCCGCTTGATCTCGGCCGCGATTACCGGGGCCAACTCCGCAAGCGGAAGCGACCGGACCAGTCGTTTGGCGAGAACATCTATGGATGCAGCCGCTTCCGGCGTGTGCATGCCCTTTTCCACACCACCCAGCATCAAATCGGCCAGCCGAATATCGGCAATTTTAGATGCGATACTGTCTTTGCCCAGCAAGTTATTTTCCACCGTACTCACCAAGGCATTCGTTAGCTTATCCCTGTTCTTGGGAAGGAGCGCCGTGTGCGGAATCGGAATGCCCAGCGGGTGACGGAACAATGCGGTGATGGCGAACCAGTCCGCCAGTCCTCCGACAAGTCCGGCCTCGAAAGCACCAGCTAACAACCGAGCCCAGCCATATTGCTGAAAAGGCAACGTAGCTGCAAAGCCCGCTCCCAGAATAACGAGCGACCAAGCCGCTGCGGTTTTCGTATTTTTTGGTTTTCCCATTCTATAATCCTCCAAACTGACTGTCGAGTAAGTAAAACACTATATCTGTATTACCCATCATATCATTGCCCGTGTTAATTCCAAAGCTAACGGCACTCTATTTCCTGTAAAAGCCCGCCCCAAAAGTGAGCTGTTTCGGGAGTACATCAAACATTATAGCTCCAAACGGTAGCTCGTCGCTCATGGATTTGATCATTTCATAATTTCATGGTCTGATCAGGAGTGGCACCTTGCTTGTCAAAGCAGGCCCAGGACGATAACGAACGAGACACGCCCAGCCCTGGCATAGCGTTATGGGGCACCATCAAGACTTGGGGAAACCTATGTACGAAGAATAGGACGCCCCTAATTGCCCAGGACGTCCTCTATTGAAGTGTTCATAATAATAACTATTTAATTTGATCTTTCCTTACTTCACCGGAAATAGGCACAATAATATCCCATAATCCCGTAGTATTTTCAGGTAAAGCTTGCGTCACCTGCTTCCCGGCCCCTACCTTACCATATGTGACACTATGTTCCACACGTTCTTATAAAAAGTAATATTCTGTTTTGTTTTCCGGTGGCCGTTTTCCTTTTTCTTTCGTATTACTTCCCTGAATCTTTTTCTACACCTTCCCAAACTAGATGTTTAACATGTTTAACATCATCCTTAATTTCGTAATAAGTAAGTAAGTTTCCAACAACATAATAATATCTCAATGCCTCTCCTTCAGGAAAAACAAACTGATAAAAAACACTCTCCTTTTTCAATAAGCATCCTTACATAAGACGTATGAAATTATACGAAAGTTTCTAATGTATCATATGAAATATTGCGTAACGTTACGTTATATAATATAATATGATTGTAGCCAATAAGTTTACTCCCCTAGAAAACCTACAGAAGTCACTAAATAAATAATTCTTTCACCTCCTTTCTTTTGTAAATTGGTTGTAAAAACATTTCAAATTTTCCCTATATATCAAGGGGTGAATCATTATGAATTCAGTTAACGATACGCTTATTGAGCAGTATAGAAAAAAAATCTATCGAATTGCTTGGAAAATTCAGTACAAAGCAAAAGTACAAAAAAATCATGAATTGTTAAGTGAGCATAACAACTTTCAAACAACATCTTTCACTGAGCATAGTGACAATACTCTATTTATCTCTCAGTTAATCGAGACTCTCCCGCCTAATTTAGGTAAATTAATTATTCAAAAAATTTATATACAAGATAAGACGGAAGTTCAAGTGGCAAAAGAATTACACATTACACAACAGGCGGTGAGCAAATGAAAAAGGAAAATGCTGATGCAATGTATAAGATTATTCAATTCTATAACGATGACATTAATAAGATATGCAAGTATATTACTATACCTCGTGAGGATGCTATTCAAAGCATTATTACTGATTTTTTAGAAGAATTGAAAAATACTAAGGAATAAAATTTTTAAAAAAATCGGATAAAAGATAAGCATGATAACGAAGCCTTGCTTGACAGATGTTACGTTTAAGACGATTTATCCGAATTCCACGAGAAGATGCGATACAAAGCATTCGTCTAGAGTTGATTGAGCTTATTAACCGGAACCAGCCACATCCCAAATAGCTTGTAAATAAACACGAAAGACAGAGCTACAATTGTGCTCAGGATGCAAGAGGATTATTCACAGTATTTTTCTTTGCCCAAGCCGGACGGCGCATTAGCAAGGCTAACGCCAGTAAGCTTCGAATTCAAAAGTATACCTTAGCCGTCCCCATGTACCCACTCTTCGAAGCTACCGGAAGGTGGTGACATGACATTTTGGGAGACAGTAAGAAAAGGATGCGAGTGAACCGACTAATCCTCTTGGTCAAGCCGCACTACTCCCCATGAGAAGAAACCTCTCTTACGTGGCTGAAATTAGATTGAGGATAAGAAGGTTAAAAGAAACCCACATCTCGAAGAGATTGTGTTTCTCGGCAATCTGAGAACTTATATTGTGAGTTTTTTCTGACATTTCTCTTTTATAGTTGTTCTTCTTCTGGAATAGAGAAGAACATTTGCTTCGCCTGATCTTCGGTCGCTTCACCCAGACGAGTTTTTTTACCGGCTTTATCAATAGTCCCGAACGTGGTGCCACCCGGAACGCTATAATTATAATAAACAACGCCCTTTTGGATCGTTGGCATTTTGCCACTTTGTTCAACAATTTTGTTGGTGAGGAACGGCAGACTTGCATTTTTAGCTTCCTGTTGCAGATTCAGTCTTGCAGACCAGAGCAGCTCTACATGTGTGTCAATGATACGATAGTAATTCACAATGTCCATATGTTGTTCGAAAAATTCGCTGGATTGGTTTTTTGGGAAGTAACGAATGTAATTCATACTATCCCCTTCTTCACCTTGCAGTACATTAACTTTCGCAATACGTGGAAGATCGTATGCACCATGACGAGCTAAAGAAATATCGCTAGATTGGATTTCTTTCAGCATATCTTCTGTCGGTTTAGCTACGTAAACTGTACGATCTGGAGCATTCCAGTACACTTGAGATCCGGACGCATCTGCAATGAAACGCAACGGTACCATAACACGACCCTTTTTCATTACAGAAGAGGTAGATAGCGTTACTTTTTTACCACCTACCATTGCCTCTTTTTTACCAGCCACCATTGTCGATTTTATTCCGTTATTATCTACAGTTACCGTTTTAGAAGTGTTGTTCCAGTTGATCGTTACACTAGGAATTGATCTTAACATATTCAATGCCACCAACGTGGAACCATTCTCAATATATGGGTCTGCATCCCCTGACACAGGTTCGTTATTCACTTGCACAATAATTGACTTGGAAGCTGCCGCAGAAACGCCAGAAACACCGCTGGCAAGCATGCTAAAAGATATTGCAGATGCAAGAGCCGCTTTGGAAAATGTATTCATAATTTTAGTCTCCTTAATAGTATTGTGTATATTCAGACGTATATTATACCGAAAAGTTACACGTACTAGGAAATTTCATAAATTTGATATAGTTATTTCCAATCTATCTTCATACCTGAATCCGTGAAACAAAATATTGAAAAGGTTAGAAAAGTAGACTCCAGTGAAGTAAACTGAAGAAAACGGTAGAATTGCCTTGCTTCTCAT
>JBEUOG010000026.1:0-84359 GCA_040544055.1 Paenibacillus sp. PvR008
TGTTGAATGGGAAGTTACATTGTCCTTTAATTCCAAGTTGATCAACTCACTCAGGATATCTCTAGCTTCCTTAAATTCACGATTACTTAAATGAATGCGATCTGCCAAATGCTCAAACCAGTCAAATGAATTATCTTTACTGCCAATATCCCAGACACAACTGTCATAGTAAATAGGCATCTCGTCTATGATCACCAATCGTTTCCACTTATGTACTTCTTTAAGTTGAGCATCATCTTTCGTATTCTTAGCTCGCTGCGGGTAATATAATAAATAGTTATTCATGTTCTCATCATCTAACATCAAATCTCGAAGTCTTTGCTGAGGAATACATATAATTTGATATTTTCTCATGGTATCTATAACTTTATGAATCTCATCAGAATTGACATATGCAATAGCATCTGGTATTTCATGTTGCTTGGCAAATTCAGAGACATCCTTATATACATTATTCTTCATCGTGTCGTTATTATTAAACACAAGTAATAGCGGATACTTTTCATGCTGATTTGAAGCATTTTTCTTTAATAGGCTCTTGCATAGAACATTTAATGCCGTACTTTTCCCTGTACCTGGAGCAGAATTGACTACCCATGATAAATAAGATTCTTCACGTTCAGTTTCATCCATATTCATTTGAAATCCCTTATGTATAAAACTTGATAATGCATGATATGTCGCCATAAATGCCTCTTCATGGAGACTTTCCATATGCGAACGAGAAATATAAGCTTCCAGATCGCTCCATTGATTCACTGCCAAATTAGATTCACTCCTTATATTTTCGGTTTCTTAATTTCCTCTAAAGCCTGTTGAAATTCTTCATTAATAGCATACAGCCAAAACTTTTGATGCTTATCAATCGTCAAAGCACGAGTAATGTACCGGATATTTTTATCCTGCAATTTCCTCATCATCTGACCATCGTAACAATAAAAATAGCTCATTTAGATTCACTCCTCTCATTTGTGGATCGCACCCATATATTGGATGTCATCCAAGCGCCCGTGTTAACAGGCGCTATATGTGTCACGTGACACCATTTACTCCATGGCCAGCAATTCATCCAGTATGTCATCCGTTGAAACATGATTCTCTTTGGCAATATGATCTAATTGTTGCTTATAAAATTTGATTTCTTCTGTTAACATTCCCAATGATTTTCCCTCTAAAGCATCGCTATAATTTTTACATCTTTTCAATTCATCTTGAAAGCTATGTAAATTCCATTTGTCTTCGATGTTGGTATCAGAGTAAAAAAGTTCATTTCGCATCTCATCCCAAAACTTCTCAACCATCCACGGCCTGAATTCGGAATCAAAATGATCTTTATTTTTTTCCAAATCATAAACAACTGCAAAATCAATATCTTCTTCTGTGATGTTGGAGATATGAAGATGATTGACAATACAATCCATTTGAGCGGTTAAAGCAAACCCTCGATTTGTAGAAATAACTACAGAGCCAAGTCCCGTATAATTCAAAATAGGCGAGATGATTAAACCGTAATGCCAATCATCCACCCATCTCTTGACTTCGTTTACGGTTAGCTTTTCTTTTTTTATGTCATGCTTCTCCCAAAAGGAACTATGAAATTTCAGTTGATAGTTTTCAAAATGACTTTCTTCCCTCTGTGAACCGTCTTCATGAATGAATTTTGATGTCGGTTTGTTTTTTAGCAATCTGTTCAAAAACGATTCCATTTTCAATAGTTGCTTGGCATGACCGTCCGAAATATACCCCTCTGCAATCCAATCGTGAATAAAAGGTAATAGTTTCAATAGTCTTAAGCGGCTTGTAACAAAAGCTCTGTTTTTGCTAACCTTTTTGGCAATTTGATCATGCGTGTATCCTCTTTGTACATACTCATAAAATGCATGAGCTTCTTCAATCGGAGTCATTTGCTCCCGCTGGATATTTTCAATGACAGATAAATGAAAAGCTTCCTCATCGTTTAATTCCTTTACTTTCACTGCAATCGTATCCAGTCCAGCCATTTGACTTGCTCGATATCTGCGCTCCCCTTGAACAATCTCATATTGATCTCCCTGTGGTCTGACCAGTATGGCTTCTTGTAAACCATCGCTTACAATGGATGCTGCCAGCTCCTGCAAAGACTCCTCGTTAAAATGCTTACGTGGCTGATTCGGGTTGGTAACGATCTGGCTTAATTTTAATGTGATGTTCAAATGATGATATCTCCCTTATGTTTGGATTCGTATTTATAACATTCTAGCTGTCACCCAAGCGCCAGTGTTAACAGGCGCCTATCATGACAGACAAATGATTCACGTTAGTCGATATGGACTATCGCCTTAAAGCTCGATTTCGTGACTTTCTCGATAGTTAAAAATTCAATTTCTGTACCATCAAAATCCAGTAAGGATAACCCCTCATCTCGGCGAATGACCTGATCTCTTGGAATTATACATTTTAATTCCCCCTGCTCATCCATAATATGAACGTATCGGTACTCGACTACCTGAATTTTCAATTTCTTACCCAATACATCGTCAGCTATCAACTGCGATTCTTCCTGAGACTTTTTCAATGTGCTGAAGCCAAGCGAATAATTCCTCAATGTTCGTCTTGTACTTCTCCCATCCAGCATAGAAGGCGTATTACTAGTTTGTACTACGGTTTCCCGTTCAGCTTCATACCCAATAAAGAACTGTCCCATAATCTCAAATAACGAATAAACACCGTCCGGCACATTCAACAATGGAAACTCCAGATCATCTATTGTAGCGATGCCAGCGTCAACGGTAAGCTCCTTACCTTCCACATTTCGATTCGTCAGCCAGTTTACCTTTCGTACTTCCCTCTTCAAAACATTTTCATGCTGCTTTAGATTTTCCAGTAGTCCATCTACAAATAACCATGCAAAGGAGTACGTTCTGTAGGTTTGATATGCGATCTCGACAGCAACACTGGCAAGTACCGAAGGATAAGGACAGATCTCTTCACACTGAGTTTTGTATTCCTCTCTTAACCTAGCGTATTCCGCACTGATTGCTTTTCGGGTATCATTATCCCGTTCCCATTTTTTCAGTTCGTTAAATTGCATCAAGCGATGATCAATTGGTTTTTTCTGCTCGTTGTATTCTGTATACAGCGGTTCAATACGGGTTAGATAATCCAGAAACTTGCGCTGACTAACCTTGTTCATATCCTGTAACAATTGTCTCGTGCTTTCGATGCCCAAAATAGACTGATCCAGTTTCCCATCTTTCATCTGGAACTTGTCATCTATGTACTTTTCTGCCTTGACACAAAATTGATTAAACGGCGATTTTGTCGAGTGCTGATAATCCTCGGCTTTCCCACCATTCACAAAACGGAAGAAATATGGCATCTGGATAGCCAGACGATCCAGCACATATGGGATCTCTACTTCTAGTCCATTTTTGGTCGCATCAATGATTTGACCTTGGAGAAATTTTAAGACTGAGTTTTCCAAAACGCGTCCTTGAAGGCTACCTTCCTCCAAAGCCAGATTCTGAAAATACGTATTCACATTCGTACATCTACCCGTCAGGTTATGAAGGCTTCTCAGTTCCATCTTGACGATGCTATCCATATGATTCGATACAGGAGCAGCTACTTTTTTATCATCCTCATTGATAATGGTAGGAGCATCGATCACTGCTGAGAGTATGGTGGGATCGTTGGTACAGAGAGCCGTGTCCCCATCGACATCTCCTAGTCCGAGCCTTGCCAGTGTTAAATCACAACAGTTCAGAATAATCACATTATCCAAATGACGCATATATCGGTTATGTACTTGTACAAAATCTAGCTTGCCAACTTCATTAAATATCGTTAGTGGTGACCGGAATAGAGCGTGGCTTCCTTGTTTCCGATTCATAAAGGCTTGATTTTTCTTCAGCACACCTGTTACATGTTTTCCAGCGGCATGCTCCATAAATGCAATCGGGTCATTGGTCAGATAAAAGTAGCTACCACGAATCGGAATGCGACCTTTCAACATATCCTGTACTTTCAGCATCGCTTGCTTCACGATAAATTTGCGGACGTTTCCGTCATACAGCATTAGTTCATTCAAATCAATAGCTTGGATGATTTCATTTATAAATTGTTTCTTCTGCCCCCGTTCTATTTCATCTTCCTGTTCGTCGGGTTCCTCATTTTCATCTTTGGGTTCATCGTCTTCTTGGACTAGCATATGTAGGAACGCTTTCGTGTAGGCGATATCTCGAAGCCACTTTTCATGGGTGTCATTCTTTTGCCCATGTAGTACACGTTTGATGACATCCATTAGAGGCGTATCTAATTGATATAAATCGTTCAGTGTAAGATCCAACGCATGAATATATTGGTATGTCAGTGGTGTGTAGGTGTTCATCTGGTATGCTGGCTTCGCATAATTGGCGACCCAAAAATGGTTATGATTATGTACTTTCAGTAATGCTTCATATTCCGTTATATTTTCAAACAAACACTTAGGCTTTACTTCTCCCTCACTGTATTGATGCCATGCTTTGAAGCAGGATTTAGTGAGGATGAGATCAATAGGACGACTCTGTTTGTCAATGATCGGCTGTAATTCACCAAAAACATCCTTTATCTCTGTCACGCTGTTTTCCTTGAACCATTTCATCAGATCGAATCGGATAAAATTACCTTTGATATATGGAAGTCTTCCCTGAACTGCATTAGGTGAATAGGATAGGTTCAGATGTTGTCCAATACGCTCTGCAAACTGAAAGCTCATTAAACCTTGACCATCGAAAAACTGAACATTCTTATTTTTATAGTTTGGATACTCCACTCGCTTGAAACCGATGGATTGTTCATTGATCACGATGATTGGGATTTCTTCTGTTTGCTCGATGGAATAGCAAGGGTACAACTCATCGTACATAACCGAATGAGCAGGAATAGGAATCTCCTCCAACTTCACACGACGATTCTGTTTATTCCATCCATTGAAAGTTTTATATTCATTTTGATCAGGATTAGACTTCGTGCGACCATTCCACGAGATCGTTTTATTCGGTATACGTTCTAACTTATGTAATTGTTCCTTAGATGGTTTCAATTCTTTCTTTGCTTTAAAATATTCACGTTGCTTCGTCTTTTCATCGAATATCAACTTCTGTTGCTGTAAATCTTCAGCACACTTTTCTACTTTCCATACAACTTCGATAATCGTATCTTTTTCATAATCTGGAATAACGACGATACGTGGAATATACGGGACTGGTTGTGCTGCCGAACGGCTCACACCCAAGGCTGCTTCCCACTTATGGATATTAGTGAGTGGTGGCATTTTACTGAGTGTAATGCGTGGATACAGATCAGCAGCATACTTTTCTTGGATAAATTCTGTCCTCTGTGTACGTCCCATCGCAGGTGACTTAATCGAACGGACATATTTCTTTCCATTATAGTAGATGCCCTCTTGTAACATACGTTCAAACAGAGTAATCTGGGATGAATCATCTTCGTCAATTTGGTCAGCTTTGAGCATAAAAATTACATCGGTAACATTAGTGAAGGGATCATGCTCTGCTACGACTCGCTTGAGTTGGTCGAGATAGATGCTATTCAATACGGTGATGGTACGTGTGCTGGATTGTGGCGCGTTAAGTTGGTCGCCTAGAACCGTGATTTCTTTAAAGTGAAACAGTTTGATTTGGTATTGATTGCGTGTTGGATTACTGGACAAATTTTGACCTCCTGTTTAGTGATTTGGATGATAAGATTTTGAACGTTCATTCTTGATGGTAATTTGTTTCTGTGCCCCAAACAGAAACAAACGTTCGTATTTATTGTATCGGATATATGTTTGTACTTCAAGGGGAATTTGGAGAATCATTTATATAGAGGACAAGACTTCAAAGAGAACAGAAAAACCGAGGACGATATACCCTCGGCTGTCTAAAATGTAGATGAACAAGTTGAAATGATAATATCTATTTCGCACTTTTTTGATATAGATATCAAGATTTGAGCTTTTTTCATAAGGGATTGATCGAATCCACAAGACTGATCTGTTTGAACATTTTGATAAGCCCAAAAATAATGTATTGAACCATTCATTTGAGACTGGAGCTTTGTGACTCACCAGAAAACTGTAGAATTCAAAAGGTCTTTGTTGGTTTTAAGTCACATCTAATATTTACCTCCTCCAGATGAATGTTTACTCTGCGGTATTGCCTCTTGCAGTTCTCCTTGCATCTGAATCTGCTGTAGCCGCGCTGTACTTACATCTGCTAATTGATCGATGGCACGAATATGCTCCTGCAATCGCGCTTCAAAAGATGGTCTAGCCCAGTCTGCTACGTGATAATGCATTCCTTTTCTCCTTTCTTGGCAGGTTTCTTTGTAAACTGTGGGTGGTATTCTGCAAATTAAATGTTTTAGGATAAAGAACTACGCTACCACATAGCTAGATACGCTGTAGCACTGCCAGATGCCGATCTAGCCACTTTCTGCAAGCAAGCAATTAAAACAATCACGCCTAGCACGGATCGCCGTAATTTCACCCTTGATAGCCTTACGGCGTTCCAGGCTTGTTTGAGATTGGCTATGCTCTAGCTCTAACTTACAATGAAATTGCACCAATTGTACAAGTTACGTCATTGTAGTGTCATCAATTTCCAACTTCTGCAAAAGCGCAAGGGGAACTGCGGAAGGCTCCAAACTAACCTTCATGTAGATCATTCCTTTACTTTTAACTTAAATTTGTGATATGTTAGCTCTGTTTGAACGTTGAATCAAGTCTTTGTTAAAAGATAAGACGACAAAAAAGCCCAAGCGAGTAAATGCGCTTGGGCTATTTATTGAAACCTTGACCAAACCCTCAGTCACTCTTTATTATTTCAGTTTATATCATTTGCTTTATTTTCTAATAATTTTGTTGACTTGAAATTCGAAAACTTATGCATTAGATAATTTGTTACTTTTGTTTTGTTCATGTGCTTGTAATCCTTATCTAAGGAAAGCTTTGTTATTAAAAATTGAAACTCAGTATTAGTATCTGGTACTGTGGAGCGAGATGGAAAACCATATTCAACTGTACAGAGTCCTCTTGATGCGGGCGTATTAAAACGGTACTCAACTTCTATACCGGCTAATATTAAGCTTTCATGGTATTTGGGATCAATTAAGAAAATTGAATCATGAAGCTGTTCACCTTTCAGAATCATGTTTTTAACTTTCTTTCTCATCCAGTCAATATCATCTGGAAGTTCCCTAGATGTGTCTAAGCTAAATTCAATGTTCGTTACTTGTTTAAAATCAAATGTAGTTGATGGATCAAAGCCATGCAAGCTTAATAGAAATTTAATTCTGTCACGGTTGCTGAATCCACCAAAAGTGATTTTTTCAAATGTAGATTTCGGTTTTACAAGATCCTTATTTTTAAAGACCCCGTATAGATATTTTATAATTTTTTCATTGAATTCTTTTGTTTCATTGGCAGTATGCTCTAAACTTATTTCTAGTTTTGCCTCAGAATCAAGTTTTCTTAATGTAATTCTACCTTCATGCTTACTTTTAGAATTGGCCCAATCTCTAGTTGTATCAATGCGTTCAATTTCATATTCAAGTAAAAGGGTGTTCTTGTCGTCTCCAATTTTAAACCTTGATGCACCTGCAAGTTCAAAATTATTATGTCTTGAATCTATTAACGAATTTAGTGTTAAATTAACACTTCCTAGACTTGCAAACAATGTATCCGTTGAATTCCAATCAATTTTTCGAGTAGCTCTTTTAAACTTGTTTTCTTTTGATCGCTGTTTTTCTCTGAGGATTTCAAACTCAGTAGGACTTAATAAGCAACTTGACAATATTGGGGTAGTTCTTTCTTTTTCAGACGAGCTCAGAAATACGCCCTTTCTATTGAGGAGCTTTTTCAAGTCATAATTTGATAGCATTTGTCCGGCAAGTAATGGTCTAATTGTTTCACCATAAGGCAAGATTGTTTCCACATCAAGAGCACTCATTATTCATCCTCCTCAAGAGAAACTAAGTCATTATGATATGAACGAACTGTTACTTTTCTAATAAAGTCATGATCTTTAAACCTTGATTTCACTCGCTCAACAATGTTACTCTGCTCCATCTCATGGTAATCAGGAAAAGATATAATTATTTTACTGCCCCAACCCTCTGTTAAGTTATGACTTAAGCCAATTAGCCGTTTTAAGCTTTCTTCATCAAAATTATCTATAACTGTTAAAAACAATATTTCACCATGTATTTTGTCAATTAACTTCATTGGCAGAACGCTTGTATTAATAAACTGAACAGGCAGGGAACTTCCACTTGTGATTTTGCCAAATAAATTCACGTTATAGCCCGTTGAAGGATAAAGAAACTCAATGTTTGCATTAGGATATATCCGTTTGGCAGAGTCTATGGAGTCCAGTAAAAATTTTGCTCTTTTATTATCGACTAAGTACACTGGGCCATACTCAAGACTATCGGTATTATTAAAGTCATTTATTTCTTCAATAATTCCTTTTGCTCTTTGCGCCTTGTCATAAGCTAACCAAAAAATAACACCTGTAAAGTTCACATTCTTGATATGACTATTGATTTGGTGGTAACCGTACTCTTCATCATGTTTTAAACATTCTATGGTTTGAGCAATGTCTTTCAAAAATGGTTTGAACTGCGATGTGGGATTTGAAGTATACTTTTCTCTATATTTAGCTGAGATTGCTATGTTTTCTTGAACACTATTAAATAAGGGACATTCATAATAATACAGATAGTCTAGGCCATGTGTTTTACGCTCATTTTGACCAATCTGATGTTCTTTTCCGTTTTGGCATTTGACATCAATTCCTTTTACAGGATTGTGCCACCCAATCAGTTTTAGCAACCGGCTCACTACTTTTTCTCCATATTCACCAGATCTCTTAGATTTTTCCCCCATGATAGTCAACCTCCTTATTTTTCAGTGTGAAAGAAAATTTTATAGTACGATAGCCCTTTATCTTCATCAAATCCTCTTTCTATAAATCTTGAAATATCTCTTTCTGTCTCAGATTTGACCACAATATCAACATTATTGTCTAATGAAATTATATTCTTAAATTGTTTTTTTACCTGTGTCACAATCTGACTTGAAATAGGAAATTTACTTTCATTTTGAACACCTAGTTTTTCAATCCTGTTTTCCTTATATTCGATAAATGAATCAACCAGTTGGTTATCTTTAAATACTTGATCTGAAAAATTGTTTATATCAAAATATTCATTCTCCGAAAAGTATTTTAATGTTCTTTGTTTTAATGCAGCATTTTCCTGCTTATCTTCACTCAAATATCTATTACTAAAATCAGTTATGATTTTTAAGTGAGTCTTGGTTTGCAAATGTTCATTATTAATTAAACTAAGGCCTAAGAAGTCCTTTTTCCAATACTGTGCTTCTATCGTACTTGAGGTATCTACAATACTTACTAGGTATCCCTCTGAGTTCTGAATGTTGAAAATAATACATCCTTTGTCAAGATTATTGATATTGATTCCGTACTCATAATCTACCACTATGCTCGATTGGTTCTGTGTAACCTTAAGATATGTATCTTTATTTTCAGACTTGAATAGTCCAACTGCATTTGTTAGCTGATTATTAACAATACAATTTTTCAAAGCAACCATATAAAATTCTCCCCCTTTTATTCTTGGGTGGGAAGATTTGTTGTACAAATGTTTCAAAATATTTACTGATTGATCATAAAAACTACTATGATTATCCATAGTATTATTTATGTAGTGGTAAACCTCATTCAGATTAATATCCGTTTCATGATTGAAGCGATAAAAAATGTCACTTTTAAATGGTGATAAGAAGTATTTTAAAAGTAGTCCTCTCAAATTTTCATCTAAGTTTAAATACTCATGTTTTGACAATACATATTCTTCATCCCTCATTTTATTGCCAACTTTATGAATTACTAAGTTTTCTATTTGAACATCAGTAAAGTCAAACATGTAACTTCCTCCGTTTTTATTTATTCAATATTAATTTCTTAGACAATATGGATTTGCTGCAAATTGGTCGGCCCTGAACAATTTAGTCCTTCAGGCTTATTCCTATACATATACAAGAAAATAACTTTTATCTTAAATCTCCAGTTCGACATGATTAATTTAAGATTTTATCCAGTTTAATATAATCGATAAATACTTTAGTTGAAATAATCATTGTTTCTCGATCTAATCTCGTTATAGGAAGCAAGATTTAAGGATATATGCTATACCTACAATAAGCATAGTCTATTTTCGTTTTAAACTCAAGAAAATATTCCCATTTTCGACAAAAGGAAAGACTCCTGCAAGCGGCAGGAGCCTCATTTAAATTAGTTCAATAGGCCTTTAATCAAGCACTTTATCTATATCCACTAAACCTCCGACCTCAACACCCACCGTACCAATGAACTGGCTAATCCGCAGTTTGAAATGAACTTTAATACCATCTCTACGGATCTCGATACCGCCAATGATCATCCAAGCATCATTTTCTTTTGTCGGACTGTAACCTAGTTAAACACTTTGCGCCAGTTTGGAACGACTTTCAAAATATTAAATTCCTAACAGTAATATGTTCGGACTCTAACAGGTAAACGTGGCTCCAAATCACTACTCCCTCACCACACAGTAGGCCTACAATCTGTTCGAACGCTTCAAGCAGCATTGCTGCGAGCCGATCCACCGGTCGTAAACTGTTCAGCGATTTCGGCGAGAGAACTTTCCCTTGTGAGCCAAGCGCGTCAGATGACGTTGAAGCTAAACGCCTCTTTCCAAAACAAAGAGATCTGGCGGTGCATGGAGCGAAAAAGTATTTTTTTGGAAAGAGCCGATAATCCCAACTTATTTCATGGAAATCTCGTTGCCCCTTCATATGGGAAGGGGGAACATTACGGCTTATTTCATATTTCAACTGGCGCCAAGCGCCAATCCTGACTCCATAACGATGCGATCTCCAAGTCTGCTGTTCTTAAATGCCTGGTTTTATGATCTTTCGTAATTTAGGTTTAAGCTGGATTAATGGGTATTGAGAATAATATAAATCAATAAATTCTGACACAAATATGATACAAGCTAACCGTTCTACTCGAACGACTATGATTGGTCTTCATTATTCTTAATTCTGAATACCCATATTCATCATCAATACTTGTATCTGATGAGAGCAAAGGTGCAGGATAGCTGTGATTCGTCACATGCGCAGAATATCTTTCCCAGAACGAATTGAAGTCTGCGATTTTGACGTAAGATAGGCATACATTGAATTTATTACCTGAAGTATCGTATGAAAAAATCTTATCCAAATGCTCGTTAATGTAGTTTGTACTTAAAGAACTAAGATTCATTGCTTCAATAACAGTAAACGGTAATCTGTCTTTTGACACGAATATATCAAGTTCACCAGAACCTTTGCCTGACGAAGAACTTCCTCGTCTAGTTTGGTCTTTTATGTTATAACCGATGGCTGCAAGCATGTCACCAATATAATCATTACGCTCGTCTTCACTTGCATTAGAATAATACTTTCTTGCTTGTAAAGTTAAACAAGCTACAATTAAATTTTTGATAAAACCTTCTTGCGAATCGAGATCTCTTGTAAAATTCATAGAAGGAGCTTTGGGGCTATTCTTCAACTTTATTACAAATACATTTTTCCCATTAACATCTATGTTATCGTACTCAACCTCAAGTTCAACGGATATAAGGCTCAATGCAGTAGAGATAGGTTCTTTAGCACTGTCTTTAACCGTGAGGCTTAACCCAACAACCGCGTAATTGTTGGTAAGCTTAGATACACCCATCACGATATACCCATATTCTTCGGAGTTGTCTAATGCACGCAACATAAGCAAAGCCAATTCATACGGCTTTAATTCCATTCCTACACCGACTAAATTCTTAAAAGATGTTGAACCTAACAACGTACTGATTGTATGTCTATTAATCATTATGCTTTAAACTCCTTAATGGAATCTTATTTACTCCTGTCAATTTCAGTATTCTGCCAAGAGTGATCTTTTTGGGGATTGGATCAACTCCATCCTCCACCCACAACTCACAGTCTTTATCGAAATCTAGCAAATCTATTTCCGTATCGTAGTACAAGATTATTTGTTCAAAATCTGAAGGTCTAGCAATAATGTAAATTTCTTGTTCGAATTTACGAACTCTAAAAATCGTATTCGCTGTATTTTTTATAAGCTGAAGGTTGTTTTTATCAAAATCATAATCATCATGTTCATGCAAAAAGTTTACAATATTAGTTCTTGAGCGATTCAGAATATCTTTAACGTAACTAAAAACCTCAGGATCACTTTTGGAATAGTGGATTTGAGCAGAACCAAAAACATTTTTTGACAGTGCTTTGTAAAGCTCTTCTTCTGATGATATGCCCCACTGAGCAAGCAGTTCTTTTGAAATGCTGATAGTTTCGCTCACGGCAGATGGTTGAGATGCAAGTATATTAGCCAATTCATTTATATCAGCTACATTATATCTTTTTAAAATTTCATCATACTGTTCTGACTTTGCCATACTTTCAGCAATTTCTTCATCGTCATAAAACCAATGAAGGTTTTCTATAAGTTCTTTAAAAGCTTTACTAACTCTACTATCCTTGCGGTTATCCCTAATCCATGCGCAAGTGTTTCTAAATGTTTCTCTAACCTCGAAATCTTTTATTCTTATAGATTTATTGTTATTTCTAACATAGTCAGTGATTGTTGGAGCTATAGATTCAAGCGATATAGTTCGGTTTAAAGGCAACTCAAGTGCAATGCCCTCGAATAACATTTTTCTCCTTACGTCATTGCCTGAATACATAGCCGCGTCTTTTAGAATTTCATTAAGACTTCCGTCGTCAAGAAACATTTCACTCCTACGCATAAAGTCCCCAATTTGATTTGGTAATACAGCGTATCTATCAAGTAAGTTTTCGTCTTCGCATATTCTGAAATGGTTTGTCAATTTTGATATCCATTCAGCTAATTCTCTGATATTTTGAAATTCATATTGCTCAAGTACACTATCAATAGAAGCACAGTCACTTAGATCTATACAAATCTTCTCCCTCCAAAACTTTAATGCATCGGAGAGCAATTTATCGTTAAGATAATTCACTCTACTGTATTGATCAAAGTAATTTGGATATATGCATTTAGCAATATCCACAAATTCGTTTTGCTTTTCATTTTTTCCTGTGCGAAGATTGGTGATTGCTTTATAAAATTCAAGTTTTGTTTCTTGATCAATTGGGGTTTGAATAAGCTCACTAAATACATTATTCAAGTTAAATTCTTGCAACCCTTGCAGATAGTCTTTTGAGATCCTATTATCAAGCAATCTTGCTCTGAAATTAATACTTGCAATTAAGGCTATATCCTTATATACTTCACCGATATTTTTTTCAGCATATATTCTGTCCAAAGGTAAAAAATCTCCACATTGGTTAGGAAGAATGGATGGATTTCGCCCTAATTCAGCAATGAACTTACTTGAATTATGATATAGAAGAATAATTAAATCGTTAAGCCATTTTATCGAATCACAGCCCAAACGAGTACTCAGGGTCACCAAATTACCGCAGTCCTCAACCTCTTTAATTAGATCAACAATGCCAAAATTGCGGCACTCCACCCACAATGAGTTGTACCAGTTTTCGATTTCATCTTTTCGGGTCATCTTCGCAGGCATCAATATATTTGACAACTCCCAAACTTTACTTCTATATTCAGGAGTTTCATCTTTCATAATCAAAATGCTTGAGGTGCCCCAAACATCATAAAGAGAACAAATTTCATCCAAACTATTATGAATGAAAGTAGTTGTTTTTATATGCTCTTTGATTGGATGAATAAGGATCTCCTCAACCCAATCTGAGTCGAGCCAATTTTTTTCGGATTGTTCAGAAATCTTAACAATATTATAGAGGTCTTTGTAACCTTTCGTTGCAAAATAGTCAAGCATATCGTTATATAGGTTTATTGCTTCTATAATTCTTTTTCTGTTCTCATCTGAGTCACCACCTGAACGCTCGGAATGAATCAAGGGGATGCCGTCACGAGGCTCTGTGGGATTAAACAATGGACTATTGACAACTACCGGAAATGCAAAGTCATGAGTGCCTAATAAGGGGAAATCGCAAAAAATCCGTGGCAATTCCTTATGCAGCCCAATTAAATGTTTTTCATTTGTGCTGTTTTTTTTAATTTCTACAGCGATCGATACTTCATTATTCGCTTGCACAAAGACATACCTATTTTCAAAAGTAGTGTTTTCGCCTTTTGATGTTGAGATTTGTACCTCGGTAACATTAGCAGATTGAAGTTCTACAGATAATTTCCCCCCTCTTCGAATCACTCTTTCATAATTATCCATGCTAACGGTTATTGAACTTAACTCTGGCACAAATGCAAATACATATGGAATAGAAATCAGAAGATTTTTTAGGCCTGACTTTGCTGTTTCTATCCCAACTCTATCCAATTCGTAAACAAACTTTGTATTCATTTGACTCTCATCAACAGCACATTCTGTTCCGTTGTCCAGCATATCACAACTGTCACTTATGGCATTCATGATTGATGTTTTATCTTGTCCAGTCCTGTCTAATAACGTCTTGAAGGAACGAGGGCTTTCATTATCATCTTGTAGATATCCATGCACCTGAACTTTCTCAGAAAGCAAATGAGTCGTCAAGAAACCCGTTCCAAATTTACCAGTAGATTTCTTTTTGTTCTCAGCGGTCAATGAGCGTTCTTTTGTTGAAACCTGCTCAATCAAAAAAACTATGTTTTCAGTCGTAAACAATCGACCATTATGGCTAAATTCAATAGTTTTATTAACTTCGCTAAATTTAATCTCGATATCAACGAATCCACTTGCATTCACGACATCCTTAGCGTTTTGAATCAACTCCCATATCCATCTATACGATGTATCTGGACCATTGCTGTCTTTAAGGGCCTTGAGCTTATCGATAATTTTTGTTGCAGATTGAGCCTCGCTTGCACCTTTACGCAATTGTTGGATTTTCTCACGAAACGTCATAAACTATCTACTCCCTTGTAATAAAATAGCCTCTCGATATTCGTCGAGACAAATGGGGCAAAGCTTCCATTGATCTATCCAAACTCACATCCTCCTACGTTGTAGGAAGACTTTTATATGTCCTTATTTATTTCATTCTGGAAAATCTTCTGGATGGTTTCTTTCAAAAAAATCTTGACATTCTATCATTTACACACATGCTATAACTACAATAAGCATAGACCATTTAGGTTTCAAATTCCAGAAATTCTTCCCATTTGCAACAAAAAAAGACCTCCTCAAGCGACAGGAGCATCATTTTTAAGTAGTCCTATAGACCTTATTCAATTAATATATTCATCTGTTCTCGTACACCAGCACCATTGGAACACTTAATAATGTTTGGACAAACAACTCTACTATTGATTATATAAACTATTCTCTATCCGACGAACGGAATCTTCATCAAATGTCTTACGCTGAATTAATTACTTTGGTTATAACAAATATAGCCCGAACTCTAGAAGCTTCGGGCAAAGTAGCTATTTAAACAGGTAAATGTGGCTCTAAAACCCTACTCCCTAGCCAACAACACACAGCACTCCACATGCCATGTGAATGTAAATAAAATATGTTCCCGCACTCAACCCTAAAGCTATTGTTGAATGCAGGAACATATTCAAATTGCTCTTTAACCCTCGTACATCAATGCTTCTCAGCTCGATATATTACTACCACGCACTCCACATGTGTCGAGACGATGGAAGGAATATACTCCCTCTTACCACCTACTATATGCTTTTTTCTACTCTACATTCCCCTCCCGTACTTCCTCCTTCCAAAAAAACACATAGTAAATACCATAACGAATGGGTCATTCTGTAAACTAAATCTCTCTTTTAACCGATATATACATATGCTGGGCTGATGATTAAATATCTCCTCCTATCTAAAATGATTAAAATACATTCTCACGTACTTCATGAAAAGGGGGCTTTCTATGAACTACCTTGACGAGCACATTCTTAGCCTCAATGCTAAAGTTATGGATCATGCAACGGCTAATAACGATAATGTGAAATCCATTCCAGTTCAATCTCAGGAATCCGAACAGATGAGCTCCATGTCTGAAGAAACAAAGCTACTTCATATTGAAAATGATCATCTCACGTTGGTACCAAGAACGTTTTGGGATGGGCAAATCGGGTTCAATATTCCCAAGTCTTTTAGTCTTATGCCAACGGAGCAAGCTACTTTCAAATATCCTTCGGAGCACCGTCCTGAGGTGATTTATGCCTCATTGGAGGGGACGGTCAATATGACCTTTAATCCTACAGATACGTCGCTCGAAGTGAACGAACTCCCGGAATTTATGGACCAAATGGCAGACGTTTTACGGTCTGTACAGCCGATTCGTAACTGGAAAGGCACTGAATTCACCATGAATCGTTCCGGGTTATCCATCGGGAAGATCCGTTTCGTTTCAGCAGGTATAGACGCTAATTTATATAATGAAATGCTGCTGTTCATCCATAAGGGGCATGTCATGGTCGGCACCTTCAATTGTCTGGAATCCAATATGGAGGCGTGGATGCCTGTAGCAGAACATCTGACTCAATCGCTCATTGTTCTTTCGCCTCCCTCCTATCCTGCGTTTGAGAAAGGAATGACTTTGCTATGATTCTCGGCTATGACAATATTCAAATTCACCCTTATGAGCTGGTTGATCTCCAGCAGCTTACCTTAACGAAAAAAATTAACGAGCATACACGGTTGTATTTTACAGGTGTGATTCCTGAGGACATGCAGGACAGCTATGTGGCAACGACAGAAAAAAACACCGTCATTGAGGTAAACCAACGGGATGAATCTGGCGCAAACAAGCCACTATTCAGTGGAATTGCCCTCTCAGTCGAGGTAAAAATCGTGCGCGGGGTTTACTATCTGGAGGTCGAAGCTATCTCCCATACTTACCGGATGGACATTAAGCAACGTACCCGCTCTTTTCAATATACGAAAATGACAATTCCTCAAATGCTGGAGCAGATCGGAAAGGATTATGAAGGGCTGGATGTCATCGATGGAGCTACTGGCGGAGAAGCCATCGGGCGGATTGCTATCCAGTATCAGGAAACGGACTGGGCGTTTTTAAGACGCATGGCCTCCAGGTATCATACGAGCTTAATGCCTGTAGCCCGTTTTGACAGTCCCAAATTTTATTTTGGGATTGAGGATAGTCCTGCACAGGCTGTACTGGATCATACTCGTTACACGGTACGCAAGCAACTGCTGCCGTTTCGTTATTTTCAGGAAAATGAGCAGACGAAGCTGAACGAAAATGATTTTATTTTTTACGAGGTGGACACGGATGAGGTACTGGATTTGGGCGCTCAATTGACCTTTCAGGGACACAGCCTCTATGTGATCGAGGCCTATACCGACATGAGTCAGGGACAACTGCGGCATCAATATGTGCTTGCTTCGTACAAGGGATTGCGGCAAAGAAGCTATGACCAGGAAAAGCTGGCAGGCGCTTCGTTAAGTGGTATCGTGCTGGACGTTCGCCAGGATCAGGTACGCATCCATCTGGATTGTGATGAAACACAGGACGTGAATAAGGCGCATTGGTTCAACTACTCCACCGTGTATAGTGCTGGGGGGCATACAGGCTGGTATGTGATGCCGGAAAAAGGCGATTCGGTATCCCTCTATTTCCCCGGCAGTCGTGAAGAAGACGGCGTGGCGGGTGGTGCGGTGAGACGGGCAGATCGCAAGAGCACGAATAACCATTTTTCCAATCCGCAAATGAAAATATGGCGTACCCCGCATGGCAAGGAAATACGACTGGGGCCGGATGAATTGGTCGTTACAGGCAAGGACGGCGCTATTTATATCAAACTGGACGATAAAGAAGGCATTCATATCACGAGTAATAAGCAAGTGAATATTTCGGCAGGGGGCAATCTCAGTCTGTCTGCGAGTAAAACGATGAGCCTGTCCGCAGGTAGTCAGCTCCGTATGGATTGTAACGGCAGTCATATTCAATTAAGCGGTTCAGCGGACATGAAAGGCAGCGAAGTGAAGTCAAATTAAGGGGGTGGATGAATACAAGTGGAAAAGCAGACAGATGCGATAGATCAGCAGCAAGCGAATCTTCATCAGGCATGGTCTCTTATTCGTAAAGAATGGGCGCTAAAATGTAAAGCAACTCAAGTCCAACGACTACAGCATATGGTGGAACATTTTCACACCTTTTGTCAGTTGATTCGGCAAAAACAGCTAGATGGTTTTAAAGATAATATCGGTTACATCACCTACTCTATGCTACGTACCACATGGCTTGAACAAAAGCCTGTTTATCTTGTCGAGGCTACGGATGCCTTATGGATGCTTGATGCTGAACCCATTCAGTTTGAGTATGATGCAAGTTGGATTTTTTCCTATTGGACTCATCTACGAGAACAACTTTTGACTGAAACCTTGAAACAGCAGGTAACTCTTTCCGAACTTGAATTGGAACAGATGATGTTGGAAGCAGCGGGACATCTTCATACTATGGTCGTTAGTTTGATTCGTAAGGCTATGAAACAAGCGGCTCAGCTACCAGAGTTTCAGGCGCTGGATCGTGAAGAAGTCTTTGAGATTCGTGTCGGAGAGTATATGGATTACAGTGTGTCCGTATACCGGGAAGATCGCAGACCAATGGATGCGAACGTAATAAAGTCTTGGATGGAAGAAAAAGAAGAATTGGCCTACAGCTACCAAGCGTTGGCCCAAGTCGATCTGTCTGGTGGAGATTACAGCTCCTTGGATTTTCGCTATACGGCTTTTAGGAAGATCAGGATGGAACATAGTCGATTGCATAGCTGCATTCTCGTAGGAACCGTGTGGCAAGAAGCTCAGCTAGATGAGACCGACTTTTCGTACAGCCTGCTTCACGGAGCTGATTTTAGCGGTTGTTCCCTGAGGGAGGCTGTACTGGACTCCGTTTTAGGGAATAGCGATTATGGTTCAGATGCTTGGTTGGATTGGGAGCCACTAGGATGGGATGGAGTGGATTTTACAAGAGCGAGTTTACCGGGAGCCAGCTTTCAAAATGCGCAGCTTCAAGGGGCTGATTTCCAAGATGCCTCGCTGCAAAGAGCTTCATTCAACGGAGCGGATCTGACAGATGCCTGTTTTGTAGGAGCCGATGTTACTGGCGTTTCGTTTACAGATGCCTGTTTAGTCAGAACTGATTTTACAGGGGCAAAGGTAAACGGGGTAAGCTTTACGGATGACCAACTAAGCGAATCCATTGGCTTGGTTGCTGTGGAAGTGCTCCCTCTACCCCAATCTCGGCTTATGGCTACACAGGCAACAGACGCGGTAAGTAAAAGGGACTGGATACCATGAGATATTTTCGACTCATGGTGGATGAGCGCATCAAGCATCGGGTGGAGCCTGCTTCCCTGTCTCCATTGCAGGTGGAAGACATCCTCTCGGATCACAGAACTCAGGCGGAGGACACTCCCCTATTTTTAGCTGTACATACCGATCCACGAACCGTATATCCGGATTTCCTTGAGTTCCCTTTGCCGCTGGTTTCAGACCCAATGAAAACATTGTTAGAAAAATATATGCCGGGACTTGAATGGAAAGCAGCCATACTCACCAATGTTCAGCAAGCCAGGCAGGATGTGTACTGGGTGTTGCGTCCTCCTGTGCTGGACTGTCTTTCCTCACATACCGAGTGGTACCCCGACCATACTTTAAAGCATTTGGTACTCAGACACAGGAAAATCGTATCGCCTATGTTTCGAGTCGCTGGCCTGATGGAATCTCATATTTATATCAATCTGGCTGTGGCGGAAAGTCTGCTACGCCGTCCATTCACAGGTGTTCGAGTGCAAAAAGTGGAAATGGCAATGAAGGAGGAATAATGCGGATGGAAGAAGCTAATGTGCAGCCTGGAACAGGCGCGAAAAAAAGCTACGTGGTGGCAGGTGCGATTTTAAGCTGTAGTTATGGTACACAGCCTACCCGTTTGAAGCGCCCTTTTAGCCACGGCGTGTATGTCAAAAATAAAGCACAGATGAACATTGGGGATTATGTGCCCGGAGTGAACATTAAGTCTTTTGGAAATTGCTCCAGTCCGCTTAATCCAGCTGTACAAGCCAGTGAGATGGTCGATATTTATGGAGTGAAAAAAGCTCCATGTATTCCTGTCCTTACGATGCCTTGGCTGAACGGGAAAAGCGACATGAGGATCGAGGGTCAGCCCGCTCTAACCCAAAACTGTACCCACCAGTGCCTATATTGCGGGCATATTCAAATCGAAAATGACGGACAGGAACTGGATTAACGTTTAGGGGTTGGAACAGCCATCACATCTGGAAAGGAGACATGAACTCACTTGAACTTACTATCAGATGGAATCGGATATGAAAGCCTACGCTTGTATGGTCCCTTTCAGCCACAACACATCGAACAACTTCAAATAACACGTACCATTAATGATCATGCCTTTTTACATATCAGTGGGTTGCTCTCCGAAGAACAGGGAGCCGCTTGTATCGGTCAAAATATGGAGCAAGAGCCGATTGTGATTCGTCAGTTGGATGATCAGGGACAATCGCTGAGAAGACTGTTTCACGGGATCATTACGCAAATGTCTGTGAATTGCACACGGGGAGTATACACCTTTGAATTGGAAGCTGCTTCCCATTCCTATCAAATGGATATCAAGCTGAAAAAACGTTCCTATCAAGATATTCACCGTACTTATGATGATCTGGTCACTACGATGGTGCGGAAGTATCAATACGGAGATGCCATTGATACCGTCACGAACTATGCCAAACTGGAGACATTTGTTTTACAATATGAGGAGACCGATTGGGCGTTTTTAAAACGTCTCGCTTCTCGCTTTGGTTCCGTACTTGTGCCAGAGGTAACCGCTGCCTCGCCCAAGGTTTTTTTCGGGATGCCTGAAGGCAAACAGTACAAGGTGGAACGGGATGTATTTTATCGGGTACGGAAAACGTTTCATGAGTTGGATGCGGAAAAGCCGGGAGAACGTGCTGGCTCGTATGTCACCTATATGATTGAAAGTCTGCAATACTATGCGCTCGGCGACCTTATTACGTTACCCATCGGACAAGGCAAAGAACTGGTCGTGGTTCGGGCAGTGACAACCTTAGCGGATGGCTTACTTCGTACCCGTTACGATCTTCAAGCCGAACAGAATATCCGCTATGCCCGGTATGAAAACGATCAGACCACCGGGATTTCGCTGACAGGAACGGTGCTGAAGGTGCAACAGGATTTTGTACAGCTTCAACTGGAAATTGATCCGAAGCAAGATCCTGCCAAAGCGTGCTGGTTTCCGGTAGCCACCCGTTATGTTGCCGAAGAACATAGCGGCTGGTACGATATGCCTGAAGTAGGAGAACTGGTGGAATTGTATCTGCCAACACACCGCGAACAGGATGCCTATGTAACGGATTCGCTGCGACAACAACGCCACACAAATGGACAGCCGAATGTGAAGGCATGGCAACATGTGCAAGGTAGCGGCGTAGAAATGTCTGAGCATGAGCTGACTCTATCCACCTCCGGTGAATTTTCCATTACACTTCATGAAGGTAACGGCATTACCATCGACAGTCCAGGGAATGTGCAGATTCAGGGTAGTCACGTTAAGCTTGATGCAGGTGAGGAACTTTCGCTCGAAGCTGGGACGGCGCTGTATCTGAAAGGCGGGGTCAGCAGCATAGTGCTGGATGGTGAGACGGATACCAAGGCTCCAGTGATTTATCAGGAAGGTTCGGTGAAGGCGCCCGTTTTTGTAGCCGACCTCCCTCCTGTGCCTGAGCCGCCATTGATGAGCATCAAAGCCTATGAGGCCGCACAAGCTCCATCAGCAGCTAAGACATCATCGAGCAGCCAAACCTCTACCCCAAAAGCAAAAGTCACCAGTCCAGCAGAGCTTAAACAGGCGAATGCCTTGATGGGGACAGTATCCAAGCTATTAGGTTCCATTCCGGTGATGGGAAAAGTGGCTGGCGTTGTTATGGGAGCTTTAGGTGGGCCTGCGACGGGTGTCATTCTGAAAGCAACCGCAATGATCCCCGTTCGGAGCAAAGGAACTCCTACAATAGGAGGCGGTAAGGGGAACGGTATTCATCCGCTCAAACACTTGGCTGGTCTAGCACTCCAAGGATTGATTAATCAGTATGAGCATGATCAAGCGAGACAAGCCTACTATAGCAAGTGGATTTTGGGGAAAGTGTATACGAGTGCGCGTCATATAGCACATTCCGGTGGCCCATTAGAGCTGGTTCAAAGCCTACTGAAAGAGTCTAATGCCATGGTTCATGCGTATCAGCAGATTCCGGTAGATCTTAGACAACGCTGGAGAGCAAATTATGACAGCTATATGGCTCAACAAGCAAAGCCAAAGCAAGAAGAGGAATCTCAGCCATGGTGGGAACGAGCATTAGAGCAGCAAGGTGAGGCTGAATTACTGAACGGACAATCGCAGTTAGAAGGATCCCGGATTACCCGTGAAATGGCATGGGATGCTACTCAAGGAGCATTTCAAGCTGGTTTAAGAAGTGAATCACATGGAAAATATCAAATTAACTACAACCCAAAACACCCGATTGCAGGTAAAACAGGTGAAGTGATAGGAGATGTGTACAGCACTATAGCTGGAGTTGGAGAAATGATGTTTGGTTCGGTGGGAGAGGTTGGCGGCTTTCTCCTTGATGAAACGGTCGTATTGTCTCCGGCTGGTGTGTTGGTGAACGTTGCATCTGCTGGTATAATCTATCATGGAGGTGTGATGTCCTATCATGGGGCGTCGAATGCAGGAGGAGATTCTGCTGATCTTTGGCAAATGATCAAAGATGAGGGCAAACATGGACCTACGCCTCCTAAGCCGAGCAAACCGAACGAGAAACCACCCAATACTCAAGCAACAGATAATCCTTCTCCAGAAAAATTGTTAGGTATTAAACATGCCAACATGAAAAATCCAAGAGATGCACTTAACGAAAAGATTGCGCTAGATGAAAGACTATTAAAGAAAACGCAGAAACCAGAACGTAGACATCTTACTAAAGAAGAAAAGAAAATAGCCAATCAACACCTTGATGATCTTGCAGCTCGTAAGAATGGGGATGCAGATGCTGCGAAAAGATTATCGGAATTTAGAGATCATCCCCGTGACGATGGTTGGAATAGTTTAGATCTCATGGAGGGGAATACAGGAGCATCTAATAAAATGAGACTACTTTATAAAGAGGAAAATGGCGTTATAGAATGGAAAATTATTCAGAATCATTAAACTATGAGGACGGGTTATAAATTAAGTAAATCATTTTAGGCTAGCCGATTAAAAAAATATAGCTAAATATTAAGATGATTCTTATTCTGAACGTGAGAGGAAGAAATGTATGGTCGGAAAAATTATACAGCTTATAACAAACGCTACTTTAGATGAAGATGATAGTGTTATAGTAGCTGCTCTGAAGTTATTAAAGAATGATTGCAATTTAGAAGAATTAGAAGGTGACTACTTTGCTCAACTTGTTAGTATGTTTCCTCTGGTTAAAGAACAGAGTACAAAGGCGCTTTTAATCGAAACAATTGTGGAATCTCCAGAATTTGTTAGTTACGATACGATACTGGACGAATATGTGAAGCTTATATCAGAAGGTGCCACTAACGTTCAGGAAGCAGCAAGATGTCTAGGTGGATTTATCGCCTCCGGCTCTACAAACAATCAGATATTCTTACAATTGGCCAATAAATTAAATACTAAATTTGCCGTTGAAATACTAGTTTCAATGGGACGTTCTAACTGGGGGGAAATCCCTCATTACCTAGAATCATTTGCTCAAGAGGTTCAAATAGCACAAAGAATAAGATATCGTTCAGGAATAATTGCAGCCTTTTTATTAATTGTTCATCCTTTGTGTTCAGAATATGCTCATATTAGTTCGTTATCTTTTGGATATCCATTTACTGAAGCGGCTGTGAATGATTGGGCGTGGGTAACTCCAAAAAACACAGAAAATATAGTACAAAAGAAAATAGTGACTTCAAGGGAAGCTGATGTATTGGTGAAATTAGGGGACCTATTACGATATAATACGAACTTAAATTCAAACGAAACTGCAAAGCTTTACACCGAATTTTTTGAAGATAAAAATCCATTTGATGTTATTTACACTTTACCAAAATAAAAAAAATTAACGCCCAAGAAACCGCTGTGAAAGGCGTTTCGTTTTGTATCGGATTTAGTTTTGTGTAGGTAAATAGAGGAAATATTCTCACTCAAATGAGTGTTGCATCTTTAGCTTATAAGTTCTGTCGTAAATATGAAACACATCTATCTTCCACACAAAAACAATGACTTGCCATCCCTCCCCATCAGAGTTAACATACACACACTTCAACCACGGGAGGGAAAATGTGCTATGTCAAATTGGCCAGATTGGTTTCAGGAAGGGTTACGCCAACGGTTTTATCAGTTAGAACTTACCAGTTAACAAGCATCATGTTCATCAGAGGACAACAATCTATTCACCAAAATGGATCAATTCAAAATTAATCAAACTGAGGATATCCATCGTCTGCTATCCGAATGGGAAGAAGCAATAGGGTATCAGCTGAGTCAGGACAAACAATCCATGTATATGGAAGGAGTTAAAGACGGGATTCGATTAATCCTTCCCGTCATACAACCCACAGTTACAAATTGTTCCAATATATTTTGCCGTGTGTCTAAAACTTGGATAATTTCATCAACACGCTCCTTGATTTTTGCTTGCTGCTCATTCTCTTCCTCGAGTGTCAGCTTCTGTTGTCGTAGCTCGTTGAGTTCACTGGAAAGCCTGTTTGTTTCTTCTTCATATACGGCCTCATCAATCTGATTCCTCAGCTTGAGGTTCACTAATTCCTTCAAGTCGGATTTCAATTGTTGCATCTGTCCTTCAATTTCCAATAGTGGTTCTCGCCCTACTTTGCTGGAAAGTATCGATTCAATATTGCCTTTCAGCGTTTTAATGAATCCTTTCTTATTCTTATACATCCGATTGAACAATCGTACAAACGCGGAATGTAAAACTTGTTCATCAACCGATTTGGCATCACATGCTGCCCTACCTTCATTGACATATGTTTTGCATTGCCATACCACTTTTTTGGATGGATTATTGCTGTTCCAGGTTCGGCGTTTGAAAATAGCTCCACAGCATCCGCAATATACTTTACTGCTTAGTGCATATTTACTAGAGTATCTTTTACTCTCCCCCATGACATTTCCTTTCAGCTTGGCACGTCTTACCTTCTCTTTTTGCACCGCCTCAAATATTTCTTTGGATACAATCGGTTCATGGTTATCTTCAATTAAATATTGCTGCTCCTGTCCTCTATTCCTAATTCGTTTGTGAGTCAGAAAATCTACAGTCACCGTCTTTTGCTGAAGCAAAGCTCCGTAATATTTCTCATTGGTCAGAATTAAGTAAATGGAGGAATCCCACCACGTATCGCCACCCGTAACTGTTTTAATCTTATCTCGCATCAATCCTCTGGCTATCGCTTGATAGCTTTTGCCATCCAGATACTCCTCGTATATACGCCGTACAATCTCTGCTTCCTTCTCATTAATGACCAATTCACCATGTTCATCTTTATCATAGCCAAGGAAGCGAGTCGTATTGCAGAAGACTTTTCCGTTCTGGAAGCCACGCAGTATTCCCCATCGGCTGTTTTCAGAGATATTCCGACTCTCATCTTGGGCAAGGGAACTTAGAATAGTCAGTAATACTTTGCCTGTTGTATCGAGTGTATTAATGTTCTCTCGTTCAAAGAATACAGCCACTCCGAGACTTTTAAGTTCCCGTACATATTTCAATAAATCCAGTGTATTCCTAGCAAATCTCGAAATCGACTTGACCAGAATAAGATCCAGTTTACCGTTTCGGGCATCCTGTATCATCCGATTAAAGTGCGTTCTATTTTTGGTGCTGGTTCCGGTGATCCCTTCATCTGCGTAAATATCCGCCATTTCCCATTCCAAGTTGTTTTGAATGTATTGGGTACAATGATTGACCTGATTGGTGTAGCTTTCCTTTTGCTCCTCGGAATCCGTACTGACTCGGCAATAGGCAGCGACTTTCTTCTTTTGAATCGGTTGAATTCCTTCTACGGTGTCCATCGTTTTAATGGGAACGACGACGACTTTTTTTGCGGTTGCGGCTTGGGCCATAGGTATTTCTCCCTTCGATATCTTCTTTATACGGTCACATGTTATAATGCGTGCGCTACATCATCAAGTCCATTTCTGCCCATGTTATAGCTACTTGAAAGATTTTTTATTAAGCTGATCAATCGCAATAAATTCTTCTTCTGTTATCAACTGTTGTGATCTTAATTGCTTCAATAGACTCAGACTGAGCAAGTAATCAATAGATTTTTGTTGCATATGTATGTGCTCCTTTGAAATAAAAATGGCTCACCTCTAGGGCAAGCCGATAGATAATAAAGCTTAGAATAAATTCTTAAGGCTAATGTTCTTTTCTGCGGTAATGCTAGGATCGCTTACTAAGGTGGCAGTCAGTACAAGGGCTTTATTGTTCGCGCTACTACTGCTTCCAGCTTTCACCGTCAAGCTATTTCCTGTGCTGGCTATTATGCTTCCCATGATCGGAATTGAATGATCCTGATTTTGTAGACTCCACTCTACAGACTGGTCAAACATTTCTATTCCATGATCATAAATATGACTAACGTATGAGACGCTTTGGCCTGTTTTTAGAAATGAATTGCCGGTAATGGTTATCGTATAGAAATGTGTTCCTGTTTCGACAACTCTCATTTCAATGGTGCTTAACACTGTCGGATGATACGTTAGTTTTGCAGTAATACTTGCTTGTCCCAAAGCAATGGCCATAACCTGTCCGTGCTGATCTACGCTAATTACACTCGGATCACTGGATGTATAGGTAATTGGCGGATTCGCTATCTCATTTCCATTATCCGTAGCAGTCACATTCAACTGTATTGTTTCGTTTAGAGGTACATGGGTCATCGTTCCCTGATGAATATGTAATGCATATGTATGAGCAATCTCGTACTTCCATCTGTCTGCAATGTTATTTTCCACGTCATCATAAGCTGTATTTATGCTATCCAATGTGCAGCTTAACTGGATGATGCCATTTAGGATGCGATCCATTCCAACTATTTTAAACGGCTGATGGGTGATGTAGAATCGTTGGTTCAATGCGATGTTTCGCGTGTCTGCATTGTCTTGTAGCCTAACTATAATATTTCCCTCTGGCATAGAGATAACCTACCTGTTTCCGTTGAAAACGTTCTGGCTTCCACCACAGCATCAAACCATTTCACCTGTCCATTCCAGTTTAAAGCTAGTCGCTGATTACATTTTCGCATCCTGCCTCGACAAGACTGTTCATTTTGATCCACCTGACTGATAATCAAATAACGTTCATAGTGATAGTCTACGATATCTCCAGTATGTAAGGGTGTTGCTGCTCGAATAATTTTTTCATCGGTCATTTGAATGGTATTTGTCGCATCCTGAATTAGAGCAAGCTGTCGCATACCATTCATATGTACAAGCTCTCCCTTCTCTCGCAGGAAGAAATCTATCATCAGCTCTAGGTTCCGTGTCACTCCTCTTCCTCCAATGCAAAATCTGGCTTACAGCGATACAGGTATAACTCCACGTAATCACTCCATTCCTTCATATCCAGAATAATAAAGACATCCTTGCCAATTCGGATATAGCCATTTGGCTTCCATAAGGATTCCAGTGGACAGAAAGCTCGAGATGTCGTCTCTAGTATGTAACCATCTTCAAATGAAAGGCTTTTGCGATAAGGTTGTACATCTGCCATCACTGATAGAACAGGGTTGAAATGAGTAGCATCTAAAATTTCCAGCTTCGTATCATAGAACATTAATCTGTCCCGACCTTGATTTTAGGTAAAGGAAGAGCCAGTCGAATATTTATCGGAATCCCTGTTTCGTATGTAGCTGATCGTTCACCTTCCTGCTTATTTGTTAAGCCAACCGAATCCCGATTTTTATAGAGATACACGGCATAATCGACCATAACATGATCGTATTCCATTGGCAGTGTTACCACATTGCAGTATCCATAAATGTTACTCCTCGCTTTATTCAAATAGTGGATCAGGATATCGTCTTTAGATGTATCTGTTGGCTCCATGTTTAATAATCGTTTCATCAAAACCATTAGCTCACTCATGTGCTAGCTCCTGTTCCTCCTTTACCTGTGCCTTCTCGGCGCGTTTCATATTTCTTACAGTTTGTGCTTTCGTTTGGGCTGCTTCTTGCTTAGTCTCATCTGGTTTAGGCTCATCCACTTGCTCATAATGATCATTAACCTGTAAACGCAGAAGCAACTTTTGATCCGTGACTTCCCATATACATCCTGTCTCTTGATTCAAAAACCACATCTTATTACCCTCCAAAATTAAAAATAAGGGCATCCAAAACGGATACCCCAAACGTGTTTCTTCTATTATAATGTGTTTTCATATGATCCCATTTTCAATTAAGACTTATTGGCCGTGAGTACAGCGAGAGCTTCCGTCTTGATACATTTAGCACCGAATACTTGCAACCCTTTCACCGCATCTGAAAATTGCTTCTCTGGTCTGAACGCCTCTACTGAATCCACTTGTCCAGCAAACGAAATCGCACTCTTATGACCTGCGATGATTTTATACTTGGCTCCTGCGGTATTTGGCACATTGTTGGATTTATAAACGGTCATGCCATCAATATCACCCACATAGCCTGTGCGGATAATATTCGGGTCTTTGGTAAAACGTGCATCTTTCAGTAGCAAGCCATAGTACCATGCAGGAACCACAACAAAACGCTCGCTTTCCGGTACATTGTTCTCATCCAATAGTACACCTAAATCAATCAATAAATCATAGGCTGTATCTTTCGTCGGGGTTATAGGCGTTGTATCATTGCCGATTGTATTCTCAGCTTTAACCTCTGTGTAGAATCCAGCAAGATACTGATCCACCACATTGGCCAGTCCATAAGAGGCTTCCACGATCCCACTATCCAGCAGATTCACATTCGCTTGAGCAGCGTCGACATCATCGACTTGAAAATTGAAATACTTCGCCTGATCGATCACCAACGTTTTTTGCGTAGCATCTAGTTCCTGCGGATTTCCGATCCCTGCAACTTTATCATAATTGCCAATCGTTACTGCCCCAATCGAATTGATTTTTACCGTGGAGCCTTGACCTTGAATTTCCCCTTCATAGTCGGTGTTGACCACATTCCCGTACACCAAGTTCTTTTTCAGGCTTTCATTTAAACGTGCGCTCCAAATGGTAGGAATAAAATTTTGCACTGTCATATCTTTTCACCTTGTCCTTTTCGTTTATTATTATTTGTTTTGTAATGCTTGTTTGACTTGATCCCAATGCTGATTGATCTCGTTTGGCGACATGCCTTTAATTGAATCCAATGTAAATGTGTTACCTGTTGAACCAGCCGAAGGTGTATATCCATCCCCTTTGAGCCGTTGTTCGACTTGTTGTTGTATGGCCAATTGCAACGATTGTTCCAATATAGCCAAATTCGCTGTCGTCGCTTCTTCATCCGCACCAATAAAAAAATCCACTAACGGAAGTGTAAGTTTCTTTTCACTGGCTATTTTAATTGCTTGACTGGTTAACCGTTCACGCTGTTTCTCCAGCTTCATATTTTCGACTTCGGCTCGTAGTTTCTCAACTTCTATTTCTTTCTCATCCTTAGCCGGGAATCGCTTCTTGATCTCAGCATCCAACGCACTTTCCAGATGATTGGCTTTCCATGTTTCCAGCGATTTAGCAGAACGTTTGTCCACTGTGCTATCGAAGCAACTTTTTGCTTCCTTGTTGGATTGAATAAATTGCTCTATCCCTTTTGCGCTATACGGATTCAAACCCTGAAAATACGATTGCCATTCCTCGTTTGTTTGGTTTTCTTCAATCAACTGCTTCACTTGTTCTAAATTCATTTTCGCTAATCTCCTTTATTGCCCATCCGACTCCTCAGAACCGAACACGCTTATGTATGTATTGAATTGAGCAGTTTTGCGTCTTACTCAGGACGGTGATGTAACGCTTTAGAAATCACAAAACGAGGAAAAGGTACAAACATACCAACTCCTCACTTTTGCCTGTTTTTTTTCACCCTTTGTTTATGCGGATTTTGGATAGCCTAAAACGTAACACTGAGCCTGTTGGGATTCGAGCTTCAGAACACGATATGTATGTTGAATTTGTTTACGTCATATCTGCTACAATGATGTTACGCATTAGAAATCGCAAAAATGAGAAATAGGTACAAACATACTCCTTACCATTTACGGTTGTTTTTCACCCTTAGTTTATATAGCTTTTTGATAGCCTAAAGCGTAACATCGAGCCTGCTTTTTCTCATCTGGCGCATCCGTAACTTCGACTTTTCGTTCGCATTCTTATCTCTGCATTTCTCACAATATTTCTGCCGGTTCGAATTAGCTGAAAATGTAGCCCCACATTTCTGACAGTTCACCCTCGGTTTTGCTGTATTAAACCCAACCTCTACATTCCGATTAGACTTATATTCTCGCCCCAGCTTCTCGTCTATTGGCAGCACTCCATGTTCAAAATAGGTACAACGAGGTAGAGCATCATCTTGACTAAAGAATACACATGGGCCATCCTGTAAACAGCAATAGTTTGGGATACCATGCTTCGCTCCGAGATAACAAGCACAGCTATTCTTCACGAGCCGCTTGATCCTATTTTTATTATGCATTTGATACCTCCTTATCCGTACCTACTTATCGTTGTTGTTCTGCATGAAATTTATTGAATTCCAGCTTGGGATTCTCTACAAACGGTAACAGTGTTAGCAATGTTTCCTGTGAGACCACTTGCTGCAATTTAACGATCACATCAGCCATCCCCACCAAGTCTGTCGGCAAATTACGAATAAACTTCACCGCAATATCCCGGTAATCATATTGCACACCTTCTTTAATATGCAGACGTTGCTTGATTGCCTTTTCCATTAACGCTTCACGCATCGCTACTCGATTCTCCAAATTCAGCAACTTATTTCACAGAGCCAAGGAGGAGGTATTACTGGCCCAGTTTTCATTAAAGTTAACCTGATCCATCATGTCGAAGATTTTTCGTTCAATGTTATCCAACTCGTTTTTCACAAAAGAGTCATTAATCTCCTTTGTAAGCCAACTTACCTTTCCCCCAGCGGGAACCTGAATAATGCCCATCTTCTTCATATTTACTAAGTCCTCGGCTTCCAGCTTAGCATTCTCAATCACGAGATAGGCGTTGCGATGATCTGCAATTTCATGACCAAGTCTGAATTCAATGCGTTATAGGCATCAAATAAAGAAATCACATCATGGAAGCCACTTTTTCTCTCCGTATTGGCTGGACAGGAGATAAGCGGGACTCTTCCAAAGATGTGATTATGTTTGCCGATATATTTCAGTTCGGGTGCTTGGTTTTGCTTTATTGGATTGCCTTTATCATCACTGTCGATTGTATAGTGTAGGATTTCATGGTCGGTATACACGTCCAGATAGACTTGCTTATCAAACCGCTTCGTAAATTTATGTAGGCCAAGTAATACGTTTCTTTCTGCTGTTCCGTCCTCCAACACAAACGCCTTCAAAGGAGATAATACTGTGGCTGAGAACTGACCATCCGAATCGATATAGTTCAATTCAAAGCTCTCGCCAAAGATTTCGGATTGTTTCCGAAGCTGTAGATTATGCTCTTTGTCCCAATGACTCATATGTACATCTATATTATGTATGGCTTCATCCTGATCCGACTTGGACACATAGTTTACTGGCTTTCCAAGCAGATAGCCCACTTCATTATCTACGAACTTACGTGGGAAATTGAAAATGAGCTTTTGGTTGCTTCGGCTTTCTTGCATGGCATAGTTTTTGAGAATAGCATGCTGACCATTGTAGTAATCTGCATATTTCTGTTTGGTTAATGCAGTCGAGTGGAGTTCATTTAGACACTCAAGAATTAGTTCTACATTTATTTTCATACCTTTGCTTCCTTTCAACATAGAAATGTCATTTTTGCTTGTTAATTTTTGCTTACATAAAAATAAAAGAACCACCTTTAATAAGGTAGTTCCTTATTGCACTATCGTTCTTCGTTAGCTTAGTTTTCCGTAGACCCATTGACGACAAACATGAATTCCGAATGAAAGAGCAACATTTCAAACATCACCTCGTGATATAACTAAACATGAATTCCAAACAAGGAGATGAAAGCATGAGTAAGTTAAAAGGTAAAATCGCTTTAGTAACTGGTGCAAGCCGAGGGATTGGTCGCAGCATTGCGCTGCGTCTGGCACAGGAGGGCGCAGTCGTCGCTGTACACTATGGAAAAAGAAAAAATGAAGCAGTGGAATTGGTTCATAAGATTGAGCAAAGTGGAGCTACTGCATTCACGATCGGTGCTGACTTAAGTATCCTTAACGGCATTCATGATTTATATGCGACATTGGATGAAGCCCTTCGGGAACGTACAGGCGATAATCGGTTTGATATTCTCGTCAATAACGCTGGAATCGGTCAAATTGTAACCATAGAAGAGACGACGGAAGAATCTTTTGACGAAGTCATGAACATTAATGTCAAAGCACCGCTTTTTGTTACCCAGCAAGCTTTACCGCGTCTGAAAGATGGAGGCCGCATTATCAATATCTCATCGTTTGTTACACGAGTGGCCTCCCCTAGTGTTTTTGCCTACAGCATGTCGAAGGGGGCAGTCGACACACTTACGTACGTCTTGGCTCAGCAACTTGGGAGCCGTAATATTACGGTAAACGCCATCCAGCCTGGCATTATTAATACAGAGATGAATGACGAGACGTTAAAAAATCCCGATGGACAGAAATTTGCCTCTGGTCTTTCAACCTTCAAAAGGTGGGGGCAACCTGAAGATGTTGCAGATATTGCTGCCTTTCTTGCCTCATCGGACAGCCGTTGGGTAACCGGTCAATTGATTGATGCAAGTGGCGGGTCTCATCTGTAAATTATGGGTTCGGGGAACCTAGCTGAGGAGTTAGCATTTTGAACCCGCTAATTTACTCTACTATGCTGCCCGTTCCCTCAGTAACGAGGCTGCTGGTTTGTGCCAGCGGCCTTGCTCTGGTTGCTCATTGAGCTCTTGTTCCACATATGCACTATTTGAACTTTTTTATAAAATTTTTTTGGTCCTTTGTAAATATATAGCCACGTTGTTCGTAGAAACTGTGAGCATGTATTCGACTTGGGTGGGATAACAGTTTAATCCCAGAAAATCCATGGCTCTTTCCCCAATGTTCAAGACGCTCAATCAACATGCTACCTACACCTTGATTTCTATACTTTTCTTTTACAACAAATCCCAGTACATTTACTAAAGAGTCAGAAAAAAGCAATTCATACGGGCTCCCATGAATATATCCTATTACCTCGTTGTTTCCTTCACAAACAAAGATCATATCTTTTGTTTTCTTTGTTATGATTTCAATCTTCTCTTTTACTTTTTCTTCAGAAAATATATATAGATCTGGGTTAAAGTCTTGGTTTAACAAATAAATATCATGATAATCAGTTACCTTAATTCCCCTGACATTTTTTTCTTTCATTCTTGAACGCCTCCTATTTTCATCACGAACACCCGAAATAAATGTTAGACGTCTTTGTACATTATGGCAGGCTCTACGATTGCACTAATCTGTCCACTTGCTTAACGGATTGGATAAAATAAAGATTGAGTTTTAACAGAACCCTCAAAACAACAAACTGCGATCATAAAATTTCAGACTTTTCACAGACTGAATCAATTGGACAGCTCCATATAAACTATCTGGCGCGTCATCATATGTACAGTTTCGGTTATAATCCTTCACCTGATGGTTATATCTGAGGTTATCTGAATTGAACAGAATATGACCTTTCTTGATTTCTGGCTCCAAGCTAATAATGCGTTCATGCTTCTGCCCCTTGGAATGCACACTTTCTACGGGCGTATGTATCTTCGCTTTTCATAGCTCTTCTTCAAACTTTTGCTTCATATAGCTTTGTGCCTGATTCACCTCAAAACCAAGCTTATCTACAGGATAAAGCTTCAACTTTTCAATAGCTACTTGAAACAAATCATCCGGCAGCAGTTTATAGATATTGCCGTCGATCACATACTTCTGCTTTGTTTTGCGATGCTGTCCAATAATCGAAATAGCAGAATAGTCATTTTTCTTCCCTGCTTTAATGGCTGGATCAATGTACATGGCAAGTTCCATTCCCTCAAATTCAGGCAACCTATCCCAATACATGAGCTTCTTGCACATCAAATAATAATAGTCCAAATACTCGTTCCAGGATTTCCGTCCCCTTTAGCATTTCCTCCTCGTGAGCCATAAAAAAAGACAAGGCGTATTCATTCTATCCTCGTCTTGGAGATTATTATACATTCGTTCCCACTCTGACCATAGATCATCACGCTCTGAAAATTGAAGCACGGCTGCTTTACGAACACTTCTCACACCTGGTATCTTCCCATTGAGCAGATCAGCCATAATGTCCTCTTCGTTTAAAATGGTTCCACAGATCAGAATATTGGCATCCCTTGTGCCAATAGGGAGAATAACATCCGTAAACGTATTTTTAATCTGTTCTCGTTTGGCTTCGGATCGTGCAGTGTCTTCCTTGAGCAAATCATCCATTAGAACTAAGGTAGGACGATGATGCTTATAGTGAATACCTCTTAAACTACCGTCTATCCCGCGAATCATAATACATGAGTCCAGTCCACCTTTACTCTTGAGCCAAATCTCATTGTTGTTCCAGCGGCTCCCCTTATGAATCCCAAAATCCTCAATCAGCATCTGATTGGTTTCCAGCTCATCTTTGATCATACCGAGGAAGGGCAATGCAATCTGCTCTGTGGCTGATATGATTAATGTAAACTGTGATTTATCATAAAGTGTGGCATACAACGGAAATAAAAAGGAACTGATCGTGGACTTTCCATGCTCCCTAGGGAGGCCGAAAGCCGTAATCAATCCAGTATGGGAAAGCATATGTCTTAATTCCGTGAATAGCTCTTTGTGAAACTTGCCAAATGCTCGATCAAAGTATTTAGGAAAATAGGCTAAAGCGAAAAACTCGATGTCCATCTCACCAATAAGCTTGCGGAGTTCAGAAAAAGAGAACGTTTCAATTAGTTGTTTCATTTTCGGTGGTTTAAAATGCTTCTCCATATACTGCTTCAGCAGCGCAGCCTGTCGCTGCTCTTCTTGCTTTATTGTTTCAATCGGTATAACTCCTTTCTCATATCTACCGTAAAATCATCACAAACCCCATAAAGAATGAAGGCACAGCTTTAAAAAAACACGTCAGCCGTGATTAGTTTCGTATTGTCATTTTTGAGTATGATTTTCAGGGTAGTTGAGTAAGGATATGCAGCTACGTTGAGCAAGTAAATTTATATATTTTCCCTCACTGCGTAATAAAAAGGGCTGACCTCTCAGCCCCTATTCCTGACCCAGCAACTCAGCCTCGTAAAACAACTCGATATCCTCAATTACCTTCTGAATCAACTCATTGTCCTCCATAGCTTCCTCAGCCCCAAGCACATTTACCTTTTCGGCTTGCATACCCTTTAGGAATCGAATCACTATATTCACTTTTGCCTTACCCAATTGAATCACCCTTTCGGTTTAGTCAGCACATGATATCTCTGACCTTGCCGACTCAGCAACTACTTCATCATAACCGTACTACTTACCATTCCGAATCAAATAGTTGTATAATATTGTATAAAGGGGTTACACCGAATAATACGGTATGTGAAGTGGGGGAATTTACCTATGCTTAAAAAACTGAATATCTATCAAGTTCTTAAATTTGTATGTGCCGCTGTTGTTATAATCACGTCTCTTTTGTCACTTGCTTATCCCGGCGATCATATTCTATTCAAATTCTCACAATTTTTCCTCGGTCTCATGTTTTTATTTTCTGGCTTCTCAGAACTTAAGGCAAATCGAAAAACTTACGCAATAATTAGCTTCAGTGTCTCCTTGTTTTCTATTTTGGTATTTATAACTACACTTTTATCAAGAAAAGGTTAACTACACGCACTCTAATTCTGACTCAGCAACAATTTCATGATAGTCATACTGTTTACCATCTCGAATCAGATAAACGCCGCTATTATCGCCAACATGGGCAATATATCGCTTCATAATCACATCTACATACTTAGGATCAAGCTCACTGGTATAGCAAATCCGATCCGTTTCCTCACAAGCAATCAATGTTGAACCTGAACCACCAAATGGATCAAATACGATATCACCAAGCTTGCTGGAATTTTTAATCGGGTAGCTAATTAAGGGAATTGGCTTCATCGTCGGATGATATTCATTACGGAATGGGCGATCAAATTGCCATAAGGTTGTTTGCTTACGATCACTGTTCCAGTAGTGTCCACCTGTTGGTTTCCATCCGTACAATACAGGTTCATACATCCAGTGATAATCTTGCCTACCCATTACCATTGCTTGCTTAGCCCATATACAGCATTGTGACAGTTTGAATCCAGCCTCGATAAATCCCTTCCTAAAATTCAATCCTTCACTATCCGCATGGAACACATAAATACTTGTTCCGTCATCAGCTACTTCAAACATTTGAGTATAGGCAGCCAATAGGAAATTATAAAACTGGTGATTATCCATCTTATCGTTTTAAATTTTCAGCGCATCCTTGGTCTTTCCTGTATAGTCCACATTGTAGGGCGGATCGGTTACAATGAACTGTGCCTTCTTCCCATCCATCAATGTTGTAATATCCTGCTGATTAGTCGAGTCTCCGCACATGAGCCTATGCTTCCCAAGTAGCCAGATGTCACCTTTACGAGTGATCGGATGTTCAGGCAATACTTCTTCCACATCAAAGTCATCTTCCTCATCCACGGATTCTCCATGTAATGTATCCAGTAACTTCTCCGCTTCAGACCAATCAAAGCCCGTTAGCTCAATATTATATTCCGCTTCTTTTAACTCTTCTAATAATCCAGCTAATGCCTCAAAGTCCCACTCTCCCGTAATTTTGTTGAGTGCTATGTTCAGGGCTTTCTCTTTTGATTTATTCACATCGACTATGACACAATCGACTTCATCGTATCCGAGTGCCTTCAACACTTTGGCACGTTGGTGGCCTCCCACGATGGTATAATCGCTATTACATATAATCGGTTCACAATAACCGAATTTCATTATACTATTCCCAATCTTTTCAAACTCTGGATCACCCGCTTTTAAATCCTTCCTTGGATTATATTCCGCATGTACCAGTTGATCGATCTTCAATTTCATCCATTTCATTTATAACATTTACTCCTTTTCTGTAAATCCATAACTCTCAATATTCCTAGCCACATGAACTGCATTATTGTTTATGGCGTTTTTTATGTACGGAATTAACGTTTCTACGTTTACGAATTTGATTTCCAATCCACTTGGTCCCCCTTTCTAAACTCGCTTTTAAAAAGACTGCGACCCAAATCCAGGTATAAAACACACCAATTGCAGTAACAAATCGTAATATTTCTATGATTATTGCTTGTAACATTAATAGCATTCATATTTCTCCTCTCTAAATGAAAAAGGAACCCTAGCCAGTAGCCAGAGTTCCCGTGTTATCGAATTTGTAATTGTAAACCTGCTCATTGTGTCACATGACACATTTTACTCTTTGTAGGTTCAAGTCCTCAATTCGTGTAGTTTAAAATTTTGCAAATAATAGTCCAATTCAGCAAGATTAATTTCAACCTGTAAATCAAAAATTTTAAATAAGCAGCCTGACTACAAATGAATACGTGTCTTGGGTATGAGGTAAATGTCAAAGTTTAAGCTACATTCCATGGACTGACCCCAGTTTCCCCTATATATAGAAAAGTAGGGTCACGTCAATCTATCATGTTCAAAAAATAAAATGAAGACAGCCAACTATTGTTGGATGGCTACGGAAAGAAATAATTTGTTTACAAATTTTTGTTGACGGTTTCTTTTGATCTTAACGTTTGTACCCACATAAGGGGAAACTCTCTCACCATCTCGATAAAAACCACTTCGCTACGCTTCGTAAACGGTATTCATCGACCTGCCGCCGTTTCCCCTCTTGCCTTCGGCAATTCACCCTTTTGCGGCTCATTATGGTTTGTCTCATTTTTTGCTTTTTTACATTTCATAAAACAGTTGTTTTCATTACCTTTTCTATCATCTGGACAGCAAATCATGGATACATGTATATATATAGCATTACTCCACAATTTGCTGTCCAAGATTAAAAAAATCCTTATATGTATTACCTTTTTGGCAATATCGAAAATGAGAAAAATATGATTTTTTCTTACAACCGACTATCCGTTAAATTTGCTAACCAACCAATATCGCCTCCCTTTATGGGGATTGTTGCTTCCATCTTCTAACTTTTTTCGGTTATCTGGAAAACTACCAATCGCATATTTTAATTGATTCGATTGGAGGTAGGATTGTAATTGGCTAATATCCTTTTGTAATCTGCCTCGATAATCCTTGATATCAAATTTCTCAATGACTTGTTTTTGACCCTCTTTGTATATTCTTTTACTGACTATCGTGTCTAAATAGCTACATAATTCTTCTTGCTCAAATAGTTTCTCAATCAACGTGATTTTATTTTTATGTGACGGATTGTAATATGAAGTGCGACACCTGCTGGAAATAAATAAACAAAGGGCCCATGGCCGGATTCGTGTAGAATGAAAGTTCTCACACCCCATTTACACAAGGAGAATCCACCATGAGCTACACTCATCTTAGCATAATTGAACGCAGCAAACTAGAAATCCTGCATCAGCAGGGGAAAAGTGCCAGAGCGATTGCCAAGGAACTGGGTAGACACCACGCCACCATTAGCCGGGAACTCCATCGAAACGCAGTGCAAGAGCCTTATCATGCTGAACGATCTCAGGAGAGCTATGCCCAGCGTCGTAAGGCCTCGATTCCCGTAGGAAAGTGAACACCGGAGTTGGCCAAGGTCATCGAAGAGAAGCTTCAGGCGACATGGTCTCCCGAGCAGATCGTAGAGCGGTTGCGTCAGGAGGGACAAGCTATCGTATGCTTTAAAACGATCTATCGCTGGCTGTATACAGGCCTTTTGGTGAAAGGTCTACTTACCGTCCTGCGGCACAAAGGTAAGCGCCAGAAGCCTGCGGAGACTCGCGGCAAGTTTGCTGTAGGCAAGCCGATCTCCCAGCGTCCAAAAGAGGTGCGGTCTCGGGAAACGTTCGGTCATTGGGAACTGGATACCGTCGTCTCAGGCCGTGGAAAAAGTAAGGGCTGCGTGGCCACATTTGTGGAACGCAAAACCCGTCTGTACACCGCCATTCAGATGCCGGATCGCACGGCGTTGTCCATGGAGATTACGTTTGGTGTAGCTGCTTCTCAGTACCCTGCTGCTGCCTTCCAAACGGCAACCGCTGACCGTGGTAAAGAGTTTGCCTGCTATGCGAGCTTGGAAGCCACTCATGATGTACAAATCTATTTCGCGGATCCGTATTCCTCCTGGCAACGGGGCTCCAATGAAAACGCGAATGGCTTGCTGCGAGAGTTCTTCCCCAAAGGTACGGATTTCGCCCAAATTACAGATGAAGCCTTGGAGAAAGCTCTCCACCTGATTAATCATAGACCCCGAAAATGTTTGGGGTGGAAAACCGCTCACGAATCCTTTTCAGAGGAGCTGTCGCACTTGGCTTGACAATCCGTCAATATTTTTCAGATAACAAAGGTTCCCCCAAATTACTTTGCGTAATAGCGAAGAGCCTAAAAATAAACGTAATGATGAAATCGGTGAATATCACAAAATGACAACAGATGTTATATTATACTTGATTGAAGTTAAGCAAAGGAGATGCTTATAATGAATCAAGAACCAAATCAGCAATTAGGTGAGATTATTGAACAGTTCATACATTCATATATTGCAGAAAATAACAATATTCGATCCCGAAAAGTAATTAACACTGCAGATGGGGATACAATAGCTCATTTAAGGGAAATTGGTTTTCCGAAAAAAGGAAGACCGATACAAGAGGTCGTCGATGAAATGAGGAAAAACGTCTATCCTCACCAAACCTTCATGCAACACCCTCGCTTTTTCGCATTGGTTCCTAGTCCAATGTCTCTTTACTCTTGGTTAGGAGATATCATGACCAGCGCTTATAATACCCACGCCGGAAGCTGGATGCTGAGTTCGAGCGCAAGCCTTTTAGAGGGGGAAGTGATCCGGTGGATGTGTGACCAAGCAGGATATCCCGATACTGCTGGAGGCTTATTTCTGTCGGGCGGATCGCTGTCGAATTTGACCGCTTTAGCGGCTGCACGCAATGCAAGGTTATCCGAGCAGGAATATGCCATTGGAACTGCTTATGTTTCAGATCAAACTCATTCATCGGTCGCCAAAGGATTACGCATTCTCGGATTCCGTGGCGATCAAATCAGAAAGATTCCAAGTGATAGCAATTTTCGTATGGATGTTTCAGCCTTAGAAAAAAAAGTAATAGATGATCAGGCGGCTGGCATGAAGCCTTTTGCGATCATTGCCACGGCAGGCACAACCAATACGGGAAGCATTGACCCGTTAAACGAAATTGCTGACCTATGTGAAAAACATAACATTTGGTTACACGTGGATGGAGCTTACGGTGCATCGATTTTGGCTTCTTCGAAATATAAGCCCCTTTTGAGCGGGATATCGCGTTCAGATAGCATTACCTGGGATGCACATAAATGGTTAATGCAGACATATTCCTGTAGCGTAGTTTTAGCCAAAGAAAATCAACAGCTTAGAAACTGCTTCAGCACTCATCCAGAATATTTGAAAGATGCCGAGACTAATGAAGAACATATTAATTATTGGGATCTGGGCCCTGAATTAACGCGGCCTGCTCGAAGTTTGAAACTATGGGTGACACTACAAGCTTTAGGAACTAATGCTGTCGGTGAAGCCATAGAGCATGGAGTTCAGCTCGCAGAATGGGCTGAAGATGAAATCAAAAAACATAATCATTGGGAAATTGTATCCCCCGCACAGTTAGCGATTGTTAATTTTCGATATGCGCCAACTGGATTATCTGAGCAAGAATTAGATTCACTCAATAAAAGGATCTCCCAAGAAATGATGACAAACGGATACGCCTCTGTGCTTACGACACAACTTAATGGAAAAACTGTTCTCCGAATCTGTGCAATTCACCCAGACACTACGGAACATGAGATAAGGAATACAATTCAGCTTTTATCGAATATAGCACGCTCATTGAATGAGACAAAAGCCTTTTTGTGATGAAAAATTGTGAAATTTAATGCTACACTTTCTGTAAATGAATAAAAATGCTCAACATCAAAACCAATAAGAGGGGCTCGCCACCCCTCTTTACTGTTTCCCAAACATCTTCCAAGTTATTTGCCATTGTGCAATGCAGTAACAATGAACAGCACTCAATCCTAAAACGTTATTTGGATACAAAGTTGCTCTTAAATCCTCATTCATCAATGCTTCTCATCTCGATATATTACTACCACGCACTCCACATGTGTCGAGACAGCGAAAGGGATATACTCCCTCTTATCACCTAAATTTTCATAAAGGTAACCTGTTCTGGGACGCCCTCACACTGAATATAAATGGCAGGTTTAAGCTCGCTCTTGAACTCGTCACCCATACCAATATCTTAAGTAGTGGACTATTCTTCCGAGGTTTGGTTTCATTCAAAATTAACTCTAAGTCATAGCTTGTTGAAAAATCAAAAAGGTTGGCATATTGACCGACCTGATCACCAAAGCTGTGGTGCGTTTCTTGTTTGATTCTCCATAATATAAATTCATTACACAAAAAAACGGGTTACAAAGTAGTTAATCCTAGTAAAAGTTAATCCAATTCACGAGATTTATATACATCAGAAGGCACATTAAGTAAATATCCATTAATTGTAAATTGTATCATTATCAACCCATTTTAAAGTGGCTCCCTCTTCCCCATAGTGATAATCTCTGGTTTACCCAGCATGTCAAGGATTTATTTAAGAATTTGAGTTGCAAAAGTTGAATTAATGACATAAAAGATAAATATAGCTACAATATATATTGAATAGGATTCGAATCCCATTTATGCATGATTTCTCTATTGGCCAGTAGGGAAGATAGAAAACTGATTTAGTTCGATCAAAGGACATGGTTACATAGAAAACAACTTCTAGATTCCTCTTAATCAGCCTATATCATTTTTCTACACGTCATGCTATTGAACACATTCATGTTCCGTAGGAGGAAAGTCATGAAAATGAATAAAGTTTTGATGGTAGGATCGTTGGCATCTGCTTTAATCTTTAGCTCTTTCTCTAGCGTATTTGCCCAACCAGAGGTTAATTCTAATGCATCCCATTCCGACATTTTTATCGATTCATCTGTTCAAGGGAAGGATCGGAATGTTCTCCTAAACTTTATGGTAGATTTGGAGCCAAACGCACGCGAAAATGTAGTCTATGAAGATGCTAATGGAAAGCTGTATGCGAACAAACCTGAGTTACTGGAAAAAGTATTTAAATACAAAAAAACTTCTGACAATATATTTGAAACTCCTGATGGCAAAGAAGGATATGCTTTACCGGTTGATAATTTACCAAGCCAAATTGTTCTTCATAACGAACAATCTAAACAGGATGACAATAAAACTTCTGTTAGTAGTAGTGTTTATAAAGATTCTTCTTGTGCGGCCACTTCAAAATCAGAAGGAGAAGTTGGTACACAGGCTACCCAACATTCATGCACAGGGAGTACAGGTCCCTATAGAAGGGTAACTTCTAATGCTAATTATTCATGGCAGTCTCATTATGTCTACTTACCTGGAGGATCAGAGATCCGAGATAACAACAATAAAGGATCTTCCAGCTATAATGGTGATGCAGGCTATGTATATGTCGGAGGGCAGGGTGCTAATGGTGGCGGCGTAGATGCTGGACTCATTCATAGTACATTGTATGATAATTGGGGAATGCTGATCAGTGTAGATAGTGCCCCTTTAGGTTACGCACAGCGGTTTAAGAGCAAACAAAATGTAAATATGAAGTTTTCAATTCCTTCATCTAACAATATAGCTCTTACCGTTAGCGGAATTGATTATACTACCAACCAGAACACAACAATGACTATAGGACGCCAAGCACCAGGTTTCGTTCCTGGAGGTAGAAATATATTAAAACGATTAACTACAATTGGCCAAAAGCCGCAGAATTTTCACAGCGGTTCTTATCTTCATAATGCCCACTGGTATAACAGTCTAATTGGAAATAGCTCAATGAATTACCATACTTGGTCTGCAGCCGATACCAATGCCAGGGGCACATGTTCCTTTACAACTGATGTTGTAAGAGTAAATTATATAAATGCAGGTGAAGAAACCGATAATATAGATATTTAAGAGTTAATCCTTAAAAGAGAACGCATTAAGGAGAGTTTCCTTTGATGCGTTCTCTTTTTTCCTATTTTCGCAACTTATTGTAATTATTGGCGTAAAACATCTAGTGCAGCACAAATGAATGGAGGGAAATGTTATATGAAATTATGTAAAAATATTGTTTTACTTTCTTTGCTGACCTTATTATTGTTTTCGTTAAACATGGGCAACGTAGATGCAAAAGCGACTGTCATTAAGGCTCCGGTGATTCTTAAAATCAACCAATATTACATCTTGTACACATCACCTGACGCGCCATACATCGACAAACAACAGCGTTTTATGATTCCATTACGTGCAGTAAGCGAGTTGCTTGGGGCGACAGTAAATTACGATGCGATTAAAAAAATAGCCACAGTTTCTTGGGATCACAAAAATATAGAAGTTACAATTAACTCTAACAATGTAACGTATAATGGAAAAAATACGAAAATTGATACTGTACCTGTTCTTAAACAAAAACAAGTTTTTATTCCTGCCAAGGTGCTACTTGACGGCTTAAACATTAAGGGCAGCTGGAAGGACCAATTGTTAACAATTAAAGATAGTAAATTCAAAAAAAGTAAAGTCATTTCCTATTTAGAGGGCGGCTATGATCCAAATACAATCCCCTTAAGCACAGACATAGATACCAATAAAATTCGACCGCTATCTTATGAGCTAACATTACCGGGAGCTGGTAGCAGTACAAAAATGGCAACATTATCTATAACCGCTCGGAATGTATCTGGTAAATATTTGAAATTAGGTAGCGAAGACCTTCGCCCCACTTTCATTACAGATATAAGCTACCAATACGATAAACAGGATAGAGAGCGACCTGCAGTACAAGCAGGAGCAACTTTTAAGCGTACCTGGAACAAAATAGATCTTTCGTCTACAAGTTCTTCGAACAATTTTCAATCCAACCCCCTTAAATATATTGTAGCTGTCGGGAATACTAAAGATTAAATTAGAGTATCTAGAAAGCCCTAGGCATGTTTAGTACTATAGGAACATCAATGCTCAGTATTTTCCAAACAGGGCATGCTAATACGTTAAAATATACGATTTTAAATCTATACAAAGGACTTTATGTAAGCGAAAGCGCCCACACTTTATGTAAGCGAAAGCGCCCACACTTTATTGGGCGCTATTTGTTTAATGTTTAAAGTATTTGTAGGCTATATCTTTACAAATCTAATGGGGACATAAGTTGTATTGGTCGGTCGTTCAATATAAGGATTGGCATCCAATGTAACCTCAACATTGTTGAACCTTAGTATGAAAAAACAGGATACCACCCTGCCGGAGTTTGCTATGAAACAACACTTTCAAAACCGACCTCTGCGACTCTATCAACACCAGTGTATAGGTATGCTGCCTCACCCTTTCCATTATATGTCGAGATGATGGAAAGAATAAATTATCTATCATTTCCCTCATTTACCGTTTTAATCCAAAAATACACATTGTAAATACCCCAACCAATGGGTCATTCTGTAAACAAAATCTCTCTTTTGACCGATAAATACATATGCTGGGTTGTTCATTAAATATTGCCTCTCGTCCTTTTATGCCAAACAAATCTTGTAATACATATCTATCTCGACTCAAAGCTGTACTCATCCGTGTCTTCTATAATCAGAGGCGAATTAAAAATGACATACTTTACTTGGAAAAACAATTACATCTAGAAAGGAGACATGAACTCACTTGAGCGTATTGTCAGATGGGATCGGCTATGAAAGCCTGCGCTTTTATGGACCCTTTCAACCACAACACATTGAATACCTTCAAATAATACGCGCCATCAACGATCATGCTTATTTACATATCCGTGGTATGCTCTCCGAAGAACAGGGAGCCGCATGCATCGGACAAAATATGGAGCAAGAGCCGATTGTCATTCGTCAGTTGGATGATCAGGGACAATCGCTGAGAAGATTATTCCATGGGATCGTTACGCAAATGTCTGTGAATTGCACACGGGGAGTATATACCTTTGAACTGAAGGCTGCTTCCCATTCCTATCAAATGGATATCAAGCTGAAAAAACGTTCCTATCAGGATATTCATCGTACCTATGATGATCCGGTCACTATGATGGTTCGTAAATATGAGTATGGAGACGCCATTGATACCGTAACTAATTATGCCAAGCTGGATACTTTTGTTTTACAATATGAAGAGACCGATTGGGCGTTTTTAAAACGTCTCGCTTCTCGCTTTGGTTCCGTACTTGTACCAGAGGTAACCGCAGCCTCGCCCAAGGTTTTCTTCGGGATGCCAGAAGGCAGGCAGCACAAAGTGGAACGGGATGTGTTTTACAGGGTACGAAAAACGTTTCATGAGCTGGATGCGGAAAAGCCGGGAGAACAACGTGCCGGCTCTTATGTCACCTATACAATTGAAAGTCTGCAATACTACGCTCTAGGCGACCTCATCACGTTACCCATTGGACAAGGCAAAGAGTTGGCCGTCGTTCGGGCAGTGACACGGTTAGAGGATGGCTTACTGTGTACCCGTTATGATCTCCAAGCGGAACAGAATATCCGCTATGCCCGTTATGAAAACGATCAGGCCACCGGGATTTCGCTGACAGGAACGGTGCTCAAGGTACAGCGGGATTTCGTATAGCTTCAACTGGACATCGATCCGAAGCAAGATCCTGCCAAAGCCTGCTGGTTTCCCGTGGCGACAAGATATGTAGCCGAAGAACACAGTGGCTGGTACGATATGCCTGAGATTGGGGAACAAGTAGAACTGTATCTGCCTACACACCGCGAACAGGATGCCTATGTGACGGATTCACTTCGACAACAACGCCACACAAATGGACAGCCGAATGTGAAGGCATGGCAACATGTGTAAGGTAGCGGCGTAGACATGTCTGAGCATGAATTGACCCTGTCCACCTCGGATGGATTTTCCATTACACTGCACGAGGATACGGGCATCACCATCCACAGTCCGGGGGATGTACAGATTCAGGGTGGTCATGTGAAGCTCGATGCAGGTGAGGAACTGTCGCTCGAAGCTGGAACAGCGCTGTATCTCAAAGGTGGAGAAAGTAGCATGGTGCTCGATGGTGAGACGGATACCAAAGCTCCAGTGATTTATCAGGAAGGGACAGTGAAAGCTCCCGTTTTTGTGATGGATCTCCCTCCTGTGCCTGAGCCACCATTGATGAGTATAAAAGCATATGAAGCAGCTCAATCAGTAGCCAAGAGCAGCCAAGCCCCTACTCCTAAAGCAAAAGTTACGACTCCAGCAGCGCTTCAACAGGCCAATGCTTTGATGGGGACGATATCCAAACTGTTAGGCTCCATTCCAGCAGTGGGGAACGTAGCCAGTGTGATGTTGAATACGGTGGGTGGGCCAGCGGGTAAAGTGGCCGCGACTATTTTACAAGCAACCGCAGCCATCCCTGTTCGGAGCAAAGGAACTCCTACGATTGGAGGCAGTGGCAAGGGGAGCGGAGTTCATCCGTTGAAACACTTGGCTGGTTTAGCACTCCAAGGACTAATCAGTCAATACGAACATGAACAAGCCAAACAAGCTTACTATAGCAAGTGGATTCTGGGGAAAGTGTATACAAGTGCACGTCATGTGGCGGATTCCGGTGGCCCACTGGAGCTGGTTCAGAACTTGTTGAAAGAGTCTAATGCTATGGCTCATGCCTATCAGCAGATTCCTATGGAATTGAGACAACGCTGGAGATCAAATTATGACAGCTACATGGCACAACAACCGAAACTACAAGTTGAGGAGCCTAAATCTTGGTGGGATCGTTATCTAGATTATACGGGTAATGGTGAGATGGTAAAAGGCCAAATAGCCATGGAACAGGCAGACATAGCAAGCAATATATCTAAGAAGTCGGCAGACAGCCTAATTGAATTAGCGAAAGGAAGTAAGTATGCTAATGACGAAAGGTATCAAAATCGATACGACTCGGTTGGCACATTTTTAGATTATTGGTCGTTCGGTATCCCTAAAGGGATGTATCTGAGTTATGTGGAAAGAGCAAATAAGGCATTTGATTCACCAAATGACGTAGCCAATTGGCTAACCCTCGGAATACACGGCACCATTCGAGAAGCCATGTTTCCTAAAGATGCTTGGTCACCAGAGCATTGGTCAAATATCATTGGTACAATAGGGATCGTTGAGGGAGCCTGTTCATTCAGGCCCTAAAATCATAAATGAAAGAACAGAATCACCCCAACTCTCAAACCCAAAGCCCAATAAGGAGATAGAGATTGAGGGGACGGGTGAAAATAGATTACCTAATCGGACAATAGATAGCTTATATGAGAAAACTCAAAATGTTAGAGGCGATATTAACAGAAAAATAGAAAAAATAAGAAATTCCGACGAATACAAAAATCTCTCAAAAACACAGAGAGATAAACTTGATAGAAAACTAAGAAAGTTAAGTAGTGGAAATGTCGCAGTGGCAGATGTAAGCATTCCTGGTATTAATAAAGAATTTCAAGCACACAGCCAGATTCATTCCTCTGATAGCGTTGGTAGTAATGTTGGAGATTTCAGTTATTCTAAAGTTGATAAGTCATTGGAAACCTATGTTGATGATGAATTTCCAAGATTTAATGACACGGAGGCAAAAATTCTTGAAGATATTGCTTCTCAAATAAAAGACCCTAATGTTAAAGGGCGAATAGATTTGTTTACAGAACTAGATGCATGTCAAAGTTGTTCAAATTTAATTATGGAATTTAGACGTAAGTTCCCTAATATTCAGTTAAATGTATATTCTAAAAATATGAGATAAGGACTGATGATATGGACATGACAAGTTATGAATCAATAAAATCATCTATAGTGTTAGACTTTGAGGAATATATTGAAGAAGAAGGTTTAAATGTGGCGCAGGTTTCAGCAAAAACTTTGGAAGAAGATTGGAGAATAGTAAACGATAGTTTGTTTACTAAAACATTATATTTTGTTTCTATTGCAATAGAGAGTTTGAAATATAAAGAACTTGCTGATTTTATATATTCTAAACTGGATGGTTATCTGGAAAACACTAAATTTGAAGAGCACATAGATAAAAATGACATTGAAAAGCTGTTGCAAGACATTCAAATCTGTAAAAAATTAATTAATAATAAAGATGAATACAAAATCAGGGAAACAAGCGATTCTACTAAATCAAGAGTAGAATACATCTTAGGTTTGAAAAGTTGATTAATTTTAGTGTTGTATAGGTGGTTGCAACGAACATAAATCATGTGGGGGCTACCCAGTGCTGAATGACCCATCATTCAACTGATAACACGTATAACCCATGTAATACCCGTATAAAGATTTTATCACTTTGTTTGTACGCACATCAATGCTTTAATTTTACAACCTAAATAACGCTATTCCGCTACATTAAACAGGTCGATTATGGTCAGATACCACCATGATTGACCTGTTTTTTGTTATCCTTATTACTTAAATAGGGTATTTTTTCAATAATTAAATCTACATACAAATCCAAATGCAAAATATATTTTTAAAGATAATTCAACATCCCTCCACACAAAACAATGACTTGCCATCCCTCCCCATCAGAGTTAACATACACACACTCAAACCACGGGAGGGAAAATACACAATGTCAAATTGGCCAGATTGGTTTCAAGAAGCATTACGCCAACGTTTTTATCAATTTGAACTAGCCAGTGAACGACAGGCTTCATGTTTATCTGAGGACAAAAATCTATTCACTCAAATGGATCAATTCAAAACCAACCAAAACGAAGATATTCAACGTCTGCTATCGGAATGGGAAGAAGCAATAGGCTATCAACTAAGTCAGGACAAACAATCTATCTATATGGAGGAGTAAAAGACGGGATTCAATTGATTCTTCCCGTCATACAACCCACAGCTACTCGTTAGCCTATCTATTAGCTTAAGGTTTCGTTAGTATATTAATTCATTTAACAATGATCTCATCAGTCTTCAATGATTTCATCTATGCTCATTCCACTTTTCAAGGTAAAAACAAAATGCGCTGGTGAGAGAATCGTGATCTTCTCCACCAACGCATTAAATAGGTTATCATCAAATTGTTCCAGTGTATCCTGCTGTGTGCTTAGTACTTGGATGATTTCATCTACACGCTCCTTGATTTTCGCTTTCTGCTCATGCTCCTGCTCCAGTGTCAACTTCTGTTGTCGTAGCTCGTTGAGTTCATTGGAAAGTCTGTTCGTTTCTTCATCATATACAATCTCATCAATCTGATTCCGTAGCTTGAGATTCACTAATTCCTTCAAGTCGGATTTCAATTGTTGCATCTGTCCTTCGATGTCCAATAACGATGTTTGCTCTACTCTGCTGGAAAGTGCCGATTCAATATTGGCTTTCAATGTCTTCATGAATCCTTTCTTATTCTCATACATCCGATTGAACAATCGTACAAACGCGGAATGTAAAACTGGTTCATCAACCGATTTGGCATCACAGGCTGCTTTACCTTCATTGACATACGTTTTGCATTGCCATACTACTTTTTTGGATGGATTATTGCTGTTCCAGGTTCGGCGTTTAAAAATGGCCCCACAGCATCCACAATATACTTTGCTACTGAGTGCATATTTACTGGAGTATCTTTTACTCTCCCCCATCACGCTCCCTTTCAGCTTGGCTCTCCGTTCCTTTTCCCTTTGCACCGCTTCAAATAGTTCCTTGGATACAATCGGTTCGTGGTTGTTTTCAATTAAATATTGCTGCTCCTGTCCTTTATTCCTTATTCGTTTGTGGGTTAGAAAATCTACCGTTACCGTCTTTTGCTGAAGCAAGGCTCCTTAATATTTCTCATTGGTCAGAATTAAGGTAATGGAGGAATCCCACCAGGTATCGCCACCCGTGACTGTTTTAATGTGATCTCGCACCAAACCTCTGGCTATCGCCTGATAGCTTTTCCCGTCTAAATACTCCTCGTATATCCTGCGTACAATCTCTGCTTCCGACTCGTTAATCACCAATTCACCATGCTCATCCTTATCGTAGCCAAGGAAGCGATTCGTGTTGCAGAAAACTTTGCCGTTTTGAAAGCCACGTAATATTCCCCATCGACTATTTTCAGAAATATTTCGGCTCTCGTCTTGGGCAAGAGAACTCAGGATGGTCAGCAATACTTCACCTGTTGTATCGAGTGTATTAATGTTCTCTCGTTCAAAGAACACAGCAGCTCCGAGACTTTTGAGTTCCCGTACATATTTCAATAAATCCAGTGTATTCCTAGCAAACCTCGAAATCGACTTGACCAGTATGAGATCCAGTTTACCATTTCGGGCATCCTGTATCATCCGATTAAAATATGTTCTATTTTGGGTGCTGGTTCCGGTGATCCCTTCATCGGCGTATATATCAGCCATTTCCCATTCCAAGTTGTTTTGAATGTATTGGGTATAATGATTGACCTGATTGGTATAGCTCTCCTTTTGCTCCTCAGAATCGGTACTGACCCGACAATAGGCAGCGACTTTCTTCTTTTGAATCGGTTGAATTCCCTCTACGATGTCCATCGTTTTCACGGGAACGATCACGACTTTTTTTGCGGTTGCGGCTTGTGCCATAGATGTTTCTCCCTTCGATATCTTCTTTATACGTTCACATGGTATAATGCGTGCGGCACATCATCAAGTCCATTTCTGCCCATGTTATAGCTACTTGAAAGATTTTTTATTAAGCTGATCGATTTCTATAAACTCTTCTTCTGTAATGACATTTTGTGATCTCAATTGCTTTAATAGGCTTAGACTCAGTGATAATCAATAGATTTTCGTTGCATATGTATGGGCTCCTTTGAAATAAAAATGGCTCACCTCTAGGGCAAGCCGATAGATATAAAGATTAAAATAAATTCTTAAGGCTAATGGTCTTTTCTATGGCAATGTTAGGATCGCTTACTAAAGTGGCTGTTAATATTTAAGTAGTGGATCAGGATATCGTCTTTAGATATATCTGTTGGCTCCATACCCAATAATCGTTTCATCAAATCCATTAGCTCACTCATGTGCTGGCTCCTGTTCTTCCTTTACCTGTGCCTTCTCGGTACGCTTCATATTCTTGACAACTTGAGCTTTCGTTTGGGCTACTTCTTGCTCAGTCTTATTTTGTTGTGGTTCCTCCACTTGCTCATATTGCCCACTATTCTGTAAACGCAACACCAACTCCTGATCCGTGACTTCCCATGTGCAGCCTGTTTCTTGATTCAAAAACCACATCTTATCATCCTCCAAAAATGAAAAATAGGGTATCCAAAACAGATACCCTGAACGTGTTTCTTCTATTATAATGTGCTCTCATATCATCACTTTCAATTAAGACTTATTGACCGTGAGTACAGCGAGAGCTTCAGGCTTGATACATTTAGCACCGAATACCTGCAACCCTTTCACTGCATCTGAAAATTGCTTCTCTGGTCTGAACGCTTCCACCGAATCCACTTGACCCGCAAAAGAAATGGCACTCTTATGACCAGCGATGATTTTATACTTGGCTCCTCCTGTATTTGGCGCATTGTTGGATTTATAAACGGTCATGCTATCAATATCTCCGACATAGCCTGTGCGGATAACATTCGGGTCTTTGGTGAAACGAGCATCCTTTAAAAGCAAGCCATAGTACCATGCAGGAACTACCACAAAACGCTCGCTTTCCGGTACATTGTTCTCATCCAATAGTACGCCTAAATCAATTAGTAAATCATACGCCGTTGAAGAAGTTGGAACTAGAGGCGGTTGTATCATTGCCGTTGTTTTTTTCGAACTATCGTTCTCCGGTACAATGACTTAAATAATATCAGAGCAAGATGCTGCCAACGACACTTATTTCAAAATAGGTAGACTCGCCTCTACCGGAAATGATCTACACACTCATGCAGAAAGGCGTTTAACGTGCGTGGCTCTCTGCCGAGCAAGCGCTTCACAGTGTCATTAGGACTTTCAGGTACCAGTGTAGACATGGTTTGAATTTCCACAACGTGGTTCGCGAGCCAAGGAGGCATATGCCCATGCTCGATTAGATTACGGAGTAGTACTTGAGGCTCCATGTTGATGTAGCTTATCGGCCGATTAAGCAGAACTGATAGTTGACTCGCAATCTGTGGATAGCTAAAGATCTCCGAACCGGTAAGCGTATATATTTGGCCTGACACCTCGCGGTTGGTCAGAACTTCTGCGGCGACATCTGCGATATCACGACAGTCAATGAAGTTACAGGGTGAATCGCCCATGGCGCCGAAGAAAACATTTTGGGTTGTGATCGTTGATGCAAGGCGCAATAAGTTTTGCATGAACGCATAAGGGCGCAGCACGGTGTGGGTGAGACCCGATTCGCTCAGCGTTTTCTCGATTTCTTGATGCCATCCCGCCACTGCCACTGGAGATCTTTTCTCATAGGCAGGACTGGATATTTTTACGATGTGTCTGATTCCGGTTTCGACGGCAATCTGAATGATCGAAGTTTCCAATTCGACTTGTATTGGACTGTTGGACATGGATAGGAAGAGTTGGCTAGCTCCTGTAAACGCGCGCCGTAGCGATTCAGGATCGGAAGCATCAGCCGAAGCTACCTCGATAGTCGACCGGCCTTTTTCTCCAATCTGATCACGCAACTTCTCAGGCTCTCTGCTCAGCGCTCTGGCGGGTACGCCAAGATCAATCAAACGTTCTAAAAGCATACTGCCTATCGTACCTGTTGCTCCAATAATAACTATCATTTTATCTTCTCCTTTTGGATGAAAAATTTGTTGTGACGGCAAGACGCCACCGCCATGTCACTATCGTGCTTGCTATGAATCCAGACAACGGGAAGTCGATCCAGACACGACTGACCCAGGCCAAGTGATTGCTCGGAATCATAATTTCTAGTAAACCAGATGTCGCCCATGCGGCGAATAGCCCAAATGTTGCTCCCATCAACGCGAACATCCCAACCACAACCAAGTGAGGTGCGCCGATGATCCACCGTCGGTTATGTACTCCTCTGCCGCGCAGCCAAAGGCCGAGCATCAAAGCCAAGAAAGCCGAGGCTCCACCAATGGTGGTCAAGGCCCCTATTTGAAGCCCCTTGTCGGCAGTGACCAATCCCCCGATACCTGCCATAATGGCAGGAGACGCATAGGCCATTACAACTTCACGCCACAGTACAAAAGTCTTTGTGCCAGAATCAGCAGACTTGATTTCGTAAACACCATCTGTCTGATTGGGGTACTCTGTCGTCTTGTTCATTTAATTGCTCCTTTAATTCTTTTAATTGCTCACTCTCATATAATTAGGAAGCTAATTATATGAGAGTGAAAATGGGCTAGCTTCACTAGCCCGTTCTACTCATTATTGATGTGTTTTTTAGTTCGTTTTGGTTCGTCCGTAAGTACCGATATACCTTGTGTAACTCGACCTAACAGGTCGAGGAATACGCTGCGCTCCTCAATATTCAGTAAGCCCACCATGGCTTCCAGCCGAGCGAAATGCTCAGGAGCCATTTCAAGAAGCTTCTTCGCACCTTGCTCTGTCAATATAACCGCTTTCTGACGTCCATCCTCTGAACTTGATCGCCGGGATACTAGGCCATCTCGCTCAAGAGTATCGATAAGACCAGTCACTGTAGCACGTGTCACACCTAGATGCTCCGCTAATTGCGAGGGCAACTCTTCTCCTTCGTTATCTTCAAGGTCTGCTAATAAACGATATCGTCCTGTTGATAAACCGAATCTGGAGAAATGAATCTCTGCGGCATGTCCAAGCTTGGCTCCGGCTTCCATTAGCCTAGACGCGACGAGTATAGCCTGTGCGTCTAGGTCCAGGTTATAGCGATCAATCTGACGCTTGGATTGTACAAGCGAGGGAATAGCGTCAATATCCTTTGTTACTTTATTATCCTTGTTCATATATATAGTATGGTCGCTAATTACTTTTGTGTCAATACTTTTTTGTCGTATCATAATTCCTATATTTTTCTTTTTTCAAATATCAAGATTGGCTCATAAGAATTTTTCCTCCATATTTCTTCATATTCGAAGTTGTATTCCTTCTCGGACACTGCCAAAGACTTCGTTAGCTTAATGGCGTTCCACCTCCTTAGTCTAACCATTTTTTTCTAACAAAAGGACCTACATACCCGCTCCCCACTTTTGGGTATTTTTCATCCTTATTTTATTTGGATTTTTGACAGCCTAAAGCGTTACATCAAGCCTATTGTTTGCCTAAACTTCAGAAACGTATATGTATGCTGAAACTGTATAATATTGAATATCATGCTCAGTACAATGATGTAACGCTTTAGAAAACGTAAAAACGAGAAATAGGTACAACGGGGAAGATCATCATCTTGAGCGAAAAATACACATGGGGCATCCTGTAAACAGCAATAGTTTGGGATACCTTGCTTTGCTCCAAGATAACCAGCACAGCTATTCTTAACGAGCCGCTTGATACCATTTTTATTCTGCATTCGATTTCTCCTTACTCACATCTGATAATCGTTGCTGCTCCGAATGAAATTTATTGAATTCCAACTTTGGATTCTCAACAAACGGAAGCAACGTGAGCAACGTTTCCTGAGATACGACTTGTTGCAATTTGACGATTACATCAGCCATCCCAACCAAATCTGTCGGCAAGTTACGAGTGAATTTTACGGCAATATCACGGTAATCATATTGAACGCCTTCTTTAATGTGCAGGTAGGTGAAGAAATTTCGTAGACGCTGCTTGATCGCTTTTTCCATTAACGCTTCACGCATTGCCACTCGATTCTCCAGATTCAGCAGCTTGTTTCTGAGCGCTAAGGAGGAGGTATTGCTGGCCCAGTTTTCATTGAAGTTGACCTGATCCATCATATCGAAGATTTTGCGTTCAATGTTATCCAACTCGTTTTTCACAAAAGAATCGTTAATCTCCTTCGTAAGCCAGCTCACCTTTCCTCCAGCCGGAACCTGAATAATGCCCATCTTCTTCATATTCAATAAATCGTCGGCTTCCAACTTGGCATTCTCAATCACCAGATAGGCGTTGCGATGATCTGCAATTTCATTGACCAAATCGGAATTCAGCGTGTTATAAGCATCAAATAAAGAAATCACATCATGAAAGCCGCTTTTCCTCTCTGTATTGGCTGGACAGGAGATAAGCGGGACTCTTCCAAAGATGTGATTATGTTTGCCGATATATTTTAATTCAGGTGCTTGGTTTTGCTTACTCTGATTGTGTTTATCATTGTTGCCGATTGTATAGTGTAGAATTTCATGGTCGGAATACACGTCAAGGTACACTTGCTTATCGAATCGACGGGTAAATTTATGTATTTATGTAAGCCAAGTAATACATTTCGTTCTGCTGTTCCGTTTTCCAGCACATACGCATTCAAAGGAGATAATACGGTGGCTGAAAACTGTCCATCCGAGTCGATATAGTTCAATTCGTAGCTCTCACCGAATATTTCGGATTGTTTCCGAAGCTGTAGATTATGCTCCTTATCCCAATGACTCATATGTACGTCTATGTTATGTATGGCTTCATCCTGATCTGACTTGGACACATAGTTTACTGGCTTACCGAGCAGATAACCCACTTCATTATCTACAAACTTACGTGGAAAATTGAAAACAAGCTTTTGATTGCTTCGACTTTCTTGCATTGCATAGTTCTTGAGAATAGCATGCTGACCATTGTAGTAATCTGAATATTTCTGTTTAGCTATTGCAGCCGATTGGAGTTCGTTTAGACATTCAAGAATAAGCTCTACATTTATTTTCATACCTTTGCTTCCTTTCAAAATGGGCTGTGTAATTGTTGCTTAAATAAATAAAAGAACCACCTTTAATAAGGTAGTTCCTTGCTGAACTAACGTTCCCCGTTAGTAATTAATTTCATCTCTCTTTTACTTGATCCATTAATAATGGTGGCTTTACTCAGCGGACATGGCATCCGCTTTTGTTACATGAACCGTACCATATGGATGCTCAGGCGGCGCATAGATGGCGTATATTTTAAGTGGGGTATTCCCCGTATTGGTAACATTGTGCCATGTTCCAGCAGGTACCATAATTGCGTAACCACCACAGGCCATTTCTTGAAAATTCAAATTATCTTTACTTTCACCCATCTGAACAAGTCCCTGACCTTCTTCAATACGTATGAATTGATCCGTTGTAGGATGAACTTCTAAACCAATGTCATCTCCAACATTAATACTCATTAGGGTCACTTGAAGGTGTTTTCCTGTCCACAAAGCGGTGCGGTAAGTATTATTTTGCTTAGTAGCTTGGTCAATATTCACTACAAATGGTCTTTGCCCATAATCTGTTAATTTATAAGGATACCCGTTCGTGTTGATCCCATTATAATAATGACAATACCACTTATTACTCCAATTAATGTTATTCCAATAGTCATACATAGGATTATGCCATTGATATGGATAGCTTGAATTACGGTACAATCTTCATTCTCCTCTCAGGATTTCATTGTTTATTTTCATTCTATGCACTTGCCTATCTAAAGGTTTGAAAAATGGGGTTGATTACTTCCTGCTCCTAAACCATTTCGTGTACTTACCTCAGGCTTTAATTTCAATCTCCAACTAAATGTGCCATCAGCATTTTTTACACCCCACATTTCAACCCCACTATCAGTATATTTTTGCTCCCAACCATTAATTTTTGCCCAAGACCTTAAGTGAGTCGCATAACCATCATGTGGTCTTTAGAGATTCCTTTTCCTGAGTTTGCAAGTTTATCGAATCCTATCTATCTTTCTTCCGCCATCCAAGATAATAATCCCATGCTACGCTACCATCGTTCTTGTTATATAGAACACCATTGGAGCCTATTGTTCTAGTATCAAATTCAGAGCCTCCGATTTCTTGTGTACATCTTGTTGGATCCACATAAATCAACGGATTATTACTCACGTAAATGTACAAATTTAAACTCAGCGGATTCTTAATATCCCCTTCATACGTATCCTCATTAATAAACCTGCCGTTTGCGGGATCATACCATCTGGCTCGCAGGTATTGCAGTTCCGTTGTATCATCCCGTAGCTCACCCGAGTAGCAAGTTAAGCCAGCATGGGCTAACAAATACGAATAGGAGGTTCTACGTCCCTTGGCATCTGTCACACTATCCAGCAAGTCTACATTTTGCTCTTAATGCTTGTGATATTACTACACGTTCATTTCCCTTACTTAGGGTAATATCGGTTGAAGAATAATGAATCTGAATGGCGTTCCCAATAGCATCCCGAACAGTCGTCAATAACGGTACACCAGATGCATCTCTGCTATACATAAACTGAATCCGATTGTTATGGTTGTCCGTGATCTGAAACAGACGCCCATCCGCGCTAAAATATTGCCTCCATGCCCCTGTTATTGCGCTAATCACATGACTGGACCCTTCACCATTTACCGATACAGTTGTATCCGCGGTGAAACTAAGACCCTTCCACGATATGCCTTCAGGCTCTCCCGTACTGAAAATCATCCTAATTCTCTCAATTTTTCGTGTCTATTCTATTGATAGAAGCTTAGATGATAAATATCACAATATTTTCAATTTATTATAAAAATAAAACATAATTGTTGTGTCAATGTTAATTTTATTGTATAATTTACCTAAAGTCTAATCGAATGGCGTCATGAATAGTGGGGTGATTGGGATCGAATGGGTATATTTGTGTCTAGCTATTCTGTTTGAAGCAGCTGGTACAACCAGTATGAAGCTGTCACAACACGCCTGTTGATTAACCACTAAATGGTAGAAAAAAAGCCGTCAACTCGGTAAAATGTTTGTACCCCTACAAACTTAACCGAAAGGTGACGACTCCATGAAAAGTCTATCACGATCTTCAATCTATTTTGACACCGGAAGAAGTGCAAAGCGTTGCCAAGGAAACAGACTATGAAGACAAAGCCCGTAAATTCACGGTAACCCACTTACTTCAATACTGGTGTGCAGCTGCCTTAGAACAATGGGACAGTTATCGTTCCGGTGTGGATCATGCCGCTCACAGTGGCTTACCTGTGGTTCATTATTCGTGTTTTTCCACCAAAGCGGCCGAAGTCCCCTTTGCTATATTTAAGGAGCTTTTTCATCGAGTCATTCACAAGTGTAGCCGAGAAACACGCCGAAAACTTACGTTTCCCAAAGAATTACTCCTCATCGACTCGACCACCATAACCGTGGGAAAAACACGACTTCCTGGGCCCCTTATCACGGGGAGCGTGCAGGCATTAAACTTCATGTCGCTTTGCGAGTCTCAAATGGGCAACCTCTTCAGGTGGTCGAAACGTTGGGTTCCAAGCATGATGGCCCCGTGAGTGAAACGTTGGCTCAACCGGACTACATTTTGGTGATGGACCGTGCTTATGGGAAACTGGATCGTCTGGACGACTTCAAAATCCAGGGACAATCCTTTGTTATTCGGCTTCGCGACAACGTCCATTTGGAAAAACCTCATGCCCTTTCCCGTCTCCAGAAAGTAAATTCTTTTGTCATTCGGGATATCACTTGCCAGTTGGGGACACCTCAGTGTTGTTCCAAGCAACGTCATCGTGTGGTGATGTTTCGGATTTTGAAGGTCGAGAAATCCGAGTCGTTACTGTTTTAATGCAGGTCACGACAGAACAAATCGCACAGATGTATAAAGCTCGATGGCAGATTGAGGTCTTTTTCCGTTGAATCAAGCAACATTTGAATATTCCAACGCTGTTTGGAACAACCGAAAATGCGGTCTATGGGCAACTCTTTTGCGCGCTCATCGTTTATGTCCTGCTTAAATGGCTATTTGATGCCGCTCAAACGACGTGGCCCAAACATGCCATTCTTTCCTTTGCCCGATTTTCTCATCTTTTCTTCTGGAAAAACTACCGGTGGAATGGGTGATCCAGATCCAGCGTGTTCTTCTCCAGCGTGCCTCTAATTCTATTAATTAAATTGCTTATTTTGGTTAATCAACAGGCGTGCTGTCACAAGGATTCACCAAGCTTGTTCCTAGCATATTGTTGGTGGTGTTCTATCTAGGGAGCTTATCATTTCTAACCTTGACCGATGTATCCGTTGCCTACGCGGTCTGGTCTGGTCTGGAATGGGCATTGTTCTGATTGCCTGTATCGGTCTCCTTTATTTTAACGAACGCCTCCCTTTGTAAAAATTGTTGCAATTACTTTGATCATTATAGGTGTAATTACTTTGAATCTGACTAAAGATTCACAAGAAACAAAGCAAGATATACAACGGGAAAGTAAATTATAAAGATGCCGGGGTGATTAGTTGTGGATATTTTTAACAAATGTATGAGTTGGGACGAAATCAAAAAACTACGTGCTAATGATACCTACCCTTACTTTATGCCTATTCAGGAAAAAAGAGGGACAGAAGTCATTGTTCAAAATCAAAATATGATCATGCTCGGAGCTAATGACTATCTAGGTTTGTCCGGTGATGCTAGACTAACTCAGGCAGCTGTTGAGGCGATGCAGAGATACGGTACATCGACTTGCGGCTCCAGATTTCTTAGCGGGACTCTTCCTCTCCATCTTGAACTAGAAACCCAGTTAGCTGAATTTTTGAATAGAGAGAGAGCTATTATCTTTTCTACTGGATATCAGACGAACTTGGGAGTAATCTCAGCCATTCTGGGACGCAATGATGTAGCTATTGTAGATCGCCAGGTACATGCTTCTATTGTTGACGGGGTGCAGCTCGCCTCCTGTAAGTTGCTGCGTTTTAGGCATAATGATATGAATGATCTTGAGGCTAAGCTGAATGCTGCTCCCAAGGGTGCTGGAAAACTGATCATAGTTGATGGTGTATTCAGTATGGAGGGGGATATTGCCGATCTGAAAGCCATTGCAGCCCTTAAGCAGCAGTATAACGCCCGCTTGCTGGTAGATGATGCTCATGGAATTGGCGTATTGGGTCCAAATGGAAGGGGAACCGGAGAACACCTTGGAGTTGAGTCGGAAATTGATCTGATCACCGGAACGTTTAGTAAATCCTTTGGAAGCTTGGGAGGTTTTGTTGCTGGAGATACGGATATTATTGATTATATCCAACACTGGGGCCGAAGCATGATCTTTAGCACCAGTATGACCCCTGCGAGCGCGGCCGCAAGTTTGAAAGCGTTGGAAATTATTCGGATTGAGCCAGAGCGCAGAAGCACGTTAAAAGAACATACACAGAACATGCTGACTGGGCTACGGAAACTGGGATTTGACACAGGACACAGTGAAACGCCTATTATTCCGATCCATGTAAAGGGTGAATTAAAAACATTTCTGTTTTGGAATAAATTAATGAAAGCAGGTATTTATACCAACCCGGTGATTTCTCCTGCTGTTCAGGAAGGATGTGAACTTATTCGTACATCGTTAATGGCAACCCATACCCCTGAGCAACTTGATCTTACACTACATATATTTGAGCAGATCGGCAGGGAACTGGAGTTGATTGGGGGAGTATTACATTGAAACATCAAACGGTGAACTATCCCAGACCGTCCTGACCTTTATAAATGCAATTTTCCAAACTTTCTTTATGGTTTTTTTCTTTTTACCCGCTATGTATTTTTCTTGTAACCCCTAAGTCTTATCTAACATCTGTTGGCTTTTATAACATGTGGTTTATTATGGCCTTGTTTTAGGGGGCAATCTTGATGCTTTCTATGGCGGCATCACTTCGGAAGTGCTTTATTACTCTTTTTGGGAACCATTTACTTCTATAGGGATAATATTAAAACTACACCACCCACATAGCAGGGTGGTTTTTTGTTTCGCACGCTTCGCGTACTCAACGGACTAAAGCCCACAATAAGAGGGGCTTGTCGCCCCTTTTTACTGTTTCTCCCATACATTTTTCAAATCAATTCTCCTTTGGCAATAACAATGGACAGCACTTAATCCTAAAACGTTATTTGGAATGCAGGAACATATTCAAGTTGCAGTGAGGACAACCCTGACACGACGTGCCACCATCAATGAAAGTTATTTATTTTCATAAAGTACCACGCCGTAGTTCATAAAAATACTGCACAATGGGATGCTTTAACTTCATCTTCTCGGTCATGTTTAATATTCGCTTTTTTCCAACTCGTCTGTCCACTAAAGCTAGAATATTCAATAAGATATCATTACTCTCTAAGCTTTCCTCTATAGAAATAGATAAAAACTTATTAGCTACAACGATAAAATTTGATTTACTTAATGAGGCCTGTGCTGACAAAACATCCTTTGCATATTCTGATATTTTTCTACTTCTTGCTATTACTTTTAGACGGTCCTCAGGAACGGTCCCTTTGGTATCTTTTCTGATCGCTTCAATGTCTTCATTGTTGATAGGAACTTGGATATTGGAATCATTCTTAATTTCCTGCTCCGACTGATACCACCTGATTGTGCTCGTTGTATCACTCATATTGAGTACGTTCTTTTTATCTACGGCAATATAACAAATTCCAGGTTTATCAATTAAATAACGGTAACTGGTTGCCCGGTATTCGACCCTTCCGTCTAACGCAGGACAGAGGAAACTCTCCAGCTGTTGCTTCAATTTGCTCCAGGACATATATCCTCCTATGTTTTCAATGCCTACTAACAGCCCGTCCCCCAACTTGGGAATTTAATTTCCACGTTCCTCTACCTCATCATGATCCTTGCCTCCAAACTCATCAAGCAATGTACGCACTTCACTTGTTGATTTGGCGTTCATTAAGCTGTTTCTGAGTTCACTTGCCCCTCGGAATCCACGGACATATATTTTGAAGAAGCGGGCGAGAGGGCTGAACGAACGCGGCTCCTGCGCTGAATAATGATCATGGAGATCTAGATGAAGCCGCAGCAATTCAAGCAATTCCTCACTGCTGTGTTCCTTCGGCTCCTTCTCAAACGCAAATGGATTCTGGAAAATACCACGCCCAATCATAATGCCATCCACTCCATATTGCTCAGCGAGCTTCAAGCCGGTCTGACGGTCCGGAATATCTCCGTTAATGGTCAGCAGTGTATCTGGTGCCACCTCATCACGAAGTTTCTTAATCTCCGGAATCAGTTCCCAGTGAGCGTCTACTTTGCTCATTTCCTCTCTTGTCCGCAGATGAATGGACAAATTCACAATGTCTTGTTTCAAAATATGGGTTAACCAGTCGCGCCATTCATCTACGGCAGTGAAACCGAGCCTTGTTTTTACACTCACGGGCAGTCCCCCGGCTTTCGCGGCTTGGATAATATCCGTTGCGATTTCTGGACGGCAGATCAGACCGCTTCCCTTCCCATTCTCGGCTACATTCGCTACAGGACAACCCATATTAATATCGATGCCTTTGAAGCCTTCTTTCGCCATACCGATGCTCATTTCACGAAAGTATTCTGGCTTATCTCCCCAGATATGCGCCACCATGGGCTGTTCATCCTCTGTAAAAGTCAAACGCCCGCGTACACTTTTGTTCCCCTCCGGGTGACAATAACTCTCTGTATTCGCAAACTCCGTAAAAAACACATCCGGTCTGGCTGCTTCACTTACGACATGGCGAAACACAACATCCGTCACATCTTCCATCGGTGCCAGTATAAAAAAAGGTCGTGGCAAATCACGCCAAAAATTATTCGTCATATCAAAAACTCCTCTATAAATACCAGGACAAATCTTTGGTCCCAAAATGGTAAAGCTAACCTGTTCATGTCCTTGCTTCTTCTTCACATATAACATGTTTAAGCAACGTAGTTCAAACGGCAGTATATGTTAAGCATAGACATCTAATTGAGTATATCATACCCAATAGAGGAGCATACTCCCCAAAAGACTCGCAAAAAAAGGAAGAGCGCCGCCCCTCCTTGCCATCTTCTATAACGTACTGCGCCGCAGTTCATAGAAATACTGTACGGCATAACTTCCCCCAGCCTACGCCGTTCCCATGCGAATGGCTTAAAAAAAGAGCCGAGGAATAATATCCTTGACCCTTTTCGTCAATTTCTACACATGAATACCCAAAATTTTCAGCTGTTCATTGATTTTGGCTTCAAGTTCAGCGATTTCTTGTTTATCTTGCTCTAAAAGCTTACTTACTTCGGCAAGGTTAATGACTTGCTCTTCTTCAAACGTATCCACGTAGCGAGGAATATTTAAGTTAAACTCGTTTTCTTTGATTTCTTCAAGTGATGCCACGCGAGCATATTTATCAACATCCACACGATTTCGGTACGTTTCGATAATCTTATTGATGTTTTTATCAGTAAGTTTGTTTTGATTTTTACCTTTTTCAAATTCATTGCTTGCATCGATAAACAAGATGTCTTTTGTTTTACGATTTTTCTTGAATACTAAGATCGTAGTTGGGATGGATACGCCATAAAACAAGTTAGCAGGTAATCCTATAACTGTATCAAGATAGTTTTTCTCAATGATCGTTTGGCGAATCGCACCTTCTGCTGCACCACGGAACAAGACACCATGCGGTAATACAATCGCCATTGTTCCAGTATCATTCAGATGATACAAGCTGTGTAAAATGAATGCATAATCCGCCTTAGTTCTAGGAGCGAGTTTACCATATTCCCTAAAACGTGGATCTTTGAGTTTCGTTTCGCTATTGTCCCAATGAGCAGAATAAGGATGGGCTTACCTTCTGTTCTAAAACGCTCCACGATCTGCTCCGGAGACCCTGTCGCCTGTAGCTTTTCTTCCAGCTCTTTGGCTTGTTCTTCTGTCCATTTGCCTTGGGGTACAGAAGCTTTACGGCGCTCCTTGTAAGCGTGTTGGGAGCTTTCTGTTTCGTAGGATGGTAGCTGAGCATTCCGGCGGATTTCACGGCTAATGGTGGCGTGGTGTCTACCCAGTTCCTCGGCAATAGCTCTCGCACTTTTCCCCTGCTGATGCAGGATTTCTAGCTTGCTTCGTTCGATTATGCTAAGATGTGAACTCATGGACTGATTCTCCTTGTGTGAATGCTGGTGTGGTAACTTTCATTCTACACGAATCAGGCCATGGGCCCTTTTTTATTTATTTCCAGCGGGTGTCGCACTTCATATTACAATCCGTCTTTTAAAAAAAGTCCCGATGACGTAATATTACATCATCGGGACTGAAAATGAATCTGATATGTTCAGTGACATTATAGTTGGTTCCTGATAAAAATGGGTTCATTATACGATTAGATTAAAGCTGGTATCTGTGATTTACATTAAAGTTGGTGCCTTATGATGCGTTTATTGAGACCCTCTGATTGTAATTGCGTTTAGTGGCTCTAAAAAAGATACATCTCTGGCTGGAATAAATCTAAAAGTCACTTTATTTCTGTATTGGTTAATGTATTTCCAATCAAATCCGTTAAATTTTTATAAATTTTAGCCAATGTTACCCCTCCAAATGATTAATCCCCACTAAAATACTATGATATAAACACTATCATGGATTCTTTTTCGCTCCAAACTGCTATTTATCCGGTTCATAAATTTCGCAAGAAAGAAAAGCCGTTAACTCGTCGAATGAACGGATCATGAGAAGCCGCCTCCAGTTGAAAGGTATATACGCTTCGCACACAATGTACGGACATGCGCGTAACGATCCTGTGGAATAGTCTTCTTAGCGACTGTCCTTGCTCATCTAATTGACGAATCACAAGCGGCTCTTGCTCCATATCCTGTCCGATGCATGCGGCTCCCTGTTCATCGGTGAGCATACCACTGATATGCAGAGCTGGTTCAGAACCTGCTGAAAGAATCAAAGGCTATGGTTCATACGTATCGACAAGTTCCTGAAGAAGTGAGACAACGCTGGAGAGCAAATTATGACATCTACATGGCACAGCAGCCGAAACCACAAGTTGAGGAGCCTAAGTCCTTGAGGGATCGCTATCTGGATCATCGGGTAGCAGTGCAAGATAAAAAGCCAAATAGCCATGGACCAGTCACAAATATTACAAAATGTGACCGTGAAGTCGGCAGATAGCCTAACTGAAATAGGAGAAGGATTTTATGATGCTACTGCAGAAAGACCCAAAACCGATACGATTCGGTTGGCGCATATTTGGATTACTTGTCGTACGGTATCCCTAAAGGAATGTATCAGGCTCATATAGAACGTGGACGTAATCAAGGTAACTCTGGTAGTGACGCTATCAATTTTGCTACATTCGGAATAACAGAAACTATACGAGGAGCATTGTCACCTGAAGATGCTTTGTCACCAGAACATTGGTCCAATATCATTAGTGTAGTAGGGATCACTGAGGGAGCCAGTTCATTTTCCAAGCCCAAACCCACACAAAAATTACCAGTTAAAGAAATTGCTCATGCAGGCCCTAAAATCATAAATGAAAAAACAGATTCACCCCAACTCTCAAACCCGAAACCCAATAAAAAGTTAGAGATTGAGGGGAGGTTGAAGCTCAAAACCTTTTAAACAAGGTCGGTAAATCCGATAATATAATCGACCGACTTTCTTCAAAAGCACAAGAAATAAGAAGTAATATTAAATAGCATAATGAAGCTATCAGAAATTCAGACGAATATAGAAATTTATCAAATACACAGAGAAATAAACTTGAAAGAACGTTGAGAAAATTAGAAAACGGTGGGAATGTTGCTATAGCGATGGTAAACATACCCGGGATCAAAAAAGAGTTTCAAGCACATAGCCAAAATCAAGGACATCGGAACGGTTATGAGCAGCTTGCCGAGAGCGTAAATCCCGGTATTTCCCACGGAGGACCAGAATTGATGGTCTCGCAGAACTCGCGCAAAATTATCGAGGCCAATAAAAACAGGCGTCCCGAATCCCTGATAATCATAGAACATATAGCGAAGCGCTCAAAGCAGAGGATAAATGCCAAACACATAGGCGTTTACTTTTTTCAGTTTCATAAAATGCCCCCCTAGAATCTTTAATCTGATTATAGAGGGAACGAAAAACAGGACGGGATAGGGAAATCAACTTTTCAAAGGGGAGAATGTTACTTTAGCAGGATCATCTCCCAGATGTAGCCCTGTCGGACGTACCAAAAACAGCCCCTCTTTCACTTCAAAGAGAGGCTGTTAGGCTGCACCCTATTCCATTAACCAATCTACTCCGATGCAGCTCTCAGCTTTTGATGATCCTGCCCCCAGAAGATTTCTTGCGAACGCACCAAAAAGGAAAAGCATGGTCTTGGACGATACTCAGACCTGATGTGGTCGCTGGATTGTCCATAGGGAATCCGATGAACCTCGCCATGCTGATTGCCGTATATGCCTCGATTTCCAAGGAATTGGGGCTGCCGCTCCGCTTCCCCGGAAAAGAAGGCGCGTACCGCGCATTAGTACAAATCACCGACGCTTCTTTACTGGCACGCGCCTCCGTCTGGGCAGCTACGCAGGAGCATACCGCTTTTGAAGTTTTCAATGTGACGAACGGGGATGTCTTCAGATGGGAACATATATGGCCCCAATTTGCCGAATGTTTCGGAATGGATACTGCCCCTGTGCAAACCATTTCATTATCTGACATGATGCCACTGCAAAAGGAAACCTGGGACGCTATGGTACAAAAATATGATTTACAGCCTACCCCTTATGAAAAAGTAGCCGCTTGGCCATTTGGCGATTTAATATGGGGAAGTGAATATGATGTAATCACTGATACGACAAAAATAAAACAATTTGGTTTTCACGAAGTTGCCGACAGCGAAACCGTATTTCTCGATCTGTTCGCCCAGTTCAAAGATCGGAAACTGATCCCTTCATCATGAAAACTTAACTCATGCTTCGTCCTAGCTGCTCGACCTTGCTCAGCCAATCGTTGCGCTGCTGATCTGATAATTTATTCATGAGAGCAATTGTAGTAGAACGCACCGGTTTGACACCGCATAAATGCAGCGTGGAATCCTTCATCATCCGATGCCCAGGCTGTCCCTGGAAAAATCGGTAATACCAGCCCGGTCCGTCCATCGTAGTAATGAGGCGGGCCGTTCTGCCTTTTAAGAGCTTGTCAGGCAGGGGTTTCCCTTTTTGATACTTAAACGCAAATCCTGGCATAATGGTACGATCAATGAAACCCTTCATTAATGCGGGCAAGCTGCCCCACCAGATCGGAAAGACGAAAACGAGATGCTCTGCCCACTTAATGGATTCCTGAGCTTTGATTAAATCCGGTTCCAGCGGCAATTTATTGCGATATCCACCTAATAGATTAGGATTAAAGTCCAACGCGGACAACTGTAATAAACGCACCTCAGCCCCCGCAGCCTTCGCTCCTTTTACATAGGATTGAGCCAGCGCTTCTCCATAACTGCCAACGACCGGATTTCCCTGAATAACCAATATCTTTTTAGACATTCGAGCCACTTCCTACCCTCATATTTTATTTTTTAGTTAGAAAACACTAACTTTATATTTAAAAAGAAAAGGTCACTACTGACCTTGACTTAATAAAGCGGTTAAACGTTCCTTGACCTCCGTTGCAAACGGAATAAGCTGCTGGGGCAATTCACCATCCAGACTGGACACGGACAAGCGTGTAATGGCTCCAACAATGAGTACACCAGATAGCTGGGCATCCTGCTTGGGCAGTTCTCCGTGCTGAATCCCCTGCTCAATAAATTCGACTAACGCATCCTGCGGCTGCCGGACATTCGAGCTTTGGCTGGCCTCTACATACAGCTCATGATGCTGTGATAACAGAAGCAGACCATACTGGTCTTCATCGTGCATCACAAGCACCTCGTCCACCAGTTGATGAAAACGGCTAATAAAGCTCCCGCTCTGCTTGCGATAGAAGTCAATCAACGTAGTGTAGCTGTTGCAATACTGCCCGAATACTTCCAAGGCCATCGCATCTTTGCTCTTAAAATGCTTATAAATCGCGGCATCCGTCACACCGGCAGCCTCCCCGATTTCTTTGACAGAAATGCCGTCGATGCCTTTGGTCGCAAATAAGCGCATAGCTGCTTGCATAATATCCTTCTTCTTGCTATCTACATGTGTTTTCTTGTTCATAAGCATATAGTAAGTGATAACTAACTAAATTGCAAATGATATTTATGCAAACTTCCTATCCCCACACCTCAACCTTAAAATTCATTGTTAATATCAAAATAACATTTTTCATAAGAAAAAAAGGATTAAAACATTAAATTATATGTATATCGCCTCATTTTATTAAAATAAAATAGATGTGTAACCAAAAAACAGGTGGGACTGGTCATGCTTGAGGTACATGCGGTTACCCCGCAGGGGAAAGATTCGGGTAGCCTCTGTCGACCGCCGGGCCAGAAGGACCTGTTGCACCTGTCGAGCCTGACATCCCTGGTGCGCCTACCGGGCCCGGCGTTCCAGGTGCTCCCACTGATCCCGGTAAACCCTGCGCTCCTGCTAAACCCTGAACGCCTTGTGCACCTGCCAGTCCTGGCGGACCTTGCATACCTGGCGAGCCTGCTACGCCTGGCTCCCCTGTCGGGCCGGATTTGCCCTGCTGCCCTACCGGACCCGGTATACCTTGTTTTCCCGTCAAGCCCAATCTTCTGCGTCGTTTGGCAGGAACGTTGCAATGCCGCCGATGCATGATTAGCTTTGGATGCTTTTTGGAATGTAGCCTCGTCTTTCTTCTACATCTTAATTTAAAACTTGTTGTACATTTCTTACGTCTGATGAATCTGCAAAGTGCGGTTCGCTTTCCATGTCTCCTTAGTAATGAGTCGCGTTTGCCCATACCAGCCGTTTACACCTCCTTTTCTCATCTCTATGATATTGTATGTACATCATCCTGTAGGGGTTTAGGCATTTGTAACAGACCGTTATCAGGCAACCGCTTCCATCCATAATTGCGGAAAGATAGGACTTTCTTCATCCATCCTAATTATTGACATAAAGGTTAATATGCCGTTTCCGAATCTGCTTCAAACTCATTTATTGATTTTGAACCAGAGAATGGTTCAAACCAGGAAAGAAAGGAGATAAAAACTATGCCAATAGTAAAACCTTTTTTACAGCGATTGCTACAGCTCCAGTCGCAAGCGGCGGTGTCATAACAACTACTATTGCTCCAAGCACGACCCGTTTCTTTACCGCGATTACAGCCGTGGATATTGGAGTAACAGTGACAACTATTCTTGCAGGAGAATTCACAGATAACACTGGAGCTCCGATTGCTGCTTTTCCGGCAGTAACGGCTGCCGATACTCTCAATGTGTATATTAACGGAGTACTTCAGCAAAGTTCCTTATCCACCCTAACAACTGCAAGTCTGGTCCTTGACACAATAGACGTATCACTAGGTGTTCCAGTTACCGTGGAATTAGTAAATTTCGGCTTTACCACCTCCACTATAACAACTCAGCCTACCATTTCTCCTCCTACCGTCACTATTATTACTTGAGGATGTTTCAAAATCTTAAATTAAAGATAGACTGAACATAAATGAGGCCTTTGGAGGCACAGCCCTGTCCGACACAGGCACTGTCCTGAATGGACAAGCCGTAAATGCAGGCTCCAGCGCGGGTCTTAGCTCCTCTGTAGGCTGGAAACCATCGCTGAACGATAAGATTTCTCCATCCGCCAGCGTGAAGGCAGAAGTCACTTCCCAAGCCGGTTCCGGCAAGCTGTAAAAAACTGCCCCGCTAACACAAACAGCCACAGGCTTTCACAACCTGAGGCTTCACACCAAAAAGGCTGTTCCCACCGTAGATTCTTCCACGGAGAGAACAGCCCTTCTTCTATTACACATTAACCGCCGTATTGTTCCACCAGAACCGGCTTTTCAAATGCATTATCCAGCTTGCGAATCTTGGCCTTTACCGCAGCTGGCGGCTCAACCGCAGGCGCATCCGGATGCAGTAACCATGATTTCACAAAGTGCGTGTCGGATAATTGAAAGAGCGGAGGCTCTTTTTCAAAATCAATCTTCATCGCATAAGCACTGCGGGCTGCAAAAGCATCTCCTACAGGCGGATGAAGCAAATCAGGAGGGGTACCCGGAATCGCAGCCAGCTTCTGACCATGGCTATCCAAACTTGGCATGGAAGCGAGAAGCCCCCATGTATATGGATGTTTCGGGTTATAGAAAATCTCGTTAACCGTACCTGTTTCCACAATTTGTCCGGCATACATAACCGCAACCCGATCCGCCATCTTCGCTACTACACCGAGGTCATGGGTAATAAAGATGATGGAAGTATCAATCTTCTTCTGAAGATCCTTCATCAGCTCCAAAATTTGAGCTTGAATCGTTACGTCCAGTGCAGTCGTCGGCTCATCGGCAATTAGGAGCTTCGGATTAGCAGCCAGTGCCATCGCGATAACGACACGTTGACGCATACCGCCACTGAACTCATGCGGATATTGGTTAAAGCGTTGCTCCGGATGTGGAATACCTACCAGATTAAGCAGCTCAATACCGCGCTTGTGAGCAGCATCCTTGGATATTTTTTCATGCTTGAAAAGCACTTCCGTGATCTGCTTGCCGACTTTCATCGTCGGGTTAAGCGAGGTCATTGGGTCCTGAGAAATCAGTCCGATTTCCTTACCGCGAATTTTCTGCATTTGCTTTTCCGTTTTATGAATCAGCTCTTGTCCGTCAAATATAATTTGACCCTTCTGATAAATACCGGGAGGGGTCGGAATCAGCTTCATCACAGCCTGTGAGGTTACACTTTTGCCTGAGCCGGATTCGCCCACGATCGCCAGCGTCTCTCCTTTATTGACATGAAAGTTTACGCCACGAATGGCCTGCACTAGTCCCTGGCGGGTCTTGAAAGATATCGTTAAGTCCTTCACTTCCAAAAGGCGATTCATCTCATCACTCTCTCATTTATTATTAACCACTATTATTGACCACTATCTAAAAAAACGACGTTCAAGAGTCAAGATATATGCGGTTAATTTTACTCAGTTTAGTACCCGCCAGTCAAGCTATATCTGCAATAATACCTAGAACCTGTCATATTGCGTTACATTCACGGGATGTTTATCCAGAAAAATGATCATTTTTAACCATTTTTTGTACTCATTTATAACATGCGTTGAATATAGCTGAACCTCGCACCACCCAATGGCGAGCGTGTGCAGATCAGTTCCCCGTTCAGCCGGGAGGCAATTTGACGGCAAATAGCCAATCCCAGACCTGTGACGCCGTTCGAGCCGGTATAAAATCGTCCGAATACCTCAGCCGATTCTTCTTTGGTCAAACCTTCTCCGTCGTCATCCACATGGATTATCCATACGACCTCCGATGTCGTTCCCGCCTCCAAACGGATGACAACCTCCGTGGAGGTATGTCGAACCGCATTTTGCAACAAATTCAGCATTATACGGAATAATTGCTCGGCCGGAACAGCCACATGCAGGCCCTCCCCCTCCACGCGAAGCGAGATCGAGCGTTCGGCAGCCACCGGCATCAACAAATGAACAGCATCCTCTGCCATGCTTCTAAGATCAATCAGAGAGACAGGCCATTCTTCGTTCAACGCCTCCAGCCTCGATAGCTGAAGCAGCTTTTCTACCATGTCAATCAATCGCTGGGACTGCACTTTAATGATACTAAGCCCCTCATCCTGGGATACCACCTGATCCTGAATGGCGTAAACGTAGCCTTGAATGGACATTAACGGTGTCCTTAGCTCGTGAGATACATTTTGCAAAAATTCAATTTGACCGTGGTGATGCTGCTGTATACGGGTAGACATGGAGTGAAAAGTACCGATCAGCTCGCCAATCTCGCTTTTGTCCGCTTGTGGAAAATCACTATCCTGTGGTTGATTCGGCTCGTAGTTGCCTACGGCCTCCTTCAGACGTTTGAGTGGGCGCACCAAGCGTGAAACGACCATCAGTCCAATGACGAGAATGACGACAAAGCTCGCGACAATGGATAGCAGCGTGGTCCTCATTAATGGCACATACAGCGCTCTTAAAGAAGACAGCGGTGAATATACAAAAATACGAAAAGGCTGCCCAGGCAGTTCTTCATTTGTAAACAGTATCTTTTTACCCTGAAGCACAGCGACCCCTTCATGTACGGCAGCCAGATCATGGGCAGACGGATGAACGGATGCAAAAAATCCCTGACGGATCAATAGCAAACTCTCTATCTTCTTGCCCTCCATTCCAGAAACACTGGAGTCGATGATGCGGTTATCCGTGCTTAAAATAAAATAATCGGCAGACAAAAGCATACCTTTGATAACATAGTTAAGCTCAGCTTTATCCAGCCGATCAAAGCCTCCGTCGCTCATAATATGGACGGCTTTGCGTGCCTGCTCATGAAGCTTGGATTTAGCCTGATTTACAAGAAGGTCGTCGATAAGCCTGATGAACAAAATCACCGTAATACAGACGGTAATGAGCATTGCGACGGATAGCGACAGCAGTATTTTAGCTCTCATCGTTCGCATGGCTATTGCTCCTGAACCGTTGCTTTATATCCGAATCCCCAAACGGTATTAATGACAAGCGTCGAGTGGTATTCCGCCAGCTTTTTGCGAATCCGTTTGACCAGATCATCTACCACTCTCACATCACCGATAAAATCATAGCTCCACACCTGCTGAATCAGATGCTCCCTGCCAAAAGGTCTTTCCAGATGATTTGAAAGAAACAGCAGCAGATCAAATTCACGTGAGGTCAGATTCAGCTCTTGACCGTCTACTGTAACCTTACGGAATTCAGCAAAAATACACAGATTGCCCGCACGACATACATCTCCGTCCGCCTCTACTGCCTCCTTATCGTCCGGTGCAGAGGTTCCGGCCTTGGTCAGCCGCAGCATCGCTTTGACTCTACCTACCAGCTCCCGAGGATTGAACGGTTTGGTTAAAAAATCGCTGCATCCCAGATCCAGCCCGTGAATACGGTCACTTTCTTCCCCGCGAGCGGAGATCATAATGATCGGCATTTCCGTAAATTCGCGCAGCTGAGTCAGCAGGGAAAGTCCGTCAACTCCGGGCATCATGATATCGAGAACAAGGCAATCCGGACGGTCGGAACGGATATGCTCTACCAGTGTTTTTCCACTGGAAAAGGAAGTTACCTCGTAAGATTCCTTTTTCAAATATTCAGATATTAATTGCAAAATGAACACGTCGTCATCTACTACTACTATTTTCGTCATGGCCTTAACCCCTTGCCGTTGTTCTGGATGATTGCATCCTCTCTATAAGCTTAACAGAAGCCTAGCAAAATAGACAAAAGACGGGTATACCGTTCCCGGTCCCGTCTTTTCTTATCATGAATCGCTGCTGTATATGCCAGGCGAGCTGGAAGCGAACTGCGCTCCAACCTTATTTCTTGGTTGTTACTGTTTTAGCTGCTGCTTTTGGAGCTGTTTTTACCACTGTTTTTGCATGAGTCACTTTTTTAACAGGAGCTTTATGAGCCACTTTTTTAGCTACAACATGGTGTGCACGAGTTTTGTGAGCTGTCGCTTTTGTTTTTACGGCATGATGTTTTTTCACATGATGTTTTTTCACATGATGTTTAACGGTACGATGCTTCGCTTTTACTGCTTTTGCTTTGTGGGCTGCTTTTTTCGCAACCGCTTTTTTGACTGGAGCTTTTTTCGCTTTTGTTGTTGATTTATGAGCTGTTGCAGCTTTTTTAACAGGTGCTTTCACCACTGGTGTTTTTGTCGCAGGTGCTTTTACTGCAGGTGCTTTCGTAGCCGGGGTTGTAACCGCCGGAGCTTTCGTTGCTGGTGCAGTTGTGGCTGGAGTTGCTGTAGCGGCGAATGCGCTGCTTGCTCCTCCCAATACGCTTACTACGGTCAATACGGCTGCTGCATTTTTAGTCCATTTTTTCATGATTGTATCACCTCTCCTTTAAAGTATCTTTAGCTTATCAGGAGAATTCGGGATAATTGTGGAACAAATGTGTGAAAAGTATATGAAAAAGCATGCAGCCCCGTATTCAGAAAATACGTGAGTCTGCACGCTATAAGTTTTACACAATTATATTCACTAACCGATGGCAATCCAGGAAACAATACCGTAGTTATGCGCGGTTTCATTCCACTTGGTTACTACGATTACTGCCCCATCCGGTGTTTGCGATTTCAGTGTCGCATGAAAGAGAGGATGGTTCGTCATCGCTACCAGCGTATAGTCCGGGTTCATAAAAGGCTCTGCGAATATAATGGTCACTTCCGTCTCTCCTTCGCTACCCTTCAAAAGAAACGGCGCTCTGCCGAACTGCTGCAATGCGGACTGATTGGCACAGGTACGAACCGGGGTGATGCTCAAATGCTCCGGCTTCACTGCGTTCAGCTCCAGCTCACGTGAGCCTACGGAGCCTTCCGCCAGATGATGCCCTTCGATGCTTCGCTCTGCCAAGTGATGGCTTTGTACCGCAGCAGCCTGTAAATGCTCTGGTCCCACGGCTTCGGGGCTCAGCACCTCACTGTCGACAGCTTGAACTTGCAGATGACGGCGGGATACACTTTCCGCCTGAAGTCTGTCACCACTGACGCCTTCCTCCGGCAAAAGTCCCGACAGATGAATATCTGTGGACAACTGAGCCATCGTCACCACGCCTGGCTTCAGGTGATGCGTGTCAATCACTTCCGCTCCGATGTGACGGCCTTCAACCGCCTCTTCAGCCACATGCCGGGACTGTACGGCTCCATCCGAGAGCTTGCCGGACGTGACCGCTTCTTCCTGCAATGCATCTTCCGACACCACCTGCCAGCCTATATGCTGCTGCTGGATGGCACCTGCTTGCAGATGCTCCGACTGGACGGAATCCAGCGCGATATGCCTTGATTGCACCGCGCCTTCTGCCAGCGCCGCTTCCTGTACCGACCCATCGGCCAGATGTAGGGGGTGTACCGCTTGTTCCGTCAGATGTACGGAGTTTACGCTGGCTTCTGCCAGATTCGAAGCACGCACCGCCCGAAGTGCAAGCTTCTCTGCGGTCACGCACCCCGCCTGGAGCGCGTGAACGGACACACTCCCCGGCGCGATATGCCGGGTCAGCACTGCCGAAGCCTGCAAATGGGCAGAGGTGACAGCTTCAGGGGCCAAATGGTCCGAATGGATGACTTCCTCTGCCAGATGGTTTCCTTGCACAGCTTCGTCCGTAATGTGCCACGGCTGTACCGAGTGAGCGGACAGCTTGGCGGACGTCACGCTCTCATCTGCCAGTTTGTCGGACGTAACAGACTCATCCTGTAAGGCATGGGTTGATATCGCCTGTGATGCGATATGCACGCCCTGGATGGTTTCAATTTGCAAATGGTGCGGCTGGATGGACTCCGGTGCGATGTGCACGGACTTCACCGCCCCCTCTGCCAGCGCTCTATCCTGTACCGCTCCAGCTGCCAAATGCTGAGGGTGTACTGCCTGCGCAGACAGATGCAGAGGACCTACGCTACCTTCTGCGAGGTTCATTCCTTGCACCGAGCGTGCTGCCAGTTTTTCCGAGGTGATGCTTTCCGCTTGAAGCGCACGACTGGATACGCTATCCGGGGCCAGATGGCTCGTAAGCACCGCTGAAGCCTGCAAATGGGCAGAGGTGACAGCTTCAGGGGCCAAATGGTCCGAATGGATGACTTCCTCTGCCAGATGGTTCCCTTGCACGGCTTCGTCCGTAATGTGCCACGGCTGTACCGAGTGGGCGGACAGCTTGGCGGCCGTCACGCTCTCATCCGCCAGTTTGTCGGACGTAACAGACTCATCCTGCAAAGCATCGGTTGATATCGCCTGTGATGCGATATGCTCGCCCTGAATGGTTCCGATGTGCAGATGGTGCGGCTGGATGGACCCCGGTGCGATGTGCACGGACTTCACTGCCCCCTCTGCCAGCGCTCTGTCCTGTACCGCTCCGGCTGCCAGATGGTTTCCTTGTACAGCTTCGTCCGTAATGTGCCACGGCTGTACCGAGAAGGCGGACAGCTTGGCGGCTGTCACACTCTCATCCGCCAGTTTGTCGGACGTAACAGACTCATCCTGCAAAGCATCGGTCGATATCGCCTGTGATGCGATATGCTCGCCCTGAATGGTTCCGATGTGCAGATGGTGTGGCTGGATGGACTCCGGTGCGATATGCACGGACTTCACAGCTCCCTCTGCCAGCGCTCTGTCCTGTACCGCTCCGGCTGCCAGATGTCGGGTGTGTACCGCCTGCCCAGACAGATGTGAAGGACCGACGCTGTCTTCCGCGAGATTCATTGCTTGCACCGAGCGTGCTGCCAGCTTTTCCGAGGTGATGCTTTCCGCTTGAAGCGCACGACCGGATACGCTATCCGGGGCCAGATGTCTCGTCAGCACCGCTGAAGCCTGCAAATGGGCAGAGGTGACGGCTTCCGGGGCCAAATGGCTCGACTGGATCGACTCTTCTGCCAAATGGTTCCCTTGCACAGCTTCGTCCGTAATGTGCCACGGCTGTACCGAGTGGGCAGACAGCTTGGCGGCCGTCACGCCCTCATCCGCCAGTTTGTCAGACGTAACAGACTCATCCTGCAAGGCATCGGTTGATATCGCCTGTGATGCGATATGCTCGCCCTGAATGGTTCCGATTTGCAGATGGTGCGGCTGGATGGACTCCGGTGCGATATGCACGGACTTCACAGCTCCCTCTGCCAGCGCTCTGTCCTGTACCGCTCCGGCTGCCAGATGCCGGGTGTGTACTGCCTGCGCAGACAGATGCGGAGGACCGACGCTGCCTTCCGCGAGGTTCATTCCTTGTACCGAGCGCGCCGCCAGCTTTTCCGAGGTGATGCTTTCCGCTTGAAGCGCACGACTGGATACGCTATCCGGGGCCAGATGGCTCGTAAGCACCGCCGAAGCCTGCAAATGGGCAGAGGTGACGGCTTCCGGGGCCAGATGGCTCGACTGGACGGCCTCTTCTGCCAAATGATTTCCTTGCACAGCTTCGTCTGTAATGTGCCACGGCTGTACCGAATGGGCAGACAGCTTGGCGGCCGTCACGCCCTCATCCGCCAGTTTGTCAGACGTAACAGACTCATCCTGCAAGGCATCGGTTGATATCGCCTGTGATGCGATATGCTCGCCCTGAATGGTTCCGATATGCAGATGGTGTGGCTGGATGGACTCCGGTGCGATATGCACGGACTTCACTGCCCCCTCTGCCAGCGCTCTGTCCTGTACCGCTCCAGCTGCCAGATGTCGGGGGTGTACCACCTGCGCAGACAGATGTGAAGGCCCGACGCTGCCTTCCGCGAGGTTCATTCCTTGCACCGAGCGTGCTGCCAGCTTTTCCGAGGTGATGCTTTCCGCTTGAAGCGCACGACCGGATACGCTATCCGGGGCCAGATGTCTCGTCAGCACCACCGAAGCCTGCAAATGGGCAGAGGTGACGGCTTCCGGGGCCAAATGGCTCGACTGGATCGACTCTTCTGCCAAATGGTTCCCTTGCACAGCTTCGTCCGTAATGTGCCACGGCTGTACAGAGTCGGTGGACAGCTTGGCGGCCGTCACGCTCTCATTCGCCAGTTTGTCAGACGTAACAGACTCATCCTGCAAGGCATCGGTTGATATCGCCTGTGATGCGATATGCTCGCCCTGAATGGTTCCAATTTGCAGATGGTGCGGCTGGATGGACTCCGGTGCGATGTGCACGGACTTCACAGCTCCCTCTGCCAGCGCTCTGTCCTGTACCGCTCCGACTGCCAGATGCTGGGGGTGTACCGCCTGCGCAGACAGATGTGAAGGCCCGACGCTGTCTTCCGCGAGATTCATTCCTTGCACCGAGCGTGCTGCCAGCTTTTCCGAGGTGATGCTTTCCGCTTGAAGCGCACGACCGGATACGCTATCCGGGGCCAGATGTCTCGTCAGCACCGCCGAAGCCTGCAAATGGGCAGAGGTGACGGCTTCCGGGGCCAAATGGCTCGACTGGATCGACTCTTCTGCCAAATGGTTCCCTTGCACAGCTTCGTCCGTAATGTGCCACGGCTGTACAGAGTGGGCGGACAGCTTGGCGGCCGTCACGCTCTCATCCGCCAGTTTGTCAGACGTAACAGACTCATCCTGCAAGGCATCGGTTGATATCGCCTGTGATGCGATATGCTCGCCCTGAATGGTTCCGATTTGCAGATGGTGCGGCTGGATGGACTCCGGTGCGATATGCACGGACTTCACAGCTCCCTCTGCCAGCGCTCTGTCCTGTACCGCTCCGACTGCCAGATGCTGGGGGTGTACCGCCTGCGCAGACAGATGTGAAGGCCCGACGCTGTCTTCCGCGAGATTCATTCCTTGCACCGAGCGTGCTGCCAGCTTTTCCGAGGTGACGCTTTCCGCTTGAAGCGCACGACCGGATACGCTATCCGGGGCCAGATGTCTTGTCAGCACCGTGGAGGCTTGTAGATGTACCGAGGTGACCGCTCCGGCTGCCAAATGCGCCGAATCGACAGCCGCCACAGCCAAATGATTGCTTTGTACAGCCTCGTCTGTAATGTGCCCGGACTGCACCGCATGGGCAGACAACTTGGTGGAAGTTACGCTTCCCTCCGCCAGTTTGGCAGAGGTGACCGCTTCATCCTGCAAGGCCGGGGTAGCCACAGCCTGCAATGCAATGTGCTCCCCTTGAATGACTCCGTTTTGCAAGTGCTCCGATTGGATAGATTCGGGCGCAAGATGCGTAGACTTTACAGCGTTCTGGGCCAGCGCAGTTTCCTGTACCGCTCCATCTGCCAAATGCTGGGTGTGTACCGCTTGCGCAGCCAAATGTGCAGAGCCGACGCTGCTTTCCGCCAGGTTAGGCGCTTGCACGGCCCGAGCCGCCAACTTCTCCGAGGTGACGCTTTCCGCCTGAAGTACATGACCAGATACACTATCCGGAGCGAGATGCTTGGTCTGGACCGATGCAGATTGCAAATGGTTGGAGGTGACGGATTCAGGAGCGAGATGATTCGCTTCCACCGCTTCAACAGCCAGATGATTGCTCTGTACTGCTTTATCTGTAATGTGCCATGGCTGCACGGAGCGTGCGGACAGCTTGGAGGAAGTTACGCTTCCCTCTGCCAATTTAGGCGCTGTAATCGCCAAATCATTAATTTTATCCGTAGCCACACTTTCCGGCGACAGTTTCAGCGAAGTGACGGCATGATCCTGCAAATGATGGGAGTATACCGCTCCACTCGCCAGATGCCCTGTTTGAACAGCGCCTTCACCCAATATGTCTGCGGTAACGGACTGCCCTTGCAAGGCCGAGGTTCCTACGCTGCCGTTCCCGATATGCTCGCTCAGCACAGAGCTGGAGGCCAAATGTGCCGAGCTGACGGATTGAGCCTGCAATGCCTTTCCACCCACACTGTTGTCCGCCAGATGGTTTTCCCGAATAGCCTTGGGTGCAATGTGTACATCTGCAATTTCTTGAGGTGCAATTTTATTTCCAGTTACCGCTCCTGTGGCAATTTTGGTTTCCGTAACCGCTCCGTCAGCGATTTTGTCAGACTTAATAGCGTTCGAAGCAATGTGATTTTCATTGACAGCCTGATTCGCCACATGGTGATCCAGAACTGCGCCCTTCCCTAATTTCTCACTCGTCACAGCCCCGGATTGCAAATGCCGCTCCGTAACCGCCTCCGATGCAATATGATCTTTCCGAATGATTTCGGACTGAAGATGGAAGGAAGAGACTGCCTCTGGGGAAATCTGAGGGCCTTGTATGGCTGCTGTAGCAATATGTCTGGTAAGTACCGCCTCATCGGCAATTTTGTGCGGTAAAATGCTCTGATCCGATATTTTGGATGAAGTGACGGATTGATCGACAATTTGCAACGAGCCTACAGACTGATCCGCCAGTTTATTGGACTGAATGCTCCGATCTGCCAGATGGCGGGCTGTCACTTGGCTCGTTCCAATCTGCTCTTCCCCGATGGAGCCAGGACTCAGATGCTTTCTTTCAATCGCTCCGGCCTGAATATGCGCACTGGTGACCGCCTCAGGCTCCAGATGACGCCCGCTGACAACGCCTTCCTCCAATTGTTCCTTGCCCACAATTCCGTTGGATAGCTGCTTGCGGTTAATCGAACCGGGGGCCAGATGCCGGGAATTAACGGCATGCTCGGTCAGGTGTGCGCTCTCAATGCTGCCAGCCTGTATTTTAGTACCATCCACAGCCCCATCCCGCAGTTTGGAAGTGGTGACAGACTGATCTCCAAGCTTGGAGCTGTCGACGGCCTCATTGGCCAAATTGTTAGATTGAATCGTACCGCTGCGAATTTTATCGGAGGTGACCGCCTGATCTTGAAGCATGTCTGGAGATACAATCCATTGCTTGAAGTGACGGCTCTCAATGGAGCCATTCGCGATATGATCGCCGCTGATAATCTTATCAGCCAGCTTTTCTGGAGTGATGCTGCCATCACGAAGTTTTTCACCACCAATAGAACGATCCTGCAATTTGCTGCCTGTCACTGATGCGTCCGACAGATGCTCCACCGTAATGGAATCCGGGGCAATCTTCGAAGAAGTCACTGCACGGTCGGCTATTTTAATCGCATGAACGGCATAATCTGCCAGGTATTCCGTTTGGATGCTCTCTGGCTTCAGCTTACTGGAATCTATGGAGCCGGGAGCAATCTTCTCCCCGGTTACAGCCAGATCGCTCAAATCGTCTGTATAGATGAAAGCATTATTTACATGCGGCGCTCTTTTATTATTCAAAATTTCCTCGACGTCAATCGGATCAGGCAGTGGCTCAGGCTCTTTTGGTTCCTCCATCGAAACTTCAATCTCTTCTTCAACCGCATCTTCAACCGCATCTTCAACCTCAGTCCCGTACTCGAAATGGACTTCAGGCTCGACAACTGTCTGTAGCTCCGACTCCTCTGCCATTGGGGGAGGCGGAGAAGCAACTTGATGAAGTCTTGCTTCTGTCTCCCTCTCCGCAGGCTGTGGCTTCAAGCGCTGTATCATACTTAATTCATTCATATCCGGGTCAATTACACAATAGAGCGGCTTTTTGTTTCTGGTGGTTTTTCGGCTCTTGTTCTTCAAGCAGCTCTCTCCCTTCTCGTATTTATCGTTACAGCATCATATGCAGGCCCTTAGGCACTTGCCACCCTGCTAAGCGATACACTTTTTAGTGAAAGAATACTCACCTGAAATCCACGTTTGAAAAAATATTGTTAAAAGTTAAAATAGTAAGGGTGAAGATCGCTACATGAAGAGAGGAATTACAATAACATGATTATCAAACCAAGAACACGCGGCTTTATCTGCACCACTGCTCATCCGGTGGGTTGTGCCCAACATGTTCAGGAGCAAATTGACTATGTGCAGGCCCGTCCTGCTATCCAGGGACCTCGCAATGTGCTTGTGATCGGAGCATCTGCCGGATATGGCTTGGCTTCCCGCATCACTGCCGCATTCGGAGCGCGGGCCAATACGGTCGGCGTATATCGTTCTAGTAACGCTACGGCCACACGGACAGCATCGGCAGGCTGGTACAATTCTGCTGCATTTGAAAAGGCTGCTCAGGAAGCAGGGCTCCGATCCTTTAGCGTGACAGGTGATGCCTTCTCGGATGAAATCAAAGCCAAAACGGTGGAAGTCATTCGCGAAGAGCTGGGACAAGTCGATCTGGTGGTTTACAGTGTCGCTTCCGGTCGCCGCACGAATCCCCGCACAGGTGAAACGTTTAATTCTGTGCTTAAACCCATCGGCAAACCCTATACCAACAAGACCGTCAACTTCCACACCGGCGAAGTCACCAGCGTTACTCTGGAACCCGCGACGGAAGAAGAAGTGCATGGGACTGTAGAGGTTATGGGCGGCGAGGACTGGCAATTGTGGATTGACGCCTTGCGTGAAGGCGGTGTACTGGCTGATTCCGCAACTACCTTCTCCTTTTCGTATATCGGTTCAGATATTACCCAAGCCGTCTACAGAGAAGGCAGTATCGGAAGTGCAAAGGATCATCTGGAAGCGACAGCACGTGAGCTGAACGATCAGCTGAAAGCCACAGGCGGACGCGCCTTCGTCGCAGCTACCAAAGGACTGGTTACCCAATCCAGCTCTGCCATCCCTGTCGTACCTCTGTATATTTCCGCTTTGTACAAAGTAATGAAGGGAAAAGGGTTACATGAAGGCTGCGTGGAGCAGAACTACCGTCTGTTTGCCGAGCGTCTGTATGCTCCGGAAACTCCAGTAGATGAAGAAGGACGTATTCGTATGGATGATTGGGAACTGCGTGAAGACGTACAGGCAGAGGTTGCAAAAATATGGGACGAGCTGACGACAGACAATATCTACGAGCTGTCCGATCTTGAAGGATATCGCCACGAATTTTTCCAGCTATTCGGCTTTGAATTCGATGACGTGGATTATGAAGCCGACATCGACCCGATCGTCAGCATTCCTTCCGTTCGCTAATTATTGTAGTACCCCTATATAGGAAGGGAAATACAAAAAGCTGTTCTCCGGCAGAGAGACATTCGGCTCTACAGGGAGGACAGCTTTTGTTTTAATATAGTAGGAGATACATTTCCGCTTTGCATAGCAAATAAAAGCAGACATTGCAAATTAAGGATTCCTTTGATATTGTACAGGTAGGCATAGCAAAATCCCTCTTTTCGAGAAGAGGGTAAACACAGTTAGACAAGTCCTACCTTGCCTGACAGTTTTTTTGCTCAGCCTATTACATCCAACTCAAAAGGAGATGAACAACATGGCAAAAGACGTTATGTGTGAAGTGAACTCATGTACACACTGGGCTCAAGAAAATAAATGTAGCGCAAGCTCCATTTATATCGTAAGCAACAGACCTACAGACACTCACAAGTCCGAAGAAACGGACTGCAAAACCTTTGAAGCAAAATAAGACAGGTCATTTCTGCGAAATATTGGTTTACCCTAAAGGAGCCCCTGACCGGGTTCCTTTTTCTTTTTACAGTTTAGCAAGAATGATAATTATTATCAAGTTCTTTTTTAACAATGAAGGACAAATATTATGGAAAATAAAAAAGAAGCGTCGCTCTGAACGATTCGCTTCTTGTGCTTGACTCTTTGTAATTGTTCCTGCTTGGTTGGCTTCATTCGCACATGCTGCGATATCTCGCCATAATGACCATTTGTTTTGCGGCTCTGTACAGAGCCGTAGTTTCCGGCGCGCTTCGCCTTGCTTAGCGCTTTTTGTGTTTGAGTACGTGCCATACGACCTTCACTCTCCTTGATTGGACTCCATTCATCATAGCATCTGGAATCGCAATCGTGAAGGGTACAAGTGTATGAACTCGCTCATTTCATTAAATGTCGGAAAACGGATTCGTCTCGCCACTCGAGGCTGCTATAACAAAAACAACGACTATGAAAATGATAATCAGTGCATAGATCAGTGTCCCGATAATGCTGCATACCAATCCGGCAATGGCCATACCTCTGCCCTGTTCGCCATAACGGTTAATTTCCTTCAGGGAAAGACTGGACAAAATAATACCGATGATGCCGATGATGAACCCCAAATAGGGAATGACGACAGCTAGAATACCGAGCACCATCGAAGCAACAGCTTTACTGTTTGTAGGCGGAAGCTGTGGGGGCGGATTAAATGGGGCGTTATAACCATTCGTCTCCTGAAAAGGATCGGACGATTGGGGGTCTTTGTATAAATTACTCATTTGTCTGATTCAACTCCAATATGTAATATAACAATATATACGTCCTGAATCCGTGAAACAAAATATTGAAAAGGTTAGAAAAGTAGACTCCAGTGAAGTAAACTGAAGAAAACGGTAGAATTGCCTTGCTTCTCATCT
>JBEUOG010000027.1:0-83457 GCA_040544055.1 Paenibacillus sp. PvR008
TCTATAACGAAAATAATTAAATCCAAGCAGGATACGTCTCATATTGACGAGGATTCGCTGGTTTCTTAGTGGTGTAGAACTTTTCACTGTCCAGTTAATATCTGGATCGAAATATTGAAATATTGCATTCATGGCCTCTACATCGGATTTGGTTTGGGCAAGTGCTACTAATTTCATAAACTCATCATCTGACATAAATCGTGAAGCGCCTTCTTTTTCCATTTATTCACCGCCTGTTGTGTATGGAGTTCCTTGGCAACTTGAGCTTCTGTTTTATCGTTTATGTAAAATTCATAGATGACTTTTTTGCCTACCTCAGACCTTAATCTATTAATATATGATTGCACCATTAATTTGTTATCAGACTCTTCGGAAAAAGAGCATTGAAAAAGATTAGGCTTGGATTCTAAAGAAATTTCACGTTTCCGATCTCGTTTTGTACGATACTGCATTCGCCAAGCAATTCTGTAAAGCTCGCGTCGATAATCTTCAATAGCACCCATCGGAAATTTCCTCCCTTATATTCATATATGTACATACAAGGTAGGAGTTATCAAGATCTATATAACAACCAATTTATAGAAAAAAAATATTCTTTTATTAGCGAAAACAACCGATACGAGAAAAAATCAAGTCCGGAGTATACTCAGGTGTACGAAAAATGGAAAGCTGGTGATCTTACCGGAGTCGCAGCCATGAATGAATTGGGCATGTCGAAGACAACCTTTTACCGATACGTAGCGATCATGAAACACAATTGTAAAAACGGATCAAACCGATGGAATAGTTACAAGTGTGTTTATTTTATGGAATATGAATACATATACTGTATAATAATTGTAAATACAGTGAAGGGAGAAAACTATGCTAAAGAATCCTTATTATTCAATTGTCCTTATTTTGATAGCTTTCTTGGCCACCTTAACTTTGCGAATTGTATATAATCCATCCCATTTTATTTATGATTGGTTAATGGGCACATACGCTATTCGTTTGATTGGTCGGACTATATACGAAAAATACCAAGATAATCAGAGGACCAGTATTATAACTGATACGATTGTAGAACTGATTATGGTTATAATTTCATTCGGAGTTATTATATTTATCTTTGTGTCACAAGAAACATGGTTGCATAAGTTGCTTTTTCTAATTGGAGAATTATATTTCCTCATTTACAGCGGCGTAACTTTTACTGAGATCAGAAAAAAAGGGCGGAATTGATCCGCCCCCTCTTTTTGTATGTTTACTGTTTAGGCTACATCATAGGAGACTGTCGTATAATAGTTATAGTACCCCATTGTCGGGCCTTCATGCCATTCCATCCAAATTGTCGATACTACTTTGAATCGGGTGAACTGTCTAGGATTATCAATAAGATTTTCCAACAAACCTACAAAATTCGCTCTTTCAGTATAGGTGTTAACATTGTTAAGAAGGGCTGCACCAGCTACAACTGTAGTAATTGCTACCATCCATGCTACAATCACAGGTGGGATTTTTGCTTTAAGGGCATTAGCGCAAACACCAAGACCAAATGATTCGATTGCGAATGCCAATGTGGCAGCGGATTCTCCAGTATATTGCTCGACCATTTCCTTTAATTGTTCTTTTGAAAGATAAGTTACGTGTTGAGAATGAATTTGTGCCATAATTTATTACCTCCCGCATTTTTATAAGAGAATTGATGGAGTCGCTGACATCTAAATGGCTCCACATTCTTTTGATATCAGTCTTCAATTCTCATTCATTTATGTAGGTGATTTAAGGCTGTGAATTACAACCAAATCGGAAAATTGCGAAGACATAAATTTTTCTAATTCATGTACTTTGCTCGATTATCCCCTACACTTATATAGGAGTTGGGGGCTGTAACTACACAACCTGAACATGAATTTTTTTGGATCAAGAAAATTCCCCTCCATCCAAGAAGAGTTGAGGAATATATCCCAACCTCGACCACAGCAAAACTAAATAAGCTGCCCCCGGTAGGGAACCGGAAGCAGCTTATCGCCAAGAACTCTTTATTTTTTCATGATAAACTCAAGAAGTTCGGTTTTCATACTCTGGATGGCATCCTCTTTTGGCATCCGGATGAATTTACTTAATCGCTTAATATCTGGATCGAAATATTGAAATATTGAAATATTGCATTCATGGCCTCTACATCGGATTTGGTTTGGGCAAGTGCTACTAATTTCATAAACTCATCATCTGACATAAATCGTGAAGCGCCTTCTTTTTCCATTTGTTCACCGCCTGTTGTGTAATATGGAGTTCCTTGGCAACTTGGACTTCCGTTTTATCGTTTATGTAAAATTCATAGATGACTTTTTTGCCTACCTCAGACCTTAATCTATTAATATATGATTGCACCATTAATTTGTTATCAGACTCTTCGGAAAAAGAGCATTGAAAGAGATTAGGCTTGGATTCTAAAGAAATTTCACGTTTCCGATCTCGTTTTGTACGATACTGTATTCGCCAAGCAATTCTATAAAGCTCGCGTCGATAATCTTCAATAGCACCCATCGGAAATATTCCTCCCTTATGTTCATATATGTACATACAAGGTAGGAGTTATCAAAATCAATATAACAACCAATTTATAAAATCAACTTTCTTTTTTTGCGAATATAATATAATTTTGAATTATTTTGAAACTATTTGAGATTTCCTTGAAGAAGCCACTGAAATTCGCGAAGGATCTAGGCGATATGGGGAAGCTGTTGGAGGATCCATTCCTTAGTATGCTGGCATGGGGAGCCGAACAGGAACGGGAAAAAGAACCGTGTCCGACAAGTGGAAGGGATCGAAATTTTTAAAGGGAAGGTATAAAATTTGTCCGACCAAAGAAGCAGAACGGCTCTGAGTTTACTCAGGTATACGAAAAATGGAAAGCCGGTGAGCTGACCGCAGTTGCGGCAATGAATGCTCTAGACATGTTAAAAACGAGCTTTTATCGATACATAGCCGACTATGAAAACATAATTGCGTAGCTAAATGAGGGAATTTATGTAGGTTATATTTTTTTGTATACACCGCTATGATTTTTTACTTTTTATAGTATGATTGACTATAGAAAGGATAAAATTACTAAATAAAAATCGAAAACACGAGGAAGTGACTTGATGAAAAAACGTACTATTAATATTGCTGTCGCTATCGTCTTCGTACTAGCATGGGGTATTTATGGCACTTATTATTTGCTGAATTTGAATACGTCTATGCAAGAAGTTGTACTAAATCAAGTAAATGTCGACAAAGTTTATTTACAGATATCCAGAAGACCCTCTGAGTTAACTCCGTCAACTGATCCAGACGTAGATGTAATTTTGAAGGATAAGGAACGAGTTCAAGCAATATTGAACCAATTGTCCAATGTTAAACTTAAAAAAGTCAGTAAAATAAACAACAAGATTAAGGCTGCTTATTTTTATACTGTTATTATCCGTCCGAAGACTGATCAAGATGTGCCAGCGGATTATAGTATACAAATTTTAAATAGTAAGTCTATTTCTATTTCTGGTTCTGGCGGGCGAAGAAAAAATTTATATCAAACGTACACGATAACAGATGGATTCGATTATAATTCATTTAAAACTTCCATGGATACACTTTTCGTGAAGTAAATTTGCATAACAAGAAGGTCAGCTGGTATCAGCTGACCTTCTTGTTATGCAAATTTACTAAATCACATTTTAGAAAACTTCCCATCCATTTTCGGAATGTGCTTTGAGTATAACACCGTTACCTGTAATAAAGCGGATGACGGTGTCGTCTTCTAAGGTGTATTCCAGGAATGGGAATTTAATTTGGTAAAGATCGTATTGTAGATCATTAGCAATAATAGTATTAGTGATTCGATCCATACCATTAACACCATTTTGAAGATATTCGTTAACTGACGAGCCCATTCCTGCACCAAACAGGGAGGCTGCAAGCGAGGCAATCCCTGTTGCAATCCCTACTGGAGTGCTAGCAATGAAAAGCAACCCCAAAACGGTAGCTGAAATTCCCGATAAAGTTGCAATCAATGTTGCTGTAGCGGTTTCACCGCTCTCGAAGTTCCCACTTCTAATTACCTCGTCCTGTGCAATTGACATTTTTGTCAACTGTCTTCGACTTACAGTCACTGTTGCTGCATATTCCCGTGATCTTGCCATAATATACTAACCTCCTGATTATTTTGTGAGAGAATTGATGGAGTCGCTGACATCCAAATGGCTCCACATTTTTTGATGTCAGTCTTCAATACTCTTTCACTTATGTAGGTGATTTAAGGCTCTGAATTACAACCAAATCGTGAAAATTGCGAAGACATAAATTTTTCTAATTCATGTACTTTGCTCGATTATCCCCTACACTTATATAGGAGTTGGGGGCTGTAACTAAACAACCTGAACATGAATTTTTTTCTGGATCAAGAAAATTCCCCTCCATGCGAGAAGAGTTGAGGAATATATCCCAACCTCGACCACAGCAAAACTAAATAAGCTGCCCCCGGTAGGGAACCGGAAGCAGCTTATCGCCAAGGACTCTTTATTTTTTCATGATAAGCTCAAGGAGTTCGGTTTTCATACTCTGGATGGCATCCTCTTTTGGCATAAGGATAAATTTACTTAATCGTTTAATATCTTGATCGAAATATTGAAAAATTGCATTCATGGCTTCTGCATCGGATTTGGTTTGGGCAGCTCTACTAATTTCATAAACTCATCATCTGACATAAATCGTGAAGCGCCTTCTTTTTCCATTTGTTCACCGCCTGTTGTGTAATATGGAGTTCCTTGGCAACTTGGACTTCCGTTTTATCGTTTATGTAAATTTCATAGATGACTTTTTTGCCTACCTCAGACCTTAATCTATTAATATATGATTGCACCATTAATTTGTTATCAGACTCTTCGGAAAAAGAGCATTGAAAGAGATTAGGCTTGGATTCTAAAGAAATTTCACGTTTCCGATCTCGTTTTGTACGATACTGTATTCGCCAAGCAATTCTATAAAGCTCGCGTCGATAATCTTCAATAGCACCCATCGGAAATATTCCTCCCTTATGTTCATATATGTACATACAAGGTAGGAGTTATCAAAATCAATATAACAACCAATTTATAAAATCAACTTTCTTTTTTTGCGAATATAATATAATTTTGAATTATTTTGAAACTATTTGAGATTTCCTTGAAGAAGCCACTGAAATTCCGTGAAGGATCTAGGCGATATGGGGAAGCTGTTGGAGGATCCATTCCTTAGTATGCTGGCATGGGGAGCCGAACAGGAACGGGAAAAAGGAACGTGTCCGGCAAGCGTAAGGGATCGCTGTTGCTAAAAAAGAATGGGTGAAGTTTGGAAGGACTAAGAGACAGAACGTAGCCTGAATTTATCCGGATGTACGATAAGTGGAAATCCAGAGAGATTACCGCAGCCGAAGCTACCGAAGCTATACGTGAACTAGGTATGGGCAAAACGAGCCTTTATGATATAGTTTTCATAGATCATAAAGAGAGCTGAGGTGCAGCATGACAACACTACAAATTGTCGATCCATTCGTCAATCCGGAATTACGCGCGTTTCAGGCAGGCGCAGAGGATCAGGATCAGGTGCAGGAGTTAATTTTACAGACTGCCAGATGGCTGCACAGCAAGGGTTCCACTCAATGGGGCAACCTATTGAAAGGAAAGGATGATCATAATCTGGGAGGCGCTATTTCGCGCGGAGAAGTGGTCATTTTCCGAAAATCAGAGGGGCATCCCTTGGCAGGCTCCATGATTCTGCAACAGCAGCCCAGTGCATGGGATCGTAAGTTGTGGGGATTAAATGAAGCGGATTCCGAGCCAGGAATGGCAGTATACCTGCACCGTTTGGTCGTGGATCGCCATAACACCACGAAGGGGCTAGGCCGCGAGCTGGTGCAATGGATTGAAAAAGGGATCGCATTCACAGGCAAGGACCGAATCCGATTAGACTGCATTGCGGGGAATGACAAGCTTAGCCAGTTTTACAGACAATGCGGCTATACTTATATAGGTGAAACGGACGGTTTTAATATTTTTGAAAAGATGCTATCGAATTGAGATGTAAGAAAAGAAAACGGAATTGAGCAAAAGGGCGTCTGTATAAACAGACGTTTTTTGCTTTTTTGGAACCCGACTTGGGTTGCAGAACGGACGGCTAACCACGAATTAAAGTGTTTTATAAATAAGTTTATTCATTAATTAAAACATCATAAATAAATGTTATGAGTATATATTACGTCATATATATTGAAATAACCTCCTGCTTTGTGTTACAACTTTAGATAGACATACTGACTGACTAATTCAGGCATGCATCTGAACAAGCGGAGGGAATGAATTCAATGTTGAAAAGAGTGTATTCATTTAATGAAGGTAGGTTGGGGATGAAAGCGCTGTTAGGGGGAAAAGGCGCAAACCTCGCGGAAATGACGACACTGGGTCTTCCAATCCCTCCCGGTTTTACGGTGACCACTGAGGCGTGCCGGGCCTACTTTACTTCCGGCGGCAAGCTTCCGGAGGGCTTAATGGGGGAAATTGTAATCACCCTGCACGACATTGAGGAAGCCCAGTCGGCTATATTCGGAGATACAGAGCGCCCCCTGCTGGTATCTGTTCGTTCAGGATCAGTCAGCTCGATGCCCGGTATGATGGATACGATTCTGAATCTGGGTCTTAATGATGAAACTGTGCGTGGATTGGCCGAGCAGACGGGAAATGAAACCTTCGCCTATGACTGTTACCGCAGATTTATTCAAATGTTTGGCAATGTAGTGCTGGGTATAGACTCCATTCATTTTGATCAGCTTCAGGAACAGAGCAAGCAAACCAATGGGCGTGCCAGTGACCAGGAGGTTAGCGCGAAAGAATGGAAGGAACTGATCGCAAGTTATAAAGGTCTTGTCGCAGAGCGAAGCGGACAGCCGTTTCCACAGGATGTATATCAGCAATTGCAACTGGCGGTAGAAGCTGTATTCCGTAGTTGGAACAATATGCGTGCCAAGGTTTACCGCAAGGCTTACGGTATTCCAGATGAACAAGGAACAGCAGTGAACATTCAGGCCATGGTGTTTGGCAATCTCGGTAACGACAGTGGAACCGGGGTGCTCTTCACCCGCAATCCCTCCACAGGTGTGAAGGAACTGTACGGCGAGTATATGGTGAACGCTCAGGGGGAGGATGTCGTAGCCGGAGTACGCACCCCGAACCCTATTGCGCAGCTCCAGAAGGAGCAGCCGCTAGTCTATGATCGTCTGGAAGAGCTAGCTTCCTTGTTGGAGCGTCATTACCGGGATATTCAGGATATCGAATTTACGATTGAAAAAGGAAATTTGTATCTGTTGCAGACGCGCAGTGGCAAAAGAACGGCGCAGGCGGCTGTAAAAATAGCTGTGGATCTGGTGGAGGAAGGGATCATCAGCAAAGAGGAGGCTGTCCAGCGGATCGAACCGTCCCACATGGATCAACTGCTGCATCGCTCCATTGATACTTCCACACCGCTGGTGGCGATTGCCCATGGTCTGCCAGCCTCGCCCGGCGCAGCGAGTGGGCGCATTGTATTCGACGCCGATACGGCAGAGAACTGGACGAAGGATGGGCAGAAAGTCATCCTGGTCAGTGTGGAGACCTCACCTGACGATGTTCACGGGATCATTGCCGCCGAAGGCGTGCTGACAAGTCGAGGTGGGATGACCAGCCATGCTGCTGTGGTTGCGAGAGGCATGGGTAAACCTTGCATTTGTGGCTGTGACACGCTGAGCATTGATCTGGACAGTCGAAGCGTCAGCATCGGTACCCTGACCTTTCAGGAAGGGGAGGATATTTCGCTCGATTCGACCTCCGGACAGGTGTACCGAGGCAGTCTGTCGCTCAACGAGCCGGCCATTACACCGGAGTTACTGAAGCTGCTGGAGATTGCGGACGGAATTCGGACGTTGAAGGTCTACACCAATGCGGATACGCCACTCGACGCAGTCAAAGCCAGGGAATTTGGGGCCGAAGGCATCGGGCTTTGTCGGACGGAGCATATGTTTTTCTCGGGCAATCGTCTGCCTATCGTTCAGGCGATGATTTTGGCCGATGATCAGGAGGAGCGGATTCTGCATTTGGATCGTCTGCTCCAAATGCAACAATTTGACTTTGAAGCTATGTTCAGTGCGATGGACGGTTTGCCGATGACGATTCGCCTGCTGGACCCGCCGTTACATGAGTTCCTGCCGAATCTGGAACAGCTTCAGGAGCAGCAGCGGGAGCTTGAGCTTTTGGGGGGCCATGTAGAGGAGCTTCAACGTCTTAAAAGTACCATCTCCAAGGTGCACGACCTGCGAGAAGTTAACCCTATGCTGGGTCTGCGCGGTGTTCGGCTGGGCATTCTGTTTCCAGAGATCTACGACATGCAGATTGAAGCGATTTTTAAGGCCGCGGAAGTGGCACTGCGCAAGGGCGTGGATGTGAGACCGGGGATTATGATTCCGCTGGTTGGTCACTCTAATGAACTCAAGCAAATGAGGGAGCTGGTTGATGAGGTAGCCGTTCAGGTGCTTAGCGAGGAATTCAAGTGGTTCAAGTATCGGGTGGGTACCATGATTGAGGTTCCAAGAGCCGCCCTGTTGGCAGACAGTGTGGCCCAGTACGCCGACTTTTTCTCCTTTGGAACCAATGATCTGACACAAATGACCTTTGGTTACAGTCGGGATGATGCCGAAGGTAAATTCCTCGGCTCCTATATGGAAAAGAATATTCTGGAAGCCAACCCTTTTCAGGTGTTGGATCAGGATGGCGTAGGCAAATTGATCGAATGGGCTGTTATCAAGGGTAAGGAGAAAAAGCCCTTTCTGGAGACAGGTATCTGTGGTGAGCATGGCGGGGATAGAGAGTCTATTCTCTTTTGTCATCGTAGCGGACTGGACTATGTCAGTTGCTCACCGTACCGGGTGCCATTTGCCCGCATTGCCGCCGCCCAAGCAGCTTTGCTTGTCAGAGCGGAGCAACCTGAGGGAGCGTTGTCCGTTTTGTAGCTGAAAGTAGTCTCTATATTCCAATAACACATTTAAGGCAGCCTTGCTCCAAAGGCTGCCTTGTTCGTTTTGCACCACATTTTACATACACATATCTTGTCGGGAAGAAAAAATTTTAGATATACATGAAAATGGGGATATCGTGTTCCCTCCTCCTACATATGATGATAGGGGAAGTTTTTGTGAGCGCTTTAATAAAAGGATGCCATACAACTATGCAAGCTACAGGAGGCGGTTAAGGTGGACAATTATATGAGCTGGATAAAAATTGGATTTTTTCTCGTCGTTCTGATTTTACTTGCAGCGGCATGCACTACCTCTCCCAAGCTGGAGAACACCGATGGGCAAAAGGTGCGGCTCACGATGCAAGCTTGGGGTAATCCCGCTGAGGTGAAGGTGTACCAGCGGGCGCTCAATGCCTTTGAGAAGGAAAACCCGAATATTGAGGTCAAGCTGGTGCCTGTACCGGGAGACCAATATGAGCAAAAGCTGTTGACACAGCTTCAGGGAAGGCGCGGGCCGGACGTGTTTTATTCGTATGAGCCAACGATTGCACGTTTGATTGGAGCGAAGCAGGTACAGCCTTTGGGTGAATTTTTAAAAAGTGATGCGAGTGATGTGAAGGCTGAGGATTTTCCGGAAGGATTATGGGGACCGGCGAAGCGTGATGGCGAAATCTATGGGGTCACTCCTGACTCGAATCCCATGGTGATGTACTACAACAAGAAGGTTTTTAAGGATGCCGGTGTGAAGACACCGCAGGAATACTACGACGAAGGCAAGTGGAATTGGGATGCGTTTGAGGAAGTCACATCGAAGCTGAAGGCTGCCGGAAAACAGGGCTATATTGCAGAAAACTGGTGGGCTCACTGGTATTCATGGGTGTGGTCGAATGGCGGACGGATTTTTGATGAACAAGGCAAGTATGTGCTGGACCACAATGAAAAGGGCAAGGAAGCCTTTGGCTTCATGTACGATATGGTGAAAAAGGGAAATGCGGTATATCTCGGCTCACTTCCCAAGGGGCAAGGGGCTGACGCAATGTTCATGTCCAACCAGGTCGGTATGCTGGCGGCGGGAAGATGGCTGGAGCCGCTGTTTAGCCAGAATAAAAGCCTCGATTTTGATTATATTTACTGGCCTTCCAACACAGGCAAAAATGAACCTGTCGCCATTCCAGTTGCTTACGTAGCCGTGAACAAAAACAGTCCGCATCTGCAAGAGGCTATGAAACTGGCCGCATTCTACGTCTCGGTGAAGGGGCAGGAGGCGCGACTGGTTGAAGGTGGAAATGCCATAGGTACGCTTGCCCCCGCAGATGAGAGCATTATGAAAAAGGCGACAATTGAGCATTCAAGCTATTTGACCGAAGGACGTGACAAAGGGCATGCCCACGGTTCCGCATTGGCCTACGACGCTCAGGTACCGGGATTAAACTCGGATATCACGGAGACGATTGATCTAATGTTTCTGGGCAAGCAGGATGCGACGGGAACGATTGAGAAGCTGAATCAGATCATTTCCAAGGCGGTCAAGTAAGCGCCGGATGGGATTGCGACCGGGGCTATCTGTTCATTGGCCCCCAGTTTCATGTATTTGGATGCCGAGCATGAGGATGGCTATGTGCGGGATCAAAGCGTATTTGGCGAACAATATTAGCATTGAGGACACGCTTAGTGTCATGGTGAAGTACAAGAACAAGACGGTGATGAACTACTCGCTGAATGCTTACATGCCTTGGGAGGGATTTATCATCGTGTTCAACGGCATCAAGGGGGCTTTAAAGGAAAAAACCATCACGATCTATCCCCACTTTGCAGCACCTTATGAGGTGGAAGTAGAGGAAGGCGTGGGTGGTCATGGCGGTGGTGATCCGGTCATGCTGCGGGATATTTTTGATAAGCCGGCAGATGATCGGTTTCATCGCGCAGCCTCACATCTAGATGGAGCTTGGTCCATTTTAACGGGCATTGCCGCCAATCGCTCTATCCGTACGGGCCAGCCAGTGCAGGTGGAGGAACTGGTGCGTTTGTAAAGAATGGCAACAACTAAAATAACCAAGAAGCTCCCTGTTTATCTTTGGACAGAGGGGCTTCTTGGTATTTTACTGTCAGCGGCGGCAGAGTTTCTGTTAGCTGTCGTAGGGTACTTATTTCATTATTTATCCGCAGTCAGTTCACGGGCTCCAAGTTGTTGCACAGGGCGATGGTTATCAGGAAAAATGGTAGCGAACCGACTGATTTGGTCTGCTGACATTTCGATAGGCTGTTCCAGTACCGTCCAGTTCACATGCTCCGTACATGGCGGGGTAGTCAGAGAGCCGTTGTAGCGAACCGAATGCAGGTCCTTCGGCAGGAGCGCAGCAAGATTAATTCCTTCCTCCAGAGCCGATTCTTGGGTGGTAGTATCTTTCGGCAGTTTGGACCAAATACTGTTGAAGGCTTTGTTTTCCTTGCCCTTTTGAATAAGGACGCCTAAAACTGCTGTGCGGCCGTTGTCGCTCTGATGAACAAAGTGAAGCTCCATCTCGGCATTTTTACCATCAATCTGGTGCTCGCTGGGATGATGGAAATGAAACTGCTTTAAAGTATAACGAGTCCCGTCTACCACAATAGTATTGTCGGGGCTTGCTGTGTTGAGTTGAATCGAATGTCCGTTATTCAGAATGGATGCTTTGGCGGTGGTGTAGTGAACCTGCAACGGTTGCTGCGTTTGCGAAGCTTCCAGACGAGTATGTTCTATGTTGACGGGGGATTGTTCCTGGCCGTTACCGCAAGCAGCAAAATCTTTTTCCAGCTCTCCCCAATGCTCCGGCCCCTGATCTCCCTCATAGGACCAGTGTGGTTTTTTCTGAACAACCGCATGGGCGCTACTAGTTGGTGAAGATAAAGTGTTGGTGGTTTTAGAAGTGGCGGGCTGAGAATTACATCCGGTTGCCGACACAACCAAGAAAATAGCAAACATGCTGGACAAGCAAACTCTCCAGTTTTTTTTCATTGTGCATGATCCTTCTTCCAAAGTAGAATATGTGAAACTTTTTACATTGTAGATTATTGTACAAAGTTCCATCAAGGGTACAAGGACTTAGAAAGAAGGAAAGGAGGCACTCTTTTTTACAGCTTATTCAAAATGTTATCCTCCAGTACAGCGGATTTATCCCCGTACTCTTTAATAATATGCTTTTCTCCCCAGGCGCACAGAGAATCCAATATGCCTTTCAGGCTGCAACCATACTCACTAAGTTCGTACTCCACTTTGGGAGGCACCTGATTGTAGCTAATCCGATTGACGATGCCATCTTCCTCTAATTCCCGAAGCTGCTGCGTCAGCATTTTTTGTGTAATCGAAGGCATGATGCGCTTCAATTCGCTTGTCCGCATTTTCCCATGTGTCAAATGACACAGGATCACACACTTCCATTTCCCCCCGATAACCTCCAAAGTCGCCTCAACTGAGATATTGTATTTTTTCTGACCCAATGCCGATCCCTCCGTGTGTTTCACTTTTTGTTTAGGGTACTTTTTGGTACCTATATCACTAAAAAGTACGTACTGTTCATACTTGCCTGAATAACTCATAATAACATTTGCTGGTCGAAGATTTCTATAGATAGGAGTGAAACACATGTCGCCAGACTCAAAACGAAGTATTTGGCCATTACTGGCTTTAGCCGTAAGCGCCTTTGCCATTGGGACAACTGAGTTCATCAGCGTGGGATTGCTTCCCTTGATCGCTGAGGACCTGCACATATCCGTAACCATGTCGGCCTTAACCGTCACGCTGTATGCCTTAGGGGTAACCATCGGGGCGCCTATCCTGACCTCGTTAACATCCAGTGTTCCCCGTAAAACGCTGCTGCTGTGGATCATGATCGTATTTATTGCAGGCAACAGCCTCGCTGCGTTCTCCAGTGGAATTGTCATACTGCTGATTGCACGTGTGATCTCGGCATTTTCCCATGGAGTGTTCATGTCCATTGGCTCTACTATCGCAGCCGATCTTGTACCCAATGATCGCCGAGCCAGTGCCATTTCCATTATGTTCTCCGGGTTGACCGTAGCCACGGTCACGGGTGTACCCTTAGGAACCTTTATTGGGCAGCAATGGGGCTGGCGAGCGGCCTTCATGGCGATTGTGATCGTCGGTGTGGTGGCACTCATTGCGAATCTGATTTTGCTGCCATCCACTCTGCGAAAGGGGAACAGAACCCTTTTCCGCGAGCAAGTCAAACTGGTTACCAATGGCCGCTTGCTGCTTGCATTTATCATTACAGCTTTGGGGTATGGAGGCACGTTTGTGGTGTTTACTTATTTATCTCCATTGCTTCACGACATAACCGGATTTAAGCAAAGTACGGTAACGTTTATTCTTTTGCTGTATGGAATCGCGATTGCCATCGGGAATGTCATTGGTGGAAAAGCAGCGAACCGCAAGCCGCTTTCAGCTTTATTTTACATGTTCCTGATTCAAGCGATTGTCCTGCTCGTCCTGCTGTTCACTGCTCCTTTTAAAACCGCCGGACTGATTACGATTTTCTTCATGGGATTGCTTGCGTTCATGAACGTGCCCGGTCTACAGGTATATGTGGTAATGTTGGCTGAACGTTTTGCCCCCAAAGCCGTAGATGTCGCTTCTGCCGTCAATATCGCTGCTTTCAACGCGGGGATTGCGATTGGAGCTTATGTAGGTGGAGTTGTGACGGATGCACTGGGTCTCATTCATACGACTTGGATCGGGGCGATTATGGTTTTCGCTGCGGTTCTACTCACAGGCTGGAGTCGCACGCTAGAAAAAAGGGATACAACCACCGCAATAGCTTCACAATCTTAAAAAATGTAGAGAGGAAGATAAACAATGACTCAAAACTTACAAAGCACAACAACATTGCACAACGGAGTTCACATGCCTTGGTTCGGAATAGGGGTATTTAAAGTGGAGGAAGGCGCAGAGCTGGTCGATGCCATCAAAGCGGCTGTGAGGCATGGTTATCGCAGTATAGATACAGCCGCAGCTTATGCCAACGAAAGTAGTGTAGGACAAGCCATCCGCGAAGCCCTGCAGGAAAATAACCTGTCCAGAGCAGACCTTTTCGTGACGTCCAAAGTGTGGAATGCCGATCTGGGGTATGAAGAGACACGGGCAGCCTATGAAGCAAGCCTGGACAAGCTGGGTCTGGAGTATCTGGATCTGTATTTGATTCATTGGCCGGTTCAAGGGAAGTATAAAGAAGCCTGGAGAGCTTTGGAGTCCTTGTATAAAGAAGGGCGGATCAAGGCTATAGGAGTCAGCAACTTCCAGATTCATCATTTGGAAGACCTTATGAAGGATGCAGAGATCACACCAATGATAAATCAGGTGGAGTTTCATCCACAATTAACACAAGCCAAGCTGCTGCAATTCTGTCAAAAGAACAATATTCAAATGGAGGCTTGGTCCCCGTTAATGCAAGGCCAATTGCTCAATCATGCGGTACTGCAAGACATAGCGGCCAAGTATGGCAAATCGGTGGCACAAGTGATTTTACGCTGGGATGTGCAGCAGGGAGTTGTTACCATTCCCAAGTCTACCAAGGCGCATCGGATTGTTGAAAATGCCGACATTTTTGATTTTGAATTGACGCAAGAGGATATGGACCGAATTCAGGCGTTAAATGCGAATCATCGGGTAGGTCCCGATCCGGATAACTTTGATTTTTAAACTCAACCTCCAAGATACGCCGTTCCTTTCTTCAATGAAGGGAGCGGCGTTTTTTGTCCATGATGGGTCTGGAGCCACAGCATTTCAACCCCGCCATATGTTATTATAGGGGGATGAAAAAAAAGACGTTTTGGAAGCTTGTGAAAATGAAGACAATCCGGGGGAGCTCATGAATAAGACGATTGCAGATATAGCCCAAATGGCTGGCGTATCCAAGAGTACGGTATCCCGTTTTTTGAATGGTGGAGCAGTCAGTTTGGATACAAGACGTAAAATTGAAAAGGTGGTCAAGGCCACGGGATATGTGCCTAATACTTTTGCCCAGAGCCTGAAAGCGAAGCGGACTAACATAATCGGAACCGTTGTGCCACGTCTGGATTCCTTCGCGACATCCCATACGCTGATGGGTATAGATGAAGAACTGAGGGCCCAGCATTATCAGATGCTGATCTCGAATACGAGCCAGGATGTGAAGCGTGAAATCGAAGCCATTTACGAGTTGGGTCGGCAAAAGATTTCCGGTATTATTTTGCTGGCCGCTGAAATTACTGACGAGCATCTGACTGCGATTCGCGACATTGCCATTCCGGTTTTGCTGGTGGGACAGCAGCACACGCAGCTTCATAGTCTTATCCATGATGACTACCGGGCGGGATATGATATCGGCGCGTATGTTCTGTCACAGGGCCACCGTGAAATTGCCTACGTCGGCGTTACGGAAAAGGATGTCGCTGTCGGTGTGCGGCGCAAGGAGGGTTTTAAGCAGGCTGTTCGGGATGCATTGCCCGCTCAAGCTCATACGGACGATGTGAAGCAACTGGAGCAAGCGGCCGGGTACGATATCAGATACTATGAAACCGGATTTAAAATGTCCGATGCACGGGTGGCTGCGTCTGCGATTTTAGATGGATTTAAGCCGTCGTTAATGGTGTGTGCTACGGATAATATTGCACTTGGCGTGATCAACGCGGCGTATTCCAGAGGGATTGCCATTCCGTCGGAATTGTCGGTGACCGGCTTCGGGGGATACGATATTACGGAGGTGATTCATCCCGCGCTGACAACCGTGCAATATCCGTACATGGAAGCAGGACGCGTAGCGGCGCAAAATATTGTACGGCTGGTAGAACACAAACCGGTAGAGAAAGTGACTGTTATGAATTATTCTCTGATAGAGAGAGAAAGCGTTGACAAACGCTGAACAGGTGGATTATAATTTCTACGAAACCGGTTCCACGGCACTCGGGCACAAGTGGAATCGGTTACAAATCCATGGATGAGTAATTTTTTAATCGCATGGGAATCGGTTCCTTTATATTATATTTTTTCATTGAATTGGAACCGGTTCCTGAGACGAAAGTTTTAATAAGAATGAGGTACACCTATGAAAATGACAAAAGAACAAAAGTATCGACTGATTGAGCAGGCAGAGCCCGGTGAAATAGCCAGCTTGGAGAAAAAGGTGGAGCAATGTCACTGGCGGCAGGAGTTTCATATTCAGCCATCGACAGGCTTGCTCAATGATCCTAATGGCTTTTCGTATTATCAGGGTGAATACCATTTGTTCTATCAGTGGTTCCCGTTTGGAACCGATCATGGAATGAAATACTGGTATCATTTGAAGTCCAGAGATTTGGTCACATGGGACGACGCGGGCATCGGTATCGCACCGGGTGATTACTTTGATTCACATGGTGCTTATTCAGGTAGCGCGATGGAGCATGAGGGCAAGCTGTATATGCTGTATACGGGAAATACACGTGACGGGGACTGGATCAGACATCCTTATCAATGTATGGCCGTTATGGATAAGAGCGGTCTCATTACAAAATGGGAGCATCCCGTGATTCCGAACGTGCCGGAAGGATATACGGATCATTTTCGTGATCCCAAGCTGTGGAAGGACGGGGACAGCTTTTACTGTGTGATCGGTGCCCAGAGAGCGAATGCAACAGGCTGCGCCGTCCTTTATCGGTCAACCGACCTCCATACGTGGCAGTTTGAGGGGGAAGTGCGCACAGGGCTGGAGACGTTTGGATACATGTGGGAATGCCCGGATTATTTTGAACTGGACGGCTCGGGTGTATTGGTATTTTCTCCTCAGGGTCTGGAGCCTTCCGGGGATGAGTATCACAACATTTATCAATCGGGTTACGTGATCGGCAAGCCGATGGATACCGAGACCAGAATATTGAAGCATGGGGCATTCCGCGAGCTGGACCGAGGCTTTGACTTTTATGCACCGCAGACGATGGTTGACCCGCAGGGGCGGCGTATTATGGTGGCGTGGATGGGATTGCCGGATATCGATTATCCGACAGATCCGAACGGATGGGCGCATTGCCTGACGCTGCCGAGGGAGCTTACGCTTCATGAGGGTAAACTCATACAAAGGCCGATACCTGAGCTGACTACGCTGCGTAGAAAGCGTGAGGAGCGGGTAGCCGACACATTAACGTCGGAGAGCAGAACCTATACGGGCTTCAAGGGTACGGCTTATGAGCTGATTTGTGAGTTTGATCTTTTGAGCGCCAAGGCATGCGGTATTGAATTCCGTGCAAGTGCGACCGAGAAAACGGTGATCCGATATGATGCCGTCAGTCACAAGCTTGTGATGGACCGTTCGCAATCGGGTGAGCCTGTCGCTGCTTCGTATGGTGAGATAAGACAGTGCGCAGTGAATGGGGACCGTATCAAGCTTCATCTGTTCGTGGATACGTCTTCGGTTGAAATTTTTGTCAATGATGGGGAAGAGGTGTTCACCAGTCGTATTTTTCCGCACCCAGAGAGTGACGAAATACGCTTTTTTGCCGACAAGGGAGAGGCTCTCTTCCAAGCGGTAAAATGGGATTTTACATGAATATTCAAAATCATCAAGTGGATCGTTAATCATCAATAACATAACGGAATGAACGAGAGGATGAACATCATGACGGAGAACCGGGAAATAGCCAAAGAAGTGATCCAAGCAATCGGTGGGAAGGAAAATATTGCGTCCTTTGCTCACTGCGCGACACGCCTGCGGATTATGGTGCATGACAAGGAAAAGATTGATCAGAAAAAGGTCGAAGAAATCGACAAGGTCAAAGGAGCTTTTTTCAACTCGGGTCAGTATCAGGTTATTTTTGGTACAGGTACGGTCAATCGGATTTTTGAAGAGGTCGAGAAGCTTGGAGTGACCGGATCATCTAAAGAAGAAGTGAAGAGTCAGGCGAAAAAGGAAGGCAACATCTTCCAACGCTCCATTCGTACCTTTGGCGACGTATTTGTACCGATTATTCCGGTGCTGGTTGCTACAGGGCTGTTCATGGGATTGCGCGGCTTGCTTACCCAGCCGCAAATTCTGGCCCTGTTCGGCATGACGCCGCAGGATATTTCACCGAATTTCCTATTGTTTACCCAAGTATTGACGGATACGGCTTTTGCTTTTCTACCTGCGCTGGTCGCGTGGTCAGCCTTTAGAGTATTCGGCGGTAGCCCGGTGCTCGGTATCGTTCTCGGTCTGATGCTGGTGAACCCGGCCTTGCCTAACGCCTATGCTGTTGCGGACGGCTCAGCTCATCCCTTGACGATGTTCGGCTTCATCCCTGTGGTGGGTTATCAGGGCTCGGTATTGCCAGCCTTCTTCGTGGGTTTGATCGGAGCCAAGCTGGAACGGGGGCTGCGCAAACGGGTACCCGAAGCGCTGGATCTGATTCTTACGCCATTTTTAACACTGTTGATCATGATTACACTCGGGCTGTTTGCCATCGGTCCGGTTTTCCATTCTCTTGAAGAATGGGTACTGCAAGGAACGACGCTTGTACTGGATTTGCCTTTCGGTATCGCAGGGATTGTCATCGGTTTTCTGCATCAGATTATCGTAGTTACAGGTGTGCATCATATATTTAATTTTCTGGAAATTCAACTACTTGAAAAGAATGGCGTAAACGCCTTCAATGCGATCATTACTTGCGCTATGGCTGCCCAAGGTGCGGCTTGTCTGGCGGTTGGACTGAAAACGAAGAACGGCAAGCTGAAAGCGTTAGCACTTCCTTCCTCGTTGTCCGCTTTTCTGGGGATTACCGAGCCGGCTATTTTCGGGGTTAACCTGAGATACATGAAGCCTTTTGTCATGGGGCTGATCGGCGGAGCGGTTGGCGGCTTTATCGCTTCGATCTTCCATTTGGCGGCTACAGGTATGGCCATTACGGTCATTCCGGGCACACTGCTCTACATGAATCATCAGCTTCCGCTTTATATTTTGGCGAACGTGGCTGCTATGGCTGTAGCTTTTGTCCTGACTTGGATGTTTGGCTATAACGATAAAATGCTGGAGGAAGTAAAAACAGCGGGTTCCTCCAATTAACACCGCTTAGGTGATACGAGTACATGCAGACACATGCTCATGAGTAAAAATGTAATGGTCGCTCCACGCGGGGCGGCCTTTTTTGTGTATATGCAGGTTTACTTCAGATTAATGGAACTAGACAATCGAAGACCGTTCATCCAGAAATTGGGATGTGGAGCAGCCTGTAAGCCGTTTGAATATCCGATGAAAATAGGAAACATCACTATACCCCACATACTCTGAAATTTCACGAATCGTCAGTCGAGACTCGGTCAGCATGTAGATGGCGGTTTTAATACGTTGCGTATGTACATGCTCGCTGATCGTTTGGCGTGTTACCTCGCGCAGCAGTGTGGCTGCGTAGTTGGGCGTTTTACGGATGGCGTCGCCAAGCTCCTCTTTCGTCACCTTTTCCCGATAATGATTCTGAATATACTGCTTCATATGCTCTACATGCTTCTCTTTATCGGAAGAAACGGCAACTTTGTCCCATTCCTGATTGATATAAATCACCGCTTCGGTCAGCAAGCAGTCAGCCATCATTGCATAGTAGCTCGGGCGCTCAGTCCATTGGTAGTACACCGACTTGATCCGTTCATGCAGCATATCGTAGCATCCGAGCTTGATCTGCAACGGCTGTTCTGTATTCAGTAGGGGGAGTGCGTGATTCGTACATGTTTTGCGGCAATGTATCACATACTTGGTATGAAAAAGCGTAGGAATGCTCTTGCCGTAGTAAGGCAAATGTCCGGGTAGAATCAGCGCTTCTCCCTTGCCGAGAATAAACTTGCAACCGTTCACCCAATATACACATTTTCCAAAGGTAACCAAAATGAACAGTAAGTCATCGTCGCTGCTATGCGGGTCAGCCTTTTCGTACCAGTCTATGCCATGGTCCTGTCGCATGTCCGTCATTGTAATCACGAGGATCACTCTCCGATGTCTTGAAAATGTATTGTACTGTAATACATTCATCATACTATAGTTCATAGTCTTGGCGCACGGGTACAGGTAAAATAGAACCATAGAAGTTTAATAGATAGAGAAGTGAAAATGGATAGAAAGTAAACAATAAAGACATTCAGGAGGATGACATGCTATGCTTAAAACAAAAATTATCTGTACTATGGGACCTGCCTGCGACTCCATTCATTTGTTAAAAGAAATGATCCAGGCCGGTATGACAGTAGCCCGCTTGAACATGGCTCACGGGGAGCTGGAAGATCACGTTAAACGTATTGAAAATGTGCGGCAGGCTGCAAAGGAACTGAACACCTTTATTCCTGTCATGATGGATATCAAGGGACCGGAAATACGGATTGGCAAGCTGAGAGAGGCATCTTGTCTGCTGAAGCCAGGTAGCCAGCTTATTTTGACCACGGAAGAAATTTTGGGGGACGAGCATCGTATTTCGGTCAACTACCCGGATATGCCGCAGGATATCAAAGCAGGCGACCGTATTCTCATTGATGATGGCTTGGTCGATCTGACTGTAACCTCTATTGAGGGATCCGAAATGATCTGTACCATTGTAAGCGGCGGTATTTTGAAACCGAGAAAAGGTGTGAATCTGCCAGGGATTCATACGACCCTTCCGGGCGTAACAGAGCGCGATGTGAAGCACATCCAATTCGGGGTGGAGCAGCGTATTGAGCTTATTGCGGCTTCTTTTGTGCGTAAAGGCGATGATATTCGTGAGATCCGTGAGATTTTGAAGGGACATAACGCCGAGCATGTACAAATTTATTCTAAAATTGAAAATGCCGAAGGTATGGAAAACCTCGATGACATTATCAAGGCTTCGGATGGAATTATGGTAGCCCGTGGTGATCTGGGCGTTGAAGTGCCGATTCAGGACGTACCTGTGATGCAAAAAGAAATGATCGACAAGTGTAATCTGGTCGGCAAGCCGGTGATCGTGGCTACACACATGCTGGAATCCATGCAGGTAAACCCGCGTCCGACGAGAGCCGAAGTTAGTGACGTGTTTAACGCCGTTATGCAAGGAGCCGATGTGGTTATGCTGTCGGGCGAATCCGCTGCGGGTAAATACCCTGTCGAGTCCGTACAGACAATGGCTGCCGTGGCTGCCAGAGCTGAATCGCAATTTGATTATCGGGAGCAGTTCGATAAACGCAGAGCACGCCAAAGCACAAACATTACCGAAGTGATCAGTCAGAGTGCGGTTAGCTCGTCTCTTGAGCTGGATGCCAAAGCGATTATTACCTCGACTGCCAGCGGATTCACGGCACGGATGGTGTCCAAATACCGTCCAAAGGCCCCAATTATTGCGGTTACCCCGAACAATACGGTGTTCGCTAAAATTTGTTTATTGTCCGGTGTATTCCCGGTTAAAGGCGATAAAGTAGCGACAACGGATGAAATGTTCGAATCCTCCATCCGCAATGCCCTGAATGCAGGATATATTCAGAAAGGTGACACGATTGTGCTGTCGGCAGGCGTTCCTGTCGCCGAGACTGGTACCACCAACCTGATTAGAGTACATCAAGTGTAAGCGTAGATACAGACAGCAGAAAGGCGCTGATCCCCAACGGGCTCAGCGCCTTTTTATATGGACTTGTTTTACAGTCCGAACACACTCTTGGCAACGACATGCGTCAATTCTGCCTTATGGGCTTGGTACTGCTCAGGCGTAATACTCTTGTTGGCCAGCCGTTGATCCAGCTGCTCCGTCAACTGAGCCACCTGCAAATCAACGACAGCTTGAGCGTCCCGTTCATTATATTGTGCAATATCTGCCAAGGTTTGACCGTTATACAACGCATCATACAATTGCTCATCCGAGGATACACCCAGTGTTTCCAGCAACTCATCATCCTTGGAAGCTTCACTATCCTGTACCTGAAGGGCTTTCTCTGGAGCCAGTGCAGAAGCATTGGCCCGACTTCCCCATGTAGAGGACTGCCCAATAGACAACGCCAACAACAAGGTGCAGATGACCATGATTCGTTTTCGATTCATAAGTGTAAAGTCTCCTTTTGTTTTCTTTAAAATTCTGACAGGGTGGAACGGTATATGGATATCCAACGGGAGTAATATTCATGCCTTTAGCTCATCCGGTTTTTATGTATTTACCAGATTCTTAAACACATCATACACGCCCAATCTTAGCGCCAGCTTAATACTCGTTTAAAATAAACTAAAAGTACACACTGTAAACAGGTTACAGCAAAAAAATTTCACTGAGGCTCATAATGGCTCACAGGATGAATAAAGATCTATCCTTCGGACCCTGTTTTTTTTCTGGACCAGAGTTTTCGTATCCCGTGAATACAGAGCAGCAGCAAAGGCAAAAAAAGGCCTATAGATAACGTATAAGATAACCATACTGTCCCATCCCACTTTTGTTGGTAAGGGACATTCGGATATATGACGACCGACATGACGACCAAGATCATCCCGAGAGGTAAAATTAGAGGCCGATAATCTTTCAAATTAAAAATTTGAGCTATGGCCAACACAATTACGTATAAATATATAGTGATCCTAAAATAGAGCGAAATAAACCACATGACGGCCATGATGGCTTCGATGCGCTGCAGAAAACTGCCGATGCTGATTTTTTGGGCTAACGAATAGCTTGGAAATATACTTCTTGCCGTTAAATCAGGTCCTAAAACCAAAATCGACAATGCAACAATCAGGGCCATCATCAGCCCGCCAAACATGCTTCCGTTGAAAAAAGCTTTACGGGCTTTATCGATACGATTCACAGCCGGAAAAATCATTAACAAAACGATATGGGGTAGAAACAAAACACTAATAAAGGATAGCGCAGCAGGCCAGATCGGTCCTATTCCTGCCTCCAACACGGGCTGGACATTTTCCAGTTTGATCTCAGGCGAAATTAAAATAACCAAAGAAGTATAAAGAAGGATGAATAAGGGGAACAATAGTTCGGCAGAACGGGCGAACGTTTCAATTCCAAGCCGTGCCCCCATGACTACAATGACCGCAAAAAGAATATTCACGGATTGAGCCGGCGTTTCCGGCATGATTTGGGTAGTTAGAAAATTTCCCACATCATACAACACTGAGGCAGGACCACTCAAGAAAAGAGTAACGATAAACAGAAGAGAAACGGTTTTGCCCAACCATTTTCCGAGAAGGGTTTCAATGATCTCAGCCAAGGTCATCCGTGGATAAAGGGTCGCTATCGTGTTGTAAATCCATATGAGGAAAAAACCAGCTCCCACGCCAACGAGCGCGGCGATCCACGCATCCTGTTTGGCCACGAAGGCCATGCCTGAGGGAATGACCAGGATTGCACTGCCGATCGTAAATAAAGTCGTTAAGACCATAAATTGACGTCCAGAGATTTTAACTTGCTTAGACACCACTTTCACCTCGTCTTTATTTTATTAGGCCGATACGGGTTAGAAAATCGGTGAATGGTTTATACACGGCTGTAATCCAATCCAAAGGGGTGGGAATAGCCAATTGCAATGCCTCGGCGCTGCTGATCCCAACCCCAATGAGGAGCAGGATGGAAAACACCCATAGCTCCTTTTTTAACCTCTTTCTCAACATGTAGGGGACTTCGAGAATCATGATCACAGCAGCGGACAGCATTATTCCCAGTATGCCCGCCATATGGGTTAGCATCATTAATCACCTTCTTTCGCATGGTAAAATGATACGATGTGGCAGCCTACTTCTTAATTTCATTCAGGAATGAGCTTCCATTCGTACCCAAGCGTCGAATCTTGTAATCGACTTTGATGTTCACCGGCAGTTCTGCAAAGTGCTCATTATCCCAATTTTGTTTCAGTGACTTCCAGGCCTTCGGGTTGCCGCGGTGAATGGCATCACCGAATCCGAAAATGTCAACTTTGTACGATTTTTGAGCCTTTCTGATCGCCGACTCCATAAATCCTGCTATCTTCTCTTCCCCTTTCTTCTGGAGGTCATAAATCGTACTCGCCTTGGTCAGATCCAGATCGCTACACTCGACTTCTCCCACGTTGGCTTCAATTCGCAGGTTAATATTGATCCGAGGCTCGCCCCTATTAACGCTCCCTTTTATGGCGGATTGGGTCCGGATGATCTCCAGGGCGACTTTGCCGCCTTTGGGACAGTCTACAAAGCCAACAGTGCTTTGCACTTTGCCGAGGATGTAGTTGTAACCTTTACTTTCAATTTCATTTAACCAGCCGATCAATCTGTCTTTTTTGAACACAGCAAGTCCCGAATACTGTAAACGGACAGGCGGGTCGATCTTTTGAACATTGCTTTTCGATTCTCCCATTTCTGTATTGCCAACGATCCGAAGTCCTGTCAAGATAGGCTGCATTCCTTCGCTGGTGAGAGCTGCAATCAATTCATCCAAGGTTACTGTCATACTGGGCGACCAATTTTTCTGCGATGATTCCAGGGAGGAGAAAAGGTCATTCGCCGGAATCGGGTCCAGGGGTGTCATAATTTTCAGTGTGTCCTCTGCACTGACGCCCTTTGACACCACAATATAAAAATCGGTGCGGAGCTGATGATCCCTTGAGAGAAAATCCAGAGCTTTTGCCATCCCCTCCCTCGCTATCGACTCACCGATTACGCATATGCGCAGGTGAGAAAAATACATTTTCCGGGGACTAAGCGTCGTTATTTTCCGGATGGCTTCAAACACGGTATCCGCTTCCACTGTGTACAACGTGGCTGGAGCCCCGCCGCCTGCTCCTTTTTTGGCTGCTACTTCTCCGGGGTCCACAACTTGGACGGAGACACGGAATTGATCTCCATGTTTATCGATCCCCATACCGACGGCGATAGCAAGCTCATTCAGCTCCCTACGGTCCCAACAGCCCGTTAGAAGCAAGACGAGTGTAAGAATCAGGAACAGAAATGCCGTCTTCCGTTTCATGATTGTCTACTCCTTTCTGTCTGTTCCTGTCTTCTCCACTTTATTCCCGTGGTTTCCGGGGCGGGGTGCTGTTTCGGCGATTCACATTCTTCTGACCAATTAGCCGGGGACGGGTAATCATCATCCAGTGAGGAAGCCGAAAGATGGTATCCTTGGTGTCCGACGGTATTAGAGGGGCAAAAGGAGACATATAGGGAACGCCAAACGAACGAAGGCTGCACATATGCAGGATGAGGGCAATGCCACCGACGATAATCCCGAATAGTCCAAATGAAGCGGCAAGCCCCATCAAGGGAAAGCGCAGCATACGAAAAGCGATGGACATATTATAGGCAGGTAGAACGAAGCTGGAAATCGCAGTAATGGATACGACAATAACCATCGCAGCAGATATGATGCCCGCCTCGACAGCCGCTTGTCCGATGACGAGCGTGCCTACGATGGAGACGGCTGCCCCGATATACTTTGGCATGCGGACGCCGGCTTCCCGTAATATTTCAAAAGTCAATTCCATCATGAGCGCTTCGATAAAGGCGGGAAAAGGAACGGACTCCCGCTGTGCCGCCAGACCGATCAGCAGTGAGGTTGGCAGCATTTCCTGATGAAACGTAGTGATGGCAATATATAAGGACGGACCAAGCAGGGAAATAAAGACCCCGGCGTAACGAAGAAGTCGAATGAAGCTGCTGATGTCCGCACGCTGATAATAATCCTCAGCCGCATGCAGGAAGGAAACAAACAGCGCGGGTACGACAAGCACAAACGGGGTTCCATCCACCAATATGGCAATCTTCCCTTCCAAGAGATTGGCGGCGATGACGTCCGGGCGTTCGGAGTTGTACACTGTCGGAAAAGGGGTAAATGTTTCGTCCTGGATTAACTCCTCGATATACCCGCCTTCAAGAATGCCGTCTACATCAATGCGATTCAGTCGTTCATGCACTTCTTCGACCAATTTACGGTCCGCGATTCCCTTGATATACATGACTGCGACATCGGTTTGGGTCACGCGACCGATTTGTTTCGTTTCCAGCCACAGATTCGGATCTTTAATCTTGCGCCGGATCAAGGCTGTATTCGTGCGCAGTGTTTCAGAAAATCCTTCTCGCGGCCCACGGACGACATTCTCCGAGGCAGGCTCGGTGACCCCGCGATCTTTCCATCCTCGTGCGCTGGCCACGATTCCCTTCGTCTCACCGTCAACCAAAATGATTGCATCTCCGGACAACAGAGCGTTATATAAGGTTTCAAAGTCGGTAACATCCCGGATGTCACCGATGGTCAGGGCGTAATCTTTTAAAATCTGCAGGACATGGGAGGAGGTTTGAATACTACCCTCCACGTCCCTGGACAAGCTGTTATCCAGCATCATCGACTCCATGATGAAGTCAGAGACTACGTTTTTATCAGCCAAACCGTCGGTATAGAGGATCGCAATGGTTTGGTCACCATCCTTGCCGATACGAACTTCTCTTATGATGATGTCGGTGCTGTTGCCGAGTGCTTGTCTGATCCGCTGAAGATTTGGCCCAATATTTGCACTGAGTTGCTCATCTGAATGTGCAGAATTACTCTTGCTGTGCTGGACAGGCGGCTTTTTAAACTTGTTGAGGCTGCTTCTTTTCCGAAAACGCATGAACGTTCTCCCTCTCCTTGCGGATGCTTTTTAATCCAGTATGGACGCATTGTGCTTCTGATAAACTTACTATTCGAATTTCGATGATTGGAGGGGGAATATGAAAAAATCTCCTTCACAAGAGTGAAAGAGGTTTTAGACATCTGTAACCATTACAATTTAGGATTTTTCCCATATTGATTGTCATTAGGCTGACTGTCTTAGCATGCGAACACAAGCAGAATAGCAGAATAATGGATCCAACTACAGGAATCAAACCGATCAAAATCCACCATCCGCTTCTGCCTGTATCGTGCAGTCTACGGGCCAGAACGGCCAGAGACGGCGACAGGACAGCCAAAGAATAGATGTACGTCAATATCGGAGTTAAGCCAAAGAGACCATTGACGAGCGAGGCTTATCTCGGCAAAAGCCGCTTTGCCGCCGATGCTAACTTTAATGGCAGTCTGGATGAGGTCCAATTGTATAATAAACCGCTGACAGCAGATGAAATTAATGCATTGGCAGGTCTTTGATGCTGATAGAACAGTAACGTAACAGAGTAGATGCAGGAGACGAGCTTATTTTAGGAAAAAGTTCGTTTCCTGCATAATGTTTTGTATATTTATTTTTCGTTTGCTGGTATAATAAGAAGCAGTTGCGGATATACTGTTTTAAGTAGCGTTGATGACTGACCTTCGCCTCATGAATACAGCTTAGACACATAAATAGAGGACAAGAGCACTCTGCATAATTTAAATTCACCAGTGCTTGCGTTTTCAATACACTTATGGTAATATGAGTATATTGAAGTTGTGACCTGAGATTCGCATATTGTAGAGGGTTATTGTTACAGGTTGAAATAACCTTGTGCAATATGTGAATTTTTATTTGTAAAAAATAAAGGTCATATAAATACATTTTGGAGGTAATTCCATGCAAACAGGTACAGTTAAATGGTTTAACGCAGAAAAAGGTTTCGGTTTCATCGAGGTTGAAGGTGGAAGTGACGTATTCGTACATTTCTCCGCAATCCAAGGCGACGGCTTCAAATCTTTGGACGAAGGCCAACGCGTAGAATTCAACGTAGTTGAAGGAAACCGTGGACCACAAGCTGAGAACGTTGTAAAACTGTAATTTAAAATTACAGTCTACTTCAAATGCCCCGAACATAGCGTTTGGGGCATTTGTTTTTATCTGTTCACAAGGCCGTTTTTGAACTGATTACATCTTATCGCTTTATAAATCATGAAGAAAGAGGGATGTTTATGTACAATTCACGGAAAAAGCCAATGGATGAGATTCCTGAGGAAATTACAACTGTCTGGAATTGCGCCAGCGATACGTGCAATGGATGGATGCGGGATAACTTCGCTTTTTCTGTCGAGCCGACATGCCCCATTTGCGGTTCTGCCATGGTGAAGGGCGAGAAAAAGCTGGCCGTTTTGAATAATACGAGCTTTAATCATACCAAACAATCCTAATTGGATATATGTTTGTAGTGAAGGATGCCCCATAGCCGCTAACGGCGCTGAGGCGTCTTTTTTGTTTTTTGGAGAACGCACCGCAAGGTGCTATTTTTTTGCACATATGAATGTCCTGGTTCTCCGATTATGGCATGGGGGAAGGTTGAGATAGTATGCGCAGTAAGGTGGAATTAAATTCGGGGAGCGCATCGTAGAATACAGCATGACCACTTCGCTCAAAAGGAATAAGCCTTGACCCGGCAATGCCTTTTTGGGTTTCGACAGCCAGTGGGAAAGGGCATACCTGATCCAGCTTCCCGTGTAAAATCCAGGTAGGTACACGGATATGCGGAAGATCCGGGCGTAAATCAGAATCACGCAGTGAATATAAAGTGAAGGCCATGCTATGGGCAGAGGCTGCAAAGCCCTGATCACGTATCCAGTCGCGAAAGCTCTGGCTGACGGGGTTGGCAAACAATAGTTCGCCAAATGAAGTGACCAGTTGGGGTCGATCTGTATAGGCTTGCTTGATGAGCTTATCCACCTCCGTGACCGGAGTGCCTTGAGGAAAGTCGCTGGATTGAGTGAAACGGGGCGTAGCTGCTCCAAGAAGAATAAGCTGAGTGACTCCAAATCCCCGGTGCCTGCTCATATAGCGTACGACAACAGCTCCTCCCATGGAAAAACCAATCAGCCGCACCTGTCTTAGCTGGAGCGCCTGAATGACAGCCAGCAGATCGTCCGCAAGCCGATCATAGGTGTAGCTTTGCCACGGCCGATCCGACCTGCCGAATCCCCGAAGATCCACCTGAATACAGCGATACCCGTAGGAAGGCAGCAGAGCTACCTGATATTCGTACATTCGATGATCCAGCGGCCAGCCATGCACCATCAGAACGGGGATGCCTTCTCCTGTATCTTCCACATACAGCTTGACCCCATGTTCCACCTCAATATAATATCCCATTGCGTTCACCCCTTTAGAGTCACGAAAATTCGTTCTTTCTCACATATATGTAGCCGGGGCTTAGCTCATTCGAAAAAGGGATAAGACAGTTGCCTTCACATCAAATTCCTGCTGGTTTATTTTTATTACAGAATCTTTTTTGTTATATTGTCTCCCCGTACACGAACCATAAGCCTGTCCCTTGCTGCTGTGAAAGCAGAGGACAGGCTTATGGTTTTCCCGATCCGTACAGGGAAGCCGGAGGAAATTTATTCACATGGAGTGGCAATGTCTAATTAACAAATGGTACTTAATAAATGAGGTTTATCGAGTTACAGCTTATTGGAAGATGGGAGACTTGGCTGCATCTACTTTAGCATGATCCTTGAATGCATCCGCTTTATCCCATTCTACCGGTGGCTTGGACGGTTTAACGCCGTTCACCATATCTGTTATCCTTTGCTCCAGATTAGAGACACGGTGGTTATATTTGGCGTCTGTAATCTTACCGTTTTGTTTTTCCTCAGACAGTTTTGCTTTCATATCAGAAACCATCACATCAATAACAGAATTCACGCTCACGCCTTGTTCTTCAGCAATTGCTGCGAGTGTTTTACCTGATTTCAACTGTGCCTTCAACTCGCTAGAGGATAATTTCAATACTTCCAGAAGAGCTTTGTGCTCAGCAAAATTTCCCCCTCTGATGAAAGGCCCGTTAGCGTCGCGATGGTTGTCTGCAATTGGAGCCTTCTCAGGTGTAAATGAAGCAGCATGGGCTGCGCCAGTGGAGTACAGTGCTCCACCTCCTAAAAATGCCAATGCCATCGTTCCTGCCAAAATCGCTTTCTTAGTGTTCTTCATCTCATTTTCCACCTTTCGGTTATGGTTTGCTTGGTACGAATACATCATAAGATATCAACGTGAATACTACCTTAACCCAAGCTGAGCATTTACTGAATGAAATTTGGATGATATGACTAGAAGTTTAAAATAAACTTGCATATAGTGTATTAAGTGATATAATACACTATATGCACGATAGATGCAGCGGATTAGGGGGAAACACCCATGGAAGAGCAAAGGGTTGGCTCGCTTCGGTTTTTAATTGATTTTAGCCAGCCATTATATGAACAGATATTAAATCAGGTACGAAGCTCCATTGCCAAAGGGGAGATTGAAATGGGAAGCAAAATGCCGTCCGTTCGTGATCTGGCACAGGAATTGCGAATGAATCCGAATACAGTGATGCGGGCCTATCAGGAGCTGGAGCGGGACGGATTGACCGAGAAGCGACGCGGCCTGGGAACCTATGTTACGTCGTCCAGTGAGCGGGTAGACAACTTTCGGGAACAACTGGCCCTGACGTATATAGATCAGTTCCTGGGACAGATGAGCAGTCTGGGGCTGTCATGGGAGGATGTACAGCGGTATATAGCAAGCAAACAGAACGGGAATGATGAGGAAGGGGGCGAAGGGGCATGACGGAATCTATTGTGGTTGCGAGTCATCTGACAAAGCTATACGACAGTAAAAAAGCGCTGGACCAATTGGATGTTGTCATTCCGGCTGGACGCATTGTAGGGGTGCTTGGGCCCAATGGCTGCGGGAAGTCCAGCTTTTTTCGGGCGATTACCGGATTGATTCATCCGGACGGAGGCAGTCTTGAGGTGCTGGGGCAAAAGCCCGGCTGGGAAACCAACCGTGGCATATCTTACCTGCCTGACCGGGCTCGCTGGTACCCCAATCATACGGTTCAGCAGACGTTGGAGTGGGGGCAATCCTTTTTGCCTGGCTTCAATATGAAGGATGCGCATAAGCTGGCTGATCATATGGACGTGGAGCTGGAGTTGAAAATGGCCGGGTTGAGCCGCGGGCAGGAGGCACGTGTGCTGCTGGTTTTGTGCTTGGCGCGTGAGGTTCCGCTCATGATCCTGGATGAACCGTTTGCGGGTATTGATGTTCTCTCCAGAGAGGCGATTGTAGCCGGGATTATTGATTATTTGGAGGATCGGCAGCAATCCATACTCATGAGTACGCATGATATTCAGGAAGTGGAAGGCTTATTTGATTACACGGTGATGATGGACCGCGGGCGTGTGATATGGTCCGGTGATTCGGATGATCTACGTGGAGAGCATGGATCGCTGAATCAGGTGTTCCGCAATTTGTACAAAAAGGAGTGGAAGGCGTGAATTCATCAGGGCTGTTCAAAGAATTGATACGCCATGAATTTCGAAATAAAGGAAACTGGAGAAAGCAGAGCCGCAATCGACTGCCCAGATCGTGGAGACTTGTATATTTTTCATTATTTCTAATTGCGGCGTTTGTTATTTCCTTGTACTCTGCGCTTTACAACCAACTCGAATTGACAAGGCTGTGGTATGTCACTCTGGGCTTGCCGTACATGATTATTTTCATGGGTGTGGGAAGTCTGAGAAGAGAATGGGAGAATGACACCTACGGATGGTGGCTGACCCTGCCCTATCCGCGCATGTGGCTGATTAGCGCCAAATGGATTGCTGCTATTTTACAAGCCATGGTCGTGACATTGTTCCTGTTTGTGGTAGGTTCTCTGTACGCGCTGTTCATCTCATCAACTATCCAGCCTTATACGTTTGCGGATGCAGCGTCCTTTATTATAGCTGGATTGAACTGGTTTGTGATGATTATCGCTTTCACACCGTTTGTTATTGCGCTGGGTCTGCTGACGGCCAGTACCAAATACAGCACTTTGCGACTGATTAGCCCGATACTGTGGATTCTTTTGATGGGTGGCGGAAGTGTCTTTTATTGGTCAGGCGATCAGGGGCTTTATGAGCAGTTTGACCATGTTCAGACAGGGCAATGGTTTCCTTTTACCTGGCATTTCCCGGTTGCGGTGTTGATCAGTTGGTTGGCCGCATATGCATTAATCCGGCTGAACGCTTATTTGCTGGAGAAAAAAATGTCGATTTAGCATCGTCTCAAATGACATATATATAGGAAAGGAGTTTCATCATGACGGCGATATTCATCTATGCATTGTTGATTGTTTTGGTGGGGCTGATGATCTGGTTGAGAACCAAAAGAAGAGGGGGGCCGGTAAAAGGAAACGGAGTCCGCCTTTTGCTTCCCTTGTTTATCACATTCCCACTCATGATGATGTCTGTGTACCAATGGATGCATATTCCCGGTCAAACGCATGCGCTTCCCGCCTTTTGGGAGCTATTGGCTGCCGGGCTGTTAGGTGCGGTGTTTGGTTACGTCATTCTGCTGCATACGGCATATGAGAGACGGGACGACGGACACATCTATCCCAAGCCGAACAAATATTTTAAATACATTATTATTGCCATTATCTTGATTCGCATTATTTTGACCCAGTATCTCAGCAGCTTGGGTACGTCCGAGATTAGTGTATTGGCGATTACGATGGCGCTCGTCTATATCTCCATCTGGCGAATTGGGAGCTTCATTAAGTTTCGGAGAACGTTATCGGTATAAAGGGTATAAATCGTGGAAAGAAGCGGGTTTTCTGTTCAAAAGCGTTCATTCGCTTGGTGATAGGGCCCGCTTCTGTGCGGCTTCATCATAAATTCATTTGTTAGCTAGTTATCATACATTGTTATTGTTTCCCATATCCTTTATTCTAAGAAGGGAGGGCATTGAGGTTTCAAAAGATTTAAATGGGGTTTAAAGATAAGGTAGCGTGAAAGATTTTATGTAACTATAATAGTTACATAAATAGAAATTGTGTTTTCTATATTTTATTTTACAAGATGAGAGGGGCATACATTCATGAAAAAACATACGGTTACTGCCGCACTCGCTGGCTTGCTCGTGCTATCTTCTGCTGTACCTGTCTTAGCAGCTGAGGTAAAACCTGCTACAGGTATCCAGGTTTGGGTAGATGGCAAGAAAGAGGCTTACAAGATCGCTCCTATCGTGAGAAATAAGCAGGTCTTAATTCCTTTGAGACAATTGGCCTTCAGTTTGGGAATTCCGCTGGATTCCAAGCATATTACGTTCAATACGGCGCGTCAAAGTACGACAATTCGTTATGATCAGGCGACGGTTGTACTGGTGTCGGGCAGTCCGGAAGCGCAAATCAATGGAATTAAGGTACCGTTGTCCACCTCGACCATCTTGACGAAACAAGGGGTAACCTATGTTCCGGTCGATGTCATTAAAGAAGCGTGGGGCAAGCAAGTGATTTGGGACCCGGCCAGCCAAACGGTGCAAATCGGGGTGAGTAATAAGGATAAGGTCGTTGAAATCCTGAAAAGCTTTGAAACCGGAGATACGAAAGCGGCCGAGACTTGGATCAGCAAAGATCAGTACATTCAGCACAATCTGGGCTTTGCCAGCGGGAGAGATGCCTTGCTGCAAGGAATTAGCCAATTGAAGGGATCTAATACAAATATTGAAATCCACCGTGTGCTTCAGGATGGGAATTTTGTAGCGGTTCATTATAAAACGACAATTGCAGGGAAATCAAGCATCGTCTTTGATATTTTTCGCTTTGATAGCAATGGTAAAATCGTTGAGCATTGGGACAACATTCAGGATTCGGCTCCGGCCAATCCAAGCGGACGTACGATGATTGACGGAGCAACTCAAATCACAGATCGCAATAAAACCGAGACGAACAAAGCGTTGATCCGCAAGTTTGTCGATGATATTCTGGTTGGCAAGAACCGTGCTGCACTGGAAAGCTACTATAATGGTGATCATTACATTCAGCATAATTCCTTTTTTGGCGATGGCGTTTCCGTTCTGAAGCAACTACTCCCCGCAGCAAATGGAAGCCAGGGAAATTCCTCTGGATATGATCAGGTCCACATGGTCATTGGAGAAGGGAACTTCGTGCTGGTTGTGAGTGAAATCAAATCGCCCAAGGGGACCTCGACTGCTGTCTATGATATGTGGCGTGTAGAGAACGGCAAAGTAGCAGAACATTGGGATGTAGCTCAGGACATTCCGGCTAAAGCAGAGTGGAAAAATACGAACGGAAAATTTTAAAAACGACATTCACGGCATGACTAAAAGAACTTCCAACCCGTGTTCTGGGGCAGTGGAAGTTCTTTTTTTGCAGGATAGGATAGCGTGTAATTGGGGGCTTCTGCGGCGTTCATCAGGCATTCTGTTGATCTGAATTGCTGAATGCTGCGCCTGCGGATTCTCTTTGGACGAGTGTAACGTACAACCGTTCATGCTCCACGTCTTCCCCCGCTATGATTTTGAGAACTTGTTCGGCAGCTACTGCGCCCCATTTACGTTTGGAGTAATCAATGGTCGTCAGACGGGGCTGAATATATTGTGCCAGCTCGATATTATCAAAGCCGACGATATGAATGTCCTTGCCGATGGTAAGCTCCGACTGAGCCATTCGATTGTAAAACCCTACTGCCATCTCATCATTGAGACAGAATACCGCGACGGGTCCCGAATCCGGGCCGGCATGTTGCTGCAAAATGATCTCGGCTGCTTGTTCGCCGCCCGATTTCTCAAAATCGCCGCCAATTTCGATCATTTCGGCGGTGCCGCTGCGCTCGATCGTCTGTTTGACCGCCTGCATACGCTGCCATGAATCATAAGAGCCGTCCGGCCCGGTGACAACATACAGCTTGTGGTGTCCCATTTCCAGCAGATGCTCTACTGCGAGAGCGGCACCTGCTTTGTTATCCAGCAGCACCTGGTTAATATTGGGATGATTTAACTCGCGGTCAAGTACGACCATTTTATGCCCACGCTCGGCGTAGTTCAGCAGTTCCTGACTATCGAACGTCTGATCCAGTATGATGGCTCCATCAATCATGCGCTCCGGCAGCATTCGGTGAGATTGCTTGCCGCTGCATACGATAAGGTCATAGTCTTTTCGGTTCAAAATCTCCTTGATGCCATACAGCAAATCTCCATAAACGTCTCCACGGAAATCGGTCAGGAAGACTCCAATAATTTTGGTTTCCCTTTTTTTGAGATTACGTGCGGCGGCATTCGGCACATAGTTAAGCTCTTTAGCAATGGCTAAAATACGTGCGCAGGTCTCTTCCGTTACCTTATCACTGCCGTTCAAAGCGTATGAAACGGTAGATATGGAAACGCCCGCCTGTTTGGCGATATCTTTAATGCTGACCACATCGTTTCCTCCTTCTTGACGGGCAAGCAGCAAAGGGCGATCCCGCAAGATCGCCATCGTTTTGTTGCCCCTATACCTGATTTATAAAATAATCTCCAGACGGTGTACACCGTCATGTTCTGCTAGCGCCAGCTCGAAATTCTTGCGCTTGATGCGCAGGGCACCCGAACGGTAGCGATTGTCGTCGGCTGGCTCGCTCTCCAGCGGTGTTCCGTTCAATACCGCGTGGCCTTGCTCACCGCTGTTATGCTCTTGCAGCATGCGGTAGACGAAGGTAACGGGCTTCCCAGCAAAGGAGAATTCAAATTCCAATCCGTCAAGATCTTCCGGCAGTACAGGGTCCAGGATCAAGTCTTCGCCCGACTGACGGATGCCAAGGACATTCGATATGAGCTGATTCATATAGATCCCCGGACCGCTGGAGTAGATTCTCCAGCCGCCTTTGACCGGAACGGCTCCTTCACGCAGTTCACCAAACCGCTCTTGTGCTTCGTAGCGGGTATTAAATTTGCCGTCCGAGCTGCTGAAATACGCGTTGCTCTGACGCCATTCGGCGTTTGGTACGGACGCGCGAATGCCGACCGGGTTGATGAGCTTCAGGCTGTGCCAAGCGTCATCTTTGCGACCGAGCTTGGCCATTGCTTCCGCGAAGCGGATATGGGCATGCACATATTGCAGCCCGACCTCGCGTCCGAAGTTGGCCGCTTGCTCTGCTCGCTTGAAGTGCGAACTCACACCGCCATCGTACTGTGCAGGGCGGTTCATCAGACGCACGCCATCCGGGCACAGGAACTGTTCGCGGATGAGCTGCTCATGAGCCAATGCTTGCTCCGGCGTGAGCAGCTGGCTGATCATGCTGCGTGTCATCGGCAGCAAGCGGTAGTGAATCCCCGTCTCCGTATCGGACGGATGGAGCATCAGCTTGGGCTGACCGGGTTCTTCCATATACACGAAGCCCGGGATAATACCGCTCTCCAGCATGTAGCGGTTAAAGTCCTTGCGGATGCCTTCGGCCATCTGGTGTAGATCCTGTGCGATCTCGGCGGCTCCGCTTACGACGCCTGTCGGGGCTTGCTCCAGCGCAGCAGCAAAGTTGCTAACCACCTGATAGGTGAGTGCAACGGTCCAACTGCTCGCCATGTACTGCTTCAGTTGGGCGTTGGCTGGCTGGAGCGTGTCATCCCAATCGCCGTCGCCGTAGGCCGACAAATGTGTATCATGAAGGAAATTCGCTCGAATATATTCGATTTCCTTCATCGCGTGTTCCATGAGGGTCGCGGTCTGTTTTGTATAATCGAAAGTATGCCGGTTGGTGTAGGGTACATTTTCTTCCAGAATACTGTAATCCCGGGTAGCGGTCAAATAATCTCCCAGTACCTTGAGCGGCCAGACGATAATATCACCGTGGCTCTCTTCTTGTTGAACGCGAGTATAGTTGTCGAACATAAACCATTGCGGCCAGTTTCCGCTATCCTCGTACTGATGGCTGAACACGGTCAGCAGAATGGAACGGACTTCGTCAAACTTCTGCACGGCTGAAAAATATTCCACCGGGCCCTGACATACATCGCGTGTTCCCCAAGCTGCACCACCGTATTGCTCCAGACCATGAGGCACAGAATAGTGGACAAGCATATTGTGGGTATACCACCAGGCCACCGCATTCACACGGAACAGCTCGCTGGTTTCATGTCCGCTACGCGTCAGATGGAAGCCGTTCATCAGCCCGGTAAAATATTGGCGATAGCGCTCACGCTCAGCCTCGAAAGAGGCTGAGCGTTCCACGTGTGCTTGGCCCTTCCCGGCCGAATGCCCATGTAGCCAGCCTTGCACGGTGCAGGTCCATTCGCTGCTGTCGCCCAGCTCCAGCACGACCAGAGATGCATCGGGGAAGGCTGTACCCTGTAGCAGTGTGTGAGCGTCGCTCACTTGCTGTAACGGAGCGCCTTGTACCTGCATTTGGTACAACAGGTCCGGATAGGTTTCGGCGCTCAGGGAGGTCTGGTCTGCGCGGAAGAGCAGGGCCTTACCGTCCCGTTCCATATGGAAAGGCAACTCATATTCGTTCACATGCATGGACATTTGCTGAGTCACGAGGAACGGATAGGCTTTGCCGCTTGCCGAGCGCACGTGAAGCCGTACTTCAGGCGTATTGGCGTTGGTATGGTTTGTAATGATGAGCGTATCGTCAGCGGTTTTGTAATACCAGCGCACATAGTTAAAGCCAATCTCGAACAGGGAAGGCATCGTGAGCAAACGGTATTTCCCATGGATTCCGACATAGATACGCTGACCGGATGTTTTTGGAATATTGAGCGCATTACGCGCGTTGGTGATCATTTTATTGAAATTCGTGTTGCCGATCACAAGCTGGGAGTTGAACACCCCGTACATATAGGAGGTGGTTGTAATGGTTTCTTCCTTACCTCCCGCGTAATGCCCGCCCATTAAAATATGCCCGTGGGGACGCTCTACACGAAGCTCTTTGGGTTTGAGTACGACATGTTCATAGCTGTCCGTGAAAAAGGAGAGCAACGTGTCGCCGTCATGTTCTTCTTCCTGTCGTTTCGGGAAGAGCTGATCCAGCTCGGCTGCGGTCATATCCAGCGTACGCAACGGCTCCCCGATGTTCTGGGCTGGAGCCACACGCCCAGTTTGGAGATTCCTTGTGGCGTGCGCCGGGATAGCGGTCTCGGAAGCAGTCTCCATAATAGTTGCTACTTCTTCGCGTGCTTTCGTCACCAGTCCCTGATACTCCAGCTTTGTAACGGCAGTCGGATGATTTGGCTGGAACAGGCCGTAAAAGGTAAAACGTGCTTCCCCGGCGAGCTTTACCCGCTCGGATTGCAGCGCCGTATAGGCGAATTCGTACTGGTACACTTCATTAGCGAGCGAATCACGGCGCAGTGCTTCCGGCTCGTTCGTTTCTTTGTACGAAAGCCCAAAGAACTGAAATCCATCCGTCGAATAACCGACGGTGCGGGTCAACGAGCCTTGCTGGATGTAAGGGAACGCCTGACTTTGCGGCTGGTTTTGACGGGAGCAAACCGTATAGCCTCTTTGTTCGTCATGGTAGACGGTATGGTCGATATATTGAGACAGATAAGCTTCATTACTGCGTACAGCCGCTGTATCCGCAATGCCGATATCCTGACCGTACACGATATCAGCTTCCGCGTCATCGCCCTGTAGAGTTACATCCCAGAACCATACCCCGAGACGGCTTAGCGTGAATGTCACCTGATAGCCGACACCTGACGTAATGCCTTCCCAAATAATCTGTTGATCCGTTTGTCGTACTACTCCGGGTGAACGGACTCCAAGCAGGGGAATGATACTGACGCCGGACGGACGGTACAGTCGTAAGTACAGGTTATTCAGGGAACCGTCGACGGAATTGGTCAGCAGTTGATTGATCATGGTTGAGCCGTGGGCGATTTTGTATACATCACCGCTGCTCAAGAAGGTGAAGGACAGCTCTCCAACCCGTAGCAAAATATTTTGATCCAGACTTGTATTCATCAAAGGTTACGCCTCACTTTCCTGTTTCTTTCACTAAACGAAAACGTCCCTCGGTAGTATCTCGGCTGTTAGGTCCTGTAAAGACGGCGAATTTACCGCTGTCACTATCAAAGCTCAGGTCTGCATGGTGATAGCGCAACTGAGGCTCGGTCAATGCAAATTCCATTTCCCGGCTTTCGCCCGGGGCAAGTAGAACTTTGCGGAAATCTTTCAGCTCTTTCATCGGGCGAACCGTATCTCCGCTGATATCACGGACATAGAACTGGACAGTTTCCTCGACAGGACGTGTTCCTGTGTTCGTTACCCGTACCTTCACTGTCAGTGCTTGACCGGGAGTGAGGGTGTCGCTGGAAAGCTGTACGCTATCATAGGCTACTTTCGTATAGCTCAAGCCATAGCCAAACGGGAATAAAGGTTCGTTCGGTACGTCAAGGTACTGGGACACGTAGCGTTCCTTTGTATTTGGGTCCAGCTGCGGACGTCCTGTATTAAAATGATTGTAGTACACGGGCACCTGCCCCACCGATTGCGGGAAGGACATCGTCAGACGACCCGTTGGTTCGGCATCGCCGTACAGCAGATCGGCAATAGCCGCGCCGCCTTCACCGCCGGGGAACCAGGCTTCCAGTACGGCGTCTGCTTCTTCAATGACACCATGCAGATCCAGTGGACGACCATTGAACAGCACGGCTACCATAGGCTTGTTCAGCGTCTTCAGGCGTTTCACCAGCTCCAGTTGGGCTTGTGGCAGGCGAATATCCGAGCGGCTGCCCGCTTCACCACTCATATCCGAACGCTCGCCGAGCGCCAGTACGATGACCTCTGCTTGGCTGGCAGCTTGCAGCGCTTCTGCATATTGTTCTTCGGATATTTCATCTATAGAGCATCCAGTCGCTACCGAGAGCAGCGAGGAGGATATTTTCGATTTGAATCCGTCAATGACTTGAATAGCTTCTTCTTGCGAACCGCTCCACGACCAAGAGCCAAGAATATCACCGCTCTCTGCAAAAGGTCCGATCAGCGCGATATGCTGACTGCGATTCAATGGAAGAACGGAATCGTTTTTGAGCAGCACGCATGATTTGATCGCCAGTTCCTTGGCAACCGCCCGGTGAGCTTCGCAGAACACGACTTCGCGTTCCCGCTCAGGGTCTGCACCGCGCAGCGGATTGTCGAACAAGCCCAACTTTTGCTTAAGCTTCAATATGCGCATGACCGCTTCATCGACGAGCGCTTCATCCAGCTGCCCGCTGCGAATCAGCTCAGGCAGATGTCCGTTATAGCAGGAGGTCATCATTTCAATGTCTACGCCTGCCAGCAGTGCTTTCTGTGCTGCCTCGCGCTCATCCTCGGCAATGCCGTGGGGAATAAGCTCCTTGATGGCGGCCCAATCCGAGATCAGCACACCGTCAAAGCCCCACTCGTCACGAAGCAAGTCGCGCATCAGGCGCTTGTTGCCCGTCGCAGCTACACCCTCTACGGTGTTGAAGGAGGTCATCACCATCTCGCAGCCTTCATCTAGCGCAGCTTTGTAGGAGGGGAGATAATACTCTCGCAACTGCCATGTGGACAGATCGACGGTATTGTAATCCCGTCCGCCTTCGCCTGCTCCATATGCGGCAAAATGCTTCACGCACGCCGCCACCCGGTCCGTATCGTTCGTCAGGTCTTTGCCTTGAAAGCCGCGTACGAAAGCACGGGCAAATACACTATTGAGGTAAGGATCTTCCCCTGTAGATTCCATTACACGGCCCCAGCGCGGGTCACGCACCAAGTCCACCATCGGGGCAAAGGTGACATGAACACCGGACACAGAGGCTTCTCTGGCAGCAATGGTAGCGCTCTCTTCTGCAAGCTGCACATTCCATGAACAGCCAATAGCCAGCGGTATGGGAAAAATCGTTTTGAAGCCGTGTACAATGTCTGCCATAATTAGGAGTGGAATGCCCAGACGGTTTTTGCCCAGATGTGCTTGTTGAACACGAATAGCTTCCTCGGCTCCTGCGATGCCTAGCACCGATCCGACGTTACGGACCGTTTCTTCTGTGATCCCTAGAGATGCCATCGGTCCGGTAATTTGGCCGTCCGTTTCCGCATCTTCAAAAAAGGCTCCCACGAGTTGAAGCAGTTGATCGACTTTTTCTTCAAGCGTCATATTTTGCAGATAGGAATTCAGTTGTTGTTCCATCATAATCCTCCGTAAGCTGCTCTGGTTGCAGCTTTCTTTTTCAGATCCATGAGATTTTTTTGTTAATACTGATTCAAAAAGGCGACGAACAGGCTAATACTTCACATAGAAGCTTAATATCCTGTCGTATTAATCGAAACGTTTCTATTGTTTGGATTATATACGCTTTCAAATAGAGAGTCAAATCGAAATGGAGGGTTATTTTACCTAAAAAAAACGAATTATAGATGAAATGAAAGAAAATCAGGTATAATTCTGGACAAATAAAAAATAATGTTCCTATTGAATACGGTTTCAATTTGTTTTATAATGACTATCGAAACGTTTCTATTGATGGGTATGGTCCTTAGGCTTTCAACATATTTGCTATAACGGTATGCTTTAACTATTGTATGTTTTTACGTTTGATTGAATCCGCTATCATATTGCATGATCGGTAAGCCGGTCATCTCGGGAGGAATTTGTATGATGAAAAGAACGTTAGGGATCATTTTGGCAAGCACCTTATTACTGGGGGGCGCGTTGGCAGGCTGTTCGTCCAAGGATGAATCATCCGGCAAGGATGCGAATGGAAAAACGACGATTACACTATGGGGCATGGGGGCGGAAGGTAAGTTGCTGCCTGAGATTGCAAAGGATTTTGAAAAGGAAAATCCTGATATTCATGTAGATGTGCAGGCACTGCCTTGGGATAACGCTCACGATAAGCTGCTGACAGCAGTTGCTTCCAAATCCGGTCCGGATGTGGTTCAGTTGGGTACATCATGGGTTCCGGAACTTGCGTCTGCGGGTGCATTGACGGACATCACCCCTTATATTAGCAAATATCCTGAACTGGAGCCGAAGAATTTCTTCAAGGGTGCTGTGGATACGGCAAAATTTGAGGGGAAACCTGTAGGTGTTCCTTGGTATACTGAAACGAAAATTTTGTTCTACCGTTCAGATTTATTGAAACAGGTCGGATATAATGAAGCACCTAAAACATGGGAGGAGCTTTCCGACGCTGCTCAAAAACTGGCGGCTCGCGGCAAAGGCAAATATGGTATCTCCTTTAATGCGAAAGAGCAGTCTCTGGGCTTTATGTTTGCTCTTCAGAACGGCTCCAAGCTGGTCGATGAGCAGGGCAATCCACTGTTCAACCAGCCACCGTTTGTAGAAGCTGTGAAGTATTTAAACACCTTTTTCCAAAACGGATCCAATGCCCTCGATCTTGGGATAGATTCCGTTCAGGGATTGCAAGGGGATGGTATCGTTCCTATGTTTATCAGTGGTCCTTTTATGATCAAGCAAATCAAGGATAATGCGCCGGAACTGGAAGGAAAATGGAATATAGCTGAGCTTCCTGGCAAATTAAACAACCTGTCTGTTTTGGGAGGGTCGAACCTTTCAATTATGCAGTTTAGCAAGCACCCCGAAGAATCGGCCAAATTCCTGGCTTTCATGAGTAAACCGGAAACGCAGCTGAAATGGATGGAGCTGTCCAGTACCTTGCCTGCCGCTACCAAGTCATGGGACGATGCCAAGCTGAAGAGTGATCCGATGCTTCAAACGATTCGTAAACAGCTCGATCATTCCGCAGCATTACCGCAACTGGCAGCATGGGAAGAGGTTTCTCAGCAATTCATCAAGAGCTTCGAACGCATTTACCGCGGTCAAGCCGATGTACAGCAGGAATTGGACAGCTTTAACCAACAGGCTGCAAGTATTATGAAAAAATGATGATCCGTATCCGTCATTGTCAAAGGGAGTGAAGGCATGAAAGGAAGCTCGCAGAAGCTTGCGCCATACTTGTTTATCGGTCCCTCTATCATTCTGCTGACGCTGTTTTCGCTGTTGCCGATTTTACTGGCACTCGTGATCAGCTTCACAGATATGGATCTGTCAGGACTAGTTAATTATGATAATATTCGCTTTATAGGACTGGAAAATTACAAGAATGTGCTAATAGACTCTTCTTTTCTAAAATCCATTGGGAATACTCTATTTTTCGTCATCATCGGGGTTCCTTTAGTGCTATTGTTTTCACTCAGTATTGCGATCCTGATCAACATGGGTAAATCACGTTCTTTCAAAGTTTTCCGCGTGGTGTTCTATCTGCCGTCCGTAACGAATGTGGTGGCGGTAGCGGTGGTCTGGAGTTATTTGTATAATCCGACCCTCGGGCTATTCAACTATGTACTGGGCATGATGAATCTGGGTCCTATTCCATGGCTGACCGATCCTACGATGGCGAAAATTTCACTTATTTTATTGGCTGTTTGGCGGGGAATAGGCTTAAATATGATTATTTTCATTGCTGCCATTAAAGGGATTCCGGGTTCCTACTATGAAGCAGCTCAGCTTGACGGAGCCAATACATGGCAACAAATTCGTTATATTACCCTTCCGCAGCTCCGCTACGCTATTTTCTTCGTGTCCATTACGACGATGATCGGCTGGCTGCAATTTTTCGAGGAACCGTTCGTCATGACCAAAGGGAAACCGCTTGACGGCACGCTGACAGCATCTCTGTTCATTTACAATAATGGTTTCCAATTTAGTAAATTCGGTTATGCTGCGGCGGGATCGTTCATTCTGTTCTTTGCGATCATCGCGGTGACGCTAATTCAGTTCCGTTTGCAAAATAAAGCGGAGTCCTGATAGAGAGAGGTGATGAACGTGAAAACAGCTGTTCAGCAAGCCCGCGCCAATTCGCGCAGTGGTGAAAAAACATTTCAATGGTTCGTGGCGATTCTCCTGACCGTGGGAGGTCTGTTGATGGTGCTGCCTTTTGCGTGGATGATTTTATCCTCCTTTAAGACTGAGAGCGAGGTAACCAAAATTCCTCCGACCATCTGGCCGCAGCATTTCACATTGGACAATTTTAAAATACTATTTGATAGCATGGCTTTTGGCACCTATCTGACCAATACGCTATTGATTGTATTAGCTTCCTTTTTCGGATTATTCCTGAACGCCATGGCAGGCTATGGCTTTGCCAAATTCAAATTTAAAGGTAAAGGTTTTCTGTTCTATTTAGTGCTGGCCACGATGATGGTTCCGGGGCAGGTGACGATGATTCCTGTGTATTTGATTTTGAACCAGATGGGATTAACCAACACCATGATGGGGATTGTACTTCCTGGCTTGGTAGGTGCCTTCGCCATCTTCCTGTTCCGGCAGTTCATGTCCGATATTCCGGAAGAACTGCTGGAGGCAACGCGCCTTGATGGTGCAGGGGAGTTTCGTACTTTCCTGCAAATCGTACTGCCTATCTCAACACCGATTTTGGCAGTACAGGGCATTCTGACCTTTATCGGCGGTTGGAACAGCTTCCTGTGGCCGCTCATTATTGCGAACGATGAGAAGCTGTATACGTTGTCCGTGGGACTGTCGTTGCTCAAAGGCCAAAATGAGAGCCAGTTCGCGCTCCAGATGGCAGGCTCGACCTTCATGGTTGTACCGATCATGATCATATTCATTGTTTTCCAAAAGTATATTATCGAAAATTATACGATTTCCGGTATTAAGTAGTGATGAAGCGGTTGATTATAGGATGCACATAGCAACGGCGGAGTTTCTTGGTTTAATACCGAGGAACTCCGCCGTTTTAACTCATGAATTTATGCTAGGGGTTATTCAATCGAAAGAAACATGATTAGGATAGTCAAAGAAGAAACATTTTAGTAGAGCCGAGAAGTTTGGTAATATAAATGAAGTTAAATGATAAGTGAAAATAATGGTAAAGGAGGGAGCGGTAATATGCTTTCTTTAGTTAGCTTCTATAAAGGTTTTTAATTCAAGCTGTTTTTTCAAAACTTCATTTCTAATATTATCAATATTCATTAATGATTTCTTACGATCTTCTATGTTTTCTAAATTCAAATTGTTCAAGTATATTATTGTGTCTTTAATGTGACGTTGGTGCAATTCTAGTTCTTTCTTTTTGGATCGCGTGTTATTCCCTTCTACTTCGGAGAGGGCTCCTGATAGTTTCATTTTAGGATCTAGTAAGAAGGTTTTCAGTTGTTCATTACTAGATGTTCGAATGAATGATTCGTTTTTCAAATCCGAGACTTTAACTAATTTATTTTCGATTTTTTTTAGCATGGTTGTTCTAATTAAATCTTTTGAAAAGGACTCCACAATCTCAGATTTATAATGTTCTAACTTTTCCAACCATCCGATCAAATGATACAATGCAGTTAAACTAAAAGTTCCGTCGACGAAACTCTCTTGTATTTCATCGTGGGGGTAATATTGAAATACCTTTACTCTTTCCGCAACCCATCTGCTTCTTCTTCTCATTTTTTGGGATAATTCTTTAAATGAGCAATCTTTCCAAACTATCCACATTTCATATGCGTATTTAGCCCACTCATAGGTACTCCAATCATCTTTACCGCCTTGGACACTACCTAAACGTTTCAATTCCTCATCTACAGATGCAGGTGCTCTTACCAAGATAACAGGCAATTCTTTTATGTGAAGTTTTTTTGCAGAGAACCATCTTCGGTGCCCAGAAAGAATTATATATTTGGAATCTTTCTCGTAACATGTAATTCCCGTTTCCCAACCTTTGTTTTTAATGATTTGTTGCATTTCTTCTGACTTTACAGAGAGGTCTCTCCTAGGGTTTCTAGGGTTTGGTACAACATCGTTAATTTTAGCCCAAATCATCTTTATGTTATCCATAATATTTACCTCACTAACTTATAATTGTTATCTAAATACATTTTCTTTTCTTCAATACGAATCATCAATTTTTCCAGTTCGTGTAATAGTTCTACAGCATCAATTTTTACTTCAACTTGGATAGCTTGTATATCAGAAATAATCTGAGTGGGATTGCAGTTCTCTGCACTTATATAAGCTAGTTCAATCTGGCAATCATAAAGTTTTTTATTTGCATCTGTCAGGAACTCAGTAATGGCTTGTGAGGAAGCGTGTATAACAAACGTTCTATCATGTGTTAATTGGCTGTTAAAGCAACGGTTCTCGTATTTTTTTAACATCAATCGTCTAATGTAATGTTCCCCCAAAGAATCCACAATATCAGGATGGTATTTCTTTAATCGTTTAATCCACGTAAGTATATAGTCCAGCATTGTTAAGGAATACATACGATTTGTAAGCTTTTCTTCAATCTCGCCCTGGGGATAATATTGATATACACGAATTTGCGATTTTGCTAATCCTTCAGTAATCCTAAGTTCTTTACAGAGAATATTAATAGGCTTCTTCCCCGATGAAATCCATCTATCATAGGTGTATTTAACTAATTCATATTGACTCCATTCAACTTGCCCTCCTTGCACTGATCCTATACGATCTAGTTCTTCTGAGTCGCTTTTTGGAGCTTCCACGATATATAAAGGAATCATTGTTTCCCCTATCTGTTTTGCAGCATACCATCTACGGTGACCTGATAAAATAATATAGTTGTGACCAGATTGGTAACAAGTGATGGGTTCTTCCCAGCCATTAGTTTTTATAATTTCTTGCATTTGTTTTGTATTAATAGCGGGATCCTTTCTGGGATTTTTGGGGTTAGGTAATACACGATCTATATGAACCAACTCAAGCTTCGCTCTTGTTGAATTTTCGAATTCATTAGGTTCTAAATCCAATCTATCCAATTCCATTAACCATCCCTCATTTCCATGCCCTTTAGTTGTACAATCGCGTCCACAACTACTCAATATCTTCTTTAGTATTTCTTTTAAACTACGTTTTGACATTTTGTAATGCCTTAAAACATCAATGACACTGTATCCATCTATTAACATTAGTGCGATACTTTGTTCTAAAGAAGACAAAGAATTCATCACTTCAATTTGGAATATAGTATCAGGATCTTCGTTTATTTGTATGGAGTCAATCAGTTCTGAGTTATCTGAAGGTTCTGGGGAAGGTAGTGGTTGATATAGGGATTTAATATTACGAAGATTAATGAAATCAATTGCATGTTTTGCCATACCAATTGTGCATTCTAAAAAGTCAGCTATATATTCAGGAGAGTGAGTGATCAAATTATTCCTATATATTTTAAGCGTTATAGAGTTTAAACTTTTACTTGGACGTATCTGATTAGTATAATGTATTGTAAAATCCTTCATTTTTCCATATACAAATTTGCTGGCATATGGCCAAAAGCCATACGTATTTATACTAGCATCGTACCTCTTACGAGCTTCTAGTAGTCCAAGGTATCCTTGTTGGACTAAATCATTTTTTAGTTCTTTTCGATTCCTGCTTTGTTTAATGAATGTATGGGCGATTTTTTCTATATGTTTGGAGTAAGCTATTATAACTTCATCAGAGATTTCTAATTTATTACAATAGCGCTTCAAATAAAGATCCCTTCCTTCATGTTTATTCAAAATTTTCTTGTCCTCAGTTTTGATTCGCTATTCATAACCTTTTTCCTGCTTCTTTTTTTCATTCGACAAAGGTTCCTAAATTACTTCTAATTACTTGTATAAGCTCAAATAAAATCTTTATAAAATTTAATGCATAACTTCACAGATACTAATTCTCTAATATGTTAATAGTAATGCCAATATTTAATGAAAGGTGAACAAAAAGAGCACCGTTTTAATGGTGCTCTTCGTAGAGTACATTTTAAGTGTATGGAAAAAAATATTTATACTTGAATCGTTTTAATTTCTTGTTCAGTTAATCCAGTAGCCTTTGCAACGGTAGCTATGTCCAGACCCATGGAAAGCATGTTTTTGGCTACGGCCCGTTTGCCCTCTTCTTTACCTTTCTCCAAACCTTTCGCAATACCGACAGACTCTGCTCTATCGATCATAGAGGCTTCATCGTGCAGGTATTTCTGCCGGGCTTCATACAGACGTCTTGCTTCTGAATCCTGACTCAAGAATTGCAGCGTGTCCATGGCTTTTTCCAATCCTGGTTCGTTCATTTTTAAAACCTCCCATTTGGATGGATCTGCGCCTTTAAGAAACAACAGCCAGTTGATAAGCCCTCCTTCTTTGAAGGATACGGTTTGCTCATCCAGTTTCAGCAGTTCCAGAAAATGTACTTGAATATCATCAATAAGTGATATCCCTGTGCGGTCCTCGCGTAAATGAAACACATTGTGGTATTCATCGTTAGGTAAAAAAGAATAGTTGAGGATGTTAATGGTCACACATTTTTTTAGTTCCTGGTATTTTTCGCCCTCATGAAGCTGTCCCGCGTATCGCTTACTCCAATAGAACAGCGTCCGCTTCTCAATATCGTATTTGTTGAAAAGCTGCATTTCGATATCAATTAGTTTGCCCTCTGCGGTCTTGGCATAGACATCAAAGATAGACTGCTTGTCGAGCGGATCGTCCTTACCGTATAGGGATTCATTAAAATAATTTCGGTTAATTGAGCTTCTCCAGCTCCCGTTTAGTATTAATTATATCATCTTTTTTAAGATATCAGAATGTCTGAACTTCTTTTCCGAATGATACTGTTTTGGGGCTTCACAACATATTCTTAGGGTAAAAACCAACCTAGGATGTGTATTCCATGAATGATAGCTCATTTTCACCCCAACCCTTTGAAAAACCTAATTTTCTGGTACTCCTTGTGGATGAGGAACGGTATCCTGCGGTTTATGAAAACCCGGAAATCAAAGAATGGAGCAGACAAAATCTGGTTACGCAAGGACTCTTGCGGTCTCACGGGCTGGAGTTTCACAGGCATTATATTGGAAGTGCTGCATGTAGCCCCAGCAGGACAACCTTGTTTACCGGCCATTATCCGTCACTCCATGGTGTCACTCAGACAGATGGGGTGGCTAAGGGAGCATTCGACTCCGATATGTTCTGGCTGGATAGAAATACGGTGCCTACAATGGGGGATTATTTTCGCGCGGCCGGATACCAAACGTATTATAAAGGAAAATGGCATATATCCGATGAGGATATTATCATCCCGGGTACGCACAAAGCCCTCCCCAGCTATCATCCTCTGACGGGTGTACCCGACAGAAAACGGGAAGCCATATATGATCGAGCCGACCGCTTGGATAACTTCGGCTTTTCGGGGTGGATCGGTCCGGAGCCGCATGGGAGAAACCCACGAAATTCCGGTTCCTCTGCCGCTGTTGGTTTAAGCGGACGAGATGAGGTGTATGCCGCAGAAACCGCCCAGCTAATCGAAGCCCTTGACCGTCGAGAAAGAACATGACAACCATGCAGAGCCTTGGTTAGTCGTAGCTTCATTTGTGAACCCGCATGATATTGTTTTATATGGTGCTATTACTGCACGGTTGCCCATGTTTCGATTTGAGGTAGAACCGATGCCAGCGGTCGCTCCTCCTCCGACAATTAACGAATGGCTGGCTACAAAGCCGCGCTGTCAGGCAAGCTATCGGGATATTTACCCTAGAGCGTTACAGCCCATTATGGATCAGCCCTTTTACCGAAAGCTGTACTACCAGTTGCAAAAAAATGCAGACCGTCAGATGCTTAAGGTATTTGAAGCTCTTACCCGTTCTTCTTTCTACGATAATACCATTATTATTTTTACATCCGATCATGGAGACCTGTTAGGCGCTCACGGCAATCTTCATCAAAAATTTTACTGTTCCTACGAAGAGATTGTGCATGTGCCTTTAGTTATCCATAACAAACATCTGTTTCCTCAATATAAAAGCGAGCATACCCTGACAAACCACGTGGATCTCCTGCCTACCATGCTTGGACTAGCGAATGTTGATATTACTGCGATCCAGAGCCACCTGCACAACAGCTTTAGCGAAGCCCGTCCATTGGTCGGACGTGATCTTACTCCTGTTATCCGCGGACAGAACCAGGGGGAGATAGCTGACCAGCCGGTTTATTTTATGACCGACGACGATGTGACCCGAGGACAGCGGCAGATCAATGTACTGGGAGAGGCATATCCGTCTGTTATTCAGCCCAACCATATCGAGACTGTCATTACGACCCTGCAAAGAGATGGTGTGAAGGAGCTGTGGAAGTTTACCCGCTATTTTGACAGTACTCAATTTTGGAGTCAACCGGGGGTGAAGGATGTTACTATGCGACCCGTGGGTGAGCATACATGCGGACAGTACTCTCATTGGGTTACACAGGTCAAAACAAAACCGGAACGTGACGAATATGAATTGTATAACCTAACCCACGACCCTTTGGAAACATGCAACCTTGCCCATCCCGCATTTGCAACGCAGCAGACCAGAAGCGTTCAACAACAGATGGTGTACTTACTGGAGGAACAACGTAAACAAAAGCGTTTATATCCGGCTCAATCAGGATGATTGTAGACAAGTCTTTCCGTATTGCTGAAGTCGATAAACGCATTTATGGTTCTTTTGTAGAGCATCTGGGGCGTGCCGTATATGGTGGTATCTATGAACCTACTCATTCAAGCAATGATAAAAGCGGTTTCCGTAATGGTGTAAAAGAGCTGGTGAAGCAGCTTGATGTTCCTATTATACGTTATCCGGGCGGCAATTTTGTATCGGGTTACAATTGGTCTGCAAAAGGTACGGCCCCGGCTGTACCTGAAAAAGCCCGCATTCTCTCTTGTATGGGTATACAGGAGCAGCCATGCGGGCTTTTTGTATAAAATGAGCCATTTGTCCCTCAGCAGATATAGCGATACTAGAACAGGCTGATTTTTAAATAAAAATTATTTTAATTACTAAATTTAACTAAACGAAGATGATGCTTATTAACTATGCTCTCATATTACATACACTTTTATGAAGTTAATTAGACCCAGTTCCGATCACCCAAGGTGAAAAAAGACCCTGTTATAGCGTTGTCAACGTATTGATATCTGAAATGAAGGGTGTGCAATCCGTCTGTAATCCACGTTATAATTTACATGATGGTTTATTCAAGAGCACATGATTGTCGTAGCATTTCCAGAAAGGAATGATCTGTATGAGTCAAACGGACGAATATCGTTTTCAGATGAACTTGGGTGGTATGATTGATATTTTGGCCAATCATTTATATAGCAGTCCACGCGTGTTTATACGTGAGGTACTGCAAAATGCAACAGACGCAATTACGGCTCGTAAGGAGCTAGGAGAGACTGCTGCTGAAGGCAAAGTAATCGTGGAGTTATCCGGTTCCGGGGAACAGCAGGTTTTGATGATTCAGGATAACGGCATTGGACTGACGGAAGAAGATATTCACCGCTTTCTGTCGATCATCGGCCAGTCCTCCAAGAAGGGGACGGATTTACTGGCCTCGGAGACATCATTTATCGGGCGATTTGGGATTGGCTTGCTGTCTTGCTTTATGGTGAGCGACGAAATCGTGGTGCTGACCCGCTCGGTAAAGGAAGGCGTCTCCATGGAATGGAGAGGGAAACCGGACGGAACGTATACGATCCGTCGATTGGAGACGGAGCTGCCCGTAGGCACGCAAATTTATTTACGCTGCAAGCCGGGGAGCGAGTTTTATTATGAGCCAGCGCAGGTGGAGGAGTCTCTATTTTATTACGGGGCGTTGCTGCCGTATCCGGTCATGCTGTCTGTAGACGGGGAGACCAAGCGCGTCAATCTTCCATCGACTAGCTGGATGCAGGACCCGGAACAATTGCGCAGTCGCCGGGCTGAGGTGTTGGACTTGGGCTATCGCCTGATGGGCGAACGCTTTGGCGATTTTATTCCACTGCGGACGGCATCGGGCAGAACAGGCGGGATTGCGTTCATTTTGCCGCGCAGCATTAATCTCAACAGCAAGCGGCTGCATCGGGTGTATCTGAAGCATATGCTGGTATCCGACAAAGCGGAAAATGTATTGCCGGAATGGGCCTTTTTCATTAAAAGTCTGATCTGGACAGATGAATTGCAGCCGACGGCATCACGTGAATATTTTTATGAAAATGAGCAGCTTGACGGTGTTCGCTCTGAATTGGGAATCTGTATTCGGAAAGAGCTGCTACGCATGGCGGAGTATGAGCCGGACCGCTTGCAGCACTGGATTCGTTTGCACGAGCTGTCCATGAAGGCGCTCGCGGTCGAGGACGATGAATTTCTACGAATTATGCACCGCTGGTTTTCCTTTGAAAGTACATTTGGGCGGCGGGAGCTGAGTGAACTGATCCGCGAGGCGGGCGGGCGTCCGCTCCATTACACATCGACGGTTGATGAGTATCGCCAGATTACCCATGTGGCGGCGGCGCAATCCATGCTGGTGATCAATGGCGGCTATATTTACGATACGGAAATTTTGGAAAAGCTGCATTGGATCGACCCTGCCCTGCAAACCGAGCGACTTAGTCCCGAAGATGTATCCATGTCGTTTACCGGACTGACGCAGGAAGAACGCGAGCAGTATTACAGCGTGCTGCGCGTGATGGATGCTGCTTTGCAACCGATGCGCTGCCGTACCGAATTGAAGCGTTTTGAGCCTGCGAGCTTGCCTGTGCTGTATACCATTTCGCAGGATGCGCTAACCTTGCGCTCGATGGAAAACACCGTCGAGGAAACAACCGCGCTTTTTTCCAATGTACTCGATAGTCTGAAAGCGGGGGTCCAGCAGAATGCGGGCTACTCGACCTTATATTTTAATCTGAACAATCCGGTGGTGGCGCGTATTTTTGAAGCTACCGATACACAGATGATTACGGCTGCAACGGAAATGATGTATGTGAACGCACTTATGATGGGCCATTATCCGATGAATCGCAGTGAGTTGGGGCTGATGAATCGGAGTGTGCTGCATTTTATCAATTGGGGATTAGGGAACGGACAAAATACGTAATTGCGTAATTACAGGAGGCTAGCTGAATGGAAGATACGATATATGATTTGATGGAACAGGCGCAGGATCTGCCTGGTGGGGCGGCCAAGCTGGCGATTTTGGAGGAAGCGGCCCGTTTGGCCGATGCTTCCGGGTTGAAGGAACTCGCTTACGAAGTCCGCGGAGAGATTGTAGACTGCGCTATTTTTAATGGATATCCGTTGAAGGCGCTGATCGCTTTTTCGTGGCAACTGGGTCAATTTGATCAAAACCCGCAGGAGTATGACCCGGATGAGCTGTTGTGGAATTATAAATGGATACTCGGCAAAGTGTGCAGCTTTTCCAATATACCGAAAACCCAGGTGGAGGATCTTGTGGAGGATATGCGCAAACGTTATACCGAATACGGGTATAATGAGCGTCCGTATCATTATTACAAGTTCCGCATAGCGATGGATATGGGTAAACTGGAGGAAGCGCGGCAGTATCTCGATACCTTCCGTTCGATTGAACGGGATAGCATGAGTGATTGTGAAGCCTGCGAGCAGAGCCAGATCGTGCGGTTTTATTATTTGACCGGAGAGGACGAGCAGGCGCTTGCCGTGGCCGAACCGATTTTGTCGGGACGGATGACATGCGCGGAAGTACCGCATGTGACGCTCTCGCAGGTGTTATTGCCGCTTTACCGTCAGGGAGAAGTGGACAAGGCAAAGGAGAACCATCGTAAGGGGTATCGACTGGTTCGGGATGACCGTGATTTTCTGAAAACCATAGCCGAGCATATCGAGTATTTGGCAGTTGCGGACCCGGTTCAGGGAATTGAAGTAGTAGAGCGTCATTTACACATGGCGTTGGACTATGAGAGCGGACTGGAGCAATTGTATTTTTACGCGGCGATGGTGGGGCTGCTGCAAAAGTTGGATACTTCGGGCGGAAATCGGTTGATCCGGCTGCCTGCTTCTTTGGAATGGGGCAAAGAGGAACATACATTGACTGAAATTATTGGGTATTTCAGACCTTTGGCAGAGTCGGCGGCGGCAGCGTTTGATCGACGGAACGGGAATACGTTTTATACCGATTGGATCGGGAAGATTGTTCAAACGGCGTAGAAGAAGAGGCACCAGTAACGAACATTTTATACAGCCCAAACAATGAGCAGGTATAATGTTCCTGTGAAATGACAGGAGGGGCTATGTTGTGACTGTAACCGGGAAAGTTATTAATTTTGCACATCGCGGTGCTTCGGGTGTATGCCCTGAAAATACGATGGTGGCGTTCCGCCACGCTTTGGAGCTGGGGGCAACCGGCATAGAGACGGATGTGCAGCGTACCCGGAATGGGCATTTGGTGCTCATTCACGATGAATCACTGGAACGCACGACAGGTTCCCCGCTGGATGTACGCGATATTACGCTGGAAGAACTGAACACACTAGATGCAGGCGGTTGGTTTGATGAGAAATTCCGGGGTGAGCGGGTGCCGTTGCTGGATGAGCTGCTGGAGCTGGCGCAGTCCTCAGATGCAATCATTAATCTGGAATTGAAAAATAGCATTTACCTCTATCCCGGTATGGAGGAAGAGGTGATTGCCGCTGTACGGCGTTTCGAATTAGAGGAGCGGGTGATTATCTCCAGCTTCAATCATGAATCACTGGCGCTCTGTGCGCAATTGGCCCCTGAGATCAAGACGGGAGCGCTGTATATCGAGATAATGGTTCGTCCGTCGGAGTATGCAGGACAATTCGGGGTCACAGCACTGCATGCTTACAAGCATTCCGTCACACCGGAGGGGGTATCTGAGGCACTGGCAGCGGGTATGGTCTACCATCCGTGGACAGTAAATGAGCCGGAAGAAATGCAGCAACTGCTGGAGGCCGGGGTGAGCGGCATCATCACGGACTACCCTGATCGGTTGGCGCACCTACTGGCTGACCGCTCTTCCTAAGCCGAAGACACCGCGGAACTGCGACTAAGGTTCGCAGGGATATGAGTGTGGCTATTTTTAAAGCTAAAAGACTCTCCTGTACGCACTCGTTTTTACGAGGCGAAGGAGAGTCTTTTTTGGGCTTGATCCCGACAATTCTCCCGGCCACGTCTTTCCAAATGAAAGTCGAAAGCCCTGTTCCACAGCCAATATCAGAATATGCACGGGAGGAGGGAATAGGTGCAATCCTGTGTGCCTATTTTATCGTGAAGCCAGCGCCCACTCGCGCATCATGGAGTCAAGCATTGGACGAAGATCTTCGCGCTGCATACCCATGTGAAGCACGGCTTCCAGATATCCGGCCTTATCTCCAATGTCGTACCGCGTGCCTTCCAGCTCAAGCGCCAGCAGTTGATTTTGCAATGCCACCTGATGAAGGGCGTCAGTCAGTTGATATTCGCCGCCCGCACCCGTGGACAGGTTCTCCAATATCGAGAAAATCGAAGGCTCCAATACATACCGCCCAATGACCGCCTGCCGTGAAGGGGCCTCCGCAGGGGATGGTTTTTCAACCAGTCCGCCGACTTCGTGAATAAGACCGTTCTGGTGAGTCGAGTCAATAATGCCGTATTTACTTACATCCTGTTCTTCCACTGTGCGTACGCCGACCACTTGCTTGCCAGTCGCTTCATAGACATCCATCATTTGGCGAATCGCCGGAGTAGAGGAATTCATAATATCATCACCCAGCAACACAGCGAATGGCTCATCCCCAATAAACTGCCGGGCACAACGTACCGCATGTCCCAAACCGAGGGGTTCTTTTTGCCGGATATAGTGAATGACCGCTTTGCTCCCTATACTTTGAACCTCACGTAGAAGGTCATACTTGCCTTTGCTTTCCAGCACTTGCTCCAATTCCAAGGACTTGTCAAAATGATCCTCGATGGCTTTTTTATTACGCCCAGTCACGATAATGATGCTTTCAATCCCGGATTTGATGGCCTCTTCTACAATATATTGAATAGCTGGCTTGTCAACAATCGGAAGCATCTCTTTAGGTAAAGCCTTAGTAGCAGGTAAAAAACGAGTTCCTAATCCGGCGGCTGGAATAACAGCTTTTGTAATTTTCCTCATAGAGATTCACTTTCCTTTCGGGATGTGGAACCGAATACCCAGTATCGGCTCCCGATATAGTTGATGATCATTCCGGCTGCGGTGGCGATCAGCTTGCATACGGCAAGCGGCAGTTCGGTCCCACTGTGAAGCATTTGTAATAATAAGGAGATCAGTCCCAATACGATCAGGTTGATGACGATAAATTTAGGCAATTGACGTTTATGAGTATCGGGTGCTGGTTTATTAAATGTCCATTTGCTGTTCAAAATGTAACTGTTGGCTGTGCCGCAGCTATATGAAATGATCTGCGACAGCACAACCGGAACTCCGGCCCAAGCCAGCAGCATGAAAATGATATAATCTACGCCCGTATTCACCAGTCCTACCATGCCAAAACGGATCATAGGGAGTAGCTGGGCCATGCGGCTTTTCATGAGTTATGCTCCGTGACCGGATTTAGGTCCGGTATATACCGCGCTGTTGCCGCGTACGGTGCGGCTGGCGGATATCAGGCTGTCACGGGAACCATGCATGTACAGGGATTCACGTTGTTCAGGGGCCTTCATGGCATGGGTCGGGCCGTTTTCGTATTGTCCACCCAGATGTTCACGGACAATGTAGAGCGGGCGGGCTTTGGTTTCGTCATAAATCCGTCCGATGTATTCACCGATAATACCGAGAATGATCAGGATCACTCCGTCAAAGATCAGGCTGATGCTAATCATGGACGACCAGCCCTTCATGACATAGGAATCGGTGAAAAAGTTGATAAACAATACGTACATCAGATACAGGAAGCCGGACATGGACAGGAGTGCGCCGATATAACCTGCCAGCTTGAGCGGTTTAATGGAAAAGGATGTGATTCCGTCCAAGCTGAGCTTGATCATGCGTTTCAGCGGATACTTGGTTTCACCAGCGAGCCGCTCATCGCGCTCATATTCAACAGCCGTCTGTTTGAAGCCGATCCAGCTGACGAGCCCACGGACAAACCGGTTATTTTCCGGCAGCCGTTTCAATTCGTCTATAACCTTGCGGTCCATCAGGCGGAAGTCGCCAGTGTCTACCGGGATATTAATATCCGTTGATGCTTTCAATACACGGTAGAAGAGGCTGGCAGACCACTTTTTGAAGCGAGTTTCGCCATTGCGTTTCAATCGCTTGGCGTAGACTACCTCATAGCCTTCCTTCCACTTGTTAGCCATCTCTACGATCAGCTCCGGCGGGTCCTGGAGGTCGGCGTCAATAACGACGACCGCCTCTCCCACCGCATAATCCATCCCGGCGGTAATCGCTAGCTGATGACCGAAATTACGGGAGAAATCAATCAATACAATGGTATCGTCTCTGAGACTGAATTCCTTGATCAACTGGACGCTGCGGTCCGAACTGCCGTCATTTACGAATATCAGCTCGTAGGGCTCGCCCATCGAGCCCATGACTTGTTTCAGCCGCCGATAGGTTTCGGTAATGACGGCTTCCTCGTTATACATCGGAATAACTATGGAATAACGGATTGGTTCACTCATTCGTAGTTCCTCCTCATTTATAATGTGATTTCGTATAAAGTACCGCTTCCGCCACGTTCGTCTCTGCCAGGTCCACCTTGACCATCCTGAGCGTTCGAGTTGCTGTTCGTGATGTCGCTTCCGCTGTCGGATGCTTCAGCATGGGTACTGGTTTTGCCAGTTGTTGTTTTCCATTCATCTGTAGGAATCACTTTGCCGTGTTCCTTGATCCATGCTGTGACTTCGGAGTTACCGCTATCCGGTCCACCGACGCCTCCACCAGAGATCATGAAGTACTTCACTTGACCGCTTTCTACCAGCGCCTTGATCTTGTCGACGGTATACACCGGATCGGAGGATACAAAGCCGTTCATAATAATCACTTTTTGTCCGGCTTCAATCATGTAAGGAGCAGCCGTTGAATAATTGCTTGCTGCGAAAAGGTAGGTTTCACCTGTGTTATGCTTTTGCAAATAGCTCAACGTTTTTTGGTCTAAGCTTTGACTACCGTTGGGTCCACCCATTCCTCTGAAGCGGGTAGAAGATCTCTGTTCCCTGTCTGTGCTTGTTCCTGTGCTTGAAGTATTAGCATCAGAGATGGATTGCTCTGCATTGTTGGTTTGGTTATTCGTTTGAGTTCCTTCAGCTTGTTGTCCATTTGCTTGACCATGTGCACCCTTGCCTCGGTTGCCAAAATTACCTCCTGGCATTCCGCCACCGCCGCCAAATTGAGACGGTCCGGCTTGCGGGATCATACTGTTCAGCCCGTAGGTGATTGGTGTCAATGCCCAGTACACAGGACCGATGAACATAGCGAGTACACTTGCAATGATGGCATATCTCGTGAACTTCTCAGATTTCAATCGTGCTACTACCAGTAGCGCCGTGCCGATGATACCGAGGATCAATACGGCGATGGACCAGCCACTGCCGATGGTGTCGTTGTAATTTTGCAGGACGAACCAGCCAAATACCGAGGTTGCCAGTACCGCTGCGGGTAACAGCCAGGAGAGCCAGCCAGAACGCTCACGATATTGCTCCCATAATTCCACGAATCCGGCTCCGAAGAGCGCTGCAATCGGTGGTGCGAGCATAATCAGGTAATACTGATGGAAGAAACCTGCTACGCTGAAAAATGCAGCTACGGGAATCAGCCAGGCCAGCCAGAAGATGACCTCTTTGTGTTTTTGCGTGATATTACGGCGTCGAATGCTTGCAAGTAGACCGATTGAAGCAATCAATGCGAATGGAAGCAGCCAGCTGGCTTGACCTGACAGGGAAGATTGGAACAACCGTAGAGGTCCTTTTTCGCCAGTGCCAAACATGCCGCCACCACCAGGGCCACCTCGACCGCCTTGACCGTTACCGCCGAATCCACCTGGTGGCATTTGACCACCAGCGCCGTTGCCGCCTGTTGTTGTAGTGCTATCCGATGAGGTAGCTGTTTGATCTTGATCCGAATGGGTATCGCTGCTGGTTGAAGCATTTTGTCTCCACTCCGAGCGTTGACCACCACCAGCGCCGCCGCCTGTTCCTCGGTCTCCCGTTAGACGGGATAGGCCGTTATAGCCAAAGGCCAGATTCAGCACGGAGTTCGTGCCGCTGCTTCCCATATAAGGGCGCTGGTCTGCCGGAGTGGAGTCCACCACGACTGCCCAAGAGAGTGACACGGCCATGAGAACGACTGCCGCTGCGGCCAGTGTTATCGCTTTTCGCTTCCAGTTAAACTTGGAGGCCAGCAGGTAGAAGAGTCCCAGAGCGGGAACAATCATATAGGCTTGAAGCATTTTTTCGTTAAAGGCGATACCTACGACTGCAAAAGCCCAGAGGATCAGTCCCATTTTGTGGTTTCTAATGCCTCTAAACAGCAACCATGTTGCGAGCAGCAAGGTGAAAACTAGCATCGCGTCGATGTTGTTCGTGCGGCTTACGGCTACTGCTACTGGCGTGGTTGCCATAGCGAAGGCAGCCAATCGAGCGGCCATCGTACCGAAGCTCGGCTTGACGAGCAGGTAAATGAGCAGTACCGATCCGACTTGGGCCAGCGCTTGTGGCAGGATAACGCTCCAGCCGTGAAGCCCGAAGATATAGGCGCAGACCGTTTGAATCCAAAACACCACAGGTGGTTTGTCTATCGTTACCGACCCTGCCGAATCGAGTGATGCGAAGAAGAAGTTGTGAAAGCTTTGTAACATGCTTGCTACAGCCGTCGTGTAATAGGTGTTAACATATTTGTCTTGCCAGATATTGTATCCGTTCAAAATCGCGGATATCAGCATGATGATGATGAGGGGGACGTCCGCCCTGCTCTTAAACCATTTCTTAATCATGTACATTCCACTCCCTGTGAAAATTCTTTGTATTTATTCCGTTTGTTCCAGCCGCTATCTTCAGGACTGCGGAATGATCAGCCACTTCCGATCTTGGGCCCGGTGAACTACCGGCTTGCTATTATCATGCCTGACGTAGCTGAAATGGTTATGAGCGCTCCCTGAATGTTAGCTGAAAGCTGGATAGGGATGCTTTTTTTACGTAAATATTCAGGTATATTAGATACAGGCGAAGATGTACCGAGCTTTTATTAAGAAAAAAGGTGGTTTCATGAAAGGAAAGATAACCAATGAATCCGATACACGGAGTTAAAATTATGCTGGCGGACGATGAGCCGCACATTTTGCAATTTTTGGAGCTTGGGCTGATTAATGAAGGGTATGAGGTCAAAACAGCTGAAAACGGTAGTGATGCGCTGGATTTAGCAAAAGAGTTTCGCCCGCATGTTGCGGTGCTGGATGTTATGATGCCTGAAATGAATGGCTTTGAGGTATGCAAAAGTCTCAAGGAGACAGAGGATAACATCGCGGTCATTATGCTGACAGCCAAGGATGATGTAGATGATCGGGTGAAGGGATTGAAGATCGGCGCGGACGATTATGTCGTGAAGCCCTTCAGTTTTAATGAACTGCTGGCTCGCATTGAAGCGCGTCTGCGCAATCAGTTTCCCGATCTGCTGGGGGAAGTGATTCACGGGCCCTTTCAGGTGGATGATCGCCGCAAGGAAATTCGCTACCAAAATCAGGTGATGGAGCTGTCGCCTACCGAATACGAACTATTGAAGTTTTTGGTGTTGAATCACGGAATTGTTCTTAGTAAAAGTCGTATCCTGGATCGGGTATGGGGGTACGATTTTGGGGGCGAGGACAACATTGTCGAGGTGTATATTCGCTCCTTGCGTGAAAAGCTCAAAGACAAGGAGCATCGGGTCATTCGTACGCTGCGCGGTGTCGGGTACCGGGTGGACTTGCTATGAAGGCGGTGGGGAAAAGCCGGAGAAGAACTGCGCTCCGTTCTCTCCGGTCCCAGCTTTTAGCCAGAACGTTACTCATTTTGGCTCTGCTGCTCGTATTGATCGGTTTTCTACAATATTTCCTTATGAAAGATTTTCTGTACCGCAGTCGGGCGGATGCGATGAAAACGCAGTTAGGTCCAATTCCTGCCGATTTATTGATTAAAGATTTGCAGGAGATTACCGTTCCCCAAGAAGAAACCAACCGGAGGGATAATCGACCGGGGCCGTTTCTGTTTTGGTCGGATATGTCGCTCGCTTCCATAGGTAAAGACGGAACCTTCTTGAGCTTGTCCAGCGAAAATGGACTTACGCCACCGCGTCTCACCACTCAGCAGTATAATTCGATGCAGCAGAACAAGCGCATGCGTCATGGCTATCAATTGCTCACGGATGCCCAAGGGAACGAGCAACTGGTCGTATTCCGTCCACTCGGTCCGCCTGACCGTTCGAATGGGTTGCTTCAAATGGGCGTTTCCACAACTTCCTTGCAAGAGCAGCTGATTAACCAGCTACGCACCTTTATTTTACTGTCTCTGATTGCGCTTGGGATTGGTCTGGCGCTAATGCTTCCTGTGCTGCGGCGAACGTTGGTGCCCCTTTCGAGGATGGTCGAGGCGGTCAAACGTATTGATGCGGGCAATCTGGCCGAGCGCTTTGACGCAGAGCAGGGGCAGTATGAGGTAGACCGCTTGGCGGTATCCTTTAACGGGATGCTGGAACGGCTGGAGCATTCTTTTGCTGCCGAGCGTGAGCTGCAGATGCAGATGAGACGGTTTATCGCGGATGCTTCCCATGAACTGCGCACCCCGCTCACGTCAATTCATGGGTTTTTGGAGGTGCTGCTTCGTGGAGCGGCATCTAATCCAAAGCAGCTTCAATCTGCGCTAGAGAGTATGTATGGTGAATCCAAGCGGATGAATAAGCTTGTCTCCGATTTACTGTTGCTGGCTAAGCTGGACCGGACGCCGGAGCTGAAGCTGGAAGATATGTCGTTGGATGCGTTGCTGCTGGAAATGAAGCCGCAGCTTCTTATGCTGGCGGGTAGGCGAAGAGTGATTTTTGATATGACGGCGGGTGTACGAGTGCTGGTTGAGGGGGATAAAATCAAGCAGGTCGTGCTCAACCTGTTCCATAATGCTGTTCAGCATACGGATATGGAAAGAGGTGTGATCCATGTAAACTTGTCTGCTGGGAAAAAGCTGGCGGATATTCAGATTCGTGATAATGGGCCGGGTATGAGCAAAGAGCAGTTGGAGCGGATTTTTGAACGCTTTTACCGTGGAGATGAGTCACGTACACGTAGCTCGGGCGGAGCCGGTCTCGGTCTGGCGATTACACAGTCTATTGTGGAAGCACACGGCGGAAAAATCACCGCTGCAAGTACGCCGGGAGAAGGTAGTATATTCAAGGTTGCGCTGCCGTTAGCGGGGACGGTATAACATAAAAACAGCCCCCGAAACCGCGATGTTGGTTATAACGCGGCTCGGGAGGCTTTTTAATTAGTTAATTAATCAATGCAGCCTTTTGTAAAAGCACATGCAGCACCTTGGCAGATGCCTCACGCGTTGTAGGCGCATTCGGCTGGAAGTAGGAGGAACCCTTTATGTTTTCCCCGTTGATAATGCCTGCTGCGCTCACTTTGTCAATGCTATCCTTGGCATAGCCTGCAAAGGATGAAGCATCATGATACGGTGTGTGCGCAGGGCCATCGACAGATGCCTTGATCTGAAGCAGGTCTACTGCTTTGCTCAGCACGACAGCAATTTCCTGACGACTGATGTTAGCGTTCGGATCAAACTTGTCGCCGCTGCGACCTGCGATCAACCCGGTCTCATAGGCGGCTGCCACATCACCGGAATACCAGCTACCTGCTGGAATATCGCCGAATGGTGCGGCAGTACCCGGTGTCAGGCCAATGGCCCGAGTTACCAAGGCTGCAAATTCCGCACGTGTTACGTTCTTCTTCGGTGAGAAGGTCGTGTCTGTGGTGCCGTTGATCAGCAGCTTGTTCGCAAGCGACTGAATCTCGGATTGAGCATACGACGATGAAATATCTTCAAAGCTAACGGGACGAGTCGCCGCTGCATACGTCGAGAAGCCCGGACGGTTTACCTTGACGACTGTAGATCCATCTGCCTGCTTCGTAAAGACGGATGGAACCGGATAGACATTTCCGTTAGCTATATAGAGAACACCGGCTGTATTCGACTCAATTTGGCCAGGTACGGTAAAGGAACGACTAATGAACTGTCCCACAGCAACCTTGAGCGGTTCGCTCTTGCCGCCAGTGACAACATTAGCTTCAAACCCTACAGGGGTGCCAATCACAGTTGAGCCTTTCAGCTTGCTCGTAAATGTGTTGCTTTCCTGGGCCTGGCTGCTGATTACCACTTCAATGCCTGCACCCGCAGGAGCATTTTTCAGTGCGGATATCGGCAAAGCCAGGGAAGCTCCTGTGTTGCTCACAATCAGGCTGCTTCCTGCCGGAGCCTTGCCCAGCGTTGTCAGTTGGGCGGAAGTCAGCGCTGCTTTGGTCGTTTGACCCGCTTGGCTGCTGGCCGACAGGACAATGGCTGTTGGGCTGGAGCCTGCTGCCGTCACAGCAGCCTGCAAATCTGCATCGGTTACAGTCAGTGACTGTACATTGTTGTTAACCACGACGGCTGTGGCTACCGCTTTTACCGCCTGTCCTTGCTTCACTACGGATTGAAGTGAAGGTGCAGATGTAGCGACAGGGGTGGATGTGGTGGTTGAAGCGGAAGGTGTAGTATTACTTCTGCCGCTACCTCCACCACTGCTTCTACCACTGTTTCCACCGCTACTGCTGCCGGAAGTGGCACTATTGTCGACGCGAATAGCTTTGGTGGCGGTGAAGGATTTAGGACCGTTAGTATCGGTTTCGACTTCGCCTTTTGCGTTTAGTTCCGGCGAATTAACCTCCAGCTTATACATACCGTCCTTCAAATGCTGAATAACGGGCTGACCGCTGGCATCCAGAACAGGCTTTCCGTTAGCGTCAAATTCAACGTAGCTTCCGTCAATGTCCTTGAAGGAGTATGAGCCTTGCTTGAGACGGGCGTTAACTCCTTGCTCCTTGGGAGTCGTAATTCCATTAATAAGACCAATTAACTTTCCATCTATGCCGTATACACAGAGCGCAATTTGGTTCGTTTTATCCGTGGTCAGGCGGAAAGCAAGGTCTGTTGAGCGTTGGGCACCTGTACGATTCGGATAAATAATCGGGTTGGTTATACTCAGATCCTGCAAGCCGAAGCCTGTGGTCGGATTTTCCTTGCCAACATGAACGACGAACGGAAGATGCAATGTAGGTAGTCCGGCGCTTTTCAGGATGACTTCTCCTTCATATACACCTGTAGCTGCACTTGAGCTTGGCTGTACGGACAGGAAGAAAGGTTGGGATTTACCCGCTTCTGCCGAGATTGCCCCATTCGTGCCGACACCTTGCAACTGAACAGCGATATTGCTCACGTCAGGCGTGGCAACTGGCTTGGCAGGGTCAGAGGTTACATGATCATGCAAAATGTAGCTGGCTTCATACTGTACGCTGTTAGCAGACAGGTTTTTGAGCTGAAGCTGAATTTGCTTCGCATCACTGCCTGGTTTTAACACCCCGAAGCTGGCGGAAGGATTGTAGTTCACGACCTCCTTCCGATTAAAGTTCTTGTCGAGAATCGTAATGTTTTCAACAGTTTCCAGCAGGGCTGGTGTCTGAATCGCATTGGCGATGTTTACAAGTCCTGCACCTTGGGAATACACATCGTATTGGATTTGATTCTCATCGTAAAGCGTATCCGAGGTGTTCGCCAAAGCAGCGCGAATATCGAACGGTGTCCAGTCTGGATGCTGCTGCTTCAGCAGTACAGCAAGTCCGGCTACATGGGGAGAAGCCATACTGGTTCCGTTGCTGCGCTTGTAAGCCTGCTTATAGGAGGCATCCGGATAGAACTTGGCGAAGGCAGGATAGGTTGACATAATACTAACTCCTGGCGCGCTCACATCAGGCTTGATGCCGAGCATCTCGTCTCCGTTTGGTCCACGGGAGCTGAATCCAGCAATCGTATTGCCTGCATTATCTGTACGAGTATAATCCTTTCCGAAGGAGACAAAGAATTTTTGTTTTTTGTTTTGGTTTTCAATAATCTGTTTTGCCAGTGCGCGGCCTTCTTTGCCCTTCATGTCAAAGATAGGAATATAATCTAAATCGTTACCTTGATTCAAATTAATATAACCATTGTAAGTTGGGATCGTATCGCTTAGATCAGCTTGAGTGTTGTCGCTGGATTTTGCCCTACCATTAAAAATAATAATAGCCTTCGCGCCACTTTGCTTTGCATTTTCCATTTTGTCTACGAAGCCAAAGACGCCGCGTGACACAACTGCAACTTTACCTTGTACATCGTTTGAAGAGAAGTCCTCTGGCTGTCCCAAGTTGGCATATACCAGCTCCAGGGGGTCTGTGCCTAAAATGGAAGCAAAATCTTCATGGAAGGTTTGCCAGCCCATCGTGTTAAAATCGTAATAGGTATCTGCCATAACTGTATTCAGCTTACCATCCTCATCATAGGTAGCTTGATTAACCGATACCCTATTCGAGTAGCTGTGGCTCGGCGAGGTTGCCGCACCGACGGAAATCGCCAGCTGGGATGATGCAGGGGAACCCATCGAATAATAATAATTCCCGTTTTGTGCCGCATTACCATTCGCAATGACTGCGACTACACCAGAAAGCACCGCATTATTAATGGCAATGGAGTCCGGGGAGTTCGGGTCCTTCTCGGAGTCTGAGCCGAGGGACAGGTTAATCACGTTCATGCCATCCTTGACAGCGCGTTCAATACCGTCAATGACCTGTGCGGAGGAACCGGAGGAACGTCCAGTCTTGATACTGCGACCAAGCACTTTATACACATATAAGTCCGATTTATAGGCAATGCCCTTTTGCACAATTTCTGATGTTTTATTAGCGGCCTGGCCGGCAATCGTACCGGACACGTGCGTGCCGTGAGTTGTTCCGGCAAAACCTGTGGCGTACGGGTCATTCTCTTTTTCAAGAAAGGGCTCCTCGTAAGGATCGTTGTCCTGCTCAAAAGAGTCATATCCACCCTTGTAAGCTGCTTTCAAATCCGGGTGCTCATAATCGATCCCGGTATCAATAACCCCGACCTTAATCCCTTCGCCTGTCAATCCTTTGGCCCAGGCTTCAGGAACGCCAATCTGATCCAGCGGTGCGTTATCATACGTTGCTTCGCTGGCGGTGAGTGTCGGTGGGTCCTGTACGGGGATGGAATAATACGTTTTGTTTTCGTGTATAGATTTTACACCTGGCAATTTAGCCAGTTCCGGAATTTTGTTCGCTGGCAGCGTAACCTCCAAGCCATTAAGTACCGTGTTGTACTGGTAATTCACCTGGAGCGGAATACCGTTCTGTGCTGCTTTGTCCACGAACGTTGTTTGCTCGTTGGCGATAGCGGATTCCGCTTTTTGCTCGGATCGTGCCGTGAAAGTCTGGTTACCCGACCGTGCCGCATATTTGTCCACGGCTAGTGGCTCACCATCAAGCTGTACGATGACTCTGACCTGCTGGGAGGAAGTGGTACTCAGCTCGGGCGAAATGAACGCCGGAGTTGCTTCAGAAGTCAAAGCCTCCTGTGCTTCTAAAAATGAACTGGTTTGCAGGTCTACGGTAGCAGCAGAACTGACAGATGGAAGAGACAGGCTTACCGTCAAGGCAAGAGCGAGTGTTACGACAGGAATTTTTTTCAAAATGATCGGCTTTTTCAAAGATTTCCCTCTTTTCAATCAAAATATGATTTGTCTACATACTAGGATTTGAAGCCACTGCCGAAGTTCTCACGCCTCCCTCAAGATTCAAATGATAGAATTGACCGCTGATGGCTAACTTGCCAGTTTTGAGGCATATCTTACCATATTGGTGGGATATATTACTATATGTTTTTTATAGTTTTAGAAAAAATAAGGTTAACTTCATGTACATATTCCATGGAAATGTTATGAATTTACTAGATTTTTTTGAAATCATTCAAAGGGGAATGGGAGAATACGAGATTTAATGATATAATCTGCATTGGAATTGTTGATATTTCAATGAGGATGTAAAATGCTTAGTGCAAAGGAGTCGATTATGTTGGCAAAAACATTGATTTTCGGGCATAAAAATCCGGATACGGATACGATTTGCTCAGCTATTGCTTATGCAGACTTGAAAACAAAACTGGGTGTGGACGTGGAGCCGGTTCGTCTGGGTGAGGTAAACGGGGAAACGCAGTATGCACTGGATTATTTCAAAGTGAGTGCGCCGCGTCTGGTTAAACAGGTTGCTGAGGAAACAGACAGCGTCATTCTGGTCGATCATAATGAACGCCAGCAAAGCGCGGATGACATTGACAAAGTGCGTGTAACTGAAGTCATCGACCATCACCGGATCGCTAACTTTGAAACAAGCCAGCCGTTGTACTTCCGCGCTGAGCCTGTAGGCTGCACAGCCACGATTTTGAACAAGCTGTACAAGGAAAACGGGATAGCGGTTCCGAAAGAAATCGCAGGTCTGATGCTGTCCGCGATTATTTCCGATTCCCTGTTGTTCAAATCCCCAACCTGCACCGACCAAGACGTAGCTGCTGCCCGTGAACTGGCTGAAATCGCTGGTGTGGATGCAGATAGCTATGGCTTTGACTTGCTTAAAGCAGGGGCTGATCTGAGCCGTCACACGATTGAACAGCTGGTGAGTCTGGATGCAAAGGAATTCCAGATGAACGGACGCAAAGTGGAAATTGCGCAGGTGAATGCGGTAGACGTGAACGATGTGCTGTCCCGTCAATCTGAGCTGGAAGCAGCGCTGTCCCAAACGATTGCAGCTAAAAATCTGGATCTGTTCCTGTTCGTCGTAACGGATATTGTGAACAGTGATTCCATTGGTATTGCGCTGGGAAGCCAAAAACAAGCGGTCGAAAAAGCCTATAATGTACAGCTCGACGACAACAAAGCCGTTCTGAAAGGTGTCGTATCCCGCAAATCGCAAATCGTACCTGTACTGACAGACGCTTTTAACAGTCTGTAATTCGGAAGCAGGCTACAATACGAAAAGAAGCCTCCTGAATCCAGCTGCATTAAAGTAGCGGAAGCAGGGGCTTCTTTTTTTATTTCTTCAATTCTACCAGTACGTCTCTGATGCGTAAATTCGAAGGCCATTTTGTTTTCAAACTAAAATGCGATTTTTGCCGTATCCCCAGTAGTAGTTTCTATATCCTTTTACAGTCTAATTTACATCCTTTAAATAAAACGGCATAATGATCTATTGTACTGTATATACTTTTTCAACCTATACTTATCTTAAGGAGAGTGTAACTGTGGGAGAAACCTGTGTTCCTACTGGAGTTGAACTAAAAAACACCGGTTTTGGATATACGTTGTCATTGGTAGACGGCAAATATAAAATGATCATCATGTATTGGCTGTCTGAAAATAAGGTTATGCGTTTTAATCAGCTCAAGCGAAGTATAGGCGGCATCTCATTCAAAACGCTGAGCGCCATGTTGAAAGAGCTTGAAGCAGAAGGTCTCATCCTTCGTAAAGAATTTCCTCAAATCCCTCCCAAAGTGGAGTATTCATTAACTGAACGAGGTCTTTCTCTCATTCCATTGTTAGATATGATGTGCCAGTGGGGAGAGAAAAACATGCCAACTTTGGAGACTGTACAGCAGTAGACAGAGGTATCTGACTTAATATGAGAAGAAGTAGCTCCTAAACAAGGAAATACTTCTTTTATCATTTTTCAAAGCGATCCGATGATTAAAGGTTGTCAACAAACTTCAAGTAATCCTGTACGCTTTTCTCCAATTCATTTGCAATCGGCTCATTTTCTTTACCTGGTTCATTTTCACCAGGCTTTTTTTCCGTACCATAAAATGCAAAGTACGAACGATAATCTGCATTGCAGTACAGGAAGGTCGTTTCAAAAGGTGTTAACAAATGTTCAAGGGTATAACGATATCTTCCCTCTTCACTATAATCTTCTTTTCTAATTCCGGCAGATACAGCTAGAGCCACTTTGCGATTCTTTAATTTATTACCTCCATTTGAGCCATACGCCCAACCATAAGCAAACACATCGTCGAGCCACTTTTTGAGGAGAGGTGGGCAATTAAACCAATAGATCGGAAACTGCAAAACAAGATTACCATGAGCTTCAATGAGTTGCTGTTCTTTTTCTGCATCAATGTTTCCGTCAGGGTAAACCTCATGCAATTCATGTACAGTATACTTTTCTGGACATTGTTTAAGTTCTTCCACCCACCGCTTGTTAATAACGGAGGTTTCCAGGCTGGGGTGTGTTACGATTACTAGAGTTTTCAAAGAATTGTCCTCCTTAGTACGATTTAACTCTGATTATAGAATCCATGCTATTCATATGTAAGTATGCACTTTTAGTATAGATACTTACTTGAAGGTAAGTACCTCCATCAAATCACCTAGGCTTCCATAAGATTTCACCATCATTAGATACCCATCAAATCGGATATGTCAGACGTCTCCACCATTTCTGCCAGCGGATATGAGGGCAAGCTTGACGAGCAGTCTTTTTCTCAGTCTTCGCACCATTTTTCTTCTCCCTCTCTGGGATCAGTTAGACGCGAACCTTTCACATCTTCAAATGCAGACCGTACGCGTGACAGGTAGGTTTGAAACTCGCAGATTTCCGATTCGCTAAAGTCCGACATCAGGCGTGAGGCCAGTCCTATAAAAAAAGGGTCCATTTGATTGATTTTCCCTCTTCCTTTATCGTTCAACGATACAAATACGCCTCGTTTGTCATTCGGATCATCGTATTTGTTAATATATCCATCTTGTTCAAGGGAAATGACCATGGAACTGATCGCTGCCCGACTTACACCCATTTTCTCAGCCAAAACAGAAGGAGATGACATTTCGTCTCTTTGCGCAGAAAGCACACAAAGCGCTATATATTGCCCATAGGAGAGCCCGAATTCACGTGAACGTTTCTCCATGCCTTTACGAATTTCATACGTTATTGAAAATAGCTCTACCAAAACACCAATTGGTTTATTGCCACCTGGAGACAGATTATAGGCCAGTTGACGAATTTCGGAGTCCAAGAAAAAGAACATGCGATCCACCTCGATGTAGTTAATTAGTTAACTGTAATTTAATTAACCACTGGTTGCAATGATTTATATAAACTTTATTTTGCTTTTTTTAAATTTATCTGCACAACTTATCATCCCCAGGGTCCGATACACTGCTCTACGTCCTGATTTACAAAAGCCTGTATAGAGGGCTGGCGAAGGGTTCGCCCTTCTTGCCATCGCCACTCACTGTATTGAACCTTGGCGGTATACATAGGCTGTACCCATATTGCATCCCGATGACGATTCGGCTCATTGACAAAAGGCCGCGCTGAAATGGTGTGTGGCATTAGTCGCTCTGTAAGCTGACGCCAATCGTCCCGCGTAAGCTTCCCCGTACCTGCATGTCCAATGTAGCGCAGCCTTTCTTGCTTGTCGTACAGGCCCAGCAACACAGCATTGATGACGCTTCCATTCAAAGTGTAGCCTCCAATGACAGCGATGGTATCGCCGTAATTCTTGACCTTGACCCATCGACCGTCCTGCCCGCCCAATGTGTAAGGGCTGTCTAAACGTTTGCATACGATACCTTCCATCCCTTCGCTGCGCATCACCTGGAACAGAGCTTGTCCGTCAGGATGAGCAGGCGCCAGTTGAATCCGTTCATTCGGCAGGATGACCTGATGCAATAATTCGAGCCTTTCTGCCAGTGGTTTACGGTGAACCCATTCCCCATCCAAATACAAAATATCAAACAGCATGTACGTAGCGGGCACAGCTTCATAAGCCGCTTGAATCCGATCTGTTCGACGAATCAGGTCGCGGCGCATAATGTCATGAAACGAGGGCTTCCCATCGCTTCCCATCGCGATCATTTCCCCGTCCAGAATGACTGAATCAGCCTGGCAGTATGAGGAAAATAAAGCGAGTTCTGGGTATAAAAGCGTTCGTTCATGCTGCTTCCGGTTAAACAGACGTGTGCTGCCCTGATTGTGATATGTCATAATTCTCGTGCCATCCCATTTTATTTCGTACCGCCACAGGCCCTCCGTAGGGATTTGTTCACTCTGCACTGGCTCAAACGGGATAACGGGTTTCATCTCCGAACGCAAATACAACACCTCGCCTTTTTGGAATAAGGATAGTGTCGACGCCAGGCTTCTTTTTATGTATGAGATGTTTCGTTGGACCTCAAATCGGGGAATGATAAGGATATCTAATTGTCGGCAGAAAGGGGCTCGGTTTCATGAGACAAATTCGCGAGGAGGACCATGCGGTAGTCATGGTGGATGATGGACAGGTGGTTGCGGAAGTAGGCTATAAATCCATAGATGACCATTCCTTGGTCATTGACTATACATTTGTATCCGAAAAGCTGCGGGGGCAAAAAATTGGCAAGGAGCTGATCGATAAAGTCGTGCAAATGGCGAGGGAACAGCATAAAAAGGTCGTTCCCGCATGCTCGTACGCACTGGCCCTGTTCAAGCGTCATCAAGAATATAGTGACGTCTGGCAACAGTAACCGCGGGGGATGCTTGTACCACAAGTGCATAAATACCACAACATTGGGACAGTATTCAGGTCTTCCCGGTGTTTTTTGCGTGTACAAAGCCCTGGAAATGGCCGCATTCTACCGTTGATATGTTAAGAAAATGGTTATCCTAAGATGCTAAAGCACATTTTTAAATTGTCGTCTGTGAAATTGTTCATACTGTTGTCACTTCACAAGCCGTTCTCAGGTTCTATATAATATAGTATGGTTATTATCACAACCGAAAACGAAAAGTTTGAATTTAAACAAAGGAGACGCTCATTATGAATAAAGCGAGTGAGGACAAGCAGTACGCTCCAACGAGCAATCGTAATTTCACAGCCTTGATTATCACTGTTTCCATCATAGCCAACGTGATTATTTTACTGCTGTTCTTTTCGCCGATTGGATACCAGGGTAGTGTTAGCTTCGATATCACCATTTTCCCGAGGTTGAATGCGATTTTTAACAGCTTCACGTTTATTTTCCTGGTGGCGGCGCTGGTCGCCATTTTCAAGAAGAACGTTAAGGTGCATAAAACCTTTGTTTTGCTGGCCTTCGCCAGTACCGTTCTATTTTTGTTTTCGTATCTGACCTTCCACTATATTTCACCCGAAACTGCGAAATATGGCGGTGTGGGCATCCTTCGGCCGATTTACTTTACCTTGCTGATTTCACACAGCATATTGGCTGCCATTATCGTACCCCTGGCCCTGTTCACGGTTGTATGGGGATGGACGATGCAGGTGGCGAAACACCGTAAAATTGCACGCTGGACCATGCCGATCTGGTTGTATGTCAGCTTTACCGGGGTACTCGTGTACGTATTCATGGCACCGTATTATTAAATAGACTTGAACCCTCAGCAGGTTCAATGATAAAAAAGACGTCTTTGCTATCGGAGACGCCTTTTTTATGCCTAATAAAAGAAAAATTATTTCTTCTAAATTTATTTTTTTGAAAAAACGTTCCTTCTCTACCGGTATTTCTGTTATAATTTGTCTTAATCAACTAAGAATAAGGGGGTCACTATGTGACGAAGAAAGTGAAAGGCAGGTTACGGTTACTTGTTTCCATGCTCGCGCTGGTTGTGCTGCTAAGCAGTTGCGGAGGCGGAGGCTCAAACCCGGACAACGTAAACGGAGGAAAAGTGACACTGCAATTTTGGACCATTGCGCTACAGCCTACATTCACCCCGTATTTCAATCGGGTGATTGCCGATTATGAGGAGAAGAATCCCAATGTCAAAATTGACTGGAAGGATTACCCTTATGATGCAGTGACCAACAAGCTGTTGACGAGTATCGCCAGCGGCAGCAGTCCGGATGTGGTGAATCTCAATACGGAGTTTGCCAGCCAAATGGGCTCCAAGGGTGCTGTTGTGGATATGAATGAGCATTTGTCCCCGGAGGAAAAGGCAGCTTATTTCGAGGGTATTTATAATTCTACCGTTATTAACGGCAAGGCTTATGCGCTACCTTGGTATACCGGCACGGAAGTACTCTACATGAATACGAAGCTGGTGAAGGCTGCCGGATTAGACCCTGCCCATCCGCCCAAAACGCGGAAGGAACTGTCTGAATGGGGTCGCCAGATCAATAGAAAAATCGGCAAAGCAGGTTATGCGCAGCAGCTTGTATCCAAGCTTTTTGCCATAGACGGGATTCCGATTTTGAATAAAGAAAAGACAGCAGCGGCGTTCAATACACCGGAAGCGGTCACCATGATTGATAATCTCAAAAAGCAGATGGAAGACGGTGTCGTACTCAAAGAGGACGCTGATTTTTCACAGCAAGTGAAATATTATGCGGGTGAGCAGGTTGCTTTCGAGCTGGCAGGCCCGACGTTCATCAACTTTATCAAAACGGCCGCGCCGGACGTATACAAGAACACGATCGCTGTTCCTGTCCCTACAGGTAAAGCCGATGTACGGCTGTCCAACTCCATGGATCTGGTCGTACCGACCAAGTCTGCACATGTGGATGAAGCGGTGAAGTTTGCTGTTTTCCTGACGAATGCGGAGAGCCAGACGGCTTTTTCCAAAGCGGCTAATACGCTGCCTTCCACAAAGGAGTCCATTAAAGACCCGTATTTCACTCAGTCCGATCAATCGTTGGAAGCGCAAGCAAAGGTGGTATCCGCACACAGCTTGGATAAGGCGACGGATTATATGGTCGGTGTGCCTAATGCCAAGGACGTGAACAGTGCTATCGCGCGTGCTTTGCAAAATATTTTATTGAACGGAACGGATACGAAGCAGACGCTTGATGCCTTGGAGCAGGAAGTGAATGATATTTTAAAGCAATAGGTTCAGCAGGGGAGTCATACGAAGGCTCTCCTGTTCATTTATCAAAATCGGGTGGTGATGCAGCATGATCAAATGGTTGAGGTCGGAATCCTTTACGGCCTGGGCCTTTATGACGCCGGGACTGTTATTGCTTGCCGTCTTTGTATTTTGGCCTATTATTTACAGCATTCCGCTGGCATTGACGGACTACTCGGTCATATCGGATACCCATTATGTCGGTCTGGATAATTTCGAGGCAGCGTTTAAGGACCGCAACTTTCTCATTTCGATCTGGAACTCATTAGTGTACGTGCTCATTGTTCCCTTTCTCCAAATTTTCTCCATCCTGATGGCCGTGCTGGTGAACAGCCGTATACCGGGAATTAAAATATTTCGTACGACCTACTACATTCCTGTCGTAACTTCTATGGTAGCCGTGGCCTTGATTTGGAGCTGGTTGCTTGGCAATAACAGCGTTGTGAACTATTTGCTTATGCAGGCAGGTTTAATCAGTAAGGGCATTCACTGGCTATCGGACAGTTCTTTGGCCCTGTATGTACTCATGTTCATCACGATGTGGAAGGGACTCGGGTATTATATGATGCTCTATCTGGCCGGTTTGCAGAACATTCCACAAGACCTGTACGAAGCCGCCAGAGTGGATGGAGCAAGCCGCTGGCGGCTAATTGTCCATATTACACTCCCGTTATTAAGACCCTACATTCTGTTCTGTACGCTCATATCGCTCATGGCGGCTATTCGCGTGTTCGATGAAGTGTATGTGCTGACCAAGGGCGGGCCGGGAACAGCCACACTGACCTCCAGCTTGTATATTTTCAAAAAGGGGATGGAGCAGTTTAACTTTGGTTATGCCTCGGCGCTTGGTTTAATTGTCGGTGCAGTGATTGGGGTGCTCAGTATTATCGTATTCCGATTCAATAGGAAAGGCGGTGTCAATCCCTATTGATGAATCTACAGGATGACAAAATGCCACAGTCGTCCCTTCCGAAAAATGAAAATAGCCGCATCATGCGCAACCTGGGGCGAGTTGTAAGGATGACGGTGATCTATGTACTGCTGGTGCTGCTCGCTCTCTTTTTAATGGGACCGTTCCTCTGGCTGCTCAGCGTATCGCTCATGCCGGGCCGCAACATTTTCTCAACGCCGCCCGCCATTTTCCCGACCTTTATTGATTTTGATAATTATGTTCAGGTGTGGCAGTTTATGAACTTTCCGAAGTATATACTGAACACGGTGATCATTACGGCGCTTGGCGTTATTTTCAATGTGGTGCTCGCCAGTCTGACGGGATATCCCTTGGCTGTATTTCGTTTTAAAGGTAAAAATCTGGTGTTTACGCTACTGATTGCCACCATGATTATTCCTTCATACACGTCGTTCATCGTACATTACCTGACCATTCAGGGGCTTCATCTGGGCAATACATATTTGGGTGTAGTGCTGCCTGGAGCTGTCTCTGTGTTCAACATTTTTCTGATGCGGCAGACGTTTATTCATATTCCTACCGATGTGCGTGATTCCGGCAAAATGGACGGCGCTTCGGAATTCCGAATCTGGTGGCAGCTGGTGCTACCGCTGGTGAAGCCAGCGCTGGCCGTGATTTCTTTGCTGGAGGCCATGTCGTTCTGGAACAGCTTCCTGTGGCCTATCGTTATTCTGAACGACACGGAGCTATACCCGCTAGCGGCTGCGCTGACGTATCTCAATGGTCAATTTGCCTATAACTTCGGCTGGATTGCAGCGGGCACGATGATTTCGGTACTGCCGATCATTATTTTGTTCCTGTTCACACAGCGCTACTATATGGAAGGCTTGGCGGGTGCAGTAAAAGGCTAGACCGGAAATACCGGATGCGGACGATCCGTGAATGGAAGGGGAGACGGTTACGATGGAGCTGGCGAAAGGAACGCGGCCCAATTCCCGTGTGGGGCTAACAACGCAGGAGATTCAATATTATTTTCGTGATGTGTATGACAGTGGAGAAAAGCTGGTTATACCCGAACCGCGTTTGATTTGCGAGCTGTCCTCCCGCTTCGGGATGAATCAGGAATATGAAGGCGTTCTGGACCCTGACGGGCCGATCAAGCTGATCTTGCCTCCGGGACCGGGCGTGCCGACCGAAACACGGGGAAGCGTGCAACTGGTACTGGAGTACGATGGAGCGCTCGTTGCAGACGGCTACCGTTTGGAGATTCACAAGGAAAGTCGAATTGAAATCCATGCTGCTAATAAAAGAGGGCTCAAGTACGGTATGGACGCCCTGCATTTGCTGCTTCAAGTCGAACAAGAGCGATGTACACTTCCTGTAGTGTCCATTCGTGATGAGCCTTCTTTTCCGGTCAGAGGGATTATTGAAGGCTTTTACGGAGAACCGTGGAGCTTGGCGAATCGGCTGGATGCCGTCCGTTTTATGGCTGCGCATCGGATGAACACATTCATGTATGCTCCCAAGGATGATCCGTATCATCGTGAGTTATGGCGAGAGCCGTACCCGGAAGACACGTTTGCGCAGATCCAAGAATTAAAGGAAGCCTGCGACCAGCATGAGATCGATTTTCATTACTGCATCAGTCCGGGGAATGACCTGAGCTTTGGCAGCGATGAAGATTTCCTCAGTTTGACGGAAAAGCTGGCGGCTGTGATTGCCATTGGCGTGCGCCATTTTTCCATATTAATGGATGACATTGACTATGTGTTAAAAGGAGAAAATCGACATTTGCTGGGCCGCTCGGGCCACGCTCATGTCTTTTTGACGAACAAGGTACATACATGGCTGGCTGAGCGGTTGCTTGAATTTACGCTGACGGTCTGTCCTTCGGAATATTGGTCGTACTGGGATACCGAGTACAAAAAGGATTTCCGTGAGCGGCTGCATCCGGAGATTAAGGTGTTCTGGACCGGATACTTTGTGTTTGCTCCGCATATTGGCTGGAAGCACGCTGCCGATAATCATGCGTTCTTTGGGCACGAGCTGTGGCTGTGGGATAACATTCCGGTGAATGATTGTGACCGTGACCGCTTATTCCTCGATCCGCTGCGCGGGCGGTATTCCGGGCTTCCAGACTGCGGACATACCGGTATGGTAGCCAACCCGATGAATCAGTGGGAATGCTCCAAAGTGACGCTCATTACGATGTCCCACTATATGTGGAACAGTGAGCGATACATGCCGGAACTTTCTTGGGATTGGGCTGTGCGGGAGTTAGCGGGGGAGCGCGCGGAGGAACTGATGTTTTTCTGCCGTCAAAACAGGAACAGCCGACTGGGCGGCAGCACGTATGAGGACGTGGACCTTGCCTTGCGATTACGCGATATCCCGGCGCTGGATATGTACTTTGAGCGGCTGTTCCAAGCCGTGAGCGTCCTGCGGCAAGTACCCGCCCATGATCCGGCGGCAGGCTTCGTAGCACAGGCCACGCCGTGGCTGGAACGCGCCGAGCTGGACGCTGATCTGTGGCGTACGCTGCGCCAAGCTGTGGTCAGCAGCGAGCGGCAGAGCGGTTCGCAGCAGGCCGAGGAGAGCAGTGCGCCGCCGGAAGTGGCTGGCGGGCAAGGGCCTGTGCCCCTGACGGACGAAGTCGTGGGGGAACTCCGGCGCTGTATCACTGCCTGTCTGGAGACGAAGGCTCGGCTCGGCAGTGATCCGGCGATCCGTGCTGCCGAGCGGTGGGGCTACGTCAGTCAGGATGAACAAGGCAAGTATCGACTGATCTTGTGAGCATTTGCTGATGGATTAAGAAACCAAGGCAGCCTAGCTGCCCTGAAAATAACCATTTGCCGTTAGGATAACGGACATTTTCAGGAGAGGTGGATGCGTGTGGTGAAGACAAACACTCGTGTGCTTTTTGTACCGCTGGATGAACGGCCCTGTAATTATGAATTTCCCTATTTGCTGGCGCAGGGCACAGATTTGGAAATCGAGCGTCCCCCTATGGAATGGATGGGACAAAAGAAAATCCCCGGTGATATGACCCAACTGTGGGCTTGGCTCGAAGAACGTGCGGCGGGTGCCGATGGAGCCATTATTGCGATGGATACGCTGCTGTACGGCGGAATTGTACCCTCCCGTCTGCATGGAATGACAAGTGAGCAGGTCGGCGACAAGGTGAATCGACTTCGCAGGCTCAAGCAGCTTTATCCGCAGATGACCTTATACGCTTTTCAACTGATTATGCGTTGTCCGCAATATTCCTTGGCTGACGAAGAACCGGATTACTACGCCGATTGGGGACGCGAGCTATTCAGGAAGGGCTTTATTGAGCATCGTCAGGAGCTGGGGATAGCTACCGCAGAGGAGCTTCTTGAATTATCCGACATCAACGAACGTCTGCCTGTAGAGATACTGGAGGATTATTTGGGCCGTCGCTGTGTGAATCTGAAAGCTAATGAAGCCGCACTGGAACTGGTAGCAGAGGGTATCATTGATTTTATGATCATTCCACAAGATGATTCTGCTCCCTACGGCTATACCGCCAAGGATCAGCAGCGGCTAAGAAATCGTATTTCCGATCTTGGGCTGGATTTGAGCGTGTACATGTATCCTGGGGCAGACGAAGTCGGCTGTACGCTGCTGGCGCGGTGGGTTAACCAGGCGAAGAATGCTGTGCCACTTGTCTATCCCAGGCTGTCCGCTTTGCAGGGAGCATTCGTGATTCCGCTTTTTGAGGATCGTTATTTTTATGAAACGTTAAAATATCAGATTATGGCGGCAGGTGGACTGATCGCTTCTTCAGCGGCAGAGGCCGATTTGATTTTGTTGGCCAATACGCCCGGAGATACCATGGCAGAAGCGTCATCCCAACAGCGTGCAATGGCCGGATATGATGTATACCGAAATGTGGTTGAGTTGGTCGAATATGGCGCCCAAATGCTGCGACATACTGGCAAAAACATCGCGGTCGCTGATGTAGGCTATGCCAACGGAGCCGATCTTAAGCTGCTTAGACTCTTGAAGCAAAAAGGGTTGCTTTTTGAGCTGGCAGGTTATGCAGGCTGGAACACCAGCTCTAATACGCTGGGAACCGTCATTGCCCAGTCCATGCTGTATAGCCACTATGGGCCTACAGCAGAGCATCTGGATTTTCTGGCGTTGCGTTATGCCGAAGATGCCTGCTATTGCGCTGTGGTGCGTACCGCCATGAATAACGGGATTGTGGAACAAATGGGCTTCAACAAGTTTATGCTCGACGGACAGAGAGGCTCGATTGCTGCGGTTATTCGCGGACGGCTGGAGCAGGTGCTCGACGAATATGTAAACGGACCGGAGGGCCGCGTGGAAATTACAGATTGCTATATGCCGTGGAACCGCACCTTTGAAGTCGGATTGACCGTACGGCATCATGCCGAAGAGAGAGGGTGATCCCAATGGGAATGGAAGCTGTATTATCAAAAGTTCAGCATGGCCTGATCGTATCCTGTCAGGCACTACCGGATGAACCGCTGCACGGATCGGATTCCATGGTCAAAATGGCACGCGCCGCTCAGCAGGGCGGAGCTGTGGCCATTCGCGCCAATGGCGCAGCAGATGTGCGTGCGATCAAACAGGCGCTTTCCCTGCCAGTCATCGGCCTGATCAAGCGGGATTATGATGATTCCGATATTTACATTACACCGACCCTTCGAGAGATGGAGGAACTGGTGGATGCGGGCGCAGATATCATCGCCCTGGATGCTACATCACGTCCGCGCCCGGGGGGATGCAGGCTGAAGCAGCTCATAGATTACGCCCACAGGAATGGAGTGGCCTCTATGGCCGATATATCCACACTGGAGGAGGCGCTTCATGCGGCTTCTCTCGGCGTAAGCTGCGTTTCCACAACGTTATCCGGTTATACGCCATACTCTGCTCAGATCGATGGACCCGATCTGGAGTTGGTTCGGAGAGCGTCAGAGCTGGTTCCCGTGCCTTTAATTGCGGAGGGCAAAATCCATGAGCCTACTCAGGTGGAGGAAGCATTCCGTCTGGGCGCACATGCAGTGGTTGTAGGCTCGGCAATTACCAGACCCCAATTGATTACGCAGCGGTTTGCCGATGCCGCAAGGAAGGCAGTGAAATGCATCTATGGAGATGAACGACCGAATTAATACGTACTTTCCTTCATTAACAAAATCGGAGCAAAAGGTCGCTTTGTGCGTACTGGAGCGCCCGGCAGATATCATATATTTCTCCGTGACGGAGTTAGCTGATTTTGCAGGTACAGGTGAGACGACTGTCATGCGCTTTTGCCGGAAAATCGGTTTTAAAGGCTATCAGGATTTCCGACTGTCCCTGGCGCAAAACCAGACTTATCGCAAAACCGATACGGGTGGGGAAAACACCGACCCAAACAACGAACATGATATTACTCGCATGGTGTATCACAATATGCTGGATATTTTGCACTCCAGTATGGGACTGCTGGACCGTTCAGAGCTTGGACGTGCGATAGCGTGTCTCGAACAGGCAGGCTATGTTCAATTTTTTGGTGTAGGTGCTTCGGGAATTTCCGCGCAGGATGCCAAAAACCGCTTCTTACGAATCGGACGGCGCGCCGAAGCCGTGGTAGACGGACATATCCAGTCGATGATGGCGGTGTCCATGAAACCTGGAGATGTGGCTATCGGTATCAGTGTATCTGGAAGTACGCTGGATACGAACGACATGCTGCACAAAGCCAAGCAAAACGGCGCAACCATTATCGCGATCACCAATTATGCAAAATCGCCTATCACCTCCATTGCGGATATCGTGTTGCTCACCGCAGGCAAGGAAGCCCCGATGGAGGGAGGCTCGATTGGAGCCAAAATCTCGCAGCTATTCGTCATTGACCTCATCTGCGAAGGGCTTGCTCGCAAGCACACGAGTCATACTAAACGGATGAAGGAAAAAACAGCGAGGGCGGTCATTGAGCGAAGTTATTGAGGTTTTGAAGCGGAGAACCGTACCCTTCGGCTGTGTCATATCGCTAGTTATTGTTGTGGCATATGACTTGCTATTATAGAAGCTTTACGTAAAGAGCGTGTATGTTGATATCGTTTGGCTACAAGGAGGACGCTGTGGTGGCAGATGCTGTGAACAGAGTCATTGGGATTGACATTGGAGGAACATCGGTGAAGGCCGCTGTAGTGGAACCAGATGGTTCGGTACTTGATGAAATCCGGCTGGATACGGACGCTTATCGCGGGCGTGATTGGGTACTGTCACGGGTATCCGAAGCTGTGGAAGGACTGAAACGCTCCCTGGGAGACACCAGTAACAGCACCAGCGGCGGCATCGGTATCGACGCTCTTGGGATCGCTACGGCTGGCAGAGTAAACGTGGAGAGCGGTGAAGTCGTGTACGCCACGGATAATCTTCCCGGTTGGCAAGACACGCACTTAATTACGTGGGCGAGGGAGAATCTGGCCTTACGTGCTGTTGCCGACAATGATGCGAACGCCGCTTTGCTGGGAGAAGCGTGGCAGGGAGCGGGGAGGGGCAAGCAGCACTTGGCCATGCTCACCTTGGGAACAGGCGTCGGTGGCGCATATATGGAACATGGCTTGTTGTGCAGAGGGGCTCATTGGAGTGGCGGCGATTGGGGACATAGTATTTTATTCCCAAGAGGTCTTCCTTGCAATTGTGGAAAAAAGGGCTGCGCCGAGCAGTATGTATCAGGTAGCGCACTGTTACGCCGGGCCAGAGAATACACAGGTAAACAGTATCGCTCGGGAATCGAGATCATGAAGGAGGCTGCTCACGGTCACTCGGAGGCGCTTCAGGTACTGGACGATTACACCGCAGATTTAGCCGTGCTTCTGGTCAATATCTCGGTCACCCTTGATCCCGAGGCTATTATCGTAGGCGGAGGGGTAGCAGATGCGGGAGAAGTCTGGTGGCCCTTGCTGGAAAAGCATCTACAACAGCTGGGAGTCGGAACGGAAGTGAACCGGGCGTTATTGGGTAATCGCTCTGGAATCATCGGTGCGGCACGGCTTGCTTTTGAACTAACGGATTCCTAGAACAAGTATGAAAGGGGAACGAACCATGACGCAAAATCGGCTTGATACCGACATTGTTGTGATTGGCGGAGGTCTGGGAGGGACATCGGCAGCTCTTGCGGCTGCGAAGGCTGGCATGAGAGTCATCGTGACGGAGGAGACGGACTGGTTGGGAGGACAGTTAACTTCACAGGCCGTCCCCCCGGATGAGCACCGATGGATCGAACAGTTTGGCTGCACAGCAACATACCGTGAGTTCCGTAATCGTGTACGTGACTATTACCGTCAGAACTATCCTTTAACGGAAGAAGCCCAAAATGACCCGATTCTTAATCCCGGCAACGGTTGGGTAAGCCGTCTGGCTCATGAACCACGAGTAGCTCTGCGGGTGCTTGAAGATATGCTTGCTCCCTATTTGAATACGGGGCGTGTTCGCGTATATTACCACACCGTGCCCATAGCCGCTCAAACGGATGGGGACTGCATTTCTTCCGTAACTGTTCGTACCTCGGATAGCCTTGATGATGGGTGTGGAGTTATGGTGCTGCGCGGAACGTTTTATCTGGATGCCACAGAGTGCGGGGATCTTCTTCCGATGGCGGGGGTGGAGCATACGAGTGGGGCAGAGTCGCGGGATGATACAGGTGAGCCTCATGCTTTGGAGTGCGCTGACCCTATGGATATGCAGTCTATCACACATGTGGCGGCCGTGGATTACATCCCGCATGGAAGCTTCATTATAGAGCGGCCGCAACAATATGATTTTTGGAGAAATTATATTCCTTCCTTCTCCCGTTTCCCGATTTTGAGCTGGTTTGCTACGGATGCGGATGATACCAGCAAACTAAAACAGTTCACTTTGTTTCCTAACGATCAGGGCATTGTATCTCTGTGGGATTACCGTCGCATTGTGGACCCTTCTATATGGAGCAAACCATTAAATGATGGAGAGGTAACTCTTTTAAATTGGGCACAAAATGATTATTACCTCGGTCCGTTGATCGGTGTCACTGCTCAGGAGCAGGAAAGACGTAGAGAAGACGCCCGTGAATTGACCCGTTCCTTAATCTATTGGCTCCAGACCGAAGCACCCCGGTTAGATGGAGGATTCGGTTATCCGGGCATTCGGCCCCGTGGAGATTTCCTTGGTACCTCAGATGGTCTGGCTAAAACCGCCTATATTCGCGAATCGCGCCGAATTCAAGCGAAGTATACGATATCAGAGTTCGATGTAAGTCGTGAGCTTCGGGGAACGGATGGGCCAAAACGATATGCGGACAGCGTAGGTGTAGGCAGCTATCATTTGGACCTTCATCCGACCACTGTATCTCAGCGGACATTTTACATTCCTAATTACCCTTATGAAATTCCGTTAGGCTCCCTTATTCCGGTAAGAGTGCGTAATCTGCTTCCCGCCTGTAAAAATATAGGGATGACTCAAATCGCAAATGGCTGCTATCGACTGCACCCCACGGAGTGGAATATAGGTGAATCAGCGGGTAGTCTGGCGGCTTATTGTGTCTCCAACGGAGTATTCCCAATAGAAGTCAGTGATTCGGCAGAGCATCTGGGGCGTTTTCAAAGCAGGCTTCTTTGCCAAGGCGTGGAGTTACACTGGCCTGCGGAAGTATTTGAACCCGAAGGAGTCACCAGCTAAAACGCGAGGGACTTTTGCCCCTTGGCAGACTTTGATAAGGTCAAAAAGATGATTTTAATAAGTAATAAAAAAAGTACTTGCTAAGTTGCTTGGATATATGATATATTATTTGAGCTGACAACAAAACAGCCGTTTCAAAAGTGAAAAGCTTGGGTAAAATAATCTTTATAAAAGAAGAAAAAATAAAGCTTGCATTTCTGAAACGAACATGATATGATCTTATAGCTGCTGAAAAAGACAGCGAAAAAGAATTTGATCTTTGAAAACTGAACAACGAGTGAGTAATTGATTTTGTTCGCAAAATCAATTGCGAAGGTTTCGGATATGCCGCAAGGCTGGACGGAGCTGGAGCAAAAAGAGATATTTTATCTCGTCAGTTTCAAAATGAGCGAATCGCTCTTTCTATAAACCAGCTTCGGTTGGTCTTTAATGGAGAGTTTGATCCTGGCTCAGGACGAACGCTGGCGGCGTGCCTAATA
>JBEUOG010000028.1:0-82441 GCA_040544055.1 Paenibacillus sp. PvR008
GTTGAGAGCATCGAAGTAAATGTAATAATTTTATAAATCGTGTATTATTAGAAAATTAATAATTAATCATGTTACGTTTATGCAACGCTATTGATATAATATATATTCATATATTATGATCCTCAGTTCTTAGTTACTTGTTATTTCGAAGTATCCGGGGTGAAAATTAATAGTTACACCTCTTCCGTAATCGTTAGCCTTCAACCGATTTAGCACCACCGAAACTCCAGTTGTAAGTATCACCGATGGTACGATTGTTCCTTGCAAGCCGGGGATTGCGGCAAGAATTGCAAATACAAATGCAGAGGTGTCCCTTGTGTTTTCAATTTTAACATCCTAACACGTCCTTTTTCTATTATATGTATTACTGCACAACAGTAACATATATAAGGTTATATTTTTATATTTTTTGAATAAAATGTAAATTGATGCTAAGGCACCAGATTACCACATTTATCCTTTCGTTGATAAAATTTTACTCACTCAAGGCATATATTACTATCTTTATTAAAATAAGGATCATATGTCTCAGAGGGGTGTATACGTTGAATGACGCGGCAATGAAAAGAAATTTAGATAGCCTAGGGAGAGTTGTCATCCCAGCGGAAATAAGAAATCGATTGGGTCTCAACAAGAACACAGAAATGGAGTTTTTCATAACTGAAAGCGCTATTGTTATGCGTAGATCAGAAAGTGAATCGTGTCTCCTATGCGGGGGAAACAAACAACTAATTCGCTTCAAAAAATCTTATGTATGTATCTATTGTGCAAATGACCTCAAAGGTAACCCGATCTCAGAAAATCAACTACCTTCTACATCAGAAGATATTAAAAATTTATCTGATGCACAAATGGTCAAGCTCCTGCTAAGCCTCATGAAACAATATCCCGGTGCTTCCATGAAAACCTATGCGCAGCTATTGAAGATTTCACCAACTTATATCTCTCTCCTTAAAAGTAAGACGACTGAAATAGATCCCCCTAAGTAAGACTAAGTGTTACAATAAATGGGCGAGCGACCTCATCACAAGTTTCTCGCCCAATCGGTTATATTTAAGGAATCGGATTTTTTTCTCTTACATAAAAATGGTGGTTATATTGATTTATGAGTTCGTCCAGGATCATAGATTGTCTTAGTACACTGGCGTGATCGAGTCCGTATTTTGCTTGCAAATCATAGAGTTTTTGTCGAGCTTCCTCCAATTGTTGAGGCAAAATGTCGTCTCTTATCATAATATATCCCTCCTTTTCATATTTTCAGTTTAGAGAAGTATGTATAAACTTACAAAAAATATTAGTTTGGTATATTTTTTTTGTATCAATCAAAAAAAGACCTGCTCCTAAAAGCAGGTCATGGAATGAAATATTTTTTTTAATACTAAAGTTCAGAGTCCTCCGTGGTGCCATGCTGGCTTGTAATTATTTTCATTCACCTGATATGGGAAAGGGGTAATAATTACTGTCAATAATAGAAAGCTAGTCACCAATAAGATCAAAGCCATTTTACTCTTCATATACATCCACCTCACTAATCAAATTTCGGTAGACTGCATTTGCCTCAGATGATGCATTCTCTCTAAAAAACTCAAACAGTCTCACACATTCAAGTATATATGACTTATTATTAATTGCAGTAGATTTTTCCAAACAGCTTAACAAGAATCTAAAACCATCTGAAAACATCCCCTTATGCAAATAGTAAACAGCCAATTCCTTCGAAAAATGAGTAAAGCGTTCTACAAAGAATTGTTGATTGTACACGTCTACATTTTCTTGTTCCTCCATAAGAGATAAAATTTCCGCTTCAAATTGCTGAAGTACATCATCTACATTTATATTATATCGATTAGCTGCTTCAACTATGTTATCTAATGCGGGAATGATTTCATCTTTTTTCGAAGAGAAATAAGCAATATAATCAGGAAGTATGCTTACCTCGCCTGACATAAGCTTATTCAAATAAGTATTTGCTTCGGCCCATTCTTTAAATTGGTGTTTCCACTTCAGGGTTGTTTCGTCCCCTTCCTTTACCCAGTTTAAATCGGCATATTTTTGGATATGTTTAAATCCGGTCTTATAGTCTTTTTTAGCATCACAGACTTCAGCCTGAAGTAAATATGAAAATGCCCAATATACAAAAGGAGGGTAAATCGGATTTTGTGGATTTTCTTTCTCTTCTTTATGTTGCTGGCGACCTAGCTTGTATTGAATTTTAGCTCTGTCTCCCAAAATTTTAGCGAATTTGTTTACTTTGTCCCACTTACGCAATTTGCGATATGTATTCACTAAATCCTTTAACGCATCTAGTTGGACAATTACATCAAGACGATAAACGTAAGTCTCAAACTGGACAGCAGCTTCATAACTTCTCACTTGGTCATCCCCTTGCCTGCTCTGAAACAGGCGGTACTGACATATGGCCAAGCGCTCTGAGTGTTGCTTATTCTCAGTGAGCGCCACATTTTCATAGAGTATAGCAGCCGCTTCATACAAACCGCCTTCAAAAAATTGTTCAGCAAGCTCAAATAATGGAGTAGCATAGCCCAACTTATCCAATAACATATCCACGACTTGCTGAATACAATCCAATTTATTCAACTGTGCACAACTTTCCAAAAATGGACTCATTCTGCGCCAGTTAGGTGTAGATTCGGCCAAGTACTCGGAGATATAACGCTCATAATAATAACCAACGGGGTGTCCCATCGCTTCTGTAATTCGGTCTAGCTGATAGACTGAAAACTTACGGTTTCCATTAACGAGGCCGCTAACTGTGCCGGGATTCATGTTTGATTTTCTAGCCAAATCGCTAATGTTTAAATCATGTTCGTTCATGTACTTAATCAGTTCTGCGAGTATCGTGGTTGTATTGGACAAAATAAACCACCCCTTTAAAGGAAACTTATTAGGATATCAACCCATTTAAAATAGGAACATCAGAATCAAATGATAAAATGTCAATTTTGGAAATGAGTATACCATCTTTTGGGATGTTTTCATATACATTTCAATACGGGATTCTCACCTTAAATGTTTTACCTAATCACAAGAATCCCGCTGCAACAGCGATCGTAAGATCAAATGGAACGCGGAGCGGCCTTAGCCATACAATATTTCATCTGAATGTAAAAGGGGATGATCATGTTGGCTACCTTCTCGGCCGCCCTTCAAGTGAAAAAGCGGATGGCCAAGCGAGTCTTAAAAATGTCCGGTGTCCACGGCATCGGCGTAGGGTACAGGGACCCTGCTCATCCAAAAAGGGGGGCCGCTGTCATTGTGTACACAGATCGGCTGGTCACGGCCTCTACCGGACTTCTGTCGGCCACAGCACTAGGCAAGCAAACGAGCGTTCCTGTCCGGATTGTTAAATCCGGAAAGATCAAAGCCAATGCCACGGATTACAGAGTGCGCATACGCCCGGTCATCGCCGGCTACAGTGTCGGAACGATTGAAGGCTCCGGTACGACCGGGCTGATCGTTGCGGAAACTGGAACGCCGGCTACACGTTATCTTTTCAGCAATAACCATGTACTCAACCCTTCCAATACAGACAATCGGGGGGCCACGCTTCAGCCAGGCGGAGCCGATGGGGGGACGGCTACCCGAGATCGTATAGGGCGGTTGTATCGTTATATACGCCTGAACCCAACGGGAACCAATTTCATTGATGCGGCGCTTTCCTTGCCGACCCGCAACAGCATGCTCAGTCCGCGTTACGCTACGGTAGGAGTTGTTCCCGGGCATGTGACCGCTTATCGTGTGGGAGAGAAATTCAAAAAGGTGGGACGTACGACCGGGTTGGTGAATGGCACGGTGGAGTCTGTCTATACGGATTTGCAAATCAATTACGGCGGAAGCTTGGGGCTGCTGACCTTCCAGGATCAGACCGTTATTAGAGGTACCACCCCTGTATCGCTGCCCGGGGATTCCGGCTCTGTCTGGCTCAGACAGTCGGATAATTATGCGGCAGCGGTCAATTTTGCAGGCACGGCAGATGGTCGTCTGTCCATTGCTTTCCCGGTGCAGTGGTTCATGCAGGCGTTTAACACACGGGTAGCCCGCCCCGTCGGGGCAGGCAGGGTGCGCAGAGTAGATACAGGATCATCCCCGCGCTCTTATACAAGACAGCTCACCAGTGAGGAATTGGCACGCTTAAAGCCAAGAACAACGCGGATTAGACGGAGCTAATGCCCTACAGATGGAAAAGCTGCCGCTAATCATCCCGGTGAAGCGGTCGCTTTAAAAGCTTTCCATAGGAAGGCTCGCTTCGGAAGCATCATCTCCCCGGATTTCTCCCCTGATTACAGACTTAATTCAAGAAATCCGGGGGCGGTGGCGATTTATATAGCCTGAGTGATTCACGATACAAATCATTCACGGCACGAATCATTCACAAGTTAAAAAGTTAATGGCATAAAATAATGACATCCGCTTAATCTGCCCCTTCAGCGTACGAACTGGCTACCATTTTAGGGTCTGCAACAGCGCTGCTTACCGAGGACAAACTGCGAATCTCCTGAACTGTCAGCGCTCTGTTGTAGATGATCAGCTCATCTACTGCCCCGTTCAGATAAGGATCATCAAACTGGGATTTTCCAATATAGTTCCGGTCCGTCAGCCCAAGGCTGGACGGCTTTAACGTCATGTTCGTATTTCGCGTCGCTTCTATACCTTCTACATACATAATTCCCGTGTTGCCCGACAGTGTCACGGCCACATGTTTCCAGACCCCTGTCGCCAGTTCCGGGGCATTTAACTGCTGTTCCTCCCCGTTACCCGAGACGGTAGGTAAACATGAGTTCACCAAGCCACTGATGATCCGCCGTATACTGTTTGGGTGCGTTGGAGGTGGTTGCCACTTTACAGCATGGACAATCAATCCATGCTGCAAGAATTGATGGCTCGAACCGAAACCATTACAAGTCAATTGGTAGAGAGCATTCAGTCCGTCGCAGCCCATTCGCAGGAGCTATCTGCCACATCGCAGCAGATTTTGCATAACTCACGCGAGGCTGTCCAGAACTCATCCAACGTGTCGGAGGTGGCGGGCTTCATTCGTGAAATTTCAGATCAGACCAATCTGCTCGGTTTAAATGCAGCTATTGAAGCTGCTCGCGTCGGAGCGGCAGGGGCCGGGTTCGGAGTCGCCGCTCAAGAGGTACGCAAGCTGTCGGTAGATACCAAGGAAGCTACAACCCGGATTGAAAAATCGCTTCAGGACGTGACCCGTACGATTGCTCATATGGAAACTGAGATTTCGGATATTACCACATCCTCGCACCAGCAGGCAGAACTGGTAACCAGCTTTATGGAGATTATTGGCCAACTGAATGATACAAGCAAGGAGCTAAAGGTGTTTGTTAACAAAATCATTACCTACGAAGAATAAGAGATACCTGATTGTAGAAAGCTTAGGAGTCGCGCTGGCTAGCGCGGCTTTTTTCATTTTACAGGTACGTGTATAAAGCCATTGTTACTGCGTCGCATCATCATATAAACTGGACATATGCCGGAATAAGCACTCAGAAGGTGGAGATAGCTATGGAAATTAAGATAGAGTTGCCGAAAATTCCTTCAGACCTACCTGTATTAACCGATGAAATGTACTCCTTGCGATCCAAGGATGAGTTTAGCACGGGGTCTGTAGAGGATATGACCATGGATCATGTGGAAGCTGCTAGGGTTTCATTTGAGAAGATGGTTTTTAAAAATGTTACGATTATGGAATCGTCATTGCCGGAAAGTGAATGGACAGATGTTATTTTCGATAAATGTGACCTGTCCAATATTAACTTTTCCGGTTCCTTTATTCACCGGGTAGAGTTCAGAAATTGCAAGCTGCTCGGAACAGACTTCTCCAGAAGCAGACTCCAAAATGTTCGTTTTCTGGATTGCTTAGGGGATTATTCGATGTTTCGATTTTCCAATTTCAAGCAGGTTGGTTTTGAGGATTGTTCATTGATAAGCGCCGATCTTTATCATTTGACGCTACAAAAAATCTTTTTTACCCGTTGCAATATGGATCAGGCCATGCTGTCGGGGTCTAAGCTCAAGGGGATTGATCTGAGCGATTGCGAATTCGATGGACTACAGGTGGATATCGAGGACCTGGACGGGTGCATGATCTCCCCGCATCAAGCTTCGTCTTTTGTGGGGCTGTTAGGACTAGTCATTAAATAAGGGGGATCATTATGTTTCAGTATCAGGAGCAGCAATATGAGGGCATTGATTATAGCGGGAAAGATTTAAGGGAGGGTGAACTTATTCGTTGCACCTTTGAACGTTGTACCTTTACGAACGGTTCGTTGGAGGAAATCATGACCAGCGAATGTCGTTTTATCGAATGTGATTTTCAAGGGGCGCTGTTGAATGGTTCTATTCATACTGAATCGGCTTTTATAAATTGTAACTTTATTGAAGCCAACCTGTTCGTCTCCAAATTCAGCAATTGTAAAATGACGGGCTCGGACTTCTCAAAAGCAAAAATAGACGGCATTACGCTCGTTCAGGGGGATTGGTCTTATACCAATTTGCGGCAGGCCCGGCTGGAAAAGCAGGATTTGAGAGGAGTACGTTTTTATGAAGCGGATCTCTCGGATGCCAATCTGCAGAAGGCAGACCTCAGAGATTGCGACCTGACCAGAGCTATTTTAGCTCATGCGAAGCTACAGGGAGCCGATTTACGTGGTGCTAATATGGATGGAGTCGATTTTAAAGCATTTGTTGTCAAAGGTGCACGGATGGATCGAGACCAAGCTCTAGCGTTCTTGCGCTCGTATGGTGCGAAGGTCGATTGAAAAGGGTAACTTGCTGCTGCATTGCAATTGTATACACAGGTAACCAGAAATTTCGTGCGAAAAATGTCATTAAGCCTACCCCTGTTCTATAGCAAAATTATCGTGTTAAATTAACCCATTAATTAACTTTTAATGGGTTAATTTTCATTTCCGGCACGAATCACGGAATCCCCAGGATATGTTTCAAGTGCAGGACAGGAGGTGTGGATCAAGTTGAAACAGTTACTTTTGGGTAATGAGGCTATTGCATTAGGGGCTTTACAGGCAGGCGTTCATCTGGTGACAGGATACCCGGGAACTCCTTCCACCGAAGTATTGGAGACGATTGCGGTTCATAAAAGCAGGGCTGTGTACGTGGAATGGTCTGTAAACGAAAAGGTAGCGCTGGAGGTTGCCGCTGGAGCATCCTATACAGGTGCGCGTTCTCTGGTTACTATGAAGCAGGTCGGGCTTAATGTAGCGTCTGATCCGGGGCCTTTTTCCTCTCAAACCGAACAAGACACTCGCCACTTTGCACGCTTTGCTAATTTACCTGTTTTAGATCCGAGTTCCCCCCAAGAAGCTTATGAAATGGTTCAGTATGCTTTTGAACTGTCTGAGCTGGTAAAGCTTCCTGTATTGCTACGCCCGACAACCCGAATTTGTCATTCGAGTAGTACCATTGTTGTTACAGAAGGACCACGGAGCGTTCATGAAATTGAAGGGTTCATCAAAAGTCCGGAATGGGTCATCTTCCCAAGCCTTTCTTACAGAAAGCATATTCAACTGGAGCAGCTTCAGGTGGAGTTGTCACGTATGTTTTCGGAATCCGAATTGAATCGCAGCTGAAATGGTGGATACCTGTTTATGTATGGGGGCTGGCGTAACGATGGCTCAATGGTTAAAAAGAGTGCAGCCTGACACCAAGCTGATTGCATTTATTGGAGACTCGCCCTTTTTTCACTCCGGAATTACGGGGATGATTAACGCTGTCTATAACCAGTCAGATTAACGATTGTTATTTTGGATAACCGTACCACGGCTATGACGGGCAAACAGCCGCATCCCGGGAATGGTCGCAACTTGATGGAATCTGGAGCACGTCCCGTGGATATCTATGGCTTGGTTCAGGCATGTGGTGTTCAGAATGTTCATAAGGTGGACCCTTTTGATTTGGAAAAATCAATTCATACTGTACGTGAAGCGGTACAATTTGCAGGTCCTTCGGTGGTTATTTTTGAATCACCGTGTGTGTCCCGAGATACTCCCAAATGAAAGTTGAAATTGATCCGGCTGAATGCACGGGCTGTACGCTATGTACTCAAATATGCCCGGTTGAAGCGATTGGAAGTGTGACATGAACAGGGTATTTTCCCATTTGATGAAGAGGCGTTGGAGCATACGATGCGAGAATGTATGCCTAAGCATGTTCTGGAGCAAAATCTGAGAGTGTTGCATGAAGGAGGTAAAGCGAGTATATAAAAAAAGCTGAATTACCTGCTCGCCCACGATCTAATTGGTTAATACTACCTTGAAGGGAGAGGCCCTTACATTTTCAAAACCTTCATTTCTTCTGTATTAGGACTTTTGAAGGACAGGCATATATCATCCTCAAGCCCGTTGTTCTTACTGCAAAGGAACCTTATAATACGATAGATTTATGGAGTAAGGGGGCAAGACCGTGATGAGAGCGGGAGTCAGAAGTCGGGAAAGTCGACGGTTGTTACTGGAAGCAGGGGCTGAAGAGTTCGCTCAGACGGGTTTTTATCAGACAAAGGTAAGTTCAATTGCGGCACGTGCAGGATTGACGCAGCCGGATTTTTATATTCATTTTGAGAGTAAGGAGCAGATGTATGAGGAGCTTGTCGAGAACTTCCGTGTGTTGATGAATGAGACGGTCCAATGCATGGGGGTGGAACCGGATCAAAGCCAAGCTGAAATTATGAGCCGGGGACAAGTGTTTATAGAATCCGTTTTTCGTATGTTATCCAATAATCCGGCGATAACCCGTGTCGGATTTTACCAGGCGGTAGACTCGGTGCGTATCAAGGCAGAAATGGCAGGTCATATTAAAAAACATCTGCTTGCGGCACAGCGATGGGGCTCTTGCCGTGAGGAATTAGACCCGGAGGTGACGGCGGAATGCGTCGTTGGCTTGATTGAACGGTTGACGTTAACCAAATTACTGACTGGACGCGAATGTCCATCCGTGCTTGCCAAGCAGACGCGAAACCTGCTGTATCAGGGCATGCTGGTGCATGAAGGATAACGGAACCAAAGAGAAAGACCTACATTTGGGCCGGAGGCGCGGCATCTGTACCTATCATGGTTGGCAACATACGCATAAGATGCTTTTGTAAACCATGAAGGGAGGAATCAGTATGTCTGGAGTAGGCGCTGGTTATGGAGCTTTCACATCTACAGGAGCGATTCTGGTACTTTTCATTTTGCTCGTTATTATCTCTAAAGCATTCGTTATCTAACTCGTTGTTAACAATCTGGATTGAATTCAGGCGATTTATTTGTAATCAACGGAGGGAGGAGGAATTTGAGATGGGTGAAGTAGGAAGAGGTTATGGCGGTGGCTGCTGCGGCATGTTTACTTCCACTGGTGTTATTCTGGTTCTCTTCATTTTGCTGGTAATCATTACTCGTATTTGTTTCATCTAAATTCTATATTCATGGCTTGAGCGCCGATGCTTCGAGCCTATGACCATGCAAGCCGGAACAGGAACCGTCTCCAATAGGGGCGGTTTCTTTTTTTCTCCAAAGTTAACGTTAACGTTAGAGAGGCGTAGTGTTTATATATAAACTTTTTCATAAGGTGGGTGTCGTGGTTACGTATAAAATTGACGAGGTCGCCAAGCAATGCGGTTTGACCAAGCGAACCATTCGTTCTTATTAGCTTAAAAACACTGGGCATAAAGAACCGCCGTATACAGGTTATTCGCCTGAACTATCATCCGGTGGTTCTTTATGCCCAGTGTGTAATTCTCGCCATGGACGCCATGGGTTTTGTCGGTTAGCTATGCGCTGCGTATCACGGTTCAAACGTAATTGTACATGGAATTTGTGATGTATACCTATGTAGGATTGCAAGCTGTAGTTATAGCATTTTTTTGAGCTGAGATATACGGGCTTGGGAAACCTCAAGTATCTTTGCATATTCATGCTGTGCTGCATTGGGTTGTTTTTGCATCAATTCTTTTAGGCTTTCGATCATCTGTTGCGTCGAACGGCGCAGACGTTTGGATTGCTTCATTGGCCTTTCCCTGTTGGAGAATGCCGATTTGGACGGCCTTGTGATAGGGGTGAAATTTGTACCATCCTTCAAATTATGGATACATTCCCCACAAATAAAGCTGTCTCTAAAATAAGTCAATTGCTCCGTCGAACCACACATTTTACACGTCACCCCGGTATATTTTCGTAAGGCGAGAATACCCTTTTCCTCATCAGCAAAAATCTCAACAGGATCACCCATCTTGTAATCCATTGAAATACGCATCTCTTTGGGAATGACGATACGACCTAGCGAATCTAAGGGACGTGTCATACCTGTACTTTTCAAATGAAAACCTCCTTTTTTATATCCTTATAATACTAAATAAAGAGGAGAAAAAAGAATAGGCTTAGAGGAGCAATCGCATATATTAAGTAAACTATTGAAAAGTATACAAAATAATTATATAAAATGGTACAGTATCTTGTGGAAAAAACAAGATTCTAGTACAGCTTGCGTCTAATACCAGATTGTAATCGGATTTGTTGCCACAGAGCAGTATAGTAACTTTATCCTATGAACGTTAAAGTGGGTGTTTATTGTGAACCATACAACCACGATTCGAGCAGAGCTTGATACATACATGAAGACAAACGGACTGAACATTACCCGACTTGGACGAACAGCTGGACTAAATGCAGGTATGGTGAGTACCTTGGTAAAATGGAAATGGTACGTTTTCCGTCGATCAACTGGATCGGATTGAGTTGGACAAGTTGGACTGTACTATAGTGCAGGTCCCCATAAGGATGCAGCTTTAGTAGCCCGAGCCTTCCTCGATAAATCCAACGAAAGGCTTTTAAGTATACCTCTTATTGATACTATAACGATTAAGGATTACTTGCATGGACTTAGTAAGATGCATCAGATTAAAATAGTAGTTGCTTTAGATTTAGCACTCTTTTCTATGAAAACTTATACTTATAGTTAAAGCTACTTTAAGAACTACAACAAAAACAAGGAGGGGAATGACCATGTACTCCATCAGAGAAGTTCAAATCAAGAGCGGATTGCCCGCATCTACACTTCGTTATTATGAAAAAGAGGGCATATTACCTGAAGTGGGGCGGGATGAGGGGGGAAGAAGAGTATATACGGAAAAACAAATAGACTGGTTAAGGTTTGTTATGGCTATGAAAGATACGGGAATGACGATTGAAGAGATTAAAGTATACCTTGAGTTAAATGTAAAAGGCGAAGAGACGATACAAGAGAGAAGAGAATTCCTCGTAGCTCACAAGAAAAAGGTAGAAGAACATATGGCGCAAACGCAGCATAACTTAGAAAAAATCATTCAAAAGATAGCTTTTTACGATCATGTGGTTATGGGAAAAGGCTTCTCTTAAGGGACGTTTGACTTGAAGCATACTTTAAGATGTAGGATAAGAGTATCATGCAACGAAATACGCGGTCGAGGGAATATCGGAAAGCCTTGCTCAAGAAGTGAAGCCGTTTAATATTCATGTGTCCGTAATCGAACCGAGTGGTTTCCGTACAGACTGGAGTGGACGCTCCTCCGTTAAGACGCTGCCTCATATTCCTGACTATGTAGAAACACTTGCACCGGTATTCGCATATATGGGACAAGGAAGCGGGAAAGAGGAAGGAGATCCGAAGAAGGCGGCTGAAGCATTGATTACCATCGTGGAATCTGAAAATCCGCCGCTTCGTCTTCTGTTAGGGAATTTCGCGTATCAAACGGCCAACAATAAATTTACGAACCTGCTTCAAAGTATTGAAGAGTGGAAAGAAACTACGATCAACGCTGATTTTTAAAAATAATATCATATACCTTTTGAAAGAATACCTATATCTTTAATTTGTAGGTATTCTTCATTTTACTTTTAAGGAGGCCAAGGCATGGATTATGTGAAACTTGGAAATACAGGATTGGATGTATCCAGAATTGCTCTCGGCTGTATGAGTTACGGTGATCCTGAGCGCGGCGTACATAAATGGACGTTAAATGAAGAACAAAGCCGTCCCTTTATCAAAAAGGCTCTCGATCTGGGCATTAATTTTTTTGATACATCCAATTTTTACCAAGGGGGAAGTAGCGAGGAAATCGTCGGTAAGGCTCTAAAAGAATATGCAAATCGCGATGACGTGGTGATTGCAACCAAAGTATTTATGACAATGCGTAAGGGGCAGAACGCCGGAGGTTTATCCCGCAAAGCCATTATGACTGAAATAGATCATAGCCTGCGTCGCCTCGGCACCGATTATATTGATTTGTATCAGATTCACCGTTGGGACTACAACACGCCGATTGAGGAGACGATGGAAGCTCTTCATGATGTAGTAAAGGCAGGTAAAGCACGATATATCGGGGCTTCCTCCATGTACACCTGGCAATTTCAAAAAGCGCTGTACACCGCTGAGCGTCATGGGTGGACTCGTTTTGTGAGTATGCAGAATTATTTGAATCTCCTGTATCGGGAAGAAGAAAGAGAAATGCTTCCTTTCTGTGCTGAGGAGAAGATCGGTGTGATCCCATGGAGTCCGCTGGCACGAGGTCGGTTAACCCGGGATTGGGAAACGACAAGTACACGCTCCGAAAATGATGCCTTCGGTCAATCGCTGTATGAGGCAACGGCTGAGACAGATCGAAAGGTAGTTGAGGCTGTTAAAGAAATTTCCGAAAAGCGTGGCGTTTCTCGCGCTCAAGTGGCGTTAGCATGGGTGCTGCAAAAGCAACCCGTCTCCGCTCCGATTATTGGAGCAACGAAGGAGCACCATTTGACGGATGCAGTCGCTGCGCTGGATATTAAATTGACGTCTGACGAAATCGAACAGCTTGAAAAACCCTACATCCCTCATGAGGTAAAGGGCTTTGTTTGATCTGCGAAAGAGGTAGAATGAAATCAGATTTATTGAGCCCCCAGCATATTGTTATACTGCGCTGAAGGGGCTTTTTGGCATAGGTATCCAATGGGTAAGCCGATTCTATACACCTACTGCCGAGATTTATAGTGGACTGGGAGACTTGTACGTGGAGCATGAGGATTTCAGTAAAATGTATGAAGGCTATCGGCCCGGACTGGCTAAGTATTTGCGAGACGGGATGAAGGTGTTGGCCGAACGGGAATTAAACTAACAACAGCTGGTGAAAAAGGCTGTAAGAAGTATGAAAAAGGGATGAACAACAAGCCAATCCGATGGCCTGCTGTTCACCCTTTTTGTGTTAAAGCAGCTTTACATGCTGCTATGTGTCGCTCTCATGCCTTGCTGACTATTGTTTCCGTACTGCTGCCCAGTCGTACCCATGTGTTGCGGAAAGCTTTGGCTCATGTGGCTTCCCGTACCATAGGAGGATGGTTGCATACTGCGGGAGGCGTAATTATCGCCAAATCCGGGCTGAGTCATTTGGCTGCTGGAGCGGATGGAATTTTCCAATTGACTACACAGCTGAATAACTTGATGGTATTGCTGCATGGCTTGCTGGTGATGCTGGATTGCGTGTTGAATCATTTGAGCTGCATTGCGTTCGCGTTGCACCAAATTCTCAAGACTGGATGCATTTTGTTGCTCCTGTTGTAGCAACTGTTGATACATCGTTGTCCCTTGCTGTGTTTGTTGAACCAGTTGCTGCATAATTTGTTCACATTGACGAAGCTGCTGTTGTGGAGCCATGGTGTTGTTGTACATTAACATCAATCTCCTTCACCGGATGGTTTTGGGTTCCAGACCCTCATATATTGTGGCGAAGGAAGACGATGATTATACGCGGATTTTGGTTACAGACTGGCTACCAGAATAGCTGTAAATTCCTCTAGGAATACACGATCTTCGTGGTCAAAGCGGGCTTTTAGCGGACTGTCAATGTCCAGCACTCCCCGCAGTTCCCCGTTCTTGATGAGGGGGATGACGATTTCGCTGTTGGAAGCCGCGTCACAAGCGATATGGCCCGGGAACGTATGGACATCTTCTACGACAAGGGTCCGTCGCTCCACTGCGGCTGTACCGCATACACCGCGTCCCAGCGGAATCCTTATACAGGCGGGCTGGCCCTGAAATGGACCCAGTACAAGCTCGGTTCCGTCATAGAGATAGAAGCCGCTCCAGTTAATATCCGGCAGAAAATGACCAAGTAACGCAGAAGCGTTCGCCAGGTTTGCAATGGTATTGGGTTCATCATGAATGAGTGCCCGGAGTTGTCCGAGAACCGATTCAAATTGTTCGTGACGTGTGCCTTCGTAAGGGATAGCTTGAAACATGTAGAGTCCACGCTCCTATCAGTGATTTTTTTACCATTTATCTGTTGTATATATCAGCAGAAAAAGGTAATTCTGCAAGCTGCTCTTACCATTGGTTAATTAATTTAATTTTAACGATTGTATATATTCAGTCAAGAGGAAAATACATCTGTAACCTTTCGCTACTCTCCGTACTCTTATCTGTGTACAACATAATTCAGGAAAGAACAGGAGTTACCTGACGCAGGAAAACTTTCTGACACCGCATGACGATTTGTTCAGCATTACTGGAGCAGGGGGGTGTTTGCGTTTGTTGGAGGGGTATGCTTAAATGTAGCGTATATTTATTGTCACTTTGATACTGGAAGGATGATTGAACATGTGTGCATATGCATGCAAGGGGCATATACCACCGCTGGAAAGCCCGCGTCTTCGGCTCCGAAAGATGGAAACCGGGGATGCGGCTACGATGTTTGCCTGCTGGTCCGATCCCGAGGTTCACCGTTATATGAACCTTACGGGGATGTCCGGGCGTGAGGATGCGGAGGATATGATCGAGTTGTTGAATGAGCTGGCGAAGACGGAGGATGCGTTGCGCTGGGGCATAGAGCTGAAGAAGGACGGGAAGCTGATCGGCAGCTGTGGCTTTAATTATTGGCAGACCGAGGGAGCCTATAAAGCCGAAATCGGCTACGAGCTGGCTAAGCCCTATTGGAGAAAGGGCTATATGTCGGAGGCGCTGCGGCTGGTGCTATCTTTCGGGTATGACACGATTCGGCTGAATCGGATGGAAGCGTTGGTGGACCCGCGAAATACGGGATCGCAAGCCCTGTTGTCCTCTATGGGCTGGACGCAGGAAGGGCTGTTACGGCAAGTGCAGCATACGTCTACAGGCTTTAAGGATATGCTGATGTACTCCTTGCTGCATGAAGAATGGCTCAGACTGGAGGCGAAGCGAAATGCTGTTTCAGTATAACGGGGAGGCCTCGCCGCTGCACAGGCTGGGGCCATTAAGTAAGCTGATTCTGGTGGGATGCTTTAGCCTGCTGTCAATGGCATGGGATTCAACACTGCATGAAGCTGCACTGTTGGTTGTACTGATCGTTGCGGCTTGGTTTGGGGCAGGCTTAACGTTAGCACGCCAGCTTCGGGCCATGTCATTTCTGATTGGTCTGGGCATTCCGTATTTTATATTGTCTATTCTGGCAATTCGGGAAGGACATATCGTGGCGGCCTGGGGGCCGATTTGGATTACAGCGGAAGGGCTGGATATCGCAGGGGCGTTGACGCTGCGCATTTTTGTGTTGTTTTTGGCCTCGTATATTTATCTGTCGACAACTGATCCCAGAGATTTTGTACAGGCTTTGAATCTGCGTTTGCGTGTTCCTTATCGATTTGCGTTCGGTATTTCGGTGGCGCTGACGTTTCTCCCCTTATTGGAAGAGGAAGGACGCACTATAATGGCGGCACGGCGTGTGCGTGGACAGGAACCGCCGCGAGGGCTGCGGAACCGGCTATCATGGTGGGGCGGGTACGCGGCTGCTGTGTTGGTGAATGCCGTGAGGCGAGTTCAGCAGACGGCGCTGGCAATGGAGGGCAAAGGCTTTGGTGCTTATGCAGATCGTACCTATCTCCGCTCGATGGAGAAGGGGCGTTCCGGTTATGTAAGTGCTGTGGTTGCCGTATTAGGTACTGCTGTTTTATGGTGGAGCTTATAGGGAGCAGCCTCTTTTTTTGATCTTATTGTCAACCGTATAAATAAATTCGGTTGACAATAAGAGTGCGTGTGAATACATTTAGAAAGTGCTAGTTTATATTTGGAGAGGAGATAGGGAATTATATATGAAGGAATCTCGTATTTTTGCAAAGTTTACGACGCTGGATATCGTACTGATGGCGATGCTGGCAACGTTGAATGGAGTCATGACCGTTTATTTGTCGATGATTAACAAAACATTAAACAGTCTGGGGGGGCCTATCGCTACTTCTTCCATTGTTGGACTGTACATGATATACGGTTTGCTGGCCTATTATATTATTCGTAAGCCGGGTACAGCGGTTATTGCTTATTCATTTGGTGCAGTGGTGCAGTCCTTTATAGGCTCTGCTTACGGATTTGTTGCTATCATCGCGGCTTCTGCCTGCTATATGATCGTTGCTGAGCTGGTATTTGCCTTGCTGCGATATCGACGCTGGAATGCGGTTTCGCTGATGCTGGTGAGTGGGGCCATGGTTCCGCTGTGGTTTATCGTGGCAGCTAATATATTTGGCTATATGCATTGGGGCTGGAAGGTGCTGACGATCACACTGGTCGTGCGTATCCTCAGCGGTATCATTCTGTGTGGTCTGCTCACGAAAGCGTTGGGCGATGCCTTGAATCGTACAGGGCTGTTGAAACGGTTTGAACTGGGGCGCGCTTCACGTGCATAGCACTTGTCATGGGCGAGGCTGTATTCTTCAAGAACAGGGATAGAGGGTATTTCGGTTATGAATGAACATAGCGATTATGGTTCTGGATGTAAAATAGCCATTTCCATGAAGGATTTCGGCTATCGGTATGATGATCAGGAGGAACCCGCGTTACATGGCTTGACGCTGGACATTGCAGTGGGCGAGCATGTTGCGATTGTTGGAGCCAGCGGAAGTGGAAAATCTACGCTGTGCCAGCTTCTCCATGGCGGATTGTCCCGTTCCGGTGAAGGGGAACGGACTGGGGAGCTGACCGTGTACGGGATGGACCCGGACACGGCTGACCTGGCGACTGTCGCCTCTACCGTCGGCGTCGTGCTTCAGGACCCGGATGCCCAGTTGGTGCAGGGAATCGTCGAAGACGAGCTTGCCTTCGGGCCGGAGAATCTGCGCGTGCCTCCGGCGGAAATAGCGCAGCGTCTGACGGCTGCGCTAGAGGCCGTCGGCCTTGCCCCCGAGCGCGACTCCTTCGTGCGTCGCCTCTCGGGAGGCCAGCGCCAACGCACCGCTATCGCTGCAGTGCTGGCGCTGGAAGCGCCGCTCGTCGTGTTCGACGACGCAGCGGCGCAGCTGGACCCGCCGGCCCAAAGCGACTTCGTCGGGCTATGCCGGCGGCTCCATGCCGCAGGCCGGACGGTGGTCACCGTGTCCGGCCGCATGGACGATGCCGCGCGTGCAGCGCAGCGCGTCATCGTCCTGGAGGGCGGGGCCGTGCAACTGCAAGGCCCGCCTGACAAGCTGCTGCGCGAGCATGGTGCGCAGCTGGCCGCCTTGGGGCTGCTGCCCTCTCCCACAGGGAGGGGAGGCGTGCCCCAAGGGCCGGGGGCGAAGCCCGGCCTGCCGTTGCTGGAGGTGAAGGGGCTGGCCTTCACCTATCCCGGCAGTGGTCGGGCAGCGCTGGCAGGCGTGAGCCTTGCCCTTGCCCCCGGCGAACGAGCCGTGCTGCTGGGCGAGAACGGCTCCGGCAAAACAACGCTCGGCAAGCTGCTGATGGGCCTCCTGCCCGCACCCAGGGGGTGCATGTGGTGGGAGGGTCAGGATATGGCGAAGCTGCCGATCCATCAACTGGCCGCCGGGATCGGCTACGTGTTCCAGCAGCCGGAGCATCAGTTTGCGGCTGCAACGGTGTGGGACGAATGCTTGTACAGCGTCCGCGTCAAGCTTGGATTACGGGCTGGGGAGCCGATTCCTGCTGCGTATGAGGAACGGGCGCAGCGATTGCTGACAGCCGCCCGGCTGGATCACAGGCTGGATGCCTCTCCGTACCTGCTGAGTGGCGGTGAAAAAAGGCTCTTAAGCGTAGCTGCGCAGTTCATTCTGCCCAAAAAGCTTTACATTTTGGATGAGCCTACTGCTGGAACGGATTATGAAGGAGCGAACATCCTGCTTCGCATGTGCGCTGAACAAGCGGACCAGGGAGCAGCCTTCCTAATCATCACCCACGATATGCAGTTCGCTGAAAGCTTTTCCAGCCATATTCTGTGCATGGAAAAGGGGCAGATCAAGGAAGCGGAGAGTGTCCGGATTTATCATACGATTACAGTTGACAAAATTTAAGTATATGCAGACAATAATATATATACATCGTACAAAACAGGCGGCCTATATAGGCCGCCTGTTTACGATTATGCAGTGCGGGTAATACCAATCCTGTGCAGTCGAATTGTACAGGTGCAACGCAGTTTACACAAGGAAAGGATTTGTGATTTGCTTGGGAAAAGATAAACCCATGAAGCGCGGGCTCGTGCTGACCGGTGTTCTGTTGGCCACCTTTCTGGCCGCGATTGAGGGAACCGTCATCGGTCCTGCCGGACCGACTATTGTTAGTGAACTGGGCAGCGTGAATTTGCTCAGCTGGATTTTTACGGCCTATTTGCTGACGATGGCTGTAACCACACCTATTTTCGGCAAGCTTAGCGATTTATTTGGCCGCAAACCGATTTTTCTGATCGGCTGTTCATTGTTTGTACTCGGTTCTTTGCTTTGTATGCTGGCTGGTAGTATGGAGCAGCTTATTTTGTACCGGGCTATTCAAGGGATTGGAGCGGGCGGTGTGATTCCCGTTACCTTTACCATTATCGGAGATATATACAAAATGGAGGAACGCGGCAAAGTTCAGGGAATGATCAGCTCGGTATGGGGGATTTCTTCCCTGATCGGGCCTTTGCTGGGTGGTTACGTGGTCACTTATTTTGGCTGGGAATGGATTTTCGGTTTTAACGTTCCTTTTGGACTGCTGGCGATGTTCTTCATCGCCCGCTACCTGCGGGAGCAGGTAGCCAAGCGCGTTGCGCGCATCGACGTGCCGGGAGCAATTACCTTTACCATCGGGATGACGGCTCTTTTGCTCGTATTGGCGCTGGGCGGGCAGTATATTAGCTGGGCTTCTCCTGAACTGTTGGCCTTGGGTGCCGTAGCCCTTTTGTTCCTGATTCTGTTTTTGGTTATCGAAAAACGCGCTCAGGAACCGATGGTGCCGCTAAAGCTGTTTCGGATACGGGATATCGCTTTTTCCTGTGCCGTAGCACTGCTGGTCAGTTCTCTGCTGATCGGGCTGACCAGCTACCTGCCGCTTTGGATTCAAGGCGTACACGGCGGAGATGCCGCTTCATCTGGTCTGGCGCTGGCTCCGATGTCAGTAGGATGGCTGTTCGGCTCCCTGATCGGGGGACGCATTTTGCTGACTTTGGGTTCGCGTCGAACCTCATTAGTCGGACTGACTCTGATTGTATTGGGGGCCTTCGTGATGACCTTGATGGGCCAAACGGCACCGATCTGGCTGCTCTTTTTGTCTACATTATTGTACGGGCTGGGCTTTGGCTTCTCGATGACCGTGTTTACGATTATTGCCCAGTCCTCGGTCGGATTCCAGCTGCGCGGTGCATCCACAGCTTTGAATACGTTCCTGCGCACGCTGGGCCAAACGATTGGGGTCGCTGCCTTCGGTTCATGGCTGAATGATCGCATTGCTGCCCAGACAGCGAATGGACAGCTTACACAGCAAGGGGTTACGCAGGAGGATATTAACGGTCTACTTGCACCTCATGCCTCACAAAGTTTGAGTGACAAGACTGCCGGCTTGCTCCGTACTGTGTTGGAAAACAGTCTGCATTCCCTGTTCATCATCATGGTCGTTATTGCGGTCATTAGCTGGTTTGTCGTCTTCGGACTTCGGAACCGTCCACCGGGTACGGAGGAAGAAGCAAGCAAGCCTGCAAAGGCGGCACAGGGAGGAACTGCATAGGAATAGAGGAATCGTTGATCGTTTCCTTGTTACATGTGGCGCTTGCCAGCAGAATGATTAGTGATCGTAGCGGTAGCTTGGGACAGGGAAATAATGTCCAGAGCTGCCGCTATTTTATTTAATCAATATCTTTCGAAAGCTCCACAAGTTCAGCTTATATAGATTTGAAACAGAATGGATTTGTCATAAATACCATATGTGAATAATTTATAAGTAAATTAATGGTAAAACAGTCTTGTTACGCATGTATCAATAGTCTTATTACACATGTATCTAATATTTTTCTCAAAAATTTAGGGGGCCCTAAAGTACCATTTTTCTGAATTCGTTTGCAAATGGATTTTTCGATGAATGTTTTCGAATGATTTTGAAGGAAAATGAAGCGACCTACCTAGAAGAATTGAATATGCAAAAAAAACAAGAAACAAATTTATCCAAATGTAAGTAAAATGAGAGAAAATAGGATTTTCAGAAATTCACTAGGAAAATATGAGGATAGAGCTCAAGTGGTCTCCTTCTTTAGCCATGAATAAAAAGGGATTTCTAGTCTATATCAATCGTTAAGCATTAAATATAGAATGGCCCTACCAACATAAAAGTTGGGTATCTGATACAGGGAAGAATAATCGAAAAGGGAGATGGAGTACTTGAAATTTAACAAATGGTTCAGAAATGCAGCAACCGTAACGGTAGCAACTACCTTGCTGTTAGGAGGTGGCATTCAAGCTTTTGCGAAAGAAAATGACGGTGCTGATCTCAAGGAAGACAGCAGGTTTACCCAAATCACGCGTCATGATATGCTGAACATTTTCAATCAGCAAGGCAAAGAGAAATTTGAGGTTCCGTCCTTCGATGCATCGACCATCAAGAATATTCCTTCGGCAAAAGGCCGCGACGGTTCAGGCAAGCTGATTGATTTCGATGTCTGGGACTCTTGGCCGCTACAAAATGCCGATGGCACAGTAGCCAATTACAAGGGGTATAATATCGTTTTTGGATTGGCAGGCGATCCTAAAAGAGCAGAGGATACATTTATATATCTGTTCTATCAAAAAGCGGGTAATACCTCGCTGAGCGGCTGGAAAAATGCCGGAAGAGTATTTAAAGACAATGATAAATTACTTGCAAACGATCCGATTCTAAAAAATCAGTCAGAAGAATGGTCCGGTTCTGCTACCTTAACCTCTGATGGACAAGTACGTTTATTCTATACCAGCAGACAGCCCTTTGAGCCGAGTAACCAACTATACGGTAAACAAACCTTGACTACGGCTCAAATTAATCTCTCTCAGCCTGATGAGGAGACACTGAAAGTGGATGGTGTCGAGGATCTTAAACCGATTTATGACGGTGGAGATGGGAAAACCTATCAAAATGTTCAGCAAAGCGTCGGTATAGATATGGATAATCATACGTTTAGAGACCCTCACTATGTCGAAGATCAAGGCCACAAATATATTATATTTGAAGCGAACACAGGGACAGAGACAGGCTATCAGGGTGAAGATTCCCTTTATAAATCCGCGTATTATGGCGGGGATAACGAATTTTTCACGAAAGAGCTACAAAATCTGCTGCAAAGTCCCAAGAAAAAGGGAGCTGAATTGGCCAACGGCGCACTCGGCATCGTGGAATTAAATAATGATTATACGTTGAAAAAAGTGATGGACCCGCTAATTGCATCCAATCTGGTAACCGATGAAATTGAACGGGCGAATGTTTTCAAAATGAATGGTTTGTGGTATTTGTTTACAAGCACCAGAGGTTCCAAAGCTACCGTTGATGCGATTAGCAGCGACGATATTTACATGTTAGGCTACGTGTCGACTTCCTTGACAGGGCCTTATAAACCGTTGAATGGAACCGGTCTCGTTCTTCATCAGGATCTGAATCGTGATGATATTACGTGGACGTATGCCCATTTTGCTATCCCGCAAGGCAAAGGTAATAACGTAGTCGTTTCGAGTTATATGACCAACCGAGGGCTTTTCCCGGATCACAAATCCACTTTTGCGCCAAGCTTCCTTCTGAATATCAAAGGCTCGAAGACCTCTGTTGTGAAAAACGGTATTCTGGAGCAAGGGCAAATCACGATTGACCCAACGGACGGCAAGGATGTTCCACCATATGACTATGGGAAGAAGAAGTAAGCAGGTAGCCGCTCAAGCGAGAGAGTAAAGCTTAGAAAGTCCGGTGGGACGATATCGGGGGCTGAGATTCCTTGGTGTACCGAGCCGTCCCATACCGGACGATACATATCGTGCAGTGCAGTGAGAGGGTGGGAACCGACCATTCCCCGCATGCTCATCAGACTATCCAGATAATAAAAGTTGGGAGGATCGTCATGATGAAAAACATAGCTTCCAAGAGCATTTGGATACGATCCGTGGTAGCCATCGTGGGCTTAAGTATTTTAATAGCGCTCGGCTGGAGCCTGTATCACCCGGTTAAAAGTGAGAGTTCAGAAACACAGAAGATGCCGACTTACCGGGCAACCTATCATTTTACCGTTCCAGACAAGTGGAAAAATGATCCTCAGCGGCCCATTTATTTGGATGGAAAATATCATTATTACTATTTATATAATCGTGACTATCCCCAAAAGAATGGTACAGAATGGCGGCATGCGACATCTACCGATCTGGTTCATTGGAAAGATGAAGGGGTTGCGATTCCCAAATATACCAACCCGAATGGAGACATTTGGTCCGGTTCGGTCGTGATTGACGATAATAACACCGCAGGTTTTGGCGAAGGTACGCTTGTAGCCATTGTGACACAGCCCTCCGCAGAAGGAGGGAAGCAGGAACAATTTTTGTGGTACAGTACGGACAAAGGAAAGACGTTTACTTCTTATCGCGACACTCCTGTGATGTCGAATCCGGGCATAAAGGATTTCAGAGATCCCAAAATCATCCGAGATATTCAACGTGATCAATGGGTGATGGTCATGGCGGAAGGAACGAAGATTGGCTTTTATGAGTCTGATAATTTGAAGGATTGGCGGTATACGAGCGGCTTTCAGACGGAAAATATCGGGCTTGTGGAGTGCCCCGACCTTTACCGAATGCGGGCGGATGATGGAACCTATCAATGGATTCTGGGCGTGAGCGCAAATAGCAAATCGACAGGTGGACCCAACACGTATGCCTACTGGACGGGAGATTTTAATGGAAAAGAATTTCTCCCAGATCGCAGTGAGCCTGAGTGGCTGGATTATGGCTTTGACTGGTATGGTGCAGTTACGTTCGAGGATGGAAAAGACAAAGACCAATACAGTCACCGTTATGCTTTGGCCTGGATGAATAATTGGGATTATGCCCATAACACGCCTACCCTGAAGGAAGGCTTTAATGGAATGGATTCGATTGTTCGTCAAATTCGACTGAAGCATACAGCAGATGCCGGATATCTCTTGATTTCACAGCCGGTAAAAGCTTTGGAGCAATTCCAAACCTCAACGGAATCATTTGGACAGATCAAGGTAGAGGGTGCTCACCCGCTTCCGGTAGCAGGCGATGCCTATCAGTTGGAGGCGGATGTATCTTGGTCAACGATCAAAAATACGGGATTGAGGCTTCGAGAGTCAGCGGATGGCAAGCGTCATGTGGATGTTGGTGTTTCGGTGGATGGTCAATACTCTTATTTGAATAGAGCTAATACCGGGCAGCCGGATCAGAGTGGAAAATATGTAGAGAGCAAGGCGCCTTTTGATGCTAATAAGAAAAAGGTTCACCTGAACATTCTCGTCGATAAAACCAGCATTGAAGTCTTTGTAGATGACGGAGAAGTAGCGTATTCCAGTTTAATATTCCCACGATTAGAGGATCAGGGAATTACTCTTTTTAGCGATGGCGGCCCGGCTATTTTTAACAATGTAGTGATCAAGCATTTTAATCGTTAGCGGGTATCGTAGGCTGCTCGTATAGCTTTGACATATTCCTGATTCTGCGAATCATTTCAGCTCTTACTTCTGGCGGCTCTAAGCATTCGCACTTATCACCGAAACTGAATAAAAGGTTGTATCCAAAATCATCAGCGATAAATGGAAAATGGACAATGAATTGGTTATCCTCATATGCGATGATGTGCTCACTACTGCAATAATCCAGCAGCCGATCTTTTATAGATTCGTGAATAAGTAATTTGATTACGCTCTGTTTTTTAGACATTATATTTGTAAATTCGGAAATGGCGGCGGGTAATTCTCTCCGCACAAATGTTGCATCAAGCATTTCGAGATTGGATATGCGAGATAATTTGAATAAGCGAAAGTCCTGCTTGTTCAGGCAAAACCCCTGAATGTACCAATGGTTTTCCTTTAATGCCAGCTTATATGGCTCAATTTTGCGAACACTCATTTGGCCCTTTCGATCAGAATAATGAAAAGATAAAACGGCTTGTTTTTGAAGAGCCTTTTTAATCATATCTAAAAATGGTTGCAGATTTTTATTACCCATCCAGGGTTTTAAATCAATCATGATTTGATTCGATTTCAGTTCAATTTCATTCGCTTGCTCTGTGGGAATAAGACTTCTTACTTTGGCCAGTGTATTGACCATTTCTTTGTTGCTGAGCATGGGTGAAATACTTCCAAGTCCCATTAGAAGAGCTGTAATGTCAGAGGTCGTAAAAACTTTTTTGTCCACTTTATAGTTTTCCATGATATGAAAGCCACCTCCCACACCCGGAGAGGATGCAATCGGAATACCGGCAATATTGATGGTTTCGATATCTCTATAAATAGTCCTAAGGGAAACCTCGAACATTTCAGCTAAGGATTTTGCACTTATTTTTTTGCGCTCAAGTAAAACCATAATGATGGAGATCAATCGGTCCACTTTCATGAATCATCAGCCTTTTTAATTTCATTTTCGTATTGTTGACAGATAGTTGTCAATATTGGGCGATACAATAAGCTTGTATACAACCAAGGAGGATGATGATTATGAACAGTGTGAAGGCATTCAACGAGCTTATCGAGAAGACAGCAACCATTGCTTTGGCAACATCGGCCAATAACATTCCCAATGTCAGGGCTGTTAACTTTTGTTATGATGTGACGCGACCGGGAATTATGTATTTCACGTCGGTTCGAGGTAATTCAAAAACGGTAGAGTTTGAAAAAAATAATAAGGTAGCTTTTACAACGATCCCGACTGAAGGAAATGCTCATATTCGCAGCAAGGACGCTATGGTTCAGAAGAGTAAATTTTCAATGGATGAGGTCAAGGACTTATTTCTGACACAGATTCCGGATTATGATGAGGCTCTTTCACAGATCGGTGAGTTATTGGAGGTTTATGAAATCCATATCAAGGAAGCCGCAATCATTCTGGATATTCATCAAAAAGGAAGTATAACGTTCTAATACCACAGCCAGTAAAATTCATAAGGGAAGTATGAGTTTTTGCCCATTTCTTCAAGCAAGCTGAAAAGTCCGTCCCAAGTACAAAAAGGGGCGGACTTTTTTATTAATGTCGGATTTATATGAGCTAAACGCCTAAAAACTGCTGATTGGATAAAACTATTTGTGATAAGGTGACAGATTGTCAGCGCTACGGCCCAGCTTTTTGAGCAAACCGATCAGCTGATCTCTTTCGGTTTCGTTGATTCCGCTAAAGGCGCGTTCAATCTGACGTGTATAGTCCGGGTAAATTTCGTCCATGACGCGTTGTCCTTCGTCCGTCAATTCCGCATATATAATCCGACGATCCTGGTCGCACGGGTGACGATGCAAATAACCGCGGCTCTCCAGCTTGTCGATAACATAGGTGACATTTCCGCTTTGCAGTAGCAGCTTTGCTCCAATTTGCTGGATCGGCTGCGCGCCCTTGTGGTATAAAACTTCCATCACGGCGAAGGCCGTTGGGTTAAAGCCCACCGTTTTGATGCCAGCAACCGCATGTTCATTTACACTTTTGAATGACTTGCCAAACACGCTATACAAATGCATGGATTGCTGTGTCACCAGTGTTCGGTAATCTATCATCTTCATTCCGCCTTTATGTATGGATTTGGGCATCCTTTGACCGCTCGGCTCGGATGACCGGGCAACCATACCCTTGTTACTAGCATAAAGGGATTTATGTAGGGAAAACATGCGTTTTGTCACAGTAGCTGCTTTTTTAACTATTTAATTTCAAAGCTTTAAAGTAAATTTTTGAAAAATAAAGGTTTTGAATGTAAAAATTCCGTCCCAGATGGTTATATTAAAAAATAATATATATTTTGGACCCAAAATAAGATACAACAGAGGAGATGAGGCACATGGAGACGGGCTCTTTCCGTTTTCAATTTCGTGATCCGCAGCAGGCCGCCCGTGCCTGTGAGACATTAAAAGAAATTGGGTACACCGCCAGAACAAACGGTGACACAGGTCTGAGTGTTCATATTGAGAATCAGGATGTACTGTCTGCACTGGAGATTTGCCAAGCCTATGAAGGTAGTATGATCGAGGCAGGGAACCTCACTTCTGATCCGGGCGCAATTCCCGGCTTGCAAGGAAGTGTAGGTACACACAACCCAGGCTATAGCCCGGATGACTGGATTATCCCCGCACATACCATCAACGAAGATTGGAGCGAAGCCTATAAAAACGGCTCCTCCTCAACGAACAGCATCCCGACAAAGGAGCACAACGTCAGCTCCGATCAACAACCCGAGGACGATGTGGACGGCTTCTCCGGCAGCATCCATATCTGACTTCCCATGAATGAGCGTAATGACCGATCAGGTGGATGCTTCTGATTGTTAATTGCGGCTAAAAGCGGAATCCAAAACTATGCCCTTGCGCTGACAGAGTCAACTGGGCCCTTGGACAGTTTTAAGAAGTAATAAGCACCAGCAAACCTTGAGAGAGTTTGCTGGTGCTTTTTTATAAAGAAGATGTATAAGTTTCGCGTGGACATTTAATAATATAAAATAGCGTTTTTCTAAGGAGGGAACAACTTGAGCCTTGCTGATCATAAATTACTCATTGCTGCTCTAGGCGGTGTTAATGAAATCGGAAAAAACATGTATTTTATCCAATACAATCAGGATATCGTTGTTATAGACTGTGGGTCCAAGTTTCCCGACGAAAATCTGCCTGGCATTGACCTAATCGTGCCTGATTTTACCTATTTACTGGAAAATCAAGAGAAGGTCAGAGCGCTAATCGTGACTCATGGGCATGAGGATCACATTGGAGGAATCCCTTATTTGCTGAAGCAGATCAATATTCCCGTATATGGGACCAAGCTCACCATAGAATTGATAAAGATTAAGGTAAAAGAACATGGCATTCTACATAATGCTGAGTTTCACCTCATAGATGCAAATTCAACCGTCCATGCTGGCACCATTCAGGCATCCTTTTTTACCACCGTCCACAGCATCCCTGATTGCTTGGGAGTCTTTTTTCAGACACCGGAAGGAAATGTGGTTCATACCGGGGATTTCAAATTCGATATGTCTCCCGTCAGTGGACTTTTTCCGGATCTTCATCGAATGGCCGAAATTGGAAAACAGGGAGTTAAAGTTCTTCTCTCCGAAAGTACAAATGCCGAAAGACCGGGATTTACTCCTTCAGAACGTTTGGTTGGCGGGCATATTTTAGACGCATTCGCCAGAGCCAAACAGCAAGTATTTATCTCTACGTTTGCTTCCAATGTTAACCGTGTCCAACAAGTCATTGACGCGGCTGTGGAAACAGGACGCAAACTGGTTTTACTTGGACGCAGCATGGTAAATGTGGTATCGGTGGCTAAGGAGCTGGGCTTCTTGCACATGCCCGAGGACTTGTTGATTGAGCCGGGAGAAACAGAGCGGTTTCCCGCAGAAAAAATCGCAGTTTTATGTACCGGAAGTCAGGGGGAGCCGATGGCTGCACTGTCCCGGCTAGCCAATTCGATGCATCCAAAAATCGAAATTTTGCCCGGTGATACCGTAATCATTGCCGCAGGAGCCATACCGGGGAATGAACGGAATCTTTCCCAAGTCATTGACAATCTGTACGTACTGGGCGCCAACGTTATTTATGGATCAGGCAGCACCACAGGGATGCACGTATCCGGTCATGGCAGCCAAGAAGAGTTAAAATTAATGTTGACCCTGATGAAACCCCAGTATTTGATTCCCATACATGGTGAATTCAGAATGCTGTATCAGCATCGTCAGCTAGCAGAGTCTGTGGGGATTCCTATGGAGAATGTATTTATTGTCCATAACGGTGACACTATTCAACTCGAAGAGGGAAGGGCATCCCTGGGTCCCAAAGTACCATCCGGCAATAGTCTGGTCGATGGGCTGGTGACAGGTGACGTAGGCAACATTGTACTGCGAGACCGCAAAAAGCTTTCTTCAGACGGAATGCTCATTATTGTGATGACGTTGAGCAAAAACGAGAAGCAAATGCTCGCAACGCCAGAGGTTATATCAAGGGGATTTGTATATGTCAGGGATTCCGAAGAGCTCATGAATCAGATTCACGACACGATCATGTCCACGGTGAACGAGTTAACAGAAATCGAAATGAGTCAGTGGGGTCTGATTAAGCAGATGTTAAAAGATGATGTTGGCCGGTTCATTTACAGTCAGACCAAGAGAAGACCCATGATTTTGCCTATCATTATTGAGGTTTAGGAAACGGGCATGGATTTTGGTCGTTACGCCATTAACCCAAAAAAGACTTAAATCAGTAACACCACTGATTTAAGTCTTTTTAATTCCCTCCTACTTTCCCAAAAGAATGCGGATGTAATGGCGGTTTGTAGCGTAGCGTCTCCACACTCCTAAAGCATTTCGTTTAAAGCCGCCTGTGTACCCGCCGTATGCCCCGTGGTAAACGCCGCCGTAATATTATAGCCGCCCGTGTACCCGTGAATATCCAAAATCTCACCGCAGAAAAACAATCCCGACATCAGCTTGGACTCCATCGTTTTCGGATTGATTTCCTTCAAATTTACACCGCCTCCGGTAACGAACGCCTCCTTCAGAGAGAGCGTACCGTTCACCCGGATCGGAAATGCCTTGATTCGATGGGCTAGCTCCTGCCATTGCTGCTTCGGAATATGATCGTACGTCAAATCCTCACGCAGCTCGGTTTGCTGGAGCAGCAGCGGAATCAGGCGTTCCGGCAAATAAGGCTTGAGTACGTTTTTAATCGCTTTTTTGGCGTCGGCTGCCGCCAGCTCCAGTGTTTCACGGTAGACTTCATCGGTATGCTTATGAGGCTGCAAATCCAGAGTGAGCAGTACCGTGCTGGTCTTATCCTTTTTCATCCCTTTTACGACAAACTGGCTGCATCGCAAGGCGGAAGGACCAGACAGGCCAAAGTGTGTAAAAATCATGTCTCCCTCGTGGACGACGACCTTCTTTTGCTTCGCATTCCACACGGTCAGGCTGATGTCGCGCAAGGACAGCCCCTGTAGCTCCTTTGTCTGAATAAACGTCTCACCTGACGTCAACGGAACCTCAGTTGGATACAGCTCGGTAATCGTATGTCCTGCTCGCTCGGCCCATGCATAGCCGTCACCTTCCGAGCCTGTATGCGGAACAGATTTGCCGCCGACCGCGACAATAACGTTGCGGCTGCGAAGGGTTTCACTGGAACGCAGTCTTACCCCGGCAGTATGACCTTCTTTGTAAAGAACCTCCTGTACGGGACTTCCTGTCCGAATGTCCACTCCTTGAGAACGAACCTTGTTTACCAAAGCATCGACAACCGTTTTGGCCTTATCCGTCACCGGAAACATACGTCCGTTGTCTTCTTCCTTTAAGGCTATGCCCAGTTGTTCAAAAAAGGCGATGATGTCCCGGTTGCCAAAAGCCGCCAGCGCACTATGCAGAAAACGGCCATTGCCGGGGATGTGCCGGATCAGCTCGTCCAGCTCTTTTGCATTCGTGACGTTGCAGCGCCCTCCACCGGAAATGCCCAGCTTTCGTCCGAGTTTGTTTCCTTTTTCGAGTAACAGCACCTTGGCGCCCTCACCGCTGGCTGCCGCAGCGGCCATTAATCCGGCTGAGCCGCCTCCGATCACAATAACGTCGTATGTCATGAACCTCTTCCTTTTTGTTGAAAAATTTTTCGAAAACCCACAATGGAGTAACAGAATTTTCATCATACCGTAATACCGTTACCTTAGATACACATTATCGCGGTATTTTTGTATAAAGATATAGAAAATCATCATCTCGATTTTTCCATAAAATACGTAAAGACGTCATCCTCATATCTATCTGGTGTTTCGCAGATTTTGTCGTTCTATACCGGGATTTTAACACATATATTGTAATATATTGTAGCCTGTGCTTTAATTCAACTAACGGCATCAAGGAAAGATGATGAGGGGGAGAAGTCCTTGTTAATTGCGTTGAAGGAAAGTGTGCTTCAAGTTCTCCTTGCCGTGATGTCGGCGGGTTTTTTCTCTATATTAACGGATTGTGGTAATGAGAAAAAGGTTTGGGGCGGCAATCTGCTTACCGGATCTAATCAAGGGATCCTTTATTTGTGTTGCTTACCGGCCATATTGCTATGTTCGCTCTTTCAATATCATTCTCCTTATGGCCTACCTTCCAACCTGGGAATTATCCCCCTCGCTGTTGGCATCATGTACGGCAGACGGCGCACCGCATTTATTCTTGCCGCTTCTGCGCTAGTCAGTGTTCTGATTATAGCCCGGTCTACGGCAATGTCGCCAATGTATGTGGGTACGGGTTTTATTCTTTTTCCTTTTATGCTGCTGCACGTCAAGTTCTTTCAAAGAGGAACATTATTGGACAAAAAACTTCTGATTTCTGCCTATGTTGCGGCTGATATGCTGATTAAGGCGTTATTCCGGCTATCGTGGGACAAACAGGATGTCTGGGTATACGTTACCGATCTCCTTACGACGCTGTGGAATATTTCAGCAGGTGTACTGGCAAGCTTTATGGTCGTCAGTCTGATGCATTATGCCTTCGAGAAGATAGCGTTGCGGCGGGATGTGACTGAGTATACGAGCAAATATTTAATTGAAGCCGATAAGCTGCGTCAAATTATGGATCTGATGCCGTTGGCCCTGGTTACTCTGGACAGCGAAGAACGGGTTATACATATGAACAAAACGATGCTGGAACTCTATCGGGACGTCGATCCGTTTATTACGCTGCCTGAGGTGGTGGGTCGTCCTTTGACACCGCTGTTTGGTTTTAACACTGCACCAGTGGTTAATGAGCGGGTTGCGAGGGCCCTTGAAGGAGAGGCAGGTGCTGATTTTATCAATGTGCCTCCCAAAGTGTTTTTCTCAAGCTTCCTTCCCATTCGTGATAAACATGTAAGCAAAACGACTGGTGTCATTATCGCCTTGCAGGACATTACAGAGCTGGAGACACTGCGCAGCGAGCTGGGCAATGTCGAGAGGCTTAGTCTGGTCGGACAGATGGCAGCGGGCATTACTCATGAAATACGCAATCCGATGGCGGTTGTGCGCGGTTTTTTACAGCTCATGCGCGAAAAGAGTCCCGACTCCCTAAGTCATTACTACCGTATTGTGATGGAGGAGCTGGATCGGGCGAACGGAATTATTAACGATTTCCTGTCACTTGCCCAGAACCGAGTTGTCGAGAAAGAGCAATGCCATCTTCATGACATTATTCGTGAACTCACTCCTCTGTTGTGGGCAGATGCCAACCTGAGAGGACAGACGATTGAGCTGAAGCTGGAGGATCATGTCACAATGCTACATTTGAACCCTAAGGAAATGAAGCAATTGCTGCTTAATATGTCGCGTAATGCGATGGAGGCTATGGGGGATAAAGGCGTGCTGACGATTTCGACTCATGAAGAGGGAGATTTTGTGGAGTTGGAAGTGAAGGATACGGGTCCAGGCATTCCGCAAAATCAGCTTGAAAAGCTGTTCCAGCCTTTTTACACGACCAAAACGAAAGGCACAGGTCTGGGCCTGTCCTTATGCCAAAATATTGTGGAGCGTCACCACGGCACCATTGCCGTCGATTCGGTGGAAGGAAAGGGAACGCAGTTTAGGGTTCGATTGCGCAGAACCATTCCAACTCACAGGGATCATTCTGAATCACCTTCCATGAATTCCATACAGAAATAATTGTATAAATATATATTCGGATTTTTGCAAATTACATGAAAAAGATTGTATAATAAAATTAGATGTCCATGTCTTTAACACGGCAGAGGATGAAATTAAGCAACGTAATATACATGATTTTTCGAAAAGGAGTGAACGAATATGTCTATGTCTTTTGATCAATATATGAAAGATTCTGTTCAGCCGATGCGCGATGAACTGACAAATCTCGGAATTCAGGAGCTGCGTACTCCGGAAGATGTGGAGGCCAAGCTGCCTGATGCCAAAGGCACGGTGCTGGTCGTTGTGAACTCGGTATGTGGTTGTGCCGCAGGTCAATGCCGTCCGGGTGTAGCCGAAGCGCTGAAGCATGATATTACACCGGATCACCTGTACACGGTTTTTGCTGGTCAGGATAAGGAAGCAACGGCGAAGGCACGCGAATTTTTCGCACCGTATCCGCCATCTTCTCCTTCGATCGCGCTGTTGAAAGACGGCGAACTGGTTCACTTCATCGAGCGTCATCAGGTGGAGGATCGTTCGGCAGATCAAATTGCTGCTGAATTGACCAGTGCATTTGACCGTTTTTGCCGGTAAAACTGCTCAAGCTATGCCCCCGCATTTTTCGCTTGCGAAACTTGCCGGGGCTTTTGCATGTTGGCTTGTGAAGGAAATCCCTAAAAAAGAGGTGCTTATCTGATGAGTTTGCAGGAACAGATTATTGCTGAATTGGGAGTACAACCTACCATTAACGTAGAGGCTGAGATCCGCAAGCGTGTGGATTTCCTCAAGACGTATGTTACGAAAACGGGAAGCAAGGGTCTGCTGATCGCCATCAGCGGCGGGATCGACAGTGCCGTAGCGGCTGCCTTGTGCAAACAGGCTACGGACGAGCTGACGCAGGAGCAAGGCGAAGAGTACAAAACGCTTGGAGTATTCCAGCCGTATGGCAAGCAGGAAGATATCGAGCACAGCTACGCGGTAGCCAAAGCGTTCGACCTGAAATATGCCGGGGAAACGAACATTCAGGAAGCGGTGGACAAGGTTGCCGTGGAAGTAGAGCATTCGTTGAAGGATATCGGTCTTGAGCGTTCCATTACTCCACAAGTGAGAGGGAATGTGAAGGCGAGAACACGTATGGTGGTTCAGTACGCGCTCGCGAATGAGTTGAATCTGCTCGTTGTGGGTACGGATCATGCCTCGGAAGCCATCACAGGCTTTTATACCAAATGGGGCGATGGTGCCGTTGATATTACGCCGCTCAGCACGCTGAACAAACGTCAGGTGCGTTTGCTGGCGAGTTACCTGGGAGTTCCGCAGGCCATTCTGGACAAAGCCCCTACAGCGGGATTGTGGGAAGGCCAGACGGATGAAAAAGAACTGGGTATCTCTTACGAAGCGAACAGCGACTATCTGGAAGGCAAAGAAATTGATCCGGCGGCACGTGAAAAGCTGGAAAACTTCTTCACACGCACAGCGCATAAGCGGGCAAGCATTCCAGGCATTTAAACAGCGAACAATTATGGAATTGTAAAATAAATAATGCGGCGATCCGCCCGGCGGATCGCCGTTTGTATTAACGGCAGGCTATAGCCTTAATTGGTAATCCGTTCAATGAAGCGGCGGGTTTCGGTAATCGCCTGATCCAGCGGAAGGCTGCTTCCCTGGAACGGGTGAACGGTATTGAAGGTATGATTGCCCCCTTGAATTTGCACCCATTCAATATCAGGACGAACCGAGGTAAGCAGGGCAGAGCCTTCGCGCAGGCGTTTGGAATCATCGGTACCTTGAATGAGTACGGCAGGCAGTTGGCTGTCTTTAAGCCTGTCCACGATGGCAAAGCGCTGGCGATTGTGCTCCAGATCTTCCAAAATAACAAGATCCAGCGGAAGCTGCTGCCCGGTTCTGGCGTTTGGTACGTAGCTGCGCCCCTTAGTCCGCATTTCTTCTTTTTGCGGCAAGGTGAACAGGTCTAGGTCAGTTATGCCATTCCATGAAATTACGCCGGATATCTCGCCGGGATGATCCAGCGCATATATGAAGCAGCTTCCCGCACCTCGGCTGTGTCCTAACAGAAACAACGGCAGTTCTCTGAACTCGTCGCGTGCTCTCAGATTTGTCAGCAATACGTCCAAATCCTCTTGTTCCCGGCTGTAGGTGTTCCGTGCGAACTTTTCCAGCTCGGTAAAATTCGTTAGATCCTCACCTATGCCGTTATGTGAAAAGTTGAAGGTTACGACATGGTTGTCTATACTCAAGGCTTCCGCTATATAGGGGAACATACCCCAATCCTTGAAGCCCTTGTAGCCATGAGCGATGACGAGCAAGCTTTTGGCTGTGTTTCTGGCGGGAAACCAGGAAGCTCGGATTACCGCATCTGTTCCTGCTTCCGTACCTGCTTCAATAACGAGTGATTCTGACATCCTATCCTTCCTTTCTACGGGAATTTTAAATGGGCATATAAGTTAAATCAACATTCGCAAATAGCCTCTCTTATTTTAACATAATTTGGTGCTGCTTTTACGGCTTTGTGACTCGCCATGATGTGGACACGCTGTTACAATAGGTGCAGTAAAGTATAAAAGGACGGGGAATACCCAAATGATCTACGGAATCGGACATGATGTGCTGGAAATAAGCCGGATGGCTGACATATTGGCAGGCAAGCATGCAGACGCTTTTTTAAATCGGGTGTTGACGCCGGCTGAACGCGACCTTGCTGTGGAGCGAAAGGGCAGGTTGGTGGAGTTTGTAGCAGGGCGCTTTGCCGCGAAGGAAGCGATAACGAAAGCCTTCGGCTGCGGAATCGGGCAGATGATCGGGTTCGGCGATATGGATATTTTACCGGAGCCTGGGGGCAAGCCAGCGGTTTATTTATCTGCCCCTGCGTGGGACAGACTGGGGCTGCCGGGTACGGGCGGCTCGGATTACAGCATTCACCTGAGTATTACACATCAACCTAACATTGCCTCTGCTTTTGTGATTGTTGAATATAAGGAGACGTGATGGGATGACTACCAATACCTTGGAACAAAAACGTTATTTCAGCTTCGAGCTGCTGAATTGGTATACACGAAGCAAGCGGGATTTGCCGTGGCGCCGCCACCGGAATCCTTTTTACATTTGGATTTCGGAAATTATGCTCCAGCAGACGCGTGTCGATACGGTGATTCCGTATTTTAACCGCTTTATTGCACGCTTCCCGACGATTGAGGCGCTGGCGGAAGCGCCCGAGGAGGATGTGCTTAAGCTGTGGGAAGGGCTAGGATATTATTCACGGGCCCGGAATTTGCAAACGGCGGCGAAACAAGTGGTTGAGCTTCACGGCGGGGAGGTGCCGGATGATACGCAGGCTGTCGCCGCTCTGAAAGGCGTAGGTCCATATACGACTGGAGCGATTATGAGCATTGCCTTCAATCGACCGGAGCCTGCTGTGGATGGGAATGTGATGCGGGTGCTGTCGCGCTATTTCCTGATTGAAGAGGATATCATGAAGGGCAGCACGCGAGCGCATATGGAAAGTCTGGTGCGGGAGCTGATCCCCGAAGGGAGAGCCTCCGACTTCAATCAGGCACTGATGGAGCTGGGTGCCCTGGTCTGCACGCCGAAGTCGCCCCATTGCCTGACCTGCCCGGTCATGAAGCATTGCTCGGGCCGATTGGCAGGTCGCGAGGGGACGCTGCCGGTCAAGACGAAGGCGAAGCCGCCGCGGCTGGAGCCGCGTTCCGTCGCCCTCATCGAGGGCAGCGGCGCGAACGCAGGCCGCCTGCTTGTGCGTCAGCGCCCTGCCAAGGGCCTGTTGGCCCGCATGTGGGAACTGCCGCACGAGCTTGTCGGGCCGGAGGGCTACAACGGCCCGGTGCCGGATGAGCCAGCCATGGATCACCTGGCGGCTCATTTGCTGGCGGAGGGCGTGCTCGCCCGTCCGGTGCGGTTTGTACGTGAGGCGGAGCACACGTTCAGCCACATTCACTGGAACCTGCGTGTGTTCCAGTGTGAAGAGGTCGCCAGCCCTGTCGGGGAGGCGGACGGACAGTCGCTGGCTGCCGAGCAGCGGGCAGGCTACAGCACCGGTGGTGCGAAGCCGGGCGTGCTGATTGCGCTGGCAGAGCAGGAGGAGCGCACGGCGCCGCCAGCGGGGTACCGCTGGATCAGCGAGGCCGATATGGACACCTTGGCGTTTCCCAAGGTGTTCCTCGATCTGATCACCGAATATTTTGCAAAGCAAAAAGGGACCTTGATGTAGGTCCCCAAGCTGTCGGGAGAAGTCCCGGCAGTTTTTTGTGTTCTTTTTTCATTCAGTCCGACATCTCATTTAAATAACGATACGTATAGGCAATACCTATCCATAGTCGTAGCCGAGGTTTAGGCTAAGTCTTTATTTACATCGCCTGTTCAAAAATGTCGATCACTTCTTGTTGCGTAGGCTGAATCGGATTGGTTACACCGCAGGCATCTTTGAGTGCGTTGGCAGCGAGAACAGCGAAGTCTTCACGCTTGACGCCTAGTTCTTCCAGCCCGGAAGGGATGTTGACCCGTTTAGCCAGTTTTTCAATGGCGTGCAGGGCGAGGTTGGCACCTTGTTCTGGTGTAACACCGTCCGTTTTTTCGCCAAGTGTACGGGCAATGTCGGTGAGCCGTTCGGCAGAAGCCTTGGCGTTGTAGCGCTCTACATGCGGCAGTAAAATGGCGTTACAGACCCCGTGCGGCAGATTATAGAAGCCACCCAGTTGATGTGCCATGGCGTGAACAAAGCCCAATCCGGCGTTATTGAATGCCATCCCTGCGAGGAATTCGGCGTAGGCCATTTGGCTACGGGCTTCCACATCGTTTCCATCATCGACGGCTTTGACCAGATTATCCCGAATCAGCTCGATTGCTTTAAGCGCGCAAGCATCTGTGATCGGTGTGGCGTTTGTGGAAACATAAGCTTCAATAGAGTGAGTGAGCGCATCCATCCCCGTTGCGGCAGTTAATGACTTGGGCATAGCCATCATCAGATCAGGATCATTGACGGCAATGAGTGGTGTCGTGTGCTTGTCGACAATCGCCATTTTGATATGGCGCTCTTCATCCGTAATAATACAAAACATAGTCATTTCACTAGCCGTTCCTGCCGTGGTGTTAATGGCAATCAGGGGGAAGGAAGGCTTCGCGGATTTATCCACGCCTTCGTAGTCGCCGATCTGTCCGCCGTTGGAGGCCAAAAGCGCGATTCCCTTGGCACAGTCATGCGGTGACCCGCCTCCGAGCGAAATAATAAAATCACACCCGGACTGTTTCAGCAGCGCCAAGCCCTCGTTGACATTGGAAACCGTAGGATTCGGCTGCGTGCCGCTGTATACGACGGATTTTACGTTATGACTGTCCAACATGGTTGTTACTTTTTTCACAATTCCAATATCAACTAAAGGCTTATCGGTTACGATCAATGCATTTTTAAAGCCCAATTTTCCGATTTCTGTACCTGCATCCGCCAGTGCGCCTGAGCCCATAAGACTCATACCCGGCATCATGAATTTGGAAGTTCCCGTCATAAATATGCATCCACCTTTGTTATTATTTTGAGATAAATCAAGGTATAATGATGGAATTAAAGGATTTCGCAACCATCCTTATATCCTTATCATACTGCTCTATATTGGCAGGAACTAACGCATTTTATTATAAAATATCGTGATTTTTAAAAGGGTGAAACGGATGGAACATTTCAAGACTTTAGGCGACTTTAATCGTTATAGCGAACTGCAATATGGATATGAAACCGATCTGATCAGAATTTTGTATTATGATCTTCCAGAGAATTATTACGAAAAATATGCTTCATATGAATGCCCGAAGCTGTGTACGATTTTGGAGGGGAGAAAAGAAGTCAAAATTAATGAAACGGAGCATTTTGAATACGATTCTCAGGAGATTATCCTGCTTCCTCCCCAGTCCAGCGTTGAAATGAAAATCAAAGAACAAACCAAGGCACTGGTCTTTGAATTAAGCGATCAGTTGATGGAACGGTTAAGGAACGTGGTAGAGGAGGAATTTCAGGTCTCGGAGAGTTCCCCGACTCATTCGGTGGTTCGCTGCGAGCTGAACGAAAAGGCGGACTCACTTACCGCATCTATGGAGCGGATCAAGCAGTATATGGCACATCCTGCCGACAGGAAAAATTTCCTGATTGATCTGAGCGCTCAGGAAATGGCCTATCATCTGCTACAGATGCAGGTGCTTGAGCAGAATCTGCTTACAAACCATCGGCATCCTGTGTTTCGGGCGATCCGGGATATTCAGGAGCAGTTGCCCGAGATCAGGCATGTGAAGGATTTAGCGGATAACTATAATATGTCGCATGCGAATTTCACGAATCAGTTTAAAAAAATAACAGGATTAACCCCGCTCGACTATATTACGAATCAAAAAATGCAGCTCGCCAAGCAATGGCTCCAGCACCGGAACGTGACGGAGGTCGCTTTTGATTTGAATTATGAGAGCGTTTCCTATTTTATTGGACTTTTTAAAAAGAAGTATGGCGTTACGCCTAAGCAGTATCAGATGAGTGTGCAGCGCCAAGTGGTTCTTACGTAATGTGAAAAGGTAAAAGAGGGAGCTGATGAATCAGCTCCCTCTTCATACATAGTTAGAGATTTAAGTTACGAATATAGAGTTACCAGCTTATTTTTTCGCTGCTGCGTAACGTTTGTTCACTTCATCCCAGTTGATAACATTGTAGAATGCTGCAATGTAATCTGGGCGTTTGTTTTGATATTTCAGGTAGTAAGCATGCTCCCAAACGTCCAGTCCGAGTACCGGAGTCAGACCTTCGGACAGCGGGCTATCTTGGTTTGGCGTGCTGGTGATTGCCAGTTTGCCATCTTTGCCGACAACCAGCCAAGCCCAACCGCTACCAAAGCGTGTTGTAGCTGCTTTAGTGAAGTCTTCTTTGAATTTGTCATAGCCGCCCAGCTCGTTGCTGATTGCTTCAGCAATGGCGCCAGTCGGTTGTCCGCCGCCGTTCGGGCCGATAACTTCCCAGAACAGGCTGTGGTTGTGGTGTCCGCCACCGTTATTGCGAACCGCAGTGCGGATGCTTTCAGGAACGCTGTCCAGATTGGAGATCAGATCCTCCAGACTTTTGCTTTGCAGTTCAGGAGCGTTTTCCAGAGCTGCGTTCAGGTTTGTTACGTATGTGTTATGGTGACGATCATGGTGAATTTCTACTGTGAGCGCGTCAATGTGCGGCTCCAGTGCGTCTTTCGCGTAAGGAAGTTCTGGTAATTGAAATGCCATAGTAAATCCCTCCTGATTATATGGTTGGGTAAGGTGTTCCTATGTAATAATACCCTCGTCAGTTATATTAAACCGCATTCAGCCTATTTTATCAACATTTTTGTTTGTAAAATAGCAAACTAGGCAATATGACCTGGTAGCTATCATGTCCAAAAACCTGCTTGGAATACATGGTGTATAGGTAATAAGAGGCAAATTATGCAGCTCCAAAATGTAAACGCTTGATATATAGCGCTTACACGAGAAAAAGGGATGTATTCCATCTAAAAGTGTGGTTTAATGGTCAAGGAAGCAGAAATTTCGGCTTTTTTGTCGTCTGCTATATCTCGTCATGTTCGCGAATATGACGAATTTGAGGGAATATACCCTTTTCCTGTTCTTCAATTCATATATAGCAGATCGTATGCATTTTTATCATATTGCCTTGTGATTAACACCATGCTAAGAACTTTAAGGATTTATGTAAAAATGACGGTGTTGTCTTAATTTGTCTTATTAAGCTTACGAAAAGGGAGATATTACTTATGCACGTTCGTTCTTTTCAATTGAGTGATGTGAATCCAGTAATGGAACTCATGCAGATTGCCTTGTCTGAGGAGTGCTACAAAGAGACGGTGGGTGCTTTTGCCCGTCAGCTTTCGTGGGATTCCGGCTTGATCGTCGTTGCGGAAGAGGATGGGGAGCTGGTTGGCGCCCTGATCGGCACGATTGATCAGAATCAGGGTTGTTATTATCGTATTGCTATTCACCCGGATCATCGTCGGATGGGAATTGGCAAATCGCTTGTGGAGTTCATGGAGCAGCGTTTTCAGCAACGTAAGGTTAGCCGCATCTGGGTAGCCGGAGACAAGCACAACAGCGCGGCCATGCCTTTGTATGAAGCGATGGGCTACGGAGCAAATCAGATTTTGCAGGCTTTTCAGCAGCTCAGTATTTTGGCTCCTCATTAATTGGCAATGGATATAAAGAGAATCGAATATTTTCAAAGCTAATATTTCCATTTAGAGCATATCTGAGTAACCGTTGCAATCGGGTACGGGATATGCTTTTCTATTTATAACAGGGTTGAGGAGGTTTATTATGGACACACTGGCTCCTTCGTCAGGCCCGCTTCCTACGCCGGAAACGTCCAAACCTGCAGGTCGTTGGAGTTACATACGCGATTGGCTGGTGACTCTTCTGATCGCGATGACCGTCTTGCTGCTGCTGAACCTGTTCGTGTTTAATTTGTCTACGGTCAGGGGACATTCAATGCAGCCGACGCTGATGGAAAGCCAGCATTTGTTCGTTAACAAGCTGGTTTACAATTTTCATGATCCGGGCAGGGGTGATATCGTGATATTACAAGATCCTGACTCCAGTCAGTCCAGCCCGAGATTTTTAGTGAAAAGAGTCATAGGTACTCCCGAGGATGTAATCCGAGTTGAGCATAACCATCTATATGTGAACGACGAGCTGCAAAACGAGCCTTACACCGACTCCGAGATTGAGGACGGTGATTACGGTCCTTTTACAGTGGAGCCGGGGCACTTTTTTGTCATGGGCGATAACCGACACGCCGCGGGCAGCAAGGACAGCCGATATTTTGGCAGCATTAAATCTCAGGATTTGCTGGGGCGTGCGGAGCTTGTATTTTGGCCGTTATCCGAGTGGAAGTGGCTGTAGAGCAACCATAGTCTGTATGCTGAAAATCAATGCGGAACGTGTGCAAATCGTCGGGACCATGACGGGGCAGGCGGTTACCGATCAGGAAAGGATGAGAAATATGAAAGAAGTGATGGTATATACGGACGGCGCTTGTTCGGGAAATCCCGGTCCTGGGGGCTGGGGCGTCGTTTTGCTATATGGAGAACATCGCAAGGAGTTGTCCGGGGCCGAAAAAATGACGACAAACAATCGCATGGAGATCAAGGCCGTGATCGAAGCGCTCAAGCTGCTCAAGGAGCCTTGCCATGTAAGGGTACACAGTGACTCCGCCTATGTCGTAAACTGCTTCAAACAGGGCTGGATTAAGAATTGGCTTCGTAACGGCTGGCGTAACAGTAAAAATCATCCAGTTGAAAACAAGGAGTTATGGGAAGAACTGTGGGAACTGATGAGCAAGCATGAGGTTGAGTATGTGAAGGTCAAAGGTCACAGTGACAACGAGCTGAACAATCATTGTGATTTCTTGGCGACCAGCGCTGTTAAAAATTTACGGTAGCATCTGCTGCTATATTCTGTTGAAATTTAAGATATGAAAGAGAGGTGAGTATCGGATGCAACGCGGACAGACACCAACGGCTGCCGGGACCGCTTTGACTTGGGCCTCGCTCAAGCAGGAGATTATCGAAGCGGCTCCGGGGCTGGGCATCGACTCCATCGGGTTCGCATCCGCCGATCCCTTTCTGTCTCTAAAAGCCATATTGGAAGAGCATCGCGCCAAAGGCTATGAATCCGGTTTTGAGGAGCCGGACATTGATAAACGGATCTACCCGGAGCTGTACGGTTCGCAGCCTGCATCCCTGATTGCCATTGCGGTGGCTTATCCTTCCAAAATGAAGGACCCGCCGAAGTCGGACAAAGGCAAGTACCGTGGCATTTTGGCGCGTTCCGCCTGGGGTAAGGACTACCACTTGGTGCTGCGTGAGGCGATGGAAAAGCTGGAGGCTTTTATAGGTGAACGGGTTCCCGACGCGATTATGAAAAACATGGTGGATACCGGAGAGCTATCAGACCGGGCTGTTGCGGAGCGGGCGGGTATTGGCTTTAGCGGCAAAAACACGATGATGATTTCACCGACACTGGGATCATGGATTTATCTTGGTGAGCTGCTGACGAATATCCCTTTTCAGCCGGATGAGCCGGTGACGGACGGCTGCGGAGAGTGTACCAAATGCCTGGATGCGTGCCCTACGGGTGCGCTTGTCGGGCCGGGGCAGCTTAATGCCCAGCGGTGTGTGTCTTTTTTGACGCAAACGAAAGGTTTTCTGGATGAGGAATTTATGCTGAAAATCGGGAATCGGTTGTACGGATGTGATACCTGCCAAATCGTATGCCCCAAAAATCGGGGCCTCAACTGGGATCATCATCCTGAGCTTACACCCGATCCCGAAATTGTGAAGCCGTTGCTGCTGCCGTTACTGGATTTGAGCAATCGTGAATTCAAAGAGAGATTTGGTCAAAGTGCGGCAGCCTGGCGGGGAAAGAAGCCGATTCAGCGCAATGCGGTTATTGCGCTCGGCAATTTCAAGGATATTAGCGCCGTGCCCAAGCTGACGGAGGTTCTGTTGGATGATCCGCGTCCTGAGCTTCGGGGTACGGCAGCATGGGCTTTGAGCCGAATTGGAGGAAAAAACGCAATGACAGCGATCAAGCAAGCATCAGAGAAGGAACAACATGAGCAAGTACGCGAAATGGTCGCGCAGGCGCATTCCAAACTTGAGGAACGAGAACAGGCTGAACAGCAAAAGGCCTCAGAAGTAACGGATGAAGGACAGCAGGGACCGACTACGATTTATTATGATGAAATGGAGACACCTATAGGCATTTTGACGCTGTGTGCAACGGACCGGGGGCTATGTCGGATTGATTTTGGCGTTTTTCATGCGAAGGAGGCACTGCTCCAGCAATGGGCCCGTACATGGATCGGGGAATATGTCTATATGCAGGAGCCGGAAAAGCTGCGCGAGGTTGCGGATCAACTGCGTGAATATTTTGCCGGAGACCGACGGGATTTCACTGTGCCCTATGATTTGAGGGGTACCCCTTTTCAGGAACAGGTATGGCGTGCGCTGCAAAATATTCCGTACGGGCAGAGCGTGTCCTACAAGGATATCGCGGAGTCGATTGGCCGGGCCAAGGCGGTACGTGCGGTCGGCGGAGCGAACAACAAAAATCCGTTGCCCATTCTGATTCCATGTCACCGGGTATCGGGCGCAAACGGGAGTTTGGTTGGGTATGCCGGGGGTCTGCCGACCAAGATGAAGCTGCTGGATTTGGAGAAGGAATGAGGACATACGTTTGCAAATTGTGATTTGCTAGCTGTCCCATGTTTTGCTATGATAGGTTCGTGTATAATTCAAGAGGTTTCATATAAATATACAGAGGTGACGACTTCGTGGTGTGGAATATTGTCATTCCGATCATTACCCTGATTGTTGGATTGGTCGGGGGATTTTTCATCGGTGCTTATTATCTTCGCAAACAGCTTGAAAAGATGCAAAACGATCCTGAGACGCTGCAAAAAATGGCCAAGCAGATGGGTTATAACCTGAATGGGAAGCAAATGCAGAAAGCCCAGCAGATGATGAAGAACCAGCAGTTCTCCAAAAATCAGCCAGGTCAGCGTAAAAATCAGGGCCATCGTAAATAATGAGCAACATAAGCACGAATGCCGCATGAGGTTGCACAGAGGAGGATTACTGTGGCTGGCGTAAAAGATTATATTAACCGCAAAGCTGCGGATAACCGGGATAAAATCGAGTACCATGTGGAGCAAATTCTACAACTGATCGGTGAGGACCCCAAGCGTGAAGGCTTGCTGGAAACACCGGAACGCGTAGCGCGCATGTATGAGGAGATATTTGCAGGTTATGAGGTTGATCCCCGGGATGCGCTGGGTGTAACATTCGACGAAAATCACGAGGAGCTTGTGATTGTGAAGGACATCGTTTATTACAGCCAGTGTGAGCACCATATGGCTCCTTTCTTCGGAAAAGTGCATATCGGCTATGTACCCAGCGGCAAAATTGTAGGACTAAGCAAGCTTGCCCGTCTGGTTGAGGCTGTAACGCGCCGATTGCAGGTGCAGGAGCGCATTACGGCACAGCTCGCAGATATTTTGAATGAAGCGGTCTCCGCTCACGGGGTTATGGTGGTCGTGGAAGGCGAGCACTTGTGTATGTGCGCAAGGGGCGTCAAAAAGCCTGGCAGTAAAACGGTAACATCTGCGGTACGCGGAACGTTTCGTGATGATGCTGCACAGCGTGCAGAGTTCCTCTCGCTGCTCAAGGATTGACCGGACAGGCGTGACGGTGATGGGATGAACATAAAAGGGTGGTTTACGCATAGGCGTAGACACCCTTTTTTGCTAACATTAGAATAGAGACGACGGGATAGCTGCTTTGAAGGAGGATAACGTATGGAGAATGTACATATGTCAGCAGCCAAAACAACGGTTTTGCCTGATCTGCAATGGTTTGAAGCGCCACTCGTGACCACTCCGACGGATGTTTTGTCTCCACTGGCGTGGGAGGAACTGGCCTGTCGGCAAGTAGGGCAAGGAGCTGCGCCTATTTTGCATCTATGGCGGCACCCGGCTGCGCTGGTGATCGGCCACCGGGACCGCAGGCTTCCGTGCGCGCCGCAGGCGATGGAGCGTGTGCGGAACGCCGGAACCTCGGTATGCGTGCGCCCCTCGGGTGGAGCGGCCGTCATGCTGGACAGGGGGGTATTGAACCTGTCCCTGATCCTGCCGAATCCTCAGCGGGCGATCAGCCTGCATGAAGATTTTCGGCTTATGGCGGGGCTGATTGCCGATGCGCTGGCCCCGTGGTCCGCCGAGGCGCAGACCGGGGAAATCGTCGGGTCCTTCTGTCCCGGCGATTACGATGTCAGCGTCCGAGGCCGCAAGTTTTGCGGCATTGCGCAGCGGCGGCAGGCCAAGGCCTATATCATCACGGCCTTTGTGATGATTGAGGGCAGTGGCGCGGAGCGCGCGCAGGCGGTGCAGCGGTTCTATGCGGAGGCAGCCGGAACTGCGCCGACGGGCGTGCCGAAGCCGGATTATCCGCAGGTGAATCCGGGAACGATGGGCAGCCTGGCGGAGCTGGCCGGGGTGCCGTCTGTTGAGGCGTATACGGCATCGCTGCGCCGTGTAGTCGAAAGTCGGGCGGCGATTTTGCCTGCCGATGGCTCACAGGTGCAGCCGCAAGGACTGACGGAGCAGATGACGGCGCTCAGAGAGCGATACGATTCGCAGGTGTAGTATGAAGCATGTTTCTAGCTACAGATGAGTCTTAGCTTAGAACGGCTGCCATCTCAGCTTCGAGGCTTGGGTGTAGCGCTTTTCGACCTCAGGCCAGTTGACGACATGCCACCAGTCCTCAATGTATTTGTTGCGCTCGTTCTGATGCTTTAAGTAATAGGCATGCTCCCAAACATCAATCGCCAGCAGCGGAATGGACTCCCATTGAGTCAGGTTCTGGTGCTTTTCGGCCTGCAAAATTTCAAGCCGTCCTGCACGTGGACTCCACGTCAGGATAGCCCAGCCGCCGCCCTCGACCTTCTCGGCTGCCGAGCTGAATTGCTTCTTGAATGCCTCATAGCTGCCAAAGTCCTTTTTGATCTGCTCAGCCAGCGGCCCGCTTGGTGTTCCACCGCCTTGAGGACTCATAATCGTCCAGAAAAGAGTGTGCAGATAATGGCCCGCGCCATTAAACGCAAGCTCGCGTTCCCAGTGCTTCACAAGGTCGAAATCACCCGTTTTCCGGGCTTCCTCCAGCTTTTTCTCCGCTTTGTTTAAATCATTCACATAGCTTAGATGATGCTTGTCATGGTGGATACGCATCGTTTTTTCATCAATGTACGGTTCAAGCGCATTATAGGGATAAGGAAGCGGCGGTAAACGATGTCCCCCGATAGGAACAGGTCGGCCGGGGGAGGTTTTTTCCGTAGCCGCAGGCTCTGTCTGGCTGGACTGAACGCCTTTGTCTTTGCTCGCCCACGGTCCTTCCCACCTCGTGCCGCCTGTCTGCCCTGTCTGCCGCTCTCGCAGCGCATCCTCGGGGTAATCCTCACCCTCTGCCGCCACATGATACAATGCAGTGGCCCGCGCAATGGAGCCGGGCTCCTGAAAGGGATTGGTCGAGATCAGAAAATACTGGCTTTCATGTGCCGCATGCAGCACAACTCCGGTGGATTTTGGCTGCTGCCGTAACGCATGGCTGTGCTCGGTTAGCAGACTGAGCTGCCGTACATACTCCTGTGACTGGCGGTTTGCGGTTTGTAGCAATTCGTCCAGCCGACGATTCAGCTCTTGTGAGACAGGCTGTGAATCTGATGTCACTCCTGCCGTTGCCTCAGTCAATAGTAACTCTTCTGGCGCCGATCCTGACCCCAATTCTCTCGACTGCCCCGATTGCCTGGCTTGTGCTTGTGCAGCAGCCGACGTTTGCTCCCATTGACGATGCCACGCCTGATCTGCCGGATCGAGGGCGCTTCGCTGCTCTTCTAGCAGCTCTATAGCGGTGCGTTCCGTCTGTTCGAATACCGTCCTCCAGTCATCCAGCAGCCGCACATAAGCAGGCTCCAGGCCCTCTGTAGCGGACTTAATCACTTCCACATGCCAGCTTTCCTGCTGCTTCCAATGCCGGATTTCCTCCAGCACACGTAAGGGCAGGAAAGACCCGTAAGTACTCAGCATCGTTTTTACCTCCCGTATCCCACAATGGCTATCCGGGCTGGTCCCAAGAACCTGACCCGGATGCATACGTACCCAGTATATTCGTTGTCTCATCGGGAATATGTCTACAAACTCTCCGATCCGGCGCGGACATGTAATGTGGGGCAATGAATACATAGTTGGACACAAAAAAAGAAGCCTCGCTGCGACACGGGTTAAGTGTCCACAGTTCGGGCTTCTCCAGGTTGAAAGGAGTATGGCTTCTAAAATAGAACCATTACTTCGTAGTCGTTTGGTTACTGGCATTAGCGATAGTTTTCTTGTCCTCCAGCTCTTGTACACCGCTTAAAAACGTCGATACCCGCCGCAAATACTCACGTGGATGCTCCCTGAAAATAAGCTCATGCAGCCCGTTTTTGACAATCCATACACTGGAAAGCGGATTGGTCTGATTGGCAGCGAGCTTTTCCGCAATCGGGTAAGGAGCTTTTTCATCCTGCGTCCCATGCACGAACATGATCGGGAACGGATAGTTTTCCGTTTTGACCTCTTGATATGGAATCTGATGCAGGCTGGTACCGTTCAAGACTGGAAACAGCAGCTCCAGAATTTCCAGAGACGGATGGCGCGGCAGATCAATTTGATTATGAATGTTATGGTACAGCGTATCCGGCTCCAGCAGGAAGGTGCTGTCCAAAATCATGGCGTCCACATCCTTGGTTTGCAAGCCCGCCTGAAGGGCGGTTCCTGCCCCCATCGAGAAGCCCCATACGATAATCTCCGAGGAGCCGCGTTGCTTCGCAAGCTGGATCGCCCCTAGAAGCTGCTGGGATTCTGCTTTACCTCCGGTCGCGACGGTTTTGCTGTTTTGTGACGCGAACCCATAATCGAACATCACCACATTAAAATTCAAACGGTGGGCATAATGCGCCAGATCATACATCGGAATCCAGCTTTCTTCGCGATTGGCCCCGTAACCGTGGCTGAAAATAATCGTTTTGCGCGATTGATCTACCGGGATATACCAGCCCTGCACCATCCGGCTACCGTCCTTGGCGGGGAAGCTGACTTCCTCGTAGGGCATGCCTTTGGCCTGCATCGGGTTCGAGTACAGTGGCGCGACGGTTGGGTTCGTCAGTACCCAGGCGATATAGGCGTGCAGGGCAATAAAGCAAAACAACAGAAAGAATACGACCGACAGCAGCAGGGCAATGACAACGTGCTTGAACCGCAGCAGACGGGGGTTGATCAGTGGGGTGGACGGCTCCTGAACAGCATGCTGTAGCTGAGAGCTGCGCTGGGATGTCGAAATCATGTAAGAGCCTCCTTCTATAAAAATGAACTTCGTTTCATAGAATTCTAGGTACAATTCCACTTGAAAATGATAGTTTATGTCCATATAGATACCTATTATCGTATGATGCGTGTTATCCAAAGTCAACGGCTGAACCGGAAAAGTAAAAATGATGCAAAGATTTGTCGATGTTTGTTCTCGTTCTGTAATATGGCTGTCACAAAAACATTGGTTTACAGTAGCCGCGACTTTTCTATATAATTTATGTAACCATGTTTCATGGTGTGAAACGAATATGTAACAAAGAGGAGCGGTTCACAATGGAAGACCGTAAATTAACCGTTCGCGCCGTGGAGCGTGCGCTTGATATACTGATGTGTTTTACTGGAGATTCCGATCTGGGCCTGACAGAGATTGCTTCCAAAATTGGTTTACATAAAAGTACCGTCCATCGGCTGCTGACCACGTTGGAGGATCGGGGCTTCGTCGTTCGGAATGCCGCAACGGAAAAATATCGGCTTGGCATCCGGATATGGGAGCTGTCCACCCATTTGTCGCAAAGCGACGAGCCGGCGATACTGTTACAGCCAGCGATGGAAGGATTGCGTGACCGTCTGGGCGAAACGGTCAGCTTGTACCTGCGCGATAGTAGCATGCGTATTCGCATTCAGGCCGTGCAGAGCAATCAGGCGATCCGCCGCGTTGCGCCAGTGGGTGCACGCATGCCGCTGGCTGTAGGAGCCTCCAGCAAGGTGCTGGCGGCCTTTATGCCGCCGCAGGAGCTGGAAGCCCTGCTAAGCGGGGACGAATGGCCGCCCTCGGTAGACCCGGAATTCTATAAGGCTCAATTGCAGGATATTCGTGAGAAGGGCTATGCGACCAGTTATGAGGAGCGGGAGTCGGGCGCTGCTGCTGTGGCTGCGCCTATCGTGAATCGGAAGGGACAGGTCGCTGCGGCCTTGTCTGTATCCGGCCCGGTCAGCCGACTAGCTCCTGAGACGCTACATGATTTTGCCCCAATTTTGATCGAGGCGGCAAAGGAAATGGGGCTCATGCTTCCGTAACAAGATTAAGAGTAATGGGGCAACCAGAGCGAATTTTGAGGCGATCTTGGAAAAAGGAACCAGAGAAGGGTTGCCAAAGCCGTAAATTTGAAGTAATCTGATGGGGATGGCGTGTTGTCAGTTATAGCCGCCTCATGCGAACAGAATTGTAGGGTGGGCGAAAGATTACCGCCACTCTAGCAGATCTGACGAAAGATTTGCGACAGGATATGAATGTAGGATCATCACAAAATTGTGTGGATGAAATTCATATCACAGTTACTGGGGGAGCCTGTAATGCCGGGCTGAGATGGAATCGCACTAGATTCTGGACTCTTTGCACCTGATCTGGATCATACCAGCGTAGGGAAGTAATCGGCCATTGAAATGTATACGTAGCCGCTGTCTACGGCAATGCATCGGAGTATGTTTCCGCGTGTGTAGCCGTCTGGATAGCTGTTTCGTTAGATTAGCCGGTTCCCTGGGGAACCGGCTTTTTTGCATAGATAGCCAGCCTGGGGATGGTTTCGGATCGGTGTGTTATTTCATCGAAACGGGAGGAATGGACAATGAAACCGACAGAAACAGAAGGAACAGTAGGGAACGCAGTGGATGAACAGACAGGAGGGGTTAAGCCCTTTCCGGGGAGCCGCAAGGTATATATTCAAGGCTCGCGGCCGGACATTGCCGTACCGGAGCGTGAAATCGCCCTGCATCCCACACATACGCCGCAGGGCACGGAGCATCATGAGCCGTTACGTGTGTACGATACGAGCGGTCCCATGACCGACGAAGCCTATCAGGTCGATATCCGTAAGGGCTTGCCTCCATTACGGCGAGCTTGGGCACTGGAACGGGGCGATGTGGAAGCTTACGAGGGGCGCGTCGTCAAGCCGGAGGATAACGGGTTGAAGCCCGGCTCCAAACGGGAGACGGTTGAATTTCCCGGCGTCACCAACCGTCCGCTCCGTGCGCGGCAAGGGCGTAGTGTAACGCAAATGCATTATGCGCGGCAAGGGATCATTACGCCCGAAATGGAATTTGCGGCCATCCGCGAAGGGGTGGAGCCTGAGTTTGTGCGGCAGGAGTTGGCGGCCGGACGAGCCATTTTGCCTTCGAATATCAATCACCCGGAAGGTGAGCCGATGGTGATTGGTCGTCATTTTCACGTGAAGATTAATGCGAACATTGGTAATTCTGCGGTTACGTCCTCCATAGAAGAGGAAGTGGAGAAAATGACCTGGGCTGTACGCTGGGGCTCGGATACGGTCATGGATCTGTCCACAGGTCGTAACATCCATACGACGCGTGAATGGATCATCCGTAACTCCCCTGTGCCGATTGGGACTGTACCGCTGTATCAGGCGCTTGAAAAGGTGAACGGCGAAGCAGAGGCGCTAACGTGGGAACTGTATCGTGACACGCTGATTGAGCAGGCGGAGCAGGGCGTGGACTATTTTACCATTCATGCGGGCGTGCTGCTGCGGTATATTCCGATGACGGCAAGCAGAATGACGGGAATTGTGTCCCGTGGCGGGTCGATCATGGCGGCTTGGTGCCTTGCGCACCATCAGGAGAACTTTTTGTACACGCATTTTGAAGAAATATGCGAAATTATGAAAGCCTACGATGTGGCCTTTTCCCTCGGGGACGGTCTGCGTCCGGGCAGTATCTATGATGCGAATGATGAAGCACAGTTTGCTGAGCTGGATACGTTGGGCGAGTTAACGCAAATTGCCTGGAAACATGATGTTCAGGTTATGATTGAAGGGCCGGGACATGTCCCGATGCACAAAATCAAGGAGAATGTGGACCTGCAAATGGAGATTTGCAAGGAAGCTCCCTTTTATACACTGGGACCGCTCACGACGGATATTGCACCTGGCTACGACCATATTACCTCGGCTATCGGGGCGGCAATGATCGGTTGGTTCGGGACGTCTATGCTGTGCTATGTTACGCCGAAGGAGCATTTGGGTCTGCCGAACAAGGATGACGTTCGTGAAGGTGTTATTACGTACAAAATTGCGGCACATGCTGCCGATCTGGCGAAAGGCCATCCACGGGCGCAGCAGCGGGACGATGCTTTGTCCAAGGCACGCTTTGAATTCCGCTGGCGCGACCAGTTCAATCTTTCGCTCGACCCTGAGCGGGCCTTGTCCTACCATGATGAGACGCTGCCAGCAGAGGGAGCCAAGGAAGCACACTTTTGCTCGATGTGCGGTCCCAAGTTTTGTAGTATGCGTATCACGCAGGACATTCGCGCCTATGCGGCGGATAAGGGGCTGAATACTGAAGAAGCGGTAGCCACCGGGATGCGTGAGAAGGCAGAGCAGTATCGGGATGCCGGGCAGTAAAATCCTTAAACTTATGATCTTATGAACGCATGAATAACAAAAGCCGTGGTTCTCTACAGATGATGTAGGAAGCCACGGCTTTTTAGCTTATGTAAAGCGAGATCATGCAACCGGATAAACGGCTGCTTTATTTTTTGCCCATTTTCTCATTCAAAATGTCCTGAAAGCTGAGCTTCTTCTCCGAGTTATCTTCTTTCTTCTGCATACTCACCGCGTTGGCACGTTGGTATTGATGGTGAAAGGGCATCAGGGTGTGTACAGTTAAGTTCATTGTATTCATGTGGGTGTTCCTCCAATTCCATTTTGTCAAATTCAGATTGAGTTGCTTGGGACGTCTGTATAGGACTACTTGTATGTACTTGATGTCGTAATACTGGGTAGACTGCTTGGCAATGATTCAATCATTATAAACGCATTTTTTCAAATTAAAACGTTTTTGACATAAAACAGGAAAATGGTCATGCGTGTCCAAAATTCGGATTAGGCGGATGGTCATTCTGAGGGAAAATGTGCCTAGGTCCAAAACAAGGGCCAGAGGCCCGTTTTCTTAGTTTGGTAGTCGGGATTGTGTTTTTTTGTCGAATATCCTTATATAAGTCAATATGAAGTCAGTCTGGTGGCGAATTAAAGTGTCAAAGTTGTATTGACTTTATATTTGGTAGTGGATACCATGAACTGGTTGTAAGCGTGTTTTAGCTACTAAAGTAAGCCAATCCATCTGGCGATTCATCCGTTGAAATGTTTGAGAAAGGACCAGGACATATATGAAAAAAAGAATTGCAGACATCGCGTTTATTATTCTGGGTGCGTTTTTTTTCGCGCTGGCTGTTAATCTGTTTGTGATCCCGAATGAGTTTGGCGAGGGGGGCGTTACAGGGGTCACGATCATTTTGTACTACCTGTTTCAGTGGTCTCCCTCGATCGTCAATCTGGTGATCAATGGCTTGCTGCTGATTGTCGGATATAAATTTTTGGACAAGAGAACGACCCTGTACACCGTGATTGCGGTTGCTTTTAACTCGCTGTTTTTACATTTAACGGCCAACTGGCGGATTGATTCACATGAGCCGACGATTAATGCCGTATTTGCCGGGGTTTTGGTGGGTATCGGAATTGGTTTGATCGTGCGGGTGGGCGGTACAACAGCAGGAACGGTCATTTTGGCCCGGATCGCCAACAAGTATCTGGATTGGAACATCAGCTATGGCTTGCTGTTTTTTGATCTGATTGTTGCGTTTTCGTCCTATTTTATTATTGGCCCGGAAAAGCTCATGCTGACCATCGTTATTTTGTACGTCGGCACGAAGGTTATGGATTTCATGATCGAAGGACTGAACCCGAAAAAAGCGGTCATGATCATTTCGGAGCATCAAAACAAAATTGCCGAGATGGTCATTACCCAAATGGATCGGGGAGTTACGGTTCTGTCAGGCCACGGATATTACACCAAAAATCCGAAAGAAGTTCTGTATATCGTCATCAGCAAACAAGAGGTGTCGGCTCTTAAAAAGATTGTGAAGGCTATCGACACAGCAGCGTTCATTACTATTCATGACGTGCGGGATGTGTTCGGAGAGGGTTTTTTGGATATTTCGAAGTAACTCGCGTGCGAAGGTAAGGTTATATGTAAAAATGGTTGGAAGTCGGTCCTGAGGGATCGGCTTTTTTGCTTTTGTGTTGGTAATCAATGATCAATAACTTCTTTCCGGAAGGGAAATTATTTGCGCTGTAGTTTCGTATTTCCTAGAATACAAAAATATGAGCTTGTTAAAAAAAGTATCAGAGCAAATATTCCACATCCCACACTTTATTGTGTCATCAGGGAACGATGATTATCTCTTTTTTAATTGTTTTCTTATATCCCAAATTTTCAAAACATAGAGAACGATTTTCTGAAAATAATTTGATTCCATATCGTAAAATCTGTTCCAGTGTATTTGTTGTGCTAAATCTTGTCTTTCTTTTTTTAATGTACTGTATTCGAATGCTATTTATTTCAATTCCTACGCATACAAATATATAATTTTGATAGGGAAAACAATAATCAGAGGTGGGGTTATGCAGGATATATTCAAAGCTATAGCTGATCCGACACGGAGAAAAATAATTATTTCTATCCTTATTCAGCAAAACCTCACGGTAAAGGAGGTTAATCAAAGAATAAATATTTCAACTCTTCGTTAAGTAATCATTTGGAAATTTTATATGGAGTGGACTGGTATCAAAAAGAAGGGTAGGGACTTTTATTTTTTATTCAGCAAGTTTATCTGTACTTGAAGAATTTATTACATTTGTCTCTGGAAAGTTCACTAAAAATTAGATTGAGAGAGAGGTTGTAATGGGTGGAAAATAACTATGATTTGAAAAAAGAATTTAAAAAGCCGTGGATTCAAATATCTATTTTGTTTATCATATTGCATTTTATAAATTCTTTTATTTTGTTACCTTCAATGAACCCTTTAAAGCACCCTATAGTTTTTTTTCTTACATCGGCAGCAGCAATGATTTTAATTTTTTTAATTGTATTTTTGTACCCTAAATATTCGAAGCATAGAGACAGTGAGCAGTTTTCTGATAATAATTTAATTCCATATCGGAAAATATGTGCCAGTGTATTTCCTGTGTTAAATTTTATTTTTCTTTTTTTAATGTTACTATATTCAAAAGCTATTTACTTTAATCCCTTAAATATTGCTTTACTGGTTTCGGCGATATCACACTTAACAGTAGGCGTTACATTTACTAAATTAACACCTAACCGCTTGATTGGTCTGAAGTTTCCATGGCTACTTTCGAATGAAACCGCGTGGAAAAAAACACATCGTATCTCTGCTTATATTTGGATAGCCTTTGGCTTAATAGGGATCGCTGTAGGATTAGGACTGCAAGTTAATGAATACATGGTGCTCGCTTCTTTCTTACCAACGATAATTAGCTTGATTCTCTCTCTTGTCATCAGCAGTAAATATAAAAAAAATTAATGATAGGAGAACTTCCATGTGAAATAGATTAAATATTTTTAATGTGTTGTCCTTTCTTGTTTCTGTTTTGCCTTTCATCATCTACCTTTTCATGTATCCGACAATGCCCAGAAATGTAGCAATCCACTACAATTTCAATAGTGTTGCTGACCGTTTTGTTGACAAATCTTCTCCTGAGGTATGGTTGTTGTGTGGATTTAGCCTCATATGTTTTATAATTATGCTTACGCTCCAACCCTATCTCAGTCGTCAGTTCAAGAGCGAAGAAGGCTCTGTAATAAAGGAAAAAGCCTGCCTGGTCTCTTCACACTTCTTATAACAATCGTGTTCTCAATCATAGGCATATGTTTTCTTTTAAAGGCTTGAAGCATGTAAAAAATCCCCTCTCAATTTGCAGTTTTCGCTGCATTTTGAAGGGGATTTTTATTATTCATTCGCTCTTTACTCTTGAATCATTTGACGCAATACGGTTTGCAGAATGCCGCCGTTATGGTAGTAGTCGATATCGACGGTGCTGTCCAGACGGGCAGTTACCGGGAACTCGAACTTCGTGCCATCCTCACGTTTGGCTACAACGGTAAGCTCTTGACCCGGCTTCACGTCATTGTCGATGCCGAGAATATCAAACGTTTCACGACCGTTCAGACCCAGGCTGGACCAGCCGTAGCCTTCCTGGAATTGCAGCGGAAGCACGCCCATGCCGACCAGGTTACTGCGGTGAATCCGCTCGAAGCTTTCTGCAATGACGGCTTTGACGCCCAGCAGAAGCGTACCTTTGGCTGCCCAGTCACGGGAGCTGCCTGTGCCGTATTCCTTGCCGGCGATAACGATCAGGTTTTGATCGGCTGCCTGATATTTCATAGATGCATCGTAGATGGACATTTCCTCATCTGTTGGCAAGTATTTGGTCACGCCGCCCTCGGTACCCGGAGCCACGTTGTTGCGGATACGGATATTAGCGAACGTACCGCGCATCATGACCTCGTGATTACCACGACGGGAGCCGTAGGAGTTGAAGTCTTTGCGTTCTACACCATGCTCTGCCAGATACAACCCCGCCGGACTGGAAGGGGCGATATTTCCTGCTGGTGAAATATGATCCGTTGTGACCGAATCGTTCAGCAGGGCAAGCACACGGGCATTACGGATTTCCTTGATATCCTGCACGCCATCCTGAAGTCCTTCAAAGAACGGTGGATTTTGAATATAAGTTGATTTTTCATCCCATTCATACAGTTCGCCTTCAGGAACCGGAATGGAGTTCCATTTTTCGTTGGCAGTAAATACATTCTCATATTTACGACGGAACATATCCGGGCTGAGAGATAGGCTGATCGCTTCCTTGATTTCCTCAGAAGTTGGCCAGATGTCTTTCAGGTATACTGGCTGATTATCCTGATCGTAACCGAGCGGATCATTCACCAAATCAATATTCACCGTACCTGCCAGCGCATAAGCAACAACCAGGGGCGGTGAGCCGAGATAGTTGGCTTTGACCTGCGCATGCACGCGGCCCTCAAAGTTCCGGTTGCCGGAAATGACCGCACCAACCGTCAGATCATGGTCTATGATAGCCTGACTCACTTCGTCAGGAAGCGGACCGGAGTTACCGATGCAGGTTGCGCAGCCGTAGCCAGCTACGTGGAAGCCGAGTGCTTCCAGCGGACCGATCAGCCCTGCTTTTTGCAGGTATTCCGTCACGACAAGGGAGCCTGGAGTCAGGCTGGTTTTCACATAGCCCGGCTTTTTGAGCCCGCGTTCTACTGCCTTTTTAGCAAGCAAGCCCGCGCCCAGCATAACGCTTGGGTTGGAGGTGTTCGTGCAGCTTGTGATAGCCGCAATCACGACTGCGCCAGTACCCAGCTCGCTGGTGGAGCCGTCCGGGTGGGTCAGCGGAATCTTCTGCGCGATCTTTTCATCACTCAGTCCGTAGCCGCCTTTGTCCACAGGGGTACGGATAATGCCCTCAAAGGTTTCCTTCATGCGGCTAAGCTCAACACGGTCCTGCGGACGTTTGGGACCCGCGAGACTCGGTACAACCGAAGCCAGATCCAGCTCAATCGTATCGCTGAACACAGGGTCCGGCGTATCGGATGTGCGGAACATGCCTTGCGCCTTGTAATATTCCTCTACAAGACTCACTTGCTCATCAGAACGTCCGGTGCTGCGCAGGTAAGCCAGCGTTTCGGCATCAACCGGGAAGAAGCCAACCGTTGCACCGTATTCCGGTGCCATATTGGCAACCGTTGCACGGTCAGCCAAGCTGATGTTAGCCAGGCCGGGTCCGTAAAATTCCACGAATTTGCCGACTACGCCTTTTTTACGCAGCATTTGGGTTACAGTGAGCGCCAGATCGGTGGCGGTAGAGCCTTCCGTCAGACTGCCTGTCAGCTTGAAGCCGATAACATCCGGTGTAACAAAATACAGCGGCTGCCCCAGCATACCTGCCTCTGCCTCAATCCCGCCGACACCCCAGCCTACAACACCAAGGCCGTTAATCATCGTGGTATGGGAGTCTGTTCCCACGAGGGAATCCGGAAAAACGACCGTTTCGCCGTTAATGGTTTTGGTGGCGGCCACGGATGCGAGATACTCCAGATTGACCTGATGGACGATACCGGTGGACGGCGGCACTGCACGGAAGTTGTTGAACGCCGTTTGCGCCCAGCGCAGAAAACGGTACCGTTCCTCGTTACGCTCAAATTCTACATTAATATTATAGTCCAGCGCTTCGCTGGTACCGAAGGCATCGACCATAACTGAGTGGTCGATAACGAGATCGACGGGTACGAGCGGGTTGATTTGTTTCGGGTCGCCGCCCGCTTTTTTCACAGTATCGCGCATGGCTGCCAAATCGACAACCACCGGAACACCGGTAAAATCCTGAAGCACGATGCGTGCAGGGATGAACGGAATTTCCTTGTTGGTGTCACGATCCTCAGCCCAGCCTGTAAGCTGCTGCACATGCTCCTCAGTAATCGCGCGTCCATCGAATTGGCGCACAGCGGCTTCCAGCAACACTTTAATGGAGAAAGGCAGCTTGGCAATCCCGCTTTTTCCTTGTTCCTCCAGTGCCTTGAGACTGTAATAACGGTAAGGCTTGCCGTTAACTTCGAGACTGCGGGCAATGGAGAATTGATCTTTTCCTGACATAAGTATTACCTCCTTGAAGTGGATGATTGGGGAAAATAGGGATGTCGTTTTATCGACGTCTTGCACAGTTGGTTTAATTTGGTTACGCTCTCATGAAAGCAGCATGGCTGATTTGAAGAATAACCGATTAACCTATGGATAACCGTTATTTTCATAATAGAGGAGAAGATGATTTTAATTCGTTTCATTAGATGAAACCTAATTTCAAAATATTGTTTCTGCATTAAGTATACCGTTTTCAATCGATTACGTAAAGTTTTTTTGGCCTAATTAATACACCGAAGCCTGGAAAATAAAACGTTCCTCTTTCTCGTGTTTCGGTGTTCATACCAAGCTTTAGAGATTCATACTTATAGATAGAAAGCCATATCAGGCTATAGAGGGAAGTAAGAAGGTTATTCAGTATCCCGGCTATTCCCAAACAAGGATGGCGGGACGGAAATGGAGGGACAGGGATGGGGGAGCGGGAATGGAAGCAGGCCCTTTTTGCTTATGTGAACCAATATAACCGGAGTGAGGTGAACGGCGCTCCGCAGCCGGATGAATATCTGGAGGTAGGTCAGCGGATGGAGCGTGCGGCCCGTACGGCCAGATTGGAACAGTGGTATAACGAGCGGAACGCCGTTCCATTACGTAGCGAAACACGCGCCAAGCCGCTGCGAATTGTGCAGGATACGCCGGAAGAGGCTGTGGTGGATGTACAACTGCATGTCCGGCTCTTTTATGAAAAAGGCGGAATGACCCACCGGGAGGATCGGATTGAACGGGAACGTCTGACGTTCACGCGCGAGGGTGAAGCCTGGCAGGTGGCAAGAATCGAGCGTGATCCGGCAGAAAGAAAGCCTGCGGGGGGAGAGGTCCCTTTTGAACAGGCTTCGTTTAATCAAGGGGGGAATCTGCCGCTGCTGAATCGCGGTGTACTGGGCTTTGGCTCATCAGCACGCCCCAGCCGATATCGCCGGGAAGAGGCGGCAGCCTATGCGGATCAGTGGTGGGATAGCTTCAACCCGGAGTTTGAAGGTTTTGATGTGGATTGCACCAATTATATCTCGCAATGCCTCTTTGCAGGGGGCGCACCGATCCACTATACTGGTAAAAGAGAATCGGGCTGGTGGTACAAAGGGCGGGTCGCCGGACGTGAGCTGTGGAGCTATAGTTGGGCAGTTTCCAACAGTCTGGAGCGGTATTTGGGCTCCAGCTCGTGGGGGTTGACCGCCGAGCAGGTGAGCCGTCCGGAGCAGCTAATGCTGGGGGACGTCATTTTTTATGATTGGGATGGTGACGGCATCTTTCAGCACAGCACGGTGGTAACGGCCTTTGATGCGGGCGGGATGCCGCTTGTCAATGCGCATACGGTAAGCTCCAGACATCGTTATTGGGACTACAAAAATTCGTATGCGTGGACGGACAACACGGTGTATCGCTTTTATCACATCGCCGACTATTTTTAAATGAAATGTTTATAACAGGTACAGTGACGCAAATCAGGCACAATGACGAAAGCAGGAAAGCGGAGGATAGGCATGGCAAAACAAAAATTGACCGTAGGGCTGGTGTACGGCGGCAAATCGGGTGAACATGAGGTTTCGCTGCAAACGGCGTATGCGGTACTGAACGCTTTTGATTATGAGAAATACGAGATTATTCCTTTTTATATTACGAAGGCTGGCGATTGGCGCAGAGGGTCGCTGCTTGACGCACCTTTGGCTTCTGTAGAGCAATTGAAGCTGGAGCGCGCAGAGGGCGGTACGAAGGCGGCATTAGATACGTTGTTCGGCAAGCTGTACGGAGAGCAGACGCTGGATGTGCTGTTCCCGCTGCTGCACGGCACCTTTGGTGAGGACGGAACGATTCAGGGCTTGTTCGAAATGGCGGATATGCCTTATGTCGGTGCAGGCGTGCTGGCTTCTGCCGCAGGGATGGACAAAGGCGTTATGAAGAAGCTGTTTGAGCATGCAGGATTGCCGCAAGTGAAATACTGTTATTTTAACAGTACACAGTGGTCACAAACCAGCCATGATCTGGTGCGCAACATGGAAACCGAGTTAGGGTACCCGTGCTTCGTCAAGCCGGCGAATCTGGGATCAAGTGTCGGCATTTCCAAAGCCACTAACCGGGCAGAGCTGGAAAAGGCAGTCGAGCTGGCACTACAATTTGATCTGAAGGTCATTGTGGAGGAGTATGTCGATGCCCGCGAGGTCGAGGTCAGCGTACTTGGCAACGACGAGCCGATTGCTTCCGTACCGGGCGAAATTGTATCGTCCAGCGACTATTACGATTATGCTGCCAAATACACGGACGGCCAATCGGAAATGCTCATTCCGGCACCGTTGGACGAGGAAGTGGCGGATCGTATCCGTGAAGCCGCATTGCAAGCATTCCGCGCTCTGGAGGGCTGCGGGATTTCCCGAGCCGATTTCTTCGTCAGACGTTCGGACGGACATATTTTTATTAATGAAGTAAACACGATGCCGGGCTTTACGCCGTTCAGTATGTATCCATTGCTGTGGAGAGAGACGGGCGTATCCTATCAAAGCTTGCTGGACCGCATGATTGCGCTCGCACTGGAGCGTTATGAACGCAGGTCTGCGCTGCACTATGAGAACTCATAAAAGGAATCGAGGGGGAGCTGATCACTCCCCTTTTTGTTCATATATACGGTTTACAATTAGGATTTGCAAAAGTCCTTAATCACGAAAGGTGGCGGCTAAACATGGGCTTTCAAACCGAATTTAACTCGGTGTGCAAATTCAAGAGCGAACAGGAATTGTACGAACTGCTGGAATACGGACGCGGCAAAATGGTTAAATCCGGCCTGCGTGTGTTCCCGACAGGCCAGAAGGTCATCGCTTACAGCGTGGACAACGTGGCAGTAGCCATCGTACAGATTGTCGGCTGTATTGCCGAAATCAATTTTCAGGGCGACGAAGTGACCGAGGTTGAAATGAACCTCATTCGCAAGCTGAATGAAGAGGAAGCAAGAATTCAGACCGCATTGGCGGATGAAATGTTTTTCGGAGTGCAATAGACAGGTGAAGGACAGATTAACGCCGAATCAGAGGGGCTTTTCCGGGTATGATCAGTAGAAAAGGGATTGAGGTCACAGAACGAAAGCGATCTCACGATCTACTGCGATCTGCTGAAAGGAAGGATACCCTATGATAGTAAGGTTCGGCTATGTAGCCATGTACTGCAAAGCTCCATTAACGATCTCAAGCATCATAAAGCGATGCTGGAGGCGATGGGACTCGGTGCGGATGCCAAGAACAACATTCATATCGGCGGCGCGTATGGAGACAAGGTGACGTCGAGTCAGCGTTTTGTAGAGCAGGTGGATGCGCTGGAGCTTTCGTTAAGGGAACGAATGACGCTGGAAAATGATGATAAAACGTTTAATGCGGTGGAAACACTGGAAGCGTGCAAGCGGACGGGGCTTCGGTAGAAATTACGCCTTAAAGAATAGTGTAACGCGGATAAATTTCCCATATAGAGAAACTTTATGAATCTTATTGTGTATACTAGAATGGTAAACTAGTTTGTGAGTACCTTAATAGAGATGGTTAAGAGACTGTGCTGTAATGCAGCTTCGTAAACCACGTAACAATGATATAGAAAGTAGAGTGAACACGTTGAACGAAAATGAAAACGAAAAGGTTCCCTATATCGTATCAGGAAAAAGCTATACCGCCGTGGCGATTAACGCGGCATCCAAAGCCGGGGAATGGATCAAAAGCAGACTGGGTACCGTTGAGCAGTTAAGCACCAAGCAATCCTCTACGGACCTTGTGACCGAAGTGGATAAAGGTGCGGAGCAGATGATCCGCAGACTGATTCTTACCCATTTTCCCGACCATGCCATTCTCGGCGAAGAGGGCGTAGAGCCGGGGGCCGAGGCTTCGGCCCGTGCATTGGAGGCTGCTCGTGAAGAGGAATATTTGTGGATTATTGATCCGGTAGACGGCACAACCAATTTTGTACACAGCCTGCCGTACTACAGCGTGTCTATCGCCTTGGCCCACCGTGGAGAGGTGATTGTTGGTGTCATTTATGATCCGTCCCGCGACGAAATGTTTGTGGCTGAAAAAGGTAAGGGCGCGTATGTCCATGGTAATCGTATTCAAGCATCGAGAGAAGAAACGCTGGGAGACAGTCTGGTGTGCATTGGCTTCCCGCCGGACCGCACTTTTGCACAGCCGCTGAATATGAAGATTACACAGGCACTTACACCTCAGGTGAGAGGCATCCGGGCGCTTGGCTCGGCAGCACTGCATTTGGCCTATGTGGCTTCAGGACGGCTTACAGCTTACTGTGAAATCGGTCTGAACGCTTGGGATGTGGCAGCGGGCGCTTTACTGGTGCAGGAATCGGGCGGAACGATCACAGATACACTCGGTAGACCTTATGACCTGAGTGTGCGAAATATTGCAGCGACCAATACGGCTATTCATTCTCAACTCATTCAAGTGCTGAAAGAAGCAGATGCAACCGGGTTATAATAAAACGCAGATCATTCTGAAGGAGGAATCGTGATGAGCCAATCCGAAGAATTGGAACGCGAGCTCAGTGAAATGCTGATGGAAGGCGAAATTCGTGAGAATGAGGCCAAAAAACGCGAACGGCTCACTCCTAAATATGAGGTGCGGATTCAAACCCATATCGACCCTATTGTGGAGGAAACGCGCAAATACCGCAGCATGGCACGGGAACTGGACGACCGATACGATGAATATATGAGCAAGGCCGACAAATCGGAAACAACCGACAAACGCTAAGCGAACACAAATACCTCTTGCCGAATGACCAAGGCTTGGGGTATTTTGTATGATGTACATTTAAAAGCGATTTCAAAAATGCCGGAATCCATCATAAAATGGTGCTGCTGATGTCAAGGGTGCTTTAATTAAACCTGGCTCTTCCAAAAGTTACAGAACCACACATCACAGTCAAAGCACAAGGTGGACATCCCCCAATTATATAATGTCTATGTCATGTCATTTGCTCATTCCTTAAAAAATTCAATGGTTCTATCCCATGAATCCGTCTGTATATGTGCATTTCCTTCTAATGTACCACCAGTAGCAAAAACAAGTCTTGGTGCTAACCTCATACTGGCTGTTACACCTACTGGTATGATATAGGGTAAAGGAAACGGGTGCCCTGCATTTTCATAAGCCAAAAGATTATAGTTATATTTGTAATTATATTTTGCTAAAGTATCCATTATTTCAACACAGCCATCATAAGTGTTCCAAATGTTGTCTTTCTCACCTGCAATCAATAATATATCGGCTTTTGCATTTTCTACTTTAATTCGTGCAGTTTCCTTGTTCTTTGCAGTATTCACACTAGTTTTATACATATAGGCGTATCCAAATGGCTTATTTTTTATGAAAGAATCTAACATGTTTGTAAATAAAATGCGGTTCTTCAAGCGTATAAACGGCATAGACTTTCCTTCATATGACCATGACGAAACATTTTTGTAGTTAAGCCCCTGAAAGCAATATGCGTGTGGGGCAACCGCTACTACCTTTTTGATGATTGGATATCTTGATGCAAGTAACAGTGCCAGTTCGCCGCCTTTAGAGGTGCCATGAACATATATAGCATTTCCATTTGTTATTGGATTTTTTTTAAGCCATTGAAATACTCTTTCAAAATATTCAAGTGGAATTTCCGCAAGCTGTTTAGGTAATCCTTTATCATTAAAATATGCTAGAGATAAAACATTAAACCCATGAGAAGCCAATAGAGCTGAAATGAACGAAAGAGCGTCTTTATTCCCATCTGATCCACCTAATGTCACAATTGTTATATTGTTAGTATTTTCACTATAAAACAATTCTCCAACAAATTCATCTGTGATTTTGAGGCTTTTAACTTTTGGATTTTTAAATAAACGTTCCAATTTTGCGCATACCCTGTCTTTTTCACATTCAGCTACAATGTCAATGAATAGACTATTATTTATAGATATATTTTTGACAATATCTTTGAGTTTTCCAACAACCATTTTCATAGATACAATTAGCCCCATGCTATCTATGAAGTCATAGGTTCCAGAATCGGCTTTTTGTTTTGACAAATCTACATTACCACGTGAATCAGCTGTAAACCAAGCGAAAGATTCAAACTTTACGGTTTTTGTCCATGGTAAACTCATAAAAGCACTTATTTTAACTTTTCCAAATGGTGGCAACTCAGATATTTATATGTTAATCTTTTTATCGCAAAGCGCCACTAATGGTTCTATCTGCAATTTCATATGGTAATACCCCCTTGTTAATATTATTAGATAAATTTTTTTCTAATTGTTTACTTTATCAATATTATTCATTTTTTCTCTTTCATTTCTAGACTTGTTCCTTAATCGTTCAAATTCCTTTAATGCTCTCACATTTAATTCATTTTTATCTTCATCCATTCCCATCTTAGCTTCTTCCTCAAAACCATCTTGCTCTGCACCATCAAAACGATACAGTTTCTTTAATAAATTCCACAATATTTCCATTTCTTCTATAGAGAAATCTTTAAAGATATCTGTCATAAAATGCAGGCTTTTTTCACCACATTCCATTAATACCTGCTTTGCTGACTCAGTAAATTTAACATTAACAGCACGCTTGTCCTTCTGACTTGGTAAAGTGACGATATATCCTTTATTTTCTATTATTGTTATTAGTTGTTTCACGCTTTGTTTAGTGGTGCCTAACTTTCTCGCAATATTGTTTAGTGTTGTTTCATCTTCGGGTAAATGAGCAATTGCTATCATTGTCATATACTGCCTTGATGTTAATTTATCAAAGTATTTATCACCTTGCACTTGAAGCTTATTGGCAAGAGAAAACATTGTTGCATAAGTTTGTAGCATTAGAAATATCTCTCTGTAGCTGTCCATATATATCCTCCATTCATTTTAGACATTATATTGTCTAAAATGATAATAACACCACATTTCACATTCGTCAATATACTGTTTAATTAATTGGCCTATTAATTAAGGGTATGCGTCAAATAGCCCCCACCTTGTTATCAAGATGAGGGCTTCATAAGGTTGAGTCATGGTATACTCATGCTCCTCTGTTTTTTAAACTAAGGAAACCTGATTTGTGTATTCATCATTCTGGAGAAGCGTCAACGATCAAAATAGCCGATCCCCATTGCATCCCGTACCTCGCGCATGGTCTCCCGTGCCGTAGCCTGAGCCTTCCGCGTGCCCTCGATCAAAATTTCATCGATATCTCCCAGCCGTGCCGCATAAGTATTACGCCGTTCGCGCATCGGCTCCAGCAGCGTATTTACGGCCTGAGCTGTCAGCCTTTTGCAATCGGTACAGCCGATGGCTCCCTTGGAGCACTGATCGTGGATATCCGTCATCCCATCCTGACGGAAATAACGGTGATACTCGTACACTGGACAAATATCCGGGTGCCCCAGATCATGCTTGCGCACCCGTACCGGGTCGGTTTTCGCCCGAGCGAGCTTGGTGCTGACTCGCTCGGCGGAAGAGTCGAGATACAGCGCGTTGCCCAGGCTTTTGCTCATTTTTCTGTTACCGTCCAGCCCGGTTAGCCGCCCGCCTTGCAAAATGAGTGGCTCCGACAGAACTGGACGGTACAGCTCATTGAAACGGCGAACGATTTTACGCGCCTGCTCCATATGGGGAATCTGGTCATCACCCGCCGGAATCAAAGTCGCCTTGCAGATCGCGATATCTGCGGCCTGACTAACCGGATAGCCGAGAAAGCCATAGTACATATCCTCGGTTCCTCGTTGCCGGGCTTCATTTTTCACCGTCGGGTTATGCCGCAGCGAATTGACGGTCACGAACATGCTAAAATATTGCGCCAACTCCGCAATTTCAGGAATCATGGATTGGATGAAAAGGGTAGCCTGATTCGGGTCGATGCCTGCTGCCAAATAGTCGAGAGCAACTTGGCGGACGCTTGTTAACTACTGCAAAAATAATACGGTATGCGCTGAGCGAATCCATCGTTTCAGGCATCCGGATACAAATACCTCGTCTATTGGCGAGCCGCCACCACCAGCCGTCCTCCACGGCCATCACCTCCCTTCAAGTCCAAAGTTCATCCTAGAAAAATACAGCTTAAGAACCAACACAAAAAAGCTCCGTCCCTGGAACATCACAGCATACGGTCTATGCCGTTACTGCAATATCGCAATACGCTATGACATAGCGATTGCGTTCCGAGGACGAAGCTTGTGCTTCGCGGTGCCACCTGGATTGACCGTTGGCTTCTGACCAACGATCCTCTCACCAGATACGGACATACTTCTTGTCAGGCGCTAACGCTGACTTTAAGTACCGTCGATATCCTGTCCCTTGATAACGGATGGACTATTCCGCCTTGCCTACTAACAACTTCACTAGGGGAAGCCGTGTTCAACGTGGTGCTCCGAAACCCATTTCAACAGAAGCGAAACATCGGCTCCCACCCAACGCCGACTCTCTGAAGCTTCTTCTTCCGCCTACTTTTTTTCATCATCGCCATACAATTTTATACAGTTTACCATTCCACAAGTAAAATGTACATCCATTTTCAGTCTACTTTTAGTGGTTTTGCAGCAGATGTTTTTCGCGGCTCGGAGCTTCTCCGACCTCCAAAATTGGTGCCCAACACCCCGACAATAATAGTAACGGCCCCGACAATATGATAGTACGCGAGCTGCTCCTTCAAAATGTAAGCACCTGCAATCATGGAAATGAGAGTGGACAAATTACCGATGACACTCATTTTAGACGTCTCAATTCGCTTCAACGCATAGCTCGATAGCAGCGAAGTTATAAGCGTTGACAGAATGCCCAGATAGGCCAGCGCCAGCCAGTAATCAGGCTTCACCAGTGGGGCGGTATAGGCGCTCAAGGAACCGTTTATCGTATGATATCCCAGGGCCACCAAGTTAAAAACGACACATCCCAGGATGGAGGTAACGTAGGTTAGCTCCATCGGATTGTATTTTTGCGTTAATGGACGTGCCAGTACATTATAGCCAGAGAGGCATATCGCAGAGAGCACGAGCAGAAGAATACCTCCGAAGCTGTTCGAAGCCAGCGGCGCTCCACTTTTCATCACGAATATAAAAATAACGCCCGCTACAGAGAGCAGCAAGGAAAGCTTTTGAACAACTGTTGTACGCTCTTTAATAAAATAGGACGCCAGCAGCAGCGTGAAGATAGGAACGGTCGCCTGAATAATGCCGCCTTCCGATGAAGAGGTGCTCATCAGCCCGAAGGCTTGCAGTGGAAAATACACTAAAGGCGAGAGTAGCGCCAGTGGTAAAATACGCAGGATATCACGCCGCGTGATGTTAATCTTGATCCAGCCCAACAGTACTGGAACTGTCAAAGCGATAAAAGACAAAGCAAAGCGGTGGGCGATTACATCCAGCGGGCTGGCCTCTGTAACCGTCAGCTTCACAAACAAAAATGAAAAACCGAGTATAGCGGCATAGCTGAGAGCAGCCAGATAGGCGGCTCCAGTTTTGGAACGACTGTGCATGATAAACCTCCGTAATGGCTCAGGCATTTGTTTTCATTAGCCTATCCTGAATGATTTCAACATGTTGCTCCTCCCAATATACCCGGATGGCGTCACTTGATACAATTCATAAAACGTGCAACTGTACGGGTACAGTTTGCAAAATAAAAAAGCCGGAAGGCAGTCTCAAAGGTGGTATATCCCAGTCCTTAAAGCTGCTTCCGGCTCTTATCCTATCAACATTCCATCATTTACTGATCTGCTTACTTGCCCTGCGCCATCGCACGGAAAGAATCGTCCGCCGCTTCCAGCGTAGCATCCACGTCTTCATCTGTGTGCGCCGTTGTGAGGAACCATGCTTCGTACTTCGATGGGGCCAGATGAATACCGCGATCCAGCATATGGCGGAAGAAGGAAGCGAACGCTTCGCCGTCCGTATCCTGCGCTTCATCGTAGTTCGTGATCGGATGATCGCAGAAATGGGTGGAGAATGCTCCACGGATGCGGTTAATTGTCAACGGCACGCCATGGCGCTCGGCTGAGGAAGCGATACCGTCCGTCAGTCTCACAGCCAGACGTTCCATCTCTTCATACACGCCTTCGCCTTGAAGTACTTCAAGGCATGCAATGCCTGACGAGATGGAAGCCGGGTTACCTGCCATGGTGCCCGCCTGATAAGCCGGGCCGAGCGGAGCAACCTGCTCCATCACATGCTTGCTGCCGCCGTAGGCACCGATCGGCAGACCGCCGCCCATGATTTTACCCAGTGCGGTCAAATCCGGCTGAATCGCATCATGATTGTCCAGGCCTGCATACGTTTGGGTGGAGCCGTAGTGGAAGCGGAACGCGGTGATGACCTCGTCATAGATGACGAGTGAACCGTTCGCCCGTGCCATCGAGCATAGCCCTTCCAGAAAACCGGGCTGCGGCATCACCATGCCGAAATTACCGACAATCGGCTCGACCATGACTGCTGCCACATCGTCGCTCCAACGCTCCAAGGCTTGGCGCAGCGCGTCCAGATCATTGAAAGGCACGGTAATAACCTCGCTTGCAATGTTGGTCGTAATTCCTGCGCTGTCCGGTATGCCCAGCGTGGACGGGCCGGAGCCTGCGGCTACGAGCACCAGATCCGAGTGACCGTGGTAGCAGCCTGCAAATTTGATGATCTTATTTCGCTTCGTATAGGCCCGTGCAACACGGATCGTCGTCATGACCGCTTCTGTGCCGGAATTCACAAACCGGACCTTGTCCATGGAAGGAATGGCTTCCTTGAGCATCTTGGCGAGCTTGATTTCCAATACCGTTGAGGTTCCATACAATACCCCGTTTGCCGCCGCCTCACTAATGGCCTTGGTAATATGAGGGTGGGCATGTCCGGTAATAATAGGGCCGTAAGCCGCTAAATAATCAATGTACCGATTATCATCCACGTCCCAGAAATGGGCGCCTTTGGCGCGTTTCATAAATACCGGAGCGCCGCCGCCCACAGCCTTGAAAGAGCGTGAAGGACTGTTTACGCCCCCGACAATATGCTCCAGTGCTTCTTTATATAATGCTTCGGAGGTTTCCCGTTTCATCATCCAAAACTTCCTTTCTGTTCATAAAAATAGAATATACACATGCCAAAGGGCAGCGTTCATGGCTGCCCCCTACATACATCATTATAGCTCTTTTTGTCCTGTCTTTGTTGACGATTGTGTGGCAGCAGCATCACTACTGGTTTTGCTGCCACCCGTGAAAGAAGCCTTATCTATCTTGGACGATGATGCACTGTCCGGTTGCTTCGTTTTGTTTTGATCCTTATTTTGTTCCTGTGTCTGTACAGGAGGATTGTTGAATATATCCTGCACGTACTTTTTCAATTCTTCCGGATCGCGGACGGTAAGAACCTGCGCGCCGCCTACATTTTCTTCCCCGAGCAGCTTCATCGGCGGAACCTGCTCGCTGCCAGCAAAGTTGCTTTGGTAGCCGACGTTTGCCAGCCTCCACATATCGTTGACACTGAGATTCGTATCAATATACGGGTTTACCTGCTCCAAAATGCTCGGCAGATTGGCAATGGAGGTCGTGCTCTGCATTTTCTGGGCTATAGCCTCCAAAAATGCACGCTGCCGTCCCGAACGAGAGAAGTCCGACATGGCATCATGACGGAAGCGCACATATTGAAGCGCCGTGTTGCCGTCCAAATGCTGCATGCCTTTTTTCAGATTAATATCGTATTCATGCTTGTCGGCATTACTTGTATAATGCATATCCTTTTCGACTTCAAAATCAATACCGCCTACGGCGTCCACCAGCTTAATGAACCCCTGAAAATCGGTATACACATAATATTGCACCGGAATGCCCAGCAGATCACCAGCCGTCTTCATGGCCGTGTTGGGACCGTGAGTAATGGCGGTGTTAATCCGATTTCTATCGTAGCCGGGAATATCTACGTACGTATCACGCAAAATAGAGAAGAGGTGAATCTTTTTCTTGACGGGATCAAGCGATACGACCATCATGCTGTCCGACCGGGGGACTTCCCCTTTTTGGATACCACGACCATCGACACCCATCAGCAAAATGTTGACCGGATCTGTACCTTCCCACTTGGGTGGGTCTGGTGTGCGCACCTGATCGACCTGCTTTACATTTTTAAAGGGGGAGCTAGCGCCCTCTTTATGCAGATTGTCCAGTTGATTATAAATGGATGAAAAATAGTACACGGCAAAGCCGATAATAGCGACGATAACCACGGCCAGAACCGTCCACATCGTCCTTTTGGTTCTGCTTGTCATGGATGCTCTCCCTTTCGCTTTTCAATTCATTACATTATAATTTCTTTTTAGAGCACAATCAATTTAACTATGGATTTTTCAAAATCCTGACTGTGAGGTATGACATGCTGGCAATTGATGTGCAGGATCTGCGCAAAACATTTAAAGTACAAAAAAATCGCGAAGGCCTGAAAGGAGCCTTCCTTGATTTATTCGCCCGCGAATACAACGAGGTGGCCGCGGTCAAAGATATTTCCTTTGGTATTCCTCAGGGAGAAATATGTGGCTATATTGGTGAAAACGGAGCTGGAAAGTCAACCACGATCAAGATGCTGACCGGCATTCTCGTGCCGACCTCGGGACATCTCAAAGTAGGCGGCTATGTTCCTTACGAGGAACGCGAGAAATTCGTAAGTAATATCGGCGTTGTTTTCGGACAGCGCAGCCAGCTATGGTGGGATATCGGCGTGATTGAGTCTTTTCAGCTGCTGCGCAAAGTATATCAGGTTCCTGCTGTAGACTTCAAACGCAGGTTGGATGAGCTGGTAGAGCGGCTCCAATTACAGGACCTGCTAAGCCGTCCGGTGCGCAAGCTTAGTCTCGGGCAGCGGATGCGCTGTGAATTAGTGGCTGCGCTGCTGCACAATCCGTCCATCGTTTTTCTGGACGAGCCGACCATTGGACTCGATATTATGGTGAAGTCTGAAATCCGCGAGTTCCTGAAGGACATGAACCGGGATTACGGTACGACGATTTTGCTGACAACCCATGATTTGCAGGATATTGAAGCGCTGTGCTCGCGCGTCATTATGCTGGATGACGGGAATATCATCTATGACGGCGGTCTGGAGGATTTGAAGGCACGCTGGGGTACAGGTCGCGAGGTACAGTTCCAGTTCGGCGTTCCCACCAACCTTGAGCAATTACAAGCGTGGACAGCGGATATGCCGCTGGCTTGGTCGGCCGATAACGATCTGGCTGCCAAGGTGTGGATACCACTTCATATCAACGTATCGGATGTGCTGGCGAGCGTAGTAGGGCGTACGGACATTACGGATATCAAAATCATTGAAACGAATACGGATGATATCGTGCGCAGCATCTACCAGTCCGGCTCGGCGGAACGCAAGGGCAATCCCGTGCTTCCTGCAGTGGAGGCCAAAGTTCATGCTTAGCGTATATACAGATTTTATTCGCATCCGGTTTCTCACCATGCTTGCTTATCGGATGAACTATTATTCAGGTATTATCATTTATTCCATGAATATTGGTGTTTATTATTTCACATATAAGGCTATATACGGGGACGCGGGTAGCATTGGCGGCTTTTCCGCTGCTCAAATGACGACCTATGTAGCAGTATCGTGGATGGCAAGGGCGTTTTATTTTAACAATCTGGATCGTGAAATTTCGACTGATATTCGTGACGGAAGCATCGCCATACAGATGATCCGACCGTATAACTACGTACTCGTTAAATTTATGCAAGGGCTTGGCGAGGGTATGTTCCGTTTCCTGTTGTTTATGATTCCGGGCATGGCGATTGCGATGCTGCTGTTTCCGGTGACACTGCCCAGTGATCCTGTAGCCTGGGTTAGCTTTCTTATCATGCTGTTTTTCAGCTTTCTCATCAACACCCAAATTAATGTCATTACTGGCCTGACGGCCTTTTTCGTTGAAAATAACGAAGGTATGATGCGAATGAAGCGTGTGGTAGTGGACCTGTTCTCCGGCTTGATTCTGCCCATCAGTCTGTTTCCGGGCTGGCTGGCGACCTTCGCTCAATGGTTGCCATTTCAGGCAATTACGTATTTGCCCGGCTCCGTATTTACCGGACGAGTAAAAGGCGTTGGTATTTGGAACGTGCTGGGTATCCAAATCATTTGGCTGGTCGTTCTGCTTGTGCCGATGATCATCATTTGGCGACTGGCGCGCAGACGTCTGTTCGTGCAGGGAGGGTAAGCCGATGATGTACTATTTGGGTCTCATTAGCGAATATTTAAAAAATTACATGAAGTCGCGGCTCACCTATCGTGCCGATTTTTGGGTGGAGGTCATTTCGGACCTGCTGTTTCAGGCCACCAATCTTATTTTTATTTTGGTCATTTTTATGCATACGGACAGCTTGGGTGGCTGGAGTGAAAATGAAGTTGTGTTCGTTTATGGCTTTTTTATGGTTCCTTATGGACTATTCAGTTGTTTCGTCAACCTTTGGAACTTTAGCGAGCGCTATATTGTAAAAGGGGAACTCGACCGGGTCATGACCCGCCCAGCGTATAATCTGTTTCAGATTTTCCTGGAAAATGTGGACCCGCCCGCGCTGGTCGGATCGGCGATTGGTCTGGTTATTATGGGAATCAGCGGGGCGCAGATGGATTTGCAAATGGCGTGGTGGTTCATCCCGGCGCTAATTGTCATGACCCTGAGTGCCGTGGCGATTTATACGGGGATCTACACCATATTGACTTCTATTTCGTTCATTTCGGACGCGCCAACAGGAATTATTCCGCTCATGTACAATGTGCAGAGCTATGGACGTTATCCGGTAACCATCTATAACCGTGCAATTCAGGTCGTGCTGACCTGGATTCTGCCTTTTGCTTTTGTCGGCGTATATCCGGCATCTCTGTTCCTCCATCGGGAGGATATGAGGCATATGGCGCTGCTGACCCCGGTCATGGGAGCTGTATTTCTAATCTTGGGCTTACTGGCATGGAATTGGGGAATACGGCGCTACAGAGGTGCAGGTTCTTAGATCGGATTACATGAGATATTACACAAGATAGGAGATGATGGGATGTCCACGACAATCACCGCTATTGGACAACCCGCGCCGGACTTTGAATTGCCGGGAAGTGAAGGAAAAAACGTCAAGTTGTCTGATTTTAGAGGCAGCAGGATCTTACTGTATTTCTATCCGAAGGATTTGACCTCCAGTTGTTCGACACAGGCTTGCGATTTTCGGGATAAACATACGGAGTTTGAAGGCTTGAACACAGTTATTTTGGGAGTAAGCCCAGATCCACTCAAGCGACACGACAAGTTTATCGCTAAATATGGTTTGCCTTTTCAGCTTTTGGCGGACGAGGAACACCAGATGGCGGAAGCTTACGGCGTGTGGCAGCAAAAGCAATTGTACGGCAAGCAATATATGGGGATCGTACGCTCCACCTTCCTCATTGACGAGAACGGTATTCTGACTCATGAATGGCGCGGTTTGAGAGTCAAAGGACATATTGATAACGCGCTGGAGTATATTAGAGAACTGGCAAAATAATAAACATCCACACACCCTTTGGGACACAGGCTATTGTTCAGTCTCAGAGGGTGTTTTTGATGTATAATCTCTGAATTTTTCTTATTTCAGGATTTTATAAAATCTTTAATTCACAAGCTCAAGGGAATGATGACCGAGTTGGTCAAATCCCAATCTACCCAGAAGGGAACAAGGGTATCAAAATAGTAGACAACATTAGGTGCAACCATGATGCTCAAACCGTAGATGAGCAACCCGCAGGCATGATGAAAGGGCGGTAATAGCGGAGAACTGGTTTGTTTGCTATTGGAGGGGATTTTGCTTATGGGGTCAAGTGGCATCGATCATGCTGAGCGGCGGTCGCCATTTACTTTTTCATTTCGTTGGCTGGCGGGATGGGTGCAATCTGTTTGGATACACTATTAATGCGGGAGACCCCTCTGCATTTACAGGGGCCATTGTTGGGCATGCTGACAGCGTGGAGTCAAGGGATTATCGGCTTATCCATGTTTGGAGCCGGGGTGGCGGTGGAAATCATGGAGCCGCGTATATTAGGTTGAGTTGGGCTCGCAGCTATAAGGCGGCGGGAGTCTAATTATTCCGGATCGTTTTTGCTAATTGTTTTCACCGATTTATTGGACTTGCGGAAAGAACTAAACAGGAAGGCTCTCCAGCGATAAACGATATATAGCAGAAGGATAATGCCGATGATGACGACGATTCGCAGCGCATACAGCTCTACCAAATGGAACATGGCATCCCATTGCGGACCGAACACCTTACCGATGCCTAGAAACAGGATGACCCAGAACAGAGCGCCGCTGTACGCATACAAGGCAAATTTACGCAGGGGAAGGGCGATAATTCCCGCAAAATAACCCGTAAAATGCCGGACACCAGGAATGAAATATCCGAGAAAAATAAGCCAGTACCCGTAACGTTGAAACCATTTTTGTGTTTTTTCAAGCTTGTCCGGCGATAACAAAACCCATTTGCCGTATTTCTGGATAAAGGGGAGTCTGGCCCATTTTCCGATAAAGTAGGTAATGGTCATTCCGATGGTTGTGCCTAAAAAGGCTAGCAGCACCAGCTTTCCAAAATCCAGCCTACCCGCATAGGAGAGATATCCCGCATAAGCCATTGTGGTTTCCCCGGGAAAAGGTAAAGCAATAAATTCCAGCAGCAAGCCGAAAAAAAGGACGCCATATCCGTATTCTTCGAACAATTGCGCGATCCATTTCAGCACATCCATCGTTAACACTCCTACGAACAGATTGAGTATTTTAGAATCAATTCATTTTAACAATTTTTTCATGCCCGCTCAACTCCGGTTGATTCCTTGACGTCTTGTTTTATCGTTGCGTATAATGAAACGAACAATTGAGGGAGGCACGGTAATGAATAAGCCTAATGAAATCGTTGTAGTTCTCGACTTTGGAGGACAATACAACCAGTTAATCGCAAGAAGAATACGGGACCTCGGCGTGTACAGCGAGCTCCTTCCATACAATACGCCTGCGGAGAAGCTGAGAGAACTGGCACCGAAAGGGATTGTTTTCTCAGGTGGACCTTCCAGCGTATATGCAGAAAATGCCCCTCAAGTCGACAGGGCAATCTACGATTTAGGAATTCCTATTTTCGGCATTTGCTATGGTATGCAGCTGATGGCTCACCAACTGGACGGTAAGGTAGAACGTGCAGGCAAGCGTGAGTACGGCAAAGCAGACGTGCAATTCAATGAGGATACGAGATTGGCCAAAGGTCTGGAATCCCGTCAGACCGTATGGATGAGTCACGGAGATCATGTTACGGATCTGCCATCCGGCTTTAAACTGGATGCAGGAACGGAAAGTGCGCCGATTGCAGCGATGAGCCATCCGGGGCGGAATCTGTACGCGGTACAATTCCATCCAGAGGTGCGTCATTCCATCCAAGGTAATGAGATGATTAGCAACTTCCTGTATGAAGTGTGCGGTTGTGAAGGCAAATGGACGATGGAGTCGTTCATTGAAGATCAGATCCGTGAAATCCGCCAGCAAGTAGGCGACAAAAAAGTATTGTGTGCTTTAAGTGGCGGCGTGGACTCTTCCGTCGTAGCGATGCTCATTCATAAAGCGATTGGCGATCAATTGACATGTATGTTCATTGACCATGGACTGCTGCGCAAGGGTGAAGCCGAGAGCGTAATGGAGACGTTCGTTGGCAAATTTGATATGAAGGTTGTCAAAATTGACGCACGTGAGCGCTTCTTGTCCAAGCTGGCAGGAGTCGACGATCCGGAACAAAAACGTAAAATCATCGGTAACGAGTTTATCTATGTGTTCGAGGAAGAATCTGCTCAATTCGACGATTTTACTTTCCTGGCACAAGGTACGCTGTATACGGATATCGTGGAGAGCGGAACAGCAACGGCACAGACTATTAAATCCCATCATAATGTTGGCGGTTTGCCGGAAAACATGAAGTTCAAGCTGATCGAGCCACTGAATGCGTTATTCAAGGACGAAGTGCGTAAAGTCGGGGAAGAATGCGGACTGCCACCTGAGATTGTATGGCGTCAGCCATTTCCAGGTCCGGGTCTTGCTATTCGCGTGCTGGGTGAAGTCACAGAGGACAAGCTTACGATTGTTCGTGAATCGGATTACATTTTGCGCGAGGAGATTGCCAAAGCTGGTCTGGACCGGGAAATTTGGCAATACTTTACCGCTTTGCCGAATATGAAGAGTGTTGGCGTAATGGGCGATGCTCGTACGTATTCTTACACCGTAGGCATTCGTGCAGTAACCTCTATCGACGGTATGACTGCTGACTGGGCACGTATCCCTTGGGATGTGCTGGAGAAAATTTCGGTACGTATCGTAAACGAAGTGGACAACGTCAACCGCATCGTGTATGATATCACCTCCAAACCACCAGCAACGATTGAGTGGGAATAGTATTTTAAATGATTAACAAAAGAACCTTCATCTCCACAGCTATCGTGGTTTTGAAGGTTCTTTTGTTTATTTATAACCCGTTACCATACAATCTTTCTTCCGGTTGCAGCCGATTCCTCGATGCGGTCCAGTAGTTGATGTAGCTTCACGGCATGAGTGAAATCAGGAGCGAGATGAGTGTCCATCAAAATATCCCCGGCAAATACATCATGAGCCTTGGCTACATTCAGGGTTACCCCTTCTTTGGAGAAATCCGGGCCGCTATCAGGCTCAGGAGCTATATTGATTGGTTCAAAATCGCCATTAGGCGCATGACTCTGCTTACTGTTTGGATCATACACAAGTTTTTCGAGCATCAGATTCCCAAATTGAACATGCCCGAGCGAAGGATTCTGAGTCAAGCGCAAAACCCCCTTTTTTCCCTGAATCTCCAGCTCGAATTTTGGATTCACTCCACCCTGAATGTGGACGGATACCGTTGCTCCCTTCTCCAATGACCCTTGAATCAGAATCTGATCCGGAGTATCCTTGGGAATGACTTCACCCGTTTCCTGAATAGTGGCTTCGTTATAGTGAGATGATGTGATGGCCGATAGCTCATGGAATTCGCCAACGATGTATTGCAGCGCGTCCAGAGAATGTCCCCCGTTAATCGTCAGCAGATTGGCGCCATTGGCTCTATTCAGCAAATAAGCCGTATCCTGATCTGTTCGTCCTCCTTTGCCGCGAGTAGCTACTTGCATATGACAAGACACAATTTCACCAATCGTCCCGTCTTCCACCAGCTTTTTCATCGTTTGCACTTCAAGATCCTGCCGTGCCTGCAAGCCGACGGTATGATGAATGCCCGCCTGTTCTGCCGCCGTAGCCATTTCAGCGGCTTCCGCAGTGTTTGCCCCCAAGGGCCATTCACAAAAAATATGCTTCCCCTCTTGAATAGCCGCCATCACCGCTCCGTAATGATGGGGAACTTTTACGCTCACCACTACCATATCCACATCCTCGGAAGCTGCGAGCTTTTTGGCATCATCAAAAGCCAGTGCCGCCCCTACTTCTTCTGCGCTTTGCCGCGCACTCTCCATACGGGAAGTACCGACGGCGGTGATATCCAGGTTCGGATGCTTGAGTAAAGCCGGAATATGCGTTTGACTCGCCCATTTGTTATTCATCGAACCTCCTACGACACCTGCACGAATCTTCTTTTTGACCATGCTGTATACCTCCTGAATTTTTAAAATGAGGGTGGAAAATAGCGTACAAGGCCAATATAATACACTTAACTCATAAATAATAATGCTTGTTTATGATGTAGATATCATTTTATTTGATGGGGGATGAAGGGATGGATATCGAAAATATGCAGGCATTTGTTTCGGTGGCAGAGCTGAGAAGCCTGACAGAAGCTGCCCAAAAGCTGAATCACCTGCAATCGAACATGACGGCCAAAATAAAAAAGCTGGAGGCCCATTACAGCACAGCGTTATTTTACCGAAAGCCCCGTGGCATGGAACTGACACCCGCAGGAGAAACCTTGTACGCTCAGTTCAAACAAATTTTGTTGCTATGGCAAGACACAGAGATGAAAATGAGACCGCAGGAGGAAAAGCTGCGCATCGGCACGATGCAGTCCATCGTAGCGGGGGAAACAACAAGGGCGCTTACGAAGGTATATGAGCTGTACCCGCAGGCTTCTGTTACCTTAAAAACCGGAACCACCACGGAAATAGAGCGATTGATCCTCGACGGCGAGCTCGATATTGCTTTTGTTACAGGGTATCCCACCAACCCGTATATTCATTATCAAAAAATATGCCGTGAAGAGCTGGTGCTGGTGGGGAAAGGCATACATGAAGGCTCAGACCTCAAACAGGTGCTGCAAGGAGCCTCTATTATCGTACTGTCGGATGGCTGTTTGTATCTCACGCATCTGGAGAAGATGTATCAGGACATGCAATTGACTCATGGCGAGGTGGTGGAGGTCGGTGTGTTTGATACGATGGTGGAATTCGCCTTGATGGGAATGGGAATCACCCTTATGTCCAAAAAGCTGGCGCGGCAATTTAAAGTAACATCCTATTTGTCCACTCCCCCAACCTTCGGCTACATGGATACGTATTTAATAACCCGACCAAATCACGAAATGACAGCGATTGAACATAAATTTATCGAAATCAATAATACGATCTAATAGATAGGAGAGACATCGAATGACAATCAATCAAGACAAATACCAAGGGCAGCCATGCCGTATTTCTGGGCGATAGCATTACGTTTGGATATGAATTGCGTGATGGAGAAAAGCCCTACCCCCACCTCGTCAGCGACGCAATGGGATTCCAAACCTTTGAGAATCACGGCATATCTGGCAGCAGTGTAGTCAGCGGCGGCTTTGAACCCATGTATGAGCGTTATGAGAAAATGAACCCCCATGCGGACGTGATCTTTTTTATGGGGGGAAGAAATGATTTTTCGATGGGAGAAATACCGTTTGGCAGCTTGGACACGCCATCAACAGATACGCGTACGTTTTATGGTGCGCTCAAGCATATTGCCGAGGGTCTGATTAACCGTTACCCGGACAAGCTGATCGTCTTTTTGACTCCACCACATGGATCAAGCGGATGCGGTTCCTGAACATCTGCCCAATGCGATCACGGGCCAAGTCTATAACGCGTATGCACAGGCCATGAGAGATGTGGCTTCACTGTATTCTTTCCCATGCTGTGATCTGTGGATATCGCCGGAACCACCCATCACAAAGCTTGAATATTTTCAATAGAGGTGTATAATAATTGACATTTCAATTGATAAGTCAAGTAATTGTAGAAAAGAGGAGCTATCATCGAACATTGCTCTGAAAAAAGCCAATTGTTTTACCGCATGCATCTTTTGTGTAAAGAAATGAATACCGCTTTTGAAGCACAGTTAAAAACGAGCTTTACCAAGGTCGAGATTTTGTATCACATTGATCAGCGGCAGGAATTGAGTCAGTTGGAGCTTCAGCATTTGCTGGTTCTGGACGGAGCGGCGGTAACCCGGCATCTGAAAAGGCTGGAGGAGGAAGGTCTGATTATCCGCAGCAAAAAAGAGCAGGATAAGCGTGTGACCTATATTCGTATGACAGAATCAGGGGTTCGAGAACTGCAAGTTTTGTCAGAGCAGAGACAAGCCTTTCAAGACAAGCTGCTACGTGAGTTTGCTAATGGGGAAATTGTTTCTTTGACAAATGCATTACAGCGCATGTCTACCAATGTGAAGAATATGTAAAATACGCGAGGATGAACTGAAGGAAAGAGAAGTACCCAATCCTAGGCCACAGGCCCATCAGGTCGTTGTGAAAGTAGCAGCTACCTCCATTAACCCGATTGACTGGAAGCTGCGCGAAGGTTATTTGAAGCAAATTGCATCTGTTCCGTTGGCGGGACTGACAGCCTGGCAGGCGCTCTTTACACATGGCCAACTGGTCAAAGGAGAAAAGGTATTGATCCACGCAGGCGCAGGGGATGTCGGCATGTTTGCTATCCAGTTTGCCAAACAAGCTGGTGCTTATGTCATTACGATAGCCAGCGAGCGCAATCATGAGCAGCTTGCTTCATTAGGAGCCGATCAAATTACTGACTACCGCACGACCCGTTTCGAGGATGTATTGTCCGATGTGGACGTTGTGTTCGATACGATGGGTGGAGATGTTCAGAAAAACAGCTTTAAAGTTCTGAATAAACACACCGGACGGATCACATCCATCGTTAGCAATTTTGACGAAGAGCTGGTCAAGGAGCACGACGTAACGGCCAAAAATATATGGCTGGAGCCCAACGGACAGCAGCTACAGGAAATTGCCGACCTGTTGGAGCAGAAAAAAGTAAGATCGGTGGTAGGAGCTGCGTTTCCTTTTTCGCAAAAAGGTCTGTATGACGCACATGCTCTAAGCGAAACCCATCATGCTGTCGGTAAAATTGCCATTACCTTTTCATAAGAACATATACAACGATGCGCAACATGAAAGGAATTATACACCACGATGAAGATCCTAGAAGATTATTTTCACTATTATGATTTGGCAAAAGATGATGAGAAAAGCAGAGAACGATTAATCAGCCTTTTCTCCAACGAGATTGAGTTCGTATTGAACGGTGACCGAAAACAAGGCATGAACAGCTGGAAAAGCTTCTTGAACATGTTCTTTGAAGGAACACTTGAAATCAAGCATATGTATGAGGGCTGGAAGCCTGTGCCTGGAGAACCTTCTGCTTATGAAACCAAATGGGCGGTATGCGGTAAAAGAGCAACAGACGAAGTGTATACACTTACAGGAATGGACAAAGTCCGGCTGGATGCAGAAGGTAAGATCAGTACAAAAATATCTGATTCGCCTAATTGATAACCCGTCAGCGATATAACAGCTTGGCGATCTTTCTATTTTCCGAACAATACATATGTGATTAAATTACAACATTCGCTTTTTGTGTTGACAAGCAGTAGGGCACGGCCTAAAATAACGGATGTAATATAGCGCTTATGAATGCGAATATTACAGCAAATGAACGATAACAATACGAGTATGCTTTGCGTAGGAGGAATTACGACTCATGGAGCGTTTCTTTAAATTAAAGGAACATGGAACGAACATCCGCACAGAAATTATTGCGGGGATTACTACTTTTATGACCATGGCTTACATTTTGGTGGTCAATAATACCTTTTTGGGGCCGACTGGAGCAGGGATACCCAGCGAAGCCGTCTTTTTTGCCACTGCGGTAGGTGCAGGACTGGTCACTATTCTAATGGGGTTGTTCGTTAATGTGCCTATTGGCATGGCTCCGGGTATGGGCTTGAATGCTTATTTTATGACCGTAGTCTTGAGTTCCAACGGTATGATCACTTGGCAAGCGGCACTTGGCGCTGTATTTATATCCGGTATCGTCTTTCTGATTTTAACCGTGACACGAGTGAGACAGATGTTGCTTGTTGCCGTTCCGGAAAATCTAAAGACAGCTATTACAGTAGGTATCGGCTTGTTTATTACCATTGTTGGTTTTAAGCTTTGTAATCTGGTTATGGTAAGTATCGTTCCAGGGACGGATGTAGGTCAGCCGGTTCCGGGTCATGCTTTTAATCTGATTTTGGGTAGTCTGGTTCATCAAAAGGATGCGCTGCTGGCGCTGATCGGTTTGCTCATTATCGCAGTGCTGATGGTTGTTCGGGTCAAAGGTGCTTTGCTGATTGGCATCGTAGCTACTACATTGATTGGTATTCCGATGGGCGTAACGAATCTGAGCAGTTTGACAACAGGTCACTGGGTTCCTGATTTTAGTAATCTGGCAGTGGGCCAGCTGGATTTGAAGGCTGCTTTGCATATTGGGCTGTTTGATATCATTTTCATTTTCACATTTGTAGAGTTGTTTGATACGTTTGGTACACTGGTGGGTACGGCTACCCGTGCAGGTATAATGAAGGATAAGAAAAAAGGTGAGAAAATCATCGGTAAAGCTATGCTGGTGGATGCTGTTGGCGTAAGTACCGGTGCAGTATTGGGTACAAGCACCATCACAGCATTCGTAGAAAGCTCGGCAGGGGTAGAAGAAGGCGGACGTACGGGTCTGACTGCTGTAACGACAGGCGTTCTGTTCCTGTTGGCCCTCTTTATCGCACCGTTGGCACTGGTTGTGCCTTCCGCGGCTACTGCTCCAGCGTTGATTATCGTTGGCGTACTGATGATGAGCCAGGTTCGTAACATTGACTGGGATAATTTCCTGCTGGCGTTCCCGGCGTTCCTGACCATCGTTCTGATGCCTTTTACAGGCGGAATCGCCAATGGTATTTCTGCGGGAATTTTGTCTTACGTGGTTCTGGCCGCATTCAGTAACCTGTTTACCGGCAACAAAGTTAAAGTTCACTGGCTCATGTGGGTGCTTGCCGTTATTGTAGTGATCCGCTTTGCCTTTATGGGTTCGGAATAACAACCTTGATATAACTTGAAAAAGCTCTTTGCAATACAGAACCTCCTTCCCTGTTGTTTCAGGGAGTGGGGTTCTTTTTCTTATTCTAGTTATTTACTGTCCGGAACAGACTGGGTAATATTAATAGAAGAAGAATGAATAACAAATAGAGCTTTTCTAAAATTAATGCAATAAATGCTTGCAAACTTATTTCGTCTATGATATATTCTAATTCCGGCCAAGAAATACAATATTGCGAGCGAGTGTTACAAAAAAAAGATTTTAAAAAAATGCTTGCAAAGTTGGTTCGGACATGATAAGATATAAGAGTTGATGAGGCGACGAGCTGAGTCAGCGAAAAAGAAATGTTTGATCTTTGAAAACTGAACAACGAGTGAGTACATTGATTTTGTTCGCAAAATCAAACAAGAGATATTTTATCTCGTCAGTTTCAACATGAGCTTATCGCTCTTTCTATAAACCAGCTTCGGTTGGTCTTTAATGGAGAGTTTGATCCTGGCT
>JBEUOG010000029.1:0-77898 GCA_040544055.1 Paenibacillus sp. PvR008
CCCCTCTTTCACTGTTATGGAGGTCAGATCGTGATGGTTGCAAGTACGCAACGGGGTCTACTTTGGTATCTTTAGTTATTTCACGGATTCAGGTAATACTTTAGTATAGCAAAAATCCACAATCTCACTCGATTGTGGATTTTAGCAAAATGGAGGTGAGGGGAGTCGAATCCCTGTCCGAGGATAACGACACATAAGCTTCTGCCAGTGTAGTTACAGATTTGATATTACTACAGACCGTATTTACTCTGTACGCAAGAACATAATCATTAAAATGGCTGTTCCCAAAAGGAAACAAAGGGGGGAATAGAGCACACTGTCCCATTTTGCAAAGACTGTTCCCTTCTTTCTCTTGAAAAACCCTACCCATTTGAAATCTCCTATAGAACGTAAAATAAATAAACACGACAGCAAGCCTGCTCCGTAGGAATAGAAGGGACCAAAAAACAATAATCGCCTAACTCCCCCCAGTTCAAAGACGAACCAGGCTGCTACAGTTAATAAAATGGCTATAATCGCTGTACCTGTTTTAGAGGGCTCAAAGAGCAAAGCCGTTCCTGTGCTCGGAATTGCTGCCTTAGATCCTCTTTTCCCGCCAAATGCCCAATATACATGCATGCCACTCAATATAAAAAGAATTCCGCCAACTGCCCATGTGAGAAACTCCAACATATGACATCCTCCTTAAATTGAAATCCACTCCGTCCAAATCATATGAACATGTTGCTGAACCGTTTCGTCATTGAACGTCTCTTGTTTGTGGCGTTCATACCACCCTAAGTAATAATGGTACAACATCCATGATGTCCGAAAGGCTTTCTCTGGCTGCATACCTTTTTGGATAAATAACTGCTGCATAAACTCCATTCTCATCTGTTCCACTTCATCCAGAATGGAGTGATACGTATCATCCTTCAATGACAGTTTCCGTAGATAAAACAGGAAATCTCCTCGTTTCGTCGTCCCGAACATTCGGGTCAGCACGTCTCTGATTCGTTCGTCTGCGGTAGCATGGACAATGGACGATGCAATAACCTGCTGTGTGGTCTGCATCCTCCACGTCTCAACAATCTGTCTAATATAGTTGCTACGATTGCTAAAATACCAATAAAAACTGCTTTTGCTGCATCCTAAGGAAACGGCCATTTTTTCGATAACGAGCTGCTCGATTCCGCCCTGTTCAAACTGTTCGATTCCTTTCTGAATCCATTGCTCTTCTGTGACAATAATTTTAGGCATCTTTCCCTCCTTTTTTTCTGTACGGTATCGTCTAGATAGATATTATATTACAGAGCTTTTCGAGTGATGTAAATAGATGTACATAAACGCCCACTTGAAATACCTGCGGATTTGATCTATAATGCTGTAGCATATAGTGATATTCAAGGCATTGACCAAAGACATGATTTCCTTGAAGGGCCGTTCAGAGAGAAAAGACGAGGCTGAGAGCTTTTCCGGCAACCGCATGTGAAGTTACCCCTTTGTAGCCGTAACGTTGAACATGTAGCTGTGCAATGTGACAGTGACATCAGTAAGCGCCTACCGATTTATCCCCGTTAACGGATACCAATGGAGGGTCACGCATGTCGTGCATAAGCATGTTTTAATGAACATGAATGTACGTGCAGGAGCGGACCGAACTAGGGTGGAACCACGAGCTGAACGCACTCGTCCCTTGAGGGAGAGAGGCGTTTTTTTGCGTTCAATTTTGATATATAGCATGTAACCTACAATTTGAATGGAGGCTTTAATCGTGAGTATTCAAGTGAAATTGCCAGATGGAGCGGTACGCGAGTACGAGCAGGGCGTAACGATTGCTGATGTGGCGGGTTCGATCAGCTCCGGGCTGAAAAAGAACGCAGTAGCAGGTAAAGTGAATGGGAAGGCTGTGGATCTGAACACCGTTTTGGAGCAGGACAGCGACCTGGAAATTATTACGCTGGACGGTGCGGACGGTCTGGAAATTTATCGTCACAGCACAGCGCATTTGCTGGCACAAGCTCTCAAACGCATTTACGGCGAGAAAAACGTGAAGCTGGGTATTGGCCCGGTTATTGATAGCGGCTTTTACTATGACATTGATATCGAAAACCCGTTGTCCGTTGACGATCTGGCGAAGATCGAGAAGGAAATGACGAAGATTGCCCAGGAAAATCTGCCGATTACACGTCGTGTGGTCAGCCGTGAGGAAGCAACTCGTATTTTCGGAGAGCTGGAAGATCCGTTGAAGCTGGAATTGATCCGTGATTTGCCGGAGGATGCGGAAATTACGATCTACGATCAGGGCGAATTTTTTGACCTGTGTCGTGGGCCGCATTTGCCATCTACTGGCCGCATTAAAGCTTTTAAACTGCTGAGTGTAGCAGGCGCATACTGGAGAGGCGATTCCAACAACAAGATGCTTCAACGTATCTACGGAACTGCATTCCCGAAGAAAGCACAGCTAGACGAGCATCTGCACTTGCTGGAAGAAGCGAAAAAACGCGACCATCGCAAGCTGGGTAAAGAGCTGGAGCTGTTCATGTTCTCCGAAGAAGCACCAGGTATGCCGTTCTACCTGCCGAAAGGTATGGTTGTCCGTACTGCACTAGAAGATTACTCCCGTGAAACACAACGTCTGCACGGCTATGAGGAAGTACGCACACCGCTGATGATGAACAATCGTCTGTGGGAACAATCAGGACACTATGAGCATTACAAGGAAAACATGTACTTCTCCGAAGTAGATGAAACTACATTTGCTCTGAAACCGATGAACTGCCCAGGGCATATGCTTGTGTTTAAAAACGAGCTTCATTCTTACCGCGATCTGCCGATTCGTATATCCGAATTTGGACAAGTGCATCGTCATGAACTGTCCGGCGCGTTGAACGGTATGATGCGTGTTCGTACATTCTGTCAGGATGATGCGCACATTTTCGTCACTCCGGGTCAGATTGAGCAAGAGATTACAGGCGTAATCAAGCTGATTAACGAAATGTATAGTGTGTTTGGCTTTGACTTTACAGTGGAGCTGTCCACACGTCCGGATGACTTTATGGGCGAGCCAGCGCTGTGGGATCAAGCGGAACAAGCTCTGCAAAACGTGCTGGATCACCTGGGCATCAGCTACCGTATTAATGCGGGAGATGGAGCATTTTATGGTCCGAAAATTGACTTCCACATTCTCGATGCGCTCAAACGTAGCTGGCAGTGCGGAACGATCCAATTGGACTTCCAAATGCCTGAGAAGTTCGACCTCACCTATGTGGGCGAGGACAACCAGAAGCACCGTCCAGTCGTTATTCACCGTGCAATCTACGGTTCGATTGACCGCTTTATGGGCATCCTGACTGAGCATTTTACAGGTGCATTCCCATTGTGGCTGGCTCCTGTACACGCGAAGCTGCTGCCAGTATCCGAGAACTATATCGAGACTGCCAATGAGATACAGGATGCATTGCTGCAAGCGGGTCTGCGCGTCGAAGTGGATACTCGTAATGAGAAGCTTGGTTATAAAATCCGTGAAGCGCAATTGGAGAAGGTTCCATATATGTTCGTCATCGGGGAAAATGAAAAAACATCCGGTACTGTAGCGGTGCGTAAACGGGGCGAAGGTGATCTGGGATCACTCAGCATTGCGGACATCGTTGAGAAAATCAGCACAGAGATCCGTGAGAAGCAGTAAGTTCTGATTGAAAGAAATAGAGCAAGACAAAAAAATATAGAGCAAAAGAGCGCTCAAACCACGATAAAAGTGGTTTTGAGCGCTCTTTATTTATATGATGCATAATTAGCAATGATAAAGCCGAACCGAGGCTGTTGATGCCTCAGCCCAATGTTCAAGGATCATGTACACCAATGCCTAGCAGGTCTGCGGCCGGAATTCGGTGTGATCCGTGGCGAGGGAGAGTGTCTTCGAAGAGGATTCCGCAGCGGTTGGCTGCTCGGGGGATTCTTCTTGCTCCTGCTCCTCGCTGAGCGACAAGATTTCGCCGCGTAGCTTTAGCATTTTCTGATCCAGCTCATAGGTTGCACGTGCAGCCTCGGAAAGCCCGTTGACGACATGCTCAGGCACTTTCTTATCGAACTTATAGTACAAAATATGCTCCATACTGGCCCAGAAATCCATAGCCAGCGTGCGGAGCTGAATTTCAACCTTGATCCAGCGTGTGCCCTCAAACAGGATCAGCGGAATTTCCACAATAACATGCAGGCTCTGATAGCCGTTGGGCTTGGGTTGGGCAATATAGTCCTTGACCTCCAGAATACGGATGTCTTGCCGTGTGCGCAAGTGATCCATCAGGCGGTAAATATCTTCGACAAAAGCGCACACCACTCGCATACCTGCGATGTCATGGATTTCACGCAGTATATTGTCCAAGGTGACTTCATACCCTTTGCGCCGAACCTTTTCCACAATGCTGTGAGGTTCTTTGATCCGGGTCTTAATATGCTCAATCGGGCTAAAACCGTCTAACAGCTTCCATTCCGTCTGGATCAGCTTAATTTTGTTCTTTAATTCCTCCAGAGCTAACTGATAAAGGACCGGGATTTTTCTCCATTCCTCCAGTTGCTTGGCGTTAACTCCGTTCTGCTCCAATTGTAGCTGAAATTCCTGCAAGGGCAAAGGGACAGCATTCAAGTGCTTCCAATCCGGTTCATTCACAGGCCATTCTCCTAAATGAGGCTTACGATGTCCTCGATCTATTTCGTAAATATGGATTACCGTATATATTGTACACTATGTCAAAACCCACAGGCAAAGGAGAGCGGGGCATGCGAAGAGAAATAAAACAATAATTATTGTGTTAAAACCGAGTAATCCGATGTATAATTACAAAAATGCTGATTTGGAGCATTTAATTTTTAAAAAAATTGCACAAATGTAGAATAGCCAATCATTAGATTAAAAATATAAATTACAGAAAAGAGGATAAGAAAAATGGCAAAAGTAGAAAGTTTTCAATTAGATCACACGATTGTAAAAGCCCCTTATGTAAGAGCAACCGGAGTAGAGCATGACGAAAAAGGAAGTACAGTTCAAAAGTACGACTTGAGATTTTTACAGCCGAATGAAGATGCAATTCCAACAGCCGCTGTACATACGTTGGAACACTTATTGGCGACGTATTTGAGAGATGAAATTAAAGGGATTATCGATATTTCTCCGATGGGATGCAGAACCGGGTTCTATTTAATTCTATGGAACGAACATGAGCCTGAAGAAATTGCAGTCGCTTTGGAAAAAACCTTGAAAAGAATTCTGGAAACGACGGAGGTTCCGGCTGTTACGCCTTTGGAATGTGGGAACTACAAGGACCACTCTCTTTTCTCAGCACAGGAATATGTGAAAATTGTATTGGAAGCTGGCATTAGCCGAGATCCTTTTGAAAGAGTTTTTTAAAATCTATGATTTCGATCGACTTATCTCATCAGACAGCGGTAGTGACAGGCGGCAAGTCAGGTATAGGCAAGGGAATTGTGGAGCTGTTCATTCAAAGCGGGGCCAAAGTGATTTCTGCTGATATTTCTTACGAAGAGCCGTATCGAGTGGTCCATCCGCAGTTGGTTGAAACTCATTTGGACATTTCCAAGCCGGAAGATATTGAGAGATGGTGCAATGTACTGTTCAGCGAAACGGGAGTTCCTGATATATTGGTAAACTGTGCAGGCACTTCCACGATGGACTATGTCATTGATAGCGAGTTAGTCGACTGGGAGAAAGTATTTTCGATCAATTCAACCGGATTGTATGTAACGTCCAAACGTTTTGCCAAAGAAATGGTGGATGCGCATAAGCCGGGACGAATTATTCAAATCGCTTCGCAGGCTGGAAAAAATGGATATCGGGCGATGGGAGGGTATTGCGCCTCCAAGCACGCAGTTCTCGGATTAACCAAGGTTATGGCGATTGAGCTTGCGCCCCAAAATATTTTGGTTAATGCGGTGTGTCCCGGCATTGTAGAAACGCCGATGAAGCATCGGGAACGGATTGAGGGGGGCGTCATTCGTGGAATGACCGCTCAAGAAATATATGAAGAAGATTGTTCTCAGGTACCTCTGGGAAGAACGGCTGAGGTAGAGGATGTCGCCAATGTGGTACTGTTTTTGGCAAGTCCGCTCTCCGCATATAGGAATCAGTTTATTATTAGTAGCCGCAGGATGTGGTAACAAAAGCTCTGACAGCAGTGGCGCCAGCTCCGCTTCCGGTTCAGAAACACAGAAAATAGTTATCGGTTCTATGGGCTCGGATGCACAGATCTGGAAGCATATTGCCCAATCTCAAGCGGCCAAGGATGCCAAGCTGGACATTCAAGTGAAGGAAATTAACGGCGGGATCGAACCGAACAATGCCACCAAGGAAGGCGAAGTAGATGTGAATGCATTCCAGTCGTGGGCGTATCTCGTTACCTACAACAAGGAAAGTAAGTCGGATTTGAAGGCTATTGCCACAACCTATCTGGAGCCGATGGGCATCTACTCACAAAAATTCAAAAGCATTGATGAAGTGACGGACGGGGCTTTGGTGGCTTTGGCAGATAATCCGGCCAATACGGCAAGAGGTTTGAGGCTGTTGGAGGCATCCGGCTTAATTAAGCTGAAAGCGGATTTTGATGATGCTTTAGGTACGGTCAATGATATCACCAGCAATCCTAAAAACCTGAAATTTGAGCTGATCGACGATAAAACAGGTCCTCGTATGATTCAGGATGTGGGCTTGGTGCTGATCGGGAACACGATTGCTTTGGAAGGTGGACTGAATGTACTTAAGGATTCTTTGTTCCACGAAGAGATCAGTCAGGCGACTAAAAATAATATCAATGTCCTGGTGACTTCATCCGATAAGCAAAATGACAAAGGACTTCAAAAGTTGGCAGACCTGTATCATAGCGAGGATACTCAGAAATACATTAAAGATGAATTTGGGGGTACCAAAGTAGAGGTTAAAGAGCCTGTTTCTTATTTGGAAGGAAAGTCCTCAAAATGAGCAAAAGCACCTTCAAAACCACGATACAGCATGGTTTTGAAGGTGCTTTTTTATTTCATTAATGAGCTGCACAAGTGAGGCTGAAAATTCCATTCATGAACGAGTGGAGTGAGACCGCTGTCCCTTAATCGGCTCCCAGCCTCGTGCCTATCTAGCCGGGATGCTGCGTGTCCCCTCTGTCATCGGGGATGAGCAGAGCGGGCACACCGGCGGCGTGCCTGCTCCAGCCGAAGCCGTTCGGCGGGCGCCTGTCGTATCGCGCCGCATCCACGCCTTGCAGGCGTCGTCGGTGCATTTCCACACGGGCACGCTGATGCGTGGCTCCGTCCGTGACCCGGCCACCGACGAGGTCGTCCGCGCCGAACTGCTGCCCGGCCTGCTGCTTACGCGGGCCCCAGCGCTAGACACGGCCGCCCCACGGCTACCGTGCCCGGGCGTATCCTTCGGCTGGCCGAAGCTGGTGCGCCGCGTTTCCGGCTTGGAAGCCTCAGGGGGTGTGACCCCGTAGGCTTCCAGCAGGAAGCGCGACACGGCGGCAGGCTTGCCGTGGTTGGAGGCGGGGGAGGTGATGTACAGCAGCTCCTTCGCCCGGGTGACGGCCACGTAGGCGAGGCGGCGCTCTTCCTCCAGCGCCGCGTCGTTATCTACGGCCGCTGTGGGTGCTGCGCCTGCACGCCGATCCTCTGGCAGCTCGCTGTGTAGCGCCGAGCTGTGCGGCAGGATGCCTTCGCTTGCGCCGATCCAGTAGACGCAAGGGAACTCCAGTCCCTTGGCCCGGTGGATCGTCATCAGGCGGACAGCATCGCTGTCTTCTTCTTTGCGCAGCGATTCCATCTGACGGTGTCGCTCCGAAAGCTCGTCCGCAAAGCTGACGAACGCCTCCACCGTGTCAAATCGCTTCGCCGCCGTTTCCAGCTCCTCCAGACTTTCCTGCATCGTTTCCTTATAGTGAGTCCACGCGCCCGTATCGCCGCTTTCCAAATATTTATCATAGAAGACGCGCCGCATTTCCTGAATGGCATAGGTCGGCTTCATCGTAGTGAGGCTGCCAATCAGCCGAATACGCTCCTTCACCTGTTCACGCTGAAAGTCACGCAGCCGATCCCAGCGGTTGAGATGGATTAGCGGATATTTTTTTGCCTGCTGCTTTTCCTCGCGTATAATCCATTCCATCCCCGCTTCACGGGAGACATACAGCGGTCCAAGGGTACTCGGAATGGATTCCATCCGCCGGGGGTTCAGCGACAGACGCAGGTGATCCATCAAGGGACGAATCAGGGATTGGTCATAAAATACAGCCCCGGCTCCGTACTGAATAAACGGTACATCCCGCATGATTAGTTGCTCAAAAATAGAACGGCTTCCGCTGGCTGTCCGATGCAAAATTGCGATATCCCGGTAGCGAAGCCGACCTTCCTCCACTTGTCCGAGCAGATGTGTAACAATATGCGCCGCTTCTTCCTCCGGCCCGGATGGTGTGGCAAACTGTGGGGGCAAGCCCTCACGTCCGGCAGCCGAAAGGCGTTTGGAGCGTCTGTGGACGTTTTTGGCGACAATGTTGGAACCCAGCCCCAAAATCCGCGCATCGCTGCGGTAATTAATATCAAGGGTAATGACCTTCGCATCCTTATAGACCTTGTCAAACTCCAGAATGGATTCCTGACGCGCCCCGTTAAAGGTATAGATCGTCTGGTCATCATCACCGACGACCATCAGATTGCGGTGACGAGCAGCCAATCGTTGCACCATTTCATATTGCAGGGCATTCGTATCCTGAAACTCATCGACCATGATGTGGGAAAAACGCCGCTGAAGCGGTTGAAGCACATCCGGGTCACGCAGCAGAACGGAGGCACGCAGCAGAATATCGTCAAAATCCATTTTATTGCGCTCCTGTTTCCACGCTTCATACGCGAGCATGGCACGCTTGGCATCCGATTCCTCGCGTACGGTTTCCGGCAGCTCGTCCGCGCTACGACCTTCCGCCTTCCAGGCGGAGAGGGCGGACAGCAGGCTTTCAGGCTGGAACGCCTCGCTAAGCCCGAGCTGGCGCAGCATCATTTTCATGACGGTGTGCTGGGCCTGCGTTTCTCCGAATACTTCATCCTGCACGCCGCGATGCCGCAGCATCGCCAAAGCGAACGAGTGAAAGGTACGCGCTTGGACGGCACGTGCGGCTGCCGCGCGTACACCGGGTAGTCCTGCGATGCGCAGCTTCATTTCAGCCGCCGCCTTGCTGGTGAAGGTCACCAGCAGGATGGACGATGAAGGGACATCCCGTAACGCCATCAGATAGCCCGCACGGGCGGCCAGTACCGTGGTTTTGCCACAGCCAGCCCCGGCTAATGTCAGCAGGGGGCCATTGCCATGACGGACGGCCTGAATTTGCGGGCGGTTCAAGTGAATATCCGCGTTCTCCAAAGCGCGAAAATAAGCCGAGTCGCGGTCACTGTCAGATACTAGCGTTGAACTGGTATCCATAGAAGCACGGCGGGCCTGCGGGCTCGACGTTGAATAAGGAACCCCGATAGGACGGGGGTAAAAAGCAGGATTTGGGTCCATGATCCTGAAACCCCTTTCGATTATAAAATCTTCCATTTTCACAAATGGGGGTAGTTTTTGGTATGATAGAGTTCTAGTCAGCATAAGCTGATCTTGAGAACAAGACGATAGACTGAAATATATGCTGAAACACATGCGGGTCTGAACAGATTGTTAGAACGTCAGAACGTTGCCGCGGATGCTTGCATCCTTCCAAAAGGCGATATGACCGCATTCCATTATACAGGAGTTCGAGGTTTGCCAACAGAAAAAAACTTGGGATATATGCACGGTACGGGGAAATCCGGCTGGATATAGGGAGGAAATCACGATGAAGCTGATTCAACGTATTAAGGAAGGCGCTAATCGCGCTACAGAAAAGGCGCAGCATGCTGTCGAGATTAGTAAAATAAATTCACAAATTACAGCGATTCAGCAGGAAATGGATGTTCATTTTTTGCGAATGGGTCAAATTTTTTATGAAGGTTACCGGGCATCCGATATGTCGGTGGCAGAAAAGGAAATGACACAGCTATCTACTGCTTGTGATGAGCTTCAGGACGAAATTGACGAGCTGCGTGGTAGAATTGCAGAGCTGAAAAATGCTCATTTATGCACCTGTGGAGCTGTTGTGCCGCTGGATGCGAACTTTTGCCCGAAATGTGGGCGTAAGCTGAATGAGGGACAGGCTGCTTCCAAGCAAGTGGCTGCCGTGCGTGAAGAGGCGCCAACGGGTGTATATTCGTTTGATCTGCGCAAGCAAGAAGAACCAGCCAAGAGTTCTGAGCCTGCTTACAACCATTACGAAGAACATGAGCCGTATGATCAGCATGAATTGAAGCAGAATGAGCTGCATGAAACGCACGAACCATCCAGCTTGGAGCGCAACTATACGGTTTCCGATTTTACACCGGATGAAAAAGCGGCCTCCGATGAAGAGTGGGAGCGTCGTCGTCAGGAAGAGCTGGAGCAAGAGCATCGCCGTCTGGAGGAGCTGGAACGTGAACGGGAGCGTCAGGAGGAACTGGACGAGCGTATTCGATACTGGAAGGCTAACAACTCCGAGGCAGAAAAGCCGGCAATTCCGGCTGCGCAGGTACGCGAGAATGTGAAATGCCAAATTTGCACAGCAGAGCTGCCTAAAGGCTCCAAGTGGTGCCCGCGGTGCGGAGCTGAACAGATTTGACGCAGCCGAACAGGCTGTCGCAGGACATGGACAGAACGCCGGGCAGCATAGGGGGAACAGAACATATGGAGCGTTTGCTGCATCATTTGCGGAATCTGGGATTTACGGAAATGGAAGCCAAGGTTATGGTCGAGCTATCGAGGCAAAATGCGGCCTCCGGCTATGAAGTCGCCAAGCGTCTAGGTGCATCACGCTCCAACGTATACGCGGCTTTGCAGCGTCTGGCCGGGCAGGGGTATCTCAGGGCGAGTGCGGGAGAACCTGTACGTTACAGCATGCTGCCACCGGGTGAGCTGACCCGGATGATTGAAGGGCAGTTGCAGGAGTCCCTGCGTGCGGTCGAGAAGGAAATGCCGAGAGCAGAACCGGCCAAGCCGACCTTTTATAACGCGGAAGGCGACCGGAATGTACTGGAAAGCCTAACACGTGAGCTGGAACGGGCGGAGCATGAGATTGTGCTGGATTTGTGGCGTGAGGAAGCTGAACTGCTGCGGACAGAGCTGGAAAAAGCCGAAAAACGGGGTGTACGTCTGTTATGGTCCTGCGATAACGGAGAAAGCGTGCTTGGACCGTGGCTGCCGCGTGCGTCTCAGGAGGCTGGGCAGGAACCGGCGGGACGCAAATTTTCTTTTGTCATTGATCGGCGCTGGTGCATGTTAGGCATGCGGGGAGAGAATTGCTCGACACAGGCGCTCATTACCGAGCATCCGGTGATGACAGGAATGCTGCTGAATCATTTTGCCCAGGATCTGATTCTGTATGAGCTGGAGCATGACATGGGCAGTGAGCTGTCGACCCGGTATGGCTGGCGGTATGAGGGCATTATTGGTAAATATATGTCGGCTGGAGAATAAAATAAGGATTATAGAGCAGGAAGTTCCATCAGAGCCCGGCATATAGATATAATGTATCCGGCTTTATGAGGCACGAATTGATCCGATGTAATCAAACTGCGATGCTGTTCGGGGTTCGGTCCCGAGGATATGCCGTTGGCTTCGAGAAAAGGAATGCGGCCTTCGAAGAGGGCAAGTGCTTGTTCTAGGTCTGCTTCGTACAGCCCGGCCACTTCTTCTTGCTGGAGACGATAGGCCTCCAACGGCTGGTTCGACAGCAATCCAAACACCGAGCTGATCTCGCGGTCCCAAAAAGATGTGCCCTGTGCGGTTCCTTTGCTCTCATAACGGACGGTCATCAGCGGTGTCAATGAGGTAAAGGGAACGTGAATGCCCAGTTCTTCCTCCAGCTCACGCGCTGCCTGAGATACATCTTCACCTGCCGTTAAATGGCCTGCTGCCGTAATATCGTAATAGCCGGGGAAGGTGTCCTTCGTATCCTGGCGCTGTTGAAAGAGCAAGCGGCGGCCAGTTGAAGTGTCTCGTACCAGCCAGCAGTGAAAGGTATGGTGCCAGTATCCCTTGGCGTGTGCGTCTTGGCGGGAAGCTGTGCCAAGGGGCTTATCTTCATCGTCATAGATGTCCAGAAGCTCGCTAGTCATCGTGGTTCCTCCTCATTATAAGCAGATGTAAAGGTCTATTTTACAGTATAACGTGTTTTTCGTCCTGACGATATGAAGGCAGTTATGGAATGTGGAGTGGGGTTTGGGGTATGCTGGGAACATGGAGATTTACGCCATAAAATAGGTATACGATCGAAAGGAGCGATTTTACATGGAATGTATCGTACATTTTCGGGTCATGCATCCGGAAGAACCCAAGGAGCTGCGCGGACTGATTATGCTGGAAAGCGGAGGCAAGCCGGGGATCGAACAAATCACGGATATGTTCAAAAATATGGGTTATGATGTCCGTCCGGACAATCCGGAGGAACTGATTTTCAAGCCAGTCGATGCCAGAGCGAATTATACATATATCCGGGTTATTGAGCTGGATACGGGTGAGGAAGTTTATCAGGAAGACCGGGATTTACGTGCGATCCTGGAAACCTTACTGAATAAGCATTAAGAGTTTAGGAGGGCTACGGATAGGATGAGATCAAGCTGTCCTGTTGTCATTTCATAGGAACGGAGAAAAGAAATATGAGATTGTATATCATTCGGCACGCAGATCCTGATTATCCGAACAATACCATAACTCCGGAAGGGCATTTGGAGGCTCAGGCACTGGCCAAACGGCTTTCCAGTCACGGACTGGACCGTATTTATGCTTCTCCTATGGGGCGTGCGCTGGATACGATGCGATACACCGCGGATTCTCTCGGTATGATTCATGAAGTGGAGCACTGGACGCAGGAGCTGGGCTTGAAGCTGGAGGAAACTCCCTACGGCCGTCTCTCTCATTGGGATTTACCCGGTGAAGTGATTCGCTCTGAGGTGCCTCTGCCGACTCATGACTCCTGGAAGGAAATTTCCTATTATCAGGGAACGCAAAGTCCTGAAACCTTCGAGCAGCTAAAGCTGCATTCCGATGAATTCTTGAAGCGCCAAGGCTTTGAGCGGGTTGGGGGCAAATATCGGATTTTGAAGCATACCGAAGACCGGGTGGCCGTATTTTGCCATGGCGGCTTCGGACTGACCTGGCTTGCCCATCTGTTGGAGCTGCCACTGGCCCTGGTCTGGTCCGGTTTCTGGATGCCGCCTAGCTCCGTAACCACGATCTTGTTTGATGAGCGTTCCAAGGAGTGGGCGACTCCCCGTTGCATCGGCTTTGGTGACGTCTCCCATCTATACGCAGAGGGCCTGCCCGTCAGGCCCCGAGGTATTATCACCAATTTTAGCTGATCAAGCTTTCAAAACTATAATCAAAGCGGCTTAGACGTTGCATCGTCTAAGCCGCTTTTTGTAGTCATATGAGTTGTTCTTGGCCGACTGCTCCCAGCTGAAACCAGTTAGCGTGCTTCTACGTAACCTTCCAGCTTGGAAGTGCAATGTGCGCAACGGGTAGCAGCTACAGGAATTTCCGACAGGCAATGCGGGCATTCCTTGGTCGTTTTTTCCTGAGGAGGTTTTTCTTCCTCTTTACGCTTCAGCATGTTGATCCCTTTGACCAGCAGGAACACACAGAAGGCCACGATCATAAAATCGAGCAGGACGTTAATGAACTGACCATAGGCAAGAACCGCGATCCCCGCTTCTTTGGCCTGTGCCAAAGTCATGCGTGTACCGTCAGTATTTAAAGGATCGGCAGTTCTTAAAGCTACATACAAGTCCGGGAAATTCATGCCGCCCAGAAGCTTACCAATCGGGGGCATAATAATATCATTGACTACAGAAGTGACAATCTTGCCAAACGCTCCACCGATGATAACACCGACCGCGAGATCGATCACGTTACCCCGTACAGCGAATTCTTTAAACTCATTAATGAAACCTTTTCCGCTCATGTGAGTGTTCACCTTCTTTACATAAAATCATTTATTTATAATACATGCTACGTCAGCGGAGGGCAATTCCAAATTGATGTATTGCACTTTGTCACAAATCCACAGGTTCATTTGTCTTCTAAGTGTAAACCAATGATGGAGGCGATGTATCGTGAGTTTAAGATTGAATTACAGAGCAGTGAGCCCAAGTACGTTTAAGACTATGATGGAGATGGAAAAATATATTTCCGGTCGTTTTACAGACAAGGTGCTGTACGAACTACTGAAAATTAGAGTATCCCAAATGAATGGATGTTCCTATTGCTTGGACATGCATGCCAAGGATTTGCTCAAGCTGGGGGATTATGCTGACCACATTTTACAGCTGGCCTTATGGCGTGAGGTTCCTTTGTTCACGGAAAAAGAACGTGCTATGCTTGAATTAGCTGAAGCAGTTGCCCGTATTTCTGAACAAGGGGTACCTACGGATTTGTATAATCGGGTCAGAGAACATTTTACCGAGGAAGAATATGTGGATTTAATCATGGCAGTTAACGTTATTAACAGCTGGAACCGGATTGCCATTGCAACAGGGATGTATCCGGGCAGTCTTTAATCGACAGGAGGGCATACTTTGACTGACAAAGAAGAAGGAACTGGACAAGACTCGGCAGCGTTAAGTCTGGAGGAGCTATATCAAAAATATCGTAAATATTCTTTTGCCATTGCTTATCGAATGCTTGGGACAGTGACGGATGCCGAGGATGTTGTTCAAGACTGCTTTGTCGAGTTGAAGAAAAAGCCCCTGGATGACTTACAGAATCCCAAAGCCTATGTAGCCAAAATGACGATGAATCGGTGTCTGAATCTTCTGAACTCTGCGCGCAAGCAAAGAGAGACGTATGTTGGACAGTGGCTGCCGGAGCCCTTAGGTGAGAGCGCAGATCTTCCTGCGGATTGGCTGGAGCGTAAGGATATGATTTCTTACGCTTTTCTGGTTCTGCTGGAGCAGCTCAAGCCGATGGAACGCGCTGTCTTTGTGCTGAGGGAAGCTTTTCAATATGACTATAAAGAGATCGCGGAATTACTGGGAAAGACAGAGAGTAATTGTCGTCAACTGTTCAGTCGCTCCCGCCGTATTCTCGCTTCCGAGGAATTTGCCCTTGCCAATTCGGTTAGCAGCAGTACGATGAATCCTTCCAGAATAAAGGTACTGGAACGTTTTACAGCCGCCTTTCTCACCTACGATGTTAGCGCTATGCTAGAGCTGCTGGCTGAGCAGCCCGTATTTGTGGCTGATGGCGGAGGTAATGTGCATACGGTGATGAGACCTATGGTCGTGCGCAAAGGCGTTCTCGCCCTGCTGACCTCTCGTCGAGTATTAACCGTACTACGGGAGAGAGAGCTGGTCCGCACCGTCATCAATGGTGAGGTACAGCTCGCATTCCTGAAGGAAGGCACAGTGAGGGAGGTCTTATGCTTCAGTCTGACACCGGATAGGGAGCATATTCAGGATTTTTACTTAATGATCAATCCGGACAAGCTGGGGCATATTCGTGTATGAGCTGAAAAAGCTGACAAGCTACAAAAACCTTGATTCCTTCTCAGGATCAAGGTTTTTGCTATTTTTAAATCTTGGTTAAATACACACACGTTCTCACAACTGCCGGGCTTGATGGAGGGCCAGATCGCCCATCCAAGGAAGCTTAAGCCACTTGCCTTGCCCAGCATGAATGATCAGGACGATCCATAAGGCGATGCCTGCCAGCGTCAGCAGGGAAGCGAGTAGAGGGCCGAGTAGCGGAATGAGTCCTGCAAGTACATGCCCGATCATGAGGGCTACAAACAGAAAAATGGATTGAAGCGCATGAAACAGGACGAACCGACTTTTCTTTTCCAGCAACACGAAGGCCACTGCACCAAGGAATGCGAACAGGTAGCACAGGACTGCCGCTATATTTTCATCCATTCCCGTGGAAGACTTATAGACTGACATGTAAGGCAAATCCCCCTTTATAAGTTATTCATGCGCAAGCTCCGTACTATACAGGGTATGAGGACAGGAATTAAGGTTATGCCAACCTCGCCAGAAAAAGTTCAAGCTAAGCATGTGTATAGAAATACGAAAAAAGCTGAACGAGTAGGTTTCGCCCAGCCTTTTTCAACGTTATCCACAGTTTTTGCACATGTTGCACGCAATTTATCCACTGATTCATAATGTTTATCCACAACAAAAACAGTTGTTATACACAATTTGTGCACAAGTTGTAGACAACAGAGAATATGACCACGATTTATGCACAAATTGTGCACAATATATCAACAAGATATACTTACCTGTGGATATTTCATTCAGATACTTTCTTTCCCATGTTAACGATCTCCGCGTTGTAAACGGCGGCGTGGATGTGTAATCTTACCCTTTTTATTCTCGTCATCCTCTTTGGGGACAAGTCGTTCATCGGTACGTCCGTCATGATGATTGTCAAAGGCGTATTCGGTCATTTTCCACTCAGAATCGCCTAAAACAACATCGGCGGGAAAATGCTGTCCCCGATGTAAATGCTGCTCATGTCCGTCCTCATCGACATAAATACCGTCTACTTCTACCTTCTCACCCGTTAGCGGGAGCAAATCCTTTCCTTTGCGTTCCATTGGTATCCCCTCCGTCTGACTTATTCTTTCGTTAATTTGTCCGTATGGAAGGGGTTTTATCCACAAGCTGGTGCAAAATATCCTCGGCAATCCGGTCTGCGGGATGAGGTTTGCGCAGTTGCTCAATCGACTGTTTCATTCCTAGAGCGAGAGAGGGATTGGAGATCAGGTCGACGCAATGATGAACCAGCTCTTGCGTATTACGGGCAATGCGAGCAGCTCCTTTTTGCTCCAGATACAGGGCGTTATTCAGCTCCTGGCCGGGTACAGGCTTAAACACAAGGATGGGTAATCCAGAGGCGATGCTTTCCGAGAGTGTGATGCCGCCGGGCTTGGTAATGACCATATCGCTTGCACGCATGAGTGCGGGAACATAGTCGATGAATCCAAAGATGCGGATACCGGGATGATCTGCATACAACGAATCCAGCTCGGCTTTTAGCTGCGGATTGCGTCCGCAGACGATCAACAGCTGTAGCTGCGGGAGACGGCTCAATTGCCGACAAATGTCCAGTATGCCGGACATCACGCCATAGGCACCTGCCATGATGAGCAGCGTTGTAGTTCCCGGATCTGACGGAGGGATTGGGTAATCCTCAACCACATCAGCATCTTCTGGATCAGTATCTTCGGCAAACCTTTTATAAAACGAAGCATGAATCGGAATCCCTGTGGCGACAATCCGTTCGAGAGAGATTCCTCGCTGTGCGGCTTCCTGCTGTATATCCTCGGTTGCCACATAGTAGCGGTCGATATCGGGATGCAGCCAGCGCCCGTGCAGGTCAAAATCCGTAACCACGTTTACAATGGGCAGCTTCATCCCCAATTTGCGCCGTAACGCCGGGAGAGCGAGCTGCGGGAACGTATGTATGACAAGGTCAGGCTTTTCCTTTTCCAGAGTGAGCGCGAGCTGGCGCATCCCAAAGGAATGCAACACACCGCCAAAGGCCGATTTTGCCTGCATTCCACGGGTTATGTTATAGACCCAACCGTAAAGCCTGGGAATGGTTTTGAAGCTTTGCATATAGACAAATTTGGTTAAACTGTTCAACCAGGGATGGGATTCAGCCATCAGGTCGAGTAACTGAACCTCGCAGCGTCCGAGCCTCCGCAAACTGTCCATAATCGCCCGGGCGGCCTGCACATGGCCTTCTCCGTAGCTGGCATACAATATTAAAATTTTTGGTGCTGCGGCTTCCATTATGTCTAGCCCCCTATTATTCAATAAGCACATGTAGCTCATTTCAGGAACGTTCCCATCCATTCTCTTTGTATATTTATTTATTTTACCCCAAACACATACACTCCAAAAGCCGATAAATAGAGCATACTGTCCTGCATCAGTCAAAAGGGCCAACCAGATATGACGTGTAACGTAAAATTTGGGTAAACTATATGTAAAATTGCTGGAAAGCTGAAAGCTATACCTGAATATGTTATAATGGGATAGTGATTCAGCCAATAGAAATTCGGTTAATAATAGTGTCAGGTACATGCCTTGCATAAGGCGTTCCCGACCTAAGCTCCATTAGACATACTACTTCACTGCATAAGGACATCAATACTTTTCGGCATTCTCTTCAACGGAGCACTTATTTTCAACGTTTTGGGAGGGAGTTACATGGCAACGAAAGGTCACAATGAAGTTAAGGAAAGTCTGCGGGAAATGACTCGAATTTTCCGGCCTAAGGATCCCAAAAAATTTGTAAAGGAATATGTGCGAAAATACCGGATTACAGGAGGGTATGAGGAAGAGTTGACCATGGTGGTGGAAAACGAACTCGGTCGCATAAATTCTTCAGTATCTTAAAGGGTTCGATGACCGACAAAACATAGGAACACGACTTTTATAAACCGTCTATCCACAGAGGAGACGGTTTTTTTGTGTCCGCCCTGCATACAATGGGATAGGTTTAGTGAATTTGTATGCGTAAAGGAGGCGGATTCCAATGGAGATAGCCATACGGACACCGGAGGAAATCGGCTGTATGAGGGAAGCCGGACGTATTTTGGCAGATTGTCATCGTGCGTTGGAGAGCCGTATCCTTCCGGGAATAACCACGCTGGAAATTGATGCGTGGGTAGAGCAATTTTTGAGCAAGCGCGGAGCTACGCCTGAGCAAAAAGGCTATAAGGGCTTTCCTTATGCTACTTGCGCTTCGGTCAACGAAGTGGTATGCCACGGATTTCCTTCGGAGCGGGTGCTTCATGACGGGGACATTGTGACCATCGACATCGTCGTCAATAAGGACGGCTGGCTGGCCGACCGGGGCTGGACCTATGCAGTAGGTAACGTCAGTCGCCCGGTAGCGAGGCTGCTACGGCAAACGCATAAGGCACTGGTACGCGGAATCGAAGTTGCCCGTCCGGGCAGGACGCTGGGGGACATTGGGTACGCAGTGGAAAAAGCGACAGGATGGCGGCGGTACGGCATCGTGAAGCCTTTGATCGGGCATGGTATTGGTCGTCAAATGCACGAGCCGCCGGATGTATTGCACTATGGTCGTGCCGGGACGGGGTTACCGCTGCGCGAAGGGATGGTGATTACCATCGAGCCGGTATTCACCCTCGGAACGGAGGGGGCTGTATTGTGGGGGGATGATGGCTGGACCATCACCTCGGCGGACGGCAGTTGGGGCGCACAGTATGAGCACACGATTGCGATCACGAAGAACGGCCCGTACATTTTGACCGCATAAAGATCGGTACAGCCATAGGGAGTCCAATTTGCCTGGCATGTGCAAGGGGCTCTCTTGGCAGGCTTTTTATTCAGGATGACACGTTCATCGTATTCAGAGAGATTTTCCGGTAAAGCCACAGATAGATACCTAATTCGACGGGTGAGGAAACAGCTATAACGATTTAGATTGGAAGTATGCGAAGCGATCCTCTCGTTTGCACCAGCACCTCCCGACGCCTGCTCGTATAGAATTGAATGACGGTAATTCTTATTATAGATCAAGAATGGACTCGTTGGCATAATACAAAGTATAATATTGGAAATGGAAGTGCGGCCAAAATGATCATCAGAGAAGCGACGATATCAGATGCGACAGGCATCGCCAAGGTGCATGTGGATTGCTGGAGAACCACTTACAAAAATATCATACCCGCTGAGGTCCTGAAACGGCTTTCCTACGAACAAAGAACAGAGCTGTGGAAATCAAATATATCCAGTGAAGATGATCATCAGGTGTATGTGGTTGAAAATGAGAAGGGGGAAATCAGCGGATTTGTGAGTGGAGGGCCGGAAAAGTCAGGTGAATATCCCCCGTATGAGGGAGAGGTAACTGCAATGGAAAGGAGTCTTTCTCTACATGTAAAGTGGAGGAAGACTCCTTTGATGTTAGCTGGAGGCAACAGGAATACGGCGAGTAATCTTTTTGTAGCGGATAATGATTACTCGGATAAAATCCGTTTCTGTCCTTCCAGGGCGCGAATGGGCGCTATATTTTGTGTGAATTCCAACGTTCCCAGATAGCCTCCTTCTGAATCACGAATCGCAAAGTAGCGAATATATACAAATTTATCCTTTATCGGTATCCAAAAATCCTCAGCATCCTTGCGTCCGGCTTTAAAATCCTCCAGCAGCTTCTCGACGACATGCACGCTTTGTGGCGGATGGCAATTCTGCACGGTACGACCAATGACGGCCTTCGTGCGGGCGAAGACCCGTTCTTTACCATGGGAGAAATAACGAACGACATCGTGCTCGTCTATAAATGTCAGATCGACGGGTAGATGATTCAACAGTAGCTCCAATTGTTGCACAGACACAATCCCCGTCTCGAATCGCACAAAGCCTTGGGGAGTTCCTGATGTTCCTTCCTGTTGCTCATCCATTTCCACAGGCTCCTCTGCCCGTTCAGGTATCCATTCCCGTTCGGGAGCGGTCAGGCAGAACCCGATTTCTGCGCTTTCACGGGCTATTTTCAGCCACTCATCCTCTGTCAGTTTACCCAGCGCCATCGGCAGCAAAATATTCTCTTCCTTGAATATCATTTCGTTCACTTCGGTCATGATATGGGTGAGCGCCTGCCCAATGAGTTCTTTGTCCCCATTATATTGGGTGAGCAGTTTCTTCGCTTCCTTGATGGCGTTACGAATACTATCGTCTACACCCCACATCACCTTGGTTGGACCGAAAATTCCATAGCGTTCTAAATAAGGAAAGACCAAATTTTCTTTACGGCTATAGTGCTTATCGAGATCCAGCAGCAGACTTAAATCCTCCAGTAGCTTGTAAATGATTTTGGGACTATCATCCTTTTGGAATTGATCTACGTGCAGTGCGAGCTGGAAGTTGACCAGCCGTTCAATCTCCCGATTTTCCAGCTTGAAGGTATGAACGGGATGTCCCGGCTGTTCCTCCGGCCCAGAAGGACGGTGAATATCCTCAATCGAGCCCTTGAATATCGATGTGTGGACGGAACAGAGACGCTGCACCTCCGACACGGGGATTCCTTCCTCGGTCATCAGGGCATGCTCCATGGCCGAAATTTCTGCCACACTTACCCCGCCAACTGCCACTGCGAAGCGCGCTTTGACTTCATCCACGCTTTTCCCGTCATGCAGTTCTTTCATAATTTCCTTTAATATTTGCTGGCGTTCTGTGAGTTCCTTTGCTGTGTGTTCGCGGTTGTTAATCAGCTCGCTCATGATGGTTCGCTCCTTTATGTTTGAATGCGTTTATCGCCTTGAATGAGAATGTTTATCAGTTATAGGGTAGCATAGGTATTCGCGGGATTTTGTGATTGTACGCACAATTTGGCGGAATGGAGGATAGGGATTGACAGGTGTGATTCTTAGTTTATATACTGTGTATAAAGATATATACAGTAATAACACTTAGCTCAGAAGGGATCAGGATAAGAAAATGACAATCATGAAGCAGGCATGGATGATCACTCGTCAGGATTTTCGCAATAATCCTTATGTAATGCTGTGGACGTTACTGTTTATTATGTACCTGGGTGTTACCATGAGCTTTGTTGTAAGTATGCAATTGGGTGAGAGTGGAGCCTTGAATCCGGCAGCCGATTTCGTCATGGTGGTGCTGATTCCGTTTCTCGGATACATTTACAACCGTCGTGCATTCAAATATTTGCAGGAAGATTCCTATACGCACATGCTGGCTTTTCTCCGCATTTTGCCCATACCGGTGAGTGCGGTGATTATGAGCCGAATTCAACAGGCGGTTTTGGCGTTTATCGTGAATAGCGTGGTATTTTTTATCCTTCTGTTTACATTTTCAGGTACGCTTCGGGTATATGAAGGCACAGGCTTTTTTGTATCGTTTGCGCTCACCTGGATCGGTTACGGGATGCTGATTCACGCCATTTATATTCATTTGGAGTTTCTTAAAAAAGGGACAGCCTATTTCTGGCTATCGCTTGTGATCATGCTGGTTTGCGGAATCATTGCGACTGTAGTTCGAATATACGGTGTGAATCTGGTATCGACGACGGCATATTTCAGCAAGAAGTGGCAGCTATTATCTCCGGTGATGTGGGGAGCGCTGGCAGCAGGGGCTATCGGCATGTTCGTGTCCTATCGGATGACACTGCGCAGGCTCTTGAAGCGGGATCTGGCTTAGCAGCGTGTATACAAAGATAAATAAGGGGGGGAGAAGCAGGTGAACATACCGGTGCAAATTGATGAGAACAGCGCGGAACCGCTGTATGTGCAGATTGGAAAGCAGCTTCGTTCACTCATCGTAACCGGACAGATTGCAGCGGGAACGCTGCTTCCCTCCATACGGGAGTTTGCGGGGACGCTCCATTGCAGCGTGATTACCGTTCGGCGGGTCTATCAGGATTTGGAAAACGAAGGCTTGCTTCGTACCCGGCAGGGAACGGGAACCTTCGTAGCAATGGTCGAGGAAGATATGCGCTCAGGCTATCGTCTTAAAGCGGTGACCGAGGCATTGGAAACGGCGATTGCCACAGGCATAGCGGTACAGATGACGGAACAGGAATTATTGGAGCTTTTCGCAGACATGGTGAAGAGAAAGTATGAAGTCCAAGCGAAGGAGTGATGCCCGTGGAAACACCAATCATAGAGATGAGCCAAGTCTATAAAAAACGGGGAAACCGGGAGATCGGGCCGATTAATTTGACGATTGAACCGGGCTATGTGGTCGCTTTGGTAGGACATAACGGATCAGGGAAAAGCACATTGCTGCATCTGCTAACCCAGCTTGTCCACCCGGATTCCGGTGTAATTCGCTGGTTCGGTCAGGCATATCCGGAGGGTATGCCCATAGATACGCGGCAGTGGGTTGGATATGTGCCGGAGCAGCCGACCCATGAGGAAGACCGACTTACGGCAGAAGCAGCAGCGGCTTTTCGGGCGTTGTGGTATCCGGGCTGGGATGAAACGCGTTTCCAGCGGTTGATGGAACGCTTTCAGGTCCCGCAGCACACGAGATTATCTCGTATGTCCAAGGGAGAGCGTCGCAAGTTTGAGCTGGCTGCTGCCTTGGCACCTCATCCCCGTTTGCTGCTGCTCGATGAACCTTCGTCGGGATTGGACCCTTTTGCATGGAAGATTATGCTGGAGGAACTGCGGGATTGTATGGAAAACGGTAAAACGACGGTCATTATCGCGACTCATATCATGGACGAGATCAAGCGTTTGGCCGATTATATTGTCCTGATGCATGAAGGAAGGCTGCTCGGCAAGCTGGAAAAGGACCACTTGCTCGAAAACGGCAAGGAGATGTGGTTTGAGGGGACGCCAGAGGAAGCATCGGAGCTGCCGAGGGTTATAGAGACAGAGAGCGATGGCGGATTGCAGCGAATTGTAACGTTGGCGGCCGGAGAAGCCAGCGCCATATTGGAGCAGGCGGGTATTCGCCCGATCCGTGTGCGGAGTATGGAGCTGGATGATATTTTATGGTATTGGTCTGCGGGACAAATCCCGGGAGGTACAGAGATTTTAGGAGAGAAAAAGGGGGCTGGAGATTCATGAGTATGCTGCAATTGGAGCAGGTTGTGAAGCAATATGGTAACCACACGGCGGTTAACGGAATTTCGCTGGATGTGAGCGGTGGAGAGATTTACGGACTGTTGGGTGGTAATGGGGCCGGCAAAACGACAACGATGCGCATGGTACTCGGTCTGATTTACCCTGATGGCGGAAGCATTCAATATGAGGGCAAGCCATATAGCAAGGAGCTTCAACGGACGATGGGTTATTTGCCTGAGGAACGAGGGTTGTATCCCAAGGTAAAGGTGAGCGAGCAAATTAACTATTTGGGCAGGCTGCGCGGAATGTCGGCCAAGGATGCGGACAAAAGTTTGCGCTATTGGCTGGAACGCTTCAGCGTGCCTGAATATTACAATAAGCGGATTGAAGAGTTATCCAAGGGTAATCAGCAGAAAATGGGCTTTATTGCAGCCGTTGTGCATCGCCCGACGTTGCTCATTTTGGATGAGGCATTCAGCGGGCTTGATCCTGTGAACGTCGAGCTGCTTAAGGATACGGTGAAGGAGCTGCGGGACGACGGGGCTGCAATTTTATTCTCAACCCACCGCATGGAGCATGTGGAGGAGCTGTGCCGTCATATTACGATTTTGCATCGTTCCAATACGGTTGTGCAAGGAAGTGTGCAGGAGATTAAAGGTCGCTACCCGCGTGAAAAAGTTCGTCTTATCACGACTGGCGAAGTGAACGGACTGGAACAACTGCCCGGCGTGCGCCGTGTGGAGCGTATGGACCGGGGCTGGATGCTGCATATTGAACAGCCGGATGCGGCCAAGTTGATTTTACAAACGGCGTTGGAACAAACGGATGTAGAGCATTTTGAAATTAAAGAGCCTACGCTGAATGAAATTTTCATACGAGAGGTCGGTGATTCTCATGAATAGACTGGGTACGGTTATCGGTTTTACGTTTCGCCAGAAGGCGAGAACCAAATCTTTTGTCATTACAACGCTGGTGCTGGCATTGCTCATTACCATTGGCATGAATCTGCCGTATCTGATTTCTTTGTTTAAGGGAGAAGGAATGGGTGGCGCAGGGGGTTCCGGTAAATCCGCTGCTGAGCATCATCGTCTGGGACTGATCGCCGGAAGCCAGACTGAGATCGCGGATCAGCTGGAGCAATTTACGAAGGCTCAGTCCAACCCGGCAGCTACCTTGGTGCGTTATGACAACGCACAAGCTCCCGCAATGCAGGAAGCTTTGAAAGACGGGGAGCTGCAAGGTTATGTGGAGTTTGCGCAGCCTACCGCAAAGGGAGAAACTTTTCCCAAGGTAGAGTACGTATCGGTTGAAAAAGAGCCCTCCCCGGCTGTAATCACATTGCTGCAAACCGGACTTCAGGAGGCAAAGGTCAATGCCATGATCGGCGGAAATACCTTGACCCGTGAGCAAGTCCGTGAAATTAGCACGCCTGTTACCGTAGACAGTCGAGAAGTGAACAGTCCCTCTGAGGCAGGGCGTGCTGCCGGAACAGAGAACAAAGAAACTTCGATGATTAACTATGGCTTGGTCTATGTACTCATGATTTTGTTTTTCACCTCGTCGATGATGACGGGTAATATGATTGCCTCAGAAGTGACTTCGGAAAAAAGCTCACGCATCATGGAAATTCTCATCACGAGCGTATCGCCATTGACCCAGATGTTTGGGAAAATCATTGGTATCTTTCTGGTGGGCCTGCTGCAAATTGCTGTTTTTGCCGCTGTGGTGAGTGCGAACCTCATGCTGCCGCATAACAGCGTTATCCTCAGCTCGGCCGGGCTGGATTTGTCGCAGTTGAATACCTCAGTGCTTAGCTATGGCCTGGTTTTCTACATCCTCGGTTACTTCCTGTACGCGGTATTGTTCGCCGCTGTCGGCTCTATTGTTAGTCGTACGGAAGAGTTGGGTCAGGCGATTATGCCGATTACTGTACTGTCACTGGCGGCCTTTTATATCGGCATCTTCAACATCGCCGCACCTGACACGATGTTCGTCAAGGTCGCCGGGTACATCCCATTTTTCTCGCCGACCGTCATGCTGCTGCGAATTGGCCTGGAACGGGCGACCCTGCTGGAAATCTGGGTGTCCCTTGCTATTCTGGTTGCATCTATTCTGTTCTTCGGCTGGCTAGCCGCCAAAATCTACCGTACTGGCGTCTTAATGTACGGCAAACGCCCTACATTCAAAGAGCTAAGAAAGGCCATGAAGGCGTATAAAATTTAGATTTTTTTGAAAATATTCGTGCGAGTAATGTCTATTAATTGACGTATTTTATTAATAAATGAGAATTTTATATCGTCTATATGAGACTTTTTTTAAAGCCAGTAAGCTTAAAAGCTTGGTACTACTGGCTTTTTTTCTATTTGAGCAGTTTTTACTAGGTGTCACACTTCATATTACAATCCGTCGTCTACTTTTTGATCGTTTCGAGTCCCCGTCAAGTGTGTGCCACCCGAGATACACATAATATTCGTGACCAGTTTCTATCCCGGCCCAATGGCATGAAATTGACGAAGTAGTAAATTAATTTGGTTTGTATTGTATGATTAAACAAATGTGATAAAAAATAGATGTCTTATTTTGCAATTTAATGTATGTTTAAATCATACAAATTGTTATTTTTTTGGAATAATGGTTTACTCTGTCGTAAAACTATAGTTTTTACATAATGAAATGATCATAACTGACTAAGCATATAATGCAAGAGAATACAGACAGTGAAAATTGACAAAGAGGCGTCATTATGAAATAGGGGGAGTTTGAAAAGATGAACAATGTAATAGCTGTAAAAACAGAAAAACTCACAAAAGCATTCTCTGGAGTGGAGGTCATTAAAAATTGCAGTCTAACGGTTCGACAGGGAACAATTTATGGCTTTCTAGGCGCCAATGGAGCCGGTAAAACAACGGTTTTTAAAATGCTCTTAGGGTTACTTAATCCGACAGCAGGAAAAGCGGAAGTATTGGGCATGAATGTGGTGACTCAGCGGGAAAAAGTGCTAAGAAAGGTGGGGAGCTTGATTGAAACTCCTGTTTTCTATGACCATCTCTCGGCTGAAGAAAATTTACGTCTGCATCTAGCTTATATGGGTATGCCAGAAGAGAATGTATCCGAAATGTTAAAAAGAGTTGGGCTTCCCAATACGGAGCGTCAGCTTGTGTCAAAGTTTTCGCTGGGCATGCGCCAACGATTAGGGATTGCAAGGGCACTGATTCATGAGCCTATTAATGGTCTTGACCCAGTAGGTATTCATGAAATGAGGGAATTGTTTCTTGATCTTGTACGGAATCATGGAATAACCATCCTCATGACCAGTCATATTCTTAGTGAAGTTGAGTATATTGCGGATACGATAGGTATCCTTGTCCAAGGAGTTGTAAAGCGTGAGCTTTCTCTTGATCAAATAAAAGAAGAATTTCCTAGTGGCCTTGAGCAATATTTTCTAAATGGAGGTAATGGAATTGCTTAAATTAATGAAGCTAGAGTTAAGGAGAAACAAAATTAACTCATTTATCTTCGCAAGTCTCATTGCTTGTATTGTATTAATTGGATTTATATATTTTGCTTCAGTTGTAGCGAAAATCGAAAACGAGATCGGGTTCAAAAATTATGCTAATCTTTTTTTATTCACATTGGTTATTAGTATGATTATTTTTTGTATGCTCTCGTCGATCATGTATTCACGGTTCGTAATTGAAGAATATACTGGGAAGAAATTAATTCTTAATTTTTCCTACCCCGTAAACCGTAAAAAGATGCTGCTGGCCAAAATGATGATTGTTATTTTGTTTACAACTGTTGCTATGATCATTTGTACGTTACCAGCTTTTATTATTTTCAGTATTACGGAATCCATTGAGCCTATTGTAAAAGATACGCTTTCCTTATCATTATTACTATCAGTTCTCAAGACCGTAATTGTTTCGGTTATCTGCATTAATGGCATTAGTATTATCGCAATGAGGATTGGGTTTAGTAAGAAATCCATTCCAGCGACAATGGTGTCCGCCTTTATTTTGTGTGGTATGTTTGGAAATGGTGTCATCGGTAGCGTTAACAACAATGTTATCGTCTTTATTTTACTAGGGGTTATTGTAATGGCTAGTGTCGCTGTTATTTTCGAACTTATGAAGAAAATTGATCATATGGAAATTGAGTAAGAAGGAAACAAAAGGCAGAGAAGTGAAAGATATTTTTAATTTTACGGAATGTAATTAATATAAAAATTGAAAAAAAGGGGAATTAAAATGGCTGGATATATTGTAGGAACGATTGCAGCAATCATCACCATAATCATAGGAATTTACGGGTTGTCGGTAAGTAAGCGCAAGGGAGAAAAAAACAAATGGGCGCCATGGTTAATTATATTTGGGTGTTGTGCAATTGTAAGTGCTTTTATTAATTACAGCATAAAATAATGAAATCCATTAGGGTAGGGAGGGATTGTTTTGCCAGCATCCTTTCTCAACAATTCCCGTCATTTTTTGTCTCCCATCGGGGGAGCGATAGCCGACCGGGTCAACCGGAGAAATTTGATGATGATTTTTGATTTTATAAGTAGCTTGTTCGTAGGTGGACTGGCCATTTTCCTGTACAGCGGCAGGGCAGCAATTATTCTGATCGGCGTGGTTATGACTTTACTGTCTGTGGTCAGTACTGTCTATCAGCCAACTGTACAGGCCAGTATCCCGGTATTAGTGGATCAGGACGATCTGTTAAAGGCTAATAGCACAGTATCGGGGGTATCAGCAATCACTAACTTTGCCGGGCCTGTTTTGGGAGGAACATTGTACAGTTTTTACGGAATTAATGTGATTATTGTGATTGCTTGTATTAGCTTCTTTCTTGCAGCGATAACGGAATTATTTATACATATGCCATTTGAAAAGTTGCATCGAAAGTATGGTGTCTTCAAGACCATTCTGTTCGATATTATCGCAGGCTCCAGCTACATTTTAAAGGGGAATCCTAGGAAGATCTAAGGAACGACAGCGAGAGTACGGATATAACGCAGTTGCTCTGGTCGGAATTCATAAAGGATAGTGTGCTCAAAACAATTCCCGTAGAAGGCAAACTATTTTCCGTATTGTTTGTTGAGCATTTAAGTAATCAATTGAGAAACGATATCAGACTAACCATTCTGGAGCGTGTGTCATTCATACAAATTCCCCATTATATTATTCCGATGGATCGGATACCATCAGGCAACAGAAGTGATGGATGAACTTACTTTTAGACATATGTGTAATGATTCCGGCATGCAAAATAGATTCGATCTGCAGGGAATCGACTTGAAAAAACTTAATCAGAATATAGAAAGTAGAGTTTCAGAACAATATATTGCCTCTACCATGCAAACATGCTTCCTTAAAGCGTCAGACACTACTGTAGAGGAAATGATTGTTCTGGAAGGAGGCTATAGTCGGGAAAATATTCAGGAGGCTGCCAAGCAAATCATTCGGGAGCAGAGTGTGCTAAGAAGCTTCTATCAAGAAAAACAGGGAGGACATCTTATTTTTGAGTATGAATATGACGGATCCTTTTATGTGCCTTATATAGATTTGAGATACGCTTCGCCTGAATTTTTCAACAACGTTCAGGATATCATGCTAGGGATGAGAAATGATAAGTTCGTAACTAGTGGCAAGAATGTCTTAAGTAAAATAGCCATCGTCCGAAGATCGGAAAAGCAACATGTCATTCACATTTTTGTACATCATAGTGTATGGGATAAAATCAGTACACAGATTTTTAAAGAGAGAATTCTTAACTTGCTTAATGGTAAGCCGGGCCCTTCTCTACTTTAGGCAGCCTATAAACAATATATTTATGAGACGGATTGTCAAGCCAAGTGCGACAGTTCCTCTGTGAATGATTCGTGAGCGGTTTTCCACCCTAAACATTTTCGGGGGCGGTGGTTGATCAGATGAAGCGAACACTCCAGTTCCCAATGCCCCAAGGTTTTCCTTGAACGGACTTCCTGGGGCCGCTCAGAGATCTTCTACACGAATCAGGTCATGGGCCATTTTTTTTATTGATTTCCATCAGGCGTCGCACTTCATATTACAATCTGTCTTCTAAACATTACTAATTAAATCTTGCAGATTATACGAATTAAATATAATATATGAATAAGTGATCATACGTTAATTTGATGCATGAACCATCAGTATTTTATAGAAGAGAGGTGCAGGCTAGATGAGTAAAAAAAGTCACACACACGATCATTCTAAAAGCAGTAAACATTCTCACGGACATGGACACTCCCACGGACATGGGCATCCCCATGGTCATGGAGCGAACAAAAATGCGTTGAAATGGTCATTCTTTTTAATTGCCGGTTATATGATCATTGAAGTTGCCGGTGGATTACTGACCAATAGCTTGGCATTGTTATCTGATGCGGGGCATATGTTGAGTGATGCGGGTGCATTGGGATTAAGTTATCTGGCGATGACATGGGGACAACGGCAAGCGAGCAAGTCCAAGACGTTTGGATATAAGCGCTTTGAAGTACTAGCCGCTTTTATCAATGGATTAGCGCTTGCCCTGATTTCAATTTATATTTTCTGGGAAGCATTCGAACGGCTTTCTGCCCCACCTGGAATCATGAGTTCAGGTATGTTGACAATCGCGGTGGTTGGCTTATTGGTCAATATAGCTGCGGCCTTTATCCTCATGAGAGGAGATACATCGGAAAATCTCAACATTCGGAGTGCCTTTCTACATGTATTAGGAGATTTGTTAGGCTCCGTAGGGGCGATTGTGGCTGCACTGTTGATTATGCTCTTTGGCTGGAATTGGGCTGATCCGATTGCAAGTATATTGGTAGCAATTCTGGTGATAATCAGTGCTTATCGGGTGACTCGTGATTCCATTCATATTTTGATGGAAGGTACACCGTTGAATATGAACATGAATGAAATTCAGCAATCCCTCCTCGATCTTGAGCACGTTGTTGAAGTGCACGATCTTCATGTATGGGCGTTATCATCAGATGTTCTATTGCTGAGCTGTCATATTGTTATTCAAGATCCAATGTACAGTAGTGTTGTGATGGAGCAGGCACAAAAATTGTTCAATGAACAATACAAGATCAAGCATATTACGATACAGATCGACAGACCGGGAACCCAATGTCATATTGCACATCAATAGCAAAAAACTCTGAAGAGATCTACACTATGTGGGTCTCTTCTGCTGTATCACGGTGTGTTTTTAAATAAATGATGATTTCTTTCGTTTACGAATTGGCGCTGCAAGGTCTATACTATTGTGTAAAAAAAGGAATTTATGTATGTTCAGAACGTTGAATCGGAGACTAAATGCGGCTATGCCGCTGCTCGCGATGATGCTTGGACATCTGGCTTTCGGCGACGATCCTTATACGATTACCGGGCTTATTCTTGGTGCGGCCATCCCTACAGGCATTTCCAGCTTCGTGTGGGTCCACATCTACAAAGGCAATACGGCCCTTGACGCAAGTCATCATTCTGATTGATACGATTTTGGCCCCATTCGCTGTACCCGGCATTATGTCCCTGCTGGTCGGAGCGGATGTGCAGCTTGATACTTGGGCAATGATGCAGAGCCTGTTCTGGATGATTGTCGTTCCTTCGCTAATCGGCATGGTATTGAACGAATGGACCAAAGGGAAGATCAAGCAGGTGTGGGGACCTCGGCTGGGCCCGTTCTCCAGGTTGGCTATGGCTCTTGTCGTGATGATTAACGGATCTGTGATCGGTTACCTGATCTCCATGCTGATGAAGTGGAACGATGCCGACCGTACGGCGCTTGTTTTTAACGGCGGCATGCGTAATATCAGCGCAGGAGCCGTGCTTGCCATCACCTATTTCCCAGCTCCGGTAGCACTGCCTGTGGTGCTCGGAATGATTCTCCAGCAATCCACAGCGTCTCTGGTCGGATTGCTGCTGAGCCGCCATGACCGAGGCAAGGTCAAGGAGCGGCGAATCGCCGCCTAGACGTGCTCAATGAGGGAGTATTTCTGAAATTTGGACAATAGGATCATTTTTTGATCTTTTTGCTTCTTTATACTCATAACGGCTTGCCCCTGAGTAGGTGGCAGGGCTATAACCGATATGGCTATCGAAGCTTTAATAAATTTTTCTCCTGCTAGAAGAAAGATATCCGAGCTCTTCCCGGTATTTGGCCACTGTTCTGCGTGACAGCTCCAGCCCTTCCTTTGCCAGCAGTTCTGTGATTGCTTGATCCGAAAACGGTTTTTGCTTCTCTTCGTCGTCGATGATCCGCTTAATACGCATTTTTGCGCTCTCCGATGAAGTGGCGTCTCCGTCTTTCGACACTAAGGCGGAGGTGAAGAAATATTTGAGCTCGAACAATCCACGGGGCGTCTGCATGTATTTATTACTGACCGCCCGGCTGATCGTGGATTCATGTAAGCTGGTTATTTCAGCAATCTCCTTTTGGGTCATCGGTTTGAGGTAATGAACGCCATGCTCGAAAAATTCCCGCTGTCTATCAACAATGGATTGGGCTACACGCATCAGGGTCAGGCGGCGCTGCTCAAGGCTATGAATAAGCCATAATGCTGTATTCATCTTCTCATGAAGAAACTGCTTCTCTTCCCCCATTGCCTGTTCCCGGAGCATACGCTGGTAAAAAGGATTAATCCCGACGCGTGGGACTGTGATATCATTAACTGTCACAAGATAGTCGTTCTTGGATTTTTCTACCGAGATATCTGCTATATGATACTGGTGTTCATATTGGGCAAATGCCGCTCCCGGACAAGGATTCAACTTGCGTATCTGGTCGGTAAATTGCTGTACCTCGCGAATGTTGATACCCAGAGCATCCGCGATCTTTTGTATGCGGTTACATGAAAGGTTGATCATATGATGTCGCACGATCTCTTCCAGGTAAACATCAACATTACCGGCATATCGCAGTTGCAAAAGAAGACATTCCTCCAGGCTGCGAGCGGCGATTCCTGCCGGTTCAAAGCCTTGGATCAGAGCGAGTATGTTTTCAACCTCTTCGGTGGGGACGTCAAGTATTTCGGCAACTGTATTTACCTCCAACTCGAGGTAGCCTTTTTCATTTAAATTCCCAATAAGGAACATGGCAATCATCTGTTGTAGCTTGGATAACCCGCGAACCAGCCCGAGTTGCGCTTTGAGATGTCTATATAAATTATCTGCAGGGTTAGAGACAAAATCCAAAAGATCTACCGGATTATCGTTTTTTCGTGGTGAATATTCTTCCTCTTTACTTATTCTTTCGCTGGACATGTCGGCTTCTGTCAAATCAATAATCGGATTTTCATTCGCTTGCTCATGAAGATAGGACATTAGATCGGCTGAAGAATATTGAAGAATTGTGATGGCTTGTCGTAATTCAGGAGTCATAGCCAGCCTGAATGCTTGCTCTTGCTGTAATCCGTATCGTATCATTTTATGTCATCTCCTTGGTGGGCAACAACGTAGCTTTTAATATAATTTTAATACCAACTTATTCATGTAGCTTATGTAATTATACTGCCAACCTTTGATCTTGGAAAACAAGTAATTTGATTAGGATAAATATGTAAATGACGAGGGGATCAGATTACTGATTAGCTTGTCAGTTGATTTTTTTGTAGATATTTACTTCTTTTCTTCTATACTAATTAAAAGAGAACTAGTCAGGCTGGGGGAATACTGTGAAACGGATTGATGAGATCTTAGAGTATATTGCCAATGGTACAAAGAAACTGTCGGTAGAGGCTTTGCTGGACGGCGATGGAATTACGGCTGAGGAAATAGCCGATCATCAGAATATGCTAAGAAATAATGTAAGCAAGGAGCTGAATAGCCTACTTCGTGCCGACTTGATTATTAAAATCAAGGGAAGACCCGTCAAGTTTTTGCACAAGCAGGTGATCGAGGAGACCTTTAGAGTTCAGCTTAAAGAGAAACAAATCCAGGTAAACAACATTAATGAAATATTGCTGCCTGGAGAGCAAGTCGATCCGTTTCAAGCCCTAATCGGTTTCATGGGCAGTATGAGAAACCAGGTTGAGCAGGGAAAAGCAGCAATATTATACCCGCCGAAGGGCCTGCATACGCTGATTGTGGGGCAGACTGGCGTAGGAAAAACGATGTTTGCCAGGTTAATGTATAATTATGGAAAATATATGAAGCGGTTTTCGGAGCAAGCACCATTTATCGTATTTAACTGCGCCGATTATTACAATAACCCTCAGCTGCTACTTTCCCATATTTTTGGACATGTGAAAGGGGCGTTTACCGGGGCCGATCGGGAAAAAGAGGGACTGGTCGAGAAAGCTGATGGAGGCATCCTGTTTTTGGATGAGATTCATCGGTTGCCTCCAGAAGGCCAAGAAATGATTTTTTATTTCATGGACACGAACAGTTACAACAAATTGGGCGAGTCGGAGCGTAAGCGGGATGCGAATGTGCTGCTCATCGGCGCTACGACAGAAGATCCCAGTTCTTCTATGCTTAAAACCTTTATCAGGCGGATACCGATTACGATCAACATTCCTTCCCTGCAAGAACGAGCAGTGGAAGAGCGGTTTTTAATCCTGAAGCATCTCTTCGCAAATGAGGCCCATCGTGTTAACAAGCCCATTAGGGTTGAATTGGAAACTGTAAAAGCACTGATTGGCAGCGTAACCTATGGCAATATCGGCCAGTTGAAATCGAACATTCAGCTTGTGTGTGCCAAAGGATTTTTGAACAGCATACATGAAAATAAGGAAGAAATTAAACTTGATTTCAAAATTTTACCTGGTAATATCAAGGAAGGTCTATTTAATATGGGGAAAAACCGTAAGGAGATTTCCGAAATGGAAATGGTCAACTCCTCGCTGTATATTACTCCTGAAGGAAGCAAAGGAATAAATGAAGCAGATGCTTCTGAATTGCCGTTCAACCTTTACAAATTAATTGAAGACAAAATAGGTATGCTGAAGGAAGAAGGACTCGACGACAGCTTTATCAATAAGTTTATTACTACGGATGTCAATATTCATATCAAAAGCTTCTATAACCGATTTTATAACATCAAAGGGGGGCGGGAACGGATCCTTAAAATCGTGGACAAGAATATCCTGGAATTCGCTGAACAGGTGCAAGAGATGGCTCAAAAAGAGCTGAGCAGAAAGTACAGCGACAGGTTTATTTATGCTTTCAGCCTTCATTTGAGTGCCTTTTTAAAGCGAATCCGAGAGAAGAAATACGTCAGCAAACAAATCTATGATCCGATAGACGATCAGGATGAAGAATACAGACTGGCACTGATTATCAAGGATTTGATCGAGGCCAAGTTCGAAATCAGCGTGCCCGATGCCGAGATTACCTATGTGGCGATTCTCCTGAGATCGGTAGAAGAGGAGCATCAAGGAAATGTGGGGATCATCGTAGCTGCACATGGCAACAGTACGGCGAGCAGTATCGTCGGCGTCGTCGACAGCCTGCTGGGTAGCTCAAATATTTGTGCAGTAGATATGCCTTTGGATGTTAGCCCCAGGGAAATTTTAGAGGTTATTATTGATAAAGTAAAGGACATTGACAATGGAAGAGGCGTATTGCTTCTAGTTGATATGGGCTCCCTGCTCAATTTTGAAGCAACCATTATGGAACGTGTCGGGATCAAGGTGAAGACCATTGATATGGTTTCAACTCCTCTTACGTTGGAGGCCGTGCGAAAGGCCAGTATTTTTGATATGAATGTAGAGGAAATTTACCAATCGCTGAAGGATTTTCGTGGATATAACAATGGAAACGCCGAAGTGAAAGCGGAGAAGGCCAGTAATAAGGTGATCGTGACGGTTTGTTCTTCCGGCAAAGGCGCCGCAGTCAAGCTGAAGGAGTTTGTGGAGAAGGTCGTGTACGACTTAACAGAAGAGAAGATAGTCGTTGTGCCGGCAAAAGTCAGGGAATTGGATAAAATGGTGAAAGATTTACGGGCCAAGCATACGATTCTTGCGGTGATTGGAGTTAAGCGGCCAAGCGAGCTGAATGTACCATTTATTCCTTTGGAAAAACTGATCGAGGCAAGCGGTGAGCAGACATTAAGAGAACTGTTGCTGAACAATCAGCTGCCTGTTATGCATGAAGACGAAAGCGTAGTCGTTAGAGATCTATGCGAGGATACGCTAAAGGAGTTTATGACTTATTTGAATCCCCACAAAATCTTGGGGATCTTGATGAAATTTATCGAACAGCTGGAACAGGAACTGGAAGTCGATTTTCATTATGCAAAGAAAGTTCAACTTGCCGTTCATACGGCTCATGCCATGGAACGAATGGTCATTGGAGAAGGGTTAATATATCAGGGGGATGTAGCCTTGCTTGATCAACGAATTCTCGACGCGGTGAACCGTTCCTGCAATATATTTGCTTCCAGTATGAACATGAAGCTGACCAATGATGAAAAATATTATATTTGCGAAATCTTAAGCGAAGTATATAACTGCATCCCCGAGTAATGGCGTAAGTGTATAAAACGCTTTCAGATGTGTATCAATAATGCGGATGTGGAAAATAAGCAGGTGGCGAGGAAAGACCAAATCCCCGGAACAGCCGAGGGTTTGGTCTTTTTTTTGATGATTGAACGAATCATACAGAATGTTGGCACGAGACTTGCATATAAGTATAGGTGAAGGATGTAAGGAGGGGGTGAAACAAATGATAGGTGTTATTGTTGGCACACATGGAAAATTTTCCAAAGAGATCCTAAGATCCACGGAAATGATTTTCGGCCATTTGGAAAATGTGGTGGGCGTAACGTTCGAACCTGGTGAAAGCGTTAACGGACTTGTTGAGAAGTACAAAGAGGCATTGGAAACGATTGATTGGACGGACGGACTGATCTTTCTTGTCGATCTGTTTGGCGGCAGTCCCTATAATGCGGCCAGCAGGATTGTGGCCGGCTATGAAAAAATGGACATTGTAACAGGGGTAAACCTGCCCATGATCGTAGACCTGCTGACAAATAGAGGGCTGGAGAAAGTGGAGAATCTGAGTGATCTGGCAATCTATGCGGGTCAGGATTCAATGAAGTCTTTTCGTGTCATCCGAGACATACAAACAGAGGAGGAATTATAGGTATGGAAATTTCATTTGTTCGTATTGATGACCGTCTGATCCATGGTCAGGTGGCTACTGTGTGGGTGAAAGAAACGAAGTGTAACAAAATTATCGCCGTCAGCGATGAGGTCGCTGCGGATACGCTACGCAAAACCTTATTATTACAGGTGGCGCCGCCGGGAATTAAGGCTTATGTCGTCACGATTGCGAAAGCGATTGAAGCTTACAACAACCCTAAATATAACGATTTTAAGACCTTATTCCTGTTTACCAATCCGACTGATGTACTGCGGGTCGTAGAAGGTGGGGTACCGTTTACATCGGTAAATGTAGGTGGAATGTGCTTTAAAGAAGGCAAGACACAGATTACCGGGGCGGTGTCCGTAGATAAGCAGGATGTAGAGGCATTTCATAAATTGCACGAAAAGGGGATTGAACTGGAAATTAGAAAAGTGGCCAGTGATCCTAAAATCAATTTGATTAACAAGATCCAAAATGTCCAGTTTTAACAGCAGGTTGACATAAGAGCAAGTTGGCATAAGAGAGGGGTTTAAACATGAGTGTTTTTGAAATCGTAATGGTAACGCTGGTTGCAGCCATTTGCGGAATGGGCAGCGTTTTGGATGAAGGACAGACTCATCGGCCTCTGGTTGCGTGTACACTGATCGGTCTGGTCCTAGGCGATCTCAAAACAGGTATTATTCTAGGCGGTACGCTGGAATTGATGGCTTTGGGCTGGATGAATGTCGGGGCGTCAATGGCTCCGGATTCCGCTTTGGCCAGTGTAGTCTCAACCATATTGGTTATTGTTGGGCATCAGTCGATCGGCGCTGGAATTGCCGTTGCGATTCCGATTGCGGCTGCCGGACAAGTGTTGACGATTTTTGTTAGAACGATTACCGTGTTCTTTCAGCACTTAGCAGATAAATATGCCGAATCTTCAAATTTCAGAGGAATTGAACTATGTCACTTCATCGCCCTCCTTCTTCAGGGGTTGCGCGTTGCTCTGCCTGCCGTATTGGTGGCTATTGCAGCAGAAACCGGCCTGGTTACGACTTTGCTTGACGCGATCCCGGAGGTCATTACAAAAGGGTTGCAAATAGCAGGAGGATTCATCGTCGTTGTAGGGTATGCCATGGTTATTAACATGATGGCAGCCAAATACCTTATGCCTTTCTTTTTCTTGGGCTTTGTCATTGCGGCATTTACGGGCATCAATCTGGTTGGCTTTGGGGTCATTGGAGCGGTTCTGGCTCTGCTGTATATCCAGCTCAGTCCTAAATATAGTGAGCGAAAAGATCAAATGGGTGAAATTGAAGAGCTCTAAAGAAATACTTAATGAAAGGGTGGGGTACTATGGAAGAAAAAAAATTGACAAAAAGCGATTTAAACAAAATGTTTTTCCGTTCATGGTTCCTGCTGGGCTCGTTTAACTTTGAGCGTATGCAGTCGATTGGTTTCTGTGTCACCTTGATTCCGGCAATCAAGCGGCTATACACCAAGAAAGAAGACCAAAAAGAAGCATTAAAGCGGCATCTGGAGTTTTTCAATACTCAACCGTTTATCTCAGCACCGATTATGGGTGTAACGGCGGCTATGGAGGAGCAGAAAGCAAATGGCCAGCCTATTGACAATGCTACTATAAGTGGAGTGAAAATCGGCTTGATGGGGCCTTTAGCCGGAGTAGGGGACCCTATTTACTGGGGAACGTTACGCCCGGTTCTGGCTGCGTTGGGAGCTTCCATTGCTTTGTCCGGGAGTATCATCGGGCCTGTCCTTTTTTTCTTGCTCTTTAATGTTCTTCGCCTGGCAACCAAGTGGTACGGGCTGAAATACGGCTACCAAAAAGGGACGGAGATTGTGTCCGACATGTCCGGAAACCGGTTACAAAAGCTTACGGAATCGGCCTCCATCCTGGGACTTTTTGTCATGGGCGCACTCGTATCCAAATGGACTACCCTGAATGTGCCGCTTGAAGTATCCAGATATACCCGTTCGGATGGAGTAGAGGTGGTTACGACGATACAGATGATTCTGGATCAATTGATACCTGGTCTGTTACCTCTCTTGCTGACTTTTTTGTGCATGAGACTGCTCAAAAAGAAAGTGAATGCTATAGCTCTGATTTTTGCTTTATTCGCAATAGGAATTATTGGATACGCTCTGGGTGTATTGGCTTAAGCCAATTTTTAAAGTGATCCGGTCAAGTAGCCATACCTGACCGGAAATCTGCTTTTCGAATATGTAAACGCTTTACTTTCATCTCCTCTGAGTACCTCACCTTCGCCACTACCCGTCCAATTATGCTTTTCGAGTGCAAAGCAACCTGAGTTTGGGAGCCGACATATCGAATGGACCTAACAGTGAGTCCGTGTACGCTGTATGGAATGACGCTAGAAATGGATACACCGATATTCGAATTGACGGATTTCTTCTTTGCAATTGTCGAAACGCAATGGGCACAAGTATATGTCCATAAAAGAACTGGTTGTCGGTGAAAACCGTATTCATCGGCAAGCTGGAATGCGCCTATTATAGTTTCCACCAGCACTTTGGACTAAGCACGGAGCATGGAGAGTCATATTGATCAGAGACGTGAGTTATTCACTTCGCTTGGGGCCCGGATAAATGAGGAAGGCGGCGGCATTTTGCCAGTCTTCCTTATTTATATTATGAGAAGATGGAGTTCACCGATTAATTGTCGAATAACATTAGAATTTGATGTATTATGGATTAAACAAGTTTTCAGGAACCAGGGAGGGTAATAGTTTGTCCACACCGAGAAGAGCCGAACATCGTCAAAGTAAAAAGCTAAGTCTCATATCGTTGCTTACGGGCTTGGTGACGCTGGTGGTTCTGCTAACCTCAAGTATTCTTCTGGTTGGTTCTTATGAGTCCCAAAAAAAATCATTGACGGAGACGACGCTCCATCTGAACTACTCCAACGCTAATCGCATTTCCAAGACGATGGATTCTTTATTTCGATCCATGCGCGGCAGCTTGGAATACAGTGCCGATAAACTTTCCAATGTTGATGCCATGACTTCGAGGCAAGTGGACGATTACTTAGATCTGATGCGCAAAAGCAGCAATTTCTTCAATTCCATCGCAGTGGTCGAAGCCAACGGGGTGATCCGCAATGTAGCGCCGACTAGAGTGGGAACGGCAGGTCGGCGTATCACGTCTAAGGCCAGTCTGGAAGCTTTGGCACTCCAAAAACCGTATATTTCTTCCCCTTACATGACTTCAAACACTAAGAGACTAATCGTATTTATGAGTCAACCGATTTTCAGCAGCTCCGGTAAATATCTCGGTATTTTGAGCGGTACGCTTTATCTTCAGGAGAACAATATCCTGTCTGATATTTTTGGCAACGGTAATGTGGACGATTCCGGTTCTTATTATTATATTGTGGATTCCAACGGACGCCTGCTGTATCACCCGCACAAGCAGCTCCTCGGGGAGGATGTCAGCAGCAACAAGGTAGTGCAGAAGTTGATGAAGGGGGAAAGCGGGGAACAGCAAGTTCGCAACACCAGTGACGTCGAGATGCTTGCCGGGTACTCCAGTGTCCCGGCCAACGGATGGGGAATTGTGGTTGTTTCGCCGATTGGTCTAATCCATGATCAACTGATGAACCACATTCGGACAATTCTGTGGTATTCGTTGTTTCCGTTTATCATATTGCTGATGGGTGTCATACTCGTAGCCTTCAGGTTGGCCCGGCCTTTTGTCTATCTGGCAAATTTGGTGAGCAAGATGGGCAAGGAAAAGATTGTAATGCCGGAAGCGAAGCCGCATTGGAGCCAGGAGGCCGATTTGCTCACCAAGGCCGTATTGCTTGCCGTGTTGAATATTCAGAAGCAGACGGATCAATTGACCCAGGAAGCTGTGACGGATGTTCTGACCGGATTAATGAACCGAAGATCGCTTGAATATACGATGAGTCAATGGATGGCCTCTGGTCTGCCGTTTTCGCTCATTATGCTGGATGTAGACAAATTTAAATTCGTAAACGACACCTACGGCCATCTCATCGGTGACGAAGTGCTGAAACATGTTGCCGAAGTTATAGTTACCTCGCTTCGCCCGGATGATGTCTGCTATCGCTACGGCGGCGAAGAGTTCGTCATTCTGCTGGACCGCACAAGACCTGAGGAAGCCTTCAACGTAGCCGAAAGAGTCCGTCGGGCTTTGGAACAAAGCAGGGCTCCCATTCCGACACGAGTTACGGTCTCTCAGGGCATCGCCCATTATCCTTTGCATGCGTCAGAGCGGGAGGAACTGCTAGAGAAGGCGGATCAGGCATTGTACCTGGCCAAGAGCAAAGGAAGAAACAGGACGATAGTCGCTGAGGGTTAAAGTGACTCCTCAAAATGCTTACAACCAGCAAATTTGCGCGGATAGGATACCTTTGCCGAAATTCATATTAATGAGATGAAAGGACGGGACCTCCTCCTTATATTTTGTAACTAATGTGTTGGCTGCTCGTTCCTTACTTAAGAAAACCATGCAGCTTGGGCGAATATCATTATCACGAAGCACAAAATCCATCAATTGCTGGATCGTCTGTTGTTTCGCTAGTTCGGTGGAAACCACGATGACCTTTAGATGTTGACCAATAATCGGGCGATCCAAGCGGAGGGAGAATTGCCGGAAGATTTCAAGTACAGAATCCCCGGTGCCAGCTATATTGATATAGTTTGGTCCTTGTCCACCGCCTTGTTTACCTGCGATCCCAAAAGTTTTTTTAGGGACGATTTGCACGCTGGCAGTAATTTTATTTTTCTTGAAGCCCCTAATGGAAAAATTAACGCGAGGCCTGCCTGAATGTAACCCAGCTCGGAATAAAAGGTAGTGTTTTAGACCACATGATGATGCCCCCTCAAACGATTCAATTCATTTCCCCGTAGGATAACAGGTTGTTCATAAAGTATTCCTTATAGAGGTTTTATTTACACTTTAAATATAAAACGGGGATTCAAAGGCCGATGAAGTGGCGATGTGATTAAAAAACGTTTGACAAAGGTATCAGAAAATGATGATTTAATAGCGAAAAGGTAAACGATTACTCAACTAACTCTCGATATTAATTATTAACGAGATGAGTAGTTAATCCGATGAAATTTAAGTCACGAATAAGTTACCAAAGGTCAATTGCTAGTCGAGTTCTATATTGAGGAAATTAAAGCTCTGGGCTATGACATTACTATACCGATTATTGTGACCAATACAGCCGAATACTCTGACGTTAAGGTGCTGGAAAATAACCGAGTGCACACGGGAGATTCATTGCTGGAGGTCAAGCTATGAAGACTATGGAAAGACTAAATCAAATCAATGCACCTCTGGTCATTCAAGAGGTAATGAGTGAAGCGTTCCGCCCGTATGGGAGGCTGCTGACTCATTTCAATACGACAGAGCTCATCAAGTATGCAAAAGAAACGACCAGCGTACCCGATCAGGGAGATCATTATGTACCTTCGGTGGCAGAACTCGAAGCCTTCGGTGTAATTCACCAGATTCAAGATGAGGTATACATAGCGAAAATGTTCAGGCTTTTTTCAGCCTAAAAACACAGTGGTTGAGCTATATTCAACGACACTTCATTATGCTCCTTGCAAGGTTGACAGTGAAGGGTATTTGACGATAGTGATCCTCCCGTCAGGAACGAATATGCCGATTGAAGCGGGAGAAGACGGCCGGGGGAACCCACTGCTTACGCAAAAAAACAAATTTCTCATGGTTCACAGCTCGCAGACGGAAAAAATTGCAGCCGGGGTTCACCCCGGACTGCACGGCAAGCTGCTGAATATTTCACTCGTTTGAGTCAAACGCAATAATTCATAAAACAAAGAAACCGCTTCTGGAGCATGTTGAATGGTATTTCCATTCTTCCAGAGGACGGTTTTTTTGTCGATAATTTATAAAATTTACAATGAGGAAGACCATAGCAGTTAGGTTGCGAAGATTCGTTGTAAAGTCTATGGCAGGATAATAGCCTGAGAACGGTTGTTATGCATTTAATATTTATGAAATTTGATTTCAGTTCTTACCTTTACCCCTTGAAATTGAATAGGGAAATCCCTAAACATTTATAATTTGAGCTGCATTGTGACTGTAATCACATATAGCTCAACCTGCTGCATTAAAATAGAAGCATAAGCAATATTCATAAGAACGTAGGAAATCTTGTCGAATGAATGGAGGACCGGTACATGACAAACGGTAAACAAAAGCTTGTTGTTATTGGAAACGGTATGGCCGGCATTAATACAGTCGAGCAAATTTTAAAATTAACGGATAAATATGAAATTACGGTTCTTGGAAGTGAGCCGCATCCAAACTATAACAGGATCATGCTTTCTTATGTTCTGGAAGGTAGTAAAACCATTGAGGACATCATACTGAACGATTTGCAATGGTACGAGGAACAAGGGATTTCTTTATATACAGGAAAAATGGTGCGAAGCATCGACGGTGAAAACAAGACGATTCACACCGAAGATGGACTAGAAATCAATTATGATGTGGCTTTGGTGGCTACCGGCTCACAATCGTTTATTTTGCCCATTCCGGGAAAAGATCTACCGGGGGTCGTCGGTTTTCGCGATATCTCCGATTGCTCGGCAATGCTCGAGGCGGCGAGAACCTATAAAAAGGCCGCTGTCATTGGCGGAGGTCTGTTGGGACTGGAAGCAGCTAAAGGCTTGGTCAACCTGGGTATGGACGTAACGGTCGTTCATTTAATGGAGGATTTGATGGAACGTCAGCTGGACCGGGAAGCCTCTGCGATGCTGAAAGCAGAACTAGAACGCCAGGGAATCAAGTTTGCTATGCAAATGCAAACTGCAGAGGTGTATGGTCAAGATCGGGTACAGGGATTGCGCTTCTCGGATGGAAGCGAGCTGGAAGCAGATTTGCTAGTTATGGCCGTCGGGATCAAGCCTAACATTCAGGTGGCTGTGCAAAGTGGTATAGAAACAAACCGTGGAATTGTAGTCGATGATTTGATGAAGACTTCCATGCCAGATGTATATGCTGTAGGGGAGTGTGCTGAGCACCGCGGGATCTGTTACGGCTTGGTTGCGCCGCTTTTTGAACAGGGAAGTGTAATTGCAAAACATTTGGCAGGTGCGGATACCGAAGGCTATGTGGGATCAGTGGTTTCCACCAAGCTCAAAATTTCAGGGGTGGATGTTTTCTCGGCTGGCGAATTCATAACTCACCCTGAACATACGGTGATTGTAGCAAAGGATGAGTGGAAGCACACATACAAAAAAGTGCTGCTTCGTGAAAACAGGATTGTCGGAACTGTACTGTTCGGAGATGTGAGCGAATCGGCTAGTCTTCAGAAATATGTGCGGCAGCAAACGTTGATGACGGATGAGATATATGGACAGATCATGGGTACCGGATGCAGTAAAGACGGGGCTAAGACCTTATCTGCCGAAACCATGGCAGATGATGAAATTGTCTGCGGCTGCAACGGTGTGACCAAAAAGGCAATTGTCGATGCGATCAATGAAAATGGACTAACCACAGTCGACGAAATTAAGGCATGTACCGGTGCCACACGTTCCTGTGGGGGGTGCAAACCGGTCGTTGAACAAATTCTGCAGTATGTTCTTGGAGACAGCTTCAAGACGACAGCCAAGCAAGGGATATGTGGCTGCACAACATTGAACCGGGACGAGATTGTAACGGCTATTAAAACCAAGGGTCTTACAACGACGCGTGAAGTCATGAATGTGCTTGGTTGGCATAATGATGAAGGATGCTCCAAATGCCGCCCGGCGCTGAATTATTACTTGGGTATGATTAACCCGGATACCTATGAAAATGAGGAAGATTCCCGTTTCGTCAACGAGCGGTTGCACGCTAACATTCAAAAAGATGGAACGTTTACAGTTGTTCCAAGAATGTACGGCGGTGTAACAACTCCGGAGGATTTGAAGAAAATAGCTGATGTTTCTCTTAAATACAACGTTAAAGTTGTTAAAGTAACAGGAGGACAGCGGCTAGATTTGATTGGTGTCCGTAAAGAGGATTTGCCTAAAGTATGGGAAGAACTCGATATGCCGTCGGGATATGCCTACGCGAAATCTCTTCGTACAGTTAAAACCTGTGTTGGATCGCAATTTTGCCGTTTTGGCACACAGGATTCCATGGGAATGGGAGAGTTGCTGGAACGGAAATTTGAAAGATTGGATTTTCCGGCAAAATTTAAATTAGCGGTCAACGGGTGTCCCCGCAACTGTGCCGAATCATGTACGAAGGATATCGGGATTGTAGGCAATGATGGAGGCTGGGAGATCTTTATCGGTGGAAACGGCGGTATAAAAGCGCGGTTGGCTGATTCACTCTGTAAAGTGAAGACGGATGATGAATTGATTGATATTGTGGGAAGCGTGATGCAACTGTACCGGGAAACAGGCCAATACCTGGAACGTACTTCGGAATGGGTCGAACGGACCGGCCTTGAAGAGATACGGAAGGCTGTCGTTCACGATGTAGATCATCGCAAAGCTTTAATAGAACGGATCGAATTTGCACTGCAGCAGGTTGAAGATCCCTGGAAAAAGATCATCAACGATGCCGATTCACGCAAAAATTTATTTGAAGTAGTTACACCGTCTGTTGTGTGAATGCTTTTTAAATAATGCCTTAAGAAGGGAGCAATCAAGCGAATGATCAAGCATGCTGAGTGGCTTATCGTCGGTAACAGTAAGGATTTCCCAAATAGAATTGGGCGGACTATCCGGTTGGATGATAACGAAATCGCCGTTTTTCGCACTTCAGAGAACAAGCTTTACGCTGTTGAAAATTCCAGCCCTCATCCCAAAGGAGGGCCGCTTACTGAAGCGATGGTATCCGGTCATTACATTTATGATCCGCTATGTGATTGGAAGATTGATTTGGAGACGGGTATCGTTCAAGAGCCTGATCACGGACAAATTAAAACATTCACCATTCGGGAAGATGGAGAAGAAGTGAAAATATCACTTTAATGCAAATAAAAAAAGGCTCGGCAGGAACAAGTCCTGCTGAGCCTTTTTCGTCTTGGATCAGGTAATGGTAATGCCTGCGCTCGCATAACCCACAACGGTATTCACAAGAGAAGCTCCTGTAGCAGTCGCGGAGAAGACCAGAAGCAGACGAGTTTGTGCAGTTACCGGTATTGCTAATCCTGTTGTGATACCACTGGAAATTGTACCCAGGGCAACGATACCTGTGAGTGGTGGTGCTAATGTAACGATAGCTCCGGGAACCGCTGTAAAGGTATTGTTAGGTGTAGGCGAACTGAACAACTGGGCAGTAATCGTTGAGGATGAACCTACTAGAGCAAGCGCAGCTGTTGTACTAAAATATCCGGCAATCGATGTAATGACGCCATCCCGGGGAACGGAGAAAGCAAAGTTGATCAGTGGACCGACAAGCGTACCTGTCAGGTCTATGGTTCCACCCACAGGGCTAATGCCTGTTGCCGAGCTTCCGAAGCCGATTAGACTGGTAGTGCCCACCAAGCCGCCAACAATGGTTGTCAAAATCGCAGGTCCGCCAGAAGCAAACGGAATGATCGCTCCCGAACCCGTGGCTCCAGTAGCGCCTGTGGCCCCGGTAGCACCCCCGGCAGGTCCTGCCGCGCCTGTAGCTCCTGTAGCCCCAATGGCTCCAGCAGCCCCGGCGGCTCCTACTGGCCCAGCGGCGCCGATAGGCCCGGCGGCTCCAACAGGTCCGGCAGCCCCAACAGGCCCAGCAGGTCCGACAGGACCAGCAGGGCCAACTGGACCTTGTGGTCCTGCCACACCCACAGGTCCTGGTCCACCGACAGGACCTGGCGCACCGCCCGGCCCAACAGGTCCGGCAGGCCCTTGCGGCCCGGGTGTGCCTGACGTGCCTGACGTGCCTCCCAATGCAATACTGATAGCCGTCCCGGCACTTCTGATAGCACTGATCAAACTGTCTTTAGGGGCAGGGTCAATGGGTTCCTGCAAAATGATAGACAACAAGATATCCAGTAGTTGTTGCAAGGTGGTTCCCACGCCAATCGGAGAGAAAGGGGTGGCTTCCGATGCTACGATAGCCAGCTCCAACGCCGCCAGTAAATCTGCTTTAACAGGGCCTCTAAGTCTTAAGGTATTCGCCAGAGCTAATAACCGGCGTAAAATGTGTTGCAATGAAGATACATTAGCCGCAGAGGGATTAGCGAAAACGAGCGGGATGATCGCGACTAATTCCTGAATCAGCTTGAGAAGTTCTTCCGTTTCTCTGCCAACTCTAGGTGGTTTGCAGTCCTCGTCTTTTTTTGAAGCACCACTGAACCTGAACGGTTTTCTGTGTTTCATGTTCAAATATCTCCTCCTCACAATTCTCCCTACTGTAGAGGTGACAGGTGGATCATCGCCCCGTTTCGCAGATATAACAGTATATTTTCTGAAGCGAAAAGGGTGAATCAACACACAAGAATTATTATTGGAGGCTTGTACATAAGCTTTAATATCGATTTCCAATAGATGGACGGATTGGCCCCGCTCCATGGTCGCCTTTTGAAAGGAATAGTCGTGGCCTATTGAAATAGCAAGTCCTTCTAATATAGCGCTCTGAATTGCACTATCCGAGTTCGTCTTGAACAAAATATTCACGTCACCAAACTGCTCGGTAAAGTCCCGGATATCTATATAGTCATCCTTATATAAAACAAAGCATGCCCAGATCAATTTTACCTTGCCGCACCAGTTGAAGGGTCTTTAGAGAGCCTTGTTCCGTGACCTCAATGTGAACTTCCGAATGCTCCTTCTTTAGTGAGACAATAATGTTGACCAGTGTCGCCATTTCGCAGGTATAGTGCCCAAACGCAGTAAACCACTTAAGGCGTGCTTGCGGTTTTCTGATTCCAGCAGCATTTCTTGAATGATTTTTGTTGCTTCAAAAGCTTTCTTAATGAATAGCTGGCCTTCTTCCGTGGAAGTTAGTCCATATCATTCACAAACAAAGCGCGGTCTCCGAATAACTCGGAAACCGCGCTGTATGTGCTTATAATCCATTAATCTGTATAATCTAGCCAGTCTTATTTGAAAATACGTACCAGCAGTTCAGCCATCTCGCCTCGGCTGATAGCTGCTTTGGGTTTGAGTGTTCCATCAGGATATCGGCTGATCCATCTGGAGGATATAGCTGCTTTGAATGCTGTGGAAGCCCAAGAAGCGATCTGCTGCTCATCCTTATAGGATTGCAATGTGACCGTGCCTGAAGCAGATGCCTTATCCGCCATCGCATGTGACAGTATTACCATCGCCTGTTCACGGGTAAGACTCTCATCGGGGCCGAATGTCTGAGCATTTAATCCTTCGATCCATCCCTGACGATGAGCGGCATCCACGGCTGATGCAGCCCAGTGCCCTTTCATATCTGTAAATGAGGTAGGCACACTCTCATCTCCAGTGGTTCCCAACGCTCTGGTCAGTATGGATACAAATTCAGCACGGCTTACTGCACGCTCCGGACGCATGTTGCCGTCTTTGTAACCTTGTATCCAGCCTTTGTCTGCCAGCGATTGCAGGGATTTCGCCGCCCAATGGCCTTGGACATCCGGCCATACCGGAGCTGCGCCTTGCGAATCCGATGAATTTGTTGTGCCGTCCTGCGTATTTGTATTATCAGATGAAGATTTTGTATCGGTAGAAGCAGCAATCGCAAAGGTGCTAAACCGGGTCGTATCGAAACTCACAGCCGACAGATTACCTTTTGAGTCTCTCACAGCCGTACCTTTCAAAATCTCCTGCTCTCCATTGTCATGAATAACGAGAATAGAAAACTGGGGCTTTTCGTTCTGCAATTCACGGATGGACTCGGCATCCAGCGGCAGAACGATATGCGATGTACTACCTGTAACGTTAGCCTTGATTTCCACAGCCGTGCCAATCAGCTTCAGGTTGGATTGTTGACCGGCCCAATCCTGGATCTGCTGTGTACGCTGTGCATCTGCCCGCTGGAATGACAATGCAACGTCCTGCTGACCCGAGAACATGCGGGTTAAGACATCACTGGATAGCATCAGTGTTCCATATTGGGATATGACCGCGGCTCCGACTTTATCCCATTTATTCAGCGAAGAATAGGGAAGAACAACACGGCTGGTATCCTTTTCCTGTTCCAGATGAATATCCGCGTAAGCCTTGCCTACCAAGCGGGCCTGATTGATTTGTCCATCCAGAAACGTCGCAGAAGGAGTATAGATGATGATTGCTTTTCCCTGTTCAGAAAATCCGGGTTGCAGTTGTATAAAAGAAGCGTTATTGTCCTCGTCTTGGTCTTTTTTATTAGAATTGCCAGTGTCCACAATAATCTTTGCGGGAACGTTTACTTCGATTTGTTGTGTCAGGGAATGAGAACCATCACTTACCTTGGTGACCTCCAGTATTACGCTAACCGCTGTTTGGGTTGCTGCCGGGAAGATAGCTCCATCTGTGCGAATCATATCCGGCTGGCTAGTGCTGCTGATGACCAGGCGGAAGCCCTCAGGTACAGCAGGCAGCTTGAGCAGGGTATCACTTGCGGCAGGTGCTGCCAGGCTTGTGATGGAATCGGCTACACGTTGGGCGGTTAATCCCTGTGCATACACTAATCTGGAGGGAGCACTTTCCATACCATTCACGAACTGTAGCACGTAGTAGCTGACTCCTTCAGGAACGGGCGTAAATACATATGTCCCTTCTCCAGAAGCGGCCCCTTCCGAAACAAGTTCCTGCTGGGCATTGTACAGTTCAAGCCGTGCGCCTGGCCAAGCGCCTGTAACGATCAACGAGGCGGTAGCGTCATTGCCTGCTGCGGCTTCAATAGCACGGGGCAGCACGTTTATGCGACGTTCGGCTGGCTCAGCCGACTAACCTGAATGATCGCTATAAGCATAGTTCAATACGTATACACCGGGCACATTCGTATCCACGTTGCCGATGCCTGACAGATCCGGTACCAGAACATTGCCGTACACACTGTCCAGCACGCTGGCTCCCGGATCGGTGAAGGTGTTACCAGCTTCCAGAATGATCGGGTTGTTGCCGTTCAAACGTACATAGGGTGTATTCGGCAACGCCTTCAATACCGTGATCATGAATGTTCTTTGTACGGAGGCTGAACCTTTGGTTATGGTGGCCTTTAATTGTACATTCACATCACCGTCTATAAACTTCGGTCGGTTTACTTGACCCGTACTACTGAGAACATTCGGTTGATCCGAAGACCAATCAATACGTGTGTCGAATGCTCCTGTACTGGGCAAAGTGATGGAATCCTTAATCCCCTGCGGGTAATCCAGTTTCAGGGTATTTGCTGCCAAATTCACTGCTTCATCAGCACTTACGGGCAGTGCGGGCACGAGCAGGCTGAATGTTTTTCGAAGTTCAACTCCGCCTCTTGCCAGAACAGCTTCCAGCGTAATGGTTTGATCGCCCTGTACATAGTTCGGGAACGTGACATGACCGTTGTGATCCAGGAACTCGGGGTGATTCGAAGTCCACGATACCTGAACGCCGTTCAAGCCTTCTTTCGGCAAATATACGTCCCCGGTTACGGTGGTTACAGGCACATCAAGTGCCGCGTAAGCTGCGTTTACGGCTTCAATATCGTTCATCGGCGATAGGGTTTTATTTTGTTGAGTGTGAAGTTATTGCCTTCGAGCACGCCATCACCTCTTCTTCAGAAAAATAGCATAGCGCTTTGAATACTCACTATTCGCGAGATGGGAACACACCTTGAGTTGCAATGTAGTAGTCTACATTCGGCACTGGGGAAGCCCCGCGCAAGTCAGGTAAAGCAAAGGTGGTTCTTCCATCGCCCCCAAAATTAGTGCCCAGCAGAGAGAACAACGCTGTATTCTGCTGAATACTCAAGATCTGACCTTCGCATTTTAACCATCCCCTGGGAGCGAAAGTGTAAGGGTACATCGTAATTTCTCCGAGGTAAGGCATATCTGCTGCTTGTGCCTGCTTGGGACTTACCGCCGTTCCTCCAACCAAAATGACCGCTAACAAACTCAATACAGCGGCTTTCTTCCAAAAGTGCTTCTTCATACCTTCAACCCCTTTTCAGATTCGAATAAATGGACAAAAAATTCAACGAATTTGTGACACTAGTCACGGAATGCAATGATACTATCATGGATTTGAGCTTTTGACATCGCTAGACACCCATAAAATTAACCATTTTATTCCTTTTATTAGGCAAGAATTTTATCGCACTAAGTAAGTGTCTCTTTGAAGGAATATCCCTTGTTATGTCTTGGATGTTCATCTGATGGTGGGCTGCGGATCAATGCTAATTCATTTTTTTCTAATTTTGGTAAAAATATATACAAATCGGATGTATGTGAGGGAGAAGGGAAGAACAGAGAAAGCGGGTGATGCGCTTGAGGAAAAAATCCCCGGAGAGACACCAGCCTTTATATTGAAGGATGTCTTTATCAACCGTAAACGGAATGCGCGAATGATCAAGCCCATGTCTCTTGTTAAAGTCATTGGGCCGATGAAGTCCCAAAGCAGCTTTGTATTGCCCAATGTGATTACCGGGAGAAAGAAGTTAAGCTTGCGGGGGCGGGAGTCATTCAGGGGAAGACGCAAAAATATATTGGTTTTCTGAACGAGTCTGAGGTAGAAGGTCTAACGTGGTTGAAAGGTGAAGTGGATGGAGGTACTTTGAAAAGCATGAACCCTAAAACCGGGAGAAGTATCGTGTATGAGATCGATTCTGTCAAAAGCCGGGTCAGGATTTTTCAAAAAACAGTCTACTCTCACAAGAAGAAAACATCTTGCAGGAAGAAGCCAACACCATAGCCGAAAAAACGTTGGCGAAAATGCATAGGCTACAGGCGGATGTCGGAGGCTTCGGAGAAGCACTGCGGATTCAGCCATCTTCAGGTATGGCGCAAGGTCAAAAAAGATTGGGACAAGACCTTCAGTACCATTCCGGTACGCTTCAGCACGGATATTCAAATTGAGGATTATGGTTCTTCCAATACCACGGCAGGTTTAAAAACATCATTTGGCTGGGTACCAATAACCTTTAACACCAATCTTCGTGGTGTTAAAGGTTTTTTTATATTTCATATCACTTTTCATATTGGAGCCTAATCAAACAATGGCAGCGCTTCTTCCAACCAGGTAATATAGCTTTCCTCCCGATTGATAGCACGGCTCAGCACCAGATAATGTCCGAATTGTTCAGAGCCGGGAGATTGAAGGTTTTCGTCCAGCAGTCGGAGTGCGGTCTTACTTTCGTATAAATACTCCAGCTTCTCTTTACGTTTGGCAATCTGATCTTGGAACAATCGCTTGTTCTCTTCCTTGGAGATGGCTGCTGAAAAATACAGCATAAGCATAAATTCATCCTTTTCCGTTTCCGGTAAATCTTTGGGACTCAGCAGCCATTCGGTCAGCTCCCGGGTTCCCTTGGGCGTGATGCAGTACAGCTTCTTTTCTAGCTTGGCTCCTGTAATGGAGGTGCGATATTCGATTAACTCTTCTTCGGTCAGCCTTTTGAGTTCAGGATAAATCTGGCTGTGCTTGGCGCTCCAAAATTGCCCGATTTCCTTCTTGAATTGGCTCGTAATATCGTAGCCGCTCATTTCCTCTTTGTGAATTAGGCCCAGAATGGCATATTTTAATGTACGTTTCAACGTAGCTCTCCTCGCAATGCAGTATTTGACATTAGTATACCACAGTGCTACAATTTATATGTAATCAAAAACATGTTTAAGTTTACATGTTTAAAATTCAATACTTATTATTTTCAGCATGATGTTCAATTCATGAAAACTCATAATACAGAAAGAAGGATGCAAGATGGACAAGTTTATCGGCAGTCACATGATTTACACCTATGAGAATGGTTGGGAATATGAAATATATATTAAAAATGAAGATACGATTGATTACCGCATTCATAGCGGCATGGTAGGCGGACGTTGGGTACGTGACCAGAAGGTGGATCTAGTGAAGCTGGTGGAGAATGTGTACAAAGTATCTTGGACCGAACCGACAGGTACTGACGTTTCCCTGAACTTTATGCCAGAGGAAAAACGGATGCACGGCATTATTTTCTTCCCTAAATGGGTTCATGAGCATCCGGAAATCACTGTACGCTATCAAAACGATTTTATTCCGCTGATGGAAGAATCGCGTGAAAAGTACGAAACCTATCCTAAATATGTTGTCCCTGAATTTGCAGATATTACATTCATTGAAAATGCGGGTGTGAACAACGAAAAATTGATTTCTCAAGCGCCATACGCAGGAATGACAGACGATATTCGTGCGGGTAAGCTGCAAGCATAATCGAATATTTGCTGATGGGTGTAAAGCCTGGGTCTGTGATAAGCAGTCTCAGGCTTTTTTGTGCTGATTGGAGAGAGAGGGGATTAATCTGTGAGCGGGATTTAGAATGAATAGTAGACTAGACCATGCTTGATCAGATAAGAATGGCTAATTCGTGGTTTTACGATGGGCGATGCAGGAGAGAGACTTTGCAGATTCACGTGGGTGGTCAGGTCGGATAAGGCGGACAGAGCCAGTTCTGTTTTGAAATGTCCCCAGTTGTCAGCGTGGTGCTGAATATATTGGTGAGCCTCGGTAAAGGATAGACCCTTGAGCAAGGTAAACACGGAAGCCCATCGGACGAGGTCGAAGGTTCCTTTGATTTCAGGCAGCTCATATTCTGCCATACCTTGAGCGCCGTTACACGACATGGTGAGCAAGCCACAGCAGCGGTGCTGAACATGTTTAGAGTCTGGAAACTGACGATAGTCATACTGAATGATTGCCATGGAACCAATCCGTAATTGGGTTGCTTTGGACGTTTTGGGCTGGGCAAGCGTCATGCTCATGCTAGAATGGCCTCCTTCGATTCACCGTAAATAGGGATGGGAGAATCATACGTCACAGCGGATGTAATGTAAATCACAAACAGGGGCTTAAAATGAGGATGATTAGCGAAAAGCGACTTTTAATACTCATGAAAACGGATACTTGCATCGTTTTCTTTTATTATCTTGCCGATAGTCCTTTATATTGAAAAAAAGACAATCCCTATCCCCGGGATTGTCTTTTTGCTCTCTTAGGTCTAAAAATCATAAAACTGATCGCGGCTAGAACCCAGACACCAATACCGCCGTAGAGCATTATCAAGCCAAAGCCGTGTACAAGCGCTGCATGGACGACGGCTCCAGACGCATCCAGAGAGGAGAGTTCTGGCAAACTCTGCTTGAGCGATACAGTATTTCCGGCGGCTATTTTTTCGGCTACAGACCGCAATTGCACTGCATTGAGAGTCCCGGAAAGGGCACCCTTCAAATAAGACAGAATACCTTCCTGCAAGATGAATCCCATCACAGCGATGTTGATGGCTAGACTGATCAATCTGGCACTCATATCTATACCGGAAGCCATGCCTGCACGGGCACTCGGAACAGAGCCGGTGGTCGTGTTGGTCACAGGCGTGTTGGTTAAGCCAAGCCCAATACCAGCCAACAAGGAGCCAGGGAGCATGGTCAACCAACTGGCGTGATCGCTGCCGCTGCCATATTTCATCAAAATGAAGCCCATACCGAGGATGAACAGACCTGATGGAATGACTATGCGCGGCTGATAGCGGAGCGAAAAGCGCTCTGCCAGAGGCGGAATTACCAAGGTGGGCAGCGCATAAGCCAAGAGAGACAACCCGGCGGCTACGATGCCGTAACCCAGGCCACTCTGGAAATAGATCGGCAGATAGATCATGAACGGCCAGAAACTGAAGTTCATGCCGATGGAGCCAAGGAGAGCGCCAGAGAAATTACGTATCTTGAATACGGAAAAGTCAAACATCGGATGGGCGCTGAGCTTTTCCGCAAATAGAAATACAATGAAACTTATGGCCACTGCAACAAGGATGCTGATGGATGCTCTGCTGGTAAAGCCGAGTTCCGGCCCTTGCGTGATAAAGTATGCAAGGCCAAAAACCGCCAACGAAAGCGTGACGATGCCGATAATGTCCAGCTTTTTCACCTGCGGGTCTCTGGACTCCTCTATGCCACCGAAAACAAGAATCAAAGTGAGGATGGTCAACGGAACGTGGACCAGGAAAACCCAATGCCAGTTCAACACGGCCACGATCATGCCGCCGATGATAGGTCCAAAACCGAGGCCGATACCGAACACGATCCCCCATATGCCAAAGGCTTTGCTGCGTTCTTGTCCTTCCTGAAACCGATGTGAAAGAATTGCTATCTGGCAAATCTGCATCGCACCAGCACCCACCCCTTGAAGAAACCGGCTGATGATCAGAACCGATGTGCTTTGCGCTAAGCCACAAATCAAGGATGTAATACCGAACAAGACGAGGCTGATAATAAAAATGCACCTCCTTCCATACCGGTCAGCCAGCGTTCCAACAGCCATCAGAACTGTGGCACATGCAATGGTGTAAGCGTTCATAATCCATTGCATATCCTTAAGATCACCATGCAATACTTTTTCCAGAGTTGGCAGTATCACTGGCACACTGGAAATTTCGAGGCCGAACATCAATGCGGACAAACATATAGCGGCCAATGCAATTATATTTTTGCGAGAGAGGGAGAGGCTCACTGAGAGTTCCCTCCAGACTTTTGTTCACGATCTGGACATCCGGCAACGCAACTATAATATTGCGCCCCATTAAACGCAACTCGTACAACAGTACCAACCAGCCTTTTTTCGTCAATTGTACGATCAATAGCCTCTTTAATATGCACTTCTAAACCTGCTACTGTTCCTGCCTTATTTAAAACGTATTTGCTCAAGGGCAGCCATCCTCTCTATCTTTTCATGTTTGGTTCATCTTATCGATGCGAGTTTTATTATATAATTTAAATCATTCATTTTACATAACACAATCAATCCATTATGATAATTATACAAAGTAATTAAATGAATTTTTCATAAAAACGTTAAATTTAAAGGAGGGTATTCAAAGTGGATCATGTAGACAAACAAATCCTCTTTTATCTTCAAAGTCAGGCAAGGATTTCAATGACGGAGCTAGGAAAATGCGTAGGTTTGTCCCAACCTGCTGTAACAGAACGAGTTAAACGAATGGAAGAAAAAGGGGTTATCAAGGAGTATCGCACGATCATTTCTCCTGAAAAAATAGGAAAGGATACGGCAGCCTATATATTGTTTCGGACTAGAGATTGCCAGGGATTTCTTGATTTTGTCCATACATCTCCACATGTTGCCGAGTGCCATCGTATAAGCGGAGAACACAGTTATTTATTAAAAGTAGTGACCACCTCGACGCGCACCCTCGAAGAGTTTAGCAACCAGTGCGATAAGTATGGAACCTACACGAGCCTGATTGTCATGTCTTCACCGATCGATCATAGACTTCTCATTCATTCTCTGGAAGAAGCAAATGGAGCCGCTCATTCAGAAAAAGGTTAAGGATGACAAAAAGACAACCCCGAGCATCCCCAGAATTGCCTTCATCATGAAAATATATAGTTAAGCTGATTAAACGGGCGTTACGTCCTGAATCGCTTCTTCTTCTTTCCAAATCACGTTCTCGCGATAGTTTGATCCCCAATCGTAGATCGCTCTCAGTACCGGAATCAGGCTTCGACAGGATAGACTTTACGAAGAATGAGTTGATCCTCTTCCAGCTCGCGCAGCTGGTTAGTCAGCATTTTTTGCGTAATGTGGGGGATCAGCTTCAAATCAATCCGGTCTTTTACAGTAGTGATGTTCATCCACCTCCTGTCCGTAGTTACTCCCAATATACTATTTAGGGCTACTATACGCAAAAGGGGATACATCCATTTTGGAAACTAACCATACTTTTGGATACGGATGGAAAGCTACGACGATTAAGAAGGAATGACGATGGTGTTAAATGATTCAGGCTCCAGCTCAAAATGATGTGTAGCCTCTCCAGCGGACAGATTCAGCACACGTGATTCGTGGAACGGATTGGCAATGACCACTACCGTTTGTCCGTCAGCATTGCGGAAAGCAACGGCATTTCCCGTCCATGATCCATGGAGTCCAATGCGCCTCGCACCCGGCAATACAAAATGAGAAAAGTGCTTCATAACGTAATATTCCGGGTTCAGGGTAAGCTTACGATCCGCCGGGTCAACGGTGATCATCGAATTTTGCTCCCATCCCCATGTGCTCTTGCCTTTCGGCTCCAAAACCATGTTCCAGTAAATATAAGCATTCACACCATTGGTGAAGTAGTGCTGGTACAGGTTATATACATATTTGGCGTAATCCCAGGAATTTTCTCCGTTCCCGCATTCATTTTCTGTCTGCATATAACGAAGCTCGGGATAGCTGGCTACGGTGCGTTGGATGGCATTTTTGCCTGCCCACTGATAGCCCACGCCTTTAATATATTTGTAGGCCTCCGGGTCACTCAGTACGGTATGGGCATATTCATCGAACCCGGTGGACGTTTTCTTCATTAATTCTTCCCACGGATCGGGGGGGTTAATAGTACCCAGCCAAATTTCCGTATCCAGTCCGTGCTCCTCGAAGGCAGGGCCCAAGTAGTCGCGAATAAATTCACGTAGCTGTTCTCCGGTCCATACACAGGAAGGAAATTTTTGATCGGCAATGACTTCATTTTGAACATGGACCTGATGAATCGTAATGCCTGCCTTACGGTAAGCCTGCACAAATTTGACGAAATATAATGCATACGCTTTCAAAATATCTTTTTCCCAGCGCAATGTGCCGTAATTGTAAGCCTTGGGCGATTTCATCCATGTCGGCGGGCTCCAGGGTGAAGCGAACAGCTTCAAGTCCGGGTTAAGTTGTAACGCTTCCCGAATGAAAGGAATGAGATACTGCTGATCACGCCCGATGGAAAAATGCTTCATCTCCACGTCGCCATCCGTTTCATTGTGGCTGTACCATTCCAGCGCGTAGTCACTGGCTCCAATAGGAAGTCGGCAAATCGTGAATTTGTGTTCGCCCTCCGGGTGGAAGAGAGAATGAAGCACCTGCTCCCGTTCGTCGCTCTCCAAATGGTTCAAGGCCACATAGCCCAGTTCATTAAAACAGCCGCCAAAGCCTTCGACGAGCTGATGCGTTTCCCCCGTAATGGTCAGGTTGGCATGCTCTTGGGTTTCAGTAAGATGATGAGATTGGGATTGCCAAGCTTTTGCTTTGGAAGTGGAAAACCACTGAATGGTCTGATTGCTCATATATTACCCTCCTGTTAACGCTTTTTGTATCTCTTCTTATTATAGGGTAGGATCATAGGAGATGAGATGGTCTGAGCCAAGACAAATTTGCCCTAATCCAAGGTAGATTCTGCTGATAAGAGGTGCCAAGAACACATAAAGAACACATGTCTTTGGTACGCTGATGTCCTAGAATGACCGAAAGAGGGAAGTCGATTGAATAAAAGGGTTCTTCTCGTGGAGGATGAAATTCGTATTCGTGAAGTCATTGCGGATTATTTTAAACAGAATAATTGGGAAGCCTATGAAGCAGGCAATGGAAAAGATGCACTAATCTGGTTTGATTCGGTGCAGCCCGACCTGATTATACTCGATATTATGATGCCGGAGCTGGATGGTTGGGAGGTATGCCGTCAGGTTCGCAGCCGTTCCGGGGTGCCGATCATTTTGCTGACCGCCAAATCTGGTGATGATGATAAAATATTGGGCTTTGAGCTGGGAGCAGATGACTACGTTACCAAGCCTTTTAGCCCCAAGGTGCTGATCGCCCGTGCGAACGCGCTGATGAAACGGGTAGAGGGCCATGTGCTGCCTGAGTCGCATGTCCTGCGGTTCGGCACGGCGATTCTCAATACGATGGCTCATCGGCTTGAGGTGGATCAAGCGGAAGTCGAGCTGACGCCCAAGGAGTATGAGTTGCTGCGGTTGCTTATACATAATAAAGGTATGGTCATTTCACGGGATGCGATACTTAGCCGGGTGTGGGGGATCGACTTTGAAGGAGACACGCGGGTCGTGGATACGCATATCAAAAAGCTGAGAAGCAAGCTGGGCCGCGAATCACGCCATATCCGGACCGTTTTTGGTACAGGCTACAGGTTTGAGGAGGAAGAATGAACAAACGGGGAGTTACCTTTAAGTTGTTCATTATGACCGTTGTATTTTTTCTTTGTTTTTACGGCATGGTGATTTTGAGCCAACTGCTGTTTTTTGAAAATTTTTATCAGCAACAGAAGATTGGGCGCGTGGAAAACCGTTTGCAAAGCTTCGGTCAAAGCTATGTCAAGGAAGCTTGGGGCTCCGACAGGGTTTCGCGAGAAGCAGCCCGTTTTATGTTTCAGAATAAGAACCAGTTGGCTATTGTCACGCTTGACGGCAAAGTCAAGCTGGATGACCTGTTCCATATCAATCTCAGAAAAGCAGACGGACAGATCGTCAAAATATCGCTGTCTCTGTTTATGAGCCAATTTGGAGATGAACTGAGGGCGGCCCGGATTCAGCCGGGCGACTCATTAACCGTTGAAGGCGAAGTGTTGGAAACCAACGGCATCTCTTCTGCCAATTTCATTTATCCGACAGGCATTCAGAAGCCTGGCTCCAAACATATAGGAACGACATCGGAAGAGTCGAGCACAGAGGGCAGTGTAAGGTTGTCCGGTACGGTGACAGAAATTGTGCTGCCGGATCTGAAAACCTGGAGCCAGCGGCAAGGATTGCTGTTTAGTGCGCTGGAGGAATGGTTTCCTTTGTCGCAGACCCATTTGGAGAAGCTCAAGAATTTTGAAGTGCTGGAGGAAGAGTGGACGGAGCCTTGGACGGGTGTGCGTAATGCAGTTATTGTCCACCCTGTGCGACAAAGCACCGGAGAGATCGACCTGCTGTTCACAGTGACATCGTTGCAGGAAATCAGCGAGACGAATGAAGCTCTGCGCTGGTTCTATCTGTACCTGGGCATCGGGGGTTTTGCGCTGATTCTTGTTTTGTCCTTGTTCTATTCCCGAATGGTGACCCGTCCGCTCATTGCCTTGAACAATACTGCCAAACGGATGGCTAAGCTCGATTTTACAGCCCATACACCGATTCGGCAAAATGATGAGCTGGGCAGCCTGTCCTACAGCATGTATACCCTGTCCCAGAACCTGGACACCGCTTTGCGCGAGCTTCAGGAGGCTAACCAGCAACTGGTTGAGGACATGGAGCAGAAACAGAGGATGGAGGCTGTGCAGCAGGACTTTTTTGCCAACGCCTCTCATGAGCTGAAGACCCCGCTTAGTATTGTTAAAGGCTTCGCAGAAGGGCTACAGGATGGCGTTAGTGCCGGGAAGCAGGACCACTATATCAAGGTAATTGTGGAGGAAGCGGACAAAATGGAGCGACTGGTCAAGGATATGCTGGACCTCGCCAAGCTGGAATCCGGTACCCTCAAGCTTCGCAAAACGACCTTTATACTGAGCGAGCTGGTGGAGGAAGTCGTGGATAAGCTGTTCCATCTGCTAAAGGAAAAGCATCTGGAAGCGGTCATTATCCCTGCTAATGAGCTGCCGATTCATGCCGATGCCGGATGGCTGGAGCAGGTGATTTTCAACTTCGTCATCAATGCCATCCGGCATGCCGAGGAAGGAAGTTCGATTACGATCCGTATCGAAGGCTCCGGGGAAATCAATACCTTTTCCATTGAAAATAAAGGGGAAACGATTCCCGACGATCAGCTGGAGCAAATTTGGGAACGCTTTTACCGGGCCGAGCTTTCACGCAGCCGTCAGACAGGGGGAACCGGACTGGGACTGTCGATCGTCAAACGGATTTTGGATTTGCACGATTTTCGCTATATGGCGGAGAATACCAAGGATGGCGTTCGATTTGTCGTCATATTCGGAGGTTAAGCTATGGCAAAGGAGTCAAGCAGTATGAAATGGAATTGGTTACCCTCACTATGCACGATGGCAAATCTGGGGGCAGGGGTACTATCCCTGTTTTACACGATTCATGAACAATATACGACCGCTTTTATTCTGATTATGGTGGCTGCTTTGTGGGATGTGCTAGACGGTTTGCTGGCAAGGCTGCTGCATTGCTCCAGTGATTTTGGCAAGCAGCTCGATTCGCTGGCGGATGTCGTCTCATTTGGCGTTGCCCCTGCTTTCTTGACCTTGTTCTACCAACTGGGAGGTACACATTGGATGGGGCCGCTTGCGGCTGTTTTGTTTGTGATATGCGGTGCGGTAAGGCTGGCAAGATTCAATCTGTTAGCTTTTAGTAAAGGTTTCGTAGGCATGCCAATTACGGCTGCGGGTGTGATATTGTCCTTCATGTTTTTATGGAGTGAGCATTTGCGGCCCGAATTATTGTTTGGGCTCATGGTAGTGCTTTCTTTCCTGATGGTTAGCCGTATTCCGTTCCCGTCCTTCAAAAAATAACCGATCAGGAGGTGGCACCCTATGGAATGGGCCATGAGCATGATTACACATTACGGGTACATTGCTATTTTTGCACTTCTTGCTCTCGGGATTATCGGCCTTCCGGTTCCAGATGAAATTATTATGATCTTTGTCGGCTATCTGTCCTCCATCATGGTACTGAATTATTCCATGTCTGTGCTGGTCAGCTTTATCGGGGCGATGACAGGTATGATGCTCAGCTACACACTCGGCAAAAAGCTGGGACAGCCGTTGGTGGATAAGCACGGCAAGTGGTTCGGGCTGACACCGAAGCGGTTTGCAAGGGTGAAGGGGTGGTTTGCACGCTTCGGGCTATGGACCATTCTGGTCGGTTATTTCATTCCGGGCGTCAGATTACCGGAGCGAATATACACTTTCAATGAGGTTACACCAAAAGTAATGTAGCATTTTTCATGTATTCCGCCGATAATATAATAAAGAAACTGCACAACCAGTGAGGGGATCTGTAGTGAACGCTTTTATGAAGCATATTGAAAAATTACCTGGTTTTCTGCAAATGATCTTGAATATCTCGTTGTTTCTGGTCGGACTGATATTAAGCTTCTTGCTTCTGAAAGAAACATGGTCCATCTTTTCCTATGTTTTTTTGTACACGGAGACCGACAAAAATTACTATGAATTCACTGAGGAACTACTTGTATTTTTCTTGTATTTTGAGTTCATTGCATTAATTGTTAAGTACTTTAAAACCAATTTCCATTTTCCCTTACGTTATTTCATCTATATTGGCATCACGGCCGTCATCAGGCTCATTATTGCAGATCACGATGATGCCAAGAACACATTTTGGTGGTCCATTGCCATCCTGGTCATGGTAAGTTCTCTATTGATCGCCAATAGTAAATTGTTAAAAAGAGAAAGCTGATCGTTAGGACAGATTACAAGGTTGACAGTCAAGAAGGAGAGAGGGAATAAAGGCGAATGGTAAGAAACTGGATGAATCATGCGGGCGCCAGGCGGGTAACCGTCCTTGCGATAATCATTTTGGTGTTGTTTTTGTTAAGAAGCATGATGAATATTATTTTGTTAACGCTGCTGCTTACGATCCTAATCGGCAGTATATATAACGGAGTGAATAAGCTGGTCAAGCGGTTCGTCAATGTGCCGTCAATGGTCGTGCTGCTACTGGTGTATGGGCTGCTAATTCTGATTATGGTGTGGGGCGTTTACCGAATGGTGCCGCTAATCATTGTACAGGTCAAGCAGGTGTATCTCATGATTCAGCAAGCGTATATGTATCCTGATCGTAATCAATGGAACGAAACCATCATTGAGTTTATGGATACGCTGAATGTTCAACGGCTATTTGAGCCGGGCTTGAATGCAGTGATGAAGGTCAGTCAATTGGGAACACAACTGCTGGTCTCGATTATTTTGAGCTTATTCTTCCTGATGGAAAAATCCTATATTACACGCTTTACAGCAACGTTTGTGGATAGCAAGCTGGGCTGGTTTTTCAAGGAAGTGGGCCATTTTGGTCGTATGTTCCTGGACACGTTCGGGAAGGTGCTGGAGGCTCAACTGCTAATTTCACTGATTAACTGTATATTGACCACGATTGCGCTCTGGATTATGGGCTTTCCTAATCTGCTGGGTCTTGCGCTCATCATATTCGTGCTGGGATTGGTCCCGGTGGCAGGTGTGTTTATCTCGCTGATACCGCTCGGTCTGATCGCTTTCAGTGTCGGCGGCATTCAATATGTGATTTATCTGGTTATCTTGATTGTGGTTGTACATGCAATTGAAGCCTATTTCCTGAATCCGAAGCTGATGTCTTCCAAAACCAATTTGCCTATATTCTTTACCTTTGTCGTACTGATTTTCTCTGAACATCTGATTGGAATTTGGGGCTTGATTGTAGGTATCCCGCTGTTTGTTTTCTTCCTCGATCTGATTGGGGTAAAACGCAAGCAAGAGAAGGATACCTAACTCAGCGCCACAAATTCTATCCTTGTATTCCTTGTATAGTCACCATCCATAAATAACGAATGCCTGCGAAGCCGCAGGCATTTTTTAATTTCTTGGTTATCTGTAGTACACTGAGTATAAAAGATATGATCAAGTTGAAAAGAAACGGGATGATATGGGTGGATCAGAAAATCAAGGTATTGGCTATATCGGGGAGTCTCCGTCAAAAGTCCTCCAATACAGCATTATTGAAGGCTACCATCGGGTTAGCGCCGGAGAATATGATGTTCACGATCTATAACGGATTGGGTGAGCTTCCTCATTTTAACCCTGACCTGGATGTAGATGACGGGCCGGTTTCCGTAAAGGAGCTGCGGGAACAACTGAAAGAAGCGGATGGGGTATTGATCTGTACGCCGGAATATGGGAATGGTGTTCCAGGTACTTTGAAAAATGCATTGGATTGGATCGTTTCTTCGGGCGAATTTGTAAATAAACCTACAGCAGTGATTAGCGCGTCACCCTCTCCTATGGGTGGGAATCTGGCGCATGCCTCTCTGTTGCTCACATTGCAAATGATCAATGCCGAGATTGTGGAAAATGGAAAGGTCATTATTCCGCATATCACATTGAAGTTAAATCAGGAAGGTGAAATTACAAACCTTGAAACGAGGCAGGAACTTTTAGCATCGCTTCAAGGGCTTGAGCAAGCCTGTTCGAGACAGCTGTAAAAGCTGTTAAAAGAAAAGCAGCGGCAGTCTAAGATTTTATTTTCATATCCGAAGCTGCCGCAGCCCCTTTTAATTGACCTTAAAGTTTGAATTTTCGACGGTGTCCAATAAGCTCTCATATACCTTTAATCGGGCATATACCGTTTCAAGTATGGGATAAACGGCATTACTGGCAGAAGCCAATGCAAGAAGTGAACCATGCAGGTGACTTGCTTCAATCGGAAGCCTTTTATGCATATCACGCTGCATGGATGACATCATCTCTGGTCGTAAGGATTCTATCGTTTTCAGTGTATGAGCTTCCATCTCTGAATCAATCGGCATCCCTGCGTTGCGAGCAAGTGTGACAATCTCATGCAGCAGCTTTTCGTATATAGCACGTGACTCTGCCGTGGCAAGTATAGTCCCAACCGAGGCATCCATCAGTGTTGTAATTCCACTTAAGCTGGCAACAAATATATATTTCTGCCAAACTTCACGCTGGATATCCTGACTTCGTGCCACTGTGAAGCCTGCATGATCAAGATGATTAAGCAGCAGTTGTGTACGCTCTGATTGTACTCCGTTCCATTCACCGAAGACGATACGGTGGAATGGACTTGTCTGAACGACAGAGCCATCATGATCTAGCGTAGTTTCGATATAACAAAGTCCGCCCAGCACTTTTTCCGGACCGAATTGCTTGCGTAAAGAGTCAAAATGTTCGTAACCGTTAAGTAACGGAAGAATCATGGTATGATCACCGATATAGGGCTCAAGATCGAATTGCAATTGGGGCAGATGATACGCTTTGACCGAAATGATAATACAGTCGAACGGATCAGCAGCTTCACCATATGTAATAGCACGGATTGACGTCTGGAAATCCCCATGAACACTTTTAACAATCAGACCGTTCTCTTTCAACTGAGATTTTTTGGAAGGACGTACGAAGAAGGTCACGTTTTCTCCTTTTTGAACAAGACGTCCCCCGAAGTAGCCTCCAATGGCCCCTGCACCTACAATCAGAAATCGCATCATAGGGTCCCTGCCTTTACTTTTGCATTCCCGTACAGTCGTTCTACTACGTTCTCATCTGCCTTAAAAACATGCTCTTCACCCGGAAAAGAACGATCCTTCACTTCCTTGACATATTGCCCGATGCTGTCTCGGATCAGAGTACCTATATCCGAATACGTTTTTACAAACTTTTTCTCACGATAAGGAGAGGAGTATTGCAGCATGTCATGGTAGACCAAAACTTGGCCATCACAGTATCTTCCGGCACCGATACCAATAACCGGAATAGATATCTCCTTGGTAATGGTCTCCGCTACTTCCTCTGTTACCAGTTCCAGCACAATGGCAAAAGCTCCCGCTTGTTCCAGTGCCCGGGCATCATTTAGAAGGCGCTCAGCGCCATGTGAGTTTTTACCTTGAATGAAGTAGCCGCCGATTTGATGCACAGACTGTGGTGTAAGTCCAATGTGCCCCAAGAGCGGAACGCCGGATTGAACAATTCGCTTCACGGTGTCGCAAATCTCCATTCCCCCTTCTAGTTTCACGGCATGGGCATGTCCCTCTTGCATGAGCCTGCGCACATTAGTAAGGGCTTCCTCACTACTCCCGTGGTACGTCATAAATGGCATATCCGCGACAATAAAAGTATGTTCCGCTCCGCGCACGACCGACCGTGTATGATAGACCATATCGTCCATAGTGACGGGCAGTGTGGAGTTATAATTAGATAGCACATTACCTACGGAATCACCAACAAGGATGATATCGATCCCGGCTTCCTCAGCCAAACGAGCAGATGGATAGTCATACGCCGTGATCATACTTATAGGTAAACCTTCTTGTTTCATTTTCTTCAATTGCAAAATATTAAGTGCTTTCGAGGTTGCCATGGTTGCATTCAAATCCTTTCCTACCTTTATTTTAGATCACAAAAAAAACCTTTCAGCACATCGCTGAAAAGGTCCGAAAGGCAAAAAAAGAGTCAATTTGCGACCGTTCTTTTGTCTCGGTCCTTGCGGATCAGAGCAAAATCCAACGAGTTCACCTCCATAGGCTCACACATCTACATATTGAATTACACTAACTAAAGTACCGTTCGAATGTATCGATACAGCCTCTCACGGAAGTATATCAAAATATAGGGCTCTTGTATAACATTCTCTGCAATATGAACAGAACAAGCCCTTCCAACTACAGAGTCCTTTGTGCTGATTATCCATAATGACTCTCCTTTTGGCACAGATACCCTAATTGTAGCATGGACGTGATGTATTTGAAGAGCAAGAAGATGATATAATAGGGCACAAATAGGTTTATAGGGCGATGACTAGAGCAGAGGAGAGAAGGCTGATGTATGAGAAGATTGTAACGTATGGTCTAAGCAAAAAAGAAGCGATAGAGGATTACCCTTTTGGTCCTGAGCCACTGGTGCTGAAGGTGGGAGGCAAAGTATTTGCTCTCCTGAGGCAAGCGAACGGTATTTGCCAAGTATCTCTAAAATGTGATCCGGTTATTGCGGAAAACCTGCGTGAGCAAAACGAGGCGATTAAGCCGGGATATCATTTAAATAAAAAGCATTGGAACACGGTAACGGTCGATTCTACTTTCCCGCTGGAGGATTTGTACAGCATGATCGACCATTCGTACGAGCTGGTTTTCAAAAGCTTGACCAAAGCGCAACGTGAAGCGATTACGATGAGAATACGGGCAACCGATCTTTGAAAGGTGTGTTTGACGATGGGGGATTTCATCTATGGTATAAAGCTGATGGTGTCAGCTGTGAATTCTTTCATTGGGATTTGAAGCACTCTGCCTTGGAGTATAAAGAGTTCTCTTGCTTTTAAATCCAGTCCTCGTGAATTTTGAGATAGTCCGTGGATCTTTGGCTGGCGAATCCCTTATTTTGAATCCGAATATCATTGTTAAAACCCTTCTCATACGCAATACAAAGTTAAGTATATACTTACTAACATATTTATAGTTTTACTTGACAGAAACCACAAGTGGATATATTCTTAATTTAAAGATAGTTAATTTGAAAATAATATCAAGGAGTGGAACTGAACATGAGCGAACTTGTGAATATTATTCAAGAGAGAAGATCAGCTTCTAAATTTATTCCTGATGTTACAATAGATGCAAAAGAACTGGAAGAGATATTCCAGCTAGTGAAGTTTGCTCCATCGGCTTTTAATTTACAGCATGCGCGTTATATCGTGGTACAGGATTCGGATACGAAACAAAGACTGCATGATGAGGCAAGTAATCAGTATAAAATCTTAACGGCTTCGGCGACAATTGTGGTACTGGGGGATACAGAGGCTTATACGAAAGTAGCTGAACTCAATGAGGGATTTCTGAACCTGGGCGTCCTGAGCAAGCAGGAATATGACAGCACGGTGGAATCGGTAACCCAGTTCTATCGCGAGCGTGGACCTGTCTTCCAAAGAGAAGAAGCGATCCGCAATGCCAGTCTGTCTGCCATGCAGTTCATGTTGATTGCCAAGGACAAAGGCTGGGACACTTGCCCGATGATCGGTTTTGACCCGGAGAAGGTACAGGAAGTATTGAATATTCCAGAAAATTTCGTGCCAGTTATGCTGATTACTTTGGGTAAAGAAGATGAGTCCGGTCAGCGGGCGCGGGGATACCGCAAGCCGGTTGGACAATTTGTCAGCTACAACGGATTTTGAAATTTATAAATACATGAGATTATCAAAAGGAGTGATTGAAAATGTCATTGAAGACCGCAGGAATTCACCATATCACGTCCTTTGCAGCAGACCCGCAGGGCAATGTTGATTTTTACGCAGGCGTGCTTGGGTTGAGATTGATTAAAAAGACGATTAATTTTGATGCTCCTGAAGTATATCATCTGTATTTTGGTAATGAAGAAGGCAGCCCTGGAACGATCATTACCTTTTTTCCGGCTCCGGGTACACGCAAGGGCAAGCTCGGAGGCGGGCAGGTAGGAATTACAACGTATGTAGTGCCGCCGGGTACTCTGGATTATTGGGAAAACCACCTGCGCAGCTTGAAGGTGTCCTTCACAAAGTCAACTCGTTTCGGCGAATCATTTATTCAGTTTCAGGATAATGAAGGCTTGCGTCTGGAGCTGGTGGAGCGGGAAGAAGGCCCGGCTAACACGTGGACGGCAGGCGGTGTGCCAGCGGATAAAGCGATCAAGGGCTTTGGCGGCGCAGTGCTGTTCAGTGCTAATTCCAAGCATACGCAAGGTGTGCTTGAGAACGTTCTGGGTATGACTCCCATTGGTGAAGACGTGGGTTACATTCGTTATCAGGCGACCGGGGATTTGGGTAACCTGATCGACATTCCGATAAAAGATGTGCCGTGGGGTAACGGCGGCGCGGGTACGGTTCACCATATCGCCTGGCGTGCGCAGGATGATGCAGAACATCAGGTGTGGAACGAAACGGTTCGCCAGCATGGCTTTGGGACAAGCGGCATTGTGGATCGGCAATACTTCAATGCTGTATACTTCCGGGAGCAAGGTGGTATTTTGTTCGAGATTGCGACTGATCCGCCCGGCTTTACCGTGGACGAGGAGCTGAATGAATTGGGGCACAAGCTGATGCTGCCAGAGTGGTTTGAGTCACAGCGTTCCGTGATTGAGTCTAATTTGGTTCCCATTGAAGTTAGAGTATTGAAGCAGGATTAATCAGGATCGATCACGACACATCAGGATAAGTAAACAAAAGGTCCAATTGCGGGGTGCTTCTACCGCAATTGGACCTTTTGTTTTGGATTTTTTCAGGGGCATCTTGCTTTATGACATCTGTATGGGGTTATCCCTCAATGTAGGTTTTGTTCAGCCGTACTAACAGCTCCCCGAATTTTTCCTGTTCCTCATTTGTCCAGCTCTCCAGCATTTCGCAATACCGGGCTACTCTCATTTTCTTGTCTTTCAGCAACAGTTTCTTACCCAGCTCCGAGATTTCAAACAGGCTGACGCGCCCGTCCGAAGGGTCGGATAGACGGCGAATCAGTCCCTTGGTTTCCAATGCGGCCGTTTGTCTGCTGACGGTAGAAATATCGAGCAGAAACATATCTGCGAGCGTTTTTACACGAGTGGGGCCATACTCCATGAGCTGCCTCAATAGCAGATACGTGGCGCGCTCCAAAGTGCCGATTTTGTGCTCAGACTGATCAATGTATACTGCGCGGCGTATAAATGTTGTTAACTCATACTCAATAAGCTCCACTGCTTTATTCCCGTGAGAATCATGAAGAGGATGGTTCATTATAAGGTCCTCCTTAGAATGTTGGAATAGTTATAATTTAAAATAAATGATTGACATGAAATTTTATAGTTGTGCAATACAATTAAATATAGTTGCATCGAACAAGTAATTATAGATTATCTAAATTCTTATATAAACAAGGGTTTTTGAGAGCTTCAACAACAAGAACATTTGCAAACCCACGTCATTAATGTACAGCATCATTCAAATTAATCCATTATACTCAACTATGCAAGGTCCGTGGAATGTACCATTTCACGGGCTCTGGTTATGGTTTGACCATTGAAAAACATCCCCAGTCATTTCAGGTTGGAGGGATTGTGAAGAAAGAGGGACGGTGTATCATGATGCTACCCAAAATACGTGTAAGAAAAATAGTGAAAATTGCAGCTCAGTTGGCCCTGTTGTATGTGTTCTCTTATTTTGGTGAGCTGCTGCACAACTGGCTTGATCTCCCGATCCCCGGAAGTATTACGGGACTGCTGCTCCTGCTGCTGGCATTATGCACGAGGATTTTGCCTGTTCGCTGGATAGAGGTGGGCGCAGGCTTTTTGCTGGCGTACCTGCCGTTTCTGTTTATCCCCGCTAACGTTGGGGTCATGAATTACGCATCGTTGCTGTCAGGGACCGGAGTTCTTATGCTTGTTATTATTGTCGTGAGTACCCTGATGACGCTGCTGGCAGCCGGGCTTACGGGGCATTGGCTGAATCATAGGGCACACCAAAGAAGGGAAGCGAAGGAATGTTTGACTCACTCCTCGCCATCATTGTGATTATTTTCACAATTGTTGTTTTTGTGGCGATGAACTGCCTGTATATGCGCTGGCGGTATGCATTTTTATTACCGATTTTGACCAGTACGATTCTGATTATTGTGTTGCTTTCGTGTTTTCATATTTCTTATGAGACTTATATGGTGGGTGGACAATGGATTAATCGTATGTTGGGACCTGCTGTAGTTGCTTTAGCGTATCCGCTGTATAAACAAAGACACGTTCTGCTCCGGCATGCCGCACCTGTCCTGACAAGTGTGCTGATCGGCCTGCTCACGGGTATGGTCAGCGGTATTGTTCTGGCGCGTCTTGCAGGACTGGGACGGGAGCTGGTTCTATCTGTATTGCCCAAATCCATCACCACGCCCGTAGCGATTCAGATTGCTTCCGGATTGGGAGGAATCCCCGCCATGACTGTGGTTGCCGTTATGATCGCGGGCTTCTCCGGCGTCATTCTCGGGCCGCGTGTGCTTGGCTGGTTCCGTATCGACAGTCCGCTTGGAAAAGGGATAGCGCTTGGCAGCGCCTCGCATGCATTGGGGATTTCCAAAACAGCGGAATACGGAGAGTTATCCATGTCCATGAGCTCTGTGTCCATGACACTTAGCGCGGTACTGGGATCGGTCATCGGGCCATTACTGGCCGGGTGGTTTGTTTGATCACAAAAAATAACCTGCACGACCGTATGAACCACACGGCGATGTGCAGGTATATTTTTGAATCTTGAAAGAAACATGAGAACATAGAATTCTTTCAGCGCCAGGCCGGTATGATCCAGAAGTCTCTTCTATGAAAAATAACGCTGCCTAGATCATTAACAGTTCACGAATCTCCAGCTCGGTCAGTGCCGAAAGGGTTTCTTGTCCCGGTTGGATGACCTGGTCGATGAGATTTTTCTTTTTTTGCTGTAATTCATACATTTTGTCCTCTACCGTACCTTGCGTGACGAGACGAATCACCTGCACGACTTTTTTCTGGCCTATCCGGTGGGCGCGATTGGCAGCCTGTTCCTCTACAGCGGGATTCCACCACAGATCATACAAAATGACGGTATCTGCTCCGGTGAGATTCAGGCCGGTTCCTCCTGCTTTCAGAGAAATCAGGAACAGATCGCGTTCTCCTTCATTAAAACGGCTGCACAGCTCCACACGTTCCGAAGCGGGAGTCTGCCCGTCCAGGTAAAAGTAGGGCACTCCTTCCTGAGCAAGCTCGCGTCCGATCAATTGAAGCATCGTCGTGAATTGTGAAAAGATGAGCATCCGCTTGCCCGAACTAAGGCATTCCGTAACGATCTCAAGCAGCTGCTCAAACTTGGCTGAGCTTCCGGTGTAGCCCTCGATGAACAAGCCCGGATGACAACAGAGCTGGCGAAGCCGGGTCAGACCCGCAAGGATCTTGATCCTGTTTTTCTGGAAGCCTTCCTCATTCAGATGCTTTAATGTCTCATGCTGGAGCTTGGCCAGATAGGCCGTATACAGCTTCTTCTGATCCGGCAGGAGCCGCGACACCTGAACGGATTCGATTTTTTCCGGCAGCTCCTTCAGGACGTCACTCTTGAGGCGGCGCAGCAGAAACGGGCGTACCCGCTTGGCGATCACATCCCGGGTGAGATTGTGAAATGCTCTTTTGCCACCGGGAAATAGCTCGGGAAATACCACATCGAAGATGGACCATAGCTCTTCCAGTGTATTTTCCACCGGTGTTCCAGTAAGGGCAAAACGGTAACGAGCTTTCACATCCTTCACACTCTGTGCCGTTTGGGTGGCATGGTTCTTGAATGCCTGCGCCTCGTCCAAAATCAGCGTGTGGAACGATAGCTTGCCGTACAAGTCCGTATCCCGACGCAGCAGAGGATAGGAGGTGATGATGACATCATACCGGGCTGCGTCCCTGATGATCCGACTGCGTTCATCCGTGTTACCGTCTGCAATAGCGACGCGGATATGGGGTGCAAACTTCTCCAGCTCATTCCGCCAATTGTACACCAGTGACGCAGGGGACACGATCATGGCTGGAAGCTGCTGATTGCGGATTTCTGGCAGCACAGAGACGAGGAAAGCGATACTTTGCAGCGTTTTGCCCAGTCCCATATCATCTGCCAAAATGCCCCCGAAACGGTAATGCGCCAGCGTCTTGAGCCATTGAAAGCCGTAGACCTGATAATCCCTCAGGATCGGAGCGAGTGTATCGGGTACTGGAAAGTCGAGATGATCGGGATTACGAATATTCTCCAGCAGTTGGCGAAACGTTTTGCCCAGCGTCAGATTCTTCCCTTGATCATGGGGATCTATTAAATACAGTCCTTGCGTAACGGGTATGCGAATTTGTGCGGCATCTAGGTCGCTTTTGCGAATTCCCGTTTCGTTCATGAACCGGATCAGTTCCTTGTATTCCTCTGTTTCCAGCGGCAGCAAAGCACCATTCGGCAAGCGGTGATATCTTCTCTTTTCCTCCAATGATTTTAGCAGTAGGCGGATTTCGGATTCCGGAATGCCTTCGATATCAAATTTAAATTCAAGCCAATCGGTACGTTCGTCTAGCTCTACTCGTACCTTCGGGGTGGGCAGGGTGTTGTTTACTTTCGATTTAACAGCACCCGTGGCATACACCTCTACCAGTTTTTCCAGCTGTGGCACCGTATGATATAGAAAATCATATTCCGCATCCTCATCTTCCATAACATATCCACTGTCTGTCTTGGCGAAGGAGCTATGCTCCATCAGGTCCAAAATCTGTTGTTCCTGCTCCCCATCCCGTATCAGAATACGCTCGTTGTCAGGCTTCCGCTCGTCGGTTTCCAGTGGGTTCACGATGATTTCCCCGTATTGGAACTCCAGTCCTGCCAGCAGCTTGTCTCTTACACGATCCAGATATAGCTTCGCCTTCAATGGCTGCTGTGTGACCCGCTCAGAGACAGACCGTGTCATATGGACACGTCCAAGCTTCGTCAACCCGGGGACAACCTTGTCCATAAAAGACTCCATCTGTTCCGGTGCAATCTGAATTTTCCGCTTGTGATGGACCTCCACCATCCGTTTTAGCTCGGACAGACGTCGCAGCGGATCGTCCTTCTGCTTTACGAGCTTGCCATCGGCAATGACGATGCCGTAGTCCTCCATAATGGTTAGATCAGCCAGTCCCTGAATGCTTAGCTGGTAGCCTTCGTTTTCAGCCTCGGCCTTATCGAATTCAAATTGTAGCGGCAGCATGTTGTCCGACTGAGGAATACCCTCGGTTGTGTTTCCGTGAATTTCAAACTGGACGCCCTGTGCTGCTGCCAGCAAGGGGAGCAGCTTTTCCCAGGCCGCAGGTGGAATGAGTAGCATCCGTTCTCCACTCATATGGCTGCCAGAGGACGAATACGTACCCGAGGTTTCCCGGATCATCCGTTCATTGCGACGAACCTGAACCAACTGCTGGAGAATGGCATCATGCTCAAGCCGAAATCGGTATAACTGAGGCACGTATGAAAAGTTTCTCGTAAACATGTAGCTGTCGCCATGATCAATGCTGTCGAGAAACGGACGGATTTTCTGGACGATATACAACCGTTTGGGTCCGGCTTTCATCTCTATGCCAAACATGTATTTCTGATAACCGTAGGCAAAGGGACGGATCACAAACTGAAAATCCAGAACAGCGCGGGTATCCAGCAGGGTAGGGGTGCTGCGAAGCGGCTTCTTGCTGCTGAATAGCTTTAGCATACTGTCGGTCAGTTGGAGGTCACTTTGCGTGATGCCAGAGAATCGTGCGGCCCGGGCGTGATCATACTGAGCATCGGTAGCGGTATAGATTCCGTCTGCTTCAGTTCCTTCTACTGAATCCGTGGTCATGCCCGAATGGAGTCTGGAAGCATAAGAACGTACAGACAGGCTTTTTCCGTGCAGCATTTCATGGGCGTTAATGAGAACGGCAGCAATATGCTTACAATACTGTCCGGTGGTCTGAAATGTGTTACAGGTGCATTCCGCGCGGATACTGCCGTTGGGGCGGATCATAGCAGCAACGGCATAAAAGCGACTGCCTTTGACCGTGGCCTCATACACACCATCATCATGATCTATTTGCGTAAAGGCCACTCTTTTGGCCCGATAATAGGCATCCCCGTTGTCATAAGCGGCTTGACTGCATAGCTGTCTAATGACCCGCCGGGTAAGTTCAAAGCTCATGGTTCGCAATCCTTTCCTGAGTCATTCCGTTTTCTTTCATGATAACAGAACAGGCGGGAGGATGAACACATGCGGATGGTTATGTGGGCGCCATTTGGAATATTTTGATATTGTTTTTACAAGCTGTACAGAGCAGGATACAATGGAGGTGTAGAGAAAGGAGGCGGACGCTTTTGCAAAAAGAAGATAAAAAGGCTAATTCCAAATCCGGCTCATCCAAATGGTATCTAGGCAGTACAGCGGCTCTGCTTCTTTTGAAAGGGAAGTCGTTGCTGGCTCTATTGAAATTCGGTAAATTCGGCGGTGCGCTGATATCTATGGCGACGACGATTGGCTTCTATGCGCTTCTGTACCCGTGGGGATTTGCGGTCGGTTTTGTGCTGCTATTGTTTGTGCATGAACTAGGGCATGTGTGGGCTGCCAAGCGCAAAGGACTTCCGGTGTCGGCACCGTTGTTTATCCCTTTTCTGGGTGCGCTGATTACGATGAAACGGCATCCTTTGGATGCGCAAACAGAGGCGTATGTGGCGATGGGCGGCCCGTTACTGGGCACGGTTGGGGCCGTGGCGGTATACGCAGGAGCCTATGCAACGGACAGTCCGCTATTGTATGCGCTGGCGTATTTTGGTTTTTTCCTGAATTTGATCAATCTGCTGCCAATTCACCCGCTTGACGGAGGACGGATTTCCACGGCAGTAACGCGGTGGTTGTGGCTAGTCGGCTTGTTGGGTGGAATCGTCGTCATTGTGTATTTAAAATCCTTTTTATTTTTCCTGATCTGGGCGCTTTTTGCCTACGATTTGTACAAAAAATATATTAAACGCAATAAAGGAGAGGTCAAGGTCCAATCTTTATTGCAAAAGCCGCTGGTTAACGTACAGCATCTTTATGAGCAAGGACACCCTCTGCCCGGACCGGAGCATACCCGTAAACTATCCTTTAATACCTACTCGGATCTGGAAGGGCAACAATATGTGACGGTGTATATGGAAAGTCTGGATGTGGAGCAGACGCTTTTGCTGCCACAGCAGTGTCTTGTCCAGCATGTATGGCTGAATGGTGTGGAGCATATACCGACACCGGATGCGTATCAGCTTAAATTGTTGTGTGAGATTGATTACCTTCCGTTTGAAAATGATAAATATTTCGAAGTACCCACGTCATCACGCTGGAAATTCGGCATCGGTTACTTCGCTTTAGCCTTATTTCTGATGGGGATGATGTATGTGGTACACCAGCATATAGGGGATATTAGACTGTGAGATCATGAGGTGTAAAAAGGCGCGGAATCTGATATTTTCAGACCGCGCCTTTTTTTGTTTTTTGGAGAAGGGATGTATTTTTTATTTTTTAAAATCAGACGCTTCTATAGGCACCTTCCCCTTTATTAGGAACCATTTGTGATTTTTGTAATTTTGAATTATTCCAATATCAAAAATGATTGAATTTACATTGTTTTTCGAAAGGATGTCTCGAGAAATATCAGCCTCTAACGTATACTTGACGAAGTTATCGTCTATCTTTTGATGAGAGAACTTTATATTAGATGCATACTTTCTAATTTGGGATGGAAATAGATATTCTATTTTGGAGTTCCTATCTTGAGGAAGTATGATATCTGTCAGCAAGTGTCCATCTTTGAATTTTAAATGGAAATTATTAACTTAGAGGATTTCTTTATCAAACTCATTTAGATTGTCTTCCTTAAAATTTTCGAAATAGTATTGACCGGAATTTAACCGTACATTGCTTCCATCCTCGAGAACAACACCGACAGCATCAAATTCACGAATGAAATTGATATCTATAGTCAATTCATTTTCATGGATCTGAACTATTTTTACATTATCGGATACAACATCATTATTTTACAATAGAGGAGCCTTTTTAATATTTGAACCTTCTATTATTTGAATTATTATAGCAAGTACAACGAAAAATATTGAAGTAAATGAATTATAGATAATACCACCTCTATGGTCTTACGTTGGTGATAAATTGATAATATCCCACAATACCCAAGAAAATTATAACTAAAACAATGGGTAGAACAGAGAATCCTACTACTTTCCAAAATTTTTTTGTTCATAGTTATTGGGAAGGTACAACATGAAGGTTATTGACCACCCATAGGTTTAAAAAGAAACAGAGAATAAAGATCGCTAAAATGGCTCCGATAATGATTAAAATAGTTTTCTTATTCATTTTCCAAGTTAGACTCTAAAAACTCTATACCTTTCGCAGTATCTATCATTTTAAAATCCCCCTTCAATCACAGTAAGTACGATTATAGAGCAAAGTCAACTATCCCTCAGCCATTTTTTAGTGACTTCTATTTTTACTCCAGCCATACAGGATGCGACCAATAACGACTGCACATCCAACTTTCACTTCGAGAAATTAGCTTATAATAAAAAATAAAAGCGTAATTATGATCAAAGTTAGGTATATACTAGAAATCAGTTTTCCGATCATAGCTCCAAATTCTTTAGGATTTTTATATCCAATGATTAAACTGGGGATAAAGAAAATACTGGATAGAAAAATGGTGTAGTGAAACCTAGTATTATCAACACTGTTAGACCATGCGGGCAATCCTAAAAAGGAGAGCAACTGGTCACCAAATATGTAATTGCCAAATTTAAAAGAAACAGCCATGCCAAGAAGAGCTAAAAGGGGTGAAAGTGATCCCCAACCTACTTTTTTTTCGTTTCTTCTCAATATATTAAAGATAATGAGTAAAATCGCAATTGCTTGTATGCTGTATGTCAATATTGATGAAAAAGAATTTCTCATGAAGTACCTCCTTGAAATATTTGTCTATGTATTATATGAAGTAAAGTCTACAAAATAATCATATCAAAAAAGATGTTTTGTTGTATAAAAATAATACTGGTGGCCCTTAAAGATGTGTTAGGAGCCACCCGTCGCACTTGTCACTGACCTCCATCCCGGTTATCTTGATCTATTCATTCTTCCAAAAATTCATCATGGAGGGCATCGCGGAGGGGGCAACTAAGGGATAAAGTGGAAATTCTTCCTATAAACAAGGAAGGCTTTTTTTCTGATTCAACTTTTTTCTCGCCAACGTTTCAATAAAAAGATAGCAGTAACCACAAACAAGAATACAAAGGCTACAATGATCCACCATTACGGATCAATGATATACAACACGACTCCTATAAGCAGGACTGTTGTTATGATTGCAATTCTCACTTTCAACATTGTTCTCTTACTTGTTCGAGGTTCCAATTTTCGTATCGTTATTTGAATTATTATAGCAAGTACAACGAAAAATATTGAAGTAAATGAATGATAGATAATACCACCTCTATGGTCTTACGTTGGTGATAAATTGATAATATCCCACAATAGCAAAAAAAACATAAAATAAAATAATCGCTAAAACGGAAAAGCCAACTATCTTCCAAATCTTTTTCTTGTTCATTATTCTCCCTACCTCTTTATCAACTAAGCCATCATCGCAAATGAGGGCTTAGATTGACGAACATCGTGATATAACTGTATCAGCTATTTTTTTGTTTTATTATCTCTGTCTTTTCTCCAGCCATACAGGATGCGTCCAATAACAAGAGCAGAACCAAGCACAAGGACTGTAGTGTGCCAAGTCCACTCTTGTATGCCACTGAGAAAGACAGGAGCGATGCCTAACGCCAGTCCGATCACTAATCCTATAATTGTTACTACATCAGGCGCTTTACTACCTTCTCCTTGTCTTTTCTTGAAGATATTAAATAGTATGTTGCCAGCAATGATTGCAATAAAAAGGACAAGCAAATATATATAATATCATTAGCGTTGCATAAAAATTATCGATCAACAAATCTATAATTGTGCTATAAATGTTAAAAACTTGTTGTCCACTCCATAAAAAAATCTCCA
>JBEUOG010000030.1:0-75830 GCA_040544055.1 Paenibacillus sp. PvR008
TCAGAAGCACTTACGGAAGGATTAACTTCAGAAGCACTTACGGAAGGATTAACTTCAGAAGCACTTACGGAAGGATTAACTTCAGAAGCACTTACGGAAGGATTAACTTCAGAAGCACTTACAGAAGGATTAGCTTCAGAAGCACTTACAGAAGGATTAGCTTCAGAAGCACTTACAGAAGTTATACCAAATAAAGAGGTAAAAGAGAGAAGTACTAGTAGAAAAGGTAAAAAAATCTTTAAGTTTTTTTTCATAATACACCACCATTTTCTATAAAATTAGTTGCAATGCCTATTATACACAAAATATGATGGAAGTAAATAGAATAAAGAGGTATACTTATCCTAAAAGAGACATTTGTTTGTCGAAATAAGAGGAGGGGGATGGAAAATTGAGTTTTTATAATAATAGAATGGTTCAGATCTTAAGCGTAATACTCTATCCTATTACGGCATTTGTGATATTAAGTAGTGGTGCTAAGATAGTTTCATGGGTTATACCAGCAGTCATTGCAGTTTTGTTTTGTTTTCTTTGGAAAAACCTTCGACATTTAATGATTTCTAATGCATTGTTATGGATTGTATCAGTACCAATTTGGTTGTTTTGGATTGAGGAGGAGCGGGTGGCAGTAGTTTTTATTGCAAATTCACCAATCATCATCACCCTATATATGTCTTTTGTGTTTCTACCAGAAGTTATAATTGTTTTGATTAGGAATTCCCTTCTCAATAAGTTGTTTAGACACCGCAATAATGAGTAGAATAATATTTTAATTTTTTCAGGCGAGTAAAATTTACCAGGAAGCATTAGAATTTGAAACCGCTACTCCATAACGTGGGTCAGCGGTTTTTTCTTTGTCCAAGATTACTTAGAGTATGAAAAAACGCTAGGCTCCTCGAAATTGAAGGCTTAGCGTATAATTCCGTTAAAATGTTGGTGGGACCCCTCCCTGTGCCTCGAACATAGCCACTAGATGTTCCGCGAATTTTAATTTCATTATCGTATTCTTCGTATGTATAAGTCCCAGTTGATTTCCTTTTGATCAGGCAAAATAATATCTTTGATAAAACCTTCGCCGTCATAAATTACTTTTAAACCAGGCTGAGGGTCAGGGTTATCAATATGATATACCGGCAGTGATTTGGTTGCTTCTTCGATCTCTTTATCCTGTTGTTTTTCTTTTTCTAGCTCAACCTGTTGTTCAGCAGTAAGTGGGGCAATAGCAGCTTTAGATTTTTGCTGTTCAGGTACCGGAGTTCCTTTTTCCAATACAACCATGTTATTGTTCTCATCATATTGGATGATTGTATCCGCTAACATTTGCCCAGGGATTTTCTCTCCTTTCTCAGCATGAGAGATTGCTGGACTGACGCCCCCCAAAGAGATGAGTAACGTTGCAGCTAGAAAAGCTTGTGGTAATTTTACTTTCATAACAAAATGCCTCCTTAAAAAATTTGTAAATACATTATCAGCGTAAAGGACTCTGCCCATATTGGAAGAGTCCTTTTTATATCATATATGAATATATTTAGTAATTTTTTAGATGAGTAAAGGCTGGCGGAGAGTGTTTTTTTACGTCATTTCATGCCAAAAAAATCTAAAAAAGTTATTGACAACTGTTAAATTATGGTCAACAATAGAATACAATAATATAAAAATATTGGAATTTTTATGTGAAGGGTGGATATGACATGAAGCATACACCTGAGATTTTAGCGGAGTTGGAAGAATATCTAAAACAAAATGGCATGACATTGGCAGAATTTTCGGAGTGTTCAGGTGTTCATCAAAGAACGCTTAATAATTGGATTCTTAAGCATCGTCCTGTTGCTATACATCAGCTTGATCGAATGGCGCTGGCTATGGGATTACCGGAAGGTTATTTTTACGAACGATACATAGAACATTACATCATCGGCCTTTCTCCGGATTGGCGGCGAATCGAGCCAGTATTGTATCGGTGTGCTGAACTGGATAAGCTGGAAGCGATTCAGCGTATAGTTGGGCATATCATGGACAATCTGCTGTATTCCCCAAAGTTATTTGATGTGGCAGAAAAGCTATTCGCACAAGATCGACATGCTGCTGCGCTGCTCCTCTATAACGGGGTTGCAGAGACCGAGAAGTACCAGCACTCTGAACGCTTGGCAATCTGTCAATATCGTATATTCACGATTCAGATTGGAGACGATCAACGCCAAAATCTCGATGCAGCTACAAAATTTGAGGATTTTGTCGAACGCCTAGATGAAATAGACCAGCTTGACGCATTGAAGGATTTGGCGAATGTGTACAGGTCTTTGAGTCAATGGGACAATCTTGATAAAACAGCGAGAAAAATGAAGGAGAAAGCGAAAGTTCAATATTCGATGAAACATCAACAGAAGAAGCGAGAGCGCAATGAGTCAACTAAGAAGCTAAGTCGTCCCTTGTTTGTGTACATCACCTATGCCGATTTGTTGTGTGCAAGTGTCTGTGAAGCCCAAGGCGATTATCAACAAGCTCTACAATATACATACGCCTACGCTAATTTAGATTGGGTCAAAGAGACGGACGAGGATACCCGACACTGGATCGGTTTGTTTCAACATTGGGCGGAAGGTAATACTTACGTATTTAAGCTTTTGTCTGGGGATACAAGTGTGCTTACGGATTATGTTGAATATATTGCTGCATCAACGAATAAAGCTGATAAAGAAATGGTAACTAAGCTGTTGAACGTAATGTTTGCAGCTAACCGATATCAGTTAGATGTGAATCACATACTTAAACGTTTTGAAACGGTTATTGACTCTTTTGTGCAACAGGGACAGCCATCATCTGACATGTACACTAATCAAGTAATACCAGAACAGTTTGCACTCTTTAGTTACGAACTAGCATATTATAATTTGTATCAAGGGATGTATAATGATGGCTTTAAATATTTGATGAATGCTTTGCTAAAAGCGAATACACTAAATAATGAGACATATTTTATAAAATGTATAGGGTTATTTGCTCACTTTCAAGTGCATGCAGTTACTGAAATCAAAACAGAGTTTTTCAATTTTATTGAAAAGGTGTGGTTAGACAATGTTGAGAAAAATGGTTCTGTTGATCGTCGCAGCTAGTTTTCTGTTTATCGTGAATGGGCCTAATCATGCTTATGACGAGCACCATAGTATTCAGCTTCACGCTGTCATTGGAGGTGCTTAAACGTAAATAAAAAAAGCTCTGCTAACCTTAAGTCGCACTCTATGTGAGTGCGTGGATTGAAATTCTACATCCATGAACCGTTCAAAATTAATATCCGGTAGCGTCGCACTCTATGTGAGTGTGGGGATTGAATTGCCAAGTGGAAGTAAAGAATGGAATGCCAATAGTCATAGCCAAATATGTAAGCTGAACTAAAAAAAATGTACATGGAAAACTTAATAGACGGAATGGTGCTGTACAAGCGAAGCGGTCGCTTTCAAAGCTTTCCATAGGAAAGCTCGCTTCGGAAGCATCACCTCCCCGGATTTCTACCTTGATCAGAGGCTTTATTCTAGGATTGCGGGGGCGATGGCGATGGGAAGGACCATCCGCCTGCGGAGTGGCACGATAGGTAACTTTTATGAATTGCATATAGCAGATTAGGATCAAGCGTCTTTGCATTAAATTTAAAATTAGGGTTCTGCTAGTGTTATGCTGGCAGTTCCTTTTTTTGTGCATTGTACATAGAACACATGTTTGTATATAATATATGCAGAAGGGGTATCAACGTGCTCCCCGATGCCAAATGCAAGCTGCTAAGACTACTTTTCTATTTTTCAAGAAGCAATTATATTTTCTTATAACGGCTTCGGATTATTGATATATTTTAGTGTGATTTATGATTGTTATTTGCTTGAGGGTCTATTAATATAGTGAAGAGTTTTGAACTAATAGTCGCAAAATAAGATTTTCGTATGCGAAATAAATAACCTTAGGAGGACAAAACGCAACATGTCAGATTCACAACAGTTGAAAATGGGGCCGTTGGTCATTTTGATGATTAATATGTTTATTGCCATGCTGGGAATTGGCCTCATCATTCCGATCCTCCCCAAATTCATGAGTTCCCTGGGAGGCAGTGGCGAAACGGGAGGCTACCTGGTTGCCGTGTTTGGCTTGACCCAGTTTCTGTTCTCGCCGTTAGCTGGAGAATGGTCCGATAAATACGGACGTAAAAAAATGATTATTATCGGTTTGGTGATCATGACGGTGTCTTCTGCATTGTTTGCTATTGGACACTCGTTGACCATGCTGTATATTTCCCGTTTGCTCGGCGGTGCGGGTGCCGCATTTATGATCCCTCCGATGATGGCTTATATTGCTGACATTACGACGGTACACAATCGCGGTCGAGGAATGGGTTTGTTGGGCGCGGCCATGTCTCTTGGGTTTGTTATCGGCCCTGGCGTGGGTGGCTTGCTGGCAGATATCTCGATTCGTACGCCTTTGTACGTTTCGGCGGGAGTATCGGGTGTAGCTGCCCTGATTTCGTTGGTTTTGCTGCCCGAAACCTTGTCGATGGATAAACAGTTGAAATTCCGGAATGTCAAAGTCAAGCGCGACAATGTCATTAAGCAGTTTGCACTTTCTTTTCGCAAGCCCTACTTCATACTGTTGATTATGATTTTCACGCTAACTTTCGGGCTGACGCATTTTGAAACGATGTTTCCTTTCTTCGTGACAGGCAAGTTTCATTACAATGAGCGTGATATTGCCATCATTATTACGGTAGGCGCGCTGGTCGGAACGGTGATTCAGGCGGTTGTGATCAGTCCGTTGTTGAATCGTTTTGGCGAAAAAGGTGTCATTATCGGCTCCTTTCTGTTTTCCGCAATTTCTCTTGTGCTTATGCTGCTCTCCGGCAACTTTTATTATGTACTCGGGGTATCACTCATCTTCTTTACCGCCACGTCGCTGCTGCGACCAGCCATTAATACGGCTTTATCCAAAATGGCCGGGGATGAGCAGGGGGTTGCAGCCGGGATGAACAATGCCTATATGAGTATCGGTAATATTTTGGGACCTGCGCTGGCGGGTACGCTGTTTGAGGTGAATATCAATTTGCCGTACATTTTTGGGGCGGTCATTCTCATCCTCAGTTTGGGACTGGCTGTTAAATGGAACAGCAAAGGTACGCAAACGACGGCGGTTTAGTATTGCCTGCCGATCGAAAATGTTTTTTTGAAGGATCATTTTTTCTCCAAGTTATTGAAAACAGGGCGTTTCCTGAACTAAACGTCCTGTTTTTTTTTTTTTGAATCTTGAAACAGGAGAATCCCCGGAGTTTGTCTGTCCCGTGTGTAATGGAACCTTGGCTAGAAAAGAAGTGCCAACGGACAAATGACCGCTGGCCCAAAAGCTTAATCACCCGTTAGGGTGATTTTGTCCTTGTATGGGAAATCATGCAATGTAAAAATTGTGATTTACTGAACGGAAAGTATACTTTTCTCTGGTAAGGAAGTATCTGGTGATGTAAAATAGGTGCTCAATTGTATAAAGTACAACAGAATGGGATTTCAGCGAGATAAGGAACGTCAAGCACTATTTTACCCTTGATTAGACTTATTTGCATTTGCAGCTTGACTTTGAACACCGGAAATCAGGAAGCTATGCATCCACATTTCACCACCACCGTTAGAAGGAAATCAGAGAATGGAGACTGTGACAAATTGCCCTGACAAAACACACGGATTTTGAGATAGTGTAGATACACGAAAAGATGGAAGGAAAGAAGAACCTATGACTGCGTCAAGGAAGGACAAAAAATCATCGCAGAAGTGCTCGCCCTCAGTCTGCACATGCATTAATCTGCGCCGTTCCTCGATGGCTGTAACAGGGCTGTATGACCGGTATCTGGCTCCGAGTGGACTCAATATCAGCCAGTTCTCGCTGCTCAAGCACTTAACGGTGCTGGGATCGGTAAGTGTAAGCGAATTAGCGTTGGAGATGCGGCTCGACCGGACCACGCTTGTGCGCAATTTGAAGGCACTGGAGCAAAGCGGGTATGTGGAGGATACATCCGCTGAGGGAAGCCGGAACCGCTGCCTTACTCTGACGGGGAGTGGAAAAGCGGTATATAACGATGCAGCAGAGCTATGGGAGGGGGCGCAGCTTTTTTTGCAGGAGTCACTGGGAAGCGGCGATTTGCAGATATTGACCGCACTGTTATCCAAAATTGAAAAATTGAGCCTGTGATTAGCCGCCGCCTTATAAGGGAGGTATGCTGACTCATTCGTGTATATACACGAAAAAGAGTTGAGATGTGTATTGCAGCCATTAACCTGTCACCGGGTATCCGCAAGGAAGCCGAGAGATATACAATAACAAAGAAGAGGGATGTGGATAGGATGGTAGTGCCCGTACCGGACATGAGAGAACTCATCGCAGCCGAGATGAAAACCTATGTGAGCGAAGACAAAGGAAATTTCTGTGAAGAATTGCAGAGCCCTTACTACGAGGAGCCGATTATTCAATTTGCTGCGGCCAATGATCCTTTGTTTGAGGAGTATAAAAGAGTGGTGGGCCCCGACCATGCTACGCCGCAGGAAGCCTTCGAACGGACCCTCGGCACAGGAAGTTTTGATGGAGGCACCGTTGTCAGTGTTGTGCTGCCGATCAGCGAGACGATCCGAAAGGCCAATCGTGCGCAAAAAGCAAGAGCCTCCAGAGAGTGGGCGCTGCTGCGGACCTTTGGCGATGAATATTTTGTACGTTCGGCAAGGCAGCATTTGGCGGGATATCTGACCGGGCTTGGTTACCGCGCGGTGGCGCCGCTGGATACGGATTGGTACAGCATCCACGGTGCCACAGGTGGTCCGGTCTCTAACTGGTCGGAACGGCATATCGCGTATGCAGCCGGCCTCGGCACCTTCAGTATCAACGACGGCTTCATCACTGAGAAAGGAATTGCCATCCGCCTGCTGTCTGTAGTAACTGATCTGCAGGTGCCGTCTGATGCCAGAGCGTCCTCGAACTTGAGCCATACCGGGAACTGCCTGCTGTGCAGCAAAGGCAGTTGCGGTGTGTGCATTACCCGCTGCCCTGTGCAGGCCATCAGCAAGGAAGGCGGCCATGACAAAATCGCCTGCATGAATTTTGTGTACGGTGAGGAATCCCGGAAATGGGCAGTGTTAAACGGCGGTGAGGCTGAATCGGGTGCCGGTTGCGGACTTTGCCAGACCAAGGTGCCCTGCGAAAGCCGGAATCCGATGCGGACCGCTCGCTAGTGTTATTTTCCTAAATATCTATCCTATTTTTGACTTGTATCCTTAAAGATCATTAAGTTGCTGATGCCTGAATAAATACAATATCATAAGTCGCCGCAACACCTCCCGGCGTGCTAAACTTGTCTTCATACTCTTTATACAAATTGGTGAACAAACGCCGCGATCCGAGACTGCGCGAAATGGCGGCTTCTGAAGTGCTGGCTCCCAGTGCTTTTACAGATAATAGAAAATCCCTTGGTGAAGCGTACTCCTCCGTTAAAAGCATACATTCATATTGGATGTTTGAGAACCCAGCCTTTGTTAACGAATCTTTCCATTGGTCAGCAGATTGAAACGATAGTCCGTGCCTCTGGGGCTCCATACCTTCAGCACGGTAAACTTCTTCAAAAGCCGTATGCAGCTCGCGGAACGTACCAGGCCCGAAGGTTGCGAATGCGAGTATCCCTCCGGGGCGAAGCAGCCGGTGAAGGTAATTCAGCGTTTGCTGGGGCTGGCTCAACCATTGAAAACAAGCGCTGGAAACGATGAGGTCGAACGAAGAGGCAGGAGCGTTAGCCGCCCACATTTCGACATCGGCAAGCAAAAAGTGGATATCAGATGAGGGTCTACCGTTGGAGCCTACATGGTTTGCAGCGCTTAACACACGCTGTTCAGCCGCCAGAATCATTGCAGGCGCAATATCCAGCGCAGTAATAGACGAGTGTGGCCCCCTGTTCATCAAAATTTCAGTTAGAGTGCCGGTGCCGCAACCGATCTCAAGAATGCTGAGTCTGTTTGAATCACTAGCATTTGTCCGATTCATGAGAGATTTTGCAAGCTTGTCCGCCATAATGCGCTGTACATGGGCATGAGTATCATACAACCCTGCCGCGCTACGGTTAAATTGACGTCCAATAGCTGCTTTTCTACTGATCATGCCACCAACTCCTAATTGATTCAGCGATATGGTCTTCCCTTCCCAAAAACGGAGCATGCCCGCTATTGGGTATGGCTAGTAACTTTGCCTGAGGCAATAGCGTGAGCAACTCTTCTGCCGCCGCGTAAGGACAAATCTTATCCCCGGTACCGTGTATAAGAAGAACCGGACAATGGATTGCCGGAATTCGGGAAAGGCATTCCACATTACGGAGGACTTCAAGACCTGCGATGAGCGCCGGAGTTGTCCAGTTGCCGATGAGGGGATGATTGTTCCTGAGATCCGCCTCTGTTTCCGACTCCGTAAACACCATCTGACTGAATTTGCTCTCTATAGCCTGCCGATCTTTTCTGAGTCCGGTGATCATCTGTCTAACATATGCATCTGCCCAGCCGCGATTCCGCTGTTCTTTAGGACGGGTAAACCTGGCTGTTGCTGAAAGAAGTACAAGTCCGTCCGCCAGTTCCTGGTCCGCGAGTTTCAATGCCAATAACCCGCCCAGTGACCAGCCTCCGATCAGAACCGGACCGGAGCCCAAGGAAAGCAGATTTTTTGCTGCCGTTTCTGTCAAGTGCAGTATATCCTCTGAAGAAGCGGCAGCACTGTAATCTATAGAAACATGATGAAAATCAGGAAGAAGCTCGCGAAGTCGGTCAAAGACCTTATCTGACATACTCCACCCGGTCAGCCACAAGATTGTGCCGCCTAACTCTGATCGCATGATTCCAATACCCCCAGTCGAAGTCCTATTCTGCGAATTTTCGTAACGGCATCTGTCAGCTCCTCCAGGGAATGTACAGCCGACAAGGAGAAGCGAATTCGCGCTGTACCCTCGGGTACTGTTGGAGGACGAATGGCTATCGCTGCAATCCCTTCGTTTTCCAGAGCACTGCTAAATTGCAGAGCTTTATGATTGTGGCCTACGATCAAAGGCACAATCGGAGAATCTCCGTTACCGACGTTAAAACCCGCTTTACATAATGAGGAACGAAAAAATTCGCTTGCCGCAAACAGCCGTTCACGACGCCAGTGCTCTGTTTGTATCAGCTGCAATGCTTGGGTAGTCCCCGCTATAAGAGAAGGAGGCAATGCCGTTGAATAGATAAGCGGCCTGGCTTTATTGATCAGCCATCTGGTGAGCGTCTCATTTCCACAAACATAAGCTCCATAGACGCCAAACGATTTGCTGAGTGTTCCCATATGAATGTCCACATCATTTGTTAACCCGAGCGCAGGGGTCAATCCCTCGCCATGTAAACCGTAAACCCCTCCGCTGTGTGCCTCGTCAACCATCAGCAGAGCATTATACTCCCGTTTGAGCGCAATAAGGTCGAGCAAGCGCGCCTGATCACCATCCATGGAAAAGACTGCGTCCGTAACGATCAGCTTCCGCCGTTTATCACGGAATTTATGTAATAGGGCACGCAAATGCTCCATATCGTTATGACGATACCGGGCATGCTCGGCGCGGCTCAAAATAATGCCATCGACGATGCTCGCATGGTTGAGCTGGTCGCTGAATACCACATCGCCACGGCCCACAAGCGCACTAATGACACCGACATTGGCTGTATATCCGTTTGCGAGGACAAGTGCCGCATCACAGTTCTGCCATTCTGCCAACGCTTTTTCAAGCTGTGCATAGGGCTGCCGGTTGCCAGTTACAAGCCTGGAGGCACCCGCCCCGACTCCTTCCGTGAGGAGTGCATCACGCATCGCTTCAATCACGGCAGGATGCTGGGCAAGTCCCAGATAATCATTCGAGGACAAGTCGAGCAGCACTCGTCCGCCATGCATCATATAACCAGGACTTTCGGGGATAGGGACATGGGTGCGCAAGCGGCGTTCCAATGATGCGTGGTTCAATGCCTCAAGTTCTTTTTTCATCCAATGGATGATCATCACCGCCTTGTAGAGGATTATACGGATAACGCTTGCCTGATCGGCGCTAATTGAATGGTTCTTCGAACAGAATGGATAAGCGTCTCGGTATTTGCCTCGTCATGTAAGCATGGAAAACGACCAAGGACCTTCAGGCCGCCGCTGTAGCGTTCGATGAGTTCCGCATTCGCCGCGGCACTTGGATCATTCAGGGGGTCAATCCATTCGCTGTCGTTCATAATGATGCCTACAATCGGGATTCCGCGCTGCTGTAAGAAGGAAACGGTCAAAAGTGTATGATTAATTGTACCCAGACCGGACCGGGCTACGATCAGAGCGGGTACGTGAAGCGCGGAAATCAGGTCAAGCACTAGCTCGTCATCGGTCAGCGGAACGGCGACCCCACCTGCCCCTTCGATAAGCAGTGCTTGATAGCGCCCGATAAGTGGTTCTCCTGCGGCGATAATCTCCTTGAGAGTAAGCGTCACACCAGCCTGCCTGGCGGCCAGCATTGGGGTAAGCGGTGCTTCGAACGTAAAAGGTGCTACAGCCTCGGGACGTTCACAGATGCCTGTGCTTTGCAGCAGACGTTCGGCATCCGTTGATCCTTCGCCAAGAAGACCGCCGGACTGCACAGGCTTCCAGACACCTGCATTCAGACCTTCTGCACGCAGCGTAGCGGCAAGAGCCGATGTCACAATGGTCTTTCCAACGCCGGTATCTGTACCGGTTATAAACATTCCCCGTAATGTGCTCATATCGTTAATCCATTTTCGGTGACGTCTATAATAGATGCCGCCAAAATATCTGTCATGGCATTCAACTCATCCTCCGTGCTGGCAAGAGGGGGAATAAATACGACAACATTGCCAAGCGGTCTTGTAAGCATGCCAAGCTCTCTTGCACGCCGGGCAGCACGAACGCCGATTCGATCTGCCCAATCGTATGGCTCGCGTGAAGCCTTATCACGTACGAGTTCGATCCCGATCATCAGACCCTTTTGCCGAATTTCACCGACATGCGGCCGTTCTTTAAGTGCCATAAGCTTTTGCTGAACCCATGAGGACTTTGCTATTACGCCTTGTAGCATATCTCGCTCCTCGAATCGTTTTAGACTGGCTAAAGCAACTGCACAGCCAAGCGGGTTTCCGGTAAAGGAGTGTCCGTGGAAAAATGTTTTTTGCTCTTGATAATCGGCATAGAAGGCGTCATATATCTCGTCAGTCGCAAGTGTCGCGGCGACGGGCAAATAGCCGCCAGTGAGTCCTTTGCCGACAACCATCAGATCAGGTGAAACGCCTTCGAGATCGCAGGCAAACATGGCTCCCGTCCGACCGAAGCCTGTTGCGACTTCGTCCGCGATGAGTAGTACGTCGTGGTTACGGCAAAGCGCGGCCATTTCCCGCAAACAGCCGGGCGGCATGATGATCATTCCTGCCGCTCCCTGCACGATCGGCTCCACCATGAGAGCTGCAATTTCATCTCCACGAGTCTCAAGCAAAATGCGTAAAGCGTTTAAAGTAGACTCCATTGCATCCGCTGCGCCCCCCTTGTGGCGGTAAGCATAAGGATAAGGAATGACCTCTGTGGGAAACAGCATCGGTCGGAACACATCATGATACAGCGGAATCGCGCCGACGCTGACTGCCCCGATTGTATCTCCATGGTACGCTTGATTCATCGTAATAAATGTCTTTTTCTCATGTATTCCGCGGTTGTGCCAGTATTGAAACGCCATTTTGATTGCGATTTCGACACCGGTTGCTCCTGAATCGGAGTAAAACACTTTGTTTAAGCCCTTGGGTGTGATCCCCACCAGCTTCTCAGCCAGCTCGATGGCAGGTATATTCGCCATTCCAAGCAGTGTAGAGTGGGCGATCCGATCTAACTGATCCGTGATTGCCTGATTCAGTTCCGGCACGTTGTGTCCGTGTACATTAAGCCAAACAGACGAGAACCCGTCATAATAAGACCGTCCCTGGACATCATACAGTTTGACACCTTCACCACGTTCGATAATAAGAGGGTCCGACTCGTTGTAATCTTTCATTTGAGTAAAGGGAAGCCATAAGTGCGCCTTATTCATGGCGGCAAGACGTTCATAGTGCGTAATGATCACCATCCTTCACTAACCTAGTATTTTAATTGTCAACCAAAATAACATTTAAAAGGTTGACAATTAACTTTAACAATATTAACAAAACGAGAAGTCTGTGTAAAGAGAATCAAAGTGTACAACAATATCTTACGGTGATGTTTACTTCATTGAAATGATTTCGTTCGTCTAGATATTGCACTTTGGAGCGAATCATGGGTAATAATGAATGGTGGATCTAAATGGTGGGCTTGCGATTAAAGACATGCCACATGTGCTGATGCCCATAAGACGACGCAACAGCCAAAAGGAGATGAGAGCCGATGGAAGAGCGGAATGAACAGTTATTTTATACAGGAACATATGCGTCTCACCATGAGAGAGGAATTTATGTATGCGCTTTACGTGTGGAAAATGGTGATCTGCGCATGATTGGCGGTGTGGAGGGGATTGAGCGGCCTTCATTTCTGGCACTGCACCCGGATGGAACGAAGCTGTATGCCGCCAGTGAGACAGAGGAAGGCGAGTTGTACGCGTATCAGGTGCATGCGCAGACGGGAGAGCTGCACCCATTGGATCGAAAAGGGACGGAAGGGGCGCACACTTGCTATGTCTCAGTGACAGCGGATGGACGGTATGTGCTGGCTTCCAATTATTCAGGCGGCAATGCCGTGGTATTCCCGGTGACGGAAGCTGGCGGATTGGGGGAAATGTCGGGGCAGGTTCAGCATACCGGCTCAGGTATTCGCCAAGATCGTCAGGATGCGGCACATCCGCATTCGATTATTCCTGATCCTTCAGGACAGTACGCAATGGTATGTGATTTGGGGCTGGATCAGATTGTGGTATACCGTTTGACGGAAGATGGGAAGCTGGTGACCCATCGTGAGGCAGACCTGCCGCCCGGTTCCGGTCCGCGTCATCTGGTCTTTCATCCTTCGTGTCCCTATGCCTTTGTAGTCAACGAGCTGAATAATACTGTCGGTGTATTTAGCTACAACGATCGTAACGGGGAGCTTCAATTGCTGCAAAGCTTGTCCACACTGCCGGAAGGCATCATAGATGTGGAAAACACAGCCGCGGACATTCGGATTACGCTTTGTGGACGCTATCTGTATGTGTCAAACCGGGGGCATGACAGCATCGTGCTGTACCATGTCGATCTGGACAGCGGTAAGCTGGAGACGGTTGAATGGGTGGAGACTTTTGGCAGCACGCCGCGTAACTTCAACATCCTGTCCGGGTATTTGGTTGTCGCGAATCAGGACGGAAATAACATCGTATCCTTTGCTATTCACGGCGAAGACGGACGATTAACTCGAACAGGATATGTGCTGGAGGTTCCTTCACCCGTATGCATTGAACCTGTGCGGCAGTCATAGCGTATGGCAAAAGAGCGTGACAAAAGAAGATGAAAAAATAAAACACGGCGCTTTGCTTGCCATGAACGCATGGGGCAAAGGGCCGTGTTTTAGGGTCTGAGAAGAAAATGGTCTGAAAGTTTATTTGCTGCTGTAGCCAGCTTCTACCGTTGCTGTTTTCGTATGGTTTTCCGCAGGCTTGTAGTACAAGCGGAACAGAATGTCCTGATTGTAGTTACCGAAGCCGGTACCGAATAGGGTAACCCCTCCAACATGCTTGGCATCATCCAGAATGGCAATGCGGAATTTCCATTGCTTCTGATCAATCAGCACCTGGCTTAAGGTCACACTGGATATTTGCTTGCCGTCCATAAAGGTACCCTCAGACGTAACGCGAAGTCTTTTGAGCAGACCGTATTGGTTGATACAATCAGGCCACCATGCAGGTGTGTATTTCCCCCGGTTATCGCCGAAATCTCCCGGGCTGGTCCAAGTTCCCAGATTCACATCGTTCAGGAAGAAGGTAATGTCCGAAGGCCAGTTGTCATTGGTAAAAGGGGCGCTTCATATACGGGAAGTGATTTTTCAGAAATGTCCAGTTGCATAGTTTCTCCAATTCTAACGCACATCAACAATTGATGATAGTTTAACATATATGGATTTTTTTAATATTCATACATAAAATTGTTCAAAAAACAGGACACCCCATAAAACCATTCGGTATCTGCCGGGATGTCCTGTGATGGTACGTGGTTTGAACGTTCATGCTGTATATGATCTTGCGTCGCTTGCCGTCTAGGAACGGCTATGTTCCTCCGCCAAAAAAGAGTCGGACGTTCTGTCTTTGTCTGCCGTGTGCATTTCCTGATGTAGAGAAGGATCGACCTTCATCAAGCTGGGATGACCAACATAAGGGCGATCACTCCGTGAGCGGCCCCGGGTGAGTCGGAAGCCGATCAAAAACAGGACAAGCTGCACAGCCAGTATGTAGGGAGAAGCTTCCGGTCCGATCCATTGAAACAGGGCAACGACGGCGATCACCATGGACAACAGACTCGTTGGAAAATGGGATGCCGTCACCTCCAGATCATTTTGTCTGCGCAGGGTCATCAACCGATATACGTACAGCAGGGCGATCAAGCCGGAAACAAATCTCATCCATGTACACCCTATGAGCCATGAGGCAGATGGCACAGCTTCGGGTAGACTATTATAGATAGTACTATATGACATGAGTTCCACAATCAGCCGTGAGATTAGCCACACTATACCCGCCAGAGCCAAAGGCCCGGCTGCGGGACGCAGCAGCTTCCATAAAGCCGTACCCCAGCCCGGAGCATGCGATTCCAGCAGAACAAGCCGACGTTCGTCGATCAGTTTGTTCATTTCGCGCTCCAGTGATTTGAGAAGCAATTCCCTGCGGAATGCGTCACATTCTCTTAGAGATGCCTGAACCTGTTCCTGAAGATGAGGGGTTAAATAGGGAGCAGCCTTCGCTTCCTGAAGGGCATGAATCAGTCCACTCTGCTGCTGGCGTGTTTCGTTGCTGCTTATGCCGTTCTGAGTGGAGGTTTGGAGAAAGCCTGCCAACCGTCCGTAGATACGCAGCGATTCCTGTAATTCATTCAACCGCTGCTGACGTGAATTTCGAAGCTGGGCTGCGCTGTGAACATACAGCCATACCAGCAAAGACAATGCCAGCAGGACGGCAATCAAACCGGGTGAGATATATGCGGCCAATGCCGCGAAGTCCGTCGGGGACACCCGCAATCCCTCCTTCCATTGTTCTTTCTACACTATTGCACAGACCACACAGGCATTTCAAGGGCTTGGTCACGTCTGACAGAGATATATGAAGTATTTTTTGGTAAAATAGACAAGATTACAGTCAAGCCCTCCCATCAGGGAAAAGGTTACGGGCGTAAGCTTATGGAAGAGGTTATGGAATATTTGAAACGTGAGGTTCCGGCGGGGAGCTTTGCAACGCTGATTGCGGACAAGCCAGCCGACCACTTGTATGCACAATTTGGCTTCTAGTTGTCCAGCCCTAAATCGGAAGGAATGTACTGGAGTAAGTAAATTATAGACAGGAAGAAGGCAAAGACCTATGAAAGTCATTATTTTTGGAGCAACAGGAACCATTGGTCAAGCATTGGTGAAGGAGGCAATCAAGCGCAAGTATCAGGTGACGGCGGCGGTGCGTGATCCGCAGCGTGTGACGGAGCAAAGTGAATATTTGACGGTCGTTCAAGCGGATATTTTGAATCCCGATTCTGTAACAGCCGTGGCGAAAGGACATGATGCCATGATCAGCGCCTATGGTCCCAAGTTTGGAGCCGAGGAAGAATTGCTCGAAGCCACCCGTTCTTTACTGGAAGGAACCCGGCGTTCCGGCGCAGAGCGCATACTGGTAGTCGGCGGAGCTGGCAGCCTGAAAACGGAAAACGGTGAACGTCTGATGGATACCGCCGAGTTTCCAGAGGAAGTCAAGCCACTGGCAGCCGCACATGCCGATGCACTGGAGCTGTATCGTGCTGCGGATGTGGACTGGACATATTGCAGTCCTGCCGGAATCATTGAGCCGGGACGGCGTACAGGGCAGTTTCGCATCGGCCTGGACCATGTAATTGTTGATGAATTGGGTCACAGCCGCATCTCGGTTGAGGATTATGCAGTTGCCCTGATTGATGAGCTGGTAGAAGGGGAATTTGTAAATTCTCGTTTTACGGTCGGGTATTAAAAAAAGGATGGCACTACGGGAGGCGCAGGTGATGTGCTGACAGGGATCATCGCAGGCTTGCTGGCGCAGGGCTTGAACGCTTCACATGCAGCAGCCTTTGGCGTGTACCTGCACGGCGCGGCTGGAGAAACAGCCGCGCGTCATCGCCAGCATGCTGCCTCGGTCATTGCGGGTGATATTATTGAAGCCCTATAGACCATAACAGCAAGGGCAGGAGGAAGGCCAGGATGATCTGTACCCCAAATTCACGGCTCAGCCAGGGTCTTCCTGCATAATGCCTTCCCCGGTAATACAGTAATGTAATCACGGTACCCGCGATACCGTTGCTCCATGAGATGCCCGTTCCTTCAGGCGATATAACAGAACCTAGCAGGAGGAAGATACTGAATCCTGTGGCAAGGTACAGAGTGAGCCGCTCCGGCTTTCGCAGCCAGGGCAAGAGATCGTGCAGCGCATCGGCGGCAAGAGCTGCCGGAAGGGCAAAACCATATGCCCATAGCTGCGCGGTCAACTCGCCGCTGTTGCCTGCTATGGTTACAGGAATCCCCGTAATTGCCTCTGCTATATAGCAATAGGCCCATAACAGGCCAAACACCAGTCCTCCGCAAGCCAGTTTGTTCAGCGCATAACAACCCAGCTCCATTCGCCAAGGCATCTTGGGATTATATTCATTCCATGGATGTCTCATGTTGCGATTCCTCCTTAGTACACTTCATCACAATCAGTAATCCACAACCAATCAAGGAATTTATTTTCAATTACACTCCGCTGACGCTTTACGGCATTCCATTTTACGTTAGCTGTGTATCATGGTCCTAAGAAATAATGACAGCGGATAGCCACGTTACGGAGAGGCGGGGATTGCATGATACAAGCGGTTATTTTTAATCTCGAAAGTACATTGTTGGACCGCGGAGGACAAGGCTTAATCCAGGGAATGCGTGATATTTTCAGATGGAAGGGTGTGCAGGTAACCGAAGAACAGGCATCTCATGGGCGAGGGTTACCGATTCGTGATCATATTGCCAATGTGCTGGCACTTTCAGAGGTTCGGAAAAAATGGCTGGATTGCTTCGGTACGCATCCCGGGAGAGCGGATATTGAGCATATTTATCTTGAGCTTGTCCCGGTTCTCCGTTCCTTGATCCAGGGAGCTGAGCCCACTTTCGGTATGGATAAAGCGCTGAATGAGTTGCAGGTTCGCCGGATTCAGTCAGGCGCCACCGCATCTTGCCCGATGGAGATGCTGGGCAACGTTTTTACGCCTGCACAGTCCCCATATGCACTGGACTGCACAGTAGCTCCCTGTGAAGTTTCACAAGGGCGCCCTTATCCATGGATGATCTATGAGATTGCACACCGTCTACAGGTTTTTCCGCTTAGCGATATTGTAAAAGTAGGAGATACGGCAGCAGATATGCAAGAGGGCAGGAATGCTGGCGTGTGGACAATAGGTGTGCTAAATCATAACGAAGGACTGACCGCGCCGCAAGCAGCTAACCGTGAATCCGACGACAGAGTGGCTGAGGAACGGCGCAGACAGAGCGTATACGGATTAAAAAGGGCAGGAGCCCACATCGTCATGAACTCGGTTGCTGACTTGCCGCGTATTTTGCGTGAAATCGAAATGCTCCAGCATACGGGCGGCTATCCTTCTTATACAAAGCAAGTAAAAACAGCGTTAATGCCTCCGTCGTGAGTAGCGTTGATATACTGTGGAGCTATGGATTAGATTACACGGTTCTAGGTTATATGTATGCGCCACGTCGGACGAAGGTGAACTTCTTAGCTTCGGGGCATGCGACTATTCTATTGTTCGTTGGTCTTCACCCGGAATTGGTCAGAATGACGTTGCAGATTGTCTGATAATATCGTCAGATTACGTGATACTTCGGATAATTCTTTTACCGATATGGCCTGCTTTTGGGTGCTTGCCGATACATCTTCCGTCATTCCGGCAGTCTGCTGCGCCGCGCTGGATGTCTGATTCAAATGCTGATCTACGCTGTGACGGACCTCCTGCATCTCTGCCGTTAAATGGGCCCGGTGTGAAGCCAGTGATTCACATGTTTGAATGAATTTTTCGCACATTTTCGTAATTTTCATTCCTCATGAAAAAAAGCCTTAGCCCGGTAAATACCGAGTTAAGGCTGTATCTGGTTACTTACAAATCGTCAAATCCGTTGTCGTCTCCGACTTTACCGTAATTGCGCGATTTTGCTTCAAAAAAGTCTGTTTTTGTCGCGTTCAGTGCTTCATCTGAGAACGGCTTGATCCAAGGCATACAGTTTACATCTACGCCTTCGTAGGCTTTGTCCATACCAAGCAGTCTCAGGCGCATGTTCGCCATGTACTTGATATAATCGCCCAGCTCGTTCAAGTCGATGCCGCGAACCTCTTTGAGCGTGTAATGCGCCCAGTTTGTTTCCAGCTCCACTGCGCGGTCAATCATACGGTAGACATAATCCGTATTTTCCTTCGTGTCCAGCTCAGGGAAATCAGACAACAATTGCTTGAACACTTCTGCAAAAAAGTAGCAATGCTGATTTTCATCCCGCTGGATATACGAGATCATTTGGCTGGTCGACATCATCTTCTGGTCACGGGCCAAATTATAGAAGAAAGCGAACGTACTATAGAAGAAAATGCCCTCTAAAATCAAGTCCGCCACCATCGCCTGGAAAAAGGTTTGCGGATTCTGTTCATTACGGAACTCTTGATAAATGTCTGAGATGAATGTGTTACGCTCCAGCAATACAGGATCATTTTTCCAGTATTCAAAAATTTCTTTCTGCTCCTGATCCGATACCAGAGAGGACAACACATAGGAATAGGATTGATTATGCACGACTTCCTGTTGACCGATAATAGCTGACACAGCTTCCAGTGAAGAATCGGTAAAGTAGCGTTTTACATCCCCGACAAACATCGTTTGCATGGAATCCAGTACAGCCAGCAGGCCGATGTTGATTTTGAACGTGCGCTGTTCTTCGGCATCCAGCGTAGGAAATTGGGACGCGTCCTTGGACATCGGGATTTCATCCGGAATCCAGTGGTTCAGCAGCAGCACCTTATACAGCTTGTACATATGCGGCATCCGAATATCGTTCCAGTTCAAAATCCCGGAGCATTCGCCTTCAATAATACGGGTGGAGCGGTTAGGCGCTTCCGTGTTGAAAATCTTTTGTAACTGCATGGGAGATTCCCTCCTTTAGTTTAGGATGCGCAGCTATCGCATTCTTCAATCGTCAGTGCGCGGCTGCGTACATAATAGGTTGATTTCATACCTGATTTCCAGGCATGGATGTGCAGTTCCAGGAATTCAGTAGCTTTGATATCCGGGCGCACATACAGGTTAAAGCTTTGGCCTTGATCAATATGACGCTGACGGGCAGAAGCCATGTTGATCGAAGCATGCTGATCCAGCAGGAAAGCCGTTTTGTAGTACCAGATCGTTTTTTCGTTTAAGTCCGGTGCAGGGTTAGCGATCTTGTAGGTTGTTTTCTCTTCATAGGAAAGCAGCTCATACAATGGATCAATGCTGGCGGTAGAACCTGCAATAATGGACGTGGAACCGTTAGGCGCAATGGCGAACAGCCATGCGTTGCGGACACCGTTTTGTTTGACTTCTCCCGCAAGTTCACTCCACTCGGACGTGGTGACAAATTTGCCTTCACGAGAACCGTCCGTATAGCCACGGGATGTGAAATAATGCCCGGTAGACCAATCAGAGCCTTCAAATTTGGCATAACGGCCTTTTTCCTTCGCCAGCTCCATGCTTGATTTTACAGCCAGATAGTTAATTTTTTCGTACAAATGATCGTTATAGGTTACCGCTTCATCGGATTCCCAACGGATACCTTCGAGTGCGAGCAGATGATGGAGTCCGAACGTACCCAGACCGACTGCGCGATATTGGCTGTTCGTATATTGTGCTTGTAGCACCTCAATGTTGTTGATATCAATAACGTTATCCAGCATACGTACCTGAATCGGTACGAGACGATCCAGCACACCTGCCGGAACGGCGCGAGCCAGATGGATGGAGTTCAGGTTACATACAACAAAGTCGCCAGGAATTTTGGAAATGACAATACGTGTTTGTCCGTCCTTGGTGACTAATTCCTCTTTTTCCACCACGGTCGCCGATTGATTTTGCATAATTTCCGTGCACAGGTTGGAGGAATATACCATACCGTGGGCGCGGTTCGGGTTCGCACGGTTTACCGTATCGCGGTAGAACATATACGGCGTACCTGTTTCCAGCTGCGATTTCATCAAGCGCTTCATGATGTCGATGGCAGGTACCGTAATGCGAGAGAGAATCGGATGCTGCGACGCTTCCTCATACTTCTCGCGGAAGGAGCCTGTACCATAGGCTTCATCGTAAAAATCCTCCAGCCCCAGTGGGCGGCCGTTGTCATCCTTCCAGCCCATGACCTTCTTCACTTCATGCGGGCAGAACAGATTCCATTCGCCACGTGCTTCCACCCGCTCCATGAACAGATCGGGCAGACATACGCCATGGAAAACATCATGTGCACGCATGCGCTCGTCACCGTTGTTCAGCTTCAGATCGAGGAACGCAAGAATATCTTTGTGGAATACGTCCAGATAGACGGCAATTGCGCCTTTACGTGTACCCAGTTGGTCTACGCTGACCGCTGTATTGTTTAGCTGGCGAATCCACGGGATCACGCCGGAGCTTGTATTTTTGTGTCCACGGATGTCGGAGCCACGTGCCCGTATTTTACCGAGGTACACGCCGATGCCGCCGCCCATTTTGCTGAGACGGGCTACATCGGTGTTGGAATCGAAAATGCCTTCCAGCGAGTCGTCTACGGTGTCGATGAAGCAGCTGGAGAGTTGTCCGGCGACCTTTTTCCCGGCATTGGACATGGTTGGCGTAGCCGCCGTCATGTACATGTTGCTCATCGCCCAGTAAGCTTCCTTCACCAGCTCCATACGCTTGTCGGCAGGCTCCTTGTGCATCAGGTACATCGCAATGATCATATAACGCTCCTGCGGCAACTCCATAACGCGTCCGTCAAAATCGTTTGCCAAATAGCGCTCGGACAGCGTCAACAGCCCGATGTAATCGAACAGCAGATCATTTTTCGGCAAAATGGATGCACCCAGCTCGTCAATTTGCTCCTTGGTGTAGTAATCGAGCAGCTCTTGACGATAGATGCCTTTCTTGATCAACTCCGTAATCAGCGGATAAAAAGCGCCATAAGGCTCGTCCGCATAGGATTTGTAACGGCGGTGAGTAGCCGCTTTTTTATATAAGGAGGTGAGCAAAGCACGAGAAGCGGCGAATTTCCAGTCCGGTTCTTCCTTGCTGACCAGTTCAAGCGCAGCCATCGCAAACGCGTTGCTGATTTCGTCGCCCGTGACTTCGTCCCGGCGCAGCTTGCTGACCACACCGCGAATCAGGCGATCTTTATCCAGCTTATCCAATCCGCTGAGCACACGGTCGGCATAAACGGAAATGCGTATTTCATCAAAAGCCAACTGGCGGTTGTTTGGTTTGGTTACGAGTTGTGGCATAGGATTAATTCCTCGCTTTCCTGACTTGGGATATAAATTTGGAAATAAATGACAGTTAAAATGAAAAACGATGCTGAAAAAAATGATGATAAAGCGATGAGGTCAGCTTGCCCGACGATCAGTCGACAGGCGAAACATCCGTGTGTTTGCAGGTGTGCAGTTCCGGGTTTTGGCTAAAAATTCCCGGGTTGCTTGCTTGGTTCAGACAGCATTTTGGGGCTGTATGTAATCCAACAACATAGAAATAGCGATGCGCTTGCCAATGAACGGGCATAAAAACGGTTCCCCTACAATTTATCGGCTACATCACTATATTTAGACGTCTTATAAATATTCAACCCAACATGTTGTGTTGAGAAACTTAAAATTTCAAATAAGCGCAAGGAGTATTATAGCAACAATTGAAGCCATACGTAAAGGAAAAGGAATGGAAACGCCAAAATGCAGAGAAGTCGCGGGTTGTATTTGAATTGAGGTCGTGCGAACGGTACAATGGAGTGTAAAGAAGGCTTTCGAAGAAACAAGCAGCATACATATGACCCTTTTGCGAAAAGATGGATGCCCATCTGACAGAGGTTTTAGTTTTTTTAAGAAGTACGATTCTAAAAATAAACCCGTGGTCAAGTCGGGGAACAGTGCAGTTGATTTTAGTTAAATGAGAGGATCAACTGAAACTGGTTCCCAACCCTGACTAGGACTTGAAGGAGGAACTCAACGATGGCTATTGCAGAAGTAACCGTAATCCCGATTGGAACAGGCAGTACCAGCCTGAGCGACTACGTGGCACAGATGCAGAAAGTGCTGAAGACGCAAAAAGGAATTACTTACGAACTTACCTCCATGAGCACGATTATTGAAGGTACGCTGGACGATGTTTTCACTGCTATCGCTGCGCTGCACGAAGCGCCATTCCTGTCAGGAGCGAAGCGCGTCTCCACTTCGGTCAAAATCGACGACCGCCGCGACAAACCTTCCTCCAGCCGCCAAAAGCTCCGTTCCGTCGCAGATAAACTGTCCGGCACCGGGACAGGGAACGTTACCGAATTAAAGCCAAATCCTAGTTGAAAAAATGGATGTAAGTGATTGATTTTTATGTAAGGAAGAGTATAATAGTTTTTGTTGTCAGTTTACTGACCTGCTGGTGTAGCTCAGGGGTAGAGCAACGCACTCGTAATGCGTAGGCCGGGGGTTCAATTCCCTTCACCAGCATTCTATGAAACTCAAGCACAGCGCGGCTTCCAAGCTTTTTGGAGGTCGCGCTTTTTTGTTGAAATGAGTGAGTTGCAAACAGTGCGATGGAGCGTACGCTGCTATCATTTTTAGTATCATCAAGGTCATGTCCTATTCCAGAAATGGTATAAGCTTGTCGAACCGAAGCAGTTTTCCTCTGCAAATCTACCTCTGCTCGGGGCAGGGCAACAGAAGAAGCCACATTTTGAACTGTAATCCCCCAAGTCACTGCTCGATCAGTGCGTCTAGAATCAAAACATGAGCTTTCTTTATTGACCCAACAGACAATTTGGATAATGTAGCAAAGGCGGCTGTTTCCACTTTTGCGGCTGATGCTCAGGCGAAAACTTCTGTTCCGGCTGCTCAACCACCTGTTACTGCGGAATAATCACAAGCGTTTGGGATAGTAAATACCCTACGGCGTACCCAGTAGGGTATTTTTTGTTTTATATTGCTCATATAGGCTTACTTGCCAAAAGCGGATACCCCACAAAAGTTACAAAAGTTATTGACAACTGTTAGATTTTGGAGAACAATGGAGTCTAATCTATAAAATTAGGGATTTTTATGCGAAGGGTGGCTATGACATGAAGCATACACCTACGATAAGAGCAGAATTAGAAAAGTATCTGAAACGAAAAGGGTTGAGCAAGACCGCGTTTGGACATATCTCAGGATTGAATCCGGGCACCGTCAGTGGTATTGTGACGGGGAATAAGTCCATTTCTATGAATCAATTGGATCTGATTACGCTAGGAATGGAGTTACCACCGGATCATTTTTATGAGTGCTATATTGAAGAGTGCATTATAGAAGAACCCCTCGACTGGCGAAGAATCGGCCCCTTTTTGTATCGATGTGTGCAGTTTAATCGGCTGGATTGCTTGCAAAAAGTAGTGAGCCTGTTGTTAGATAAACTAATCTATCCCCCTTTACTCTTTGAGGTAGCCAAAGATTGTTTCAAACATGGTTATCAAGAGGCAGCGGCTTACCTTTATGAAAATGTGGCTGAAAGTGACAAATACCAGCACTCTGAACGCTTGGCAGTTTGTCAATATCGTATATTCACTATTCAGGTTGGAGACGATCAACGCCAAAATCTCAATGCAGCTACAAAATTTGAGGATTTTGTCGAACGTCTGGACGAAATAGATCAGCTTGACGCATTGAAGGACTTGGCTAACGTGTATAGGTCTTTGCGTCTATGGGACAAGGTAGAGGAAATGGCGAGAAAAATGAAGGAGAAAGCGAAAGTTCAATATTCAATGAAACATCAACAGAAGAAGCGAGAGTGTGACGAGTCTAAAAAGAAGCTAAGTCGTCCCATGTTTGCGTACATCACCTATGCCGATTTGTTGTGTGCAAGTGTCTGTGAAGCCCAAGGCGATTATCAACAAGCTCTACAATATACATATGCCTATGCTGATCTGAGTTGGGTCAAAGAGACGGATGTAGATACGCGGCATTGGATCAAACTGTATCAAGATTGGGCGCAATGTAATACTTACGTATATAAACTCCTGTCTGGTGATATCAGTGTGCTTCAAGATTATGTTGAATATATAGCAGCAATATCAGGCTCTAATGAACAAGAGAAAATCTCCAAATTGTTGAATGTTATAATTGCGGCAAACCGATTTGAATTGGAAGTGGATGATATACTTCAACGGTTTGAAACGGAGATTAATTCGTTTTCTGAACAGCCTCCATCCGATGATATGTATACTTATCAAGTGGTACCAGGACATACAACGCTTTTTGAATATGAATTGGCTAAATATCACTTAAATTGGGGTAGATATTCACATGGCTTTAAATACCTACTGGATGTTTTAGCTAAATCATTAGCTATTAATAAAGAATCCTTTTTCATTAGGTGCATAAGGTTATTTGAGCAATTTAAAGAATTTGCAGACGTTCAAGCTCATGCAAAGTACGAAATTTTAGTTAGTAAAGGTCAAAAGGAAAAATTATTTTACTATTAGTGATGATTAATTTTTTCAAAAAGTATTATATCCCCATCTCCGTATATAAAGCTTATTGAAAAATATATATATAAGCTGAACTAAAAAAGGGTACATCGAAAACGGAGAAGTCGGAATGGTGCTGTACAAGCGAAGCGGTCGCTTTTGTCCCCGGATTTCTACCCTATGGGCTTCATTCAAGAAATCCGGGGGCGGTGGCGATGGGAAGCACCATCCGACTGCGTAGTGGCACAATAGGTAACTTTTAAGTTCGGTTTATATAGTAGACAACTTAAGGAAGGTATTTTTTGATCGTCGCGGCTAGCTTTTTGTCTATCTTAGCTATGCCTATTCATCCGCTCAGCCATAATACAAGCATCCAGCCTCAGGAAACGGTTGGAGGAATGTAAACGGATAGGAACAAAACAACCCCCCGCTAACCTTGAACTGACCCCAAAATTTTAGACACTTGCCTTAAGCTGCTACAGAGGACTGTAGTCGGTATTCAACCGGAGACAGTCCTTTGAGCTTTTCTTTGGTTCTACGATGGTTGTAGTATCGTATGTATTCATGTAGCTGTTGGATAAAATCTTCCATGGACTCAAACGTTTGATATACAGAAGCTCTGTTTTTAGAATCCCAAAGAAGTTCTCCATAACTGAGTTATCAAGGCAGTTTCCTCTTCGTGACATACTTTGAATGATTCCGTTTTGAGCAAGCCTGTATTGGTACCCATCGGATGGGAATAAGTGGTATATTGAAGGAGGGTTTTACCAAAATGTCAGTGATTAAAGTTCTAAATGAAGGTTATGTAAGATTGATAGATCACATGGGGTCAGACTTAACAGTGGTTAATGCTGCCCGTGTTTCTTACGCAAAACAATCACTAGAGCTTAGTGAACGAGATGTAAAACTCATCAAATTTCTTGCTCGCGAAGGTCATACATCGCCATTTCGTCATGCAATAGTACAATTTGAGGTGTACGCTCCGCTAATGGTGGCCAGACAATGGTGGAAATATGTTGTGGGATCTGCCCATTATGAGGGCACAGGCGATAGTTTAGAGGCTTGGAATGAGTCTAGCCGCCGCTATATTACAGAGGATTCAACTTTCTATATCCCTCAAGCTAATGAGTGGAGATCTAAGCCAGAAAATTCTAAACAAGGTAGTGGCGATTTAATAGCCTGGGAACTTGGAGAGAAACACACCCGTGAACTAATTGAGTATGTTGAGTTAGGAATATCTAAGTATGAAGCTGCATTAACAGACGGCATTTGTGCAGAGCAAGCCAGGTTATTTCTCCCATCATATGGTATGTATGTCCGTTGGTATTGGACGGCATCTGTTCAATCTGTTGCCATTTTTTAGCACAGAGACTGGAGCACGATGCTCAAATGGAAATTCAGAATTACGCTAAGGCCATTTTAGAATTAATCCGACCCATATATCCAGTTTCACTAGAGCAACTTATGTCACAAGAATAAAAACATTATTAAAATAAGCTATTTGAAAACATAAATAAGGAAGGACGTTGAAAAATGAAATGGGTGTATAAGAGAATTAGTATGATCCTGTCAGGAGTATTTCTTTTTACCTCTATCGGTATGTTTTATTCAAGTGGTAATGCAGTGGCAGAGCAGCCTCTTCTGAAAGGCAAAAGTCGATGCATTAATTACAGGTTTTGTTCCTAATGTTACTGAAACTAAAACGAAGACTTCAACCGCAACCTTTACCCATCCTGGTATTGGCATGACCAAAGCGATGTTAGACAATATGAGAGGCCATGCAAGGGTAGGGACGAACCTTGGGCTAGTGCATTCGTTCAATTTAGCAAATATTCTAAAAGTAAAAAAAGCCTTTGATCAGAATTAATGTAACTAATCCGAATTCAGATTTTATAAATATACCGTTGGGCAAAAAAGATTGGAGTAGAGGCAATGTTATACTCAGAAATATGGCACAGGACGCAGATACTGCTTATGCACAGACGATCATGTGGTATATTACCGGTGATGAGGTACACAGAAAAAATGCGATAAGTATTATTAGAGCCTGGAGTAAAGTCCAATCAATCAGCAATATTTATGATGAGCAAATCCGTGTTTCTTTAGCTGTTTTCAAGTTTAGCTTCGCCGCTGATATATTACGTCATTCAACATCCAATACAGCAGAATATAGTTGGACTCCAACCGATACAACCAACTATTTACATTATCTTGATGTAATGAAAAGTAAATACGACAGATGGTGGCATTTTATGAATCAGCATGGTATGAGTACGATGGCTACTATGGCGTCTGCAATTTTCAGAGATGACGCCGCTGATTATGCCAAATCTGTGCAGCGCGCTACGGTTAATCCCGAGTTGGGAACGGATTATGATTTCTCAAATCCCGCAAATCCTCATCAAAAAGACGGTTCCATTATGAGTCAGATCAGGGAAGTCACTTATAACCCTGTTACTGGTAAAACCATACCGCCTAATATCCAGCTTGTTGAAATGGGACGGGATCAGGGGCATCCTTATGTAGATATCGGAGCTCTTTCAACAATTGCAATGATTGCGTATACTCAGGGAACCAAAGTTGATCCCTCGCTGGGAACCATCTCAACGGCTAAAAACAGCGTGAGTATATTCAATTTCCTTAACGACAGAATTCTTGCTGGCGCTAATTATTTATGCAAATACAACTTGGGGTTTGATGTTATTTATATTCCGATTCCTGGAAGTTACTCTGCTCCGACTACATCGGATCGAGGAAAACTTCAGACTACTATTGGTATAGTGTACAGTTATTATAAATATATCGAAAAAAGAAGTGATTTGGACACCAACGAGAATACAAAATATCTATCGCAGGCATTTTCAAAGTTATATCCTGAAGGCCAAAATGCAGATTTCTTCGGTGATAGCGTGCTGCTTTTTACTTTAGGGACACCTACGATTAAACCGCTTAAGTCTCAGAGCATTGAGCTGGGAGAGACTGTGACCTCTTCTGTCTATACCTCTGATGCCGATGTAAATGCGGAGTTGAACGCACAGTAGGGTGCATTTTCTCAGCCCCCTGAGATATGAGGCAGGAGTATATACTGTAAATTTATTTGATGTAAAAAGGACTCCACTGGTCTGCAACCAGTTGGAGTCCTCTGTTGTTTATTTAGTTGAATATTCGTTTACTTCAAATGTGAGAATTTTGTTGAAAATTACGTAGTCTTTGCGATTGTTGAATGGACCTTTGTTGTTATTGTGCTTGTCAATGGCAAAGAATGAAGCACCTCTGCCAGCATCTTTAGCGTCATACCAAGCGATGAAGGCATTCAGTTCTTTCTTACTCAGATCGAATTCTTTATCCAATCCATTGTCCATAGTTACAACCAAGATGGCACGGTCGCCAGTAGGTTGTGCTGGTTCAGTTGGCTCCGTAGGTTCAGAAGGATTAGGACTTGGTGTCGGATCCGGTGTTGGGTCTGGATTTGGCGTCGGATCTACAGGCACAGATTAGGATCTGGAGTTGGGTTAGGTGTTGATGTGCCAGATTCTTGGTAAGGCAAAAATCCTTCAGGGACGGGATATTTAAATTGGCTAGCACCGAAATTGGCTTGAAAGGTTCTTTTTCCACTATTTCCATCCATAACCATCGGGAATACTTGTGATCCACCTAGTTGAGATGGTCTTGCAGTATTAGAACCCAGCCAAGCTCCATTTTTGTACCAAGAAATTGTGTCGTTATCCATGTCCAACGCTAAACCAATAGTGTCCTTTTGCCCAAACGTAGTGCCATAAGCAGTTCTTTTTATATCAGAAGAAATTTTAGTTAAAATTTCACCGCTATACCCATATAACCCATGATACTTCCATGTGTCTGATTTAGTATTACCAGTTTCACTTGTTATACCAATTATTGTTACACTTGGAGGGCCGTCACTTACATTTACTTCCCAGTACCACTTCCCACTGGTTTTTCCTACAGTTGCTTTATCTCCTTGACCTCCATTCCATAGGTCTGTTGATAAAGAACCATTTGACCAAGTCACATTTGTAGTCTCAGCTTTTGTAACTGTAGGGAACAAAGAAAACACAGAAACTCCAACGAATAAAGCTAATAAGATACTCCCAAACTTTTTGAACATTATATTTTTCATGGCTTCCTCCTTATGTAGTGACACCTGAATTATAGAACTAGGTTAGCAGGATTGTCTAAACATTAAAGTCTATATATATATATATAAATAAATGTTTATTTTTAGGATGTTTATTTTTATGGTGAAGTGTTAGTTCTTCCTTATACTTATGATAGGGTCACCAATGTTCTGTTGAATTACTGCTTCCTGAAGATTTGGGAGTGCGTTAGAGTAGTATCCAACGTAACAGTGATATATGAATGCCAGAGGTGTTCTTAAACAATTTTGATGCAAGTGGAATATATAAGCTGAGGTTTTACGGCTCCTAACAAAAAGACTAAAACTGCATTGGAGCTCGTTTCTTATAGTGGCTGATTCTTTTAACATTCCCTCTGCACCAATAGAAACTCTGTCCCAACGTAAAAAGGACCTTCAGCATCTGTGGTCCTTTTTGGATTATTCAGTACTTTCTTTGACATTCAATATGTAATCAATTTCAATAATTTCCCCGATATCTGTAATTTCAAGTACCTCAATAATCTTTGCCAGATGGTCTTTATTCAAAACACTACGAGAGCCACGGACAATTTCACTAATGGTACTTGGGCGTAATCCTGTTAACTGAGATAAAGTCCCTTGTGTCATTCCTTTTGACTCCAGAATCTTTCCAAGCTTGACCACGATTATAGCTTTTTTCGACATATAACCGACCGTTCCTTCCCCTTAATTCTTGTTTAGTTGTAGCTTATGTTGATATGTTGATTTTAAGTGAAACTAAAACACAACACCAAAAGATGTTGACAATAACGTTATATGGTTATATTATAAATAACGAAATAACGTTAAATCGTGATGTTGATTTATGCCATGGCAACAATCTCGTTATTGACATAGTTGGTGATAAGGCAGCACCGAAAATTTCCATCTAATCAGAGGTGATTCTTCCCTATTGTACAGCAAGTTAATCCGCAATTCTACGTGAGTGATCATGAAGCAGTCCTATCACAACGTATTGAGATCAATTAAGGCTGTACAAGATGAAATGGGAAACAATTTATAATGCCTATTTTTGCGTATAACAATGAATTTTCGATAAGGGCAATTGAGGCTTCCACCATTTTCAGTCAGGAGCCCTTACCAAGTTGGACGGATAAATACTAAAAGGGAGCGCGTAAAAATGGAGACTAAATCAACCTTACTAGAATGGGCGGCAATGGTATATGGGCCTTTTGACCATTTACATATGTATGAAATATATGAAGGTGTGCTTTATGATGGACGCTACTTCTTTCACATTGAGGACGGACGTTTGTGGATGCGTCATGTACGCAGAATAGAACATCCCGAACATACACACTTATTCGTCGATGGAGACAGTGGTGGGCTGCAATTGGCAGAAGGCATTCAGCGTGATCTCATGGAGGTTGTTTCGGAAACCATTGACCAGCTACGCTCTATGGATAGCATGACTTTTTTGCTTAATGAACTGCTATGGTTGGAAGGGGAGGATCGCTGTGACATCCAGCTGAATCTCGTAAGGAACAAGGGATAACATACACAGGGATTTTGTCGTAGAAGGAATCGTTATATTGTTCACCGAATGAAATATTGAGGTGATCGTCTTGAAACGTACATATAAAATGTTGAAAACAGACATGGAGCTATTTGGAGCGGCTTTAACCCAGGCACATGTATACGTTGTATCCGTCGATGAAGAATTACGTGTGACATTTGAGGATTATGGCGGAGTGGTGGAGGAGATTACGCCAGAGTCGGTTAAGATCGCCAGTAAAGATTTTATACGAGAACAGTTTGAATTCCGGGTAGGCCTAACAGGAGGAGAACAATTTGAATGATCTTAAAACCCCGATTTTAAAAGAAAGATTAAAGCACATGGAGAGGTTAAAGGCAATCGGCAAAGCGTGACTCTCAAGCTTTTTGGAGGCCACGCTTTTTTGTTGAAATGAGTGTAATTACATAAATATTCCAGGGAATTGTTTAGCGATTGCGTCAGTGATCATATCCGCCATCTCTATCGCTTCCGCCTCGATTTTATCATATATCTGAACACTTGTTTTATAATCCTTGGTGATCATTGAGACAGCCTCTGACTTTGTAAGGCTAAGTGTTCGTAGAACATTTTCCTAAATTCTTCTTTAGGTAGATAGGGATTGATGCGGCTTAAAAATTCGGAGATTTCATCGGCGTTGGAGTACCACTTTTTTTCTGTGGCTGCAACCAGATTTTGATCTCCTGCTATGGCTGCTTTAACAAGATCCGCAGCAAGGACTAAATGTTCCCTAATTAAGTTACTGTATGTTTGAGCAACATGATCGCCATAAAAAGGTCGAAGTGAATTCCCCATATCTGTTGCATTTTGAAGAAGCCGGGCGGTGACCACGTTCACATCGGGCAAATGAAAGACCAAGCTAAGGATGGTCATCCTGGTCCAGGCTATATGTTGTTCCCACAGCATACGCATGAAGCTTTTCAATTCAACCTTCGCCTTGCTTACACAATGAGGATTTTTGGTCATTAGATAAGCAGGTATTACTTGATCTGATCGCCAATAATGATCGTATGGTTGAACTACATAAGGAAACATACTTTTTCACTCCTTGTTTCGATAAATTTGTATACCACATGCATCTGCATATATAGTGCTACATTATTCGAACTCATATTGTTGGGTGAATGTCCATTAAAAAAGTCATCTTCTATCAAAACTTCTAAACAACTTCGGAATTAGATTAGTATTAGGCGTGGGATTCGATATACATAATGACAAGGCATATTCCATATGACTAAGTAAGTGCTTTTTGCTCACATAGAGGAGGGATATGATTGGATGCATTCGTTGCACGCTCATTAGATGAAATACGATTTTGGTCCAGGATCATGAAGGAGCATTCATTTTTTCTGGGGTTAGGTTTTAGAGCGGAAGATACTCAACTCATTACAGAAGCCCATCAGTTTTACGCTATTTTTGAGGATATTGAGAGAAGATCACACGATTTTAATATCGATACAGACCCTCACACAATCACAGAGTTTAATACGGAGGTCCGGAATGCGGCGACTCATATTTGGGCGTTTAAGAGAATGGTATTGGGCCTTATATTGCAATGCAAGCTTCCCGGACAAACCAATTTCCCTTTACTGGTAGATCATATAAGCCGGGAAGCGAATTATTTCAGAAACCGTTTAGAGGAACTCAATTCAGGAAAGCTCGAACCATTACCCGATGCAATTATCGATGAAAATGTATTTTTCTTAAAAATCATGGCCGATCACTCAAAATTTATAGGCCATTTGCTAGATCCATCCGAACGTAAACTGGTTGAACAAGCTAGGGAGTTTAGTAATGATTTCGATACGCTGATGTTTCAAGCGATTGATTTAAGTCATATGCGGCCACAGTCACAAACCGTTCCACTCCTAAGTCAATTTGTTGATGAAAATCGTGTCTCTGTTAAGTCCTTGCGTGATTTTAAGAAAACAGCGCGTGATTTAATCGACGAATGCCGAATAAAGAGCATTATCCATCCTTTATTAGCCGATCATGTATTTCGTGAAGCTGAGCGCTTCCTTTTTATTCTCGATATGTTTGATCAATCTTTATCAGGTGTTAAGGTGAATAAGAAAGAAATCATGCACTGATATGCTGTCCCTGCTGGTGTATCATAAATAATTAAAACGTTATGAGAGGTCGGCATTTAACAACTGGGCCTTTTGAATGCATAGGTTATCAGGTAATGAAAATTTTCTGAGGGAAGTGGGCATCTTTTTGAAGGATGCCCACTCGATCTACTTTGTAGAGATCGTGTTATATTGTCGTCGATTCGTAATTTCAACTATGAATGTACAGCGTTTTTCTGTTCATGTTCCTCGTGGCTACATACTTTAAGTGTATAACCTGTATCATCGTTAGTACACCATGACTGAGATTGAAAAGCTAAGAATAATGCGACCCAACGGTCTTTAAACTGAATTAGCAATCCCCCGTCTTGCCAAACTCCGTTATCTTTTTCCCATTTGGGATTTCCTGAGTTTCCTTGATTCATATGAATATCGTGAACTCCATTCCCGGGTTTGAAATGAAAGTATTCATCCTCCTTATGTTCAGGGCCAAATCGTTCTCCATAAGCATATATAACAGCTTCTTTATCAATGGCTTTTTGAACATAGTCTGTTAACTTTTCGTACAAATCGTTGTCGGGACCAGGTTTAATATTTGGGAGTGGTGTCATTTGTTTAGGATCAAACAGACCGCCTCTGACATAATCCAATGCAATTACCCGATTGTTTTTATTGATCCCAGTGAAGCCTTCTTCCATACCTTGCAGATGAGTAATTTGCGAGGAGTTAAAATTTTCGCCAATCAAATAAAGAACTTCTGACGGCCAAGCTTGTGATTGGATATTAATGGCTAATCTGAACTTTTCTTTGCTTTGCGATACTTCCATGAGCACTTCTAGATGCTGGTCATCTTTTCCTAATTTAAATTCTTTAGGAATTGCTTTTAGCACGCCATATTTAATGGGCATTGTTATAGTCTCCTTGTGATTAATTTTTTCACATTTTCTAGCGTGTCTTATATTTGTATTTATTATTTAATCCAGTTTTGTCCAGAAGGGCCATAGAGATCGGTTATTTTATGGATAATTTAGGGATTATAATTTTTTGAAAAATGAAAACAATAACTCAGTACTTAATCAACAAAGGAGGAAACAAAATGTCAGAGGTTAAGGGATTGGGGTTAACCCCATCTCCAATAGATAAAAGGGATATTCTTATGTCTTCTATTTTACCGCCTTTTATTATTCCATCAAAATTTGAAGTTAAAGAAATAACTCCTGTAAGAGATCAGGGACACGAAGGAACGTGCGTTGGATTTGCCTGCGCTGTAGGTATGAAAGAGTGGCAAGAGAGAGATAAACATGTCGGACTCTCCCCTAGATACCTCTACGAGAAGACAAAAGCAGCAGATACAATTCCAGATAATGCACCTCGCTGCACTCCTAGTGGAGACGGGACATTTATAAGGAAGGCTATGGACATACTAAAGGGGCAAGGTGTATGTGAAGAAAGTTTTTGGAGATATGAAGAGTGTAATCCTGGAAGCCCTCAAGCTGGAGCAGATGAAAATGCATCGAAGTATAAAATTAAAGCCTATGCTAAACTTGATACATTGGAAGCAATGAAGAGAAGTTTAGTTGTAAATGGTCCATTTGTGATCGGTGTTACCGTGTATGATAATTGGAGAGATCCCGAAGTGGGGAGAACAGGGGAAATACCTATGCCAAGTGGAGAAATTCTAGGTGGACATGCACTATGTGTAGTTGGATACGACGATAGTACCCAAATGTTTAAATTTAAAAATTCCTGGACTGAGGGTTGGGGAGATAAGGGTTTTGGATATTTTCCTTATCAATATACAGAAGCGGATAAGCGATTTGAAGCGTATAGCGCAACTGATCTAATCGACAATGTTGACGCCTTAGTCAATGCTAAGGAAAAAATATTGCAGCAAATGGGTGAAGAGTTTAAAGAAGAGGTTGAACTTCATCATTGGGGGGGAGATCAGGTTATTAAATATCACTAGAAAGTCAGGTGATTTAATGATCATTTCCATTGAAGAGAAGGACAATGGTAAAATCCTCCGTCTAAAAAAAGGCGAAGCATTCCAGATTACTCTACTTGAAAATGCATCTACAGGATATACATGGTTGGAAGAAATCGTTTCAGAGAAAAATGTAGTTTTGCTTGAGAAAGAAGATTATGTTGGTAACCACACTGCAATTGGAGGATCGGGTGTCCGATTTTGGACGTATACAGCAAATGAAGCAGGTCAGAGAAAAGTGAGATTTCATTACCAAAGGCCGTGGTTACAGGAGGCTATAAAAAGTTTTCAAATTACAGTTATTGTAATATAGGGACGCTGAAAAGCGTTCCTTTTTTATTTCTGTGTTTTAATAAGGGGAATCCCTTCCAAAAGAATATATACCCCAATTATCGAATTAGATATAATGATTCTAATGAAAGGAGGCTGCATGGCGATGAGTAATACTTACGAAATGCTCGAAGAGCGCATATTCCTTTGGGGACTTTATAATGATGAAATTGTTGGTTGGAAGGCACTTATCGTATCTTTTGAGTTATTCAACTGATTATCATCTGAAGTGGCAGTTAAGTATAAATATGCGTATCCGGATCACTTGTTTTCCAATATTCAAAACTGGTTAGGGGTGCAACATGATAAACATAGATAAAAAGTCGGACATCGTAATCATTGTGCTACATGAGATTTATGGGATTAACCAGCATATACAGGATATTTGCAGACTATTATCGGATCAGGGTTATGATGTCATTTGTCCAAATTTACTGGGAAGAGAAACACCTTTTGACTATTCGCAAGAGGAAACTGCCTACAGAAATTTTATGGAAAATGTAGGATTCACTCACGCTTCATATCAAATTGAAAGTTTATTATTAAGTATTCGAGATCGCTATAAAAAGGTATTTATCGTCGGGTTTAGCGTAGGAGCAACGATTGCCTGGCTGTGTAGTGAAGAAAAATATATTGATGGAATCGTAGGATATTATGGCTCACGTATTAGAAATTATTTAGAAATAACCCCACAATGTCCAACACTGCTATTTTTCCCACAGGAAGAACCATCATTTAATGTGGATGAGCTAATTATAGCTTTAGATAACAGTAATATCAGGGTACATAAATTTAACGGACAACATGGATTCAGTGACCCGTATTCTCCCCGATATAACGTACATTCAGCTCAAAAATCATTTAGCGAAATGGTAGATTTTTTCGATAGAAAGGGGGGCGCCCATGAGTGATGAGGTATCGAAGAAAAGGGCCGAAATGTCGCAAGAACGCTTACTATTTTTCATACCCCAAGCGACTGCCCTATATGCCGAAACATATCCCAAACTAAATTATGTCCCTTTTGATCAAATGTCAAGCAGACCAAGGGATTGGCCGGGAATAGCTACTATCTCCAAATTGAAATGAAAGACGGATCAACGAGAAACCTTGCCTATCATATCCAATCTAAAGCCTTCTACCCTGCCGGATATGCTACTCCTGAACTGGCTCAGCTTGTGGCAGAACAACGTCAACTTATTTATACTCATTAGAGTAGATAGATTAAAGTCCAGCCCACACCTTTTTCATTGTACTGGGGAAACGCACAGTCATTATGTGCGAATTAGTCATATGTATACACATCATTGACTATGAAAAGGAGATGTATGTGGCTGTGGCTACCTTTTATCAAGCCTTCAAGTTGAAGAGTCGGATTTGGCGGACGATGCTAAAGCGGAACGGAGTAACAGGGATTGGAGTTGGTTATGCTGATCCCAACAGACCGACAAAGGGCGCGGCGGTTGTGTTATACACTTTGAAAAATCTTACCGCTGAGACACAATCCAAATTGCAGGCAGTAACAAAAGAAATAAGTCGAGCTTCTTCGGTTCCTTTCCGAATTTTAGGTGCAGGTTCCTTCAAGAGGGAAGCGGCTGCTCCCACCCAAACGAACCCTCGCCAAAGATGGCGTCCCGTGCCTGGTGGCGTCAGTGTAGGAACGACGATTCCTACCGCTGCAGGAGGGACCGGAGGGCTCATTGTCATTAAGGATAACACATTGTTTATTTTGAGTAATGCCCATGTTCTAGTCCCGACGAATACAATCCAATTTCACAATACCATTCAGCCTTCTCCGGCAGATGGGGGCAGAACGGCGGATCAGATCGGCAGAGCTTTTCAATTTATCCCCCTTACTACAACAGGCGTTAACTTTCAAGACTCCGCCATTGCTGTTGCCAATTCAAACAGTCTGCTTAATCCGAGGTATCTTATTAACCAAAGCGGTGGCCTAATTACCGTACCCGGGCACTTATTGAGCTACCGTCTGGGAATGACGTTTAAAAGAATGGCTAAAACAAACGGATTCGCCAGAGGAGTCGTGGAGGCTATTGGCGTGGAACAAAGAGTGAGAGGCGATTCGGGAATAGAGCTGTTTCGGGACCAGACCGTCATTCGGTTTACCGAGGGCCGGACCGGACCGGGCGACTCTGGCTCCGTATGGCTGAACGACAGTAATGATCGGCTGAACAACTATGCGGCTGCGGTCCATTTTGCCGGTTCTACCGACGGGACACGATCCGTATCTTTTCCGATTGAACGCGCGATGAGAACGTACGGAACCTTGGTCGCCATTCCAGCTGGGGCAGGAAGATATAAAGCAGGGACGGCAAGAGGAAAAGCTCCAAGAAACAATTATGCTTATGTCCGTCCGCTGACGAGGAAACAAATGTCCCTGACTCCCGTATTAAAATCCAAAGTGAAATAAGTAAAGGACTACAATTCAGAATTATCCTTCCCGATCTCTATCGAAAACACCTCTTTAAAACCTCTTTCACCGTCTGTTGTAATTTGGATCGCTCGGGTTTTGGGCAGACGTTGAATCCAGTTTAATTCGAATAATCTGTTCAAAAGAGCATTCCCCAAGGCTCCGGCCAGATGGTGGCGTCGTTCACTCCAATCCATGCATTTATGTGAGAAGGAGCGGCGCTTTTTTTTCGTTGCTTCAAGGTCAATCTGAAAATCTACAAAGAACGCGCTCCCTTTTTCAGTAACAGAGAATCCGTCCCGCTCATCCGAAATGTAATCTTTTTGAATGAGAGAAGCCGTTAGCTGTACACCTAGATGACCTGCCAGATGATCGTAGCAGGTTCTTGCCTGACGTATGACTTTGTCTTCGGAGGCATGTTTGAATGACTTGATTGGAACAGGCGGGGCTATGGATAAAAATGACTCCATCACCCGGGCAACTTCGGGGTTTTGAATGCCATAGTAACGGTGCCGCCCTTGTTTCTCCACAGTAACGACTTGAGCCTCGGTCATTTTAGCCAAATGGAAGCTGGCGGTTTGCGGTTTGATGCCTGCCATATGGGCCAGCTCGCCTGCAGGATGAAATCTGCCGTCTAATAAGGCGGTTAATATGGCTGCGCGTGAAGGCTCGCTGACCAGAGAAGCGATCATGGCTACATTTGATTTGGCACTCATGGCACAGTTATCCTCCTTTGTAATCCATACTTCGATGAAGATTGAAATATTTATATTCTACAATAAGGAGGCAGATCTGAACAGAAGGAGAAGGGATGATGGACCAAATGAATCAAATAAATCAGATGAATCACAGCCCAGGCATTAAAACGATTAACCCTAGCATTTTATATTACGGAACCCCTGTAATTTTACTCAACACGCTGAATGAGGATGGAACGACCAATATTAGCCCCATTTCCTCCTCATGGGCATTAGGAGATTGTGTGGTACTAGGCATTGGAATAGGCGGAAAAGCATTTGAAAATATGAAGCGGCATCCCGAATGTGTGATTAACGTTCCGGGACCTTCATTATGGGAGCATGTGGAGCGGTTGGCCCCCTACACGGGCAAAAATCCCGTACCGGAGGATAAGCAACAAAATGGCTTTACCTATCAGAAAGACAAGTATGAGATCAGCGGGCTAACTCCGATTGACTCGAATGTGATCAAGCCCAACCGGATCAGGGAATGCCCCATTCAGATCGAAGCCAAAGTGAGGGAAATACGCATTCCTGACCATTCTCCTTATTTTGCGATCATCGAAACCCAAGCTGTACAGGTGCATGTTCATCAGGATATGATCCTCGGTGAGAACCATATTGATCCGGCAAAGTGGAGCCCGCTCATCTATAATTTCCGCCATTATTTCGCCCTTGGGGAGCAGCTGGGCAAAGCCTTCCGGTCTGAAACCTGATGAATAATTATAATTCACACCTGAATAATAAGAATTATCTTCCCAATTCGTTCTTTTTGTGCGAGAATGATTGAAAAATCATCCATGATTGCGCATTACAGCACGTATAACAAGGGAGGAAATAACCATGTCAGAAGAACGCAAGCTGTCATTCGAAACTCTCGCTGTCCATGCCGGACAACAAATTGATCCTACTACCTTTGCCCGCGCCGTTCCGTTATACCAAACCACCTCGTATGGATTTCGGGATGCCGAGCATGCGGCTGATTTGTTTTCGCTAAAAGAGTTCGGCAACATTTATACGCGTCTGATGAATCCGACCACGGATGTGTTCGAGCAGCGGATCGCAGCTCTGGAGGGAGGGGCTGGCGCGTTGGCAACGGCTTCGGGAGCAGCAGCCATTTCCTTCTCCATCCTGAACATTGCGGGAGCAGGGGATGAAATTGTGTCGGCATCCAGTCTGTATGGCGGTACATATAATTTGTTTTCCACGACGCTGCCGAAGCTGGGCATTAAGGTGCATTTTGTGGATTCGGATGACCCGGACAACTTCCGCAAAGCCATTACGGATAAAACGAAGGCGTTATATGCCGAGACGATTGGCAATCCGCAGGGCAATGTACTGGATGTGGAAGCCGTGGCAGCGATTGCGCATGAATACGGTATTCCGTTGATTGTGGATAACACGTTCCCAAGCCCGTACTTATTGCGTCCTATCGAATACGGAGCGGATATTGTCGTGCATTCTGCGACAAAGTTCATTGGCGGACACGGAACGTCCATCGGTGGGGTGATCGTGGACAGCGGCAAGTTTGACTGGAAAGCAAGCGGCCGTTTCCCGGGACTGACCGAGCCGGACCCGAGCTATCACGGGGTTGTATACACCGAGGCGGTAGGGCCTATTGCATATATTATCAAGGCGCGGGTACAATTGCTGCGTGATCTGGGGGCAGCTATTTCACCGTTCAACTCATGGCTACTGCTTCAGGGCTTGGAGACACTCCATCTGCGGCTAGAAAGACATAGCCAAAATGCTTTGAAGGTAGCGCAATATCTTGAAAGCCACAAGGATGTGGAGTGGGTCAGCTACTCCGGATTGCCAAGCCATCCATCCTATGAGTTAGCCCAAAAATACTTGCCGAAAGGGCAAGGGGCGATCCTGACCTTCGGCATCAAGGGTGGCAGTCAGGCGGGAAGCAAGCTGATTGAAAATGTGAAGCTATTTTCCCATCTGGCGAATGTAGGTGATTCCAAATCTCTGATCATTCATCCGGCGAGCACAACCCATCAACAGTTGAATGCGGAGGAACAGGTTGCTGCCGGAGTCAAGCCAGAGCTGTTGCGTTTGTCTGTCGGGACGGAAGCGATAGACGATATTTTGTACGATTTGGAGCAGGCGATCGCGGCCAGCCAGCAGTAGTTAAGTGAGCATAGGCGTTGGCTTGTTAAGCCAAGTGTGACAGAGCATTTGTGCAGGATTCCGTAAGTGGTTTTTCAATCCAGATTGGTTTTCGGTCTGTGGTTCATCAGGTGGGGGGCAACCTCCACCTTCTTTGTGTCCATGTCATGAAGAAATGGGCAGAAAAATTGTTATTATTGAAGGGACATCCATGCGCGGGAGAAGCTGTTCCTGCAGACACCTCAAGGTTATGAAGCTGTTAAGGCACTGGAAGAAGGACAAAAGCTGGAGGTTACAGCAACCGATTTCGGTTTTGCGAGAGATATTGAAGCGTGGTGCCTCAAAACCGAGAATACGCTGGAAACCTTGGGGGTGTCCCATGACAAGGTTAAGGCTATAGTACGCAAAGGTTCTGGCAAGCCATCTGCTGTTAACGGCCAATAGTGGTGGTAGAAGAATACAAGCAGGACAGCGCCGATGCTGCCCTCTTTAACCACAGATCAAGGACGGCGGTTTTTAAAATAATTCATGACCCATCCAATGTGATTGAGATGGTCTGTCACTTCGCCATGCAGGGCACCAAAAAAAGTATCTTGAAGCTCTACGTCAACGGTACCTTTTTCCGCCAGTGCATGGTAAGCCTGCTTAAGCTCTTCTTCGCTGTCAAAGTCGAGAATGATTTGTACATGTTGCGCTTTCAGCGGTTTACCGTAGGAATCGGAAAAATGGATGTGACTGCTGCCCAGGTGAAGCTCAGCATGTAAAAGCTTGCCTTCCTGCTTGTTCAGCACTTTAATTTCTCCGCCCAAAACAGACTGGTAGTAATCCACCGTTTGCTGGACATCGTTCACAATGACAAAAGGACTTGCACTTCTCATGGGTTCATCTCCTTTTAGGTCTTTATGTAGTTACTATACATTATTTACGTTGCCGGCAGGATTTACCCTTTTCCATTTCAAATTATGGCTTGGTTCACTGTGTGACGTCTGTTACAATAGAAGTGACATTTACGAATGGATAGAAAAAAGATCGGACGGTGAGCACTTTGATGTGGGAAGCGATTATATATTGGGTGATTTTGGTGATTGCTGCGCTGAGCGTAATTGCGGTCTCAGGCAGCCGTAAGACGGCAAGCACAATTATTCTGGCACCCGTTGTTTTATTTTGTACAATATTTATGATGCAGGGCTCGTTATTAACCGCGATGCAGCACCCGACGATGGGGGCTAATGTCGGTTTGGGCATGGCATTTTTAACAACCTGGGTAGTCAGCGGAATACTATATGCCGTGACGATTGTGATTGCATTCATTAAATATAACAAGAAGAACAAGGCGTAATCGTCTGGTGGCTGCGTTCTATCGGTCATCAGGAGAAAGAAAAAACTGAATTTGAACTGGACCATAAAAGTCCAAAATGCAGCTTCCAGTAGGAGGGTGCATTTTTATGTGTTATAATGGGAACGTATGTTCTTTATAGTGGGAGGAAAGACGATGTTGCCTGATTTGGAACGAAAGCTGTTACGGATTTTGTATAACTATTTTGCCCAGCATCGCCATATGCCGACGATGACGGAATTGACCGTCAAAACGGGGAAAAGGGACAGCGAGATTACAGCCGCTTTGCGGCATATGGAACAGGAGCGTTATATTACATGGGAAAATAACTCCGGTACCCAGCATGTGGTTTTGCTGGAAGGGTGGGAGCGGCCTTCGACGGAAAGGGGCACACGCCCGGAAACAGGGCGATTAACTACATCAACCACGCCGCAGGGCGACACGGAATACTGGACGAATTATTAGAGTAGAACACATGGCTGGAAAATTAATGAGTTTTTAAGGTGCATATCATTTAGTTTTAAGAAAGGGGGACTATAATGACCCTATTAACCCCTTTTTGATCAAGCTATAGGCCCTGCCGATGTATTGGCGGGGTCATTTTTTTGTTTATAGATGCTTTCGATGGTGCTAATAGATACATATGTACATTAAAAATCCCCCGGGGATCATCCGGAGGATGGGTGCAGCTTGCGTGAACTGCACGGCCTGCTCGAACTTCATGGTTCGACGGCATAATATATATTCAACCCCTGCTGCCTTGCATAATATGGTCAGCATGTTCATAAGGGGCAGTCCGATTCCACTGCTCATTTTCCAAACGACAAAAGCCCTACCTCTCTTTCGTCCTTGCGGCTCCGATGACCGCGCCAGTGTGAATGTGAAAATCTTCGGCAAAAGCTCAAAATTCTACATTAGGGTTATACATAAAATTTGGAGAAGCTCCATGCGGTGATTAGGAGTAATAGCTTGTTGCGCGGAATCCTATGGGGTTTAATACATACTTTAGTAGTATAGCAAGAACGACTCTGAAATGCAAGGCATTTTTGGTTTTTTTGATGATAGAATGGAAAAATGCAAGGCTGCAAGTGAAGAACAGAGGCAGGCAGCATGTTGCACAATTAAATGTTTACACTCACAGGTGAAATATATAGACGAATTTAAGTGTCTCAATCTATATATGGTTGATTAAAAGTCGCTTATAGGATTTATGCAAATTGCTCAAGCAAGAAGGTTAACTTTTGGCTACAGGACTCCGATATTGAATAAACAAGATGTTTTGTGAGTGTACGGATGAAAAGAGGGTTAGCATTTTGCCGATCTATAAGCGTTTTATTCAGCATGTTATCCTGAACTATATTGTAGGTTCGTTTATAGCTGCTCTGTTGCTAGGCGCGATTTTTGTATTTTCCACGTTAAATGTAGCCCATTATGAATTTTTAGGTCTTATGAAAATCATTGCTTTTTCCAGTATCATTATGATTGCTTGTGAAACGCTGGTATTTCGGATGCATCTGGGACCGGTTCGTCATTTTTTTCTGGATAAGCGGACGACGTTCGAGGCTGTAGAAGCGATGTATATACGGATTCACCGTCTGCCTAATCTGTCTGTGTTACGTATTATGGTACCGCATTTGCTCGGTTTTTCCATCCCGGCAGCTGGTATGGCCTTATGGATGATTCATACCAGACAGCTCACCTTGCCCTTCTATTATGTGGGGATTGCCTGTATAGGGGCCTGTCTGGTTGCTTCGATGCACGCGATGATTGAATTTTTCCTGACGATGAGGGCGATCCGTCCGTTGCTGGTAGAAATTAGAGACCGGACTTATCGGAAATATGGAATTAACATATCGCTTCGGGGACGGGTGTTACTATCGCTCCGTCACAAATTTCAGCTGAGTGCAACGTTGATTGGTGCTTTTCCGCTGTTTTTGTTTTGCCTGGCTACGCAGATTCGGCTGGAACGTCTGAATAAGGTGCTTTCCAGCTCCTATTGGGTATGGGCGGGCACGATTTTACTATTTGGTGTGGCCTTCGCTTATCTGGGAGGATGGCTGTTAACCCGTGAGATTGAGCAGCCAATTCACCATTTGCTGGAAAAAATGAATGAAGTGAAGGAAGGCCGCCTGAACGATAAGGCTAGCGATTTGTACTCTGACGAATTTGCGAAGCTGGTTGAAGGCTTTAACATCATGGTCGAGGGATTGAAGGAACGGGAAGACAAAAACAGTCAGCTATTAGAAAGCTATTTTGCCACCTTGGCGGCAGCGTTGGATGCGAGAGACACCTATACCGCAGGGCATTCTTTGCGTGTGGCTGAATATTCGGTGATCATTGGGCGAAAGGGAGGTTTGAACGAGACGGACCTCGACTTACTACGCAAAACAGCCTTGCTGCATGATATCGGTAAAATCGGTGTGGCCGATGCCGTGCTGCTCAAGGATGGTAAGCTGACGGACGAGGAATTTGACCAGATTAAAATGCACCCGGTCATGGGAGAAAGCATTCTCCGCCAGGTGGAGCCAGCATATGCCATGGCCCCTTATTTGCCCGGCGTGCGTTCGCACCATGAACGTTATGATGGCAAAGGATATCCAGACCAGCTCTGTGGGGAAGATATCCCGCTATTTGGACGGATTATTGCGGTAGCGGATGCGTATGATGCGATGACGTCTGACCGCCCATACCGGAAGGGGATGCAGAAAGAAAAAGCGGTTATGATATTGGAAGAGGGAAAAGGAACCCAGTGGGACCCTTACTTTGCCGAATTATTTGTCGATGAATGGCGCCGGAACAAAGGCATCATGAGTTGACCCTATACTGTGTATCCACCAGGGCGAGCCGTTGCGGTTCGCTTTTTTTATATACGGATGTACACATCTTTTGACATGTCGAATGCTGAAGCTTCATGTTATGATATACGAGAAAAGCAAAGCGGTCGGCATAGGCCTGGCATCCAATTTTTCACGCTATGGGAGTGTGAGTCCATGCAATTTTCAATGATGTTTCTAAACAATCTGGGGATGCTGATTGCCGTTGCCTATGTGGCGAACGCGATTTATAAATATGGGTTGAGTCGTACCTCTTCGCGATTTAAATATATCAGTTCGGTACTGCTGGTGGTATTTGGCGGATGGGTTAGCTCTTGCTTCGGTTTTAACTTTAGCGAGACGGTTATTTTTGACCTGCGCTTTGTGCCGTTGATTATCGCAGCATTGGTGTATCCCCGCTCCTATACGCTTATTATTATCGGGGTAGCGATCGGGCTTACGAGATTTACCTTCGGTGTGAATATGGCGGCGTGGGTCGGCTTTCTGAATATGAGCATTCTGGGCGTGCTGTGCGCTGGATTGAACTACTGGATGCGCCGTTCTACTTGCCGTCTGATTATTAAGGCATCGGTGACTATTTTAGCGGTTAATATTGTAAATACGCTGAATATTGCCTTTCTGGACGTCATTCCATGGCGCTATTATGTGGCGGAAGTTGTTCCTCTCACTTTGCCTATCGGCATTGTACTCAGCTTTTTATTCGCGCTGATTTTACGCGATTTTCAGATGGAGCAGATGCGTAATTATCAGATTAAACAGGCGAATCAGCTATTATCAGAGCAGCGTGATGAGTTACAGAAGACGAAAATCATTTTGGAAGAACGGGCTAAGCAGTTAATGGTGGCTTCTCAATATAAATCCGATTTTATGGCAACGATGTCGCATGAACTGCGTACACCACTTAATAGCATTATTAATCTGGCGCAGATCATCAACGAGCAGGGAAAAGAGCTGGATGAGGACGAGCTTTACCAGTACAGCGAGCTGATCTATGCCTCGGGGCACGATTTGCTCCAGTTGATCAATGACATTCTGGACTTGTCTAAAGTCGAGGCTGGACGGATGGAAATCGTCAGTGAGCCTGTCAGCGTGCGTGAGATTGCGCAGGTGATGATGATGCATTTTGAAGTCACTGCCAAGGACAAGAAGCTTGAATTCAGCTTGAAGGAGCATGGCGATATACCGGATGAAATTCGGTCCGATCCCAAACGTGTACAGCAAATTTTGCGCAACCTGTTGTCTAATGCCTTTAAGTTCACTCATGAGGGACGTGTATTGCTGGAGATCAGCACACAGCATCTGGAACGAAAGGGGCAGGAGGGAGACTGGGTTGTATTTGCGGTAAAAGATACGGGCATCGGTATTTCCAAGCTTCAGCAGCATGTTATTTTTGAGGCATTTCAGCAGGCGAGCGGTTCCATTAACCGCAAATATGGAGGAACCGGGCTGGGACTGTCGATCAGCCGTGATTTATCCCGCTTGTTGGGCGGTTTTATACGTTTGGAGAGTGAGGAGGGCAAGGGAAGCACCTTTTCCCTGTACCTGCCCACGTGTCCGTCTGAAAGCAAGGGGGCGGGCGAACAGCCGTTTAAATTAGCCTAATAACACAAATGCAGGAGCAAGTAGGCTACAGGCATAAAGGAGGTCTATCGTGGAGCGTAAAGCGGTCGTTGTGGGTGCAACGGGGCTTGTCGGGGGTTATGTTGTACGGGAGCTGCTGGTGCAAAAGGAATACAGCCGTGTCATGGTTGTGGGCAGACGTCCGCTGGAAATCAAGCATCCCAAGCTGGAGCAGGCACTCATCGACTGGGAGCAGCCGCAGGAAGCGGCATCCGCCTTCGAGGGGATTGATGATGTTTTTTGCTGCCTCGGGACGACGATGAAAAAGGCTGGCTCCAAGGAGCAGTTTCGTCAGGTGGATCTGGACTATCCGGTTCTGGCCGCCCGGTTGGGCAAAGAGGCCGGTGCGGTGCAGATGCTCGCCATCTCCTCGATGGGAGCGGACCCGGATTCGCGCGTGTTTTACAACCGTACGAAGGGAGAGGCTGAGGAGGCGCTTGCCGCTATTGGCTTGCCTGCGTTGCATTTGTTCCGTCCGTCGCTGATTTTGGGCACGAGGCCGGAACGTCGTTTTGGCGAAGCCGCCGCTACTGTCGTCATGAAGGCACTGGATGGCGTGATGACGGGCAAACTGGCTTCCTATCGCGCCATCCCGGCTTCGGTGATCGCGCGGGCTATGGTACGAATTGCTCTCGCGCATGCGAGCGGCGTACATATTTATCCGAATGATATCATTCGGGTCATCGGAGCTGAGCTGACACCCGGTGAGGATGAACCCGGCACAGAAACGGGTGCCGATAAAAATGTATAAACCGCGCCAAGTAGGTTGAACTCCGTCTGGGTAGTAACTTGCGTTGGGGATATTTGCTTATACGGGGATTATTAATAAATGACAATAACGCCGCTACTGCCCGGTTATTCGGACAGCAGCGGCGTTATTTGTGGTTCATAAAAGGCTTAAAGGTAATCTTTTTGGGAGCTTCCACAAAAGGAGTAAACAGCATGACCATTTTGCCCGGTTGATTTTTGGAAAGAGAGTTTCTCTGTCTTGCCTGTTGTAGTAGGTATACAGGAGTTAGATGATGCACAAGCGCTAAAGGTTACAGCAGGGATGAAAAAATAAAGCACACCATAACAGGGTGTCTTGGGGGGGACTCGTTATGCTGTAATCCATTAATGCGGAATAGTGGCTTTGGACTTCCCGTGCTATAATACGGAGAATCATATCAGGAAGGAGAATTCAACCCATATGAAAAAAACAATTGCTACTGAAAAAGCGCCTGGCGCTATCGGACCCTATAGCCAAGCTGTAGAGGCGGGCGGTTTTATTTACACCTCAGGACAGCTAGGACTGAATCCGGCAACAGGTGAGTTCGGTAAAGATGTACAGGAGCAGGCTCGTCTGTCCTTGAGCAACGTACAAGCTATTCTGGAAGCGGCTGGAAGCAGCCTGAACCAAGTCGTGAAAGCGACCGTATTCCTGAAAGATATGAACGACTTTGTCAGCGTAAATGAAGTATACAGCTCTTTCTTCGAACAACCGTATCCGGCTCGTAGTGCGGTGGAGGCAGCTCGTCTGCCGAAGGGTGCACTGGTAGAGATTGAAGTTATCGCCTTGAAAGGCGAATAAGCCGAAGGAATACAAAAGAACTTCCATTTCCACACTTGATGTGGAAATGGAAGTTTTTTTTATGCATACGGTATGTGTAGTGTGATTCCTTTAGTCCCGGTCCCGGTTACGGGCAAAGAACAGCCAAAGCGAGTACACCAGGATGATTGCGGCCAGAATGAATGCAGCCAACCGCACGTTTTCATTGTTCGGATGCTCGATGGCGATGGCGACATAAGCCCACACGAACACAAGTGGATAAATGCTGTCACGATATGGAAAGCTGACCAAGATAGCAAGCACGGTGCCAATGAACAGGATGATGATCGCCCATGTAGTATCGCTGAGCCCCCAGCCGCTCCACTCGTTCTTTTCCAGTGCCACCGTGATGTTGATGATGGTAGCGACGGATACCCAGCCAAGGTTCAGACTGAACGGCAGCTTGACGAACCACATTTCCCCGAGGGTTGGTTGCGGCGTACGGGTGCGTACATATACGACAGCCAGAGAGACTAAGTACAGGATAATGACGATCACACACAACTCTACGTATACATACTGCCACAAAAAAATCCAGATGATGTTAAAGATACAGCTTAAAATAAAGAAAATCCCGATAGACTGAACACTCGTCTTGGTTTGTCCTGCCGATGTGGCCTGATACACAACAAAGCAGGCAAGCAGCAAGTAAATAACCGACCAGATGGAAAAGGCATAACCCGCAGGTGTCAGCAGGGTAGGGTACATGTTGGATACGGCAGCGGTGCTTCTTCCGCCGATGGGAAGTGTGGAAGCCAGAATGTTAATGACGATGACAGCGATAAACGCAATGATATTCCACCATTTCAATGGATGGCTACGTGACATAGGGGCATCTCCTCCTCAATGAATGATGAACCGTGGAATGACCGACTGGTCACAATCTTCTACTATGAATATACCCACATTACTTCCAAATATATCCTTGCCCGAAAAGGGCTTGCGACTTGGTTTTCCCGTCGGGAAGAAAAGGACAGCACAGCAGGGAGATAGCTAAAACGCTGTCAGGCACTTGCAATTGTACAGGCTCACCGAATGATTTAGGGAGGATCAGAAGGGTTTTATTTGACTTTATATGAGCGGATCATTATACTGTGGTTGTTATAACCACTGTATTTAAGTAAGCAATATTTCACATGTTTCATAAGAGTAAAGTTACCTTGAATTCCTATTCGGCATCATGGTAACAGCCCGTATTCGACTGATCTTACTTACATTAAAGGAGAGAGTACCGAATGAATCCGAAATATAAACCGTTATTTGAAGCTTTTACCCTGCCATCCGGCGTTACGTTGAAAAACCGTATTACGATGGCACCGATGACTAACTGTGCGTCTCATGAAAATGGTGAAGTCAGTGACCAGGAGTTGGCTTACTACCGTGAGCGTTCCGGCGGTGTAGGTGCGGTCATTACCGCTTGCGTGTACGTGACTCCAGATGGTAAAGGCTTTGTAAATGAGTTTGGTGCGGACAAGGACGAAATGATTCCGAGCCTGCGCCGTCTAGCTGACACGATTCATCAGGAGGGCGCAAAAGCGATTCTGCAAATTTATCATGGCGGTCGTTTGTGCCCACCGGATCAGATACCGGACGGACAGCCGATCAGCGCAAGCGCGGTGGCTGCGGAAAAAGAAGGCGCACCTGTACCGCGTGAAATGACTACCGACGATATTCACCGCGTTATCCGTGCCTATGGCGAAGCTACTCGCCGCGCGATTGAAGCGGGCTATGACGGTGTGGAGCTTCACGGAGCGAATGGATATCTGGTGCAGCAGTTCTTCTCCCCACATTCCAATCTTCGTACCGATGAGTGGGGAGGCAGTCTTGAGAAACGCTTGACCTTCCCACTGGCGGTTGTTCATGAAGTGAAGAAAGTGATCGCAGAGCATGCGAAGCAGCCGTTCATTTTCGGATATCGTTTGTCTCCCGAGGAAGGACATACGCCGGGCATTACATTGGACGATACACTGGTGCTCGTAGACCGCTTGGCAGATCAAGGTCTGGATTACCTGCACATTTCCGTAAACCATTTCTTCGGCGGGTCCATTCGTGATCGTAGTGCAGAACAATCTCGTACCGTTATCATTCATGAAAAGGTGGGCGATCGTGTGCCTGTCATGGGCGTCGGCTCGTTGAATACGCCTGACGAAGCTCTCGGCGCACTGGAGACAGGTGTACCGCTGGTTTCACTGGGACGTCCGCTTTTGATGGAACCGCAATGGGTTCAGAAGGTGCAGCACGGCACTGAAGATACGATCCGCACGACATTGTCCAAGCAAGCTCAACAGGAGCTGGTTATCCCTGACTACATGTGGGGGGCGCTGACGACGATTCCTGACTGGTTGCCTGTTACGGACTAAATCCCGAATGAAATGAATGAGGATACCCTGGGTTGCTTCCATGCACCCGGGGTATTTTTCTGCCCTGTAGATACATGCATACGAAAAACAGAGAAAGAAGGGAAATGACAATGTTACAGTCCACCCATCCGGGGCTACAGATTCGGCTTTTACAAGTAAGTGATGCAGAACGATTATTGGAGATTAGACGCGAAAATTTTGATTTTTTTAAGCCATTTGAGCCGGAACGGCCTGAAATTTACTTTACGCTGGAAGAACAAGCCCGTCTGATTTCCATCGGCCTTGAAGCTGCGCAAGCCGGGCAGGGATATACGTTTGGACTTTTTTTGCCGGAAAACGGTAAGCTGATCGGCAGAATGGAGCTATCGGGCGTAGCCAGAGGCCCTTTTCAAAATGCGAATCTGGGGTACTTCGTAGATCCTGCACATCAAGAACAAGGCTACGCCACCTCAGCCGTAAAGGATGTTGTACGTTACGCCATCAATGAATTGGGATTGCACCGTATACAGGCCGGGGTTATGCCGAGAAATACGCCATCCAATCGAGTAATGGAAAAGGCCGGATTTCGCCGGGAAGGGCTGGCCCTAAACTATTTGAAGATTAATGGTGTCTGGGAAGATCATGTGCTGTATGCGTTAACGGCTGAGGATCTACAGAATGGCGCCTTCTGAACTCGCCGGGCGTGACGCCCTCCAGTTTTTTGAATACCTTGCCAAAATATTTTTCGTCCTGATAACCGACCATACCGGCAATGTGATGAAGGCGGAGCTTGTCATTTAACAGCAGCAGCTTCGCTTTGTCCATCCTGATCCGACATAGATACTCGGACAGATTAACGCCGTATTCCTGCTTGAATTTACGAGAGATATATTCCCGACTGAGGTAAAAACGGCTCGCCATATCCTGTAGGGAAATGTCCTCATCGTAATGAGCATCCAGATAGCGGGCAATATCACGGATAACAGGATTGCTTGGGTTATGGCTTGGTGTAAGAGCCTGACCTGCTGCAAGCAGTCGGTTTTCGACCTGCTTCTGCCATAGACTCAGGGATAGCAAGCCACGATTGTCGATCGGCAGGGTAGGGATGGAGCCGTGCTCGTCTGCCAGTTCCTCGCCTGCGGCATCTCCGGGTCTGTCATTCAGCCAGCGAGCCAGCATCCAGTCCAGCTCCTGATTCCAGTCGACCAGTTGTTCCGCCGTAACCGCAGGTAGCCCGGCTACGGCTGCTATCCAGCGGCCTGCCGCCGCAGCTATACGACTGGCGTTGCAGCTGAGCGCACTAAGCCGAAGCTCCTCCTCCATCTCGGGAAGCTGGGGAAGACGCACCGCTTGCCGTGCAAGAGAGCTATGGTGTAGCCAGTCGGCGGCTTGCAGCACATCCCGTTTCCACAATGCTTGCCGCGCTTCCTGGTAGGCTGTGGCCGCCGCCACGGGAAAGGCACCGAAAGAGCCGATTCCGATGTGCATATAGCACCGCAACGCCGTTCTTATCCCTGTGTGGATATCCTGCAAGAGCAGCGGCCAGCGGGACGGTTCGCCCCAATAGAGCAGAATAATTTCGTCCATACGCTCCAGATGGCGGAACGCAATTCCGGTTTGGGAATTCCCGATAAACTCGTTGCAGATGTTAATCAGGGAAAAGCCCAGAAGCGTGTGCCGCGTCTTGTATTTGTCCAGCATATCGGCATCCAGTTGAGTGGTGCTCATCACCGCTGCATTGCACATATGAATAGCCGCAGTAAGATGCAGTTCCTCACGTAAAGGTGTGATGGAAAAATGGGTATTCGCCGTACCGGACACCAGCTCGGTCAGGAGCTTGTCGGCATAGTGGGGCCTCATCCGGTTCACCTCAATGGCCTGCATCGTGTGCCTGTTCCGGTCTTGCTCCGCTGTCTGCCAGGCTTGAGTGGCTTTGGTTAAAGCCTCGTTAATCTCCACCGGGTCCACAGGCTTGAGAATATAGTCCATGCCTCCCCGACGGATGACCTGCCGGACCAGCTCAAAATCGTCATAGCCGCTGACCACCACGACTCTGGTCGCGGGGGAATTCACCTGAATCCACTCCATCAGGGCCACCCCGTCCTTGCCGGGCATCCGCATATCCGTGAGTACAACAGGTGGCGAAAAGGCAGTGATGACCTCAATCGCCTGATCGCCAGACTCGGCTTCAATGACCTCGGTCACGCCGCAAGCTTCCCAATGTACAAGCATTCGAATGGCATGGCGCACATGCTTTTCATCATCCACAATCAGGACTTTCATGACAGGTCACTCTCCCTTAATATGAATTTCGGTATGAGCTTCGGTACGAATTTCGAGTGTATAACGAACGCCATGAGGCAGAATATTGTCTACATACAGGGTATTAGAGCCGTCTTCGGAGTGAAGCTGGATGCGCAGCAGCACATTACGGAGTCCGATGGAATCCGACTCGCCGGTGTTCGGTTCCTCATAGGCTTTCAGCGGACGTTCCAGCATATGCTGGAGTTGCTTCAACTCGACCTGAGGAATGGATGTTCCGTTATTTTCCACTGTTATCTTCACGATTCCTTCCCGAATTCGGCAGCCTGCAATTTGAATCTCACCATGTCCCAGCCGTGGATCAGCACCGTGTTTAAAGTAATTTTCCACTAATGGCTGGAGAATCATTTTAGGCACCTGATCATCCAGGACCCCATCATCCCACTGGTAAGTGACCTCTAATTGCTCGCCAAAGCGTTCTTTTTGCAAATCAAGATATTGCTTTACATGCTCGGCCTCTTCCTTAAGTGTAACGACCGTATGATCCCGCATGTTATAGCGGAGCATTTTGGCAAGGGAAGAGAGCAGGGAATAGATTCGCGGCATCTCATGCTGTAGAGCCAGCGTTCCGATAGATTGCAGCGTATTGTATAAAAAATGAGGGTTAATCTGTGCTTGAAGCGCTTTCAATTGATGTGTCTTGTTCGCCAGTTCGAGCTTGTATTCCCGTAAGATGAGGTTGTTGATGGTATCCATCATCTGTCTGAAACGGCGTGACAGCACCCCGATCTCATCATTGCTCATGGCCCGGATGTCTACATCCAGTTGACCAGACTGAATCTGGTTTATGTAACGGGTCAGTCGCTTGATGGGCTCTGTGATTTTGATGGAAATCCACAAGGTGGCGACAATGACGAGCAGCAACGCTGCGCCTGTAATGACTGCATTGATCTGGGTCAGGCGAGTGGCCCGTAAATAAAGCGTGCGATTAGGGATTTTCTTAACGAGCGTCCAGCCTGACAGGTTGGCATCCAGCTTGCCGTACACCTGCAATGCCGTATCGTCTTCAATGACTCCGTCCTCGCCTTCTTTAGAAATTCGATTAAGCAAGCCGGATTCCTTCCAGCGCGTTCCAATCAACGCTTCCTGTCCACTATATATGATCGTTCCGTTCCGGTCGATCAAAAACAGCTCCTCTGTATCTGCATCGTACAACTGACGGCAAATGCTACGCAGCGGGTCCAGACGAACATCCATAGCAAGCACCCCAAGCATCTCTGAGGAAGGAATGTTCCGAATCGCCCGATGGAGTGTAAATACCTGCCGCTGTGTGTCGTGTTCTGCATAGGAAACCGCCGAAAAGCCGTACAAATGCTTCGTATGTGAAGGCTGGATGAACAATCCGGAAGCGCCGTAATGAATAGAGCCGGGAAAGGGTGCCAGCCGGAATTCCCGTAAAGGGACCGTGCTGGTAATCAGCGTAGATTGCCTGGCCTCAAAAGAGTGCAAATACACCTGGTCGATGCCTGACGAAGCATTCATCATCGTTTGCAGCGTGGTGTAAATTTCGGCGACGGCCCGGTAATCATCCGGAATTTTAGCCAGGTTGCGCAGGAAATGAGGATCATTATAGACTCCAATGGACGCGCGGTTTAATCCTTGTAAATAGTTATCCAGATTCGTAATTCCCTGAAAAATAAGCCGTTCATTTTCTTGTGTGGCCTGTTCTCGCAAGGATTGCTTGGTAAGAATGAAGGTCATGGTCATCGACAGCAGCAGCGGCAGAGTAACCGCAATTAAGAGAAACCAGATCAGGCGAGAACGAATGCTGTGGAATTTCATGCGGATAGCTCCTTTCACAATTCAAGGCAAGCCGGAGGTCAATATTTTCCCCCTGAATGGTTCACGATCTTGCGTGTTCTCCAGAGCGCTTATTCGACATAATGAACATGTGAACCGCAAATCGAATGGTCAAAGCGCCCATGCTGCTTGAGGAAGCCGTAAGGAGCGCTCCAGACACCAACAGACAACAAAGGGGGGATCGGCTTGAACCGCGCTAAATCGTCGCAATGGCTCCAGCAATGGATTTTCGTAGGGCCGTCGACGTTATTTTTCGTTATCATTATTGTAATCCCTTTCATGCTGGGAATGTACTATTCTTTTACTGAGTGGAATGGAGTTGCTAATCAGGCGAAGTGGGTCGGATTGGATAATTTCAGTCACATTTTACTGGATGATGACAAGTTTAGGACAGCGTTCTGGTTTACGGTCCGTTTTACGGTAATTGGAGTGGTGGCTGCGAATGTCATTGGTTTTCTGCTGGCGTATTTTTTAACCAAGCCGCTGAAAAGCAAAAATGTGCTGAGGACTATTTTTTTCATGCCTAATGTGATTGGAGGGCTGTTGCTGGGATTTATCTGGCAGTTTATTTTCGTCAAAGGATTTGCAGCGATCGGAGAGAGTACGCACTTGTCCTTCTTCAATCTGCCCTGGCTGGGAGATGAGATAACGGCTTTCTGGGGGATTGTAATCGTGTTTATCTGGCAAACCGCCGGATATTTGATGGTTATCTACATCTCTTCCCTGACCAATGTGCCCCGGGATATGCTGGAGGCAGCCGAAATTGACGGAGCGAGCCGAATACAAATATTGCGGACGATTATACTACCTTTGATTATGCCTGCCGTTACCGTATGTCTTTTCCTGGCGATCTCGTGGTCGTTTAAAATGTTCGATCTCAATCTGTCGCTGACCAAAGGGGGTCCCTTCGGTTCCACGGAGTCGGTCGCACTCAATATTTACAACGAGGCGTTTGTGAATAATCGTTATGGGCTGGGAACGGCCAAAGCACTCATATTCTTTATCATTGTTGCGCTTGTTACGAGCCTTCAGGTGCGTTTGACGAAAAGCCGGGAGGTGGAGGCGTAAATGGAAACAAGCAAGCGTTACCGTGCCGGAACATGGGTGACCGAGCTGGTCATGATTCTCGTCGCTTTGATCTTCCTCGTTCCGTTTTATTTTTTATTCGTCAATTCGGTCAAAAGCTTTGGTGATCTGCTCACCGATTCGGCGGCCTGGCCGCAAACGTTTGTATGGAGTAACTATGCCAAAGCATGGAGCATTACGCGTTTTCCCGAGGCCTTATGGAATTCACTCGTAGTTACGGTGGTCAGTAATCTGTCACTCGCGCTGATCAGCTCGATGGCTGCTTACCGGATGGTCCGGCATCCGACGCGTTATAACCGGGTGTTGTTCACCTTGTTCGTGGCTGCCATGGTTATTCCTTTTCAATCCGTGATGATTCCTTTGGTCAAGGTGGTAAGTACGCTGGATTTAATGAACAGCATCGGCGGTCTGGTGATCTGTTATTTGGGATTCGGGGCGCCGATGTCCATCTTTCTCTTTCACGGGTTTGTTAAAGGCGTACCGGTTGAGGTGGAGGAGGCGGCTACGGTAGACGGTTGTACGCCTTACGGTGTGTTTTTCCGCATTGTATATCCGTTGATGCTGCCGATGATGGTAACGGTTATTATTTTGAATACGCTCTGGATCTGGAATGACTATCTGCTGCCTTCTCTTGTACTGCAAAAGGCGGAGCTGCGGACGATTCCAATCGCGACCTACGCCTTTTTCGGACAGTACACCAAGCAGTGGGATTTGGCATTGCCTGCACTGGTACTGGGTATCTTGCCAGTGATCGTATTCTTTCTGGCCATGCAAAAATATATTATTCAAGGTATTATGGCTGGCTCAGTCAAGGGCTGAGTGTGGGATGAACTGAAAATTAGGATAGAAGGGAACATGATTATGAAAACGCATACTTTTAGAAAGAAAGCCCAAGCTCTGATTCTGCTTCTCGCTGCGTTTGCACTTGTTCTGGCAGGCTGTAACAGTAGCGGTGGTGAACAAAGTGCAGGAAAAGAGGAAGCCAAGGAAAAGACGATTCATATTTTTCAGTTCAAGGTGGAAATTGCAGAGGCACTCAATCGCATGAAGGCCGAATATGAAGCTTCCCATCCGGGAATCAAGCTTGATATTCAGACCGTGGGCGGAGGTAGCGACTACGGGGCGGCCTTGAAGGCGAAGTTTGCCTCCGGGGAGCAGCCGGATATTTTTAATGTAGGAGGCTACCGCGAGCTGGATACGTGGCTGGAATATTTGGAGGACCTGTCTGACCAGCCTTGGGTCGGTGACGTGGTCGATGTCGCCAAGGAGCCGATGACCAAGGACGGCAAGCTGTACGGTCAGCCGATGAATCTGGAGGGCTACGGCTTCATTTATAACAAGGATTTGTTCAAGAAAGCGGGTATTACCGAGACACCCAAAACGCTGTCCGAGCTGGAAGGGGCTGCCCAAAAGCTCCAAGCCGCAGGCATTACCCCTTTTTCTAATGGATATCAGGAGTTTTGGGTGCTGGGGAATCATTTGCTGAACGTGGCATTTGCCAATCAGCCGGACCCGTCAGCTTTTGTGAAGGGACTGAATGATGGAACAGCGAAAATCCCGGGCAACGCTGTATTCGCCGAGTGGATCAAGCTGTTCGATCTGACGCTCAAATATGGCAACTCCAAGCCGCTGACGACGGATTACAACACACAGGTAACGAATTTTGCTACTGGCAAGGCTGCCATGATGCAGCAAGGCAACTGGACGCAGGTACAAATTGACGGGATTAATCCAAAGCTGAATCTGGGTATTCTGCCTATGCCGATTGGTGAAGACGCCGCAGCCGGAGATAAGCTGTTTGTAGGCGTCGCCAACAACTGGGTGGTTAACAAAAATTCAACGGTCAAAGCCGAGGCGAAGGAGTTTTTAAACTGGATGGTGACATCCGAGCAGGGTAAAAAGTATATCACCAAGGAATTCAAATTCATTCCGGCGTTCAAGAGCATCAAAGGGTCAGAGGCCGATATGGGCCAATTGGGTGCCGAAGTGGTGAAATACAGTAGGGAAAACAAGCTGCTGGGCTGGTTCTTTAGCCGCTATCCTGAAGGAGCGCAGCAGGAATTCGGCAGTCAGATGCAAGCCTATGTGGCGGGTAAATCGGATGCCGGGAAGCTGTTCGAGGATTTCCAGAGCACGTGGGATAATTTGAAGACCAAATAATGAACAAAAGCACGTGATACAGCCTTCGTATTTCAGGGAGATTGCATGATCCTGAAATACGAAGGCTTTTCTGTAAACAGAATTATATATGACCTGCCCATCAGCACCGTGCCTACGGTGTCGTAAAAGTCTGCATATCCATTGTCCCCGCCATCCCCTTTGACATTCCGGATATTCCTTTCGGATCGGTTCGGGGGCATGTATCCCAGCATTATTATGCCGAGCTTCCACAGGATGTACGGGACAGCATGATAATTGAAGGATTATATCTCTTTTCGCATGATGCTTACTCACGCAGAGTCACCCTACACCTCGCTCATTTTGGAGCTGCGCTGAATAAGCGCCGGGTGAAGATGCATTACCGCTCCGCTTCCGGGGAAAAGTGGATTGAAGGTAAGCGTCAAATAGCCTACACCTTGTTTTCAAGATGAGGGCTGTTTATGCTTTAATCAGCTTTAAACATACGATAGGTCAGCGGAATCTTCAGTGACCATGGCAGCAGAACGTCCAGCGCCTGCGGATCATTCGGATCGTCAAGCTGCGAGAGCTGCTCGAACAGGTACTTTAAGTATTGAAAAGGTAGGGAGAGAGGAATATGTTTGCAGATTTCATTTCGATAGCAAAAAACGAACTTATCGAGAGTTTTCCGTTCGGTGTCATTCTGCTGCGTCCTGATCGATCCATTTTGTGGATGAATCAGTTTGCCAGCGAAAAATTGTATTGCCAGCCAGAAGCAATATTGGGTGCAAACTGGAGCAGGGTATTTCCCCACGTGCTAGTGGACGAAATAATGACTGGATCAGCAGGTGTTTTTCCGTTTATCTTCGGAGAAAATCAATTTATTGCGCAGATATCTAAACTGGGTAGGGATAATGACGGTCTTTTATTTTTTTTCCAAGACATTAGGGTATTTGAAGATTTGGTCAAAGAATTCGCCCCCTATAAACATCTGGATGCTGATTTGCAGGCAATCTTTGATAACTCCTACGATGTCATATACGTGTCCGATGGAGAGGGAGTCACCCTGCGAGTTAGTTCTGCCTGTGAAAAGCTATGGGGGTATAAGGAAAGTGAACTGATAGGCAAAAGCATTTATGAACTGGAAAAAGAGGAGGTGTTTTCTCCTTCTATCACTCGATTGGTTATGGAAAAAAAAGAGAAGGTCTCCATGACGCAAACGACCAAAACAGGACGCCGTTTAATGGTGATGGGTGTTCCCATTAAGGATGAGAAGGGGGAAATCATCAGGATCGTCAATGCTTCCAGAGATATTACTGAGGTGAGTCAACTCAAAGCCGAACTTGCCAAACTGAAGCAATTAACGGAGGGGTATCGGCAGGAGTTAACAAATTTCCGTATCAAAAATGATTTGGAAAACCAATTCATCTATCGCAGTGAAAAAATGAGAAATGTCATGCTGCTTGCACAAAAAATGTCAAAGGTCGACTCTACAGTGCTTATCTCCGGGGAATCTGGGGTGGGCAAAGAGCAATTGGCTTCGTTTATTCACCGATGGAGTGAGCGGAGAAGCGGTCCGTTTATCTGCATCAATTGCGGGGCGCTACCCGAGAGTGTACTTGATTCTGAGCTTTTTGGCTGTCAGAAGAGCGGAGGGACGGAATATGACGGCCATTACGGTTCTTTGGTTTTGGCGAACGGAGGCACTCTGTTTTTGGATGACATCAATCAACTGCCGTTATCCATGCAGGGGAAACTGCTCCGTACTATTCAAGAAAAACACACTCCCAGATTCGACAATGACGTTTCAGAAACCGGCAGCATTAGAATCATTGCCTCAACCAGTGCAGATTTACAAGATAAAGTACGGGAAGGAACGTTTCGTAAAGACCTTTACTATCTTCTGCATGTAGTTCCCATGGTGATCCCAACGTTACGGGATCGCCCGGATGATATCATCCCCCTGATTCTTCATTTTGCCAGCCATATTAATAAAAAGTACGGCATCAACAAAAGGTTTAACCCCAGAGTACTAAAAATGTTGCGAGCATACGAATGGCCGGGGAACGTACGAGAATTACAAAATACGGTAGAGCGATTGTTGGTAACAGTGGATGGCGAGTGGATCGAGGTAGAGCATATACCTGATTATATGCATGCGGATGATTCCGGTCAGAGAGTGGTTCAAGTAAATCGGATTGTTCCACTGAAAGAAGCCATTTCATTGCTGGAAAAGGAACTGCTCGCGTTAGTTCAGGAGAAATACGGCTCTACTACAAAGATGGCGAAGGTGTTAGGGATTAACCAGTCAACAGTGAGCAGGAAGCTTCAACAGTACAATAAAAGTAAGCTTATGTGACTAAATATTCGGGTATGCATATATGCATGGATATTTAATGAGATATTTTTATTGTTGTAATCCCTTATTAAATCAGGGGTATTTACATTTTTGAGTATTAAATTATATGCAAAAATGCATAGTTTTTTGAATGGCGCTGTATTGAGTTCAGCGCCATTTTCCGTCTACAATGCATATGGGAATTGGAACTGCTCAAAACAGAAGTGGGACTAATGCTACAGTACGTTTGTAATGACGAAAGGGAGAGGATTTTAGTGAAACCGTTGTCGCCGATGAAAACAGCTTTATTTCTTACATTTCTTGTCGTGATTTGGGGTGTGAATTGGCCATTGTCCAAGTATGCTCTCACTTTTGCACCGCCGATCCTGTTCGCGGGCATTCGCACGCTTTTAGGAGGCGTGATTTTGCTCTTTATTGCCTTGCCAAGGTATAGACAGTTGCGTTTTAAGGAAACGTGGCATATGTATCTTATTTCAGGAGTATTAAATGTGGTATTATTTTATGGATTGCAGACAGTAGGGCTTAAGTATTTACCAGCGGGTCTGTTTTCTGCAATTGTATTCTTGCATCCTGTACTGCTTGGCATTTTTTCCTGGCTCTGGCTCGGTGAAGAGATGTTCGGATTGAAAGTGATCGGTTTGCTAATGGGTTTTGTCGGTGTTGCGACGATTAGTGCAGATGGGTTTACGGGACAAATCTCACTAGTGGGTGTTTTGCTCGCTTTGGGCTGTGCGCTCAGTTGGGCCGTTGGGACGTTTTATGTAAAGAAAATCAGTGGGTCTGTCGATCCTGTCTGGCTGGTTACACTCCAATTGATCTTTGGCGGGGTATTTATGGTTTGCTTGGGCTCTGAAGTGGAAAGCTGGCACAGCATCGAGTGGAATACCCCTTTTACGCTCAGCTTGCTGTTTATTTCAGTATTTGTCATCGCTATCGGTTGGCTTGTTTTTTTTGTTTTGGTCGGTTCAGGCGAGGCGACGAAGGTAGCATCGTTTACGTTTTTGATTCCGCTGGTCGCAATTGTCAGCAGTGTTCTCTTTATGCATGAGCGCATCACCAGCAATTTGCTTATCGGGGTAATTTTAGTTGCTGTGAGTATTTTTTTTGTTAATGTGAACAGGAGGATTTTAGTAAAAAAACGAGCAACGAGTAAATTGTGAAAAGAGACAGTTCTTCACAGCGACTTGTTTTGGCGATTTAAATCATGGTAGATTCCGACAAGCATACGTTGTATGATTTCCACCTTTATTTGGTCTCTCCTGATCATAGGTAAGCGTCAGTAGCCCACACCTTGTTTTCAAGATGAGGGCTGTTTATGCTTTAATCAGCTTTAAACATACGATAGGTCAGCGGAATCTTCAGTGACCATGGCAGCAGAACGTCCAGCCAGATACGAATCGGATTGTGCCGATTTGCCGGACTCACGCAACACCTGAAGCGTCTTCTCACTTGAAGCGCCGAAGCGCTTACGCTGTGCAAGACGGAATTGTTCTTTCGCGGACATAAAGGCGACCTCCTCAAATGGATTGCCTTTATGATCTTATGGATGCGTTCGTGGTTGAAGGTGGATTGGATTTGAGCCTTCCCACACTACGGAAATGGATGGCTTCGGATGATTCTCGTACGGGAATTCCGTCAAAAATAAAGTTTACCGCGTTTGGTGCCCGGCTGGCAGAATCAGATCCGCTCTTCCAGAATGTCTCCCATCAGGAATGGCAGGGATATATTCCGTCTGAAGAATTTAAATATGTATCCAGACTCCTGCTAAAGTATAGCCCGGAGGCCGAGGTCATATATCCAGAAAAGCTGCGTATGCGAGTCCAGCAACTGCTGCAAGACAGCCTGAATCTTTATCTAAAGGATGCGGAAGCTGATGATGAAGAAAAAGAGACTTGATCCTATAGATCGAGTCTCTTTTGTATAGTTAACCACATGAATATTTAAGGTTATTAACTTATGAGTTTCCATTTATTTTTGCGATAAAGTTTTGAAAAGAGCCCGTTTTCGTATATGATGAAGAGTAATAATTCAAAAGGCTGGACGGGAGACAGATATGAATCAACCGCTTTATGGAATATGGCTCGGAGATGTGTTTTTTTGCTTTTCTGGTGAGACGTCGGAACCACGTATTGATGCGTGGAGCAGTGTGGTCCGCAGGCTGACGCTGAAGGGAGACCTTCGGCCGTTTCGGCAGGCTGCGTTGCGTCTTGCCGAGGTGCGGATACCGAACACCGCTCGTGTGGAAGTCGCAGGCAGAGGAGGCAAAAGACGCTCCATGCTGGGGCGCACGCTGGAGGGCTTGGCGCTGGAACCGCGCGAAACGCTGGCCCTGCTGACCCGTATGGACGAGAAGGGCTGTGCCGCGTCAGGCATTACGCTGGGAGAGGAAATGCAATATTGGCAAAAAGCCGCTTATTTTGCGCTGGAACTGATGCAGCGGGGCGAAATTGTGCCATCGCTTACAGAGGCGCGTCCATCGGGACCGCGCCGTCGCGGCCCGGAGGCGGCGGTTGGGGTGTGGATTCCCCGGCTGCGCCAGGAGGAGGACGTTCGCCGCTTTCATGAGCTGGCTTCGGCGATGCCAGCCGTCTGCATGGCGGCTCCCGCCGCCCTCGCGGGCAAGGAGCCGGAAACACGGGAGGATGCAGCGGGAATCGTGCTCTATTCCTTCCTGTGTGCGGTCATCCATTCGGAAACGACTGCGGTACTGGCAGCCTCAGACCGTGAGCTGAGCAGATATCGCGCAGAGTATCGGCGCGGGAGATCGCCGCTGGCAGAACTGTGGTGGAACAGTCTGCTGACAGGTTCCCGTCCGGTTGCGATACAGGGAACGCCTGCCGAGATGGAGGAGCTGGTTCTCCAGGCGGCCTCTCTTGAAGGAAGCGCGATGCCGGTCACGGAACGGAAGGATCAGGAGCCGACAGAAGGACAGCTTCGTCTGTGCCTTCGTCTGGAGCCTTCACTGGAAGAGAATGTGAAGGAATGGCGCATTACCTTTTGGGCGGAAAGCGATGCCGAGCCGGGGTTGCGACTGCCTGCTTTGTCGCTGTGGGCGCATCCCGAGCGCGATCTGGTGCGCGGCACCATCGTCTATCGCCAAGTGCAGGCACAACTGCTGCTGCGGCTTGGACAGGCGGCCGAAGCGGCACCCATACTGCAAGAAGCGTTGAGCCGCCCTTATCCGGAGGGCCTTACGCTGGAGCCAGAGCTGTTCTTTCGCTTCCTGACGGAAGCCGTACCCGCTCTGCAAAAGAACGGCACCACCGTGCAAATGCCTTCACGCTGGAGCCGGGAGGGCCGCCGCCGCGCAGGTCTACGGCTCAAAATGCGTTCGGCGGAGCGCGGCACACCGCCGGAAGGCGTGATTGCCGACACATCGACGGTCGGTATTAACCGTATGATTTCCTTTGATGCCGAGGCTGTGCTGGGTGATACGACCTTGACGATGGAGGAATTGGAAAGCATCGTCGCGGCCAATTTGCCGTATGTACGTTTGGGAGGCGAATGGATCGAGGTCGATCCGAAGGAAATTCGTCAGGTGCTGCGTTTTATCAAGCGCGGCGAAGACGGTGAAATGACCTTGTCCGAATGGATGCATCTGGCCGCAGAAAATGAAGGTGCAGGCGAGGCATCATGGAAGGGCCTGTCCATCTTCGGCGCGGAATCCGCCGGGTTGCTGTCCTCTCTCGTTGAGGGCGGCGTGCTTCGTTCTGTGGAGCCGCGCCCTGTACCGAAGACGCTGCATGGTGCATTACGTCCTTATCAGGAGCGCGGCTTCCAATGGCTGGCTGCCATGCGCGGTCTGGGCTTTGGCGTCTGCCTTGCCGACGACATGGGACTTGGTAAAACAATTCAGGTTATTACCTGCCTGCTCGATGGCGGCATCGGCGCCGCAGATCAGCGTCCGGCGCTGATCGTCTGTCCGACCTCGCTGCTCGGTAACTGGCAGCGGGAGCTGAAGCGTTTTTCGCCGGATTTGTCACTTTATATTCATCACGGCAACCAGCGGCTTCACGGGGAGGCATTTCAAGAAAGCGTCCGCGAGTATGATATCGTCCTCACTACTTACCATTTGGCGGGCCGGGACGGTAGTGATTTATCTGCGATCTATTGGTCCTCCATCGTGCTGGATGAGGCGCAATATATTAAAAACGCACGGACAAAGCAGGCTCAGAGCGTGATGAAGCTGTCGGCACCGCATCGGATTGCCATGACGGGTACTCCGGTGGAGAATCGGCTGAGTGAGCTGTGGTCCATTTTTCAATTTTTGAATCCGGGTTATCTCGGCACTTCGTCTTCGTTCCGTCAGCGCTACAGTATGGCGGGAGAGGAAAGAGGGGCCGCGCTGCGCGAGCTGTATCGTCTCGTCTCGCCGTTCATGCTGCGTCGACTCAAAAGCGACCCGGATATACGCAAGGATTTGCCGGAGAAGCTGGAACTGAAATCGTATTGTGTGCTGACACCGGAGCAGGCCGGATTGTATCGTGGCGTGGTGGATCAACTTATGGGGACACTGGACGGGCAGATCGGCATCGCCCGCAAGGGGCTTGTCCTGTCTTCGCTGACCAAATTGAAGCAAATTTGCGACCATCCGGGTCTAATCATTCCGGGCCGGGCTGACACTGGAAAAACCGAAAATTCGGGCAAAATGGAACGGCTGCTGGAACTGGTGGAAACCATTCGGGAGAATGGAGAATCCGCTCTGATTTTCACCCAATATGTGTCTATGGGAGAGCTGTTAGTAGCACGGCTGGCCCGGATTTTCGGGGAAGAACCGTATTTCCTGCATGGGGGGCTGGCGAAAACCAGACGGGACGAAATCGTCCACAATTTCCAGCAGGGGGAAGGGCCGAATATATTCGTGCTTTCCTTGCGGGCTGGCGGCGTCGGCTTGAATCTGACGCGTGCCAGTCATGTTATTCATTATGACCGTTGGTGGAATCCTGCGGTGGAAAATCAGGCGACGGATCGGGTATTCCGCATCGGTCAAAGCCGTAACGTGCAGGTGCATAAGCTGATTTGCCAAGGTACGCTGGAGGAACGGATCGACGAGCTGATCGAGAGCAAAAAGGCGCTTTCCGAGCAGGTTGTCGGCTCAGGTGAGCATTGGCTGACAGAAATGTCTGACGATGAATTGCGCGGTCTGATTTCGCTGCAAAATGATATATGGATTGAGTAAGCACAGAAAGGATGAAGACGATGACAAGGCCGCGTGTGAAGCTGCGGGTAACTGACGGTCAATGGGAGGCGGAAGTAGAGGAAGAATACGGATCAGAAAACGGATCGGCGACTGCTCAGGCTGTCCGCTGGACTGGCACCGTGCCTGTATTGGACCCGGAACAGCGGACGGCATGGCTGGAGCAGCTAAAGGCGGAGCCTTGGGACATATACCGTTTTATGCAGGGGGAAGCCTCTCCCTCACTGGACGAGGTCGTTCAGGCAGCAGCCGATGCGGCTACATCCAGCCTGGAGGACGGTGTTGGTGCAGCCAACGAAGCGAAGAAGGCTCTCCAAGCGGGGCTGGAAAGCGATCCGCTGCTCGGTCTGGAGCTGATCGAAATGACGCGTGAAGCGCTGCTGGAGTTCGTATTCAGCGCTTGGGCAGGTGAACTGTCCCATGTGCAGGGGGCATCGCCCGCGCTTGAGCCAACCTCGCGGTCAGAGGGCACACGTAGCGGATCGGTGGCGATCAGCGAATGGATTGCTGAATCTGCCGCCGAAGGAGCATTGCACCGTCCAGGCGCGGGCTTTCATGCCATTGAGATTCGCCTGCCGCAGAAGCTTGCTCCAGTGAATGAAGCGGATATTACGGCATTGCTGCCGGGACTTCCCCGTGCGGAAGAGGCGCTGAAGCTCATACGTGAGCGTGTAGCCGAACGCGCGCGTGCCACAATTCCGCAAAAACGTCATACTCCGTAACAATTCGGGGCTATCCTTTCTTTTTCGGGCCTATACAGCTTCATCGAACCGGATAACGGCCTCGAAGAGTGTCGAAAGTTCAGTTACAATAGGAGAATGGAAAACCATAGCAAGCCATGCATCAAATGTAATATTGGAGGAGATACCCGCATGAAACAACATATGCAACAGAAACGGACCCCTCAGCGCTGGACCAAAGCGCTTATCCCGGGACTGATCCTGCCGGGTCTGCTGTTGGCAGCGTGCCAGCAGGGAGGTTCGGGCGGACAGGAAAGCCAGCCACTGAAATCATCCCCGACGACGCAGGAGAGCGTGCAGTCTGCCACCCAGTCGAATGCGGGCAATAGTAGCGGTACTGAAACGGGTACTGGACAAGCCTCGGCGGGCACAGGAAGCGTGCAGGCAGATCCCGTGATGGCGTTGCGAAGCGAGAGTGCGCTGCAAGCCACGGTGAAGGAAGATGGCGGTACGGCCATCGTCACCAACGCGACGTCTGATATAGTCGTAGTGAACAAAAAGCGCAGCTTGCCTGTAGGCTATGCCCCGGATGATCTGGTGGAGCCGAAGGTGCCTTTTTCTTTCAACGGTCCGCATGAGAAGCGGCATATGCGCAAGGAAGCGGCAGAGGCGCTGGAGAAGCTGTTCGACGGCGCGAAGAAGGACGGCATCAAGCTGCGTGCTGTATCGGGATACCGTTCCTATAAGCGTCAGGTTTCCATTTTTAACAACAATGTGAAGACCAAGGGGCAGGAATACGCCTCTAAAGTCAGCGCCGTACCGGGTACGAGTGAGCATCAGACAGGATTGTCCATTGACGTATCCAGCCCAAGCGTAGGCAATGTGCTGGAGCAATCCTTTGGAGCTTCCAAGGAAGGCGAATGGCTGGAAAAACATGCACCGGAATACGGATTTATTATTCGTTATATGAAGGGTAAGGAAGATGTGACCGGCTATGTGTACGAGCCTTGGCATATTCGTTATGTGGGAGTAGACATTGCGGAGGATGTAGCCAAGCAGGGGATGACGCTGGAGGAATATTTCGACGAGAAGAATATCAAGTTGTAGCAGCTGAGAACAAAGCCGTAATCCTGGGGATTGCGGCTTTTTGGCGTGTTTTTCTTCCAAAATGAACCTTTTCACGGTAGAATCTCGTATAGTGAACGACGACAGCAGCGCTTTAATTCGTAACGCAAGCAGCCTCATCACAGAAGCGCACAGGAAGGGAAGGGAATCATCATTTATTATTCAATAACGTATCGCGAATGGTCGGAAGACAAACAAAAGGAACTGCGTAGCCTGATACGGGAATCCGTGTCGGGTGATGAGCTGTTTCTGCGCAAGCTTGTAGATGCCACACGGCTTGACGGCAGATTGTGGGCGCATATCTCGAATGAAAGCGAGGAGCATACGGAGCATTCCGTCTATGTGACCGAGTTTACAGGAGAACGTGCGAAGCCTTACGGCGCTTCGATCACGAACCTCGTGCTGGCAGAGGAGGGTGGTTATGCTTCCTCGTTCAGCGCGTTTTACTGGGAATGGCATGAACCTGCGTTTCGCAGGATGGAACAGCGGGAAGGCTCGGTATTTACCCTGGAGCTGGCCCAACGCTTGCTCGACCATTATACGGTGCTGGGCGGCAAAACGTATGAGTTTATTTATTCAGTACTGGACCCGCAGCTGAAAAGGGTGCATCTGTTTGTGAAGGAGGTCGATCTGTGATGGAGCACTCTTGGGAGCAAATGAAATCCAAGCCCGGCTCTCGTACACGGATGGCGGCCTTTGCCCTGATGCTGGCTGTGCCAGCCGCTCTGACGGGCTGCGGTGACGACGAATATTATGACTGCGATGAGCTTCCTGTATCGGAGCAGACAGCGTGCCGGGATTCCGGCAGCAGCGGTTATTCCTATGGCGGCTCGACTTATTATTATGGAGCGTCCTCCTATAACAGCAGCCATTCTTCCAGCTCTTACCGGAGGAGCAAGTCCTCCAGCTCGCATAGTGGTTTTGGTAGCAGCGGCTCGCGTAGCGGGTTTTTCTCCGGGGGCTAAGATGAATATGCGTACCATTCAGCAACTGCCCTATGAACATGACGAGCTATTTAAAGGTGAAATCAGTCGCAGGATTCCGTACCATCGCATGTATGGCAAACCCTATTGCCTGCCTGCGCTAACGCTTTATCAGGAAACAGAGCTGGCAAAGCTTCAGGCTGCATCTGAGGCGGTACATAGCATTTATCGCAAGGTACAGCAATTCGTCCAGCGTTATATGCCAGATGAGTATCTGGTAGAACGGCTGGGTATTCATCCCGGTCTGCTGCGTGCGGCTCGTATGGAGGCTGCGCCGGACGGTATCACCCGTCAGGACTGGATTGTGAGTGAAGCAGGTATCAAGTGTATTGAGAACAACACCGATACCCCCACCGGAATTCCCGAGGTGGCCTATCTCGAAGGGAAGCTGCTGGAGTTGTTGAGAGGATTGAAAGCATCCGAGGACGATACTGCTGCGCTATATGGACCGTCATCTGGTATGGATGAGGCGATCCAGTCCGCGATGACGGATTTGATTCATTTTTATAGCGGCAAGGGGCTAGGAACGAAGGTTTATTTCACCTGCTATGACTGGCATATCGAGGATCAGACGAACACGAAATACATCATGCGTTTGTGTGAACAAGCCGGGTTTGAAGTGGTATATGCATCTTTGGAGGAATTGGAGATTGTACCGGACGAAGGATTGTACCACCGGGGAGAGCAGATTCACATTCTCTATCGCCTGTATCCGCTGGAATATTTGATTGATGACCGTGAGGAGGATACGGGTCTGGAGGTGGGTCAGGCGCTAATGGATATAGTGGCGGACGGAAAAATAGGACTGATCAATCCGCCCCAGCATATCATTACCCAGAGCAAAGGGTTCACCGCAACCGTATGGTCGCTGTATGAGCGCAATGAGCAGACGCCCGAGTTCTGCGGGTTCCGTCTGTTCGACGACCGGGAGCTGGAGATCATACGAACTTACCTGCTGCCCACGTATTTTGAACCATCGGTGTTTATGCAGACCGGAGAGCCTTATGTAGCCAAGGGCATATGGGGACGGGAGGGCAAAGGGACACACCTGATCGAGCATGGCGAAACCGAAGTGGCAATGGCGGATGCCAAAGTCGTAGTAGAGGTTGAAGAAGCTCCAGCCCTAACGCCGGAGCAGGAGGAGGCCGCACATATTGCCGCCTATTACGAAGCTCAGCCCAAGATTTATCAGCAGCTATGGCCGATGCAGAGCGCGGAGGTGCAGACCGAAGAAGGACTGTATCGCGGCTACGTGCTGACAGGCGTATTCGTGATTGGCGGACGTTTTGCGGGCATCCTGCCCCGAATCGGGGAAAAGGTAACTGGCGATATGGCCTATTATTGCGCCGCCGCCATTCCCGCCGCATCTCCTAATCCGCTCGCTGGCTCTTAGCTTTTTCACGTGATTAACAGTTATTCGAACATATCTATTCATATTGATAAGTATCCATAAGGAGGAAGAAGATTGGACTCACATATCAGCTTGGGCAACGCATTGGGCAATGTAGGCATCGGCCTGCTTATCCTGTTTGCCATATTAATCGTAGGGTATTTTGTGTTCAGCTTGCTGACACGTTATAACGACAACCAAGAAATTGCGCGCGGCAATGAGGCGGCAGGCATCTATATGGGTGCAAAACTGCTGGGTCTGTGTATTATTGTGGGAATGGTATCGTACAGCAGTCATTCATGGCTCGATATGCTGATCTGGTCGGCTGTGGGCATTGTGGTGCTGTGTCTGGTGTATATTATTTTTGATCTGGTGACACCGCGTACCAAGATTTGCGAGGAAATTGCCAAAGGCAATGTGGCTCTGGCGCAACTGCTGCGCTCGATCATCGTCGGGGTGGCTTTTGTCGTAGGTACATTTTTAATGTAGCTCGATATAGAAAAGGTATACAAAGGATCTGCAAAACCGGACAACGGAGATGCAGATCCTTTTTTGTATGGGAATAAAGATTCGACTATCGCTTTTGTGGAGACTATTCTACAAAGCTACGGGTGATACTGCATAGCAAAAAGGAATTTGCTGCAGATATTAAACAATTTGAAGAGAAGGGAAGCCTGAACACATGAGTACATCCACCTCCCAAACCAAACCAATTCGTATGGGTGTCATCGGTCTTGGCCGTATCGCTGAATATCACATTAGATCACTACAAACCATCTCGGGGGTTTCCATTGTGGCCGTTAGTGACGTGGATGAAAATCGCCTTCACCTGATCGGTGAGCAATTGGAGCTGCCTGCTTCCAAACAGTACCCCCATTATGAGGTGCTAATCCGAGACCCGGAGGTAGATGCGATTCTGTCGCTGACACCCAATGATGTGCATTTTGACATTATTCGTATTGCGCTCGAAGAGCACAAAGCTGTACTGGCGGAAAAACCGTTGACACTCAATTGGGAGGAAGCGGACCAGTTGAACAAGCTGTATACAGCGAATCCAGTACCTTTTCTGGTTCACTACAAGCATCGCTACGGCGCAGCCTTCCAATATACCAAGCAACTGCTGGATGAACAAAAGCTGGGCAAAATCTATAATATTCAATTCCGTTATCTGATGGATGGCTTCTCTCCTTATCGTCAGCATCCGTATACATGGCGCCACAATCTGGCCAAAGCGGGCTCTGGAGTGTTGGGCGATACAGCCTCACATATTATTGATCTGGCCCGTTTTCTGGTCGGTGAATTTAAAAGTGTCGCAGCTCTGCTGCATACGATTACACCCGAGCGGCCTGATCCGGTCACGGGTGTGCCTGTAAAAGTGGATGTGGATGACCTCGCTACCTTCCACGGTATCGTAGGCGATAATACGGTTGGCACGTTCATCACTCACAAAAATGCCATCGGCAAACGTCACGATATCGAAGTCGATATCTATGGCGAACTCGGTACGCTGCATGTCAGCCTCAACAACCCGGAAAATGTCCGCATTGTGCTGCGTGACCCAGAACATCCGGATGCCGAATATGAGACTTGGGCTGTCCCTGCGATCTATGATCATACGGCCTATGGAGACTTTGTTGAACTGGCAAGGGGAAAATCCGTGGATCGTGCCCCGCTATTCGAGGATGGCTACAAAAACCAGTGGGTACTTGAGAAAATACTTCAATCCTGGAAAGAGAACGGGCGTCTTGTAGAAGTGTAAGGCAATACGAAAAGGAGTGTGAGCAAGCTTATGACTTTTCCGATTCTTATGGGAGTAGGGTAGAAGCCCTAATTCAGATCTCATCTGTAGCAAAAAAAGAGACGTTCCCGACGGCAGCGTTAACCTGCGCCGACGTCGGTACCGCCGCTTGTAATCACTTCAAATGAATCCAGCCTCAATCTTTTGCATAATGTTCAGCAGGAAGGTTTCAGCCAAGCTGTTTTTCAAAATAACCTGCTTGGCTTCATCCAGCGTAAACCAACGTGCTTGATCCACCTCCGCACTGAGAACATCCAGCTTATCATCGTTTACAATGGATACAAAATTCAGCATCAATGTATTGGTTCGTTCAAAATACTCGCTGCGCATATATTTATACTCATCCACTTGCAATCCCACTTCTTCCACAACCTCGCGCACCAATGTCTGCTCGGCGGATTCACCCTTGTTCACATAACCAGCCAGCAAAATAAAATCCTTGATATTGTACTGCTGTATGAGCAGCACTTTATTTCTCTGCCGATTGATTACAGCGGTGCTAATTGCAGTGCTGAATATCGGGAACCGAAAGACCTGGCATGTATTACAATAGGGAATAGGGCCTTCGCCTTCACACTCCTTTACCATTAATTTTGTTCCGCATTCATAGCAGTAATTCATCTAAGCGCCACCTTATATCCCATTTTCAATTGTAAATGTTGCTTGTTATCCCATGTTCGTACGGAATACTCATCATCTTAATTCCACCATAACTATTCTGTCTATGAGCGTTTTCGTTCCTCTCGCATCCTTTATTTCTTTTCTCCCTGTATCTTTGCCCGTCTGGACCCGATCAGCCGCCAGCCTCTTAGTAATGATGCGGCTGTCTCCATATCCGACCTGCTGTTCCAGTAGTAATCCGGCGAACAAAGTGAGGATAAAAACAGCAAACACCAGACTGCCGGGAACGTCGATCTTGTCTTTACAGTTTGCAAGGTATTCAGGAATCATTGGCCGCTCTCCCATCGGCTCCAACATACATATCCAATAAAATCAAGCCTGTTTCAATCCTTAAAGGGTGTTTGACTAGACCACGCTTATGTCATTGAATATATTGTTATCATTCATGTTATTTAAGGGTTTTCTAAAAAAATGGTCGGGGGGGATTACATTGGCTATCCGCTACAGTATCATCATTCCAACCTATAATCGAGCCCAGCAGTTGTTGCTCTCACTCGCTTCATTTGAAACACAAACGTATCCGAAGCATTTATTCGAAGTAATTGTAGCTGATGACGGTTCTACAGACGGGACAAAGGAAATGGTCGAAGGTTTCCAAGCATCCTATTCACTTCAATATGTATTCCATCAGGAACAACGCGGTCGATCTGCCATTAGAAATTTGGGGCTGCGCCATGCGAAAGGGCTATATATCATCTTCTGCGATGCTGACTTTTTAGTGTTACCTGAATTCATTAGAGTTGTGAGCCGTTATCACCGCAAATATCCCCAAGCCGTGCTTTCAGGCTTCCCTCACTCGTGGGATAATGCTTATACCCATTATTACCCGGACTTTTCCCCTGCGGAAAAAGAACAATGTCGTAATGCACTTACACAATCCAACTTATGGAGTCCGGACTTTGAAGCAGCGAATGAAATTATTCCGTTAATAACGCCAGAAGATATCTTTCATCAAACGGATGCATTGTCCAAAGTTATTATCGCCTCAAGGGTTCCCCGAAATGTCAAAAAGCAATTTGCCAAAACGGATGTAGCTCCCTGGATGTTACTAGTTACTCGTTGTGTATCCATCAGACGCAGCCATTTGACTCGTATTGGAGGTTTCAATGAACGGTTTGTACTCTATGGACTCGAAGACTGGGACCTTGGCTACAGACTGCATCGACTGAAAATCCCTTTTTATTGCATCAAAGAGGTAGTCGGATATCACCAGGAGCATCCAACCCACCTCAGAGGAAACATTTTAAATACGGAAAATCTGAAAATCATGTTTGAAACCTATGGATTCAATGACTCCTCGTTAAATTTATTCGCCCTTGTACCTCCATCCGAGGATTTGGAGACTTACAAAAATACGCTGCGGGTACTGCGTAGGGGAAGCCGATCCAAGCAAACACGTTTGTCAGCACTGTTGTTGAAGAGAACACTGCGAATGGCAGCCAAACAGTTCGTTCAACCAATTAATACTCAAGCATACAAAAAATCATTACGATGGATAAAAAAGAAAGCAAAGAGCAGGAAAAGTCGAGTCGCTCACGTTTTACGAGAAATGCTGCTGAAGTCTGAAAAACTGGCAGAGTAACATTGCTCGTTTTCAACGTGCAACTCGTATCTATCATTCTTCCCTATTGTGTGGTTAAACACGTCAAGCTACAAAAGCGTGCAAGGGTAATTCAGGAAATGAAAAATCCACAATCTCACTCGATTGTGGATTTTAGCAAAATGGAGGTGATCCGTGGCTATGCAGAACCACAATTCGTCGGAGTGCACTACCAATGTCTACTATGAATTGATCCGTTGACTGACCGTCGAACCTATTGACATCCAAACATTTGGTGTATATGTACTCCACTCCGCCTACCCCTCGAATAGTGCCCACAATATCATTCTCTTCTGTAACAACTCCGATGTCGGAATGAGCATTTGATCCTATTTACTCCCCTACCTGTTTTTGTAGTTGCCCGAATAGCTGCTCTGTTAGAAGAGGGTCCTTTTCATTATAGAAAATGTAAATATCCTTTAGCTTGATTCGGATATAAGGAGGATTGTTTTTGTAAATATACAGTCTAGTTTTGCCTAGTTCTTTCAAGCGGAAATGTCCGCGTGCATACTTATCTGTAGCTTCGCCATTCGTCCTGGAACCCGAGGGTATAAGATCAACAAGCGTTAATTGTTCAATGTCAGCTATGTTGAAGTCAAAGGAATACATAGGATAATTAATTTCGACTTTGTGCTCTGGTGTGACAGATAAGATTGGCGATGTCAACTCTGACCGGATCAGCATAAACGAAGCCCCTATGATGCCTACTGCTGTTAAACCGAGGGTGCCCCATAAGAGCAATTTTCCAACCCACGTCGCCGTATTTACCGTTTCTCCTATACCAATTCGCTGGGTTACAAAAATACTTTTATCATGAGGATTATGGTAGGTGAAACCATTAGCCCAATATTCATCATCATCCGTGTAGATGACTTTACCGTCCTGCGCTAATACTTCTTGCTCTAGGGCATGGATTTTGTGATAAATATAAAAAATAATACCGATCGGAATCACAGTAAACAACAAGGTAATCGTAACCCATACGCCGTTCATTTTTGCGTTGTCATTAACAAGAAATAAGTAAATGAATAGAAAGTGAATGTTCTCAACAATGGCCATAAACAACCAAAAGTATGATAAGAATCTATGTCTTGCTTGATTTAACCTTAAATTCACTTCACTGTTAGTACTATATACTTTAGCCTTGGTTCTGCGAACAAGGAGCGAGACGAACAAGAGAAGGACGGTAAGGACGAATCCACCAGAGGTGATACCGAGAAACTGAATGTCTTCGCGCGCAGCCCACAGCATAATGCCAATCGCCATCGCAAATGGGATCGTAAATAGCCACAAAGAAGCTGAACGTTGATTTTTTAAATGAGCAACACGCAGATCGCTTTGGATGACACGCTTCGTACCGACAAACCATTCATTTTTACGTTTTAAAGCTAGCGTATCGCGAAATGCTCGACGAAATGAAATAATCATGACTATTTGAAAAACGGGGAACCATACGAAAAAATAAATAATTTGATATGAAATCCAAAAGTGGAGCAACAAGAATGGAACGAGACTTACAACCATCCACAAACTAGCTTTTTTTAACTGTTTGTTAAATTGCGCTTGAATGTTTCGGATTTCCTCATGGTCCATCACATGAGCAGGCAAGGTAACGGCAAACAGCATGCCATTGTTATACTTAGATTGTGGCTTATAGGTGGCCAGTAATACAATGTAACTTAGGAAGACTGCAACTAATAAAATTGCTGTTAACATAGAAATCAACTCCTCTCAGTAAGGTTTGTTAGTGCTGATAAGTTATTCTAGAGAAAATCTGAGAACAAAGGGTAAAAAATCGGGATTGATCGATCCCTTTAATCGTTGCTTGCGCGATAATTAATTGCAACTGCTCCTCTAATTGTGCGGAAAGATTGGGACTGTCACTGTCATGCGTTCGAGGGCTTACCTTAGCTCCTTGTCGCCGATCGATCACAATGTAGCCTTCTTGCTTCAAGAGCGAGTAGGCTTTATTGACCGTCATCGTATTAATGCCTAAATCTTCAGCTAGCTGGCGAACTGTTGGCAGCTTTTCCTGTGCTGCTAATTCACCAGTAGCAATTCCGATCACTATTTGATTGCGTAGCTGTTCATAAAGTGGTGTTTCGCTATCTAATTGTAATGAAATAACCATGTGATCTCTTCACCTCAAATCAATTCATTTATTAAGTATTACTCATAATAATACAAATAATACTTAAAGTCCGCAATATCAAAAATGATATTCAAAACAAACAATGTCCATGTTAATCTGATTAGAATCAATTCAAAGTAAACATACTGTGGGGTGACCGGAACACCAATCACCATATTCCCAGAAGATATGACCCTATTAACATCACATATATACCTTACGGACATCAATACTCGATCTCCGAGCCAGAAGTTGCCGCTGCATGGATCCGTCAAGCTTTACGTTTATCATGCTTCAGCCCTAGCTCCCCATAATGGGTTTCCGATAAACGGAATATTAGGATTTGATTTCATACAGCTTGCAAACATCATTAACGATACGAAGAATTTAGAGATTTATCATATAAAATAATACCCTGAATCCGTGAAACAAAATATTGAAAAGGTTAGAAAAGTAGACTCCAGTGAAGTAAACTGAAGAAAACGGTAGAATTGCCTTGCTTCTCATCT
>JBEUOG010000031.1:0-65149 GCA_040544055.1 Paenibacillus sp. PvR008
GATGGTACTTGGACCGCAGGGTCCTGGGAGAGTAGGACGTCGCCAAGCAAAAGTAAGAAGAACCATGATCCCTTGAGATTGTGGTTCTTTTTTTGTGCATTTTTACTATAACCATCTGTTCCTAAGGTTGACAGGGAACCAAGGCTTTGCGACACTCTAAGGGCGTGATCTTTTTGTGGAAGTCCAAGTAATACGAGCGAGGTGACGAAGTTATGGAAATCAGACAATTACAACGTGAGGAATTTGAAGCTGCTATTGAGTTGTCTCAATATGCTTTTCAGTTTACAATGTCCCCGGAGGATCTGGAGAAATCCAAAAAGAAATTCAAACCAGAACAAACTTGGGGGATATTCGACGGAAATGACTTGAATGCGAAGCTGACTTTGCTACCGTTACAGGTATACATACAGGGTCGGGTTTTTGACATGGGGGGCATTGCTGGTGTGGCAACTTGGCCGGAAAAGCGGCGCGGCGGTCTGGTTTCACGTCTTTTGACACATACACTTGCAGAGATGAAGACCGCGGGACAGAGCCTTTCTTTTCTACATCCTTTCTCCTTTGCCTTCTATCGTAAATTTGGATGGGAAACGTATATTGAATACAAAAAGTATATTATTCCGATCGATAAATTCCCTGCCAAGCTTAAAACCGAAGGTACAGTCAAACGGGATGTAAAAGATATTTCTGAGCTGAACCAAGTATATCAAGCATATGCTTCGCGTTATAATGGTACGCTGGTACGAGATAAGGAATGGTGGCAAGAGCGGACATTAAATAAGAACTACCGGACCGCAGTGTATTACTCTGAAGCAGGCGATCCTCAGGGATATGCACTCTACAAAATTGAAGATAAGCAGCTGAATTGCGACGAACTGATATATATTAACGAGACGGCACGGCGGGCGTTGTGGACGTATTTTGCAAATCATGATTCGATGATAACCCAGGGTAAATTCATTTACATTCCGGCCGATGACAATCTGCCATTTCTGCTAGATGATCCGCGAATTCAGCAGGAAACAGTGCCTTATTTTATGGGCCGTATTGTAGATGCAGCTGCTTTTGTGGAGAAATATCCTTTTGAGGCACTTGGAGAGGAAACACGTTTGACCTTACATCTGACAGATCATTATGCTCCATGGAATGAAGGAATGTGGACATTGACGGTCAACGCGGAAGGGCAAGGACATTTGGACAGAGTGGATTCAAGCAGTTCTTCCGAGGACGGTATAGAAGCTGACTTGAGTGTGGGAATCCAGTCGCTGACCACCCTGATGCTTGGCTATCAGCGGCCTAATGATCTGTATAAGTGGAGTCGTATTACAGGGCGAGGTGAGTCTGTGTCTGCATTAGAACGTGTAATACCGGTAAAACAAACATTTTTGCTGGATTTTTTCTAATTGTAATGCTCTTAAATGTTCTTGAGTCTTCATTCTTTAGGGAGTCTGGCTTAAATACCTTGCATAAGGTGTGGATGATTTTAACGACATTTTTTCAGAACTCTTTCCGTAAAGGGAAGAGTTTTTCTTATATTGTATAAAACATAATTAGATTGCGAAAAATGATATTGACCCCTTGGCAAAAATATATTTTGTGCTATAATGTGAATATAGTCAAAGAAAGTCAAAGTCAATGGAGCCTGTAGTGCTTCATTAGAATGGTGTGAATACGCTGAGTTTTTAGCCGTATATAATACATTGACACCAACACAGCATGAAAGGATAGACCTGATTTGTTGATAAACATTCACTGTAATCTCATGAGCGTGAGGAAAGGTGTATGATCTATTACGATTAAAGGTCACACTAGAAGCTAAACGGGATGTTTTTAAGTGAGGACGGAGGGTGAATTAGCTCCGCTACTGGCTTAGATTCGTGATTTTACCTTTTGGTTAAGTTCAATATACGGCGGACTCTGTGGAGCGTGAAATGTACTGAATATTTGCGTTTCCGTTAGTGGAGGATGATGAAATGCGCAATGTTTCCGATATTATTGAACAATATTTGAAGAGCATATTGCTGGAAAGTCCCAAAGGTTTAGTGGAAATTCAGCGTAATGATTTGGCTGACCGCTTTTCCTGCGTGCCGTCGCAAATTAATTATGTAATCAGTACCCGTTTTACGCTGGAAAAAGGCTATGTGGTGGAAAGTAAGCGCGGTGGTGGGGGATACATTCGCATTCAGCGAATTCAACTGCCCGCACAGCATGCGATCCATACCCATCTCCATCAAAGCATTGGAGAGGAAATTAGTCAATCGGCAGCGGAAGGGCTGATTTATCAGTTGGAGGAAGCCCGTTTTTTAAGCAAAAGGGAAGCTGGTTTAATGAAGGCCGCTTTGTCAAGGGACACATTATTGCTGAAACTTCCCTATCGTGACCAGCTACGGGCAAGGCTGCTTAAGGCTATGCTGATTTCGTTGCTGGTGGCCAGATAGCGTGTGATTCAAGATTTGGATGTAGGGATTTGTAAAAATCCTGACGCTGAAGGAGGTGCTTTTATGCTGTGCCAAGAATGTAATAAACGGCCGGCAACTTTGCATTTCACCAAAATTGTGAATGGCGAAAAGACAGAGTTTCATATTTGTGAGACGTGTGCGAAGGAAAAAGGGGAGATGATCCCTGGTACACCTAATGGCTTTTCAATTCATAGCCTATTGTCGGGTATACTGGATTTCGAATCCAGTACGAAGAGCCAGTCGCCAGGCCATAGCGGTCCGCAGAACCTGCAATGCAAGGAGTGTGGCATGACCTATGCACAGTTTAGTAAGCTGGGACGTTTTGGGTGCCCGTCGTGCTATCAATATTTTGACAGCCGACTGGATCCTTTGTTCAAGCGTGTGCATGGCAGTACGAGCCATGTGGGCAAGGTTCCGGTTCGCACCGGAGGCCGATTGAAGGTCAAACGGCAAATTGACGATCTGAAAAAAGAGATGCAACAGCATATTGTACAGGAAGAATTCGAATCAGCTGCTGAGCTTAGGGATCAAATCAGAAAGCTTGAAAAAGAAATGACTGAAGAGTAAAGTTTGCGAAGAGTAGGAGGGGATGCGTAATGCCCAATATCCGGTTTACGGAAAAGCCGCTAAGTGATTGGATGCGTGCTGATGCTGCGGATTCGGAGATTGTCATTAGCAGCCGGGTGAGAATTGCGCGTAACTTGCAGCATCTGCCTTTTCCCATGCTTGCTACCAACCAGCAGTCGGAAGAAGCACTTCAACGCTTGACGGATATCCTTCAGTATGATGATTTAGGACGCTTTGGTACCTTTCATACCCTGAAAATATCCGAGTTGGATGAGATCGACAAGCAGGTGCTGGTTGAGAAGCATTTGATTAGCCCTAATTTGGCGAACGAATCTCGTAACGGTGCTGTTTTGATTAGCGATGATGAATCGGTTAGTGTTATGATAAACGAAGAGGATCATCTGCGTATCCAGTGCTTATATCCGGGATGTCAGGTTAGAGAAGCTTGGGAACGTGCTATGGTTATTGATGATGCATTTGAGGCACATGTCGATTATGCATTTGATGATCGTAGAGGTTTTCTGACCAGTTGTCCGACGAATGTCGGCACAGGGATGAGAGCTTCGGTGATGATGCATCTGCCCGCATTGGTCATGACTCATCAAATTAACCGCATTTTGTCCGCTGTTTCACAGGTAGGTCTTACCGTTCGCGGTATTTATGGTGAAGGCAGCGAAGCGGTCGGCAATCTGTTTCAGGTATCCAATCAGATTACACTGGGACAGACCGAAGCGGAAATTATTGAAAATCTTCACGGCGTCGTGCTGCAAATTATAGAGCACGAACGTTCCGCCAGGGAACGGCTGATGAATGAGTCCATGCTGCGGATTACAGATCGGGTGATGCGTTCATTCGGTATTTTGTCATATGCAGCGGTACTGGATTCCAAGGAGGCCGCACAGCGGTTGTCTGATGTACGTCTTGGCGTGGACTTGGGGATTTTGGAGCGTCCATCCACCGCAGCGATGAATGAGCTGAATGTGATGACGCAACCCGGATTTCTGCAAAAAAGCTTTGGTGATAAAATGAATACCGGTGAGCGCGATATGTACCGGGCGAAGCTGATCCGGCAAAAATTAGGCACAACCCTTTAATATATAGAATGATCTGAAATACACACTGTGGAGGTGCAGGATATATGATGTTTGGAAGATTTACGGAACGCGCACAAAAAGTGCTTGCCTTGGCTCAGGAAGAAGCTGTTCGATTGGGACACAACAACATTGGCACGGAGCACATTTTGCTCGGCCTCATTCGTGAAGGTGAAGGAATTGCAGCGAAAGCCTTGATTGGTTTAGGGCTGGGACTGGAAAAGATTCAGGATGAAGTGGAAACGCTGATTGGACGCGGTCAAGAACAACCGACGAACATTGCCTATACTCCACGCGCCAAAAAGGTCATCGAGCTGTCTATGGATGAAGCTCGTAAATTGGGCCACACCTATGTAGGTACGGAGCATATTTTGCTCGGTCTTATCCGTGAAGGCGAAGGTGTAGCAGCCCGTGTACTGAACAACTTGGGCATCAGCCTGAACAAAGCACGTCAGCAAGTGCTTCAATTGCTGGGCAGTAGCGAGGCTGTTTCCAGCCATCATGGTGCTCCAGCTAATGTCAGCACACCAACGCTGGACAGCTTGGCACGTGATTTGACGGCATCTGCGAAGGAAAACAACTTGGACCCTGTCATTGGACGCAGTAAGGAAATTGAGCGTGTAATTCAGGTGCTCAGCCGCCGTACAAAGAACAATCCGGTTCTGATCGGTGAACCAGGGGTAGGTAAAACGGCAATTGCCGAAGGACTGGCGCAAAAAATTATTGCCAATGAGATTCCCGAAACGCTGCGTGACAAACGTGTTATGACACTGGATATGGGTTCTGTGGTAGCAGGCACCAAATATCGTGGTGAGTTCGAGGATCGCTTGAAAAAGATTATGGACGAGATTCGTCAGGCCGGAAATATCGTACTGTTCATTGACGAGCTGCATACGCTGATCGGTGCAGGTGGAGCGGAAGGTGCAATTGATGCCTCCAACATTTTAAAGCCTGCTCTGGCACGTGGCGAGCTGCAATGCATCGGTGCGACAACGCTGGACGAATACCGCAAATATATTGAGAAGGACGCTGCTTTGGAACGTCGCTTCCAGCCGATTACGGTAGATCAGCCTTCTCCAGAGGAAGCTATTCAAATCTTGTATGGCCTGCGTGACCGTTATGAAGCGCATCACCGTGTGAAAATTACGGATGAAGCCATTGAAGCGGCAGTAAAATTGTCGGATCGTTATATCACCGACCGCTTCCTGCCGGATAAAGCAATTGACCTTATTGATGAAGCAGGTTCAAAGGTAAGGCTGAATTCCTACACGGTACCGCCAGACCTGAAACAGCTGGAAAACCGTCTGGAAGATATCCGTAAGGAAAAGGATTCGGCTGTACAAAGCCAGGAGTTCGAAAAGGCGGCTGCACTGCGTGATACAGAGCAGAAAATTCGTGAAGAGCTGGATGTTACGAAAAACCAATGGAAAGAGCAACAGGGACGTACAGATTCCGAAGTAACACCGGAGGATATTGCTCAGGTGGTTGCGATTTGGACAGGTGTTCCAGTCAGTAAGCTGAAAGAGGAAGAAACTCATCGCTTGCTGAACATGGAAGAGTTGTTGCATGAGCGGGTAATTGGGCAGGATGAAGCAGTTAAGGCAGTTAGCCGGGCTATTCGCCGGGCACGTGCCGGACTGAAAGATCCGAAGCGTCCAATCGGCTCCTTTATTTTCCTTGGTCCAACCGGGGTTGGTAAAACCGAGCTGGCACGCGCGTTGGCTGAATCCATGTTCGGAGATGAAAATGCGGTTATCCGAATCGATATGTCCGAATACATGGAGAAACATTCCACGTCCCGTCTGGTAGGAGCGCCTCCAGGATATGTTGGATATGAAGAAGGCGGTCAATTGACTGAGAAGGTACGTCGTAAACCTTACTCTGTCGTACTGCTGGATGAGATTGAAAAAGCACATCCAGAAGTGTTCAACATTCTCCTGCAAGTGCTGGAAGATGGACGTCTGACGGATTCCAAAGGCCGTGTCGTCGATTTCCGCAACACACTCATCATCCTGACATCCAATGTGGGTGCACAGGCGATCAAACGTAACTCAACGCTCGGCTTTACAGCTGTTGTGGACGCTGGAGCGGATTACGATAACATGAAGGGCAAAGTGATGGATGAACTGAAGAAAAGCTTCCGTCCCGAGTTCTTGAACCGGATTGATGAAATTATCGTTTTCCATTCTCTCGAAGAAAAACACATCGCCGAAATCGTGTCGCTCATGTCCGAAGAGCTGCGTAAGCGTCTGAATGAGTACGAGGTTGATTTTGAGTTGACAGACAAGGCTAAGGCCTTTCTTGCGAAGGAAGGCTTTGATCCGGCATATGGTGCGCGTCCATTGCGTCGTGCAATCCAGAAGCATATCGAGGATCGTCTGTCCGAGGAGCTGTTGTCAGGTAATATCACTAAAGGCGATTCTCTCTTTATTGATGAGGAGAATGGTGCGTTGACCGTTACGAAAAAGGACAACGTATCCGCGAAGTCCTGAACATTGTACTGAGCAGGCAATAAAAGTTAATGATAATCATCGGCTTTTGCCCGAAAAGGACAGAGGTACGATAAGTTAGCACAATAAAAGTGGTCAGAAAGGGTGTCTCGCAGGCTGAAAAGCTGTGGCGAGGGCACCCTTTTTGTGTATAAAGCACTGTGGAGTGGTTGGATAAGTGCTTTGGAAAAGTTTGTGATATCGCTTTACGTCCGCTAAGCTTCAATGGTAAACTTTTATTGTTACAGCTCTTTCCGGGCTGTGTGATGATAAATCCGACATTGATCGTTGTCAAATAAGGAGCCAAGGAACAAAGTATGGCTAAAGTGAAAACTAAATTTTCCTGTACGGAGTGCGGTTATGAATCGCCCAAATGGTATGGAAAATGTCCTGGATGCCAGGCATGGAATTCCATGGTGGAGGAAACGGAAAGCGTTGTAAAAACTCAAGGAATGGGTTCTTCCCTTCTTACTCATAGCACAAAAGATAAGCCGCTCCCTATTATCGAGGTGGAGAGTGGCAAAGAAGCACGAATTTTGACGGGAATTGGCGAATTGAATCGCGTACTCGGGGGAGGCGTGGTACCGGGTTCATTGGTTCTGGTGGGCGGTGATCCGGGGATTGGAAAATCTACGCTTATGCTACAGACATCGAATGAGCTAGCTTTAACCGGCTTAAAGGTGCTGTACGTGTCGGGTGAGGAATCGGTCCGTCAGACGAAGCTGCGTGCAGACCGTCTCGGTGTCTTGTCCCCCAACCTATACGTATTATGTGAAACGAATTTGGAGACGATTGAAGAAGCGGTGGACAGCCTGAAACCGGAGTTTCTGGTGATTGATTCTATCCAGACCGTATATTTGCCTGAGGTGACGAGTGCGCCGGGGAGTGTAGCACAGGTGCGGGAATGTACTTCACGTTTTATGCGGATTGCAAAGGGATTAGGTATTGCAACGGCGCTGGTAGGACATGTGACCAAGGAAGGGGCCATTGCAGGTCCACGTCTGTTGGAGCATATGGTCGATTGCGTGCTTTATTTTGAAGGAGAGCGCCATCATACGTATCGGCTGTTGCGTGCGGTTAAGAATCGCTTTGGCTCTACGAATGAAATTGGTATTTTTGAAATGGCTGAAAGCGGCTTGCGTGAAGTGTCGAATCCTTCCGAGTTGTTTCTGTCCGAACGACCGCTGGGGGTGGCTGGTTCTACTGTCGTCGCCAGTATGGAAGGAACGCGACCAGTATTGGTTGAGCTGCAAGCGCTGATTGCAACCACACATTTTCCCTCTCCACGTCGAATGGGTACAGGGGTTGACCATCATCGAATGGGATTGATTATAGCCGTGTTGGAAAAGCGGATGGGCATGTTTTTGCAAAATCAGGATGCATATCTAAATGTGGCCGGGGGCGTAAAACTGGATGAACCAGCGGTGGACCTGGCTATAGCAGTGAGTATTGCTTCCAGCTTTCGGGATGCGCCTACCAAGCCGTACGATGTGATTTTTGGCGAGGTGGGGCTGACGGGCGAGGTGCGTGCTGTATCCAGAGCGGAGCAGCGTGTGCGGGAAGCAGAGAAGCTGGGTTTTAAACGGGTGATTATGCCAGAGAAGAGCCTGAAGGGCTGGACGCATCCGAAAGGGATACAAATTGTAGGAGTAGGAACGGTGGCAGATGCATTGGCAGCCGCATTAGATTAGGGGGCAATGAGAATGAAAGAAGCGAGCCAACTGGATAAAATGAATGATTTGCTACGGCTTGTGGCACCGGGAACTCCCTTTCGCGACGGACTGGAAAACGTGCTGCGCGCCAAAACGGGCGCTCTTCTGGTCGTTGGCTATAGCCCGGAGGTAATGGAGGTCGTGGATGGCGGCTTCTCGATTAACTGTGATTTTTCACCGAACTATTTGTATGAACTGGCTAAGATGGACGGTGCCATCATACTGAGTGAGGATTTGAAACGGATTTTATACGCAAATACGCAATTGATTCCTGATTCTTCTATTTCATCGATTGAAACGGGTATTCGTCACCGGACAGCGGAGCGGGTTGCCAAGCAAACTGGCAAGTTAGTCGTATCTATTTCGCAGCGGCGTAATATTATTACATTGTATCAGGGAACGCTGAGATATGCGCTCAAGGAAATCGGGGTTATTTTAACCAAAGCCAATCAGGCCATTCAGACGCTGGAAAAGTATAGATCCGTGTTGGGGCAAGCCTCGACGAATTTGACGGCATCCGAATTTGAAGAATTAGTGACCATGCCCGAAGTGGTAAATGTTATCCAACGGATCGAAATGGTGCTGCGCATCAAAATGGAAATTAAACGATTTATTAACGAGCTTGGGAATGAGGGCCGTTTAATTAGCATGCAGATGGATGAGCTTGTCAGTAATATCGAGGAAGAGGCTTGGCTGCTGTATAAGGATTATGCTAAAGACGATAGTGATGAGAAAATCCGGGGAATTATATTGGGTCTCAAGCGATCCACGGACGACGAGTTGCTGGATGCAAATCATATTGTGCGTTTGCTGGGTTACCCGTCTTCGGCTGCAACATCAGAGGAATATATCGTGGCGCGCGGCTATCGGGTGCTGAACAAGATACCTCGTCTACCGAATGTGATCATTCATAATCTGGTGGAGCGGTTTGGACGTTTTCCGCATGTCATGACAGCGACGATTGAAGAACTCGATGAAGTGGATGGTATTGGTGAAGTCCGTGCGCGTACTATTAAAGAGGGACTCAAACGATTGCAGGAGCAAGTTTTCATTGACAGGCAAATGTAAATGTAATACAGTGAAAGGATTATAATGGAACAATTCATACATTGAGGTGAAGAGATGATTACCAAATCAATTCCGAACATGTTTACCTTGGGTAACTTGTTTCTCGGAATGATCGCCATTTTATTGGCCGTAGACGGAAAATACAGTCTTGCCGCTATTATGGTTATTGTCGCCATGTTGTTGGACGGACTGGATGGAAGAATGGCCCGGGCACTGAATGCCCAGAGCGAATTCGGTAAAGAACTGGACTCCTTATCAGATATGATATCTTTTGGTGTAGCCCCTGCAGTTATTATGTACATGGTTGCTTTTCATGATGCTAATTCGGCTTTGGCCTGGACGGTTACGGCCATTTTTCCGATGTGTGGAGCGTTACGTTTGGCTCGTTTTAATGTACGTCCTGGTATACCGGGTTATTTTACAGGCTTGCCGATTCCGGCAGCAGGTGGAGTGCTGGCGACTTTATCCTTGTTTCATAATGACGTCTCCCTGTTATACATGTCGGTTGCGATGCTGCTTGTCTCTTATTTGATGGTCAGCTCGATGAAATATCCGAATTTAAAAAAGGTGGGCCTTCCGAAGAAAGCGATCTGGATCGCTCCATGGGTTGTGGTTGCTGCGGTTGTACTGGCGGTTAAATTCCCGGATCAATTATCGAAGCTGATTTTCGTACCGCTGGTGCTGTATGCATTGTATGGCATGAAGCTTAATATCCGTAAGCTGTCACGTAGACGTGGGCGCGGACGGGGACGTTCCACTCAGGAAGAACAGGATGATCAATATCGTCATTCACAGCATTAGAATTAGGCGAGAAAACAAATAAGCATTTATTTCCTTGAATCATTTCAGGGAGATAAATGCTTTTTTTATGCATAAAAAATCAAAAACATAGGGTTAGTTGCGCGATAATTGGATCATACTGGTAAGGAAAGTGATGTATATCCAATAAATATCAGGATGTAAAAAGAAAACAAAGGAGGTATAGAGATTTGATGTGGAGAAAGGCTATTTTAACTTTTACAGGATTGTGCGGAGCATGGTTCGGCTATACGTTATACCATCGGGTAGGAGGAATCGTATCATGGCTCCCCCAGTGGTTGAGTGATGGTTCTTTACCGGGAATGGCTGTTTGGATGATTGCGGGAGCTGTGTTATTTATGGCTGGATGTTCGCTCGCCGGAACAGCTGTGGCGAATCGTTTACAGCAGGGGATCGAAGGTTTGGTACGGATTCCAATGAACGAGATGATGGCAGGTGCGATTGGACTAGCGGTAGGCTTGCTCCTTTCCTTAGCGATTTACCCGCTCTTGTCATGGCTGGGGGCACCAGGTCAACTGATTCAAACGGCCGTTACCATCGTATGCGGATATGTAGGTCTGATGGTCGGACTGGAAAAGCGGGACGAGCTGTCCTCATTTTGGAGTTCGGGATTTTTTGGTCGAGGTACGGGTGTGGAAGAACGCAAGCTGGAGGAACATAAAATTTTGGACACCAGCGTTATTATAGACGGACGTATTGCGGATATTTGTAAGACAGGTTTTATCGAAGGAACGATTGTTATTCCCGAATTTGTGCTGGAGGAGCTTCAGCATATTGCAGATTCATCGGATTTGCTCAAGCGTAACCGCGGGCGGCGAGGTCTGGATATTTTGAACAAGATTCAAAAAGAGTTGGATGTAAATGTATTGATTTACGAAGGCGATTTTGAGGAGATTTCAGAGGTCGACAGCAAACTGGTGAAGCTGGCAAAGGTACTACAGGGTAAGGTGGTAACGAACGATTTTAACCTGAATAAGGTGTGCGAGCTTCAAGGTGTATCGGTGCTGAATATTAATGACTTGGCAAATGCAGTGAAGCCTGTAGTGCTGCCCGGTGAGGAAATTATGGTGCAGATTATCAAAGACGGCAAGGAGCATGGGCAAGGTGTGGCCTATTTGGATGATGGTACAATGATCGTTGTGGAAGGCGGTCGTGACTACATCGGTTCTCTGATGGAGGTGTTGGTAACGAGCGTACTTCAGACCTCTGCGGGCCGTATGATTTTTGCCAAACCGAAATTATTGGAAAAAGCTCAATAAACGCGGTATGATGAAGTAGATGTGTAATCATACGGATCGTCCAGATGCGATCAAGGCAGGAGTCATTTCAATGAACAATCGGGTAGGAGTCGTCATTGTGGCGGCCGGGCGCGGCTCCCGTATGGGAACGCCCGAAAGCAAGCAATTTTTGCTTTTGCGGGACAAGCCCATCTTCATACATACACTTGAAATATTCGCAGCCATGCCCGAAGTGGATGAAATGGTGATGGTGACGGGGGCAGAAGATGTCGAGCGCTGCCAAGAGTGGATTCGTCAATACCGGATTGGCAAGGACGTACAGGTGGTGGCTGGTGGCAGTGAACGGCAGCATTCGGTATATCGTGGTCTGAACCACCTGCAAGCAGATTGGGTGATGGTGCATGATGGTGTGCGCCCGCTCATTCAGCCTGAGCTTGTACGTTCATGCTTGGAAACAGCTCAGCGTACTGGTGCTTCTGTAGCGGCGGTGCCTGTAAAGGATACAGTCAAGCAAGTGAACGGGGATGGTATCATTACGGCAACGCCGGATCGCCGAAGTCTGTGGAGTATTCAAACGCCACAGACTTTTCGTCTTTCCGATTTGCTGCGGGCCTACGAGGAAGCGGAGCAGGCAGGATTTTTGGGGACAGACGATTCTATGCTGGTGGAGCGATTAGGGATTCCGGTCACCGTGGTTCAGGGCAGCTACAAAAATATTAAAATTACCACGCCTGAGGATTTGGATATGGCGGCGTTATGGGTAAAGACAGAGGGAGAGGATATCAGATGATCAGAGTGGGACAAGGGTTTGACGTCCACCAGCTGGTGGAAGGAAGACCGTGCATTATCGGGGGCGTGAATATTCCCTTTGAAAAGGGATTGCTGGGTCATTCCGATGCTGATGTGCTGCTGCATGCGATTAGCGATGCCATTCTGGGCGCGCTCGGTCTGGGGGACATCGGGAAGCATTTTCCGGATAACGATCCGGAATTCAAGGATGCCGACAGTCTCAAGCTGCTGGAGCATGTATGGAGTTTGGCCAAAGAGCGAGGATATCGCTTGGGGAATATTGATTCCACGATTATTGCACAAAAGCCCAAAATGGCATCTTACATCCCGCAGATGAATGAAGTCATCGCTCGTGCGCTGGAAGCGGAGGACCCTTCCCAGGTGAACGTCAAGGCGACTACGACAGAGCAGCTCGGCTTTGCCGGGCGAGGTGAAGGGATCGCAGCTCAATCGGTTGTCTGTCTTGTTAAGGGTATGCTATCATCTTGAGAACTTAGATTGGAGGAGATTTTATGAGCACGGAAGTTCGTGTACGCTATGCCCCAAGCCCAACAGGGCATCTGCATATTGGAAATGCCAGAACGGCATTATTTAATTATTTGTATGCTCGGAACCAAGGTGGCAAATTTATTATTCGTATTGAAGATACAGATGTGAAACGTAACATTGCAGGCGGGGAAGAAAGCCAGCTTAAATATCTGAAATGGTTGGGTATAGATTGGGATGAAAGCGTGGATGTCGGGGGTGAGTATGGACCTTACCGTCAGACCGAGCGTCTGGATATATACAAAACGTATTGGCAGGATTTGCTGGATCGTGGTTTGGCCTACCGTTGCTACTGCACCGAGGAAGAACTGGAACGGGAACGTGAAGAGCAGACGGAACGTGGGGAGACACCACGCTACTCCGGGAAACACCGTGATCTGACGGAGGAACAGTGTCAGGCATTCGAAGCGGAAGGTCGTGTACCAAGTATCCGTTTCCGTGTACCAGAAGATCGCGAATATACGTTTAATGATATGGTCAAAGGCCAAATCACGTTCAATTCGAAGGAAAGCGGCGACTTTGTTATCGTCAAAAAAGACGGTATTCCGACATATAACTTCGCTGTAGCGGTAGACGATCATTTGATGAAAATATCGCATGTGTTGCGGGGTGAGGACCATGTCTCCAATACACCGCGACAATTGATGATCTTTGAAGCGCTTGGTTGGGAGCCTCCAATCTTTGGTCATATGACACTGATCGTGGGCGATGATCACAAAAAGCTTAGCAAACGCAACGAGTCCATTATTCAGTTCATGGAGCAGTATGACAAGTTGGGCTATTTGCCAGAAGCTATATTCAATTTTATTGCGCTGCTGGGCTGGTCCCCGGAAGGCGAAGAAGAAATTTATGACCGGGAACAATTGATTTCGATTTTCGATCCCAACCGTTTGTCCAAAAGTCCGGCTGTCTTTGATACGAATAAGCTGGCTTACCTGAACAATCATTATATTAAAAAAGCCGATCCTGAGCGGATTGCTGGTATGGCGATTCCTCATTTACAAGCAGCGGGGCTGTTACCGAATGAATTATCGGAGGAACAACAGAATTGGGCTAAGGCTCTTGTTCGCTTATATCAGGAACAAATGACCTCTGCGTCCGACATTGTGGCTTTGTCTGAGCTGTTTTTCCGTTCGCATCTGGAGCTTGATGCTGAAGCGGCGGCAGTGCTGGCCGAAGATCAGGTTCCTGAAGTACTTAAAGCCTTTGCTAGCAAGGTGGAAGCGTGTGAGGAATTTACGGCTCCACAAATGGCCAAGCTGATCAAGGAAGTTCAAAAGGAAACTGGCTTTAAAGGGAAACAGTTGTTTATGCCGATTCGTGTGGCCCTTACAGGTCAAACTCATGGACGAGATTTGAATGAAACGATCTTTTTGCTCGGACGTGACAAGGTGCTGGACCGTCTCAAGGCACAAATTAAAGGCTAATATTTCTTGTCAATTTGTTGTCTTTTCGCTATAATGACTCCATTGATACGGATTGATATTTACGTGTAAAGGCTGAGAACAGGAGAAGTACACTGCATAAGGGCATTTGCCAGAGAGGACGGCCGAGGGGAACCCCGGGGCTGGAAGTCGTCCAGATGACCTGCGGAGGAAATGCGCCTGGGAGCCGTGCGCCCGAACCCTAATTAGCGTCGACCGCTGATGTGGCAAGGGTGTGCCGAATCGTTCTCGTTACCGGACGCCAAAGACGGGCTTCTCTGCTTACATGCAGCAGGTATGCCCGAAGCAGAGTGGGACCACGTTCATGCGTCTCTGCAGCTTAGGCTGCGGAGGCGCTTTTTCATTTTTATCAGACTCAAGCTCGTTAAAGGTGAAAAATGTCGAAGTGTGCTGACGAATGCGAAAATTGGTGAAACGCGGAGTGGTGTGAAGATGCGGCAAGGAAATGGGGGAAAATAGGAGGGGCGACATGTTCAGACATATCAAATCCGACATTCAGACTGTTTTGGATAATGATCCGGCCGCCCGGAGCAAGCTGGAGGTTATTTTTACGTATTCTGGCGTTCATGCCCTTTGGGCACACCGAACCGCACATTGGTTTTATCTGCGAAACTGGTGTACTCTAGCCCGTGTTATATCTCAAGTATCGAGGTTTATGACAGGGATTGAAATCCATCCCGGTGCTCGTATTGGAGATCGGCTGTTTATTGACCATGGCATGGGAGTTGTCATCGGGGAAACCTGCGAGATTGGTGATGATGTCGTATTATACCAGGGGGTCACTCTTGGAGGGACGGGTAAAGAGAAAGGGAAGCGCCACCCTACGATTGGGAATAATGTGGTTATAGGCTCCGGGGCCAAGATATTAGGATCTTTTACGATTGGGGCGCAGTCCAACATTGGCTCCAACTCGGTTGTGCTAAAAGAGGTACCGCCAAACAGTACGGTGGTGGGTATCCCGGGACGGGTTGTCAGACAGGACGGTAGACGTCCAGATCGACTTAGTCACCAGCTACCCGATCCGGTCGTAGATTCTATGGGGGAGCTTCAACTGGAAATAGAACGATTGCGTGCAGAAATATCTGATTTGAAGGATGGGCGATCTGCTCAGAAACATCAGGTGGCCCAAGAGAATAAAATACAAGGATGATTCATTAGGGAGGAACATAACGATGCCGCTTCAAATTTATAATACAATGACGAGGAGCCGGAAGCCATTTGTGCCACTCGAGCCTGGAAAGGTTAAAATGTATGTATGCGGACCTACCGTGTATGATTACATTCATATCGGCAATGCACGACCTGTTATTGTGTTTGACGTGGTGCGCAGCTATCTGGAGTATTTGGGCTATGACGTGAATTATGTGGTGAATTTTACAGATGTCGATGATAAACTGATCCGCAAGGCTCGGGAACTGGGTATGGATGTTTCGACAGTTGCCGAAAAATTTATTGCCGCCTATCATGAGGATTTGGCAGGATTGAATGTCCCTGCTGCCAGCATGAATCCCCGTGTAACCGAGAGTATGGAACTGATTATTGATTTTATCAAGGAACTGGTAGATAAAGGTTATGCCTATGAAAATGATGGCGATGTGTTCTATCGGACCAAGAAATTCAAATGTTATGGTCAGCTGTCGGGTCAGAATCTGGAGGAGCTTCAGTTCGGGATTCGCATTAATGTGGATGAACGTAAGGAAAACGCTGAGGATTTTGTACTCTGGAAGGCTGCCAAGCCGGGAGAAATTTATTGGTCGAGTCCTTGGGGCAACGGTCGCCCGGGCTGGCACATCGAATGCTCTGCCATGGCCCGCCACTATCTGGGGGATACGCTGGATATTCATGGGGGCGGACAGGATTTGCAATTCCCGCATCATGAATGCGAATGCGCACAATCCGAGGTGATTACGGGTAAGCCATTGGCTCGCTACTGGATGCATAACGGATATATTCGCATTGATAATGAAAAAATGTCGAAATCACTCGGTAACGGCATTTTGGTGAAAGATTTGCGCGCTCGTCACAAGCCGGAGGCTGTACGCTATTTTATGCTTTCGACGCATTACCGGAATCCGTTGAACTACAACCAAGAGACGATGAGTCAGGCGGAGAACAGTGTCGAACGGATTGCCAATGCAGTTACCAACGTGAAGCACCGTTTAGCCAATGTACTGGAAGGCAACGGGGAAGTAGCAGTTGAGCTGCAAGCGAAGCTTGACGGGATCTTGCAGCAGTTTGGCGAAAAAATGGATGATGATTTCAATACACCTGACGCGATTACTGCTGTATTTGACTGGGTTAGCGAAGCAAATCATCTGTTGCAGCGCGATGTCGTAAATCAGGCGGAATTGAAGGCTGTGCTGCACACCTTTCATACGATGAACAACGTACTTCGTATTTATGCGGAACCGAGAGAAGAATTGTTGGACGATGAAATTGAACAGTTGATTGCGGAACGTGTCGAGGCCCGCAAAACCAAGAACTGGGGCAGAGCCGATGAAATTCGCGATCTGCTGGCTGCCAAAGGAATCGTGCTTGAGGATACAGCACAGGGTATGCGGTGGCGGCGAAAATGAGTGATAAGCCATTGAACACGGGAGCTTCGGAAGGTGCGGGAAACTGGTTCCCGTATCCTGCGTCCAAGCCAGCCCGCCTGATGCCTCCGATTGCGCTGGCTTACATTGGGGATGCCGTGTATGAGGTCGCGGTGCGGCAATATTTGCTGGCGCAGCCCAATCTGCGTCCCAACCATCTACATCGGCGAGCCACAGGGCTGGTCTCCGCCAAGGCGCAGAGCCGCATGCTGGGGCTGCTAGAGACGGCGTTGACGGAGGAAGAACGTGATATTGTCAGACAAGGCAGAAATGCCAAGTCAGGAAGCCTGCCCAAAAATGCTGATGTGCTTGAGTATCGTCATGCTACTGCGCTGGAGGGACTGCTCGGTTTTCTTTATTGTGACGGACGTTTGGACAGAATGAGAGAATTGATTACGTACGGCATTGCACAAATGGAAAATACAGAAAAATCTTAATTGGGAACGAGTGGACCAAATGCGTCAAGCATCCGCCGTTTCCCGGGAGGAAGCTAGATATGGAAGAAGAATGGATTGCCGGTAAGCATTCTGTAACGGAGGCGCTTCGATCAGGCAGAACGATAAATAAAATATGGATTGCGGATAATGCACAAAAGCACCTGACATTGCCCATTACGGCTGAGGCTAAAAAAGCGGGGATCATTGTGTTACAGGTGGACAAGCGTAAGCTTGATCAAATGGTTCCGGGAATACAGCATCAGGGAGTGGTTGCACAGGCTGCACCTTTTGCCTATGTTGAAGTGGAAGAACTGCTCGCAACTGCCCGTAGTAAGGGAGAAGAGCCGTTTTTGATCCTATTGGATGAGATTGAAGATCCGCATAATCTGGGGTCTATCCTTCGGACAGCGGACTGCACAGGAGCACATGGCGTAATCGTGCCGAAAAGACGTTCGGCGGCAGTAACTGTAACGGTGTCCAAAACATCGGCGGGGGCGGTTGAGTACGTTCCGGTGGCGCGTGTGAACAATTTGGGGCAAACCATCGACCGTCTCAAAGAGGAAGGCGTATGGGTAGTCGGCACAGATGTGACAGCTACGGACCCGGTTTTTGGAAATGGTGTATTCACAGGGCCAGTAGCTATCGTCATTGGTAACGAAAATAAAGGGATAGGCCGTTTGATCCGTGAGAAATGTGACGTACTCGTTAAGCTGCCGATGGCTGGGCGAATCAATTCCCTGAATGCTTCTGTAGCCGCAGGTGTTGTAATGTACGAAGTGTTGCGCGGACGACAGGCACAGGGCTGATGATATGGCTGACACGCGGGATGTTCTGCTTGTGGACGGTTACAACATGATTGGAGCCTGGCCCGAACTTTCCGCACTGGTACAATCTGGTATGCAGGAAGCGAGGGACAGACTGCTTGAACGACTCGCGGATCATCAGGCGTATTCCGGCAGAAGAGTCATCGTCGTATTTGATGCTTACCGGGTGCCAGGATTGGGTAAAACGTATGCCCAGAGTAAAGTCCAGATTTATTTTACAAAAGAAAAAGAGACCGCTGACGAGTGTATCGAGCGATTGGTTCGGGAGCTAAGCAGCCGGAGAAGAAGCATTTATGTAGCAACAAGTGATCAGGTGGAACAACATGTCGCTTTTGGACAAGGAGCGCTTAGGGTGTCGGCGCGTGAATTTCTGATCGAGATTGAGGAATCTGAAAAAGAAGTGAAAAAGCGGATAGAGCAGGATAGCGCTAAGTTGTCCCGCAATTCGCTGGATGCCAAGCTGAGCCCGGAACTTCGAAAGCTGTTTGAGCGCTGGAGAAGAGAATAGTCCAGAGAAAGGAAATCCAGTAATTGGAGACTTCCCCATTTTGAAACCATTGACAATTTTGTTAGCGCTCTTCTTTTTTAGGCTGTTGTGGTTGACGGTATCAGGTTACATCGCGTATACTTGTCGTATATTTGAGAGAGTAACGGGTATCTTGCGTTGCAGCCGGAGGGATTGTTAGTGAGTGTGGACCTCAAGGATATCATGTTGTCAAAGTTTGATTACAAAAATGATGAAGACATTGTCGGAGCAGTCCATGAAGGTGATGGGGAGGCACTGGAGTTTCTGATTAATAAATATCGGAACTTCGTGCGGGCCAAGGCCAGATCCTACTTCCTGATCGGCGCTGATCGCGAGGATATTATTCAGGAGGGCATGATTGGTCTCTACAAATCTATTCGTGATTTTAAGGGAGACAAGCTTGCTTCGTTCAAGGCCTTCGCCGAGCTGTGTATTACAAGACAGATTATTACGGCAATCAAGACGGCCACACGACAAAAGCACATTCCTCTGAATTCCTACGTATCTCTGGACAAGCCCATTTATGATGAAGAGTCGGATCGGACGTTACTGGACGTGATTTGCGGAACACAGGTAAGTGATCCTGAAGAGCTGATTATCAATCAGGAAGAGTTTGTAGGTCTTGAGGACAAGATGTCCGAGATTCTGAGCGAGCTGGAACAGAAGGTACTTATGCTGTATCTGGACGGACGTTCATATCAGGAAATTGCCGAGGACCTTGACCGCCACGTGAAATCTATTGATAATGCGCTGCAACGGGTCAAGCGCAAACTTGAAAAGTATTTGGAAGTAAGGGATAGCTGAAAGTAGAGGCTGGCAGGGAAAAGGCTCGAGTCCGAGTCTTTTTTTATTCGTTAAGGGCAGGATATGCAGGTTTATATGCGTCAAGAATGATTTATACTGAAAAAGATGAATAATAGATATCGCATGGATCTTGGAGAGGTTTTTCAGAGATGATTTAAAAAGGATGAACAGATGTTAAAATGCACCACAGCCGGGACTGCGAAATGTATGCAAACATTCGTTGACATGGAAAACCGCGTGTGATAAAGTGTTTTAGGTAGGCCTAAATTCGCGGTTTTTTTAGGATCAATTATGAGACTTCCGGTGTTGGATGTCTTCGGGAGGTGCACATCATGCGGGTAATTATTACTTTGGCTTGTACAACATGCAAACAAAGAAATTACACAACGACAAAAAACAAGCGTAATCACCCCGACCGCATGGAGATGAAGAAATTCTGTAAGTCCTGTAACGAACAGACTTCTCATCGGGAAACCAGATAGTTTTTTGGAGGTGTAGTCGGCGTGAAACGCAGTTTCAAGTCTCTGTTTTCCTTTTTCTCTGAAAGCTGGGCTGAACTCAAGAAGGTTCGCTGGCCCAATCGTAAAGAACTGACCAACTATACGCTAATTGTCATTGGGACGATTGCGTTTGTCACGATTTATTTTTGGGTTCTCGATATCGGCATTTCCGCTGTGATCGGAGCGATTATCTAGGAAGGGTTCCAGGTGGCTTGATATGGAAAAAAGATGGTACGTCGTTCATACCTATTCAGGGTATGAGAACAAAGTCAAAGCCAATTTGGAGAAACGCGTTGAGTCCATGGGCATGGAGGACAAGATTTTCCGCGTTCTTGTTCCAATGGAAGAAGAACTGGTAACCAAGGACGGTAAGAAAAAGACCGTTATGCGTAAAGTTTACCCTGGTTATGTCTTGGTCGAAATGGTTCAAACCGACGACTCTTGGTATGTTGTGCGCAACACACCAGGTGTTACGGGATTTGTAGGATCAACAGGCTCGGGTTCCAAACCGACAGCTTTGCTTCCAGAAGAAGTTGAACAGATTCTGAAGCATATGGGCATGGTAGAGCCGAAACCGAAGATTGAATTCGATGTTAAGGAATCCGTGCGAATTAAAGTTGGTCCTTTTGCGAATTTTGTGGGCTCCGTGGAAGAAATTTTGGTTGAGAAGAGCAAGCTTAAGGTTCACGTCAACATGTTTGGACGGGAAACCCCGCTTGAGTTGGATTATACTCAGGTGGAGAAAATATAGATTTTTCTTACAGGTTTCTTGTGGGAGGATCATTAGGTCCGTCTACCACTATTGAGTCAAGGAGGTGTCATCCGTGGCAAAAAAGGTAATTAAAATGGTAAAACTGCAGATCCCTGCAGGTAAAGCTAATCCAGCGCCTCCAGTAGGTCCAGCTTTGGGTCAAGCAGGTGTCAATATCATGGCATTCTGTAAAGAGTTCAATGCTCGTACTGCTGATCAAGCAGGCCTGATCATCCCGGTTGAAATTTCGGTGTTTGAAGATCGTTCTTTTACGTTCATCACCAAAACTCCACCAGCTGCTGTGCTGTTGAAAGTTGCTGCTAAAATCGAAAAAGGTTCCGGTGAACCGAACAAAACGAAAGTTGCAACTGTAAATCGCGCTGCCGTTCGTCAAATTGCTGAGCAAAAAATGCCTGACCTTAACGCAGCTTCCGTAGAATCGGCAATGCGTATGGTTGAAGGTACTGCTCGCAGCATGGGTATCACCATCGTAGACTAATTTTTATTAGTCTTCGTGTGCCGGCAGTTTGACTGTGCGGCAAGTGTGGGAGGAATATCCGCTAATACCACATAAGGAGGAAAAGATTATGGCTAAACATGGTAAGAAGTATTTGGAAGCCGCTAAGCTGATCGACAGCGAAGCGACTTATGAGCCTTTGGAAGCCGTTGAATTGGTGAAAAAAGGCGCAACTGCTAAATTTGACGAAACTGTTGAAGCAGCAGTCCGTTTGGGCGTAGATTCCCGTAAACAAGACCAGGCTGTTCGTGGTGTTGTTGTCCTGCCACATGGTACGGGTAAAACACAACGCGTTCTGGTATTTGCAAAAGGTGACAAAGTGAAAGAAGCCGAAGCGGCTGGCGCTGATTTTGTTGGCGATCAAGATATGATCAACAAAATTCAACAAGGCTGGTTCGAATTCGACGTCTGCGTTGCGACACCTGATATGATGAGTGAGGTTGGTAAGCTGGGTCGTTTGCTCGGTGGTAAAGGCTTAATGCCAAACCCTAAAGCAGGCACAGTTACTTTCGACGTTGCCAAGGCTGTTCAAGAAATTAAAGCCGGTAAAATCGAATACCGTCTCGACAAAGCGGGTCAAATTCATGCGCCAATCGGCAAAGCTTCCTTCAGTGCTGAACAACTGAACGAGAATCTTAAAGCTTTGATCGAAGCCTTGAACCGTGCGAAGCCAGCGGCTGCTAAAGGTATTTACCTGAAAAACATCGCTATTTCTTCGACTATGGGACCAAGTGCTCGTGTGAACGCATCTGTTTACAAATAATATTTTGATTGACACGTTCAATTGATTTTGTTATTCTGTAAAAGTTGTGAGTCCGTGTGACTGACTATTAAAGTTGAATATGCTTACCGTAGACAGTAGGTGCCTTTGGGCTTAATCTCCTACCGAGGTGTTATGATAGAACGTTTCATGTGACGGGCTCGTCCCGTCCATGTAGATTTATCAAGCCTTCGTACTCTACGGAGGCTTTTTTCATGCTCATGAAGGTAGCTTTGGACGATCACCGGATAGGTTGGTCGAGCAAAGCGGATAAATTGATCAGGAGGTGTACAGTTTGGCAAATGCAAAAGTGATTCAAGCAAAACAAGAAGCTGTTGAAGTTGTAGCTGCAAAATTGCGCGAGAGCGTAACAACTGTGGTTGCTGACTATCGCGGACTGAATGTTGCCCAAGTAACTGAGCTGCGTAAGCAGCTTCGCGAAGCCGGAATCGAATTTCAAGTGCTGAAAAACACGCTGCTCCGTCGTGCAACTGCGGCAGCAGAATTGACTGAACTGGACGCAGTATTGACAGGTCCTACTGCAATCGCGTTCGGCAAAGATGATGCAGTGTCTGCAGCTAAAATCTTGAATGATTTCGCTAAGAAAAACACTGCGCTGGAACTGAAAGGTGCAGTTGTGGAAGGCCGTGTTATCGGTGTTGAGGAAATCAAAGCGCTGGCAGAACTGCCATCCCGCGAAGGTCTCCTTTCCATGCTCCTCAGCGTGCTTCAAGCTCCTGTGCGCAACTTCGCGCTTGCAGTTAAAGCTGTTGCAGAAAAAGAAGAGCAAAGCGCATAAGTTAGGGATTAAAGCTGCGGTATAGCAGATTGAAAACAAAAAAATAAGAATTTAAATGGAGGTTCAACCATGAGTAAAGAGCAAATCTTGGAAGCAATTAAAGGTATGTCCGTATTGGAACTGAACGATCTCGTGAAAGCAATCGAAGAAGAATTCGGCGTAACTGCAGCAGCTCCAGTAGCTGTAGCAGGCGGCGCAGCAGGTGGCGCAGCAGAAGCTGAGCAATCCGAGTTCGACGTAATTTTGACAAGCGCTGGCGCTTCCAAAATCAACGTTATCAAAGCAGTTCGCGAAATCACAGGTCTTGGCCTGAAAGAAGCAAAAGAACTGGTTGATAACGCTCCAAAACCACTGAAAGAAAAAATCGCGAAAGAAGAAGCTGATTCCCTGAAAGCAAAATTGGAAGAAGCAGGCGCTTCCGTAGAAGTGAAATAATTGACTGCTATCTAGCAGACAATGCACCAAAACAAACCCCTTGAGGTGATCTTCAAGGGGTTTGTTGCTGTAAAACGGCAGTACAAGCATGTCTGAAACGTTATAGTGAAGGCTATGATGGTATTACCAACCGAAGGAGGTGGTCATGAATGTCTGATCATTATTACTCCAAACGGCCAGAAACGGCGCACGAACGGCGGAGCCTGGAAACAGTGCTGCGGGGTCGGACATATCGTTTTGCCAGCGATTCAGGCGTTTTCTCCAAGCAGGGGATTGATTACGGTAGCCGTGTGTTAATTGAGGCGATGCAGCTTCCTGCGCAGGCTTCGGTGCTGGATGTAGGGTGCGGCTATGGACCGATTGGTTTGACGGCAGCTACGCTTGTACCGAATGGTCACGTTACAATGGTGGATATTAACGAGCGAGCCGTTCAACTGGCAATAGAGAATGCGGAACGGAATGGGATTACCAATGTGACCATAAAGCAAAGCGATCTGTTTGAGAAAGTGAAAGATGATCGTTTTGACGTGATTCTAACGAATCCACCTATACGTGCGGGTAAGGAAACGGTGCATACCATTTTCGAGCTTGCTTATGAACATTTAAATGAAGGTGGAACTTTGTGGGTGGTTATTCAGAAAAAGCAGGGTGCCCCTTCGGCAAGCGCTAAAATCGAGAGCCTTTTCGGACGTGTGGAGGAAGTTACGAAGGATAAAGGTTACCGTATTTTGAAGGCAGAAAAAAAGTTTTAGAAAAATGCAATAGGACCATTGACTTGAATCCTGGTCTGTGATATTATTATAAAATGTCAGTATTAGGATGCCCTTCATGGCTTTAGTTTGTTGAAATGTCAATAGGTTTATGCGTAGAAGGGTATAGTATTTATACCTATTACGTATAATACAATCATTTTGGGCAAATCTACAAGTGATGAAGATCTTCCGGTAAGAGGATTCTGCAGATACGTCGCTCTTTTTTCGAATGCATTCGAGTAAGGGCTTTTCTGTATTTGTGGATTGAATCTTCTGTCTGTGTCTTATTATAAGGTCACAAACAAAGGTTCGCAATGAATTTTTAAAGTGAGTAGACATGAGGGGTGAGTTTAAGTTGGCAGGACATCTTGTTCAATATGGTCGACGCACTCGGCGCAGTTATGCACGTATTAACGAGGTACTCGAGGTTCCGAACCTGATTGAGATCCAGCAAAAATCCTATGATTGGTTTTTGGAGGAAGGATTGCGGGAGATGTTTCGGGATATTTCTCCAATTCAGGATTTCACAGGAAATCTGATTTTGGAGTTTATCGATTATTCTCTCGGAGAACCCAAATATACCGTTGACGACGCAAAGGAACGCGACGTAACGTATGCAGCACCGCTTCGGGTAAAAGTCCGGCTTATTAATAAAGAGACCGGGGAAGTGAAAGAGCAGGAAGTATTTATGGGAGACTTCCCGCTGATGACTGATACGGGTACGTTTATTATTAACGGTGCGGAACGGGTTATTGTCAGCCAGTTGGTTCGCTCTCCCAGCGTCTATTTCAGCACAAAAGTCGACAAGAATGCGAAAACAACATACACCGCAACGGTAATTCCTAACCGGGGGGCTTGGCTCGAACTGGAGATGGATGCGAAGGACATCATCTATGTCCGGATTGACCGTACCCGTAAAATTCCGGTTACGGTGTTGCTGCGTGCGCTTGGCTTTGGCACTGATGCTGAGATTCTGGATTTGCTCGGCAATGACGAATATATCCGTAACACTCTTGATAAAGACAACACAGATTCTACGGAAAAAGCGCTGATTGAGATTTATGAGCGTCTTCGTCCGGGTGAGCCACCTACACTGGATAATGCAAAGAGCTTGCTCGTTGCACGTTTCTTTGATCCAAAACGTTATGATCTGGCCAACGTAGGCCGTTACAAAATCAATAAAAAGCTTCACATCAAAAACCGTCTGTTCAATCAACGGCTTGCTGAGACTTTGATTGATACGACAACTGGTGAAATCATCGCTGAAGCAGGACAAATGGTAGATCGCCGCTTGTTGGACGAGATTTTGGCCCAGCTTGAGGAATCGGTAGGACACCGAACGTATCATGTTGCTGCTGGCGTGCTAGAAAGCAATGATATTCCTCTTCAAACGATCGACATATTCTCGCCGATTGAGGATGGTAAAGTTGTAAAACTGATTGCCAACGGAAATATTGATAAATCGGTTAAAAATATTACGCCTGCCGATATTATTTCCTCCATCAGTTATTTTATTAACTTACTTCACGGAATCGGAAGCACGGACGATATTGACCATTTGGGCAACCGTCGTTTGCGCTCTGTAGGTGAATTGCTCCAGAACCAGTTCCGTATCGGTTTATCCCGTATGGAACGCGTGGTGCGCGAAAGAATGTCGATTCAGGATGCTAATGTGATTACGCCACAGGCACTGATTAACATACGTCCGGTAATTGCTTCGATTAAGGAGTTCTTTGGTAGCTCCCAGTTGTCCCAGTTTATGGATCAGACGAATCCGCTTGCCGAATTGACACACAAACGCCGTTTGTCCGCACTCGGACCCGGCGGTTTGACACGCGAACGCGCAGGCATGGAAGTACGTGACGTCCATCCGAGTCACTACGGCCGTATGTGTCCTATCGAGACACCAGAGGGACCAAACATTGGTTTGATCAACTCCTTGTCTACCTTCGCACGTATCAACGAGTACGGATTTATCGAAGCTCCTTATCGTTGGGTAGATCCGAAAACCGGAAAAGTTACAGACCAAATTGATTACCTGACGGCTGATGAAGAAGATAACTACATCGTAGCCCAGGCAAATGAGGAACTGACAGAGGATAGCACCTTTAAGGAAGAAGTCGTCATTGTCCGTTACAACAAGCAGTCTGATAACATCATACCAATGGCAAGTAGCCGTGTTGACTATATGGACGTATCGCCTAAACAGGTCGTGTCCGTGGCAACTGCACTGATTCCGTTCCTGGAGAACGATGACTCCAACCGTGCGCTGATGGGTTCCAATATGCAACGGCAGGCCGTTCCTTTGTTGATTCCGAAGTCTCCTTTGGTCGGAACAGGAATGGAGCACAAGGCTGCGAAAGATTCCGGGGTATGTATTGTATCCAAATACGACGGTGTGATCGAACGTTCTTCAGCTAACGAAATTTGGCTGCGCCGTATCGAAACAGTAGATGGTTCCGAAGTGAAGGGCGACATAGTTAAGTATAAATTACACAAATTTATGCGTTCGAACCAAGGAACATGCATTAACCAACGTCCAATCGTCAACAGAGGCGATGTGGTGAAAGCTGGCGATATTCTCGCAGATGGTCCTTCCACAGAGATGGGCGAGTTGGCATTGGGACGTAACGTTGTCGTTGCCTTCATGACTTGGGAAGGTTACAACTACGAGGATGCGATCCTGCTGAGTGAGAAGCTGGTTAAGGAAGACGTATACACCTCCATTCATATTGAGGAATACGAATCCGAAGCCCGCGACACGAAGCTTGGACCGGAAGAAATCACTCGTGATATTCCGAATGTCGGTGAAGAAGCGCTCCGTAATCTGGATGAGCGTGGAATTATCCGCATTGGTGCCGAAATCGGCGCAGGTGACATTCTCGTTGGTAAAGTAACACCTAAGGGTGTAACGGAGCTGACAGCCGAAGAGCGCCTCTTGCATGCGATCTTTGGTGAGAAGGCACGCGAGGTTCGCGACACTTCTTTGAGAGTTCCTCACGGAACAGACGGGATTGTTGTGGACGTCAAAGTATTTACACGTGAGAATGGCGACGAACTGCCACCAGGCGTGAACCAACTGGTTCGTGTATATATTGCTCAAAAACGTAAAATTTCCGAAGGCGATAAAATGGCCGGACGTCACGGTAACAAGGGTGTCGTTGCCCGTATTTTGCCTGAAGAAGATATGCCGTTCCTGCCGGATGGTACACCAGTACAGGTCGTTCTTAATCCACTGGGCGTACCTTCACGGATGAACATCGGACAGGTGCTTGAAATTCATCTGGGTATGGCTGCAATGCGTCTTGGTATTCATGTGGCAACGCCGGTATTCGATGGTGCCAAGGAGTATGACGTGTTTGATACGATGGAAGAGGCAGGCATGCAGCGCAATGGTAAGACGGTGTTGTATGACGGACGTACAGGTGATCGCTTTGAACGTGAGGTTACTGTCGGTGTCATGCACATGATCAAACTGGCGCATATGGTTGACGATAAAATCCATGCTCGTTCAACGGGTCCTTACTCTCTCGTTACGCAACAGCCGTTGGGTGGTAAAGCTCAATTCGGTGGTCAGCGCTTCGGTGAGATGGAAGTATGGGCACTGGAAGCCTACGGCGCGGCTTACACGCTTCAGGAAATTTTGACTGTCAAATCCGATGATGTGGTTGGACGTGTTAAAACATACGAATCCATCGTCAAAGGTGAAAATGTACCTGAACCGGGTGTGCCTGAATCATTCAAGGTTTTGATCAAAGAGCTGCAAAGCTTGGGTATGGATGTGAAGATTCTGTCCGGAGACGAACAAGAGATCGAAATGAGAGAGCTTGATGATGAAGATGAAACAACCAGCGACAAGCTGAGCTTAAATCTGGAAGGCTCTGAGGTTAGCGTAGAGTAGTCTGTCTGCTGACTGAATCATATCAGCTTTGTTATATGCCTCGATCCATTCTCTACAGGATGGATCGGGCTTCTTGATACCGCCCGGCACTGCTGGGCGGTATCAAACCTAAAAACTCAGGATTTGGTTAAGGAGGGTTGCTCCTTGTTGGACGTTAACAATTTCGAATATATGAAAATCGGGCTTGCTTCCCCCGAAAAGATTCGTTCTTGGTCCCGCGGAGAAGTCAAAAAACCGGAGACGATTAACTATCGTACGCTTAAACCGGAAAAAGAAGGACTATTTTGCGAGAAAATTTTCGGACCTACGAAAGACTGGGAATGCCATTGCGGTAAGTACAAGCGCGTGCGCTATAAAGGTGTTGTCTGTGACCGTTGTGGTGTAGAGGTTACCCGCGCTAAGGTTCGTCGTGAACGTATGGGACACATCGAGCTGGCTGCCCCTGTATCGCATATTTGGTACTTTAAAGGCATTCCGAGCCGTATGGGTCTTGCTCTTGATATGTCTCCAAGATCTCTGGAAGAGATCATTTACTTCGCATCTTATGTTGTAACTGATCCAGGAGATACGCCATTGGAGAAAAAGCAACTCCTGTCCGAGAAAGAATACCGCAGCTACCGTGAAAAATACGGCTACGGATTCCAGGCAGGTATGGGTGCTGAAGCAGTTAAGAAGCTCCTTCAAGATTTGGATATAGACAAAGAACTGGAGTTCCTGAAAGAAGAGCTGCGTACAGCTCAAGGACAACGCCGCAACCGTGCGATCAAGCGTCTTGAAGTGATTGAGGCGTTCCGTAACTCCGGCAATCAGCCGGACTGGATGATCATGGACGTGCTGCCTGTTATTCCTCCTGAGCTTCGTCCGATGGTACAGTTGGATGGTGGACGTTTTGCTACCTCTGACCTGAATGACTTGTACCGCCGTGTTATTAACCGTAACAACCGTCTGAAACGCCTGCTAGATCTGGGTGCTCCGGATATTATCGTACAAAATGAAAAACGGATGCTGCAGGAAGCTGTTGACGCCCTGATCGATAATGGTCGTCGTGGTCGCCCTGTTACAGGTCCGGGTAACCGTCCTTTGAAATCCCTCAGCCACATGCTGAAAGGTAAACAAGGACGTTTCCGTCAAAACTTGCTCGGAAAGCGTGTTGACTACTCCGGTCGTTCCGTTATCGTTGTAGGTCCGTACTTGAAAATGTACCAATGCGGTTTGCCGAAAGAAATGGCGTTGGAATTGTTCAAACCTTTTGTCATGAAAGAATTGGTGAACAAAGGTCTTGCACACAACATCAAGAGCGCGAAACGTAAAGTAGAGCGTGTGAGCGCAGAAGTATGGGATGTGCTCGAAGAAGTAATCAAGGAACATCCGGTTCTTCTGAACCGTGCCCCTACGCTGCATAGACTCGGTATTCAGGCGTTTGAACCGATTTTGGTTGAAGGTCGTGCAATCCGTTTGCATCCACTCGTATGTACGGCATACAATGCCGACTTTGACGGTGACCAAATGGCGGTTCACGTTCCATTGTCTGCGGAAGCCCAAGCAGAAGCTCGTTTGCTCATGCTGGCATCCGGTAACATTTTGAATCCGAAAGACGGCAAGCCTGTTGTTACTCCTTCCCAGGATATGGTCCTTGGTTCTTTCTATCTGACTATGGATAACAAAGAAGAAGAAGGCAGCAACATGATCCTTCGCAATATGAACGAGGCTATATCGGCTTACCAGCGCGGTACAGCGGGTCTTCATGCTCGTGTAGCTATTCCGGTTAAAGCTTTGAATAAAACGAGCTTTACGGAAAAACAACAGGATGCGATGCTGATCACCACGGTTGGTAAAATTATCTTTAATGAAATTTTCCCGGCCAGCTTCCCGTACATCAATGATGCTACCCGTGCTAACCTGCTTTATGGTACTGCGGAGGAATTCTTTGTTTACGAGAAGGGTGTAAATCTTACAGATGCGATTCAAAATGCTCCGCAAGCTAACGGGGTAGGTAAGGATTACCTTGGTAACATTATTGCCCGTTGCTTTGAAACTTACCATACAACAGAAACAGCTGTGATTTTGGATAAAATCAAACAGCTTGGCTTTACGTATTCTACTCGTTCAGGTGTAACTGTTGCTGTATCGGACGTTATCGTGCCAGTGGAAAAACAAGAAATTCTTAAAGGTTCTGAGGACAAAGCACAAGTCGTAACGAATCAATACCGTCGTGGTTTGATTACGAACGAGGAACGCTATGACCGGATTATTGATATTTGGTCCAAAGCGAAAGATGATATTACCGAAGTGCTGATGAAGTCCATGGACCGCTATAACTCCATCATGATGATGGTTGACTCCAAAGCGCGGGGTAACAAATCACAGATTACCCAGCTCGGCGGTATGCGTGGTCTGATGGCGAATCCATCTGGTCGTATTATCGAGCTCCCAATTAAATCGAACTTCCGTGAAGGTCTGACAGTACTCGAGTACTTCATCTCCACTCACGGAGCGCGTAAAGGTTTGGCGGATACAGCGCTTCGTACGGCTGACTCCGGCTACCTGACTCGTCGTCTCGTCGATGTGGCGCAGGATGTTATTGTGCGTGAAGAAGATTGCGGAACGGACAAAGGCTTTACAGTAAGTCGTATTCAGGACGGTAAAGAAGTTATTGAGGACCTGTATGACCGTCTGGAAGGTCGCTATTGCTTTGAAACGGTACGTCATCCGGAGACTGGCGAAATATTGGCTAGCCGTAACGAATTGATCGATTCCGATAAAGCTGAAGCAATTGTCAAAGCTGGTGTACAAAAGGTTCAGATTCGTTCTGTATTGAGCTGTCGTGCCAAGCATGGCGTCTGCAAGAAGTGCTACGGTCGCAATCTGGCTACTGGTAAACACGTTGAGATTGGTGAAGCAGTTGGTATTATCGCGGCACAATCCATCGGTGAACCAGGAACCCAGCTTACAATGCGTACATTCCACACAGGCGGCGTAGCGGGCGACGATATTACACAAGGTTTGCCGCGTATTCAGGAGCTTTTCGAAGCACGTAATCCTAAGGGTCAGGCAACCATCAGTGAAATTGACGGTACAGTTAAAGAAGTTCGTGAAGGTAAAGATCGCCGTGAGATCGACATTCAGGGTGAAGCTGAAACGAAAACTTATTCGGTTACGTATGGTTCTCGTCTGCGCATAAGCGAAGGTATGACTGTTGAAGCCGGGGATGAACTGACAGACGGTTCGATCGACCCTAAAGAAATGCTACGTATTAAAGGTATTCGCGGGGTGCAGAACTATATCCTTCAGGAAGTTCAACGCGTATATCGGAATCAGGGTGTAGAGATCAATGATAAGCACGTGGAAGTTATGATTCGTCAAATGCTGCGTAAAATCCGTATCCTTGATGCGGGGAATACAACGCTGCTTCCAGGCTCTTTTGTTGAAGTGCACGAGTATGAGAATGCGAACAAGACAGCAATTATCAGTGGCCAAGAGCCAGCGGTAGCCAAGCCGGTTCTGCTTGGTATCACCAAAGCATCTTTGGAAACTGACTCCTTCTTGTCAGCAGCTTCCTTCCAAGAGACCACTCGCGTGCTGACCGATGCGGCTATAAAAGGCAAAGTAGATCAGTTGCTTGGTCTGAAAGAGAACGTTATTATTGGTAAGTTGATCCCTGCGGGTACTGGTATGAATCGTTACCGCAGTGTGAAATTTGCCCAACCGGAAGGGGAGCAATCCTCGTCTGAAGAACTCGAACCGATTTCGGCCGAGTAATATAACGTTAACAAATGACATGATGGGCCCGGAACATTCTTTCTCTGATGGAGCTTTTAGATTATGCTCTATCAGACGGTGTTCCGGCGCTTTTTTCTTGAAATTAAATGTATTGTATTGCTTTGTTAAGTAGACTATAGTCGATAATTTTCTTGACATTGCTTATAGTCAATGCTAATATAGCAAAGGTGCGTGAGCAGCCTATATGCTATTGTGTCTTTTCGGAGGAATGAGATATGTCTAAAGAACAGGGACTGCAAGATGCTCATGTCAAAATCGGTACCAAACAAACCATCCGTATGGTCGAATTGGGCTTCGCCTCTGAAGTATATGTGGCAGAAGACGCAGATCCACGTCTCACTTCCAACATCATTGCTTTGTGCAACAAGCAAGGAGTCAAGGTGACTCTTGTAGATACAATGAAAAATCTCGGAGCTGCATGTGGGATTGAAGTGGGAGCCGCTATGGCTGCTATCGTAAAACAATAGGGTAAGGAACGTTTTTGTCTAAGAGAATGAATTCTTGGCGGCAAAGACTTTTCATTTGTTCTTTTATGAACCGCCTGGGTCTGTGGGCTTAGAAATGGTTTGTGAAGCAACAGGAAAAATTGAGGAAGGGGGTGGCAACCACAATGCCAACTATTAACCAACTGGTTCGTAAAGGACGTCAAGCTAAAATCGAGAAATCGAAATCACCGGCTTTGCAAAAAGGTTTTAACGCCTTGAAACGTGAAGCTACCGACATCAGTGCCCCGCAAAAACGCGGAGTTTGCACACGTGTAGGTACTATGACTCCAAAAAAACCAAACTCCGCACTTCGTAAATATGCTCGTGTTCGTTTGACGAACCGTGTAGAGGTGACTGCTTACATTCCGGGTATCGGACACAACCTGCAAGAACACAGTGTAGTGCTGATTCGCGGCGGTCGTGTAAAAGACCTTCCGGGTGTACGTTACCACATCGTTCGCGGTGCTTTGGATACTGCAGGCGTAAACAATCGCATGCAAGCTCGTTCCAAATACGGCGCAAAACGCCCTAAAGCTAAAAAATCCTAATGAATATAAACCGAATAAATCGGTTTAACATGTAAGAAAGGGGGATATCCATGCCACGCAAAGGTCCAGTTACCAAAAGAGACGTGTTGCCAGATCCGGTATACAACAGCAAGTTGGTTACCCGCCTGATCAACCGCATCATGCTCGACGGAAAACGAGGCGTTGCTCAAAGCATTCTGTACAATGCGTTCAAGCTTATCCAAGAACGTACGGGGAATGACCCGATGGAAGTTTTTGAAGCAGCTATCAAGAATATCATGCCAGTCCTGGAAGTTAAAGCACGCCGTGTCGGCGGTGCCAACTACCAAGTACCAATCGAGGTAAAACCAGAAAGACGTACTTCCCTGGGTTTACGTTGGCTCGTAAACTACTCCCGCAATCGCGGCGAGAAAACGATGGAAGAGCGTTTGGCGGCTGAGATTATCGACGCTTCCAACAACACAGGTGCTTCCGTGAAAAAACGCGAAGATACGCACAAAATGGCTGAAGCGAACAAAGCGTTTGCTCACTACCGTTGGTAGGATTCAGTTCAAAAAAATAACTTCAATTTTGAAGGGAGACCCATTTCATGGCAAGAGAGTTCTCCTTGACGAATACACGTAATATCGGGATCATGGCTCATATTGACGCGGGTAAAACCACAACAACAGAGCGGATCTTGTTCTACACAGGACGTACGCACAAAATCGGTGAAGTTCACGAAGGCGCTGCGACAATGGACTGGATGGAACAAGAACAAGAGCGCGGAATCACGATTACTTCCGCTGCGACGACCGCTGCCTGGAAAGGTCACCGCGTCAATATCATCGACACCCCGGGGCACGTTGACTTCACTGTTGAAGTTGAACGTTCCCTTCGTGTATTGGACGGAGCAGTTGGTGTTTTCAGTGCGAAAGAAGGCGTTGAGCCTCAGTCCGAAACCGTATGGAGACAGGCTGATCGCTATGGCGTTCCACGGATCGCATATGTGAACAAAATGGATATCATTGGTGCCGACTTCTTGAATGTTGTCTCTGACATGCGTGATCGCCTTCAAGCGAACGCAGTTGCGATTCAATTGCCAATCGGTGCGGAAAATGATTTTATTGGTATCATCGATATCGTTGAACAAAAAGCTCATATGTACAAAGATGATCTTGGTCAAGATATCGAAGAAGTCGAAATTCCTGCGGAATTCAAAGATCAAGTTGAAGAACTCCGTAATGAATTGATCGAGAAGGTTGCTGAACTGGACGAAGAATTGACAATGAAATACCTGGAAGGCGAAGAAATTTCGGTTGCCGAAATTAAAGCTGCTCTCCGCAAAGGTGTTGTAGAAGTTAAAATCTTCCCAGTTATCTGTGGATCTTCTTACCGTAACAAAGGTGTTCAGCTGATGTTGGATGCTGTTCTCGACTATTTGCCGGCTCCTACTGACGTGCCAAGTATTCAAGGGCATTTGGAAGACGGTACGGAAGTTGAACGTCACTCTTCCGATGAAGAGCCATTCTCCGCATTGGCCTTCAAAATCATGACGGACCCTTACGTTGGTAAGTTGACATTCTTCCGCGTATACTCCGGTGTTCTTCAATCCGGTTCATATGTATTGAATGCAACAAAAGGCAAACGTGAACGTATCGGACGTATTCTTCAAATGCATGCGAACAGCCGTCAAGAAATCACTGTAGTTTACTCCGGTGATATTGCGGCAGCCGTAGGTTTGAAAGATACAGGTACAGGTGATACACTGTGTGATGAGAAGAATCCAGTTATTCTCGAGTCCATGAATTTCCCTGATCCGGTTATCGAAATCGCGGTTGAGCCTAAAACCAAAGCTGACCAAGATAAAATGTCTGTTGCCCTTGGTAAATTGACCGAAGAAGATCCAACTCTTCGCGCTCATACTAACGAAGAAACAGGCCAAACCATCTTGGCAGGTATGGGTGAGCTTCACCTTGATATCATCATCGACCGTATGCGTCGTGAGTTTAAGGTGGAAACCAATGTGGGTAAACCACAGGTTGCTTACCGTGAAACATTCCGTGCTCCAGCACGTGTCGAAGGTAAATTCGTTCGTCAATCCGGTGGTCGTGGTCAATACGGTCACGTATGGGTTGAGTTCGAACCGCTTGAGCCAGGTACTGGTAGCCAATTCGAAAGTAAGGTAGTCGGCGGCTCTGTTCCTAGAGAGTACATCGCTCCTGCTCTTGCTGGTATTGAGGAACAAATGAAAAATGGCGTTATCGCAGGCTTCCCGCTTGTGGACGTTAAAGCTACAATCGTGGACGGATCATACCATGATGTCGATTCCAATGAAATGGCGTTTAAAATTGCCGGATCAATGGCGCTGAAAGCAGCGAAAGACAAATGTAAACCAGTATTGCTTGAGCCGATTATGAAAGTTGAAGTAACGGTTCCTGAGGAATACATGGGTGACGTAATGGGTATGTTGAACTCCCGTCGTGGTCGGATTGAAGGTATGGATTCCCGTAGTGGAGCTCAAATCATTCGTGCGAAGGTGCCTTTGTCCGAAATGTTCGGATACTCGACTACACTTCGTTCCGGTACACAAGGACGCGGCGTGTTCTCTATGGAGCTTTCTCATTATGAAGAAGTTCCGAAGAGCATTGCTGAAGAGATCGTTGCCAAAACCAAAGGCGGCGAGTAATACAATGTATCAGCTGACCGGTATAATCAAGGTTTTTCCAAGAGGAAACCGGCAGCCTAAAAATAAAACAAGTTATTGAGGAGGAATTGTTCAAATGGCAAAGGCTAAGTTTGAACGTAACAAACCGCACGTTAACATCGGTACTATTGGTCACGTCGATCATGGTAAAACTACTTTGACTGCTGCAATCACAACTGTATTGTCCAAAACTTACGGTGGTGCTGCTGTAGCATTCGACCAAATCGATAAAGCTCCAGAAGAGCGCGAACGCGGTATCACAATCTCCACAGCACACGTGGAATACGAAACACCTAACCGTCACTATGCACACGTTGACTGCCCAGGTCACGCCGACTATGTTAAAAACATGATCACTGGCGCTGCACAAATGGACGGAGCGATTTTGGTTGTATCCGCAGCTGACGGCCCAATGCCGCAAACTCGTGAACACATCCTGTTGTCCCGCCAAGTAGGCGTTCCTTACATCGTTGTATTCCTGAACAAATGTGACATGGTTGAAGACGAAGAGTTGTTGGAACTGGTTGAAATGGAAGTTCGTGACTTGCTGAGTGAATATGACTTCCCAGGCGACGACACTCCAATCATTCGCGGTTCCGCTCGTGAAGCTCTGCAAAACCCAGAGGGCGACTATGCTAAGAAAATCGTTGAAATGTTCGAAATAATCGACACTTACGTCCCAAATCCAGAACGCGACACTGACAAGCCTTTCCTTATGCCTGTCGAGGACGTATTCTCCATCACAGGTCGTGGTACAGTTGCTACAGGCCGTGTAGAGCGTGGTACTGTTAAAGTGGGCGAAGAAATCGAAATTATCGGTATTCAAGAAGAATCCCGTAAATCCGTAGTAACAGGCGTAGAAATGTTCCGCAAATTGCTTGACTCCGCTCAAGCTGGCGATAACATCGGCGCATTGCTTCGTGGTGTAGATCGTGCACAAATCGAGCGTGGCCAAGTATTGGCTAAACCAGGTTCTGTTAAACCTCATACAGAATTTTCTGCTCAAATCTACGTTTTGACTAAAGAAGAGGGTGGACGTCACAAACCTTTCTTCACTGGTTACCGTCCACAGTTCTACTTCCGTACAACTGACGTAACTGGTATCATCACTTTGCCAGAAGGTACCGAAATGGTAATGCCTGGTGACAACATCACAGTTACTGTTCAACTGATCAACCCAATCGCTATCGAAGAAGGAACTAAGTTCTCTATTCGTGAAGGTGGACGTACAGTTGGCGCTGGTGCGGTAGCAACAATCACCAAATAAGAGGCTTTGGCCTTTAAATAAAGTAACATTGTACTGGAACGAGTAACATTGTATTGGAACGGAGCTAAAAGAAGCCCCCCGCCCTGGTGCGGGGGCTTTTCTCTTGAATAAATCGCGAGCTGCGATTGCAATTGTATCTTTTGAAAATAAGATGCATTGTTTTTTCGTTTTTGCTTGCAATAGGCAGAATTATTAGATATAATAACTAATGTTGTTTGTGACTGTGCGATGATGTGAGAGGTTACTGACACACCCGGCCCCTTTGCCATGGGAGGGATGTCGGAAAATTTTCACGGAGTATGTCCGATACCAAATTGGGCGATAGAAGGAGGGACTAAAATGGCAAAGCAAAAGATTCGTATTCGTTTGAAAGCTTACGACCACAGAATTCTTGATCAATCCGCTGAGAAAATTGTTGAAACAGCTAAACGTTCGGGCGCAGGTGTATCCGGACCAATTCCGCTGCCAACTGAAAAACAAATCATTACTATTCTCCGTGCGGTACACAAGTACAAGGATTCCCGGGAACAGTTCGAAATGCGTACACATAAGCGTCTGATCGACATTGTTAACCCGACTCCACAAACTGTGGATGCCTTGATGCGCTTGGACCTGCCGTCCGGTGTAGATATCGAAATTAAATTGTAATTTGTGATTAGGAAAAGAAAAGAGGTGTCAACATGAAAGGTATCTTAGGAAAAAAACTCGGAATGACTCAAGTGTTTACCCCTGAAGGTAACGTACTTGCTGTTACGGTTATCGAAGCGGGTCCTTGTGTTGTTCTGCAAAAGAAAGATCTGGAAAACGATGGATACGAAGCTATTCAACTCGGTTTCTCTGATAAAAAAGAAAAAAGATCCAATAAACCTGAAGCAGGACATGCGAAAAAAGCAAATACTGCACCTAAGCGCTACGTTCGTGAACTTCGTGGCATCGACCTTGCTGCGTACGAGGTTGGCCAAGAACTGAAGGCTGATGTCTTCACAGAAGGCGAATTCGTTGACGTAACAGGTATTTCTAAAGGTAAAGGTTTTGCCGGCGTTATCAAACGTTGGGGACAAAGCCGCGGACCAATGGCACACGGCTCGCGTTACCACAGAGGTCCAGGTTCGATGGGCTCCATTCAAGCTAACCGCGTTCCTAAAGGTAAACACCTGCCAGGACACATGGGGCATGAAACGGTAACGATCCAACGCCTTGAAGTTGTTAAGATTGATACAGAACGTAATGTATTGCTCGTGAAAGGCTCCATTCCAGGACCTAAAAACAGCTTCGTTAAAGTATTAGAAACGGTGAAAAAATAAACAACTGAAGAAAGGAGGAACACGAAATGCCAAAAGTAGCACTTTTTAATATTAGCGGCAGCCAAGTTGGCGAAATTGAATTGAACGACGCAGTATTCGGTATCGAACCGAATAAACACGTTCTTCATGACGCTGTTGTTATGCAATTGGCTTCCCTGCGTCAAGGTACTCACAAAGTAAAAGGACGTTCTGAAGTACGTGGCGGCGGACGTAAACCTTGGAAACAAAAAGGTACTGGCCGCGCTCGTCAAGGTTCAATCCGTGCGCCGCAATGGGTTGGTGGCGGTACTGTGTTTGGTCCGACTCCACGCAGCTATGCTTACAAATTGCCTAAAAAGGTTCGTCGCTTGGCGATCAAATCGGCTTTGTCTTCCAAAGTGATTGAGAATGAAATCATCGTATTGGACGCTCTTACACTGAACGGACCTAAAACGAAAGAATTCGCAGCCATTTTGAACAACCTTAAAGCTGACCGTAAAGCATTGATCGTAGCTCCTAGCTATGATGACAATGTGGCTCTGTCCGCTCGTAATATTCCTGGTGTGAAGTTTGTATCCGCAGACGGCATTAATGTTCTTGACGTGCTTGGACACGACAAACTGATCATTACGAAGGAAGCAGTTCAGAAGGTAGAGGAGGTGCTCGCGTAATGAAGGATCCTCGTGATATTATCAAACGTCCGGTTATCACCGAACGTACGGCTGGTATGATGAATGACTTGAAATACGTTTTCGAGGTAGACATTCGTTCCAATAAAGTCGAAGTTAAAAAAGCAATCGAAGCGATCTTTAACGTGAAAGTAAGTAACGTAAATACGCTTCGTGTTCCTGCAAAACCAAAACGCTACGGACGTCATTCCGGCTATACGAGCGAGTGGAAAAAAGCGTTCGTAACGCTGAGCAAAGACAGTAAGCCGCTTGAGTTTTTTGAAACGGTATAATTGAAACTGTAAAGTAAGGAGGGAAACTCAGTGCCAATTAAAAAGTATAAACCGACGTCCCCGGCCAGACGTGCTATGTCTGTATCTACTTTCGAGGAGATCACAACTAATCAGCCCGAGAAATCGTTGCTGGCGCCTCTGAGCAAGCAAGCTGGACGTAATAACCAAGGTAAAATTACGGTTCGTCATCAAGGCGGCGGACACAAACGTAAATACCGTATTATCGATTTTAAACGTAACAAAGATGGAATACCGGGCCGCGTTGCTACGATCGAATATGATCCAAACCGTACGTCCAACATCGCACTTATCCACTATGTGGATGGTGAAAAACGTTACATCATCGCTCCTAAAGGCTTGAAAGTAGGAGACGAAGTGGTATCCGGCGTAGGTTCCGATATCAAAATTGGTAACTCTTTGCCTTTGGAAAACATTCCAGTAGGTACGGTTATCCACAACATCGAATTGAAACCGGGCAAAGGTGGTCAACTCGTTCGTGCTGCCGGTACGGAAGCCCAACTTCTTGGTAAAGAAGAGAAGTATGTAACAATTCGTTTGACTTCTGGTGAAGTTCGTCGCGTTCTGAAAGTTTGCCGTGCTACAATCGGTTCTGTTGGTAACGAAGACCATGAATTGGTGAAGATCGGTAAAGCCGGACGTAGCCGTTGGTTAGGACAACGTCCTGAAGTTCGCGGTGTTGTTATGAACCCTAACGATCACCCACACGGTGGTGGTGAAGGCCGCGCTCCAATCGGACGTAAATCTCCAATGTCTCCATGGGGTAAACCAACCCTTGGTTACAAAACACGTAAAAAAGGTAAAGCATCTGATAAATACATCGTTCGTCGTCGTACTAAGTAATAAGACGTGCGCTTAAGTCGCACGTTAACATATTAAGGAACGACAACGTTTTAACGAAGGGAGGATTCATACATGGGTCGCAGTCTCAAAAAAGGACCATTCGTTGATGGTTACCTGCTGAAAAAAGTAGAGGTTTTGAACGAATCGGACAAAAAAGTCGTGATCAAAACTTGGTCCCGTCGCTCTACGATTTTCCCACAATTTATCGGACATACGTTTGGTGTATATGATGGTCGTAAACACGTGCCAGTATACGTAACGGAAGATATGGTCGGACACAAATTGGGCGAATTCGCTCCAACACGTACCTACAAAGGCCATACGGATGACGATAAGAAAACAAGAAGATAATCAACACAGCGTAGTGTTTGAGAGGAGGTAAACTCAATGGAAGCAAAAGCACATGCTAAATCCGTACGGATTTCCGCTCGTAAAGTTAAACTCGTTATCGATTTGATTCGCGGTAAGCAGGTTGGTGAGGCGATCGCAATTCTTCGCCATACTCCGAAATCCGCTTCTCCAGTCGTTGAGAAGCTGTTGAACTCTGCTATTGCAAATGCAGACCACAACTACTCTTTGGACGTGAACAACTTGGTAGTATCGCAAGTTTTTGTAAACCAAGGTCCTACAATGAAACGGTTCCGCCCGCGTGCAATGGGACGTGCAAGCCGCATCAATAAACGCACCAGTCATATTACTCTGGTGGTATCTGAAAAATAAGGAGGGAAAACGTGTGGGCCAAAAGGTAAATCCCGTCGGACTCCGAATCGGTATTATCCGTGATTGGGAATCCAAATGGTATGCAGGCAAAGATTTCGGTGATCTTTTGCTGGAAGACGTTAGAATTCGTGAACATCTGAAAAAAAGATTGAAAGATTCCGCTGTATCCCGTGTTGAAATCGAGAGAGCAGCTAACCGCGTCAACGTAACGATTCACACTGCGAAACCTGGTATGGTTATCGGTAAGGGTGGTTCCGAAGTTGAAAACTTGCGTAATGAAATTACTAAAATCGCAGGTGGTAAAAAGGTACACATCAATATTTCTGAAATTAAAAATCCTGAGCTGGATGCAATCTTGGTTGCTGAGAGCATTGCACAACAATTGGAACGTCGCGTTTCTTTCCGTCGTGCTTTGAAACAAGCGATTCAAAGAACTATGCGTTCTGGAGCAAAAGGAATTAAAACTCAAGTAGGCGGACGTCTTGGCGGTGCCGAAATCGCTCGTTCCGAAGGGTACAGCGAAGGAACGGTTCCACTGCATACGCTTCGTGCCGACATTGACTACGGTACAGCGGAAGCTCATACAACTTACGGCCGTATTGGCGTAAAAGTATGGATCTATCGTGGAGAGGTTCTTCCTCCAGCTAAGAAACAAGCTCCTCAGGAAGGAGGCAACTAATCATGTTGGTACCAAAGCGCGTAAAACATCGTAAGCAACAACGTGGTCATATGAAGGGTCGTGCAAAAGGCGGCACTACACTGAACTTTGGTGAGTATGGTTTGCAAGCTACTGAACCTGCATGGATTACTAACCGTCAGATCGAAGCTGCTCGTATTGCGATGACTCGTTACATCAAACGTGGTGGTAAGGTTTGGATTAAAATTTTCCCTGACAAGCCAATTACTCAGAAGCCTCTTGAGGTTCGTATGGGTAGTGGTAAAGGTAATGTAGAAAAATGGGTTGCAGTAGTGAAACCAGGTAAGATCATGTTCGAACTTGCTGGTGTTCCGGAAGAGATTGCTCGTGAAGCAATGCGTCTTGCCGCTCACAAACTGCCAATCAAAACTAAGTTTGTGAAACGTGAAGAATTGGGTGGTGAAGCAAATGAAGGCTAGTGAATTTCGCAACCTAACCACTGCTGAAATTGAACAAAAGATCTCTGGGTTCAAAGAAGAACTCTTTAACCTTCGTTTTCAACTCGCTACCGGTCAGCTTGATAACCCGACTCGGATCGGCGATGTACGTAAGGAAATTGCTCGTGCTAAAACCGTGATCCGTGAAAGAGAACTTGGGATTAGCTAAGATATCAGACCGGGTGGAGATTCCGCCTGTAATTAGGAAGGAGGCCAACAATGAGCGAACGTAATGCCCGTAAAGTGTTAGTCGGTAAAGTAGTCAGCGATAAAATGGACAAAACGATTGTGATTGCTGTAGAAACTTACAAAAAACATGATCTCTACCATAAACGCATTAAAGTAACAAAGAAATTCAAAGCTCATGATGAAAACAACACCGCACAAATCGGTGATACTGTTAAAATCATGGAAACTCGCCCTTTGTCCAAAGACAAAAACTGGAGACTGGTCGAAATCGTTGAAAAAGCTGTTATAATCTAATGTAGTGTAGTTTTTCCGAAAGGAGGATAAATAAATGATTCAACCATTTACACGTTTGACTGTAGCTGACAATTCCGGCGCGAAGGAACTGATGTGTATCCGTGTGCTCGGTGGTACGGGACGTCGTACAGCTCAAATTGGTGACCTGATCGTTTGTTCCGTAAAACAAGCAACACCAGGCGGCGTTGTCAAAAAGGGTGATGTAGTAAGAGCGGTTGTCGTTCGTACTAAACGTTCTATCCGCCGTAAAGACGGTTCCTACATCGGATTTGACGAGAACGCAGCGGTGGTCGTTAAAGAAGACAAGAGCCCACGTGGTACTCGTATTTTCGGACCAGTTGCTCGCGAACTTCGTGACAAGGACTTCATGAAAATCGTTTCCTTGGCTCCGGAAGTGATCTAAATTCACCTTAAAATGTGCCCGTAGGAGGTGTACGAAATGCCAAAAGTGAAAAAAGTTCTGGAATCCCATAACAACAAGCTGCACGTCAAAAAAGACGATACTGTTCTGGTGATTACAGGTAAAGATAAAGGTAAAAAAGGTCGCGTTATCGCTGCTTACCCTCGTCAAAACCGTGTGCTTGTGGAAGGTGTTAACATGATTAAAAAACACCAAAAGCCTAATCAGCTGAATCCACAAGGCGGCATCATCGAGAAAGAAGCTCCGATTCACGTTTCCAACGTTATGCACATTGATCCGAAGAGCGGAAAAGTAACTCGTGTTGGTTACAAAGTATTGGACAACGGGAAAAAAGTGCGCATTGCAAAACGTTCTGGCGAAGTGATCGACTAATTATTTTTCAAAGAAAGGAGGTCTATGATTCATGGCAACAACAAGAATGAAAGAGCGTTTCTTGAAAGAAATCACTCCTGCCTTGATGCAGAAGTTCAGCTATACATCAGTAATGCAAGTGCCTAAAATCGAGAAAGTTGTAATCAACATGGGTGTTGGCGACGCAGTCCAAAACTCCAAAGTGCTTGATTCGGCTGTGAGCGACATGCAGTTGATCGCTGGTCAAAAACCAGTAATCACTCGCGCGAAAAAATCTATTGCAGGTTTTAAATTGCGTGAAAACATGCCGATCGGTGTAAAGGTAACACTTCGTGGTGAGCGTATGTATTACTTCTTGGACAAATTGTTCAACATCACGCTTCCTCGCGTACGTGACTTCCATGGTGTTTCAACAAAAGCTTTCGACGGACGTGGTAACTACACGCTTGGTCTGAAAGAACAATTGATCTTCCCGGAAATTGAGTACGATCAAGTTGATAAAGTTCGTGGTATGGACATCGTTATCGTAACGACTGCCAAAACTGACGAAGAGTCCCGTGAGCTTCTGACTCAACTGGGCATGCCTTTCGCAAAGTAATGTTGGCATATCGTTTCGGGCGTCTGATATAAAGGACACCCTGTTCTCCGAAACTATTTAGGAGGTGTCAGGCTAAGTGGCAAAAACTTCAATGAAAGTCAAACAACAACGCACACCAAAGTTTAAAGTTCGTGCTTATACTCGTTGCGAGCGTTGTGGTCGTCCACATTCGGTGCTGCAAAAGTTTAAGATCTGCAGAATTTGCTTCCGTGAATTAGCTTATAAAGGCCAGATTCCTGGCGTGAAAAAAGCAAGCTGGTAAAAAGTCCTGTTTGGGAAGGAGGTTTATACACAATGACTATGTCTGATCCAATTGCAGATATGCTTACTCGCATTCGTAACGCGAACACAGTTCGTCACGAAACAGTAGAAATGCCTGCATCTACAATGAAAAAACAAATCGCCGACATCCTGAAACGTGAAGGATTCATTCGTGATGCGGAATTTGTTGAAGATAGCAAACAAGGGATCATCCGTGTTTTCTTGAAATACGGTGCAAACAACGAACGTGTTATTACAGGTTTGAAAAGAATCAGTAAACCAGGTCTTCGCGTTTACACGAAGAGCAACGAGATTCCACGCGTTTTGGGTGGACTCGGGATCGCGATCATTTCGACATCCAAAGGTATCATGACCGACAAAGAAGCACGTCAGTCTAAAGCCGGCGGAGAAGTGGTTTGCTACGTTTGGTAAGATAACGTTTAAAAGATAGGAGGTGCAACAGATATGTCCCGTATTGGTCGTAAGCCAATCACAGTACCAAGTGGTGTTGACGTAACTTTGAACAACACAGCGATCACAGTTAAAGGTCCTAAAGGAACATTGACTCGTGAGCTTCATAAAGACATGTCCGTTACTGTGGAAAACAATGAAATCAACGTAATTCGTCCTTCGGACAACAAACTTCACCGCTCTTTGCATGGAACAACCCGCAGCGTTGTCAACAACATGGTAAGTGGTGTAACTGAAGGATTTTCAAAATCTCTGGAGCTGGTTGGGGTCGGATATCGTGCAAGCAAATCCGGAGATAAAATCGTTCTGAACGTTGGATACTCTCACCCGGTTGAAATCACACCGGAAGCGGGCATCGAATTCGAAGTTCCTTCGAACACTAAAATCATCGTTCGCGGAATTGATAAAGAGCGTGTAGGTGCCTATGCTGCTAAAATTCGTTCCGTTCGTGAACCTGAGCCGTACAAAGGTAAAGGGATTAAATACGAAGGCGAGCGCATCATTCGTAAAGAAGGTAAAGCCGGTAAGAAGAAATAAGTTTCTTACCGACTTTGTGCGGTCTTTCTACCAGAAAGACTTCGTACTTCTTTTTTACCCAGTGCGTCTTAGTATAAAGCTTTAAAAGGCAAACTGAAGGGAGTGAAAACTTAAGATGATTACAAAACAAGATAAAAATAAAGCACGTGTCAGAAGACATCTGCGTGTACGTAAGAAAATCGAAGGTACGGCTGTACGTCCTCGTCTGAACGTGTTCCGTTCTTCCAAACATATCTACGCACAATTGATTGATGATGTAGCTGGTGTAACATTGGTATCTGCATCCACTATGGATAAAGAACTGAGCAGTGAAATCAAAAACGGCGGTAGCGTAGAAGCAGCTCGTAAGGTTGGCGAACTCGTTGCTAAACGTGCGAAAGAAAAAGGTCATGCTAACATCGTATTTGACCGTGGTGGATACTTGTATCATGGACGGATTCAAGCTTTGGCTGATGCAGCTCGCGAAGCAGGCCTTGAATTCTAAGACATTTCTCAAAAGGAGGTTAACGACTTGCGTGTAGATCCGAACACTTTGGAACTGACTGAAAGAGTAGTAAATATTAATCGTGTAGCTAAAGTTGTCAAAGGCGGACGCCGTTTCAGCTTTAGTGCTCTGGTAGTAGTAGGCGACGGTAACGGCTGGGTAGGCGCCGGAATCGGTAAAGCTGGCGAAGTACCTGATGCGATTCGCAAAGGTATTGAAGATGCTAAGAAAAACTTGGTTCACGTTCCGCTCGTAGGAACAACTATTCCTCACCTTGTTACAGGTAAGTTCGGTGCTGGCCGGGTTCTGTTGAAACCGGCATCGGAAGGTACTGGAGTTATCGCTGGCGGTCCGGTTCGTGCTGTACTGGAACTTGCTGGTGTAGGTGATATCTTGACAAAATCTCTGGGTTCTTCGAATTCCATGAACATGGTCAATGCGACATTGGAAGGTTTGTCCCGCTTGAAACGCGCTGAAGAAGTTGCAAAATTGCGCGGCAAATCCATCGAAGAGCTGCTGGGCTAAGGAGGGAATGTCATGGCGAAATTAGAAATTACCCTCGTTCGTTCGTTGATCGGTCGTCCTGGTACTCAAAGAACGACTGTAAAAACGCTCGGCTTGCGTAAAATCAATCATAAAGTAATTCAACCCGACAATCCAGCGATTCGCGGGATGATCAATCAAGTTAGCCATTTGGTTTCTGTTAAAGAAATCGAGGCTTAGGAAATAAAGCATTTTAACAATAATCAAGGAGGTGCAACGAACGATGAAGTTACATGAGCTTTCCCCAGCTCCAGGCTCCCGCAAAGAACGTAAACGTTTGGGTCGTGGTCCTAGTAGCGGTACGGGTAAAACTTCTGGTCGTGGTCATAAGGGTCAAAACGCTCGTTCCGGCGGTGGTGTACGTCCGGGCTTCGAGGGTGGTCAAAACCCACTGTATCGTCGCTTGCCTAAACGCGGTTTCGTAAATCCTACTCGTAAAGAGTATGCGGTTTTAAATATCGAAGATTTGAACAGTTTTGCAGCGGGTACAGAAGTAAGCCCTGAGTTTTTGCTGAACAATGGCATTGTGAAAAACACGAAATCCGGAATTAAAATTCTGGGTAACGGTGAAATCACTGTGAAATTGACAGTTAAAGCGAACAAGTTCTCTCAATCTGCGGTAGAGAAAATTGAAGCTGCCGGCGGTAAAACCGAGGTGATCTAATGTTCAAGACCCTGAAAAATATATGGCGGGTTGAGGATCTTAGAACCCGAATCCTGTTTACCCTGTTTATACTGTTTGTATATCGTATTGGCTCCTTCGTGCCGGTTCCCGGCGTGAACAAGCAAGTCTTTACTTCTCAGGATCAGGCAGGAAGCGAGTTGTTTGGACTCCTTAACACCTTCTCAGGGGGCGCTTTGTATCAGTTCTCGATCTTTGCCCTCGGGATTATGCCATATATTACAGCGTCCATCATTGTACAGTTGCTGTCAATGGACGTGATTCCGAAACTTGCGGAATGGGCTAAACAAGGAGAGCATGGTAAAAAGAAGCTGGCTCAACTTACACGGTATGGTACGGTAATACTGGGCTTGATTCAAGCATTCGGAACGTCGATCGGCTTTAACCGACTGTACGGTGCAGCGATGATTCCAGGAGCCACTTTTGCAGATTATCTGGTAATTGCTATTGTGCTTACAGCAGGAACTACGTTCCTTATGTGGCTAGGTGAGCAAATTACCGAAAAGGGAATCGGCAACGGTATCTCTATCGTTATCTTTGCAGGGATCGCGGCAGGTATTCCAAGACATATTCGGACGGTTGTGGAATCCCAGTTTATTCAGGCAGATCAACTGTTTATGAATATTCTGAAGGCAATAATAATTGCCTTGGTGATTATTCTGATTATTGTGGGTGTTATCTACATCCAGCAAGGTATCCGGAAAATCCCGGTACAATACGCGAAACGTGTAGTTGGCAACAAAATGTACGGTGGCCAGAATACGCATATTCCGATGAAAATTAATGCGGCAGGCGTTATTCCGGTAATCTTTGCGGTATCATTGCTGCAATTCCCGACAATTATTGCGAGTTTTTGGGCTGATCATGCTTGGGCGAAGTGGGTTACCACTTACTTGTATTATGACAAGCCGCTGGGTATGGTTTTGTATGTCGTAATGATTATCGGTTTCACATTCTTCTATACCTTTGTACAGATGAATCCGCAGCAAATGGCCGACAACATGAAGAAAAACGGCGGTTATATTCCTGGAATTCGTCCGGGTAAAGCCACGGAGAAATACCTGACACGAGTAATGTCACGTTTGACAATGACAGGGGCTTTGTTCCTTGCAGTCATATCCGTATTGCCGGTATTCTTCGGTTCGCTTTCGGGCTTGCCTCGTTCCGTGCAAATTGGAGGTACTTCATTGCTCATCATTATCGGTGTAGCATTGGATACGATGAAGCAGATCGAAAGCCAACTGATCAAACGCCATTACAAAGGCTTCATCAACAAATAGGCAATAGGTTCCGGCTTAGGATGTTCGCATGCTTACCGGCACCTTTTGTGCTGTTTCTTGTGTAGGGGTCGTCTTGAGGAGTGACAGATTGTGAATATTTTAATCATGGGCCCTCCGGGGGCTGGTAAAGGTACACAAGCAGATGTCATTGTGAAGGAATTCGGCATTCCTCATATCTCGACAGGTGACGCGTTTCGCCTGGCGATGAAACAGGGAACACCTATTGGCATTAAAGCCAAAGAATATATCGACAAGGGTGAACTTGTTCCGGATGACGTAACGATTGGCATCGTTGAAGAGCGGCTACAACAACCGGACTGTAAGAAAGGTTTCTTGCTGGACGGTTTTCCTAGAACTTTAGCTCAGGCTGAGGCCTTGGATCAAATTTTGGGTCGTTTGAATACGAAGCTTGATGATGTCATCAACCTGAAAGTGGATCGTGACAAATTGTTGGTACGAATCACAGGACGGCGAGTTTGCAAAATCTGTGGAACTAGCTATCATGTTGTCTTTAATCCTCCGAAGGTTGAAGGCATTTGCGATAAAGACGGCGGGGAGCTCTATCAACGCCCTGACGATAACGAGGATAGCGTAAGAACACGGCTTGACGAATATAGTAATAAAACAGCACCACTCCTCACGTTTTATGAGAACCAGAATCTTCTGCGTCATATTGACGGAGAACAGGATATTGATGTGGTTTCCAAAAATATCGTGTCCTTGTTGCGGGGTTAGCTGTAATGATCATTTGCAAGTCGGGGACGGAATTAAGCTTTATGAGGAAAGTTGAGAGAGTGGATACGGAGACGAATCATTTCTTGGCGGAACACATCGAGCCCGGTATTACGACCGGTGAACTTGATCATTTAGCTGATCGGTATATTCGCAGTCAAGGAGCTGTGCCGTCTTTTAAAGGTTATAACGGTTTTCCTGCTAGCATTTGCGCTTCAGTCAACGAACAACTGGTGCACGGATTTCCCGGCAAACGCAAGTTAAACAAAGGCGATATCATCGCGAAGACTCGCCAGTTTACAATGTCGCATGCCATTCGGCAATATATTGAGAATCCAAACCGTGGTATTCCCGAACAGGGGCCGAGGCTGAAAACTGGCATGGTGCTGGCTATTGAACTCGTGGTTCATTTAGGTTCTCGCCATGTGGGGGCGCTGGAAGACAACTGGACGGTCGTAACGGTGAACGTGGCCTCTCGTGCTCGTAACGAGCAAGCGGTGGCGGTCACAACGGACGGCATGGACATTTTCACGAAACTGAGTGCGTAGGTGATTTGAATGATTCAGCAAGGAAACCTGCAAATCGGTCAGCTGGTGAAGATTCTGAAAGGCAGAGATGTCGGACAGATTGCGGTTGTCGTTTCTATAGCGGACAGCAGGTTTGTATATATTGCGGATGGGGACAAACGAAAGTTTGATCAGGCGAAGAAGAAAAACGTTCTTCATCTGATGCCTCAGCCCAAGATTAGTAGCGAGGTTGTAAACAGTTTAAACGAAAGCGGTCGGGTGACAAATGGAAAGCTGCGTCATGCAGTGAAAACTTTCTTGGAGTCGTCCGAATACCAAGCTGAAGAGAAAGGAGACTGACTTTGGCCAAAGAAGATGTCATTGAGGTTGAAGGTACGGTAATCGAGCCACTGCCGAACGCTACGTTCAAGGTAGAGCTGGAGAACGGTCATCAAATTCTTGCTCATGTTTCCGGAAAGCTGCGGATGCACTTTATCCGTATTTTGACAGGCGACAAGGTGGTTGTACAGTTATCGCCTTACGATTTAACTAAAGGCCGTATTACGTACCGCAAGTAATTCATGCAGGTTTAATTAAACGTACGTCATTTAAAAAAACTTGTTTTGCTCGGCAAAACGATGTGAATGTTCACGAAGCGAGTTTTACCAGGGTAAAGCTTGGAGGAGGTAATCAACATGAAGGTAAGACCTTCTGTAAAACCTATTTGCGAGAAATGCAAAGTCATTCGCCGTAAAGGGAATGTAATGGTTATTTGCGAAAATCCGAAACACAAACAAAAACAAGGTTAATAGAAGGGGGTGTAGCGTAAAATGGCTCGTATAGCTGGTGTGGATTTGCCACGTGACAAACGCGTTGAGATCGCCTTGACTTACATTTTCGGAATCGGTAAAACGACTTCTCAGAAAATTTTGAAGGAAACAGGCATCAGTGCAAACACGCGTGTTCGTGATTTGACTGAAGATGAAGTGAGCAAATTACGTGAAACGATCGACAAAGAAGTTAAAGTAGAAGGCGATCTGCGTCGTGAAATTTCCTTGAATATTAAACGTCTGACTGAGATTGGCTGCTACCGTGGTGTTCGTCACCGTCGTGGATTGCCTGTTCGCGGACAACGTACCAAAACTAATGCTCGTACCCGTAAAGGTCCTCGTCGGACTGTAGCGAACAAAAAGAAATAAGAAGGGAGGATAACATTCAATGGCTAAACCGAAAAAAGTTGTACGTACAAAACGCCGTGATCGTAAAAATATCGAGACTGGCGTGGCACACATCCGTTCCACGTTCAACAACACGATCGTTACGATCACAGATCCACACGGTAACGCAATTTCTTGGGCCAGCTCAGGCGGCATGGGATTCCGTGGTTCCCGTAAATCTACTCCATTCGCAGCCCAAATGGCCGCAGAAACTGCTGCTAAAGCTGCAATGGAACACGGCATGAAAACTGTCGAAGTCATGGTTAAAGGACCAGGCGCAGGACGCGAAGCAGCAATCCGCTCTTTGCAAGCAGCTGGACTGGAAGTTAACCTGATTAAAGACGTAACTCCGGTACCTCATAACGGATGCCGTCCTCCAAAACGTCGTCGCGTCTAATGAGATTTCTCCTCTGCGTGTAGTATAATTCCGGCACAATCTGCCAAGAATGGATGTTTAGGCATACTGCATGATAGACTATGGATAAGGTGAATGTTTCATATAGGAGCGACGTTTTGAAGGAGGGATATTGCAGTGATAGAAATCGAAAAGCCGAAAATTGAGACGGTAGACGTCAATGATGATGGCACCTATGGAAAATTCGTGGTAGAACCGCTGGAACGCGGGTACGGTACGACGCTGGGAAACTCGCTTCGCCGTATTCTGTTATCCTCGTTACCGGGGGCAGCAGTGACATCGGTTCAGATCGATGGAGTTTTGCACGAATTTGCAACGGTTCCCGGTGTGAAGGAAGACGTAACGGAGATCATACTGAACCTGAAAGCTTTATCGCTTAAAATCCACTCGGATGAAGAGAAGGTACTCGAAATCGATGCGGAAGGCGAAGGAGTTGTAACGGCAGGAGATATCCGTGCGGACAGTGATGTGGAAATTCTTAATCCGGATCTTCACATTGCTACGCTCGGACCGGGTTCGAGACTTCACATGCGTATTTTCGCCAATCGCGGTCGCGGTTACGTTAAGCAGGATCGGAATAAACGTGATGACCAGCCGATCGGCGTCATTCCCGTCGACTCCATCTACACTCCGATTTCACGCGTGAACTACGGCATAGAAAATACGCGTGTCGGCCAGGTTACGAATTATGACAAGCTGACACTTGAGGTTTGGACTGACGGAAGTATTCGCCCTGAGGAAGCAGTAAGCCTTGGAGCAAAAATTTTGACCGAGCATGTGATGTTGTTCGTGGGTCTAACCGACGAAGCAAAAGATGCGGAAATTATGGTCGAAAAAGAAGAAGACAAGAAAGAAAAAGTTCTTGAAATGACGATCGAAGAGCTGGATCTCTCCGTCCGTTCCTATAACTGCCTTAAGCGCGCTGGTATCAATACGGTACAAGAACTCACTACTAAATCTGAAGAAGATATGATGAAGGTCCGCAACCTTGGTCGTAAATCTTTGGAAGAAGTACAAGAGAAGCTCGAGGAACTTGGTTTAGGACTTCGTACGGAAGAATAGTACAGCAACGTTTTTGTGAAGGAGGGGAAACTACATGGCATACCAAAAATTGGGCCGTAACTCCAGTGCCCGTAAAGCTTTGTTTCGTGATTTGGTAACCGATTTGTTCTTGTACGAGCGTATCCAAACTACTGAGGCTAAAGCGAAAGAAGTTCGTTCTATTGCTGAAAAACTGATCACTAAAGCGAAAAAAGGAGATCTGCACGCACGCCGTCAAGTGGCTGCGTTCGTTCGCCGTGAAACTTTGGATGGTGAGCAGGATGCAATCCAAAAGCTGTTTAGCGAATTGGCTACACGTTACACTGAGCGTCCAGGTGGATACACTCGTATCCTGAAATTGGGACCTCGTCGTGGCGATGCCGCTCCAATGGTATATCTGGAACTGGTTGACCGCGCGTAAACAGGCGAAGATGAGGGAAGGGTGGACAGAATCGGCATGATTCTGAACAGCCCTTTTTTTCTCTTGGAGGAGTCCTGAGGGGCTTCTCCTTTGTTATGTTCGGTTATTCCTTATAAGGCCAGTGAATACCCCTGCAAAGGTGTGAGAAACATGCGGAACTTGTGCATGAAGGTGAACTATGACGGAACCCGCTATGATGGCTTTCAGACGCAGCCCAGTGGTAATACCATTCAGGACTATCTTGAAAATGCTATTTACTCATTGACGGGCGAACGTCTTAAAATCACAGGCTCAGGCCGCACAGACGCAGGTGTACATGCATATGGGCAGGTATTCAATTTTCATACTGAATCGCCGATCCCGATACAGCGCTGGTGTCTGGCTCTCAATGCCTGGCTGCCTCGTGATATCATCGTTACGGATGCGAAAGAGGTGCCGTTGTCCTTTCATGCACGCCGTATGGCGAAGCGGAAGACGTATCGGTACAGCATTAATGCGAACCGGTTTCCGGACATCTTTCACCGTCGTACGCAGGCACATCACCCGACGAGTTTGGATATACGAGCGATGGAGGAAGGGCTGGCTCATTTAATCGGCACTTTTGACTATACATCGTTCGCATCCCGACGTTCCCAGAAAACGAATCATGTCCGCACAATTTACGAAGCCTTTATGACGGTAGACCATTCCTTTTCACGTCCGGGCTCGGATGATCAGGGAATTATTCATACGTATATTACAGGCAGCGGATTTTTACAGCACATGGTTCGGATCATTATGGGAACTTTGCTGGAAGTGGGAGAAGGCAAAAAATCGGCGGATGATATTCCTTCCATTTTAGAAGAAAAGAATCGCTCAAAGGCCGGTCCTACGGCTGTTGGACATGCTTTGACCCTCTGGAATGTGGAGTACGACGAAAACATCAAAAAACATTAATTTTACCCTTGCAGAATTGATGGTTATCCTGTAATATAAAAGTTGTGTTTTCTTAATGGCTTTCCCACAGCCCCAATTAAGACGATCACTTTCAAGCAACATCTAATCCATCAATAATGCAGCAACTTAACGAACGAAGATAAATGATGATTTCTGTTAACGAACTTAAGGAGGAAACTTTTCATGCGTACTACGTATATGGCGAAGCCAAATGAAGTTGAGCGCAACTGGCACATCATTGATGCCGAAGGCAAAACGCTCGGCCGTCTGGCAAGCGAAGCGGCTGCGTTGATTCGCGGCAAACACAAGCCACAGTTTACACCACATGTGGACACAGGTGATTTTGTTGTTGTAATCAATGCGGAGAAAATCGTATTGACTGGTAAGAAAATGGAGAACAAAAAATACTATCGTCACTCCCTGCATCCGGGTGGTCTCAAAGTAACGGTTGCACAAGACATGGTTAAGAACAAGCCTGAGCGTATGCTGGAATTGGCTGTTCATGGTATGCTTCCTAAAACTCGTCAAGGCGAGAAAATGAAGCTGAGACTTAAAGCTTACAAAGGCGCAGAGCATCCACATGCAGCACAAAAACCTGAAGTTTACGAACTTCGCGGATAATTAAAAGGGAGGACAGTTTCATGGCACAAGTACAATACTATGGGACAGGTCGTCGTAAACATTCGGTAGCTCGTGTTCGTCTCGTACCGGGTGAAGGACGCATTGTCATCAACAAGCGTGATATTAATGAATATTTTGGTTTGGAAACACTCAAACTGATCGTAAAACAACCATTGAACCTAACTGAAACAGTGGGTAGTTATGACGTACTCGTTATTGCTCATGGTGGTGGTATCTCTGGTCAAGCGGGCGCAATCCGCCACGGTATTTCCCGTGCTCTGCTGAAAGCAGATCCGGAATTCCGTCCAGCTTTGAAAAAAGCAGGCTTCCTGACTCGTGACCCACGTATGAAAGAACGTAAAAAATACGGTCTCAAAGCCGCTCGTCGTGCACCACAGTTCTCGAAACGTTAATATTTCGAATACAGAAGAACCTTTTCCTTATGGAAAGGGTTCTTTTTTGTTGCTATAAATATTTTTTGAAAATATCCACATGTGGATAAGTGCTACAGCTACCCTAACTAGAACGTTTGATTCTTCCTCAAACCAGCAAGTAACCAGATAGTAAAGTGTAGGAGTGAATTATAAAGCCGTATGGACACAAAATAACCGCCTTGATTGCAAGGAACACTCGAAGTTGTCCACGTTGTGATCAAAGGCAGTTATGTTATGCGCAATCATATTTGTTTATTTCAAATTCAGTTTTTCCCGTTGTGTTCATAACCTGTGACTAAATATGATATGAAGTGAATATTCAACATACTTCCGTACATTCGCCTTAGCTCAGCGCAGTTACACGTCGATAGTTCGGTTTCCACATGAGTTCATGAAGCAACTGCTCAATATGATCTGGTTTGACACTGGCTGTGCCGTCCTGTATAGCTGTTTTGGCCACGGCTAAGGCTACAGCAAAGGATACCTCTTTCAGCTTGTGTACACTGGGTAGAAGGGCGCTTCCCGGCTTAGTGCTGTCCACCATCTCAGCCACAGCATTTGCAGCGGCGGTAAACATACCTCCGGTGATCGTCTTGGCCTGTACTGCAATCGCGCCCAGCCCCAATCCAGGGAACACAAATGCATTGTTCGATTGTCCGATCTCATAAACTATACCTTCATAGGTGACAGGCTCAAAGGGGCTCCCAGTAGCGATAAGCGCCCTACCTTGTGTCCAGTGGATTAGATCCTCAGGAATCGCCTCTGCGAGCGCTGTAGGGTTAGACATAGGCATAATGATAGGCTGATCTACGTGGGTAGCCATCTCTTTTATAATTTTCTCAGAGAAAGCACCGTGGACACCTGAGGTACCAATCAGTATAGTAGGCTTAATCTGACGAATGACCTCAAGCAGAGAGATTTTACCGTCATCGGATCGCGCCCACGAACGTACTTCGTCTTCGGAACGCAAATAGGGTTTCTGAAAATCGAATATATTCTCCATCCCCTCGGTTAACAGCCCTCGGTAATCATAAGCCCAAAAACGTTGGCTGCTTTCCTTTTCAGATAGTCCTTGCTTCATCATAGCATCTCGAATCTGGTCGGCATTTCCAATCCCTGCGGCACCTGGGCCGAAAATAAGAATACGTTGCTCCTGTAATGGAATCCCCGTCACCTTTAACGCCGAAATAACAGCTGCTAATGTAACCGCACCCGTTCCTTGTATGTCATCATTAAACGTGAGAATATGTTCTCCGTACTTTTCCATAATATTGCGGGCGTTAACATTGCCCATATCTTCCCAATGAAGAAGTGCCTTCGGGAACTGTCCCAATGTATGCTGTACAAATGCATCAATAAAACGGTCATACTGCTCTCCACGCACCCGCTGTTGTCGATTACCGATGTAGAGAGGGTCCTGTAGCAGTTTTTCATTGTTCGTCCCGACATCTAAAACGACAGGTAGCACACGCCCCGGATTAATACCAGCTGCCGCTGTATATACCGCTAACTTACCTATGGCGATGTTAATGCCTCCCACACCCCAATCCCCGATACCGAGTATGCTTTCGGAGTCAGTAACCACGATTAAGTCTACATCGTCAGCGCTCAATTGCGTGTTGGCAAAAGCCTGTGCGATGCCGTCCACATTATTAATGGAAAGATATACCCCGCCGGGACGATGATACTCATGGCTGTATTCCTGAATAGCCTGACCTACGGTTGGTGTGTAGACGATCGGAAGCATTTCGCTCAGGTGATCTGTAAGCAGACGATAGTATAAGACCACATTCCGATTATACAAGTCATTCAGCGAAGCATTCTTACGCAGCATGGTTGGTTGAGCGAGAAACTGCTTGTACGCTCGTTCGGCCTGCTCTTCCAAAGTCAGGACCGTCGGAGGCAGTATACCTTCAAGCCCCAACTCCTTCCGTTCATTCGGTGTAAAGGCGACACCCTTGTTTAAAAGCGGATTGGCGAGTACATCTTTTCCTTTGAGCGGAGTAGCGAGCGAACCGTCTTCGTTGACGTAAAAAGCTTCCATTCAAGCGAACCTTCTTTCTATGAATAATTACTTTTAGTTACCAAGTAACTTTAGGATGATTTCCAAATGTATTGTATAAGAATATTTTATATAAAGTCAATGAACTTAGTCAGATACGGAGGATAGGGTTATAGAATGCTTGCAGGACAACGATTCTGCATTTTTAGGGCAAAAGATTGTATATAAAAAGACACATCCCTCTGGATTGACAATAAATATAAAAGTTTTATACTATATTTATTCTTATTAGTTTAGTCGGCATTGGAATGCTGGAATTTATTTATGAATCTTCATATGGAGGCGTATTGATAATGAACTTGTTGGAGAAAGAAGAGTTGATCAGGGTCAAGGCAATTGAGCTGGAAGAGTCTACGCCTGAGGAAATTATTCAGTATGCTGTTCATACGTTTCCGAATCTTACTTTTGCTTGCAGCTTTGGGGCGGAGGATGTAGTGCTTGTAGATATGCTGCAAAAAATTAGTCCCTCCAGTGATGTTTTTTATTTGGACACTGACTTTCATTTTCAAGAAACTTACGATACGCGTGATCAGATGAAGGAAAAATACAACATGGATTTTGTGCGGGTATCTCCCTTAATTACTCCGGAAGAGCAAGCGGCTAAGCATGGGGAAGAGCTTTGGAAATCAGATCCCAACACATGCTGTGGTATACGTAAAGTAGAGCCGCTGACACGTATTTTATCGCAATACGATGCATGGATTACCGGCATTCGCCGAGATCAGGCTCCTACCCGTGCAAATGCAAAAAAGATTGAGTATGACGAAAAGTTCGGTCTCGTTAAATTCAACCCGTTGGCAAGCTGGACATCAGAGGACGTGTGGAACTATATTCATACGCATGAAGTGCTGTATAATCCGCTACATGATCGTAACTATCCCAGCATCGGTTGTGAGCAATGCACGCGTAAAGTCCTTCCGGGCGAAGATCCTCGTGCTGGACGCTGGTCAGGCAATGAGAAAACGGAGTGTGGACTCCATCAATAACGATACACAAGTAGCTGTGAAGGGCATTAATGAACAGAAAGGAAGTGCATTATGACTGCAATTCTTCCGCATGGTGGAACGCTTGTCGATAGAATCATTACAGGTTCAGAGCAAAAAACACTTTTGCAGGCCGCCCGTGAATTGTTTCCTATCCGTGTAAATTCGTGGACTATTTCCGATCTGGACTTGATTGGAGTGGGGGCATTTTCTCCGCTGACAGGGTTTATGAACGAAGCTGACTATCGGTCGGTGGTAGCGGATATGCGTCTTGCAGATGGCACAGTCTGGAGTATCCCCATTACGCTTGCGGTTACGGAGAGCATAGCCGGGGAACTGACATTGGGTCAACAGGTCGCTTTAGTGGGTGAAACGGACGGTACCATATATGCTGTACTTGATATTGAGAGTATATATCAGGTTGATCAGGCAGAGGAGGCCAGAAGTGTATTCAAGACAAATGATCCGGCGCATCCTGGTGTCAAAAAACTTTTGGAGCGACCAACTACTTATGTAGGGGGATCTGTACAGGTATTGAGTCGGCCGGAACCCACACAATTTGGTGAGTTTTATTACACACCGGCGCAGACGCGCAATCATTTTGCTGAAAAAGGCTGGAAAACAGTAGTCGGATTCCAAACCCGTAATCCAGTGCATCGGGCGCATGAGTACATCCAAAAAAGCGCGATGGAGATTGTCGATGCGTTATTTCTGAATCCGCTCGTTGGCGAAACCAAGTCAGATGACGTTCCGGCAGTTGTGCGTATGAAGAGCTATCTGGTGCTGCTGGACAACTATTATCCGGCTGACCGTACCTTTTTGGGCGTGTTTCCTGCTGCTATGCGATATGCTGGCCCGAGAGAGGCTATTTTTCATGCTATTGTACGGAAGAACTACGGCTGTACCCATTTTATTGTAGGAAGGGACCATGCGGGTGTAGGAGACTACTACGGTACGTACGAAGCTCAGGATATTTTCAAAAACTTCACACCTGAGGAACTGGAGATTACCCCGTTGTTCTTCGAACACAGCTTTTATTGCACCCGATGTGGAAATATGGCCTCTAGCAAAACATGCCCTCATCCCAAGGAACATCATTTGACGCTTTCGGGCACCAAAGTGCGGGAATTGTTACGTTCGGGAGTTTGCCCGCCGCCTGAATTTACACGACCGGAAGTCGCCCAAGTGTTGATTGAAGGTATGAAAGAATTTGTTCATTCCTGAGTTGTACTATTTACACGCCTCGTCCCATATAGATCATTAGTATCTGTATAGGGACGGAGGCGTTTTGTTATGCAAAAAAACAATCGTAAACACGAGGTTACACTGTGGATTCGCTATCGGACGCTGAAAAAAATACTGTTGGGCTGCTGTCTCGCCGTTCTGTTTATCACGCTGGCTCTATATGAGATACCTGCTTCGAGGGCCTGGACCCATTGGAGTCTTCCGCTTACCGGTAAAGTAATTGCCATAGATGCAGGACATGGAGGGCCCGATGGAGGGGCTGTCAGCAAAGAAGGTGTCATTGAGAAGGACATTAATCTGGCGATTGCTTTTTATTTGCGAGATTATTTGCAACAAGCAGGAGCCGTTGTCGTCATGACTCGGGAGGCTGACCGTGATCTGGCACAGCAAGAAACCAAGGGCTATGCGAGAAGAAAAACGGAGGACCTGAAGCAGCGTGTACGCATGATTGAGGAGCATAAAGCGGATCTCTTTTTAAGTATTCACATGAACAGCATCCCGTCGAGCCGCTGGAGTGGAGCCCAAACCTTTTACGTCCCTAATCATGCGGACAACGAAAATTTGGCCTCCCTCATTCAGGAGGAGATTAAACGCAACTTGGAGAACACAGACAGAGTGGCCAAGACGGTGAATACGGTATATTTGCTCAAGGCTCTCAAAATGCCATCAGCTCTCGTAGAAGTCGGCTTCTTATCCCATCCGGAGGAAGCCAGACGACTGAGTGACGAGACCTATCAGAGACAGGTGGCGGCAGCAATATATAAGGGAGTGTTGCGTTATAGCGCTGGGGAAAAGAGGACATCGTCAGCACCTGAGGTCAGATAGTGGTATACTGTAAGTGTTTACAACTACGTAAATTCATTGAAGCAGAGGTGCTGATTATTCATGCAATCCAGAGAGCAAGTTATAGAGCTACTTCAACAGGTACGAGAGCCTCACACGGGTCATCGTTTGGTCGATCTTCATTTTATTAGGGATGTTGTTATTAAAGAGGATCGTGTATCCTTGACCGCGATTAGTCTGAACGCGCAGGAAGGGGCATGGGCAAAGCTGGAGAGGGAAATCAGACAGACGTTGGAAGAAGCGGGGCTGAACCATATTCATATTCGTATTCGTGAAGCGTCTGAGCATGAAAGATCCGCCATTCAGACGGGAGAGAATGCGGAGGAAGTGGCTGACCCGGTTTTGACCAAGGGACATGCTGCTGGTATGGAAGAACATGAGCTACTGAATCCGGCATCTGGCGTACGGTTTATTGCCATTGCCAGCGGAAAAGGCGGTGTCGGTAAATCGACGGTGGCTGTAAATTTAGCGGCTGCTTTGGCTAGACAGGGCAAACGTGTGGGTTTGATTGATGCCGACATTTATGGATTTAGCGTACCGGATATGATCGGAGTCGAGGACGTTCCTACCGTAGAAGAAGGTATTATTCAGCCGGTGGAGCGATTTGGCATCAAGATTATGTCTATGGGCTTTTTTGTCAGGGAGAACAACCCCGTGATTTGGAGAGGTCCCATGCTGGGAAGAATGCTCAGACAGTTTTTTAGCGATGTGAAATGGGGCAAGCTGGACTATATGATTCTTGATCTACCGCCGGGAACCGGGGATGTAGCGCTTGATGTACACCAGATGATCCCTCAGAGTGAAGAAATCATTGTGACTACCCCTCATGCGACGGCAGCTTTTGTGGCCGCACGTGCAGGAGCAATGGCGCTCCAAACGGATCATAAAGTCATTGGCGTTGTGGAGAACATGTCCTATTATATATCCTCTACCGGAGAGAAGGACTATGTTTTCGGCCGTGGGGGCGGGGCTATGCTGGCGGACACCCTTCATACGAAACTCTTAGCGCAAATTCCGCTGGGTATTCCGGATAATCATCCATCAGAGGCGGATTTCTCACCATCTGTATATAAATCCGAATCGGCAACGGGAGCGATTTACAACGACATCGCCACTCAAATTACGACGTTGCACGCCGAATCTGAATAAGAAAAAAAGGCTGGTTGCTGAGAGGCCACTGAAAACATGGTTCTTACAGATAGCTGAAAGGGAATCCATTAAAAAGACGACATTCATTCCTTTGTTTTTAAATGAGATGTCGTCTTTTTTTTGCTTCCTCATGTCTACGATTGCTCCTCTTGTTAGCTCATCAACTTCAAGATCCGCTTCAGATTCACCGCGAAAATCGCCATCGCTCCTTGCATTTCCATGCCAATCAGACCCGAGGAGGATGCCACATCATACCCGTGTCTGTGCTTGAGTTCACTGTTCTTGGCTTCAATTTTGTATCGCTCTTTGGCCTTGGTCTTAAAGACCTCACTCTCCTGAAATACGGCTTGAGCCAGATGTTCATCGCTTTTTATACTTACAGAATACGTCTTGCTTTTTGCCCCGTCCTTGTAGCAGCCTTCTCGAAGAAGGCATCGCTTGCATGTTTCTACGTCAAAGTAATAGGTGTCGATTTGGTTTTCTCCTTGGCCTTTTTTCCCCTGCCGCGCCCGGCGAGTTGCCAGATGACCAGCCTTGCACACATACATCCCTGCATCTTTATTGAACTCAAATTCGTCTTCCTTCTTTCGATTTCCCTGAGTAATCAAAGGATGTAGTTTTGCGACCAGTTGGATGTTTTCTTGCGCACTGTAGGCGAGGTTATCTTTTTCTGAATAGGCTGCATCTCCAATCACCGTCTCCACTTTCATTCCCACCGCCTTACTTTTTTCAATCAAGGTTTGGAGTTGCTTGCCATCGTGTTTTTCCCCGGTGGTAATCGTTGCCGCTATTATGATTCGCTCTTCACTCATAGCGATGTGGGTTTTGTAACCAAAAAACGAGAAGTCCACACTTTTGTGACCCATTTTGGCATCGGGATCCGCAGACGTTTGTAGATGCTCCACATCGTCGGTGACCGTTTCTTTCAATAGGTTTAACGGTTCTGTGACCTTCGGCAGTCCGGTAAATCGCCCATCCTGCTCAATTCACAGCGACCAGCTGTTGGCTATACTGGATTTCATCCTCTAGGACATCCGTGGCGGGTTTGGCGGGAAACTTACTTTTCATGGATTCATCCAGCGTGTAGATGGCCTTTCTCAGACGCTTGGAACGTTCCCGTAGCACGGCTTGCGATGTTTTTTGAGTGTAGCGGGCTTGGGTATGAGTTGCGTCCACAATAATAGATTTACTGCGAATAACGCCTTTTTCGATGGCAATTTCCACCGTTTTGCCGATGAGCAAATCTAACAACTTCATCCCTTTGAGCCGTAATTTGCGAAACTTGGTGAGTAGACTGGAATCAATGACAGCTTCTTCTGGAGCCATATGCAGAAAAAACTTGAATGACAGATCCGTTTTTGAGCGCTCGACCAGATCGATGTCAGACAAGTCGAAGATGGACTTGAGTAGCAAATACTTAAACATCCGAACTGAATCTACAGCCGTACGTCCGTTGTCATGGCAATAGTTGTCATGCAGTTCCTCATACACAAAGCTAAAGTCCACCAGTTCGTCCATTCTCCGCAACATATGATCTTTGGGGATGAGTACATCGTAGAGTTCTGTATACGGACTCAACAAAAAGCTCTGCTGTTTCGGGAGCACAGGGATCACCAACCTTGGATAAGATACTTCGATTATACCGAAAAAAGAGACAGCCTCCTCAAAAAAGTGAGGAACCGTCTCTTTTGAGTGGGCCGGGGAACTTTTTCAGTGGCCTCGTTGCTGAACCAGCCTTTTTATTATTGACCCCCTTGTCCTCCGCTTCCGCTATCACCACCACCGCTACCGCCGCCATCTTGTTTTCCACCGCTTGTTCCGTCCTGACTACCACTTTTTTTCTCAACCTTGGGTTGAAGCTCTTCCTGTACGACAGTTTTGAGTAAATTCATGACCTCAAGTCGGAAAATCGGATTCTGCATCGCATCGTGCATGACCGTCATAGATTGTTTGCGGTATTCAGGGGTTTTAGTTAAGTCCATATACATTTTGGTCAGTTCTGGCGATTTGAGCATCGCCTCAATAGATTTTTGATAAGAAGGGTCTTTAATGAGCTGCATATGAAGTTGCTTACTTTGGCTGTTGATGGCCTTGGCAAATTCACCAGCAAAGCGCGGATCGGTCATAATTTTCTCGATTTCCTTTTTGTATTCCGGAGAAACCAGAGTATCCTTGACTGCGATCTTCATCTGTTCTGCTGACTGTATGGGCATAATCATTTTCATTCCCATACTGCCGCCGGAACCTCCGCCAGATCCACCGCCTTCGCTACCTTGACCGGATTGTCCTTCTTTGGAGGAGCTGCTTTCCCCGGTCAAAGCCTCCTCCACTGCTTTTTTCCCGTCATCGCTTTTTAAAATATCGACAACCATTGTTTTCATTTCTTTATAGCTGTTTTGGGGAGGCGCGGAGCTCTGGTCCGAACCACAGCCGGTCAGCGCAACGCCCAGTACGCATATCATGCTGACTAATCGCAAACGAGTCCAATTCATGGCCGTATTCCTCCTTCATCATGAATGTGGATAGTATGCGAACTGATGAAGTGAAATATGTCGCCTGACTTTTGGTTTTTTGTTGAGAACGTTGTAAAATAACTCCTTAAAGACCCAGGGCCTGATCACGAACCTCTTTGCCTTTTACTGTGCCCTGTTGAAGCAGTTCGGATACAGTTACGAATTCATAACCTTGCGCACGTAATTTGTCGATAATGACAGGTAGAGCTTCATGAGTTTGTTTACAGGAATCACTGGCATGCAGAAGGACAATGTCACCGGGATGTGCTTTCTTCACGACACGGTCAATAATGACCTGAGTACCAGGATTTTTCCAATCCAAAGAATCGGTGTCCCACTGGATTGTTTTATAGCCTAAAGTGCTGGCGACCTGAAGGACCCTTTTGTCGAAATCACCATTAGGCATACGGATCAATTTCGGGGGCTGTCCGGTCAGCTGGGTCAACGTGGTGTGAGCTGTTGAAATCTGCTTACGAATGTCCTCATCGCTTAGACTGCTGTAATTTTCATGTTTATGTCCATGGCTGCCGATCTCATATCCGCTGTCTTTAATCCGATTCACAAGCTCCGGATGCGTTTTACTCCATGGGGAAGAAAGAAAGAAGGTGGACTTTGTCACTTTTTTGTCCTCGAGAACCTTTAGGATGGGTTCAGTACGCTTATCTCCCCAACTAATGTCAAAGGTAAGAGCGATCAGCTTTTTGTCTGTGGGTACACTATAAATGGCCGCTGGTACTTCCTCGGAAAAAACGGTAACATTATCGGTTTCTACATAAATGACCCCAATAGCGAAAATGGCCGCCGCCGCTACGATAAAGAACCGTTTTATTTTTTTGCCGTTCAGTACATAGAAAAAAGAATTCATGGTTATAACGCCCCTTTCATCATAGAAGTGCTTGTTTACTTAAAGCTATGCCTGGGGTTGTCAATTATGCCATTGGACTAACAGGAGGGATTGATCAGATGAGATTAAAAGCATTTCTTCACGATTTACACACGACAAGACGGTTGATTTTAGTTTCCGCATTTCTGTTTTGCATAAGTATTGTGGTGGGTTGGTTAAGTACAGGCGCTATTCAATCCATATTGGCTCAACAAATGGCAGGATTGGGGGAAGTGGCTCAGCGTTTACAGCAGTCTGAACATCCTCAATGGGGCTTTTTTGTGTTCATCTTTTTCAATAATGCTATCAAGTGTGTGCTGGTTATATTTATGGGGGCGCTATTTGGAATCGTACCGTTTGTATTTTTAATTATGAATGGGATGGTTTTGGGGTTTGTTGTACACTTACAGGCGGATACGGGCAGAAGTTTGTATGAGGTTATTGTAAAAGGACTACTTCCGCACGGTGTGATTGAATTACCTGTTTTAATTATCGCCTGTGCTTTCGGTTTGAAGTTTGGGGGGCAAGTAATGTCCTCGATCAGTGCAGGCATAGGTTTGAAACGAAAAGGGCTTGCCCAAACGTGGGAGCTCTTTATGAAACAGACGTTGAGGGTGTCTATATGGTCCGTTGTTCTGCTGCTTATTGCAGCTGCAATTGAGAGCGGAATAACGTATCGTTTATTGTCACATTAAAATATTATGGTCGGTTATTTATATTTTTCCTAAAAATTGAACATAACAAAGGGGAGAGCCCCAAAGAGAAAATGTGGAATTAAATCGGGATAAGTTTGAAACCTTAGCAGTTGAGTTTAAAAACAGGTGAAGACTGAACAATAGTTGAACGAATATAAGCACTATATAATAAGCTGATAAGGGAGTATGGTCATATGCTGGGAATGCTGTTTAACGAAAAAGAATGCAAGGAACTAGATTATGTTCTTCGTAAGGAACTTGATGAAATGCTGCTTGATATGAGCGATACCCGATTGGATCAGGATATTCGTTATGCGATAGCGCTTCGGTATAAAACAATTTTCCGCATGTATGCCCGCTTTGCACCCGCCAAGGAACTATCCAAATATGCCCGGAGAGGGCGCGTTCCCCAAGCCAAACAATAAGAGAATGAGAATCAACTATAAATTCAGAGATATCAGGAAGTTAACCCTTAAGAAGTTTATACTTTCTGATATCGAAATAAGTCTTGACTCTATTTAGGATTCATGGTAAATTAATTTTCGTTCCTTTTTGAGGAATTTGCTAGAAAAAAAGAAATTAAAAAAAACTCTTGCAAATCTCAAAAAGTAATGATATATTATAAAGGTCGCCACTGAGACGCGGTGATGAAACAAAGTAAGAACAAAAGAAAGACATCATGCAGGTTTTGATCTTTGAAAACTGAACAACGAGTGAGTGAATCGCGAAAGTTTCGGACATGCCGCAAGGCTGGACGGAGCTGGAGCAAAAAGAGATATTTTATCTCGTCAGTTTCAACATGAGCGAATCGCTCTTTC
>JBEUOG010000032.1:0-55928 GCA_040544055.1 Paenibacillus sp. PvR008
ACGAAAGAAATGAAGAATACGAGAGCAATTTCGAGCAATTTTATGAGACCGTTTGATTAAGAGGTGTAGTGTCCAGTATAAGGGTGTTCAACCGATTTCACAGAGAAGCTTTACCCTAGACGAGGAAATCATAAAAAGAATTTTACTCATTTTATTATGAATTATTCAAATTTTGAAAAAGAATTAAAATGCTTGCAAATTCACCGCTTCCTTAATGATTTCTATAAAGATCCAACTATCAAAACTCAATATAAGCAGTATTTCGAAAAAATAGAAGAAAAGCTTGAATTGGTAAGAGATGGAGAAGAGATTCCATTTTCATTTTTACGTGCATTATTATTAAACTGCTATAACAAGGTTAGAAGCGAATATGAAGAACTTATTAATGGAAGAATTTCGGAGAGGGGTTTCAATAGATAACCCTACAAGTTCATGAATACGGAAACGTTATGCGCAACCTTAAATACTGACATAGAGAGAGGTAATAATAATGGCAAAAGTAACACAAGCAGATTTTTATTTCGGAGCAGCATTATCGCTTCTATTCAATAACAATATGATCCCTGCATTAATTGAAGGTGGTGATGATAGAAGAGTTTATAAAATTTCTACTAATACAAGTAATTATGATATTTATATGAAATATAGATCGAAAAGAACTACTGGAAATGAAGAATATTCGAGTTGGCAGTTCATTTTTTCAGAAGATGATATTAATGAAATCAACAAATTAAGTAATGATAACTTCAAAATGCTATTAATATGTGGTAAAGAAAAATTGAATAAAAGTGAAATAGTTATATTAGAGCATAATGAAATAAAGACGTGCTTACTTGAAGCCGATAAAAAGAGTTTTACAATTTCGAGGAGAAAAAACGAGAAATATTATAGGATTTTTATGGGTGGAGGAAGAGAGAACAGTCTTCAAATTAAAGCAAATTTGTTAAGTCAAATAGCAATCTAAATTACATAAGTGCGCTATATTAAAAACATAAAAAATTGGCTTCGTCGCTATACTTCGTGGCTGCAAGTCTAAATCATAGAAAATGCAGAGTGGGAGAATCGGCATATTCTAAGCAAGGGGATGGCATTCAGCTCACGGTTTCCTTGCTGAGTCAGTCTATGGGGGCAGAAGGCGAAAGCGAAAGCGAAAGGCCGAATGCCCATAAAGCGTAGCGATCTTAAACTAAACCAAAGCAAGCCGAAGCGACAAAAACACACGCTTCGGCTTGTTTTATATTTGTTTCTTATTTTTATCCCTTACTTCCCAGACACCGACTTAAACCAATCATTCACTTCTTGCGTAATCTGGTCACCGCCATTGGATTTCCAATTGGCTACAAATTGGTCAAAGGCATCGATCGGCAGCTTGCCGTAGATGATTTTGTTGAAGGTTTCCATTTCGGACTGGCGAAGCAGGTTCCATTTGGATACCATCGTTGGTGTCGCAGCACCGGTGAAGTAGTTTTGCTTGCGAATGTCTAATTGCGACATGACTACCTTGGCTGCGGCCCAGTTTTCGGGTTTGCGGAACTCGGCCATTTGTTTCTCATAAGGGGTTTCTGGCGTCTCCCCATCAGCCAGTTTAACGAGTGTCTTCATGTACAGATCCGGGATACGTGCCGGGCCAGTCAGGAAAGGGAATTCATTGGAGAAGTCTTTAATCCTCTCTTTATCACTGGTCGGTTGTCCGTCCACGATGTCCCAATCGTAGCCTTTGGCGAATCCGTATTCATATTCACTGCCAGCGGCCGGGTTAGCCAGGTTATCGAGCAGATAGTTATAGTACAGGAAAATGGCTTCAGGATGCTTCGCGTCCTTGTTAATCATAATACTGGCGTTGACGCCGGAGTTCTGCCATTTCGTACCGATGAGTCCATCTGGACCTGCTGGAACCGGATAAGCTTTAATTTTCGCTCCAGGTACATTCTTCAACAGATCGGGGGCTGGCCAGTCTGGAATCCAGTTGGCTCCGGGCAGAATGCCTGCGGCGCCTTTCGTCCAGCTCTCCGCCGATTTACTTTCATCCCACAGGGCGGAGTCGGTATGAATATAGCCTTTTTCCATCCATTCACTAAGCTTCGCGAGTGCCTGCTTTGCACCTGGATTAATGGAGCCGTACTCCAGATTGCCATCGGCGTCTTTGTTCCACTGCTCCTGGATCGTGCCGTATGCTCCGAATAACCAATCGAGTGAGCCCATCCAGGTGTTTGTATTATTTTTCAAGGAAATTGCGAGTGGAAAAACTTCATTAGGTGCTAAGCCATCCGGGTTCTCGTTCTTGAATTTATCCATGATATTTTCAAGATCCGCGATGGTTTTGGGAGCTTCCAGATTCAGCTTTTCCATCCAATCTTCCCTGAGCCACAGCAGCGTGTCGTCATTATCTGTGTATTCCAGGATCGGCATATTGTATTTCTTGCCGTCCTTGGTGAAAGGGTACCATAGCTCCGGATGCGCTGCCACGTGGTCTTTCAGAATTTTATTTGCATACTTGTCGAACAACTCATCGATGGCAATGAATTGACCGGAATCAATAAGTTGATTGGTCAATACCGCATTGGTGGGTACCGAAACGAAATCAGGCAGCTTCTCGCCAGAGGCAATGGCTAACTGAAGCTTTTGTTTGTATTGATCATCATTGGCCGGATACCAGGTATCTTTATGCTTCATGCCCAGCGTTTCCAGCATCCACCGATCGTGAACGTTATTTTCTTTGGTGTCCCCTTGAACGTATTTCTTCGGCATCAACACCGAACTGAACTCAATGGGTGGATCGTATTTCCCTTTTGCAAAAGCAGCTTCTGCTTCGGGTGAACCGACCGCCGCCGGCGTATTATCGCTCGTGGCATTCTCATTGGATGTTTCGCCACTGCCACAGGCTGTAATTGTGATAAGTGCGATGACCATGAGCAGCGACCACCATGCTTTGAATTTGATCATTTTTCAATCCCCCTACGGTGTATGATCTTTACAAGTGTAACTGTACCAAGTCGGCGGGGATGGCATCTATATGAGTTTTTTAGTTTCGATAGGACTCTATCATGCTATTTATGATGGTCTCTGTACTCCTGCGGCGTGACCCCAAACTGGCGTTTGAACACCTTGATAAAATAAGCAGGGTCCATATATCCAATCTCCATGCTGATTTCATATACTTTTTTGGTGGTCATTTTCAGCTTGTGACAGGCACGATCCATGCGCAGGCGCGAGATATAATCACTTATGCCTTCACCAGTTTCAATCTTATAAATCTTGGACAAATGGGTCGGATGCAGATTGACATGGTCGGCCAGTACACGGAGGGAAACATCCAGATGCAGGTTTTTATCCGTAAAATCCTGAATCTTCTTCACATACTCGGAACGTATGTCTTTGATTTCGTTGGACGTGCCTTCCTTGAGTTTGTCGAGCACACTAAGCGACCATTTTCGCAGTTTACTGATGGTGGAGAAAGCTTTCCCGCTCTGCAGCCACTCAATATCGCTACCCATTAAGGTAGCCAGAGTAAGCCTATTTTGGTGTGCGAGATTGGTGAAAGAAGCCGTAATTAAAAAACCTGCCTCCATACAATGCTCCCACGATTCCGACCATTTCTCATCTAGTTCCTCACAGACAGCTACTATTTTTTCTTCTGCGGCATCCCATTGCCCGCTTTCCAACAGATGAATGAAAGAGGGCGGAGTATACAGGACATCCAGGGGGCCTTGCGCTGCGGGCGTTTCCACGTCACTGACCCGCATCACGAATTCGCGCTCATCTCCGACAATTTGCCGGAAATAAGCCGATGCCTGCCGAAAGCGGTCATATAGCTGTTCTGGAAACGGGAACCACTCGGTGATGACGATGGAGAGGGAACCCTTCAGGAACTGCTTGACCTTAGACTGAAGCTGCACAGAAAGCTTCTCCAGTATAGTTTCTTTTCCTATGTCGGTATCGTTCTCTTTAAGTTGAAGCAGAAACACCAGATATCCATGTTCCTCCTTCACGCCCCAGACTTCCATAAACTCACCCATAATCTCTTCAGCCATATTGATGACTGCATATTCGATCAAGGTTTGATCGTTGTTGTCATAGTGCCTGAATTCTTCTTCCATACGTACAAGCATTAACGCGTAATCTCCGGTGTGGAAGGGCAGATCGTAATTCGCAAGTTTCCGTTCCCATTCGCCGGCTGCGAATCGATGTCCCTGTAAGGCCTCAAGGAGCAGTCGACCACGTAAATGGGGCAGATTCTCCCGAAGGGTAAACTGGGTTCGTTTAAGTGAGCTTATGAGCTCCCATTCTGTGTTTAATTGATCAATGGCCTTTTGAACAGCGCCCATCAATTCATCGTCAGTCGGTGGTTTCAGCAAGTAATCAACGGCCTCGTACTGGATGGCTTTTTTGGCGTAATCGAATTCGGAATATCCGGATAAAAGAATACACTTTATTTTTTTGTCACGGACTCTGATCCGTTCGATCAGTTCAATCCCTGTCATTTCGGGCATCTGAATATCCGAGATCACAATATCAATGGGGTGCGTATCGATAATTTGTAGTGCTTCATGTGCTGAGTAAGCTTTATGCACATGTTCAATCCCAAGCGTGTGCCAGGGTTTGGTCATGGAAAGGTTATCTACCCAGTGTGCTTCATCGTCTACGATGATCATCTGCATGTTATTTGTCTCCTTGATGGTTTGGATATATAAGTTGAACGAATGATTTTACACGGGACCACTGCGCGGTCAGAACCATCTTCCGATCGCTGTTATCCCCAGATTTTTTGAATCCCTTACAAAAGGGGAAATCCGGGGATAAGCCTATGCTTCCGATGTAGCTTTCTTTCAGAAAGCTTTTAGGCGAACGCTTCGCTTCTCCAGATTTGTTCTGCCCTCTCCGTTATCGTATAAATGTTTAGTTCAACTTATATCGTTATGATTTTCTTTCTCTGTTGGAATCTCCCAGATGATCTCTGTTCGGAATCCGCCGAGCGGGGACGGCTTGAAAATAAGGCATGACTGATTGCCGAATAGGTACATGATCCGCTGGTTCGTATTCCAGAGACCACAGCCCATTTCCTCCTGCAGCGACTGCTGCATTTTACGATTCAGAGCTTCCAACTGATCCGGGCTCAGGCCGGGTCCGTCGTCATCAATGTAAATTTTGCAGAAACCGTCCGAGCTTTCCCCGCTAATTCGGATTTCACCAGATGAATACGACTTCGCTACACCGTGAATGACCGAATTTTCCACAATCGGTTGAAGCATTAAACGTGGAACAGACTGGCTAAGCATATGCTCAGGGATATCGATATGATATTCAATTCTCCCATTGCGCAGCTTTTGGATATCCAAATAGTTGACGAGCAGCTTGATTTCTTCCTTCAAAGAAGACGTTTCTCGTTCCACTCGGGTGGTATAGCGATAGTACGCACTTAAGTTATAAGCCATAGAGATGACCGCTTCTTCATCCTTCATCTGGGCCATATTGATGATATAGCCAAGGCAGTTATACAGAAAATGGGGATTGATCTGCGCCTGCAACTGCTTCAGCGTAGCTTCCCGGGCTCTGATCTGTTCATGAAATACATTCTCGATCAGATCTTGAATTTGATGAGACATATCATTAAATCGATGAAACAGAAATGAGAACTCATTCTGATCCTTGCTATGCAGACGTACGGAATAGTCTCCCCACTCCACACGCTGTAAGCCCTGAATCAGCTTTTTGATCGGATATTGAACGTTTCTGTACAGTAGTATTGAAGCGGAAATGCCCACAACAAATAGCAGAATCATAGAGAGATAGAACAGGTTCCGACTGAGTGAAATGGGTTGCAGGATCTGATAGAGTGGGACCACATCTACTAAATGCCAATCCAAATATGAAGACTTTACAGAACTGACCAGATAGTTCTTCCCATTCAGCTTCACGACATCCTGTGTAGTGTCCTCCGAAGAGTGAGTATCCAGATAACGAATGAGTTCTTCGGATAGCTGCTTGTCTGCACTGCGGTTCAGAATGGGCGAATTCCCTTTGTGATAAAAGAAGGGATCGCCTTGTCCACCTTTCTTGTACGTATCCAGCATGTTCTGAATGTTCTCATAACTGAAGCTGGCTTCAATCACCAGGTTGCTTCCCGTCAACATCCCCGGCTGGGCCAAGGAATCGGTAAAGAACCAGTAAAAGGATTGAAGCTCCTCTTGAGATTCCGCGCCATGATCACCATATGTCCATTGGCCACTCATATTTCTTTTTAGGTAATTCTCATCATAACCTGATGATCTGTTGTAGTTGGCGATGACATCTTGGTTCTGCTGTGAATACACAGCATATCGGGTGGGCCATATATCGGTGACCCCGGATTGAAGCATCATCTTTTCCTGGATGACATATCGGGTCTGCATCTGGTCATAAAGATCATCCCACATGTTCAAACCATTGAATGCTCTGACATTGGGATCTCTAGAGAGAAAAAGACTGAAATCCATCATCTGATTAATGCGGGAATCGATCTGACTGGATAAAAACGTGAGCTGTTTGGTATTGGATATTTGCAGCTCTTTGCTTACGACATCGTAGGTGACATTGTTCGAGTAGGTATACATGATAATAATGGGAATGAACAAAACCACGATTAAGCAGTTTATTTTGGCAAACAGACTAAACCGGGATCGAGCTGTTCCCTGGAATAATATAAAGCGCTTCCATATATTCATAAAAGTCTCCTTCAATCGATATTCCTAACAAAACCATATCCAGCCTAACAATGTTATATAGTCAGACCTGAGGACTGCCTGATACTATTTATAGCAGAGATCCCCATTACACACAAAAACTTTTTTTGGGAACAGGAGAGCGCTATGGAGGCTAATATGGAGGCTAACCGGGTGCCGCAGGCAAACATTGGGAGCAAGCCGAATAGAAGAAAAAAGAAAGTCTCTAAACAACCATGGATTCTCCACTTGATGGTGTTGCCGGCGGCCATTATGGTTTTTATTTTTTCGTATATTCCGATGTCCGGGATTCTTATGGCATTTCAAGACTATAAACCTGCACTGGGTTTTTTCAATTCTGAATGGGTCGGACTGAAGCATTTCAGGTACATGTGGGAGAATGATTATTTCCTGCAAATTACGTGGAATACGCTGTTTTTTGCCTGTTCCAAAATTGTAATGAACCTGATTATTCCGTTTATCTTCGCCTTATTGTTGAATGAGGTCAGGAAGATGGCGCTTAAACGAACCATTCAAACACTCGTGTATCTTCCGCACTTTTTGTCTTGGGTTACGCTATCAGGCATTCTGATCGATATTCTGGCCCAGACAGGGATCATCAATCAATTCCTTTCCTCTGTATTCGGCATCAAGCCGATTTTCTTCCTGGGGGATGGCAATTGGTTCCGCTTTACGATCATTGCAAGTGATGTCTGGAAGGAGTTTGGCTTCAACACGATCATTTTCCTGGCGGCACTGTCCGGTATTAATCCGTCACTCTATGAAGCGGCTGAAGTGGATGGGGCGGGGCGCTGGAAGCAGACGATGTATATTACCATCCCGGCGCTTATTCCGATTGGGATCGTGATCGCAACCCTGGCACTAGGCAATGTGCTCAATGCAAACTTCGATCAGATCTTTAACTTATATAGTCCGTTAATCTATCAGCAAGCGGATATCATCGATACCTTTGTGTACAGGGAAGGTCTGCTTAGTGGGCAGTTCAGCTTCGCTACCGCCGTGAATTTATTTAAATCGGTTATTAGCTTAATCCTGATCGTGATCTCATACCGACTGGCCTACCGATTCGCGGGGTACAGAATTTTCTAGAAAGGATGACGAGCCGATGTACCATAAAACGATTCCATATCGAGTATTCAGCATATTCAATAATGTGTTCCTGACCATCCTTTCGCTGCTCTGTTTGCTGCCTTTATATCACTTGCTCATGGTATCTCTTAGCGCATCCGCACCTGCCAATGCTGGACTGGTTACGTTCTGGCCGATTGGCTTTACGCTTGAAGCCTATGCCAAGACGTTTGATAATGCCAATTTCCTCTCCTCCTTGTGGGTGTCTATGGAGCGAACGGTACTTGGAACGGGACTTGCGTTAGTGGTAAATACGATTGCAGCGTATGCGCTCTCCAAGGAGACGCGAGTCTTCCGTGCACGCAATATCTACCTTTGGTATTTTGTCATCACCATGTTATTCAGCGGTGGTCTCATTCCGAGCTACATTCTGATTCTGAAGCTTGGACTGATGAATACATTGCTGGCATTGATTCTGCCTGGATTGGTTGCGGTATTTAACATTATTCTGCTGCTTAATTTCTTCCGTACCGTACCCAAGGATCTGGAGGAAGCCGCTTTTATTGATGGGGCAGGGCATTTGCAGACTTTTATCAAAATATATTTGCCCGTCTCCATACCCGTCATTGCCACGGTTTCCCTATTCATGATGGTCGGACATTGGAACTCTTATTTTGACGGGATGATCTATATTCGAGATTCAGAAAAGCTTCCGCTCGCGACATTTATGCAGACGATTATCGTTCAGGCCGACATGTCCAAGCTCGACCCGGAAGCCGTCGCCAATCTGTCCCAGCGAACCATTCGGGCCTCGCAAATCTTTATCAGTGCACTGCCGATCCTGCTCGTGTATCCGTTTCTGCAACGTTATTTTGTGACCGGGATCGTGGTCGGGGCGGTAAAAGAATAATAAATCTACCTATTGAAATAGGGTTTGAAAAGGGAGTTACTGAACTAGTCCGAGACTAGGCCATGTAACTTCTTTTTTTGTAACGTAGAGGTGGGAGGAGAGTAAAAACTCAACGCTTAATTTAGTAGTAGTTATAACGCAGCGCTATAAGCATGCCAGCACGAAAAATATCCAGCGTATTCAGAGCCTGCTGGATCACGTGGATATGGAAGCTTGAGCACTCTGCTTAATATTCCTTTTTCATCAATTTTTTCTTCGCAAGTGGAACTGAGTGAGTTATCATATATGTAGTTCAGATACTAACTTGAAGGTGCAGTACTTACGAAGTACATAGATTAGATGTTAGTTGAAATACACGCAATGATGAAATGAGGGAATGAGATGCCAGAATATTCTCAAATCCAAACCTATATAAAGTGCGATCAAAGTAATGTTGAATTGTCAAGTCAAGCGCGACAATTCCTTCACTTAAGCCCAGTTGTTCCCTGTGAAAAACAGCTAACTTACGCAGCAGACCCATTGTTATTTTCATTGAAGTCCTGTTGCTAAGAGAAATGTTGGGCAGCAAAGTATATATCTGCATGCCACACACGGCTTCCAGAATCGCGTAACAGGTGACCTCCTGTAGCGGTTTTGAAGACCCTTGCTGGATATTATACAGCGATGACGCCCATGGATAAATTGTCAGAACGCAGAAAAAAGTCAGCTTTGGAGTTCTGTAGAAGGTTGCAATTTCAAGAAATTATTTTCACTCAGCTCAAGTTGATTCCTTGTTGATTTTCAAACAAAGCAAATAAACTGCCATGAGCTATAGTTGCTTAGGCAATTTATTTGCTTTTAGAACCTGTGTATCCGTTGAGAATGCTTATTTCTCCCCGGTAGCCACCGGATTTTCCTCATAGCTAATCCAATCGCTCCAGCTCCCCGGATAGAGTCTCACATTACTAAATCCTGCCTCATTCAAGGCCAGCACATTCGGGCAGGCGGATACGCCTGACCCGCAATATACGATGATCTCAGCGTTCTGATCGAGGTCTGAGAAATGCTGTTTCAACTGCTCTGCGCTTTTAAATGTACCCTTTTCGTCCAATACCTCTTTCCAGAAGAAATTCACCGCACCTGGGATATGCCCCGCTGCTTTATCTATGGGTTCTTCCAGTCCCAGGTAGCGCGGCCGCTCTCTGGAGTCGATCAATATAGGTGAAAAACCTATATAGGAGCCAACAGGAACAGAACCTTCGGAAATACGTTGTACTTCTTCCATACTTGTGAGCATTTGTGGCTGAACGTTCGCTACAAAGGTTGAGGGAATGCGGATCGGCTGGTCTGCCGTGATTGGGAACTTCGCTTCCTTCCATGCACTGTAGCTTTCATCTAGCACATACACCTGTTCATGACCCAAATAGCGCAGCAGCCACCAGAAGCGGGAGGCCATCATGCCGCCTTGATCGTCATAGGCGATGATACGTGAATCTGCGTTGATTCCGGCGCGACTCAGGCGCGCGGCAAGTGTGTCAGCATTTGGCAAGGGATGACGTCCACCATGCTCACCCAGAGGAGCCGTGAGGTCTTCCTCCAGGTCGAAGTGAACAGCCCCCGGAATGTGATCTTCATTAAATTGAGCCCGTCCCGCTCCGGCTTGTCCGAGCAGAGAACGGCAATCGGCAATGATAATATCTGGCTCATATAGTCGAGCTAACAGCCAGCGTTTGGATACGATGGATTTCATAGAGTATTCCGCCTTTCCTTTTTTCATTGAGATCCGTGAATTGAGTATAGTTCATGAAAATGGGGTAAATAAGTTAAGAACCTGTCTTAAGGGGAAGCTCGCTGGCAGGCAATTCACTTTGGTGGACGACTTGTTTCTTGAAATCCGTTCCGTATCGGATAAAAATCCATACCCCGAACAGGATGAAGAAGCCTGCACCAAATTGTAAGGCAGATAGTTTTTCTCCCAGCAGTATCCAAGCCAGAAGGGAAGAAATAACGGGTTCGCCGAGTACCGCCATCGACACCGCGGTGGCGTTAATGTATTTGAGCAGCCAGTTAAACAGGTAATGGCCGAACAGCGTGGGTACAATGGCGAGCAACAGGAACAATCCCCATTCCCGTGGAGCATATCCTGTAAAAGGAATCGCGTTGACCACATTATACAGCGCAAGCGATGTGGCAGCGATGGCGAATACCCAAAAATTGTACACAAAGGCGCTCAAATCCTCGCGCAGATGTTTGCCCATCAGCATATGGATCGAGACGACCACCATCCCCAGAAAGGATAAGGCATCTCCAAGCAGGGCTTGTCCCGAGGCATGGAAATCCCCGGCTCCGATCGACAGCGAGCCAACAAAGGCCAGGCTCATACCGATGAGCATAGCGCGGTTTGTGCCTGTTCGAAAAAACAAAAAAGAACCGAGCATGACAAGGATCGGCTCCAATGTCATAATAACGGTAGAACTTGCAACAGTGGTCAGTCGCAGCGAGCCCATCCAGAGCAAGAAGTGCAGCCCTAGTGTAATACCGGACCAGATGATCAGCATCCATTGCTTGCGGCTCAGGCTAAATAGCTCGGTACGGTATTTCCCAGACCAGAGGCAGCATGACGAGATTGGTCAGGTACAAACGGTACATAGCGATGACGGACACCTCGGCTTCAGACCATCTTACGAAGATCGAGGAGAACGAAATAGCGATAATACCTACGATGTACAGTAATTCAAAGGAAAATGACGGTTTGTGCGCTTGATTCATGTGAAAGCTCCGTCCAGTACGGAGGAAGAATAATGCGTGTACGGTTCCTTCCATCGGTATCACGAAAATTAGGTTTAATACAGCCCATTATACCGCACCTGACATCCGTGTGGAATTATGATTTTGCTAAAATCCTGAGAATATAAAAAGCGGGAGCAGGAAGAAGGATTTTAAGTATGAAGCTGCGTAGAACTTTTGCCGCACAAACTCGTCTATCATAGTGGAGGTGGATTTTATGAAAAAACGCAACACATTTTCAATCATACTGTTAACTGTAGTGTCCGTGCTGGCTTTGTCAGCCTGTGGAACGAAACCGCAAACCAATAATACCGCACCTCAAGGGGCAGACCAACCGCAGACGCAACAGCCACAAGTGAAACCGGAGCCGATCGCCGAGCCTGAGGTTAAAAAGGGAACAGGCGTATACAACGGAGCCGCTGACCCGCACACGGTTGAAATTGAAACCAATGGCCAAGCCCAATCTTTCCAACTGGGTGACGGACTGGGCACGGTGGTAGCCGGACTTGAGGAAGGCGATTCAGTCGCATTTGAATACAACGAAAAAGCAGTGGAAGGCGACGCGGTTGCCAAGCAACTGATTTTGACGAAAATTGAAAAAACAGAAGCTGCAACAGGCGGCACGCAAAACGGCAGCTCCAGTCAGGCAGTAGACGGTGAACGCTCGAAAACGCAAGCTTTTGAGCTTAGCCTTGAAGGGAAAAAGGAAAAACAGACAGCTACATTGGCAAAAGGAGAGGGATATTCACTGTATGTGTTTGACCCCATGTCCCTGTTTCCTGATCAAAACCGAGTAGCCCTGGCTGTAAATGATAGCTATTACGCTGAAATTACGAAGCTGCCTTCCGATGTTAATCTGGATGAGCTTCAAAAGGAAGGCGAAAAGGATCTGGCTTCCGTCGGTAAAACGGTGAAAATAGATAAAGCCAAAGTTCCTCAAGCGCTGACCAGCAGCCGTCTGTTCCTGCAAGCGAGCGGTTCGAAGGTTACACGTCAATATATTGTAGTGGAAAATAAAACAGGCGGCTTCATCGTGAAGGTAAACATTCCTCAAGGCGAGCCTGCCGAAGGATTCGAATCCTTAATTTATACATCGCTGGACAGCCTGCAAGCCAACAAGTAACTCGAATCCGTAATTGCGGGACCTGTACTTTTGTGCTATAAAGGATGAGAGAATAAGATCATTCCGGCTTGCGAAGTCGTCATGAAGCGATGAAGGAGTTGTTCGATTTACTATGTCCATCGAAATGAACACACAAGAAGTCATCAACGTGATTAAAAACAGCAAGAAAAAAACACCTGTTAAAGTATATGTAAAAGGGGCTTTGGCTTCCGCATCATTCGGCGAGAATGTTCAAGCTTTTATTTCCGGAGACAGCGGCGTTGTATTTGGCGATTGGGCCGACATCAAGCCTGTTCTGGACAGTGTTAATGCTAACGAAGAAGACTATGTGGTGGAAAACGACCGCCGCAATTCCGCAGTGCCTATGCTCGATCTGAAAGGCATCAATGCCCGCATCGAGCCAGGCGCGTATATTCGCGATATGGTTGGTATCGGTAATAACGCAGTCATTATGATGGGTGCAGTCATTAACATCGGTGTCACCATTGGTGAAGGCACAATGATTGATATGAATGCTGTACTTGGCGGCCGTGTTAAAGTAGGTAACATGTGTCACATCGGTGCAGGCGTGGTCCTTGCGGGTGTTATTGAACCTCCTTCTGCACAGCCTGTTGTAGTAGAAGATGATGTATTGATCGGTGCGAACTCAGTCGTATTGGAAGGCGTGCGAATTGGTAAAGGTGCAGTCGTTGCAGCCGGAGCTGTCGTAACCGAAGATGTACCTGAATACTCCGTAGTTGCCGGTACACCTGCACGCGTGATCAAACAGGTCGACGATAAGACCAAATCAAAAACTGAAATCTTGAAAGACCTGCGCGTTCTGTAAGATTGAAAAAAGAGTTTTTAAATGCACAAAAGGTGAACGATTCCTCGTCAGTGGCATGATGCATTGACAGCACAATTTAGGGACGAAGCACAACGGACAAGGCTCGGCGGCTGCGCCGGGCTTTTGTCCTTTTGTTCTTTTGTCTGATAAACCCGATAAGTTAGGAAAAGGAGGCGGATCAGCGGAATGAGCACGGTCGATTATCGTTCTTTTATTCAAATACGAAGGGATTTGCATCAAATCCCCGAGCCTGGCTTTGAGGAATTTAAAACGCAGCAATATCTGCTGAATTATTTGGCTACGCTCCCTCAGGAGCATCTGGACATTCGTACATGGCGTACTGGCGTACTGGTGTTGATTCATGGAACGGCTCCTGCGCGCCGCTATGGATATCGCTGCGATATGGATGGTTTGCCAATTGTGGAAGAGACTGGCTATGATTTTCGTTCGACCCATCCCGGCTACATGCATGCTTGCGGTCATGATTTACATATGACGATTGGATTGGGTATTGTTTCTCACTTTGCAAACCACCCAATCGAGGATGACCTTGTAGTACTGTTTCAGCCTGCCGAGGAAGGACCGGGCGGAGCATTGCCGATGCGGGACAGCGCCGAGCTGGCAGACTGGTTACCAGATGAAATTGTCGCGCTGCATGTTGCACCGGAATATCCGGTTGGCACGATTGCGACTCGCCCCGGTATTTTGTTTGCGAATACATCAGAGCTGTTTATTGATCTAAAGGGTACAGGCGGACATGCGGCATATCCGCACAAAGCTAATGATATGGTGGTGGCGGCCTGTCAGTTGGTTGGACAATTGCAAACGGTTGTAGCACGTAATGTGAACCCGCTGGATTCAGCAGTCATTACCGTTGGTAAGGTAAGCGGAGGTACGAAGCAGAATATTATTGCGGAAACAGCCCGTCTGGAGGGTACGATCCGAACGTTATCCGCCGATACGATGACACTGGTTAAATCACGGATTGAAGCGCTGGTGCGCGGTGTAGAAGCTGGATTTCAATGCCATGCAGAAATTCATTATGGCTCGAATTATTTACAAGTGTTCAATGAGGCCAAGGTGACAGAGGAATTTATGAACTGGGTCCGTGAACGGCAGGATGTACAGCTCATTGAATGCGGTGAAGCGATGACCGGAGAGGACTTCGGATATTTTCTGGAGCGGATTCCGGGTCTAATGTTCTGGCTTGGCGTTGATACGCCTTATGGTCTGCACCATGCCAAGTTGGAGCCTGCGGAGGAAGCCATTGGGGTGGCGATTCGTGTGCTGACAGACTATTTTACATGGAAATCTCAAGGTTCAATGATACGGTCTGAATAAATAGGTTTAATGAAGTGAATGAAATGGAATGAAGTCGAATGTTGAGGGAGGGTGTTATGGGAGAGCAAACCATCATCCGATTCGAACGGGTGACCAAGCAATATGACAACGATCCATCGGTGCTGGCTGATGTCAGCTTTGAGATTGAACGTGGCAAATTCTATACGCTGCTGGGGCCCTCCGGCTGCGGTAAAACGACGATTTTGCGTATGATTGCGGGTTTTGCAGAGCCGACGGAAGGCTCGATTTATTTGAATGACAAGCTGATTAATCGTGTTCCAGCCAATGAACGGCAGGTCAATACGGTTTTTCAGGATTATGCCTTATTTCCACATCTGAATGTGTTTGAAAATGTGGCTTTCGGTCTTCGAATCAAAAAGATGAACAAAAAGACCATTCAGGAGAAGGTTGCACAGGCATTGTCCTTTGTCAATCTGGAGGGCTATGACGAACGGGAAATTTCTGAAATGTCCGGAGGGCAACGCCAGCGTGTCGCCATTGCACGGGCCATCGTCAATGAGCCGGACGTTCTGCTGCTGGATGAGCCGCTGTCTGCACTCGATTTAAAGCTGCGGACAGAAATGCAGTACATTTTGCGTGAAATGCAGCAGCGTCTTGGGATCACCTTTATTTTCGTTACGCATGATCAGGAGGAAGCACTGGCGATGTCGGACGAAATTTTTGTCATGAATAAAGGGAAGATCGAGCAGAGCGGTACGCCGAATGATATTTATGATGAGCCGATCAATCGGTTTGTTGCTGATTTTATCGGGGAATCCAACATTGTACCCGGACGTATGATCGCGGATTATCAGGTGGAGTTTAACGGTCGGCAGTTTGAATGTGTTGATGGAGGATTGCGCCCGAACGAACCGATTGAAATTGTAATTCGACCGGAGGATTTGGAGATTACCAGTGTTACTGAAGGTAAGCTGCGTGTGAAGGTCGATACCCAGCTGTTCCGCGGTGTTCACTATGAAATTAGCTGCTATGATGATTCCGGTCAGGAGTGGCTGGTGCATTCTACTAAAAAGGCGGAGCTGGGCAGTGAAATCGGTCTCCATTTTGACCCGGAAGCGATTCACGTGATGCGGTTCGGGGAAACAGAGGAAGAATTTGATCGGCGTCTGGAGGCCTATGAAGAGGTGGAGCAGCATGTCCGGTAATACGAGAGCAGCGTATCTGCTGCCTTACTATTTATGGATTGTGCTGTTCGTGGCAGCCCCGGTTGTGCTTGTGTTTTACTATTCGTTATTTGATGTGGACGGCCATTTTACGTTCAGCAACTATGCCCAATTTCTGACCCCTGTCTATTTGAGTATGACGCTAAGCTCGTTTTGGTATGCGCTGCTGATTACCGTATTCTCGCTGTTAGTGGCTTATCCGGCGGCGTATTTGCTGACCCGAACCAAGCATAAGCAGCTGTGGCTGTTGCTCATTATTTTGCCGACATGGATTAACCTACTGCTTAAAACGTATGCTTTTATCGGGATTTTTGGTACTTATGGTCCGGTGAATGCTGTGTTGGGCTTGGTCGGATGGGGTGGTCAGCAATTATTGTTTACCAGCTCCAGCTTTGTGTTTGTATCAGTTTATATTTTTGTGCCGTTTATGATTTTGCCCATTTATAATGCGCTGGAAGGGTTGAACCCTTCACTGCTGGACGCTGCGCGTGATCTAGGCGCTTCCAAATGGACGACGTTTCGCCGGGTTATTTTTCCATTAACGCTATCTGGTGTGCGATCCGGGTGTATGGCGGTATTCATCCCGGCGCTGTCGCTGTTTATGATTACTCGTCTGATTGCGGGCAACCGTATTATTACACTGGGAACGGCGATTGAGCAGCATTTTCTGGTCACACAGGATTGGGGTATGGGCTCTACGGTTGCGGTGTTCCTGATTTTGGCGATGGCAATCCTTATGCTGATTACCTCGGGAACGAAACGGAGGGTGCGGCATGGCAAATAAAAACCGATTCGGGAATATGTATTTGGTACTCGTCTTTCTTGTGTTGTATGCGCCTATTCTGTACTTGATGTATTATTCGTTCAATAGCGGCGGGACGATGCACCAATTTGAAGGGTTTACGCTTCAATACTACAAAGAGGTGTTTGCCGACACCCGTTTGATCATTATTGTCATTAACACCTTGGTTATTGCGTTATTGTCGTCTGCGCTGGCTACGATTATTGGCATCATGGGAGCGCTGGCTATTCACCAGATGCAGAACCGTCGGGTTAAAAATACACTGCTGTCGCTCAACAATGTGCTGATCGTGAACCCGGACGTCATTATTGGCGCATCCTTCCTCATTTTGTTCACGATGGTGGGGATCAAGCTGGGTTTTTACTCAGTGTTGTTGTCCCATATTGCATTTAGTGTGCCGATTGCGGTCATTATGATTTTGCCGCGGCTTCAGGAAATGAGTCCATCACTGGTGGATGCGGCCCGGGATTTGGGTGCCAGCCGGATGGATGTGCTGACCAAGGTCATTTTACCTTTTATCAAGCCGGGGATTTACGCGGGCTTCTTTATGGCGTTAACGTACTCGCTGGACGATTTTGCGGTGACCTTTTTTGTGACAGGCAGCGGCTATTCGACCTTATCGGTGGAAATTTACTCGCGTGCCCGCCAAGGGGTTTCCCTGTCCATTAATGCGCTGTCCACGCTCATTTTCCTGTTTACCGTGCTGTTGGTGGTGGGTTACTACTTTATTATGCGCAAGGCGAACCGGAATGGGAAAAAGGAGCCTGCGGCGGAAATGGGGGTACCTAGATGAAGTCGCTTGTGCGTGTGTTTCTGTCGATTTTTATCATCTCGTTCGGTCTGATGGGGGTGGCGGCCTGGCTCAATTCCAGTCAGGGCTATTCCGGTGGCAATACGCTGACGGTCTACAACTGGGGAGACTATATCGACCCTGATCTGCTGGCAAGGTTCCAGAAGGAGACGGGGATTACCGTCATTTATCAGACGTTTGACTCCAATGAGGCTATGCTGACGAAAATTGAGCAGGGAGGAACATCGTTTGATGTAGCGGTTCCTTCGGAGTATGCTCTGGCTAAAATGAAGCAGGAGCACCTGTTGCTCCCGCTGGATCACAGCAAGCTGCCGAATTTGAAGCATGTGGATGATCATTTTCTGAACCTTTCGTTTGACCCGAAAAACCAATACTCTGTGCCGTATTTTTGGGGTACGGTTGGGATTGTGTTCAACCCGGAGCTAACGAAGGGCATTGATTTTCATAGCTGGGATGGTCTGTGGAATCCAAAGCTGCGTAACAACCTCCTGCTGGTCGATGGCGCGAGGGAAGTCGTGGGTATGTCGCTGAACAGCCTCCACTATTCCTTGAACGATACGAATGAGGCGCATTTGCAGCAAGCTTTAGCGAAGTTGGAGAAATTAGCGCCCAATGTCAAGGCCGTTGTCGGTGACGAGATTAAAATGCTGCTGGCAAACGAGGAGGCTGCTGCCGGTGTTGTGTGGTCCGGCGATGCGTCCGAAATCATGGACCAGAACGACAAGCTGGACTACATCGTGCCGGATGAAGGCTCCAACCTGTGGTTTGATAACATGGTTATTCCGAAAACCGCTACCCATGTGGATGCGGCCCATAAGTTCATCAATTTTATGATGCAGCCTGATGTAGCCGCCCAAAATGCCGAATTTGTAGGCTATTGCACACCTAACGAGGATGGAAAGAAGCTGTTGCCAGAGGATATATCCGGTGACGAGCGCTTCTATCCTCCATCTGAGATTACAGATAAGCTGGAGGTCTACGACAACCTCGGCAAGCGGATGCTGGCTCATTACAATGAATTGTTCCTGCAATTCAAAATGCATTTAAAGTAGGAGAGTGGTGGGGGCGCGTGGATTCAGGTTTGAGCTTTAAAGGACGCTGCGGGGGCGGATGGTGCTTACCATCGCTGTTAAATTCCGATTTTTTGATTTGAAGTCTAAAGGTGAAAATCGGAATTTAAAGGCGACCGCTTCGCTTGTCCAGCACCATTCCGCCCCCTCCGCTGCGCCGTGCTTAAAGCTAGTACGGTGACTCCCCACGCCGATGGTGGGGAGTAGTAGGAGAGCAAACAGGCGCTTGAATCACCCGTGAAGGTGATTCAAGCGCCTGTTTTATATTCTCTCACGGTGCAAAGCGGTGAGAGGGGCACTTCTTTTCCCTGCGCCCCACATACTTAAAGAGATTTGAGGGACTTTAAGGCGGGCAGTAAGCGAAGCGGGCCATTTGAATCTGAAGAAGCGACAGCGTTCGCCTTTGCAGGGGGATTCTTACCACTAAATGTCTTATACAATCCAAGAATCCCCTTGCAACAGCGATCGGAAGATCAAATGGACCGCGTAGCGCCTCTTCCCACCTTAACTCCCCACAATTCCTTTAACAAACATCTCTATTTTATCCAACCCCTGCTCCAGTACATCCTGTCCGTAAGCATAGGACAATCGAATGTACCCTTCGCCATAGGAGGAAAAGGCATCTCCCGGTACGACAGCCACTCCATGCTCTTCCAGCAGCTTCAGGGTGAAATCCATCGAGCTTAAGCCAAAATGGGCGATGGAAGGAAATAGATAAAAGGCCCCCTCCGGCTTTTCGAGTGGAATGCCCATGTCGGTTAGCCTTCCGTGCACATAATCACGGCGCTTGCGGTATTCCTCACGCATCGGAAGTGCATCGTCGACACCGACGGTCAAGGCTTCCAGCGCAGCATATTGGCTGATCGAGCTGGCGCAGGTCACATTGTACTGATGAACCTTGACCATGTGCTGTGTAATTGCAGCAGGTGCAAGCGTAAAACCAATTCGCCAGCCCGTCATGGAGTGAGATTTGGATAGGCCGTTGATGACGATGGTGCGTTCCCGCATGCCTGGAAGGGCAGCAATAGACACGTGTGGCGCATCGTAAATGAGTTCGCTGTATATTTCATCTGAAATGATAAACAGATCGCGGTCTCTCAGTAAATCTGCGACGGCTTCCAGCTCTTCACGGCTCATCACTCGTCCGGTTGGGTTCGAAGGGTATCCGAGGATGACGGCTTTCGTCCGTTCGGTCAAATAAGGCTCCAGCACCTCGGCGGTCAGCTTAAAGCCGCTATTGCGGGTGTCAGCCAGCACGGGCACCCCACCTGACAAGCGGATCAATGGCTCGTATCCGGGGTAGATGGGCACAGGCAAAATGACTTCGTCACCGGGTGACAAAATCGTGCGCAGGGCAATATCCAGCGCTTCGCTGGCTCCGTTCGTTACGATAACCTCATCCTGTCCACGGTAATTCAGTCCGTATTTATGGGATACAAACGCCGCTGCCGCTTCCCGCAGTTCGGGCAGTCCCGGATTAGGCGTATAGGAGGTGCGTCCTTCGTTAATCGCCTGGTGGGCAGCTTCCATAATATGCGGAGGAGTAGGGAAATCCGGCTGTCCAATCGTTAAGGACAGGGTTCCGGGCAATGCGGCAACCTTATTGGCAATTTTGCGGATGCCGCTGATTTGAATGTTTTTAACCTGATCGTTAAGCAAATGCTCCATAGCGTGTGTGCCACCTTTTTCTGTATTAGAACAAGTTTACAATAATTTGATCTCATTATGCTACGGTGGGAACCATTCATTTTACATAATTCAGGTACTGGTTTGACTAATTTATGGTATGTTTAAACATGGAATATATATTGTAAGCGTGATCATAGCTAAAATTGGGAGGAGCGCGTCTTTTGATGAAACAAGAATACATAGCAGTAACGTTACCCAGGAAATTAAAAAGGTTTGGGGTTGCATGGCTCAGTGTGGCACTGGTGCTGTCGGGTGGAGGGCCGGGGTTACTGTCCGATGGAAAAGCTTCAGCAGAGCCTACATCTTTAGTAGATACGGATGTGCAATCATCACCCACGACTGTGGGGGCCAGTGTATACGCAGATGTCTATGTGCCGGATAAGCTCCGTATCCATGATATACAGGGAGCAGCCCATCGTTCACCTTATGAGGGGAAAAAGGTAACGGATGTGGAAGGAATTGTGACGATGGTGAAGGGAAGCAGCTTCTTTATGCAGGAGGCAGACGATAAGGTGGATCAGGATGAAAAAACATCCGAGGCCATTTTAGTGTACAAGCCTGGCAGCGGTGTGCAGGTTGGGGATGAGGTACGGGTCAGCGGCTCTGTGAAGGAATATACAGAAAGAACCTATGCCAGCAAGCCGGTTGACCTGACGACCACGGAAATTGTAGCTTCCTCCGTTTCGGTGATCGCCAGGGACCGTCCACTGCCATCTCCGATTTTGCTTGGAAAAGAGGGGCGTGTGATGCCAACATCTGTTGTGGATAATGACGGAATGACGGTGTTCAATCCGCAGGAGGATGGATTGGACTTTTTCGAAAGTCTGGAGGCCATGCGTGTAGAGTTGAAGGATGCACGAGTCATCGGCCCTTATGGTTATGAAATCCCGGTCAGGATTGATAACGGGGCGAACACAGGCGAGGTATTGACCGAAGCTGGCGGCTTGATGCTAACTGAAGCAAGTCTGAATCCGCAGCGGATTTTGATCGACGCCAAACCTGCGGTTCCGTTGAAAACAGGGGATCGTTTTGCGGGTCCCATCACGGGAATTGTGAGCTATAGCTTTAGTAATTTCAAGCTGTTGCCGGAGCGTCTGCCTGATATTGTGTCAGGGGATCTCCAGCCAGCCAACACGCGTCTGGTACAGGATGATCGTAAGCTGACAGTCGCTTCCTTTAACGTGGAAAATTTCGATCCCGGTGATGGAAAACGGATTGGTCAGCTCGGACAGGCCATCGCCGTGAATTTAAACCACCCGGATATCGTAGGGCTGTTGGAGGTTCAGGACAATAACGGCGAGAAGAATGACGGCACCACAGATGCTTCGGAAAGCTTCCGGGTGCTGATTGAGGCGATTCGTGCTCATGGAGGGCCAGTGTATGCTTTTACAGATATAGCACCTGAAAATAATAAGGATGGCGGCGCTCCCGGCGGCAATATTCGGGTCGGATTTCTCTACAATCCGCAACGTGTCACGCTGACGGACAAGCCGAAGGGAGATTCGGTTACATCGGTGACCTATGGAGAGCAGGGGCTTTCTCTCAATCCCGGTCGTATTGCTCCGCTGAATGCGGCATTTGAATACTCACGCAAGCCGTTGGCTGCTGAATTTGAGTTTGAAGGTCAGCAGGTGATTGTGATCGCGAACCATTTTAATTCCAAAGGGGGCGATCAGGCGCCATTTGGAGGGATTCAGCCACCCGTACGAAGCAGCGAAATACAACGGGCGAAGATCGCAACGATTGTGAATGGCTTTGTGAAGTCGGTGCTGGCTCAAAACCATCAGGCGAATATCGTCGTATTGGGAGACTTAAATGATTTTCAATTTTCCGAAACGCTCGCTTGGGTCCGGGGACAGGAATTGACGAATCTGGTAGATAAGCTGGATGAGAAGGAGCGGTATTCGTATAGTTATGAGGGGAATTCGCAAACACTGGATCATTTGTTGGTCAGTCCGTCCATAAGTGAATCATCCGTGCTGGATATTGTTCATATCAATGCAGACTTTAGCGCGGCGGACGGGCGGGTAAGTGATCATGATCCATTGGTTGCTCAAATTGGCTTGCCACGCCAAACAGTGGAACCGCCGACAGATGGCGAGAGTGGTCGGAATAAAGATGATGATGATCAGCAGGAGAGTAATGGCAGCAACAACACCGGGAACCATAGTAGCGGTAACGCGAGTGGAACGACGAATAACGGACAGGGTGAGACTGCGAATAGCGGGCAGAATGGTAACGGTTCGTCAGGCATTAATGTGGTGCAAGCCAAGTCCATAGTAACAGAGCAAAACGGACTGAAAAGAGCAGTCGCACAGGTACCAGCCGCTGATATACAAAATGCGATTCGGAACGGGGCGACCGGTACGCTCGTCATCCGTGCAGGGGAGCAAGCGGATGCTAAGGTATTCGAAGTGAATCTAAACGGAGATGCTTTGGGTGCTGTTTTGAATGACCGTATTCACACCCTGCGAGTAGAAACGCCACAGGGCGGCTATGAAGTAGCAACAGGTCGTTTGTCTGTTCAAAAGCTGGCTGACACCTGGCAGGTGCCTGTACAACAGATTTCTCTGAGCTTTACGGTTACGCCGAACGAAGGATTGGCTAAACGCACAGATATTCCGGCAAGGCGCAAGCTGGTGCAGGCTGTGGATGTTGTGGCGGAGTTACGAAGCGAAGATGGACGCAAGCAACCGTTGGCAGGTAGCGATAATTCCGGTAAAGGGTATGAACATTATCTTCTACGTGTTCCCGCAACGATAGATATGAGCCAGCTTGCTGTAGTGAAGGTGTCCACCAACCAAGCTGGACAGTTGTCCTATCATCCGGTTCCATTTACCGCTTCTGGTGAGGAACTGACTGTGTATGGACGTTCGGGTGGAACCTATGTTGTGTTGGATGGCGGAAAAGCTAATGCAAGTGGATCGTTCAGCGATATTTCCGGTCACTGGGCGCAGCAGGACATTACACGCTTGGCAACTCGTCTGATTGTGGCAGGGGCAAATCAATCAGCGTCCACCGCTAATGAGACTGGTGAGATGGGCTTATCGAACGTGCGCTTTGTGCCGAATGGTCAGGTACAACGCTCGGAGCTGGCTGCGATGCTGGTTCGTACGCTTGGACTGGAGCATTCAGATCGCATGGTGACGGGCTTTGACGATGTACAATCGGAATCGAGGTATGCGGATTCTGTGCGTACCGCAGCCTCTGCTGGACTGATCAATGGCTATGCGGACGGAAGCTTCAGACCTGATACTCCGGTATCGAGGGAGGAGCTGGCTGTGATGGTAGAGCGAGCCCTGCGCTTCGCCGGGACTGCGGAAGATACAGCGGCAGGAAGTGCCTCAGCGTCATTATCGGATGCACAAGCCATTTCTATATGGGCAGCTCAGGCTGTCAATACTCTGTCCAGCTTGGGCATTATGAAGGGAGACGGGAAAGGCCGTTTTGCCCCGGCTGCATCGGTGACGAGGGCAGAAGCAGCGGCTGTATTATCTCGAATTCTGGATAAGTTGAATTGGGAACAGTAGTATGATGATTGAAATGTCAGATTGATTGACTTTCTGCGGTAGTTAAGTTATCTTTTGTTGGAGAAGCAGCATGAAAAATTTGATTTTATGACTGATGAAGAGGTGAAATGTCGTGGGAGTAACAGCCAAACAAATTTTTGTGAATTTACCGGTTAAAAACCTGCAACAGTCCATTGATTTTTTCACTACAATCGGATTTGAATTTAACGCGCAGTTCACCGATGAGCATGCAACCTGTATGATTGTCAGTGAGCAAATATTTGTTATGTTGCTGGTTGAAGAGCGTTTTAAAGCGTTCACTACCAAAGAAATTTCGGATGCTACGAAAACAACAGAGGCGATTGTTGCTTTATCGGTGGAGAGTCGAGAAAAGGTGGACGAAATTGTTCATAAGGCTCTGGCAGCGGGTGGCAAATCATCGAACGAACCTCAGGATCACGGCTTTATGTACGGATGGAGCTTTCAGGATATAGATGGGCATCTGTGGGAGTTCTTTTATATGGCAGAGCAATAAGGGGACATAAAGCATATATAGAAACTAAAGTAACATCATGGAAAGTAAGAGATCCTTAAAGGATGAGTTGCTTTCTTTATTGTTATCCATATCACCGGGGAGGAACCACCATGTCTAATGAAATAACAGTCTATCCCATTCAAGCTCTGAACGATGCACTGACAGATACGCTGACCCGGCTATTGATCGACGTGGTGGCAGACGATGCCTCTATAGGATTTTTACCGCCATTGGCTTATCAGGAAGCAGCAGCTTATTGGAGCAATGTTCTTCAGGATGGTGTAGTCCTGTGGATTGCGGAGAAGGACGGCGTGCCTGTCGGAACTGTGCAGCTTCATCAGGCTACAAAGTCCAACGCCACTCACCGTGCGGAAATTGCGAAGCTCATGGTGCATCCGTCCGGGCGCAGGCTTGGGATTGCACGTCAACTGATGCAGGCTGCGGAAGAGGAGGCGCTGCGTCAGGGCAGAACGCTGCTGGTGCTGGATACGCGGGTGGGCGATCCCTCCAATAAGCTATATGAATCTATCGGATTTGTGGAAGCAGGTGTGATTCCAGGGTATGCCCAATCGGCTGACGGTCAACTGGACGCTACCCGATTTTATTACAAACCACTAAATCAGTATCTGAGCCGTTGCTGATGATTTGGCGGATAACGGTATTATATACAGGTAATAATATCTTGTTATACGATTTCATATGCTTTTCCGCTTTTATTCGACTGGAAAAGCAAGGGGATGGGAACGTATAATGAAATGAGGATCGTCTAAAGGGTCTCTTTATGTCAATTCGGCTGGTCCGGATTGAAGATCGTAGTATATACAGCGGAGGAATCGAAGAATATGAGGCTGGAGCATGATTTTCTAGGTACCAAGAAAGTGCCGTCAGACGCCTATTACGGTGTACAAACAATCAGGGCAAAAGAGAATTTTCCAATTACTGGCCAACGGCTGCATCCTGAGCTGATTAAAGCCATGGCGATCGTCAAAAAGGCAGCAGCAACGGTAAACATGGAGCTGACCCGCTTGCATCGTCCCAAGGCGGAGGCCATTATTCAGGCAGCTGATGAGGTGATTCAAGGACAGTTGCACGACCATTTCATCGTCGATCCAATTCAGGGCGGCGCAGGCACGTCCATTAATATGAATACAAATGAAGTGATTGCGAACCGGGCGCTGGAGCTGATCGGCAAGCAACGGGGAGATTATCAGGAGATTAGTCCCAACAACCATGTCAACATGGCGCAATCGACAAACGACGCTTTTCCTACGGCTGTCCATCTGGCTGTTCTAAGTATGATTGACAAGCTGTTGGTCACCATGAGTGAGCTTCAGGAGGCGTTTTCCCGTAAGGCGAAAGAGTTTGACAGTGTGATTAAAATGGGCCGGACCCACTTGCAGGATGCAGTACCGATCCGGCTAGGACAGGAGTTTCAGGCTTATGCGCGTGTGCTGGGCCGTGATATCGGACGTGTTCGTGCCACGAAGCAGCATTTGCTGACGGTCAATATGGGCGCAACTGCGGTAGGCACCGGCTTGAACGCAGATCGCCGTTATATTCAGCGTGTCGCCGAGGTGCTGGCGGAAGTAAGTGGTTTCCCTGTAGAGGCTGACGAAAATCTCGTCGATGCCACTCAAAACACAGATGCCTATACGGAAGTGTCTGCCGCGTTAAAAATTTGCATGATGAACATGTCCAAGGTGGCAAATGACATTCGCCTGATGGCCTCGGGGCCGCGTGCTGGTCTCGGAGAGCTGAGTTTGCCCGCCCGTCAGCCGGGTTCATCTATTATGCCGGGTAAGGTAAATCCGGTAATGTGTGAGGTCATCAACCAGATTGCTTTTCAGGTTATTGGAAATGATCATACGATCTGTCTCGCTTCCGAGTCTGGTCAGCTAGAATTGAATGTGATGGAGCCTGTGCTTGTCTACAACCTGCTGCAATCGCTGGAAATTATGAAGCAGGGCTTTCATGTCTTCCGCATTCATTGTGTGGACGGAATTGAAGCGAACGTGGAGCGGTGTCGTGAATATGTCGAAAACAGCGTAGGCATTATTACCGCGCTCAATCCCCACCTCGGATATGAGGTCGTATCACGCATCGCCCGTGAGGCGATTACAACTGGCAAATCGGTACGCGAGTTGTGTCTGTTATATAATGTACTGACTGAGGAAGAGCTGGACATTATTTTGGACCCGTATCAAATGACTCAGCCGGGTATTGCCGGAGAGTCCCTGCTGAATCGGGAATAATATTGCGGAGTTTAGAATGTAGGCAGCTTTGAGGCAAAATGAAGACAGCCCCGTCGAATCCGGCGGGGCTGTCCTTGTGTAATGAGGGCTTCAGCGTGAGATGTGGAATGCCCTGCTAAGGAATATACCGCTGCACGCCTATTGTAGAAAAGGGGAAGAGGAATGCTGCTGGAGGAATTATCGGCATATAAGGAATTAGGAATAGGACTTATTGTACTCCTACTGTTACTTGTACTCATCATCAGAGGACTGGTACGTCGGCGCAGGAATAGGATTTTACGTGATCTGGACCCGCGAAAAATTGGGATTCAGGATATAGACCGCATGGAGGATGGCTCGGAATTTGAGCTTTATCTGCAACGGTTTTTATCTGCGCTCGGCTATAAGGACATCTACAAAACGACCAGTAGTCGGGATTTTGGAGCGGATCTAGTTTTTACAGATCGTGAAGGTGTCAGAGTTGTGATTCAGGCCAAGCGTTATGCTGTACAAAATCCGGTCGGCTTGGGCGCGGTGCAGGAAATTTACACCTCCATGCGTTATTATGCGGCAGACAAGTCTGTCGTTATCACTTCCGGACGTTACACGGAATCCTGTAAAACACTCGCTGCTGTCAATGGAGTTAAGCTATTGGACCGCAACGATCTGGTGGATATGATTGATCTGTTCAAGGCTAAACATCGTGAGGAGGTCATGGATCTCATAGAAAGTAAAACCGATGTGATTGCCTCCAAATGGAGCAAGAGCAAATAATAAAAGGGAAATATTACCTCATTATATCGGGTTGGGGTACATGGTGAAAGAAAGTTTGGAAACCGTTGCGAAAAAATATCCGGATCACAAATTTGTAATTGTGGATGAAAAATTGGATTTATCGAATGTGGCTTCCATTACTTTTAAAGAAGAAGAGGGCAGCTTTTTGGCAGGGGTCGTTGCAGGAATGGCGAGCCGAACCGATCAGGTGGGTTTTATCGGGGGAGTGGAGTCTCCGCTGTTGAAAAAGTTTGAGATTGGATATCGGGCAGGAGTTCGCTCCGTTAAGCCTGATGCAAAGGTTACCGCTACGTATGCGGGAGATTTCGGCAAGCCGGACTTGGGCACGGAGATTGCACGCGACATGATAGATCGGGATCGAATTGATGTGATTTATGCGGCGGCAGGTCTTACAGGTGTGGGTGCGTTACAGGAGGCGCAGGAGCAGCAAAAGTTCGCAATCGGGGTCGACAGCGACCAGTTTTTCATTGCGGAAAAAGCAGTAGTAACCTCAATGATTAAAAATGTGGATGTCGCCATTTATACGGCAATTAAAAGCTTTGCAGATCATCAAAGAAAATTTACGGACCAGAATATGGTGTTCGGTCTTGTCTGAATACCGTTAAAACAAAATTCAGCGAATTGAAGACCGCGACGGATAAAGCGATGAGCACCGGAAGCAGCCCTGAATCCAAACGTAATGCGATGCGTGTACAGGGTATCCAGAACGATGTGTTCATGCTGGATATTCTAACGAAAGCGCGTTATGACGAATATACAGAGGAATTGACCCAAAGTATCCAGTTTACTTGGCAATTGGCCTTGGCAGGCGCTGTTCTCCTTCTGGTGGCAGTCGGGCTATATAATACATATACATCCAGACACTTGCCCTCAGAACTCGCAAGTTGACGAATGCACCGAAGCAAATTGCGGATAGGAATTTGTCGGTGCAGCTTGCGCAAACGAAGAGACGTGATGAGCTGGACGAGCTCAACAAATCTTTCCGGGTCATGATCGGGAACTTGCGTAACATTGTGCTCTCTATTGACCAGTTGGAGTCGGCTGTGAAGCAAATTTATACAGCTGTCGAGGGCATTACGCAGGCTATGAATAAGGTAAAGACTTCGGTATCGCAAAGTCAGGATCTGTTCCGTGAGCAGGAGAAGGCAACGTCGTCTACCGGGGAATTGTTCACTGAGATTAGCGGCAAAGTACAGCAAATTGCCAGCCAAGTCAGCAAGCTGTCGACGGACATGAATGTATCTCGGGAAATGAGCGTACAGGTACAGCAAGCCATTGAGAACATCAGCGCGATTACCCAGCAATCCGCCGCAGGCAGTGAAGAGATTACCGCCTCCACGGTGGAGCAGAAGCGTTCCTTTGAGAAATCGGCTGAGAAGGTGAAAGAGCTTCGTCAGATTCGTGAGGAGATGCAACGGGAGCTGGATCGTTTTCAGGTGAAAAAAACGGGCTAAGCAACACGAAATCAATACATTTTTTTACTAAACGATGAATACAGGATAAACCCAAAGAAGAAGTCTTACCCCATGAAGGGAGGCTTCATCTTTTTTTATTAAAAGTGTCTAATTATTGACAATCATAGTAATATTTCATCGTTTTTCGTAGAGTTAATAGGCAGGGAATTCCACCTCTTGCGTCAAATAGATTTAGGGAGTATTTGTTAGCCCATACGTTGTTGGTAAGAGATGCTGGAAAACGAAGTCCGGAAGGATGAAGTTACGGGAATGCTGCGATTAAAGCTTCAATTAATCCTGAAAAATAAACAGACAAGGCTCATTCTGCTGCTCACTCTAAGCGTATCACTCATTATTAGTGTGATCGGCTTGCTATCGTATTCGGGATACCGCAAGGGTTTGGATACCGAATTGAACACACCCAACATTGAGATACTGCAAATTAATCTGGATGTGACCAATAGGGCATTTCGTGAGTCCGATAATAAGGCGCTGGCTGCGGCCTATTCCCCGGATGTTGAGGCATTTGCACGTTTTGCAAACGGATGAAAAATCGCTATCAAACAACGCTTCCGTCATCAAACGGCTTCAAAAATAATTGAAAGCCCTTTCTTCGCATGAAGAGATTCATTCGGCTGAAGTTATTTCTTTGGAAAATCATGCTCTCGTATCCAGCGAATACGGTTATGTACCCGATTGGGACCAAGCGCCGGATACGACTTGGGTTCCCTGGATTCGGGACATTCAAAGGAAGCCATTACTGATTAAGCGAAGATGGTACGGTACGAATCATGAGCATGGAACGGTAGAACTGCTTTCGCTGGCAAGACCCGTGGTAAAGGACGGGCAGGTCATCGGTGCGGTGCTGGTCAATCTGGTTGGAGAGTTCCATCGCAAATCACTGGTGGTGGAGCGAAGTTTACCGGAGCTACGTTCCAAATATATTGAAGATGTCATCCAGCGTAGAATGGGCATACAGGAAATGCGTATGAAATGGGAGCAATATTTTTCCGATTGGGACGGCAGCTCTTTGGCTGTGATGATCGTGTCAAACGATCGGTATTCTACTTGGGCAGAAAGCTTTCCAGAGGAGGATAAAATGCTGCTCAAATACGCGCTGAAAATATTTTGCTGGAATGGCTTGAACCTCACTGGAAGGCGGTAAGCGCGCCAGATGAGGAAAGCGGGTTCGTTGTACTATTACAGTTCAGTGAGAGTGAAGGTGAAGCTGTATATGGGACTGAGACTGGTGCTGATGCCAAAGCCAATGTCAAAGCCAATGTCAAAGAAAGTACTCTGCTCCGCAAAAGCGCAGACAGGCTGATTCAGATTGTGGATGAGCATCTTCCCCTGACTATTTCTATAGGAATAGGTCATATATTCTCGAATATCCATGAGGCACGTCAGTCATTTGTAAAAGGGAAAGAAGCCCTTGGTTTGCGTTTGTTTGAGGGATATGGACGTTCGCATATGAGTACGGACAGCATGGGGATGGACACAGACAGTCCAAGGAGTTTGTACGAGTACAGGAGATGATAGATTACATGGAACATCATTTGCATTTAAATATTGGGCTTCAGGAAATTGCAGATCAGGTTCATATGAGCGTGTCATCGGTGAGCAGTATGTTCAAGGAAGAGACAGGCAGCACCGTATACGATCACTTGACTGGTTTGCGAGTGAAAAAAGCGTGCGCTATATTGTGCGAAACACATCTGAAAATCGCAGAGATTGCTCGTCAGGTCGGCTACCGGAATGAGAACAGCTTTATCCGTGTATTTCGGAAGCATAAACAGGTGACTCCCGGGAAATTTCGGGAAATCAGCAAATGTTCCAATGGATATGCAGATCCGCCAAAAGGTCGGCATTTTGGGGATTTGGAAGATAAATTCGAAGATTAAGCGATAGCTGTAGCCCCCGCGTTGCGGTACATTGACTTCATGTAAACGCAAATATTATGACCGAAAACGTCTGGGGGTGAAAACGGGTGCGTGACTGGTCCAGTTCATTTTTCGGAAAAGAGGAAGCGTAATGAAGAACAAGCCATGGCAAAAATATGTGCTGGTTGCGGCGGGAGTGGCTTTTCTTTCTGCCTTGAGTATCAGTGAATATGTGGATCAACAAGCTTTGCGTGACCACAGTGGTGCATTTCCTGTGAAGCCCATCACGCTCGTCGTTCCTTATGCGGCGGGTGGCGGTACGGATATCATGGCAAGAGCATTGGCGAAAGCCGCCGAAAAGCATCTCGGCCAGCCGATCATCGTCGTTAACCGGACGGGTGGAGGCGGTTCGGTCGGGCTGATGGAAGGGGCTGAGGCGCAGGCGGACGGTTACACTGTAACGTATCTGGTTGCGGAGCTGACCACACTGCCACATCTGGGACTGCTGCCCCTCACCTATGAGCGCTTTAAACCGCTGGTCCAAACGAATATGGACCCTTCTGCCATCACGGTTAGAGCGGATGCGCCCTGGACGACGGCCGAAGCATTTCTGGAGGACGCTCATGCTCATCCCGGCAAGCTGAAAATGGGCAATGCAGGCACAGGGAGTATCTGGCACCTTGCTGCTGCGATGCTGGAGCAAAAAAGCGGAGTCTGCTTTACCCATATCCCCTATGAGGGAGCAGGGCCAGCCGTTTCAGCGTTGATGAGCGGCTTTGTGGATGCTGTGCCGGTCAGTCCTGCGGAAGTGAAAAAGTATGTGGATCAAGGGAAGCTGCGCATACTGGCGATACAGGCAGACACCGTTTCGGAAGCGTTTCCAAGTGTGCCGACGTTACAGCAGGCTACTGGGCTGCGTGTACATTTTATCGGGACTTGGAGAGGGCTGGCTGTGCCCAAGGATACGCCGGATGAGATTGCTCAAACCCTAGCGGACGCACTGATTAAGGGGACGAAAGATGAGGAATTCAGGGAAGAAATGCGTAGGCATGGATTGGGGCTGCGTGTTAAGGATGCAGAAGCATTCGCACGGCAGTTGAAGGAGAGCCATGATACTTTCGCAAGGTTGATTCCCGAACTTGGCTTGAGCCGCAAGTAATACGGCCTTGTTTTTGCGCTGGCAAAAACGAAAGGGTTGGATGAAGTTATGAAAATCAAGCAAAGCATTGATAAAATTCCGGGCGGCATTGCCGTTTCTGGTCGGGTTCACACTGGGGAATCTGGATCATGATTTTCGTAAATATTTTGGTAACGACACGCATGCGCTTATTCCGTTTTTCGGCTTTGCACTGGGGTGTTCCATCGATCTGAGTGTGATTATCCAAACCGGTTTGCTCGGTATTATATTGGGCATCGGCGTCATTATTATTACAGGCATTCCGCTGATCCTGGCGGACAAATATATCGGCGGCGGCAACGGTACAGCAGGAGTTGCAGCCTCCTGTACGGCAGGTGCGGCGCTTGCCAATCCGGTCATCGTTGCGAATATGAAGCCAGAGTTCCTGCCCGTAGCGCAATCAGCAACTGCGTTAGTAGCCGCTTCGGCCATCGTTACCTCTATATTAGTGCCTATTTTGACGGCTTACTGGTCTAATTATGTTAAACGCAAAGGAGAATCCAAGGGAGCGGGGCCTGTAAACCCTGGCGCGAATGTGCCTAAATAAAGTTCGGATGATCTCGGATCGGATGATTCCAGATCATTTCCTGAGTCTCTCCATTACCCGGGAAATGCTTTTGCAGATACATCTCATATCCTTACACCACAAACTTGTCCTAAAACGCTTCCGCAAACATACATATGTAAGCAGAGGAGCGTGATGGAATTGGAAAACAAGGTGCGTCGCTACTATCAGTTAAAGCAGAAGCAAAAAGAAATTGAGGGTGAACTGACTGATTTGCGTAATGACATTACAGCTCATAGTGCACAGCAGGGAGTGGCAGATTGGGAAATTGGCAGCTACCGGGTCAAAATTGTGCAGCAGCACCGCAAGGAATACGATCATACCAAGCTGTATGATTCACTGCCTGATCCGCAGCTATGGCGCTTGTTTTCCAAACCGGATACTTCGAAGATTACCAGTTTACTCAAGCTTAATGTCATTGCAGAGGAGCAAATCAAAGATGCTGTTTCTCTCAAAACAGTGACGCTATTGCAGGTGGATAAAAAATAAAATGTAGATCATAGCGTTACTTTATAAAGTGCTGTAGCCTCAGAAAGGTTGTTCGGTATGCGTCCGAATAGCCTTTTTCGCTTTTCCAATTTGCGTGATAGCTTTGGAGTGGTGTACTCTAGTAAAAGTTGGTTGAGACGGAGGAAGTATACATTGAACACGGGACTGCTGTCAGTAAAGTATTTTTATATGATTTCTCAATTTTAGTTGCGTTGGCTTCCTGTCATGGATTCATGTTGTACTGTATGTGGCAGTTACGGAGCTTGCGGACGAATTTTCTGATCTGGAAAATGGACTTGCTCTATTTGCCGTGGGTATCGTGTTTGCCTTCATTGCTTTTGTTGTTCACCTCATTCTACATATCCTAATTTTCGCTCATCTACTTCATCGTAACGGCTACTCTATAAATGTGAAAACATTGCTATTCCTCAAGGAAACAAACAACAATACAATCCTCCGTATTCATCTGCTGGTGGTTCTGTTGATTTGGATCGTTTATGCTACCATTTTACATACAATTCCGCTGTTTTCGGTCATTAGTTTTACGCTGGTTTTTATCAATTATAGTATTTGGCTGTTGCAATTTTTGACGGAGAGACGAGGTGGGGAGGTTCCATTGTAAGGGGACTTATCAAAGGAAGAAGAAAAGAGCTGACTCCCGTTTGTGGTGGGGCCAGCTCTCTTTTACTGTCGTTACCCTTGGCCGTTAAGCACCTGCCGAAAGTAAAACCGATACGTATTATAAAGGAACGTTTAGAGTGGAAGCTGAACCTCCAACTGATATTTACTCATGATAAATGGGAAGCGTATCTTTCCTTTTTGCCGAAGCTCCCCGATCAAATTCTCCACATAAGACCAACAATGCACCAGCAATAGCTGTAGGCATTCCTGATCGTCCTCCTGCTGATAGCGTTGAATATAATCTTGCAACTCTGTATCCATCTCCACGCTATATTCAGCTACTTATCGGACAAGCCTTTCCCCAGCCCTTTGAGAAAATGAATGCCAAAGCCCATCGCCCGGTTTACATCCGGATCATTCATGGCCTTCATGAGATCGCGCAGGCGGGTCTTTTTGTTCTGTTTTAAATGCTCTTCGGCTTCGTTCAGGCCTGTAGTAACGCTGCCCACCAGCTTTTTCATCAGCTCAGGGTCTACCTCGGATAGCATGCCGGCTGCTCCCATCAGATTGTTGATGATGTTTGTCACAGGCTTGCGCGTCGCTTGTCCTACAGCGATTTTGGCGATGCTTTCTTTGGCTTTCAGCATAGACTGAGCCGCTTCGAGAAGACCGCTATCGTGCAGCTCACGTACAATTTCGAGCGTCTTCTGCAATGCCGCCCCGTTGTCTGCCAGATCAGCAGTAAGCTGATCCAGCGATTGTTTTTGTCGTTCTTCTTCTGTCAATACACGCTTCCGTACGATTGAAATAGGCTTAGCCATGAGTCCGACCTCCTTATTTTTGATCCACCAGATCGACGTAACCGGGACGATTCCATTTCCGCTCCACTTCAACCCCATTTTGCGGATGACGCTGTTTATAGCGCGGGTTGATACGTGGCAGCGGATTTTGACCATCTACCTCCAAAATGTGCATTCGTACCTTGTTTTGCTTATAAGCTGGTGTGTTGGTGATTACATCGAATGCTCCGCCAGTTAACAGGTTCACGGCACTGTCATGGCTGTTGGAGTGCATAGGTACATAGACATCGGTTCCATGCATCCGGTCGGTGACCAGAACACGCAACTTTACAGCGCCATATGGCGATTCCAGACGAACTAGCGATCCGTCCTTGACTCCGCGTTCCTCGGCTAATTCCGGCGATACTTCCACAAATACACTTGGAAGCTTGAGCTGGATGCCCGGTGATTTGGTCGTCAGATTTCCTTCATGGAATTGTTCGAGCAGTCGACCGTTGTTTAAGGTCAGATCGAACTCAGCCGGGTATTGTTTCGGTGGTACATATTCGAAAAGTCCCAAACGCGCTTTTTTATCCGGGAAGTTAAAGCCGTTGGTATATAGCAACGGTGTATTGCCGCCATCCGGCGATCCCCAGTGGAAGCTGTTCCAGCCTTCTAATACGTCATAATTACATTGGGAGAAAAATGGAGTGAGTGACGCCATTTCCTCAAAAATTTCACTTGGATGGCTGTAGTTCCAATTAAATCCCATGTGCTTGGCAAATTGGCTGAAAATCCACCAGTCCGGTTTGCTGTCTCCTACAGGTTTGAGCGCCTCATATAAACGCTGTACACGACGTTCGGTGTTCGTAAAGGTTCCGTCTTTTTCGAGCGAAGGTACGGCTGGCAAAATGACATCCGCGAATTCTGCTGTTTTGCTCAGGAATACATCCTGAACGACGAGGAAATCCAAATTCGCCAGCATTTCCTGTGTATGGTTGGAGTCCGCATCCACCCACGCCATTTCTTCTCCGGCGATATACATTGCTTTTAGCTCACCAGTTTCAATGGCCTCCAGCATTTGAATATTGTCCAGTCCGCGTTGGCCTGGAATGTGTACCCCGTAGGCCGCTTCGAACTTGGCACGAATGTCATCGTTGGTGACAGGCTGATAGCCAGGGAAAATATCCGGCATCGTGCCCATGTCAGCAGCACCCTGAACATTGTTATGTCCGCGAAGCGGATACGCGCCTGCCCCTGGACGCATAAAGTTTCCGGTCACCAGCAGCAGGTTGGCAATCGCAATAGAGGTGTAGGAGCCTGCGATGTTTTGCGTCACACCCATGCCCCAGCAAATGGCAGTGCCATCGGCTTCATGGACCATAGTCGCTACCTCAATCAGCGTCTCTTTGGAAATGCCCGTTTCCTGCTCTGCAAATTCCAATGTAAAGTTCTCCAGCAACTTCAAATATTCGGGATAAAAGTTTACATGTTCTTCAATGAATTTTGCGTCATGCCAGTTTTGATCAATGATGTACTTGGCTACAGCGGATAACCATACATAATCTGTACCTTGCTTCGGACGAATGAACAGGTTCGCACGATCCGCCATTTCATGCTTGCGCAGATCGACCGCGATCAGCTTTTGACCGTGCAGCTTATGCGCACGTTTAATACGGGTAGCCAGCACCGGATGTCCTTCTCCCGGCGCACAGCCGACCAGCATAACCAGTCCTGCTTTGGCAATGTCTTTAATCGTACCGCTGTCACCGCCAATGCCTCCGGTGTGTTGCAGCCCCCATGAGGCGGGGGATTGGCAATAGCGCGAACAGTTATCGACGTTATTCGTTTGGAATACCTGACGCGCCAACTTTTGCATCAAATAGTTTTCTTCATTTGTAAATTTGGACGAGGAAATAAAGCCGAGCGCTTCACCGCCATACGTTTCTTTAATAGCACCCATTTTGCTGGCCATCAGACTCAGTGCTTCTTCCCAGGTTGCTTCCACAAATTCGTCGCCTTGACGAATTAAAGGGGTGGTCAAACGCTGATCACTGTTCACAAAATCCCAGCCGAATTTCCCTTTAACGCATGTCGAGATGCCGTTCACAGGTCCTTCAGAGGTAGGCTGTACCTTCAAAATTTTGCGGCCTTTGGTCCAAACCTCAAAGCTGCAACCTACGCCGCAAAAGGTGCAAACGGTTTTGGTTTTTTTCGTACGGGTTTCACGCATGGCTGCTTCTGCTTCAGAAATGGCAAAAATACCGCTATAGCCCGGCTCCACTTCCTTAATTAAATCTACCATCGGATTTAACAAATCCTTCTCCATGCTGCTCATGAAGCCTGCTTCACCCAGCAAGGATTTCTCCATCAAGGCGTTACAAGGACAGACCGTTACACACTGACCGCAACTGACGCACGAGGAATTGTTAATTGCAACACCATCATCCCAAATGACGCGAGGGCGTTCTGCTTCCCAGTCGAGAGAGAGGGTTTCATTGACCTGAAGGTTTTGACACACCTCTACGCATTGGCCACAGGCAATACACTGATTCGGATCATAGCGGTAAAACGGATGGGACATATCGACTTCCGTCGGATCAACCTTGGGCTGATATGGATATTTTTGATGTTCAATTTCCATAAGCTCTGCTGTATTATGCAAGGAACAATTACCATTGTTGTTATCGCACACGGTGCAGTAGAGGAGGTGATTTTCCAGTAATCGATCCATGGCTTCTGTTTGGGCCGCTTTGGCGCGGTCCGAGTTTAATTGAATATTCATTCCGTCCGCAGCGAGCGTCGAGCAGGAGCGAACGAGCTTGCCGTTGACTTCTACGATACAGGTATCACAGGTGCGGATCGGATCGACCTCGGGAACGTAACATAGTTGGGGATGGGCGATGTTGTTTTCGTTAATGACTTCAAGAATCGTTGCGCTGTCTTTTGTTTTCAGTTCCTGTCCGTTTAATGTAATTTTGATCGTACTCTCAATCACGGTTCAGGCTCCTTTCAAATTTGAAATTTAAAAATTAGAAATAAAAAAACTCCACCATAAGCACAAGCGCTCGTGATGAAGCACTTGTGTTTATGGTGGAGTAGTGACCAAGCTCTAGGTCCTGGAGGCCAATCCGCCATATGCGTATGTATTAATAACAAACGGTCACACCGCCTGTATATCAATAACTTGGATATGTTATTTTCTGCATGTCATCAGGTGTAACTATAACGTAAAATTTAAGATAGTTCAACGGTACATTAGTAAAATTTTAATTGGCAATGATTATCATTTGAGAAAACGAAAAATCATTGACAAACGTTCGAGGATTGCTAACAATAAGAATGTAATCTATTGCAGAGCATTCGTGAATGGAGTGTGCGTGGGGAATCGCGTATACTTTATTTGTCGCAGCGCTTGTTAGTTTGATTTTTCTATATCACATGATGTGAGGATTCGTAGAATCCTGATGTAGATAAATTAACCGGCATTTAGCAGATTCTTCGATGTTCAATGGCGAAGGATTTGTTGTGATGTCGGTTTTTTGGTTCTGTATAAAATGAATTTCTCAAGTTCACACGGTGCCGCTACGCAAACGGGTGATGCTTCCCATCGCTGTTGCCCCCAGATTTCTGGAGACGTATCAGTTGTGGAAGTTTATTAATGAAGACGGATTGAGGTGAACGGGATGGCGAACCGGAGCGATGATCAATGGAATCGCCCGTTACGAGACTTGAGAATATCCGTCATAGACCGGTGTAATTTTCGGTGCCGGTATTGTATGCCGGAAGAAATCTTTGGCCATGACTATCCATTTTTGCCAAAAGAAAAAATATTGACCTTTGAGGAAATTACCCGGCTTTCTCGTATTTTTGTCTCTATAGGAGTTACCAAGCTGCGCATTACGGGCGGTGAGCCGTTGCTGAGAAAGGACCTGTCCTCGCTCATTCATTCGTTAACTCAACTCGAAGGAGTTGAAGATATTGCTATGACGACGAACGGCGTATTTCTTCCTAAATATGCAGTAGCACTTCGAGAAGCAGGATTGAAGAGAGTGACGGTCAGTCTGGATTCGCTCGATGATGATCGCTTCCGCCGGATGAACGGAGGAAGAAGCAGTGTGCAATCCGTGCTGGATGGTATTGATGCGGCAGCACAAGCAGGGATGCAAGTAAAAATAAATATGGTCGTGCAAAAGGGCTTCAACGATCAGGATATTGTGCCCATGGCCGACTATTTTCAAAAGAAAAAACATATTTTGCGGTTTGTTGAGTTTATGGATGTGGGTAACACTAATGGCTGGAAATTGGATCAGGTCGTTTCCAAGCAGCAGATCATCGAAACCATTCATAAGCAAATGCCGCTGGAGCCTGTCCCACCCCAATATAAAGGTGAGGTGGCGACGCGTTACAGGTATCAGGACAGAGAAGGGGAAATCGGCATTATTTCGTCCGTTACGGACGCTTTCTGCTCCACATGTACACGGGCGAGAATTTCTGCTGAAGGCTCCTTGTACACGTGCCTGTTTGCCTCTCAAGGGTACAAGCTTCGCGCGATGCTACGCTCCGAACTGTCCGATGATGAGATAAGAGCTTACATTGAGCGTGTTTGGAGAGGACGTACCGACCGCTATTCAGAGGAACGGCTGAATCATACACAACAAGCATCGTCTAAAATTGAAATGTCACACATCGGCGGGTGAACCGAAGAGCCAGCCTGTCAGAAACAAGGGAGTTGAGCACATGGAAAAGTCGGCTGAGGTAAAACGCGAGATTCTACGTTACCGTGATGGTCAGATCAAGCGTTTTGAAGACACTGTGGTGACGGAGCATCCGGTGACGATCAAAATCAATCAGCAGGAATTTGCCACCATGGTTTGTACACCGGAGTATGTGGAGGATATGGCGGTAGGCTTTTTGGCCTCGGAAGGTGTCATTCAGCGCTACGATGATATCGAAGATATTTGGGTTCAGGAAAAAGAAGGGTTTGTTCATATCAAAACCCGTCGGATGAATGAGTTTTATCAAAACTTTCACTCCAAACGGTACATTACCTCCTGCTGCGGGAAAAGCAGACAGGGCTTTTACTTTATGAATGATGCCAAAGTGGCAAAAAGGATGAACGACACCCATGTCACGCTGTCTTTTGACGACTGCTTCCGCTTGATGAATTTGATGCAAAATTCGGCACTTACATTTCAGGAGACCGGGGGCGTTCATAATGCCGCACTGTGCGACAAAGACCGAATCATCCTGTCGAGAATGGATATCGGCCGACACAATGCGCTGGATAAAATCTATGGAAATTGCCTCAAGTATGATATTGTATTACAAGATAAAATCATTGTATTCAGTGGGCGGATTTCGTCTGAAATTTTGTTGAAGGTCGCCAAGATTGGCTGTGAAGTGGTGTTGTCCAAGTCGGCTCCGACAGAGCTTGCGCTTGAATTGGCTGAGGATCTGGGCATTACTACGGTAGGCTTTATACGAAGTCATTCTCTGAATGTGTATACGCATCCCCAGCGGATTGAGGAACTGGTTGAATCTAAAATGTAATGTAAAAAATCCTCAAAGTACATCGTCATAGATGACCAGCATGGAGCAAATCCTTTTCGGAGTGTTGTTCATGTTGGTTTTTCTTGGTGTATATATGGACAAGTCATGGAATCTGAAAAGGGGTGAGCATTTTAAGTGAAATATCATATTCAAGTATTTGCCGGCCTTGCGGAGCAGATGGGAGGGCCCATCATCACAGTACTCACCGATCAGGAAACGATGACCATTGCCGCGTTAAAAGACCTGCTATCCGAGCGCTTCCCTGAAGGAGCTGCGCAGTTGCGGGGCTCTTTTGTTGCCAGAAACCAAGCCTATGCCGCACCGGAGGATCTGGTGAGTATATATGATGAGATTGCGATCATTCCCCCGGTTTCAGGAGGGTAAATTAGATACAGGCTAAGCGAGTTCGATAGGATAGGTGCAAAGGGGGTCAGATGTATATGCAATACCGTATTCAACTATTCGCGGGTATGGCAGAGCAGCTTGGTGAATCCGTGATTACGCTGGATTTTCCGCAGGAAACGGTGACCATTACAGATATTCGAAAAAGCTTGAATGAGCAATATCCGGAAGCGGTTTCTCAGCTGCAAGGTTCTTTTTTTACGAATAATAAAAAACTGGCTTCTCCAGAGGAACTCATCCGTCCTTCAGATACAATCACTCTTCTTCAGTCGAAACCAGGGATGGAAACGGTCGTTTCAGCGTGCGGCTTATTTGCGATCACGTACGATCCGATTGATGCTGATGAGGTGACCGCGAAGGTGCAGGACCCATCCCATGGGGCTTCCCTGACCTTTAATGGTACGACTCGGGAATATACGCAAGGTCAGCGTACTGTGTTGCTGGAATATGAGGCGTATGTCCCGATGGCGATGAACACGATGAAGCAGATTGGTGACGAGATTGCAGAGCGTTGGCCGTCTACACGTACTGCGATTACACATCGGCTTGGTACGGTGAGGATTGGAGAGACGAGCGTTATAATTGCTGTTTCTTCTGCACACCGTGATACTTGCTACGAAGCCAGCCGCCATGCGATTGAACGCTTGAAGCAAATCGTGCCGATCTGGAAAAAGGAAGTGTGGGAGGATGGCTCGGAATGGAAGGGGCATCAGCTAGGAGGTTGGAACCCTCATGGGGCGTAAAACAACGATGTCTGAAATAAAGAAGGAACGGAACATGGATGCCGATACAGAAGCGCAGACGCACGCGTCTCATGCCCGATATTCAAGGCAAGAGCTGTTTATGAAAATTGGGCCAGCAGGACAGCAAAATATCCGCAGCAAGCACGTGCTTATCATTGGGGCTGGAGCACTGGGTACCGCCAATGCGGACATGCTGGTGCGAGCGGGCATCGGACGACTGACGCTGGTGGATCGCGATTATGTAGATTGGAGCAATCTACAACGCCAACAGCTCTATGATGAAGCGGACGCTCATGATCATATGCCGAAGGCAGTGGCAGCGCAGAAGCGATTGCAGCAAGTCAATTCAGACGTGGACATTCGCGCGCTAATTCGGGACGTATCGCTGGAAGAAATCGACGATATTGCAGCAGGTGTGAACCTCATCGTAGATGCCACCGACAATTTTGATACACGTCTGCTCATTAACGATTACGCGGTCAAGCACCAAATTCCTTGGATTTACGGGGCTTGTGTGGGTAGCTACGGGACGACCTTTACCATCGTGCCGGGACAGACACCGTGCCTGCATTGCCTGCTCGGAACCGTACCGCTTGGCGGCGCGACCTGCGACACGGTCGGTGTTATTAGCCCGGCTGTGCAGATGGTGGCAGCCTACCAAAGCGCCGAAGCATTGAAGCTGCTCACCGGGGACGACTCAGCGCTGCAAGGCAAGCTGATTTCCTTCGATCTGTGGAACAATCAGCATCAGGCGATCCAGATCAGTGCGATGAAGAAAGCCGACTGCCCAACGTGTGGTGAACGTCCGGTGTATCCTTTTTTACAATCGGAGCATCAATCCAAGTCGGCTGTTTTGTGCGGACGTGATACGGTTCAAATTCGCCCGGCCTCCGGTACTGTGCGCGATCTGAATGAAGCGGCGCGTCTATTGTCACGTCAGGGAGGCAAAGTAGAACATAATCCATATCTGGTATCCGTTGTGATTGGAGCGCATCGGCTGGTTCTATTTCAGGATGGACGCGTTCTGATCCATGGCACAAAGGATATCGCCGAGGCGAGATCTATTGTTCACAAATATTTGGGCTGACCTAATAGAGTTGGACCGTTATGAGGTGTACATCGTTAGACCCATTTCGGGATTTATAGGACAGGGGAAGAGTAAGTTGAAAATGAAATTCGGGTACATATTCACGTTGGTTGGATTGTTGGCATGGGTACTGGCTGGTTGCTCGTCTCCGGCGGCTGTTCAATCTGCACCAAAAACAGAGATCATCGTATCTGCCGCAGCGAGCCTTCAAGATAGTCTGAATACGCTCAAGGATCAGTATGAAAAGCAGCATACGGATATCAAACTTACCTTTAACTATGCTTCATCTGGCACATTGCAAAAACAAATTGAGCAAGGCGCACCTGCTGACGTATTTATTTCGGCAGGTATGAAGCAAATGAAGGCATTGACCGATGCTTCATTGGTGAAAAAGGATAGCGTACTGCTTCAAAATAAACTGGTCGTGGTTGTCCCACAGGATACAGCGAAGAGCACGGATAACAAAAGCATTACACTCCATGATCTGACGAGCCCATCCTTCCTGAAAGTGGCTGTCGGGGAGCCAGCTACTGTTCCTGCTGGACAGTATTCCAAAGAAGCGCTGACGAAAGCCGGACTATGGGACAAGCTGGAGCCGAAGCTGGTATTCGCCAAGGACGTAAGACAAGTATTAAACTATGTGGAAACAGGCAATGCCGATGCCGGACTGGTCTACCTGACGGATGCCAAATCGTCCGATAAAGCAGTTGTTGCGCTGGAAGTTCCTGAGGAACTCCATGCTCCGATTCTCTATCCAGAAGGCATTGTAAAAGCAACGAAACACAGCAAGGAAGCTGGCGAGTTTCTCGATTTTTTGCGTACCGATGAAGCGATGAGCGTATTCAGTAAAGACGGATTTTCAGCTCCTACAGAAACTACAGGGAAATAGCATCCATATATAAAGGAGGGGGGTCCCGTTGGATTGGTCAGCTTTTCTTCCTCCGGTTATCGTATCCGTCAAAGTAGCCGTCGTTGCCAGCATCTTTGTATTCCTGTTAGCTACTGTGGTGGCTCGGATGATGGCGAACTGCAAGCTGCGGAGGGGAACAAGCGTGATCGAGACGGTCTTACTTCTTCCGCTCGTCTTGCCCCCCACGGTCGTCGGCTTTATTTTGCTCATCTTGCTAGGGAGGAAAAGCTGGATCGGAACAGCCTTCGAAAACTTGTTCCAGCAGACTATTGTATTTACGTGGGGAGCTGCTGTAGTAGCTGCTGTAGTGGTGGCTTTTCCACTGGCTTATCGGACGATCAAGGCAGGCTTTGAAGCCGTCGATCCTGAGGTAGAGCAGGCTGCACGTGCGCAAGGCGCCAACGAGTGGCAAGTGTTTCGCTACATTACGATGCCTCTCGCCTACCGACCGCTCATCTCGGGATACATTCTCGGGTTTGCCCGGGGGTTAGGGGAATTTGGCGCTACGCTGATGCTTGCCGGTAACATTCCCGAACAGACGCAAACCCTGTCTACGGCAATTTACACCGCATCCGAGACCGGGAATATGACACTCTCCTGGAGCTGGGTAGCAGTCATCATTCTGTTCTCTTTTATGATGTTGATGCTTTCGAATCGATTGGTGAAGGATTAGCCCGCTTGGAGCATGAAACCTATGCAGTCTGCCAATTGGGCAGGCTGTGTTTTATTTTTTTCTATAATAAAAAAATAAGCTGAACTCGAAAAATACATATCAAAACGGAGTAAGCGGAATGGTGCTGTACAAGCGATAGCGGTCGCTTTTGTCCCCGGATTTCTACCGTGATCCTAGCTTTATTCCAGAAATCCGGGGGCGGTGGCGATGGGAAGCATCATCTGACTGCGTAGTGGCACGATAGGTAATTTCGAAGTTTAGCCTATACTACAAAGCATGTTCCAAAAATCACTTTCCTTCGATCTCTGTTCTATATGAGAGGAATCGGTTATGATGGAAATAGTAACAAGGATTTTAGTAGAATTAGGAGAGCGGTGCGATATGAGAAAGGAAACAGGCTTTAACGAAATTATTCGCAAAGTACGTAAAGAGCTATTTGGAAAAGGTCCGGAACGCATACATACAACCTTTGTAGATAACATGGCCATCACGATGCTATACGGTAATTTAACCCCGTCTGAAAAGTTTCTGGCACAAGAGGTTGCCGGGAAAGAGATGGTGCATGCAGCTAGAACCAAAATGGTTCAAAAAATCTATCCCGTACAGTTCAACAAAGAACTGGAGGATTACATGGATTCTCGACTGCTGCACCTCTTTTCGGATATTAAAGTGGAGGAAGATATGGCCATCTCCGTTTTTGTATTTGAGGATACGATTGTTGCAAAATAGAATGAAGGGGAGACAACTATACGTGATTTCTTCTCCGATATTGATATTGGGACCATTGGTAGAGAATAAAAGCATCCGACACAAAAGCCAAGAATAGCCACCAATGCCGCCACCAGCACCATCGCCGAGAACACATAAGCGACAATACTCCATTGGAACGTAAATCCTACCAGAGCCACTAGCAGAAAAAAGACGGCAAGGAGCTGATTAAATCCTTGCTGTCCCCGGTCTTCCTGCACATACAAGGAAGGTCTTTTCTTTAAAAACAGCTTGGCTACCCGCATCACCGGTTTGAAATTGAAAAACACACCGAGCAACCCCGCAACCAGTGGAATAGCTAACACCCCATAGGCCCCTGTAATCCAGGTAAAGACCACAGACAGCACAATCACCCATTGATTAGCCCTGACCAACGGACGCGGAATCGAGGCTGGAACTTGACTCATATATATCATCCTTTTCACATCGGAATAAAATAATTGAGATTATTATAACGTAATGCTTGGGGAATAGATAGCTGAAGAATGGTTTGTATGATCATTACTATAGACCCATTACCAAAGTCATGGTAGAGTTTTGGCATATATTCGGTAAAGGGGTCAGTTTATGAAAAAGATATTTTTATGTTTATGCGTGGCAGGGGTCGTTCTATCGGGGTGTACTTCTTCCAAGAGCGGTACCACAAGTACAGAGAGTGCTACAAGTTCAAATGCATCAGGAGGCTCTGCCAGTTCATCTGTGCATGAGACGGTAGCGACTGAAAACAAGGGATATCAAGGTAAAATTTCATTTCGCAACGTAGGCTGGGGGATGAGTAAAGAACAAGTAAAGGCATCTGAAGATATGAAGGCTGAGGAAGAAGATCAAGAGTCGATTGCCTATTATTCCAAGATATTGGGACTGGAAAGTGGACTCATGTACTTTTTTGTGGATGATCAATTGGTTCGTGCAGGTTATTTAGTTACAGAGAAACATACGAATAAGAATGATTATATTGAAAATTATAATGACTTAAAAAAGAGCCTAACGGAGAAATACGGCAAGCCTAGCAGTGATGATACCCTTTGGAAAGGAGATTTATACAAAGATACGCCAACTCAATGGGGAATGGCTGTAGCGACAGGTGAATTGCATTATCAGGCAGCATGGGAGACAGAAGATACAGAAATTTTGCTTGATTTACAAGGTGATAATTTCGAGCCCCAACTGAGTCTATTGTATGACAGCAAGGAACTACAGCATTTGAGTGAGCAACAAAAGGATCAGGAATTGAAAAAGAATTTATAACAGAACAAGGCATGGGTTTCATAGGCTTTGAGTGCGTACCCCAAGTGCACATGAAATCCCCGGAACATTCGCACCCCGCGCCAGACAAGGGATTAAGCGATTTTGGGGTGTGATTTTTAACATTTATTAGTGAGTTGAAAAGAGATTCGCGAAAAAGCGTTTACAAAGCCCTGCTGGGTAAGGCTTTGTAACGCGTGCTGTCGCTCCTTATGTAGGAGCGTGGATTGAAAGATCCATAATCACAAACTTGATGAGGGAATCCCAAGGTCGTTCCTTATGTAGGAGCGTGGATTGAAAGGTCTTGGATGCGAGATTCGCGCGCCTTGCCATCGTCGTCGCTCCTTATGTAGGAGCGTGGATTGAAAGAAGCAGCAAAGTAGATGCGTCATGGACGATTAAAGTCGCTCCTTATGTAGGAGCGTGGATTGAAAGCTGACGAAAAGCTTCGTCAGCACCCACCTTGGAAAACGTCGCTCCTTATGTAGGAGCGTGGATTGAAAGTTTCGTTATACTTCCCTCTTTTGCAGCTTGTCGGAGTCGCTCCTTATGTAGGAGCGTGGATTGAAAGCACGTATTTTTCATACCACACATGTAGCACAGCTATGACGTTCCTCATTTTTCTTTGAAACATTTTTATGTTGGTTATAAAATGCTTATAAACTCATGATGAACTAACTTTTTTATAGACGTGGAACTGTTCTGACTACCGCTCTAAAAAGCTGAACACCAAAAAAGAAGCCTGTTTTAACACAGACTCCTTAATGTATTCCCACGCTAACATGCACAAATCATGCTATTCTGTTTCTTCAAACTGCATTAACACAGAGATGTCCTTGATCTCCAGAGCATGGGCGATCTTTTCAAGCATAAGCAAGTTCACTTCTTGGCGGTCATCACTGCTTAGTTTGGATATCCTTGCCTGTGAAACACCGGATAGTTCTTCTAATTGTTTTTGAGTGATACCTTTTTCTTTGAGAATTTCCTTTAGCTTGATTCTGATTTTTAACATTTGGATTTCCTCCATATATCGTTGACAAAATATGACCGTAGGGTTATGTTTATTTTATGACCTTAAGGGCATATTCGGGGCTGGAATACTACAACCCAAAGGGATGTAACGAACAAACCCTTAGCTCTGCTATTGCTATTTTACCAGAATTTCAATGGAGGATGGTACCTATGACTGAAAAACGGAAAGCGAATGTGCAAGCGATCAAGGACATTGTACGCATTAATCAGGTTTGGGAGCAGGAAAAAGGAGAGCAAGGAGCAGCAGAGCTACACTATTATCATATTGTGGATGCACTCCATCGGAAATGGCAAACCATCGGTGTCGATGTTTCGGACGCGATTGAGGTTTTTGAAAGAGGGTATAACGATGCATGGACACGGATTATTGAGCCAGCTCCTTGGAACCCTAATTTAACCACTAATGATTTAATTCACCTACTCAAAATCAGTCCCGAAGCTGTGCAGATTCGTCATGCTATGCAAATCATACTGAATACCGTTGAAAGACGCAATGCGTTCATCCGTCGTATCATTGATGTGAATGATCAGGCAATCCAGCATCTGCTCTATCTTTTGAAAGACGAATACCTGCGTTATGAGCAACTCCCAGATGAAACCTTATGGCGATGTATGCAATGAATCCGGTCGAAGCCTTATCTGTATATTTTCTGGAATCCGTAGATGTGCATATGTACTGGGAATGGTGTGATGCTGGCGGTACAGGCGAACAGGCCATTCAGTATAAGCATGAGGACCCTCACATGACGTTGATTCAAGCGATTGAAAGAGTAGAAGAGGAAATGTATGCTCGTACATAACAATCCATAGGTATAGTTGCTACGCTGACGACAAAATGACTTGGGTGGGCAAGTAGACGGCTCACTTATAGCGAATTTCAAACCCGTTTGTTACAATTCAATTAAATGGATATAGACCATACATCATAAAAGAGGACATCCTTAATACTTCTATTTAGGAACAGGAGTTTGTCATGATAGAGATTCAACAGCAATTGACTGAATATATTCGGGCTGTACGGCGTGCAATGATTTGGACGGAGGAGCTGGAGCAATGCTTTGAAGGGAAGCAGATCACGTATGAACAGTTTGCCGGGGCGGTATTAGCGCTGGAAGAGTCGGGGGTACTCCATGCGGTTAAGTCAGCAGGTCGACGGGCAAAGCTACCTTCTCTCGCATTGCGCTACCGAGTCAACAAACCGTTGATAAAATCGGCACTTCAACAACGGTTACACCAATATCGCCTGGAGCTTCATCCATTGATTTCACTGGATCGGTATTTTGCACAGGATGAAGCTATGTTGGAGCTGGATTTGCCGTATTTACAACGGATTCACCGTTATTTGCAGGAGCAGGGTCTTCCCTTGGAAGCTGCCACGGCCTCGGAAAGAAGCTTTGCACTGGTTGGTGACGAGAAGTGGATAACCGAGAAAAAGGGTCGGACGCTGCTTGAGCGAATTGGTCTATGGGACAAGCTGCGGATTGACTCAGGCTATGATCCGGTCATGTTCGCAGTTCATCCAAAGCGCTTATCCGTGAATACGTATAACGATCCGTGTCTGCACTTGATTGTCGAAAACCGAACCACTTTTCAGGCTTTGCTGCCGTATTTATCTGAAAGCCGATTTTGCACGCTGATCTATGGATGCGGCAATAAAATTGTGGGTAATTTTGGAATGTTTTCCAAGCAATATCCGGTACGTGACAGAACTCATCGGTTTTACTATTTTGGTGATCTGGATCTTAAGGGAATACAAATATGGCATGATTTAGCAGAACGATATTGTGAACAAATCATCCCCGCAGAACCGTTTTATAGTGCTTGTCTGGGCAGAGAAGCCGCGCCGGGCAAAACCAATCAACGTGCAGATGATCAGGCGCTGCGTTCATTTGTAGCCTTTTTGTCAGAAAGGGATGGACAACGACTGAAACAGAGCCTGGCTGGTGGTTGTTATTATCCGCAGGAGGCTTTGTCAGCGCAGCAGTTGCGGGAGATTTGGAGGAGTGCGGCATGGAAATGAATGAATCGTTTGATACGAGTCAGATTGTAGCGGGTTTTCACGAGCGTATGAGCAAGGTGGCTTTGTTCGACGCACTTTTTGAGCTCCAGCGTAAAAGGGAACCGGATGTGGATGGTGTGAGCATCAATATGATGGAGCTGGGACTGCTGTCTCTATTATATTTTTTTGAACAAAAGCTGATGCGCAATCCGCGTGCAGGCGTGAAGGAGCTGGCCGCTTTTTTACAGGCAGCGACCGCAGATCGGTTTCATCTTCCTATGGAAGGTTTTATAGCGCTTGCACGTACCATTATTCAGGTCTTTCGCCCGGCGACAGGAAAAAAACGTTCCTTTTCCTTTTATAATTGGGAAACTCGGAAAGAGGATCTCGTGTTTACGTCTATTTTGAAAGCAAGCGCCTTTGATACGAAAACGAATACACAATATTATGCGCTGGATGAGGATGGTCTGGAGCTGGTTTTTGCGACTAAGGAATTCTACCTCGAGTTTCAGCTTTCAATCCATCAGCTTGTCCTGCGCAAGCAGCTGGAGAAGGGAGAATTTCAGGGGGCTTTACGCCAAATTAACGAGATGCGAGTCGATGTAGAATCCTTGCAGGAACGCATGACCAAGCTGGCTCATGAGATTAAGCGGAGCATTGTTTCGGAGGAAACACTTAAAAAGTATGGCGGGCTATTAGATGATATTTACTCCCGGTTACAACGTGAGCATGAGGAATTCGAGGAGCTACGCGATTTTGTCAAAGAGACGAAGGATCGTATTTATTCAGATACATTGCAGCTCAGGCAGCAACAGGCGTATGAATACATTTTGCGTATTTCCGGCGAATTGGAAAAGGTACACGGTGAGCATACGATGCTGCTTCAACGAAGTATGGAGCTGAAGACAGGCGCGTTGCAGGCGGCGAAAGAATCCCTATATTACACGGGGATGGATTCCTTTAATTTCGATCAGGATGTGGCCAGTCTTATTTTTGGCTCCCCGTTGCCTTTAGATGCCCTTAGGGGTGTGCTTTCGTCGTTTATGGGTCTGGAGCAGACCATGAGTTGGTCGCCATTAACCGTATTCGCTGAGCAAAACATTGCGGGAGATGGAGAAGAAGGTAATCGCGAAGAAGCTTTTTTGGATACGGGTGACCCACATGCAATGGACGAATTTGTACAACAAAGGGGCAAACGGTTCGCCGAGCTGATGCAGGATGTACTGGATATATGGGGGAATCAGCCTTTTGTGTGTCTGTCGGATGTGATTGAGTATTATAAGCGGCATCCTGTGAAATCACATCGGTTGGGGCAGCGTGTGTTCTACGATTTTTGGCTCATTTTGCACCAGCGTAGTCCACTTCGCTCTCATGCACCACAGATGGATGGGAGGACGCAACTGACTGGGATGGAGGAGGCGCTTGTGCTATTGGGCAACCGTACGCTTATTGTTATGGAGGAAAAACATATTTTACAGATTAATGATCGTTATGCGATTCAGGAAATGAAGCTGTTATGGGGAGATTCGATATGATACGTTACGACAATGAGACGGTGCTAAAGGCGTTCCGGCTTTATGCTGAACTGGCTCAGCGCGGTGTGGTGGAGCGGGAAGGATTGCAGCTATATTTGGCTGATGATGAGGTGCGAGGGCTTGTCGATCAGTTTGCAAGAGAAGTGGACTGTCTGGCGATGACGGCCGGAAATCAATTGCTGCTGATTCCGCTTGTTCGACTGTCTCCTTTTCATGTATCCAATGAGTATTTGAAAAAAACATACTTACATACGAAGGCGGTTAATGCGGACTTGTATTTGCTGTATATAGCGGTCATTGTTTTTGTCGGTGCTTTTTATGACAGTTATCAAAGTGTGGAGCCGACGCGGGATTTTTTGCCTATGGATGAATGGCTGGGGCTGGTACAGGAGCGCATAGAGGGACTCAAGGAGCATGACCCAGAGCAACTGAGGAAGTATGAGAAGGAGTTTTCTTATAATTGGTCGGCCATTATGGAGAAATGGGATGCGATGGACGATATTAAAGAAACCGCGAAAAAGCAAAGCGGCAATACGATCAGCAGGTTCAGCTTTATGAATACGGTCAGGCGTTTTCTGCTGGATCAACAGCTTGCAGAAGAGATCGGCGAGGATGAGCTGGTATTGACAGAAAGAGCGAAAATCGTTGTGCAGCGGTATTTTATGGAGTTGCAGCATAATCGTGGTATTCTCCAGTTTTTGTATCAGTTTGAGGAAGACCGAAAAAATGCCTAAAAGCCCAAGGAGGAATAACGAATGCCGACGATTTCTAAAATCCGGTTCACACATGTGATCTATGAAAGCGGAAATAAACGCTACAACAATGAGACGTTTGAATTTCATGGTCATAATGGAGCGATTGTGCTGGAAAATGGGGGTGGAAAAACAGTCTTTATCCAGATGGTGCTTCAGGCGGTGCTTCCCCATGCGGATTTGGCAGGACGCAAGCTGAAGGACACGCTGCAACTAGACCATGGTCCGGCGCATATTGCGGTGGAATGGATTCTGAACGATAAGCCGCGACGCAGATATGCTGTTACTTGTATTAGCCTGTTTCAATCTGGAAATGGGATTGATTCGTTTCGCTATGTGTATGAGTACGGGGAGCACGATGAGCATGGTCTGGATCAGATTCCTTTTGTACGGACTCATCTGGATAAGTTGCGTCCAGCAGATAAAGGGGAGATGCAGGATTATTATGCTTCTATGGAGCAGCGCTTTCCATTACAGGCGCAAACGTTCTCTACGATTACAAAATATAAGGCGTATCTGGAAAAACAGTTTCAAATTATTATTGGTGAGTGGGAAGCCATCGTTCAGATTAATGATACTGAGGGGGGAATCGAAAAATTTTTTGATGAATGTAAAACGACGACTCAGCTATTCGATCGATTACTTATTCCGAGAGTCGAACGATCTATCGAAGGCTATGAGCAGGGAGTCTTTGTTACGATGTTCGAAACGCATCGCGAGAGTTTTAAAAGATATAAGGAACTCAAGGAACAGATTGAGGAAAACAAACGCATTTTACAGGAACTAGGACAGTATGTGAAACGGTTTGAGCGATGGGATGATGTCCAGCAAAGCTATGAGGACGGTCGTATGGAAGCAAAGGCGTACTGGTTGCTGTCGCTGGAGCAGAATACAGAGCTTAAATTGGAGAAAAACAACCTGTTTTCGCAAGAAGAGCTATGGCGTAATCGCATGGACGTTCAAATCAAGAGAGGAAAATCGCTTGAAATCTTTCGACGACAGCAGGAAATGGGAGCTTGGGAAACCCGTTCACAGCTGATCGGTGAGGATATGGAACGAGCAGAGGATCGGTTACGTGCAGCGGAAATACAATTGTATTCATTGCAATATGCGGAGAGTCGGGAAAAGCAACAGCAAGTTTTGGCCAGAATCAAGCAGTTGAAGGAGCAGCTAGATAGACTTTCCTATTCTGAGGATGAACAGGGACTTCAAGAGCGTTGGGAGCAGAATGGTGCACAGTTGAAATATGCATTTACTGTAAAGGAGCAGACGTTGGTGCAGCGTCAGACGGAGAAACAGCAACTTTTGGAAGAGCTGTCCAAGCTTATGGAAGCTATGGATACGAAGCAGCGGGAGTTGGAGCGCGAATTAGCGGATAGGGAGAAGCTGCTTTTACGGAATGAAGAAAATCAGCGAGGCAAACGGGAGCAGATGGCACACATTGCCCGTTCTATTTTGGCGAATCCGCAATTGGAAAAGGTAGAGCTGCAAATCCCGATCTGGACCGAGGAAGAGCAACGGTTAGAGCAGGAGCGAATTGAAATGCTACAGGAGCTGAAACGGCTGGACGGGGAACGTGAGGCAATGCAGCATAGGCGCAGGGAAGCTGGCGAGGAACGGGCAGAAACGGAGCGTGAATTGGCCGGATTACAAGAGCAGGAGAAGCGTTGGCATAGCGAACATGAGGAGCTAAAGCTCGAACTAGTCAAGTTGCGTCCATCGTGGGAGCGGTTAGGCTCACTACATGAGAAGCAGGCTTCGATTATGAAGCAGATCGAGGAAGTGCTGGAGCGCTTGCGTCAACAGAAGCAGAAACTGCTACTGAAGGAGCGACTGGCTTATCGTTTTGTGGATGATCATGGCGATCAAGTACAGTTTTTTGCAGATGTTGCGGTGGGCAAGCTTTGTAAGCAATGGAGTCACCAGTTTTCGCTATTACAGTCAGGTATGGAGTATGTGCAAAGTGTGGGCACCGGAACTGTGGGGCAGGAACGCACCGCTGATCGACTGTGGGCGATTACGCTGATTACGACAGAGCATGAAAAAGCGGCATTATGGCAAAAGCTTCAACAGGCAAATGGCAGCTTTGCTTTTCCAATTCGTGTGTTAAGTGCTCAGGAGGCGGCGTATACCCTGCAAGGACAACGGCAAGCAGAGGATTCCAGCGGCCTGTGGGTCGTACCGGAACACTGGCTGGGCAATGAGCAGCCTGAACAGTTCGCGCAGTGGAAAGCGGAGCTGATGGAACAGGCTAACCTCGTGAGAAGCGAACGGGAAAAGGTAGAATCGGACATCGCAAACTGGCAGTCCGTACAGCAGAGGTTCACTGCTTTCTTGGATAAGTATCCGTTAGCCGTGCAGCAGGAGCTGGAGCAAAAACGCCTGGGGGCACAGGCAAAGTTATCCGAACGCACTCGTGAGCTGGAACGGCTGGAGCATGACTTGCAGGTGAACCGGAAAAGAGAGGACTCGCGGCGGAAAGTGGAGTCTGAGATGAGCATGCGCATGGTACAACTCGGCATGTGGCTACGAGAGGGTCAGCTGTACATGCGGTTGCATGGAGAAGTAGAAAAGCTGGAGCAGGAGCATATTCCGGTGCGACAGCAGCTTGAATTGTTGCGCCGCCAACTGGAGCGAGAGATCAGTCGGAGCAAGCAAAAGCAGAATGAACACAGTAGTCTTGCTGAGGATCTTCGGGATGTTCGGATGCAGACTCAGTTGTTGCGTCAGGACGAGCGATATGCTGAGGTGCAACCTTTTGCGGTTGTGCCATCTGAAGGGACGATTGAGGAACTAAAAGAGTCACGTAAGGCGCTTGATCTGGAGCGACATCGTATTTTCCAGACACGGACGCAGTTGGAGATGAATCTTTCACGTGAGCAGGAGAGTGAAAGGGACTGTACCGGGGCGATGAAAAGTTTGCTGATCCAGCATCCAGAATTGGACGCTGATTTGCTCCTTCCTTTGGAGGTAGAGGTACGTAAACAGAGTGCCTGGACAGACATTGTAGATGGTCGTGAGCAAGTAAACAGGGTGAAGCAGGAGCAGATGGCCATAGAAAAGGAACTGCATTCCCGCACGAGTGAGATTGCTACCTTGTCGCGGCAGTTTGTGGATCAATTTCCGGGCGAGGAGCCGGAGAGGTTTCAGGAATCACTGCGTAATGTGGAGGCGCGTTTGGAGGAAGAGGAGACGGCGCTACAGCTTGAGAGCAAGCAGTTACAGAAACGGCAGCAACAATTACATGTGCAGCAGCAAGAGCTGGATCAGGCGCTAGACTTGTGGAACAAGCATTTGCTCGTTCACGCGTTGGAGGATGTGAGACTGTCGGCTGCTATTCTGGAAACGGATCAGCAAACGGAGTTTGGCTACAAACGCCGACATTATACGGAACAATGTATTCACCGATTAAGCGAGCAATATGAACGGTTAACAACCGAGCAGAAGCAGGTTATGGCGGCCCGGAACCAATTCAAGGATTTTTGCGCTAAAGAGGTTAAGGATGTCAAGTTGCGCCAAATGACAATTCAAGGTATTGAGACGAAGGAGCGGTATCAGGAAATTCGAGACTTTCAAAGCTCTATGGAGCAGCGGATTCAAATGGTTATCCATCTGGGGGAGCAAACGCTTCAAACGCTGGATCAGGACTTACAGGAGTACATCCAGCGAATCCATACCCATTTGAAGCTTATTATGCAGGAACTCAAGGAAATTCCGAAGAAAACCCGTGTGAAAACGAAGGATGGCTGGAAAGAGATATACAGTTTCATCATTCCGGGCTGGGAAGAGCAAGAGGGCAAGGAGCGGCTCCGTAAGCATATGGAATGGATGATCACGAAGCTGGATCAATATGCGGCCCGTCCAGAGCTTGGAAGCTGGCAAGAGCAACAGGCCACCATTCGCAAGGAGCTGGACAAATGGCTGGACTCCCGGCAATTGCTGCAAATTATTTTGGCAGGTGAAGGGATGAAGGTTAGCTGCCATAAAGTGACCAACGATCAGCAGGTTACACGGGCTGCGTACTCGTGGGAACAATCGAACCGCTGGTCCGGTGGGGAAAAATGGAGCAAAAACATGACATTGTTCCTGGGATTGCTCAATTATGTGGCAGAGCGAAAACAGTATATTCAATCCAAAATGAAACGGCATCGTACCGTTATTCTGGATAATCCATTCGGTAAAGCATCCAGCGATCACGTACTTAGTCCTGTGTTCTTTATCGCGGAGCAGTTGGGCTTCCAAATGATTGCACTGACGGCACACATGGAAGGGAAGTTTTTGCAGGACTATTTTCCAATCGTCTATAGCTGCCGCTTAAGACATGCAGCCGATTCCTCCAAGCAGATCGTACAAGCATCGCAACAAATCCAGGCCGCCTATTTCCGTGATAACGACCCGGATACGCTAGAGCGAATGGGTGCCAGGGTGAGCCAGATTGAGCTATTTTGAACCCCAAGCTCACATGAAAACCCCGGGAGATTCGCACTTACGTGCTGCGAAGCCTTACGTAGCAAGGCTTTTCAACGCGTGCTGTTACTCCCCCTGCGGGAGTACGGATTCGCTCCTTATGCAGGAGCAAGGTATAAAACTTGATTCCCGCATACAAGGAGCCGTGATACCAATAATCCCAATAGGCAAGGCGTAAAGCTGTAACGTTTACAGCTTTATGCCTTTACTAATGTGAAAGCTTCCAATGGCCTAGTTCAAACCGATGGTACTCGTACAAAATGAACTTGATATCATGGATTACAAATAAAAATATTTAGTACAGTATCTTCCATTAGAACTAGAACCTGAATCCGTGAAATAACTAAAGATACCAAAGTAGACCCCGTTGCGTACTTGCAACCATCACGATCTGACCTCCATAACAGTGAAAGAGGGG
>JBEUOG010000033.1:0-52140 GCA_040544055.1 Paenibacillus sp. PvR008
CCTTTTTGTGTGAGAACTTAAGGATACCAGACCATCGCCTGATTGGGTTATTTTTCTATGTTACGATTTTTCGACAAGAACTTTTGACTGTCCAGTATTTTAAAATAGTCATCATATAATGATTGATCTGAAATATATCATAATATGATGAAAATAAGTGAAAGGATACCTATTGCAAAAAACATAGATATTCAAAATGTTATAAGTATCTGATAACAACGATTAAATGAACTATTTTTGAAATATATTAAGTCCCCATATGCATCTTAAGGACTAATTTGATGGGCTCGACATTATTCTCAGGAATTTGACATTCGAAACGTGTTAATTTTATAAAGCGACAATTTTAACACTAAATAATTTTAATAAAAGGAAATTCGTGATACGTAGATCATATAATGCGAACAGACTCGCGAAAGGAGTCAAGTAATGAGTTTAAAACAGCTCTATAAAAATAACCAGGACGAGCTTTGGCCCGTTCGAAAACATATATTATGTATCGGAGGTGCCAATATTGACCGAAAAATTATGATTAAAGGTACATTTCAGCTTCACACCTCCAATCCAAGCAGCACCAGACAGCAATCTTGCGGCGGGGTAGCTCGGAATGTGGCGGAAAATCTGGGACGACTGAGCCAGCGGGTCAGCCTGCTGACCGCAGTTGGAGATGATGCGGAAGGTGAATTTGTAGTCGAACAGTCCAACCGCTACCTTCACGTGGTTCCTCTTCCAGTCAAAGGCGAGCCGTCCACCGGGGTCTACACTGTTTTGCTGGACGAGCAGGGTGAAATGATTGTAGCGACTGCCGAAATGGAGATTTACGACCAGATCCGTTCCTCAGCTATCCTTGATAATACCCCTTTGATTACCTCATCCGGATTGGTTATGCTGGATACCAATTTTTCCGTGAATGTACTGGCTTCCACGATTCGACTATGCCACGAACATCAAGTTCCGCTGTTTGTTTCTTCTGTATCGGCCTTCAAAATGAGAAAGCTCCCCCGTAACCTGAATGGAGTGGAATGGCTGGTATGTAATGTTGTGGAGGCAGAAGCTTATTTGGGATTGAGGATGACCGATGATCAGCAGATGCTGGAGGCTGCGCAAATTTTTCATAAGCTCGGGGTTAAACATATCGTCTTTACTCGTGGTGCAGGCAGTGTTTTATTTGCATCTCAAGATGGAACTCACGGACAAGTTCCCGTGCAGCCGGTTCAAGGGACCGTCGATGTCACGGGCGCAGGCGATGCTTTTATTGCAGGGATGATTTATGGCATTATTCAAGGTTACCCTATGGAGCAAATTTGCCAATATGGAATTAGTTGTGCCGCATTAACGCTCCAAACCGACCGGACGGTTTCAGACACCCTGTCTTCGAATACACTCCGCTCCAAGTTCAACGAGCTGTACGGCAGGCATGCGCAAAACTTTGTGTTTTTTAAGGGTGTGTACTTGAGGAGGTGGGATACATGAAACTGGGATTCATTAAATTGGGCTTCGCATTTGCATGGCTTGTAAATAAGTTGAACGGTTCCCGACGATGCGGGGGGGGCATTGAATGAAAAATGATGGTACACACCCTTAAAAAACACAAAAGGATGTGCTGCATGAATTTGAAGATTCTAGTCGATACATTCTAGTCAATAACAACGCGTGAAGGATGATGCCAGTGACATCTAATCTTGATCATTTTCACTGCTACTACTTCGCTGTGTCCGAATGGGCCACCCGCACCCAAGATCTCCATCGCTGCCAACCAGCACATTTCATCTTTCCTATAACAGCCAGTATTACAAAAAAAACGAATGACAATCATGTGCTGATCGTTGAACAGTATGACGCTAGCACCAAGCAGTTTACGATAGCTGACTACAAGTATCAGCGCGCGTTGCTTCTTTAATCAAAGCGTTTAAAAAACTCTATTCTGTGGAAGTGCTACATTTGATGAGCCAGGAAACGGTTATCCCTCTAGTCTATAACAATGTAATGACAAATTCGCGAGCCTTTTTGGAAAAGGATGCCGCCCGTATGGCGGGATTTTTGCAATTCTTCCATCAATACGAGGCTTACGAGGGGATCTATAAAAAATAGCCTGTCAGCAGCTCGCGAACTCGATTAAGCATCCGAGGGCAATGTATACAGGACGTATGCGCTAACGAAAGGGTTGGATATACGACATTTTATTCGCACGGTAGAATGGTATGAACTGCTTCCACTGAAAGCTAACACATGGGTCGGTATTCTGCTTCCTGTTCTGGAACTGATAGCCGCTATATTAATGCTGTCATCGACTACGAGGCTCGACGGTTTAGCCATCATCATATGGATCATGACGACTTTGATCATAGTCATCCTTTATATGCTGAAAAACAAAAAGGAAATTCCATGCGGCTGCTACGGCAAAGTCATTGATTCTCGGCTGGATGGCTTCACCCTTTTTAAAAATCTGTTTTTGCGAACACCTTTTGGAATCGGTGATAGGGCAGGAAGATGCAAGTGGAGAAAGGAGGAGGTTTATGGACATCGAGCAGCACCGGGAAGGGCTATTTCAAATAGCCAGTGAGCATGAGACACCTTTTTACTATTATGACGGCGATTTTTTGCAATCTCATGTGCAGCGTCACATCATCGGTGTGCTGCTGAAGCTCATCGCTAATATCTTTCCACGTCAGATTCAGTGCCCCGCATCCAGCGCCTTGACGGACTGTACAAAGAACATGTTCGCAAATAATCCGATACCTGAAAAACCGGCAGTAAAAGCAGAGGCGGAAGTCTACAGCCAGTTTCAGAAAATGGTGCAGGGAAAAACATTGTTATTAATCTCTCACCGCTTAGTCTCGGCACGTATAGCAGTTCGCATTATCGTATTGCATAACGGGCAGGTGGTCGAGCAAGGCACCCATGCGGAGCTGATGTCTGACCATCAATATTATGCGCAGATGTTTGAAGCCCAATCAGAATGGTATAAGGAGCAGGTCGCCTGATGAATAACACAAGATATGTCGTCGTTTTTCTGCCGTTGTTTCTGCTGTATTTGCTTTTAAAAGTAGGGTCTTTCGTAGCAGGTTCACTTTATCGACTTCTCCACCAAATGATGCCCTTACAGCCGGGGTTTCGTAAGAAGCTTCTTGCCGTGAAGCACGCCAAACGCATTATGGTGGTCGGCTCGCCGGGGAGTGGCAAGACCCATTTAGCCAAGCGTCTTTCTTTATGGACTCATTTACCGTTCATATCTCTGGATGATATGTATTGGGGGCCGGAGTGGAAGCGGAGCACAGATGAACAATTTTTTAAACAGCTGGGCGAAGTGCTTCAAAGAGACGAGTGGATCATTGAAGGGAATTATCATGATTGTTATTTTACCGAGCGGCTCCAGCGGTCCGATACCATCATTGTGATGGATGTCAGCACGCTAGAAGCAATTACGGGGGTGATGACACGTTCGCTTAACCGTTTTCTATTCTCTAAGGAACTGCCCAAAGGAGTAGAGCAGGAGGCGGTTCGTATTTGGGATATTTCGCCCCGGTTTGTCCGCTTTGTTATGGGCTTTCGCAGGCGTATCCGTCCTAAAATCTGGCCTGTAATTAAGCAATATGGCAACCACCGGAATTTGATCATTTTAAAATCCAAATATCGTTTATGTTCCTGGATGAATTCCAGATAGGAGGTTTGTATGAAAGTTGATCTGAATTTCAATTCATTCCCCGCCGAGCACTAGCTCATTCTATTAGGGATTCAAAAGCAACTGGATGGATCATTCATCATGTGTATCAAAATACAAGTATCCGAATGTCCAGCGATATTGACTTGCTCTTGGAGCCTGCATATCTTACGAAAGCGACGCAGGTCATTAAATCTTTGGGATTCATTCATGGAAGCTACGACATTGCAAAATAGCAAATTATTCCTGCAAGCCGCAAAGAAAGCATCACCTGGACAACATCGTCCCACCAGTTGCTCAGATGGACGATATTTCGTATGATTTGCAGCAGCAATATGGAACACCTCCCCGTGAAGATCAATGGCTGCACGAATTGGAGCAATGGTTAAGGCAGCCTCATATCCTCACGGAAGGCTTTTATAAAACATCCATTGAACGCCGTTTTTGCAGTGCAGATGTCCTCATTTACTTTGATATTCCACTCAGGATTTGTATGTTTCGCGCCATGCAGCGCGGGCTGCGCAATTTGTGGTCCGCAGTCGGAATGAAGCGGCCTATTTATTACAGGAAGTGAGGCGAACCCGGGATGAGAGACAACCTGCGACCCTACCTGATCCACGCCCTGACCAAAGTTATTCAAAGTGATCGATATTTGCATCCTTTGTGGATCTCCTTCCATGAGGTGAATATTTGCTATTTTACGGAAGACTCGGCGTTTGCAGCCTATATTTCGCGGTATTTTGAACTGGGCTTACCCGATTCAGATATTTTCGCAGCTGGTCGGTCCGCTGCCTCGGAATATACGGTTATTCATACAAGTAGCCGCGAACTCTATGCATTCCTGGCTCTCTATATGCAGGATGAGGGGGAACGGTGTGATATCGACGACGGGATCGAGATCTTGGCAGAGCAGCAGGACATCGGGGCGGAGCAGGTAAATGTGCTATATGTCCATTTTTCACGTTGCAATCGTGTAGTTGTTCTGACAGATGGTTCTGATTCAGGTGATACTGAGCATCAGGCGCGGGTCTGTTCGATGCGATTATTACGAGCGCTGGTTAAAGTCGTACATCTGAAACGAGGCTGGACTCTGTTTCACGCTGCTGCATGTCAGCTTGGCGATACAGGTATTGGCATTGTAGGCGATAAAAGAGCAGGTAAAACGAGCACGCTATTGTCTCTATTAACAAGTGAGCACGCTCATTTTATTTCCAATGACAAGGTGCTTCTTCAGGAGAGAACAGGCGCGCTGCATGTCCTGGGTTTACCTCATAAGGTAGGTATTCGCAAGCAGACGCTTCTCCGATTCCCCGGGCTTCAGGCCAAGATTTTGCAAGCCGGGACGACCTTGTATTACGAGCAAAACAGACAAGTCTCCAGTCCAGGCTATGTTTCTCCAAACGAAACTAAAGAGCCTAAAATCATGTTGCTGCCCAAAGAAATAGCGGCTTTGTCCGATACACAGATTCAATATGAAGGTCGTATTCATTTATGGGTAATCCTGATCTGGCGTATTGAGCTTGCTCAGGTGGAGGGTAGACGGCTGACTTCCGAAGAAGCGGCATCTATATTGGTGAATCAGCAGCTTCAACTCGAGGGGACGGAGCGGATTTTAGATGATTGCCTAAACCCGGGGCAGATGCATAGACGACGCTGTAAGCTGGAACAGGATATCCGGCAGGCCATTGCTGGGTGCAGGATTTATCTTTTATATCAAAATGCAAGTATTCTAGGCGAAGCTTCTCAAATGATCCGCTCATGGGTGGAACAATTCGAGAAAAGGGATGCCTAGTCATGCCAGTGCTCAGAAGGAATTGAAACGGAGAGCATTCAATCTGAAAGCATTGAAGGTGACGGAACAGGAATGGTTATCCGGTTTATCCAGAGCTTTGGAAGCGGAAAGGTGGATCACGGACGGATTTATGCAAAAATCTATCCCTTTGCGACTTCAACTCGCAGATATCATTATCTTTTTGGATCTGTCCGCTTTTGTGTGCCTGTGGAGTGCTCTTAAAAGAGGCTGGATGAATCTGCTGGGACGGACAGCACCGCGCTTAATTTATCCCTCGTCATGCAGCATCTATGGTGATTCACCCGAGTATCCATATTCAAGACCTGGTTACATGCTATATGACGTTGCTGCGAGCAGAGTCTGGCAGGATTAATCGAGAAGTCTTTAATCTCGCATTCGAGAACCGCAAGGTCATAGAAACTGCCGAGTTGGTTAAAAGCTGTTTGGATTTGGCTTGCTCCGCAGCAGAGAATTTTTGATGAAGGATGCCTATTCGTTTGATACGAGCTGGGAAGAGCTGGACCAAGCCTATTGGACCATGTTCAAGGCTTATCATCGTATTTTTACCCGTTGCGGCCTGAACTTTCGCGCAGTAGAAGCAGATGCGGGTGCTATTGGCGGCGAAGGCGGAACCCATGAATTTATGGCGCTGGCTGACATCGGAGAGGATACGATTGCCGCTTGTACCTGCTGTGACTATGCCGCTAATCTTGAAAAAGCCGAGCCACGGATAATGGAAAAATCAGACACCACCCCTTCTCTCAATACAGACAAAATGGAAAAGTTTCATACTCCAGGTCTGCGCACGATAGATCAACTGGTTGAATCGCTGCAAATACAGCCACAAGATAGGATCAAAACACTGATTTATATGGCTGACGATCAACCCATTGCTGTAGTCGTCAGGGGAGATCATGGGGTCAACGAAGTGAAAGTAAAACATATTTTAGGTAGTGAAAAATTCGAAATAGGAAGTTCAAATGCCGTATCAAAGGCGACTGGAACCCCCTCGGGGTTCGTAGGTCCATGCGGGTTGACGATCCCTGTGTGGGTGGATTACGCCGTCGTTCAAATGTCCAGTGGCATCGCAGGCGCGAACGAGCTGGATCATCACTATCGCCATGCGAATCCAAGACGCGATATGGATCTTCGCCATGTGGCGGATTTACGCAACGTCATGAAAGGGGAACCATGTCCTCGCTGTGACAAAGGGAAGTTGAAGTTTCATTGTGGAATTGAGATTGGACAAGTGTTTAAATTGGCATTTCCCGAATCCTTTCTGCCATTGTAGAGCAAAATCATGATCAGAACGGAATCATATGACCGAGGATTTATATAACCAGCTATAGGATCACGGTGTGGAAGTGTTGATGGATGATCGGGAGGAACGCCCCGGGGTTAAATTCAAAGACTCGGATTTAGTGGGTATTCCCGTGCGCATCGTCGTTGGTAAAGATGCTGAGCACGGGAAAATAGAGTTAGTAGAGCGAAGAACGAGCAACAAAGAAACCATTCTTTACCAACAACTACTGTACAGCATTAAGTATCTGTGTCCTGTAGAATGTGACCTTCTCCAAGGGCAATCTCATAAAAGCCTGCCATATGACGTGCCTGAAACCGGATTGGCTTATCCCGACCTATCATAATGATATTTTGTATGTCGGCAGCGCCTTCCGAGGGGAGGGAGAAAGCTGTGACATAAGCGAATTCCTCACGCAACGTTGTATGAATGGCATTCATCAGATGATCGTGCTCACTTTTGCCCATTAAGTTCATAATCATGGAGCCTTCGGAATCCAGCTTTTCTTTGGCCATCCTGAAAAATTCCAGGGATATTAAATGCGGCGGCGTTCCCTGATCTGTGAAGGCGTCCAAAATAATAGTATCATAAGCATCTGGCGCTTCCTTCTCCAACAAGCGGCGTCCATCACCAACAGTCACATTGTCCTTATCGTATCCAAAGAATGTTCGACTGAACTCCACGACTTGTGCATCCAGCTCGGCAATCTTAAAGCGTTTTTCTGTAAAATGACCCGCAATCGTACCTATGCCATGCCCAATCACAAACACGTCTTCAAATGACGGATCGTTCAGCTCCATCAGATGGATGATTGCTCTCGGATATTCGAACAGAATGCGTTGCGGATGATTCAAATCCACCGCGCCTTGTACGGCTGCATTTGAAAACTGCATCACCCGGAATAATCCTTTTTCACCATACAGCTCTGTGGTGTCGTATACCGTTATTTCATGATTATTACTCAACTTTTTATATAGTACATCCAAGTGATCTATCCCCTTCAAGTCATACTCCACCATCATATTAGACATTTATGAGCCTGTTGTCCATATATTAAGCGGCGGTGCCGTTCTGCTCTTGCCCAGCAGCTCCAATCCGTATAATTGTTCGATCATACGCAGCACGGAGAAATGATTGCTTTTCTCGTTGTATGGGCCGTTTTTCAAATGAGGACCTATGATCATAGTCGGGATTTTGTTGTTACTGCTCATGTCATCTTCGTCCCATGTTACGACTAAAAGACTGTTATGCTGCGGTGCCCAGCGGGCATAAGAGGACAAGTGGGCTTGCAACCATTGATCCGCTTCCCGGATCGTGCCGTCGTGCATATCGTGGTTCAGGTTGGGAATGACAAAAGAAACGGCCGGCAACTGATTAAAATTTTGCGGAAAGCTGGTTAAAGGCATATTGATCGAGGCAGGCAGGTTGGTGAAATTCACCCACGGATTATGTTTTCTGGCATACAGGGTTCTCAGATCATAAGGGCCTGTAAATCCGGTTTTGGGTAATCCCTCCGAGTAGCCCCCAAACGTATATCCATGTTTCGTAAGCTCCAATGCCAGATTGTTGGCGTTCATCTTCTTGGGAGTCAGATCATTGTTCACCCCTTGATTGGAACCGGAAAAAAGATCCAGATAGTTCGGTTGACTCGGGTGTTCGATCGCATAATGATTCATCAGAGAGACACCGTTTTTCATCAGGTCATTCATAAAGGGTGCGGAAGAATTGCCTGATATTTTTTTCGACGAATGATTTTCTTCCACAACAATGACGATATGATCAATACGGTGCGGAGATTTGGCGGCATTGGACTGCGTTGTTTCAGACTTGACGGGTGTGACCGCTAAAGCCGAGGGTTGAACGCCCTTAGCATCAGAACGGTTCGTAAACCAGTCGGAATGAGACATTATACAAAAGGCTGCCGTTAGAGCGATGGCGGTCAACAGTATTTTCATTTTCAACAGAGGAACCTCATTTCATGATAAATTAATCACAGAACTGTGTTCATAGATTCATGATTAAGCTTACTCAGGACACATTAAAATATCATGAGAAAAATAAAATGAAAAGATCATTATTTTTTAATGTACATAGAGTAAACTGGTTTCTATATCAAGCATACTAGGAGAAGACGCCCCGAGCATAGAAAGGATAGCTATGAAGAAGATACTGCTGATCGAAGATGAGAAAAATTTGGCCCGTTTCATTGAACTGGAACTAAAGCATGAATCTTACGAGGTAACCGTCAACTATGAAGGGCGGAAGGGGCTGGAGTCTGCGTTAAGTGAGGAATGGGATATCATCCTGCTGGATTTAATGCTCCCAGGCCTCAACGGAATCGAAGTATGTCGACGGATTCGCAAAACGAAACAAACTCCGATCATTATGCTGACCGCCAGAGACGGTGTGATGGACAAAGTGATGGGACTGGACAGCGGCGCAGATGACTATATCCCCAAGCCTTTTGCCATTGAAGAGTTGCTGGCACGGATGCGTTCTTTGCTGCGACGCAGTGGTTCTGTGGAGGATACCAACCAGATTATCTACAATGGACTGGTGCTCGACAGCGAGGCCCGCGTTTTGACAAAAGGCCAGCAGATTATTGAATTGACGAAGCGTGAATTTGATCTACTGTCCATATTAATGCAGAATATTGGGCGCGTCATGACCCGGGAGAGATTACTGGAACTCATATGGGGCTATGATTCGGAGGTGGAGACGAATGTCGTCGACGTGTATATTCGTTACCTGCGAAGCAAAATCGACGAGCCTGGGGAACCGAGCTTTATTCAGACACTACGCGGATTGGGGTACGTAATTCGATAATGAAAACGGTAAAATCCATATTCTCCCGGCTACCCATTCGTTGGAAATTGGCGGTGTGGTCTTCGTTGCTGCTATGTATTTTGTTTGTTTTATACAACGGCGTCCAATATTTTACGATTAACCAATGGATGGTCAGTGAGGGAGAAGTGAGTATCCGCAAGAGTATGAATGAAATCCAAAACTTTTTTCAGCAAAAACAGATGTCCGCGCAGGAAATAGTAAACAGTCGACGCTTTGTTGAGGATATGAATGATCCGCATCAAATGATCCGCATTTTGAACCAGCAAGGAACCCCACTATTGAGCGTCAGCGACAAAATGCCTGAGGATTGGTTTTCGCCGCAAACGGTGCAAAGCACCCGGATTATGACTGCATGGCATCTGGAAGATCAGGTCTTGATCATGCGTAGTCCGTTGAATTCAGGTCGCTTTAAGGGAACGATTGAAATCATCAACAATATGGAAAATTTAGAGAAGGTAAGTGACAAAATAAAAGGTGTCATGATTGCGGGCGGTATAGGAGCTATTATTTTAAGCGCCTTAGGAGGAATTTTTCTTTCACGCCAGTTAATCCGGCCGATTCAGTCCATGACAGACACGATGACAAGAATACGGAAAAAAGGGCTGCATGAGGAGCGTGTGCAAGTATCCGACAATAATGACGAGCTGTCAAATCTGGGAAGAGTGTTTAATGGGCTGATGGATCAGTTGGAGCGATCTTTCCAACAGCAAAAGCAGTTTGTTGAGGATGCCTCCCATGAATTACGCACACCCATTTCGATTATTGAAGGCCATATCTCCTTATTGAACCGCTGGGGCAAACATGATACGGCTATATTGGACGAGTCGCTCAGTGTGTCCGTTCAGGAGCTTGAGCGTTTGAAAGGCATTGTAAACGATCTTCTGGAGTTAACCAGGGCCGAATCGGGAACTTTTGAACAAAATGTGCCTGCAATAGATATCCGTCACACCGTTCAGTATACGCTTACCAACTTTGCCATGCTGCATCCTGATATGATATTCCGGGAGGAACTGACTCCCCTCGAAAAGTTACAGATTCACATCACGCCTCAGCATCTGGAACAATTGTTACTGATCGTGCTGGATAACGCCGTTAAATACGCGGGCTCTTCGAAAGAAATCCTTGTAACGGGGACGCTGGAACGAAACGAGGTTTATATTCATATTACTGATTACGGAATCGGAATTCCGGCGGAGGACTTGCCATATTTATTCGACCGATTTTATCGGGTGGATAAGGCCAGAAGCCGCGAGCAGGGCGGGACAGGTTTGGGCCTTGCGATAGCCAAGCAGCTGGTCAAGCGATATAACGGTGACATCAGAGTAAGCAGTATTGAACATATCGGGACAACCGTAACGCTTTGTTTTCCAATATATAGAGTCTAAATAGGTTAGATAAATCAAAGAAGCTCCGTAAGCCATATCCATGGTTTACGGAGCTTCTTTCACACTCAAGCATCGTCAGCTTGTGGTTTGTTTGATCTGTTCCAGATTTTATGTTCCATTTTTTCGTACAGGTTCAAGCAAGAGTTTACCAGTTTCCGAGGACGTTTGAAGCGCTGGAGCAGATATCGGGTACTAATTGCACACAAGGTGCCGATCAGCGCACCAGCCGCAATATCTGACGGGTAATGAACGCCAGCCCAAATACGGGAAAAACCGATAAGTAAAGCTGCGGAGAGCCAGAACAATCTAAACCTCTTACTGTATAGCCAAAACGTGGCCGCCAGCCCAAAAGCTCCAATGGCGTGGTCGCTCGGGAAAGAGGCGTTGGCCGGATGCTTGATTAGCTGAATGACGGCGTGAGTAACGAAGGGACGATCCCGGTACACAAGATGCCCGATGATAAAGCTGATCCCCATGCCCAGACATACGGATACCACCGCCGATATGACCATCTTACGGTTGAGTTTATTTCTTGACAACCAGTACAGGAGCAAGGCTAAAGCGAACACATATTGGGCATCTTCGGCGAAAAAACGCATCAGCCCGTTCAGAACAGAATAGTTGTTCGCTTGTTCATTAATGAGGTGAAAAATCTGATAGTCCAGGTTAGATAACATATTAGGGATTACTCCTTTTCTTATGTGATTCAAAAGTAGAAAGTAACATGATCTTAACTCTTGAACATGGGAGCACCTTTAGATGAAAATTAGAATTCCATGAGAAAAGGACATTTTTTTATCACTAAATCCTTTGAACTTGTTCAAGCTTCCTTTAGGAGATATAATATACAAGGATATAATGAATACCGTTGTGTATATTCATATAGAAAGAGAGCGGGATATTATGGGACGTAAGTGGAACAATATTAAAGAAAAAAAGGCATCCAAGGATGCTAATACGAGTCGTATATATGCTAAATTTGGCGTAGAAATTTATGTAGCAGCCAAACAGGGCGAGCCTGATCCTGAATCCAATCGGGTTCTCAGAGTCGTGCTAGAACGTGCAAAAACGTACAATGTGCCGAAAGCGATCATTGACCGGGCGATTGAAAAAGCAAAAGGCGCCGGAGATGAAAACTATGTTGAGCTTCGCTATGAAGGCTTCGGACCGAACGGTTCCATGGTCATTGTAGATGCACTCACCAATAACGTAAACCGTACGGCATCTGATGTACGTTCTGCTTTTACTAAAAATGGCGGTAGCCTGGGTGTAAGCGGATCTGTAGCCTATATGTTTGATTCAACGGCGGTTATTGGTCTGGTAGGTAAAACCGCAGATGAAGTGTTGGAGCTGTTGATGGAGGCAGATGTAGAGGTGCGTGATATCATCGAAGAGGATGAGGCTATTATCGTGTATGCTGAGCCTGACCAGTTTCATGCTGTGCAGGAAGCTTTCAAGCAGGCGGGAGTTACAGAATTTACAGTGGCCGAACTTACCATGCTTGCCCAAAATGATATTACTCTTCCAGAAGATGCACAGCTTCAATTTGACAAATTAATTGATGCATTAGAAGATTTGGAGGACGTTCAGCAGGTTTACCATAATGTAGACTCTGAAGAATAGCTTCAAGCTGAACAACTGTTTTCGTAAATTTATAAAAACATCGTATTCTGATACGGTGTTTTTTTGCGTATTTGCAGCAAGTTTTATGTAAATATGCAACAGGCCTTCTTTTGTTGAATAGAAGAACAAGCTTACGCCTTGGTCCGCGCTCAAAAAGAGGGAGAGTTTCATTCCACGGATTCTGAGCTATTGTCAATCGCCAGATTTCTAAATCATGCCCGGCTATCGCTGGCGTTTACTGCCAAGACAGGCGCAAGCGGCAAAACCGGTAGTTGCATTGCTGCCAGACTTACGCAGTTTCAGCATCCTGTTCGGTTAGCGGGACGCAGTAACTCGACAAATTTGCCCGGCTCAGATCATGTACATTTCGATTGGTACGATGAATCAACACATACAAAAGCGCTGACGAATGTAGATAAAGTTTATTTGGTTGTGCCTGTAAAGGATATAAATCCTGCCAAGGTCATGATTCTTTTTATTGAAAAAGCCATTCATGAAGGCGTGAAAAGGTTCGTGCTTCTGGGCAGCGCATCTGTCCCTGCGGATGGCCCGGTATTCGGGCCGGTGCATCAAGCCCTCAGCAAGGCGCGATTGGATAGAAGGATACGTGAAAACGGAAGTGAAGACCAAGTTACCGATATCGTGGAGCGTGTCACCGGGCGCAGCCCGATTTCAGTTGAGCAGTTTGTACAAACCCATGTAGGCACCTGGAAGTAAATGTAGGGGCGTCTCAAACAGATCTGATAACCTGGTTGCGACGCCCTTGTCAGTTGGCGACAGACACTTTACATAATGCTTGATGTTACGTTCCAGTTATTGAAATCATAGGTCCGTCTCTCTCTGTCATAAACCAAATCGAGTTTATTTCCATTATAATTCTGATGCATCCACGGATCATCTAGCAGAGGCCAATTAGCATAATTGACTTCTGCACCCTGAATTTTACGTGAGGTGGCATATACGATTTCCATCTCTTTACCTGTTAATCCTTTGTAATAGACCCGTGGATTGGTATCGTTAATACCGCTGAAATCCACTACGGTTTTCGTCAGCACAGCCTCAGCAAAGCAGTCAAGCTCTCTAATGCAAGAACCGCCTGTGTAGTCCATAAGAGGTGCTGTTTCAACGATGACCGCATTTTTTGCCCCGTCACTTCGCAACGCTCTCTGATAACCTCCGTATTTCCACGACTCCGTGTCATAAGGCCACTCGTAAGGTTGTGCCGTCCTGACAGCCATCAGCATTTTACCTGTATGGAAGAATACCCAGCCGTTCTTGTTGAATGGGTCCTGTTCGATCGTTTCTTTGATTCCGTTATATGAAACAGGGCCGTCGATCCATGTATTTGAATTTGTGATATTGTATACTGCAATGAGTGCACCGTCGTCCTGAAGCACTTCCTCCATATTCGTTCCGCCAATCCAATATTCCGAGTTGGACGGATTCAAGTTAATCGGCTCACTGAGGTGTTGCTTCATGAAGAACGTATTTGGTTCGTCACTGTATGCATCTCCCACCCATTTGATGCCCCAACGATGAAGCTGGTTTTGTGCGAGCCGATTGTCCTTTTGACTGAATACGGCGTAATCCGGGGTGATGTAGCTTGTCTTATACGGTTTGTTACTGTTTCTAGGCATCCGTTCCTTATGGGTGTAAGTTGTAGAACGGGCTGTCGCTATACTCTTGAAAATGTCTGGTAACTCGTAGTCCGCAACCGTAAATGGAATCGTGGTAAATTTCAGATTGGTTTCATTGCCGAGGTATATCGGCTTACGACTGTCTCCAAACAACACCCACAGCAGCATTGCACTCTCATCGAGTGTATATCCCGGCTCTTGCTGCGCATTATATGTTCTGGACTGACTGGTCACCCAGTACCCATGCAGCCACTCTCCTACGATACTGGCAAAATACCACTCTAATGTCAGTTTGGCCATATTCTGCAATGTCGCGTCTTTCAAGTATTCGGTAATGAACAATAGCGGTCCTACATGATGGATAAAATATGTTGGGGAGTCGTATTCAAAGTACCCCTGTTTTGTAATTGTGGGAAGTTCGGACAGCAGAAAGCTTCTGGCGATGGTAGCATAATTCACCGGATAATCTGGCCATTCTTCCGCTCCGACAACCCCGACTGCCGCGTACATGAGCCGTTGATTTTCTGTATTTCCCGACAGAGCTGTCCCATCGGCATTCAAAATGTTAAAACTGAGCATTTTTGCTTTTACTTTATCCTTTAATGCGGGTGTGTAATACTCTTTATACTTCATATAAGCTTCCATTACGTTAATTCCCCAGAACATGTCTTTGCTCCGATCCAAATGAATGTTGACGTAGGCAAGTCCAGTGCTGATATCTCCTTTGGAAAATTGCGCCATAGCCGCATAACCACCGACCTTTCGCCCCTGATCGTACTCATTGTAAGGGTAGCCCAATGCTGCTACATCGTCGATTACGATCTGTTTGCGCTCCTGTAGTGAGCCTGTTAAAATCTCATTGTTAAACATAATTACAACCACTCCCCTGATTATAGAATAATAACGCAAAAATAGTATGAATTTAGCAATTTGAGAGAAAGAAAAACCTAAACATAAATTTTGCTGGTACTTGCCTATTATAGTTGTTAGAAGAGATTGTTTTTTGTAATTATAAGGTATTTGGTTATTTATTTCAATATTTAACTATATTTTTTGTGAAAATATTGTATCAGAGTCAAGGTGCAATCTACCCGGATCATTCCGGCTACGTCCCGGGTACGTTTTCTTCTATGCTTTTTAGCAGATTATGATGATGGTTGGGTTTGATCTATTCCGGATTTCGTCAGGTAGATCACCAAGGCTAAAATAGTCCCGAGAAAAATCACGCTGGTTCCAGCCGTACCCAGGCCGAGTCCGCCATCGGTGTGAGATTGCGACAGATAATCCCCAAGTGAGGCGCCAAGAGGCCGGGTCACAATGTACGCCATCCAGAAGGACCACACGGCATTGAATTTAAATCGGTAGCGGGCAATCGTTACGATACCAATCAGTGACGCAAACATAAGCGCTGACCTCCAATAACCTAAGTCAAGGCCCTCTGATATAAGATCACCAGCCACAGTACCCAAGGCAAAGGTAAAGAATATCGTTGCCCAGTAGAATATTTCACGTCTGGTCGTGTAAATAGAATGAATGGATAATGTTTTCTCGCTCCCATACCAAATCGTAAAAGTCACCAGGAGAGCAAGGGCAAAGACAGTTGTGGTAACTTGCAGCGAGATCCCTATGTGATCCACGAGGTTATCTGAGACGAGCGTGCCCACAACACTGATGAGAGTCACCACGAGCCAGTAGATTCCGGGTATATATTTGCGCGACCTAAACTGAAATAGAAGTGTGACGAGTAAGAGAACAACCATGACCACAGTTGTACGAGTCAAGCCCCAATGTAAATTAAAGTTAAGAAAGTCGGCAGCGGTTTCTCCCACGGTAGTCGTCATAATCTTAATAATCCAAAAGAAAATGGTGACCTCCGGCACCTTGTTTAGCATTTGCCAGCCTATAGATGGGTTAACCAACTCCTCTGTGGAAATGGGGAGATTTTCGCTTTTCATGTTCTGATTCCGATCCTCTTGTTTCATTGATAATCCTCCTCATGTTTTGGGAACCTTCTTAAATGCTTGTCCCTCCTGAACAATGTACATAAAGAACATGAAACGATAGTGAGAATTATATGTGAAAAACCATAGAACATTTAAGCTTAGATTAGAAACTGATTAGGAATGAGGAATTTCAATGTATCCAATGCTCCATCTAGGGGAGGAGGGAGTAAATCAACCTGCAGATGGACTCTAAAGCGACTCCGAATGGCTTAAACTGGTTACATGCAGTTGAGATAAATAAGGAATGTGGGGGGATAGTACCAGCAATTGCTGGGACAACGCGAATGGAGAAGGTGCCACCAATGAAAATGATGAAGCGAATGCGGGACAGCTTGTACCCAATAGGAGCGTTCTGACGGGGATGTCACTTATGCCGATTCAACAAAAGCTGGCAGCGCTTTGGCAATATATAGTGGCCCACTCCCGAAACATGATTTTAAGTCTGATTTTGTTATATGCTCTTGTAGGAATGTTCAAAACGTCTTCATTATGGAGTGCGATGGCAGGTGTGTTATTAGGAATCGTCTATCTGGTTTTGCTTTGGAGTGCAAAGTGGTTACTTCATAGCGGAAAACGCATGATTGCTGTCATTGGAATCTGGATGTTAACAGCCTTTTATTGGATAGCGTTCGATGCGGGTGAATTGGTGTTTGCCCTGCTTTGCTATCTCATTGCTTATATCGTGCTGCGATTGCCGATCCTGCGCTCTGTTCTACTGACCCTCGCGATCATTACAGCGGATGCAGTTATTCTCCATATGCAACATGTGTACTCAAGTGATATTATGGGGAGGAATTGAAGCAACCCATGACATCGTAGACGCTATACCGGATTGCAAAGTTGTCATTCTGACCACATTTGATCAGGAGGATTATGTGTATGATGGCATCCGTGCGGGAGCGATCGGGTATTTACTAAAGGATGCGGCACCTGATGAACTTGTAGATGCAGTTCGGGCAGCTGGCCGGGGAGAAGCGATCTTCAGAACTGCGATTGCCGCCAGAGTCATTGGGAAAGCCATCCGTTCAGCACATGACTTTCGGGCACCAGATCAGATACCGGTTACTATGCTGCCTGAACCATTTACAGATAGGGAACTGGAAGTTGGCTTGGCTTTTTTTCTTACTCTAAGGATTTGTGGTATCGTCATCGTTCGGATGATGTCATCTCTAGTACCAAAATAATGCGGAAAATATGCGAATCAACATAGTACTAATGCATGTCTCCGAACATCTTAATTTGCATACTATAACTATAAAAACAGGTCTGTTGATTAACGAAATTATATAACTGCTGGTACCGTAACAGTTACATTTCTGCTTGGTGCTACTATAGTGGAAACTGATACTCTAACTATAGGTGCTAGTCTTGCATTTACCAAAAATGGCTTTACTTCAATAACATTAACAGGGACAGGAGTTGCTCCATTTACACCTCCATACCAAGGAGAGTTCTGTCTAACTCCACGGTATTCTTTAGGCTAATAGCATGCATCTGTAATTTGGGGAAAATGGAATCTTAAGTATAATTCCGTTTTTATACATTTGCTTTTCGGATGGTGTCAGCTTCTCTGGTACTATCCTAGGTTATTCAAATCATCTTTACGAACTACCGTGAAGGAATAGCTCCTTATTTCAAATGACCGCTAATTAAGATTAGCGGTCGTTAGGTATTTTCAGAACGCACACTTGATGTCCGGTAATGTAAGTCAAGATTTGGAGGCCTTGCTAATGAGAGAGACGACCGGGATTTCGGAGCAGGGGAGCAGGCGATTCAGAACTTCATTCACGCTCTCACCACCATGAAGATTTGAATCCAAAAACGCTAAAGGAGTACGCAAGCGACCTGAAACATTTTATCGGTTGGGTTGAGACAGCCGACCATCAAGAAGAAGTTATATTCCGAATTGAAGATGTGGCTACTCCAACATTAACACGATACCGAGAAGCCGCGCAAAAAGTGATGTAATTGAACCCGGTCACCATCAACTGGCGGCCAGTTATCCGGATTCTTTCTTGAAGGTTATTGAAAAACTCGATTCAATTTCTTGGGCGAGTACAAATTCAATTTTAAGCAGAATACATCTCTAATTCATTGCGACCGCTTAAACAACAGGAAATTGAATGACCGATAGTCCGGGCAGTACACCCCGGACTATTCGTACTTAGAGTAAGAAAAAACGCCAAGCCGGTCATGCTCAAAGGCTTAGCGTATATTTTCGTTAAAATGTTGGCGGGACCCCGTTAAATGATTAACTTGCGTTTAACTCCGGTGTTTGTTTCATTTTAGAAGCATTTAGAGTAGTGTAGATAATTAAGGCTATAAGAATTGTAACCAGTACCAACGAAGATCCCATAGTACCTAAATCCAATCCTCCCTTTGCGTGGGATTTGGTAAGAAGGTCTCCAAATGTCGCTCCAAAAGGACGTGTTAATACAAATGCTAGCCAGAACAGAAAAACTCGTGAAATATTTGTAAAATAAGTTAATAGCAGAATCACACCCAGCAAGCTCCCTATTAAAACCGCTCCTCCTACAAAACCAAGACCGGAACTATCCGCCAAAAAATCACCTAAAGCAGTACCTAAAGTGTTTGAGAACAAGATGGCAATCCAATAAATCACTTCTACTTTCCGTGTAGTAATATTATTGACGTTCAATGATCGCTCACTAAAATACCAAAATGAAAAAATGGCTAACAATATACATACTAAAATTAATGATCCCGCTGCATAACCCAACCCTAGGCTACGATCCATGTAGTCTGACATGGTCGTGCCAGCAGTGCTCGTTGTAAGAATTACAGTCCAATAAAGAAATGGATGGTACTTCTTAGAAGAAAGTTGAAAAATAAGACTAATTAAAAAAATACTAAACAAAATCATGGAACTAATGGCATAGCCTACATTAAGGGTTTGTGACAATAAGTCACCTGCGGTTTCACCCAGCGTAGTAGCGCAAATCTTCATAATCCAAAAAAAGGCCGTGACTTGTGCAATTTTTTGCATCTTTCATTTCTCACTCCCCGAATTTTAACAGCCTTTTATTTTTATAAGTGCTATTTGCTTAAATATATCCGGAGATAATTAAATTCACATTAGAAAGCAGTAAGAAATGCATGAGGATATGCTTTTTTCTGAGAGCACGGACAAGATGCACGTTCACCGGATTCTTCAGAGTTCATCCTTTGGATAAAAAGAATAACCGGGATACTTGACGACGGGCCATTTTACCTTCCGTAAATTAGAGATAACATCAGCGCCAACATTTAAATTGCTTTGAATGAGCTCTGTGGGGGTAAGAGCCATCCATTGGTTCAGGGAAACATCAGCAAAGCGGTCACTTTTAAACATTTCAAGAAACCATAGCGTGCTCGAGCCTGTATTTTGAATGTAATGGCCATAAGCAAAAGGTACATATCCAACATCCCCGGCTCTGAAATCAAACGTGCGCGCCGCGCCATTTCCGCCAAAAACAGTCATTCGGCCTTGCCCGGTAAGATAGTATTGCCATTCGTCATTATTGGGATGCCAGTGCATTTCCCGCATGGCTCCAGGCTCAATCTCAACAAGAGCAGCGGCGATCGTTTGGGATATCGGAAAATTGGAAGAATCGACGATTCGTACGCTTCCACCCGGTGTTTTGATGGGGGGCTGAGCGAGTAATTCATATTTAAAGGATTGAGGCAACGTACCATAGGGAGAGGGAACCGCCTGACTTTGAAGAGAGCCGGGAACGGCATCCTGATAGATATATACTTGTTCTTGAGGAATGGATGAAAAAGCACCTTCAGGAACGCCAAAATTGGCAGACAGTACATCTTTTGGAGTATGTGCAAACCAATCGGAGATGGATAAAGTGTTCAAATCAGAGAAGCTACCGTCATCAAAAACCAGCAAAAATTCGCAGCCTTCCTCAAGACCTTGTATTGAGTGTGGAATGCCGGGTGGGAAATACCAGAGATCACCAGGGCCCACATCAGCAATAAAATTTCTTCCTTCTTGGTCGACGGCAGTAATACGGGCACTCCCCAACAGCATATAAGACCATTCCGCCTGCTGGTGCCAATGAAGTTCGCGCACGCCGCCCGGTGTCAAACTCATATTAACTCCGGCAAGAGTTGTGGCAATGGGTAGCTCCCTTACGGTTACTTCTCTTGACCATCCACCGTGATTCAACTGCATATGGGCATCTGAAAAAGAAAATCTCATGTTCGGAATGAGTCCATTATCTGTTACGGGCGGAACCAGCATGTCGGGATTTTGCAAATCCCTTATCACATCCCGGGGACCCTTGTCGATGCCTCCAGCGCCATCACTTCTGATGGGCTGCGGCACTTTGGCATTTTTCGAGCAATCATCATGCATCATTTGATCTTCCTCTCCAAGTTGAGGCTTCATCAATCTTAGAATAAGAGAAAATCCGCATAAAGATTTTATGAATTCTTGGAGGGTTTTATGCTTTCTGAGTCAGATCCGCAAACTGTGCATCCATGAGCTGGGCTAAATCCTGCGGACTTAACTCCAGTTGGGTTCCAATTTTTCCGGCGCTCACAACAATGGTTACCAACTCTACTGCGGATTGGTCAATAAAAGTAGGATAGAGCTTTTTCATTCCTATGGGAGAGCAGCCACCCCGGATATACCCGGTATGCTTTTGTAGTTCTTTGACTGGAAGCATTTCGATTTTCTTTTCTCCCGCTGATTTGGCAGCCTTTTTGAGATCAAGCTCTTTATGTACAGGAATCACAAAAACAAACAGATGTTGTTTGCTATGTGCAACTAACGTTTTGAAAACAGCTTCCGGGGCTTTTCCGATTTTCTCAGCTACGTTCATACCATCTATTTTTCCATCCTGATGATCATAACTCAGGATTTTGTAGTTTATATTCTGCCCATCCAATATTCGCATCGCGTTTGTTTTGCTCGCACTCATCTTATTTCGTCGTCCTTTCTAAGCTCTTGCCGAGGCAAGTGTTGCAACCCTATACCCCGGCGGAATTATTTGGCTCTCATTATTAGAGTCGTTCCAAACCATCTACATAGTCCTTTGCTTCCTTTAAAGAGAGGTCTCTAGCTACTCTTAACTCTTTTATCGCCTGAATCTTTTTTCCTTCCGTAATCAGCAGGAGCAGTCTTTCATTGATATCCTCCGAAACTACTGTGTCTAGCACATGTGGTGGTGCAGTAGCGGTTGGGCCAGATAGTGATATTCCCGACGTTCCAGAACGATTCTCAAGACGCTCTACATCGGATTTCAAATCATTAAGTCGAGCTTGCAAGCTGTAGACTTTGATCAAAAGTATGACGGAAATAATCAAAGCGATCAATGCTATAAATTCCATAGTTTCCACTAAAGTTCCCCCTTTTTCACTTGATTTTATCCCAGAGATGCCACACTGGAATCTGCTCAATATAAATAGTATAGCATGATGATTTACGTTATATTATCTGGAATCGCTGAATTTACATGAGTACGGAGTGGGGAATATTCTTGAACCTGTTGCTACTCCCAATCCATGGCAGGCTACGAATTGACTTTTTAAAGACAGAGCGTTATATTACATCTTATTGTAATGCTTTTAATAAGTGTCGTAAAAGGAGAGGATTCAAATACTGCCAGTCTCCAATAATGCAATCCGAGTCAAACAAATTAATGTGGAGTTAGTCAAAAATACATTGAAGTCTCTTGAATATGCCACCAAATCGTCCATAGCGAGCATAACAGGACTCAGTGTGGCTACCTGCGGTAATATTCTGAAAGAGCTTCTTCAAACCGGGGAAGTGTTAGAGACAGAGCTGGAGGAATCCAACGGCGGACGCCCGGCAAGGCGGTATAAATATAACGCCGATTATTCCTATATTCTCTGTTTAAATGTGAAAACGGAAGGCGGAGTGGATTCTCTTACTTATGCGGTTGCCAATTTGCTGGGCGAAATCATTGTAGAGAAGGCCTCGATGGTGCCTTATATTGATTATGAGGTCATAGAGAACCAAATTGGAGAACTCATTAACATCTATGGAAATGTCAAAGCGGTTGGCATTGGTATTCCTGGGGTTGTACATCAAGGGGTTATCGGTGTGTGTGATATCGATCCGCTCATAGGAATTCCTCTGGGTCCGCAGCTTCACAACAAATACGGACTGGAAATCACCATTGAAAATGACATGCATTTAACAGTCTATGGATTTTATAAAATGCAAAATTATGATGAAGACAAAACCTTCGCGATTGTTACTTTTCCCAAGGATAATTTCCCGGGAGCGGGGTTTATTGTCGACGGACACCTGCTAAAAGGAAATACCAAATTTGCGGGGGAAGTTTCCTTTTTGCCCTTTGATACGACAAGGGAAGAACAACTACAGCAGCTCAAAAATGCTCAGGGGTTCGTTCCTTTGGTTGTCAAAACGATAACTTCCATTATCGCAATTATTGATCCTGTATCTATCGCTTTAACCGGAGAATTATCCAAGCCGACTCTGTTGGACGATATTTATAACGGTTGTCTAAAAGATATACCCAAGGAACATATGCCAGAGATTTTTGTGAAAAGCGATACGAATGACGAGTATATGAACGGGTTGATTTCGGTGACTCTCGAAAGTCTGACGTACAATTTGCAATTGGTGAAAAAAAGAAAATAGGGTATTGCTCCATTAAACAAGAGAGGATGAGATTAATGACTCAAAAAGCAATTTCATGGGATGCAGGAGCCTGGACTAACCCTCCTGTGTCATCCCTGCAAGAAGGCCAATTCCTCAAAGTTGAAGCTAGCGAAGGAAGCGATTACTGGGAAAAAACCTTATATGGATTCGAACGCAGTAGCGGGCATTCTCTGCTTGCAGCGTGGGAAGGAGATTCTGCTATAGAGGTCACGTTTCAGTTGGGCTCATTTACTGAGCTTTATGATCAGGCCGGAATGATGCTGTATCAAGGACCGGGAAAATGGATTAAAGCTGGCATTGAATTGAATGACGGAATTCCTCAACTGGCTGTCGTTGTCACAGACGGCTATTCCGATTGGTCATTATCTCCTGTGCCTGAATGGGTGGGGGATAACGTGACGATTCGTGCTTCACGGATTCATGATGCAGTGATCATTAGAGCGCGGACAGATAATGATGGCTGGCGCACCGTGCGCGTGGCACATTTTCCTTACGAATCTGGACAACAGGCAGGTCCTTTTACGTGTGCTCCGACCCGATCCGGCTTTCAGGTTACTTTTACACGCTGGGTAAGCACTGAACTGGATCTCGATATTCATACAGACCCGCCCATAGAAGAATAGTCACCAAGGATGTACCAGCCAACGTCATTTCAGTTGGGAATACATGTGAATTTTTGTGTGAGATTATGAATGAGGATAAGCAGCAATTAATTCCCCCACGCCCCAGAAATTAAGGTCTGGAAATGCTTCACGAAACTCAGTCATCATTTTCTTAACAGCTGAAAAAAGCAGCTCTTTTACGGGTCATCTCTATTTTAAGCACGAGGTCTTAATCGAGTACGAAAGATATAAAAACACTTGACAATGTAACGCGTTACAAAACTTAGTATTGATATAGAGGTATTTTATAACACATTAGTAAAGGCGGAGAGAAAACATGAGTACACAGTTTCCAAAAGATTTCCTGTGGGGCGGAGCAGTTGCTGCTAACCAGCTCGAAGGCGCTTATCAAGAAGATGGAAAAGGCTGGTCTATTCAGGATGTAACCCCACGTGGTGGTTGGGGACCAGTTACGGATGTGCCAACCGAGGATAATATGAAGTTGATCGGTATTGATTTTTATCACCAGTATAAAGAAGATATTAAACTTTTTGCAGAAATGGGTTTCAAAGTGTTCCGGACTTCCATCGCTTGGTCACGGATTTTTCCTAAAGGCGACGAACTGGAACCCAACGAACAAGCCCTGCAATTTTATGATGATTTGTTTGATGAACTTCACAAATATGGAATTGAACCACTCGTTACATTATCTCACTATGAAACACCATTACATCTGTCCAGAGAATATGATGGTTGGGTAAACCGCAAGCTTGTTGATTTTTATGAGCGTTATGCTACAACAGTATTTAACCGTTACAAAAATAAAGTGAAATACTGGTTGACTTTCAATGAAATCAACTCCATTCTGGAAGCTCCATTCATGAGCGGAGGCATTAGCACACCAAAAGACCAGCTTAGTGAACAAGATCTTTATCAAGCCATTCACCATGAGCTTGTAGCTAGTGCAAGAGCGGTAAAAATCGGTCATCAGATCAACCCGGATTTCAAAATCGGCTGTATGGTGCTGAGTATGCCTACTTATCCGCTGACACCTAATCCAGACGATGTGATTGCTGCGATGGAATTTGACCACAGAAATATGGCGTTTGCTGATATTCATGCCAGAGGTCAATACCCAGGCTACATGAAACGTTTCTTTAGAGAAAACGGAATCTCCATTCACTTTGAACCAGGCGATGCAGAAGATTTGAAGCATACGGTTGACTTTATCTCGTTCAGTTATTACATGAGCACTTGTGAGACGGCTGATGAAGCTAAAAAAACCAAAGGTGAAGGCAACATCCTCGGCGGTGTTAGCAATCCGCATCTCAAGGCAAGCGAGTGGGGCTGGCAAATCGATCCTCAAGGATTGCGTTATGTACTCAACACGTTCTATGACCGCTTCCAAAAACCATTATTCATTGTGGAAAATGGTTTGGGTGCCGTTGACGAGCTTATCACCAACGAAAAAGGCGAGAAAACCGTTGAAGACGATTATCGGATCAACTATCTGAATGATCATCTGGTTCAAGTTGGGGAAGCCATTGACGACGGAGTAGAAGTTATGGGCTATACATCTTGGGGTTGTATCGACGTTGTCAGTGCATCGACTGCTCAGCTTAAAAAACGCTATGGTTACATTTATGTGGATCGTCATGATGACGGTAGCGGCACACTTGAAAGATACCGGAAGAAATCGTTCCATTGGTACAAAGATGTTATTTCGACCAATGGTGCAAGCTTGCGACGGAAATAAAATGATGCTTGCTTGATCAGGGCAGCTATTCATCGAAAAAGGATGTTATACAGCGACCGCTTCCTGCTATTGTACAGGGAAGCGGTCGCTTCGTTTTTTTATCACGATCAAGCCTTTAGCTGATAATTTTATTACTGACTAATGATTGTCAGAAAGGCTATGATACGGTAAGGAGCACGTATATTGAGAAAGGAATGAACCATTATGAAACTTATGTTTGTATCGGATATTCACGGCTCGCTGCACTGGTTACAACTGGCACTGGAAAAGTTCAAGGAGGAAAAAGCGGACCGTCTTGTCCTGCTCGGGGATTATATGTACCATGGACCGCGTAATCGGCTACCGGAAGGTTACAATCCGGCGGAAGTTGCGGCTGTACTGAATCAGTACAAGTCGCATATTGCAGTAGCTGTTCGCGGTAATTGCGATTCAGAAGTGGATCAGATGCTGCTGGAGTTCCCGATGATGGGCGATTATGCTTTTTTGTACCATGAAGGCCGTCGCATCTATGTCACGCACGGACATGGCTTCAGCATCGGAAAATTACCACCACTGGAAACGGGGGATGTGTTCATCCAGGGACATACTCATATTCCGGTAGCGGATGTGGAAAAGGGTGTCTTTGTGCTAAACCCCGGTTCGATAGCACTGCCGAAGGAAAACTATCCTCCATCCTATGGCATATTGGAGGGAGTGCAATTCACGGTTAAGGGTTTTGATGGCGACACGATTAAAACGATCACATTTTCAATGTAATTCATTTTTAGCTTGAATGGATTCGTTCAAAACTTTTCCGATCTGATTGAGACAAAGATCATATTATTGTATGATAGGAACGGAGTCTGTCCGTCGTTTATTAGACAACGTTTTTCAGCTACAGATAAGACTCAACATTATGATGAAGAAAGAGAGTTTCAATACATGCAAATTAAGGATTCACATTATAAGATGCCGCCTGAATGGGCGCCGCATGAACGTACGTATATTTCCTGGCCTGTACAGTCTTCCATGGTTTACCCGGATATGCATGCCGATGTATGCAAGGGCTACGCTGGAATTGTACGCGCCATGGCTGAGTTTGAACCAGTTACCGTGGTGGTAAATCCAGCTGATCTGGAGAGCGTCCGGGCGCTTGAGCTCGGGGAACGGGTGGAGCTGCTACCGATAGAGCATAACGATGCGTGGCTGCGTGACAACGGTCCTACTTTTGTAACGAATGAGCATGGACAGTTGGCAGGTGTGAACTGGAAGTTCAATGCCTGGGGCGGCAAATACGCTCCGTGGGACCTGGATGACCAGGTAGCGCCGCAAATTTTGGACAAGCTTGGATTACCGAGGTTTGATGCACCGCTTGTCATGGAAGGCGGCTCACTGCACGTAGACGGCGAAGGCACACTGATTACAACAGAAGAGTGTTTGCTGAATTCGAACCGCAATCCGGAATTAAGCAGGGAAGAAATCGAACGGTATGTGTGCGAGTATACAGGCGTTGAGAAGATTATCTGGCTGAAACGTGGACTTAGTGGCGACGAAACAGATGGGCATGTAGACAATATTGCTTGCTTTGCTGCTCCCGGCAAGGTCATTATGCAAGTATGCGATGATCCTGGGGATGAAAATTACGAAATCACACAGGAAAACCTTCGTATTCTGGAGCAGGCAACGGATGCAAAAGGCCGCAAGCTGGAAGTGATCCAAATCGGGCAACCGCCGCGCGTGGATTATGACGACAGCCGGTTGACGCTGAGCTATATCAACTTCTATTTTGTGAACGGCGGCATCATTTTGCCAGTATTTGGCGGAACTTCCGCTGAGAGCGACCGCGCAGCCGAGCAGGTGCTGGCAAATGTATTCCCGGACCGTACTATTCGTACCGTGGACGGCATGGCGGTTATCCGCGAAGGCGGTAATGTACACTGCACTACCCAGCAGATGCCTGCTGTAAATCAATAAACAATATAAACATCCAAGAGGAGGACTGACGTGAGAAAAGTAAAAGTAGCGGCAACCCAAATGAGCTGCTCTACCAACATTGATGAAAATATAAGCAAAGCTGAGAAGCTGGTGCGTGAAGCGGCTGCGCAAGGCGCTCAGATTATTTTATTGCAAGAATTGTTCGAGACTCCATACTTCTGCCAGAAGGAAAAGTCCGATTATTTTGCATATGCAACCGAGCTGGAGCATAACAAGGCGGTTAACCATTTTAAGAAGATTGCCAAAGAATTGCAGGTGGTGCTGCCCATCAGTTTTTATGAGAAAAAAAACTACGCCCGCTACAACAGTCTTGCTGTAATTGATGCAGACGGTGAAGTGCTGGGTAAATACCGCAAGAGCCACATCCCGGACGGCCCCGGTTATGAGGAAAAATTTTATTTTAATCCGGGCGATACCGGCTTTAAAGTGTGGAATACACGATATGCCAAAATTGGGATAGGCGTTTGTTGGGATCAATGGTATCCTGAAGCTGCCCGTTGTATGGCGCTGATGGGTGCGGAAATTTTGTTTTATCCAACAGCCATTGGTTCGGAACCGCAGGATTCTTCCATTGACTCCAAGGATCACTGGCAGACTTGTATGCTCGGTCATGCTGCTTCCAATCTGATGCCAGTTGTTGCTTCCAATCGCATTGGAATGGAGACAGATGAGGACTCCAGTATCACGTTCTACGGCTCATCCTTTATTGCCGGGCCACAGGGTAACAAGATTGCAGAAGCTGGTCGTACCGATCAGGAAGTGCTTACTGCTGAATTTGATCTGGACGAGCTGGAAGTGGGGCGGATTGAATGGGGGATTTTCCGTGACCGCCGTCCGGAGCTATACAAAACGATTGCTACCTATGACGGTGATTTAAAAGTATAATCTTTATAATACGGACACAGACAAAGTTCCCCTTGCCGGCAAGCCAAGGCGTTTCCCTCATTCGGATTCACCTCGCTTTTCGGGAAGGGGATTTTTGGTTCAAGCTTCTTCCCAAATAAGGCGAATGACAGTGCCTTTCCCCAAAGTTGTTTCCACCGTAATTTGACCACCCATGGCTTCGATCAGCCCTTTGGATATGGCCATACCAAGTCCTGTTCCATTCAACGCCGCAGAGGTAGCGGTTCCCCGGTAGTAACGCTCAAATAATCGGTTTACTGTATTTTCATCCATTCCCGTGCCATTATCAGCGAACTGAATGGTGAGTCCCTTGCCAACTTCGCCCGGTATAACCGAGACGATAAGTACCGTATCCGGCGGATTATGCAGCAGAGCATTGGCTACCAAATTATTAATGATTCTTTCCAGCCAAGGAGTATACAGCCTAACGGTTACGTTAAAAGGAGCGGCCTGAAACAAAATGGTTTCTTTTTTATAAAAAGGGTCGGCAGCCGCTTGCTTTAATGCGCCCTGTAGCCAGCTATTTAGCTCAATCTCCTCGGATTCTGGCGGACGGGCGCCGCTTTTTAACCGATAAGTCATCGCAAGATCATTAATTAACATCTCCATATGTGCAGATTTCTCCAGCATTGTGCTGGAAAATTTACGAACCTCCGCCACCGTCCAATCATATTGAGGTTCAGCCAGCAGGTGCGCATAGCCTTTAATTGAAACGAGCGGTGTTTTCAGATCATGGGTTATCCCGGCAATCCATTCTTCTCTCAGGCTTTCGGTTTGCTGACGCAGTGCCTGATCTTTCTGTAGAGTACCTGATAGCTTATCAATCGAATGCATCACATCGACAAAAATGCGGTAACGACGCTTCCATTTTCCTGAACGCATTCGGCTGCGCTGAATGCCTCTATGATCCACAGGTTCCTGGTATACAGCCCTGCCAAGCGAGTCGAGCCAGGTGAGCATATGAAGCAACGGAACTCCAAAACGATGCGCCTGCCATAACGAGAGAAGCAGGAAGGATGCAAAAATAGCTGTGAACATGGCGAGCATGGCAATGAGTATTATTCTTTCTTCCTCAGGCGGAAGCCATTTATCGCCGATGGCATTGCCACTGCTATTGGGAAGACTAACGACCCAGGTATGTCCGGTTTCCTTATCATAAGTGGATGTCAAATGGAAGCCGTATCTTTCATTGTACACGTTACGAAGAGCAAGTCCATAAAGGGTATAGGCTGTCGGTGCAGATGCGGGCCGATTGTAGGAGGCAAGCTCAGAGCCTTTTGAATCCAGCAATTGAACGTAACCACCAAGCAGTTTGAGCCGGTCGGTAACATCAGTAGGCAGCACCAGTAATCCATTAGAGGAAAGCATCCCCTGACTTTTTATTTTTTTTAATAACGGGCCTAGATGATTAGGCTCGCCATAGAGCAGAGTGAAGGGACGACCATCCTTCTTTTGTATCCACAAATACAGCCTATAAGGGAAGGGAAGATCGCCTGTCCAATAGGAGACCAGTTCGCCTGGTGCATAGCTTTTCGGCACATCTTTTGGTGTGTTGTAGGATAGCTCTACTTGACCGTTCTCATCAAGACTTTGAAGCCATCCTCCATTTTTCTTGACCTGTTCTAGCAAATGGGGATCAAAATGAATGCCATCCTTGCCCATTTTGGAGGACTCTACAAGCTGGTTTAATCCCACAGAAGCGAAGTCACTGGAGATGCGGATATCAATAACACGTTGTAAAGCCCAAAAGAACGTAGCCGCAACAATGAGAAGCACGAATGCGCCGGCAGTAGCCAGTTGAAGCACGAATCGTATGGTTAGCCTCCGTTTGATGTTCATGATCGTCCAGAGCTTCCTATTTCCGCTTGTACAAGCTTATAGCCCAGTCCTCTAACATTTACAATAAAGCTCGGATTTGCGGGGTCAGGCTCAATTCTTTCCCGGATGCGATGAATATGAACCATGACGGTATTATCATCACGCAGCGCTTCTTCGCCCCATACCGATTCATATAGCTCGCTTTTGCTGAAGATACGATTGGGGTTTTTACATAAGAAAAGCAATAATTGGAAAACGAGCGCCGGACAGCTTACCAGCTTTTGGTCAACGCGAAGCTCGCACGCTGCTTCATCGACCTGAAAACGCCCGTAATCATAAATAACGTTCATTCTATTGGTGGGTTGCATAGGTTCAAATGGTCTTACTGCACGATTCGCTGCCAAGTAACGACGTAGCTGGGAGCGTATACGTGCCACAACTTCCAAAGGATTAAACGGCTTGGTAATATAGTCATCGCCACCAACAGCAAAACCGGTCAGTTTATCAAAATCAGATTCCCGAGCCGTAAGAAATAAGATGGGAGCATCCGTCGTTTGACGGAGAAACGGACAAATTTCGATTCCGCTGCGTCCAGGCAGAAGGACATCTAATAGGATCAGATCATATATTTTTTCTTCACAGGCAGCAATCGCTGCTTCACCTGTCATGACCGTGTCTACATTCGTGTAGCCTTCCTTGCGGAGTACAGTCAGCAAGAGTTCAAGAATGGAGTGCTCATCATCGACAAGTAAAATTGACGCATGGTTCATGCTTGTGTTCCTTTCTTCACCGTAATCTTTTCTACCATCATATCATGCTTTCTTTAGCGTGATCTTATGATGTTGTCTTAACGAAAGCTTAATTGTGGACTGTAGTCATGGATAAGAGTTAAGACACGGTTAAAGTAGGGTTACACGGGACCTAAGAGTGGTTTGTTAGAATGAGTTAGGCAAATGCCATATTATGAACAAACATATTTGCGGGGGTGTGGAATGAATAGACCAAATAGAAAGCACAGAATGGAAATCATCCACTATAGCAAAATGATATGGGTCATGGGTGCGCTTGCTGCTCTGATCACGGCATGTGGAGGAGCAAATCCGGAAGTGGCAACAGACATTCCGATAGAAAAAACTGAAAAAACAAGCACAAAGACTCAAACGTTGAAGCCTGAGGAGATCCCGGCAGAGCTTCTTGATGGCAAATATGCTGAGGTGTATGGCCACTTTAGTGATGAGTTTAAAAAACAGGTTAGCGAAGCTGATTTTGTAAGCAAGGCTACTGATTCTCTAAAAGGAGTTAAGTCGTTTAAGCAGGCGTCGGTCATCCAATTCAATGGCAGCGATCAGCGTACATGGATAAGCGATTCCGGGAAAATGGGACTGACCACTGTTTTTGATGAAAAGGGAGAGATATTGGGTCTTCAGGCCAAGGAACTTTCTTCTTCCCCAAAAACAGATCATATCCTGACCAAAATCAAATATGATTGGCCTTTAAAAGGGGACTGGTTTATTGTATGGGGAGGAACAAATGCACTGGTTAATTATCATTATGAATATGAAAGCCAGCGATACGCCTATGATATTATACAGAACAAGGATGGCTATTCGTATAAAGGCGATCGGCTGAAAAATGAAAGCTATTATGCCTTCGGCCAGCCTGTTCTTGCTCCGGCAAGTGGAACCGTGGTATCAGTCGTAAATCACATTCCAGATAACGAGCCTGTCGGCGTTATGAACGAGAAGGTACCTGCGGGGAATGAGGTTGTCATTGATCATGGCGGGGAATATAGTGTGCTGGCTCACATGAAGAACGGCTCCGTTAAAGTAAAGGTAGGCGATAAGGTGAAGAGCGGCGACGAAGTTGGTTTGCTTGGCAATTCAGGTAATTCCAGCGAAGCGCATCTTCATTTTCAGGTGTCAGATGGCGCGGATCTATTCAAGTCCCGTTCGATCAATATCAATTGGAAGGACGACATTGCATCAGTACAGGGAGAGACGATAACGGCCGAGTAACCCGCTTGGCAAATTAAATGAACGTTAGGGAAGGAATCGAATGATGAAAAAAATGCTTTTCTTTATACTTAAATCACTAGGAATAATCCTTACAACAATAGGAGTTTTTCTTGTCATTGTTTTTACAGTTAATATTATCTGCAACCAATTGGAGAAAGGAAAAATAGAACCCTATGGTCAGCTTGTACCAGTAGATGGAAAAAATATGAATGTTTTGATCCAAGGAAAGGGCAAAGAAACGATCGTACTACTACCAGGTTATGGAACAGGAGCACCAGGTATAGATTTTAAGCCACTTGTGGAAGAGCTAACTCCATTTTACAAAGTAGTCGTGATTGAGCCTTTTGGTTATGGATTAAGTGATGTAGCCGAAAAAGAACGAACCGTTGAAAATATTGTAGCTGAAACTCATGAGTGCTTACAAAAACTAAATATTAACCGATACACTCTGATGGGTCACTCCATTGCCGGCATTTACGGACTAGAATATGTGAACAAATACGAAAAAGAAGTACGTGCATTTGTTGGGATTGATAGCAGTTTTCCAACGCAAGGTGGCATGGATGATGAGTTTCCAACAGAAGCCTATAAACTGATTAAGAATTCAGGTTTTAACAGATTGCTAATGAAACTAAATCCTGACCAACTTGTTGCACCTAAAGTAGATGATGAAACGAGAGAACAAATTAGAATGATTTCTCTCAAGAACGCGATGAATCCAAATATTATAAGCGAAGGAGAAAATTTAAAAAATAATTTTAAATCTGCTGAAAACTTTAAATTCCCTAAAAATCTTCCTGTTATATTCTTTTTACAAAAAAATAATACGGATGTTGAAGGTTGGACACCAAAACATGAAGAACAGATAAAAGATTCTGTACATGGAAAAGTAGTGGAGCTTGAAGGAGGACATTATTTACACCATACCCAATCCAAAGAAATTGTTAAAGACTTTAGAAGCTTTATGGAAGAAGTGAAACTGAAAAAGACCCCTCCACTATGAAAAAAATATTAAGAGTCGAGCGATTCACAGAATATTGTGAATTGCTCGACTCTTTTTATATGAAGAGCAGAAATATCATATTTTCAAGGTCTGTCAATAATTTTGTGTAAACCCATTTGGAATACGTTACCAGTGGGGGGGTACCCCTTATCGCAAGTGCTGACTTACGCGGTCTGGAAAGAAAATATGAAGTGAATTGCGTCCAGAAAGACGACCGCATATACGCCTTGCAGCGGTCGATTTTGCCACTCTCGAATGAGTGGTACGATCTTGTTCGTCACATGGGCCAAGCAGGCCATAGACGGAATTCTCCTGAATAGACAGCGTGACGTCTGTCATAGCCGATGTTAATGTTCGTCTAACAGATTTATCTCAATTGCGATAAATTGTTAATATTATGCATTCATGCAGTATTCGCTATAATGGATACAGTGATTTAGGAAAGGAATGTAATCATAAAGAAGGTCATCGTAATTGGATCAGGGATTCTTGGGGCATCAACAGCATATCAGTTAGCCCAAATGGGTGCTCTTAGTATCCATGATGATTTGGAGAAAATCAGAAAGATGGAAGAACGGGCACGCATACGAAAAGCGGATGCACCGAAATCGGTGAAATTACCCGGCTAAATGAAAAAGAAACCCATGAACGGTTTCCTTCATTAATTCTGCGACTTCTTTCGCCACTTGAAGTGGGGATTCATCAAGACCGAATGGATAGTTGGTGATTTCAAGTTTGTCTGCATAGGTTCAAAAGACAGTACGGCCCCCAATGCAGTGAACATTCAAGGCAATAAGGGTTATATACACATGGCAAGTTCAGCTAATATATGCGACACAGGAGGAAGAGGTTTATCGTTCAAAAACCACCACTCCATACGAACTTGTCGGAGGACAACGACAGATAGATTTATGAAGTCGCCGTATTGGCGGCTTTTTTGGTTAACGATACAAGTTCTTGTTCAGTACTACGGCCACTTCCAGGGATTCTAGCGTGGAGGGTTAATTAATATATTTCTTTGGACATTGCACCGAAATAGTCTACAATAACTCTTCGAAACTCTAGAGCCGCTTTCGAAATATACCGGCTTTTGTGTGACAATAAAGCAATCTCACGCACCAGTGCATGATCCTCTACTTGGAGATATTTAATGCGCTCTTGTGGATTTCTTGCTGTGCTTGGTATAAATGCGAGACCGATCTCCGCCTCCACAAGTGCGGTTAACCTTGCAGGCTCATTTCCTTCGTATACATACTTGGGTACAAAACCGGTTGATTGGCATTCAGTGTCCACCAGATCACGAACACCGTATCCTTTCTTCACACCCACAAACCACTCGTCCTTAAGCTCTGCTAACGTTATGCTGCTTCGCTCCGCATACCGATGACTAGAGGGAACGGCTACAACGATGGGGTCAGCGAACAGCATTTGACATTCTATATCATCACCTTGGATGGGAGGGGAGGACAGACAAAAATCGACCTCTCCTCGATGAAGAAGCGAGGCCATTTCCCGCAAGGTTACCATTTGTACATGAAATTGAACATGTGGCCGGTTCTTCTTAAATTCCCTCAGGATGCTTGGCAATGTGCTTGCCGTGGTCACCGCCAATTGGAGAGTGCCCTGTTCGGGGCTGGAGAGGTCACTGATTTCCCGCTTTCCCTGTTCCAATTCGAATAAGGCTTTTTCGGTTCGGCGAAGAAAGGTTCTTCCGAATTCGTTTAGTCGCAGCTTTCTCCCAATTCGGTCAAATAAAGGAGCTCCCAGATCTTCCTCTAACCGTTGAATCGTTTTGCTCAGTGAGGATTGCGTGACATGCAGCCTTCCCGCAGCTTCCGTAACATGCTCGCATCGGGCCACTGTCAGAAAATATTGTAGTTGAAGAAGCTCCATTTCTCACCATCTCCTTATTCCTTTAGATCCATTAAATCATAGCATAAAATGCGTTGGAATAAATATCGAACTTCAAGTAAGATGACAGCAGAGCAAGGAGGTGAGATCAAAATGAAAATGGATGCTCGAAACAAATGGTTAATGATATCCATTGGATTGGGAATCATGCTGAATCCATTAAATTCCTCCATGATTTCTTTAGCAATTGCAAGACTGCAACATGTGTATCAACTCGATTTTACAGTCGTTTCATGGATTATTTTTTCGTTCTACATTGCGAGTGCCGTAGCTCAACCCGTAATGGGCAAGGCTAGCGATTTGTTCGGTCGCAGGCGGATATTCCTTACCGGTCTTGTTGTATCCTTCGTCTCATCCATATTAGCTCCGTTATCACCCAGCTTTTCGTGGCTCATCGTATTCCGCGTCGTTCAAGCCATCGGCACAAGCATGATGGTTGCCGTCGGAATGGCGATCGTAAGAATTTATGTTACCGAGAAACAAGCAACTGCATTGTCGGTCCTAGCGATATTCCTGTCCGGAGCAGCAGCAATTGGACCCTTTATCGGTGGCTTATTAATTCATTGGTGGGACTGGCCTAGCATCTTCGTTGTTAATATTCCGTTTATTGCGGCAAGCTTTGTGTTAGCCTGGAGAACAATCCCCAAGGACGAGCCGAGGGTATCCACTTCTAGCAACATGTCCATTCGGAAATGGTTAGAGTTGATTGATGCCCCAGGCATCCTGTTGTTTGCGGTAGCTTTGGTGGCTCTACTGATTGGCTTACTTTCGGTCAAATCAACCGGACATATTTCAACATGGCATCTTACAACAGGGGGGATCGGTTTTATTGCACTAGTGACTTTTATACGACACGAATTAAAAACGTCAACACCCTTTATTCCTTTGCGAGCCTTCGCTAAATATCCCGCAATGACTTGGGTTAATGTGCAGTTCATACTGGTTAACATTCTTTTTTACGCTCTGTTTTTTGGCATTCCGTCTTATTTGCAACAGATACGCCATGTCAACGAATTTAATACAGGAATTCTCATGCTAACCCTGGGCTTGTGCTCGCTCATCGTATCTCCAGTCGCGGGACATTGGATAGATAAGTCGGGACCAAGACCAGCTTTGATTGTATCTGCAGTGTTGATGACATTCGGGTCGATATGGATCGTGACATTGGATGAAGCTTCCCCGGTTGTCAGTGTAATCCTTGCTTTAGCTGCATTTGGCATTAGTAACGGGCTGAATGGTGTCGGCATGCAAGCAGCCTTGTTCAAAAGCACGCCAAAAGAAATGATCGGCGTCGCATCAGGTATTTTTAATACATCGAGATACCTGGGTACCATTTTATCGTCATTGCTGATTGGAATCGTCATGGGTGATACATTCAGTGCTACAGGTTTCCAACTGCTCGGAATCATCCTTACGATACTAGCCATATCCTTGATCATCATGAGCTTACAGCGCCAGGAATTAGCGTAAAAACAAGCGTTATCGTTTCGATAAAACAACAAGTTCAAGTTGTTGTTTCCAGCAGGAAGGAAAGTGTAGAGAGGGCAAACCCTTTTGTTACAGGATATTGAATCAGTATGGTTCAATAGTTCTTACAACAGCTGAGATTATTGCAGAATTTGAAATCAATAATGCCGTGGCATTGATTTTCATTCCGATTTCACAGCAAAACACAAGGTCCCTATGGAGCCAGAGCATGAACGGATACAATTGAGCATTTATGTGGATTGGTCAAGTGTCGAGGTGTTCAAAGTATTATGAAACACGACTTATTGGCAAAAATGAAGCAGGATAAAATGATTCTCTTAGATATTCGACCTGCTGAGGAGTACGAAACATCTCATATCCCAGATGCCATCTCTGTACCTTTAGAGCATTTGGAGGAATACCTAAAAACAATAAATAAAGCCGATGTAGAGCTTGCTGTATACTGTCGTGGCCCTTACTGCTCTCTTACATCTCAAGCTGTTGATTATATTCAAAAACAGGGATTTACAGCTTATCGAGTAGAAGAAGGAGCGTAACTTCATATACTTGAGTCAATTTCATAAATCATCTTCGAGATAGTGAAACTAACCGAATAATAATGCAGGCATTTTTAAAAATATGGGCTACGCAGCTAATTTGTTTGTTTTAACACATTGGTTCAATCGATTTACGGTTAATTTACAAGCCGTATAGGTCAGACAAGTCATTTCGAAATCAACCTTAGCAAGGGCACCGCGATGACGAATATTGTTCAATTGAAAGTATTCTTTCAAGTAGGCATTGACGCGTTCAACGGAGGTTCGCTTTTTGTACAATTCGTAATAGCTGTCACTGCCACGAGCCGGGACGGTATACTTTCTAGGGTTATCGCTAATTTTTTTCTTAAATACCTTTTGGCATTGACCATCGTTAAACGGACATTCGGTACAGGCTTTAGGCTGTGTGTATTTTAGGGTTCCGTATTTCGGATCAAAGCTGTCGTAGCGATACGAATCACCTTCCTTGCAGAGAGGGCGAAAATATTTGTCCACTTCCACATCGGGTTGCTCATTGCGGCGATTGCAAGTCAATCAACAAGCCTTAGATAAATATCGGGTTAGCTATTCCAATTTAACGCGTACTTTGCTATTAATGGGTGACGGGGCGAATGTAACGGATTTTGATACGGGTAAGGAATTGCTGGATGTAAATATATACATGGACAAACCAAACAATGATCCTGAGGTATTGTTCCAACAATCTCAGGACATCCGTAGCAAACTTACAAATACACAGTTTGAACCGGGGTACACCTGGGAGATTGGAGGGGAAACATCTGCGCAGTCCGATATATTTAAGGATTTGGGCAAATTAGCTATTGTGGTTGTTTTTCTTATTCTCCTCTTAATCACAATGCAGTTTTACTCGGTTTCCACACCACTCATTATTATGACCACTGTCTATCTGGCAGCAGCAAGGGAATCCTTGGAAGTTTTATTTCAGGTATGCTAATCGGATTTATGAGTATTATGGGTATCATTTCGCTTGCCGGTATCGTCGTGCGAAACGGTATCGTGTTGATAGAGTTTATTGAAGATGCGCGGCGTGAAGGAGCCGATTTAACAGACGCGATTCTAATGGCATGCTCTGCCCGTTTCCGTCCGATCTTGCTTACTTCGCTAACTGCGATTGTCGGCATGATCCCCATTGCCACAATAGGGGAGATCTTGTTCAAACCGTTGGCAACGACAATTATTTTCGGACTGATCTTTTCAACCATTTTAACATTGTTTGTAGTTCCGGCTCTTTATATGGTCGTAGCTAATCTGAAGCTGAAACGGAAGCATAAGAAGGAAATGCATACAAATAACGATAGCTCATTGCCCTCGTAGCTGATACAAAAGACAGATAGGTCATAGTTTTGCGAGAATACTACCCGATCGTACATTAGGCTGTTGCCCTAATGTACGATTTTTTTCTTTTGCTGGCGTAATACAATGAATAGTAAGGTTTAAATGAAAACCATTCATGAAGTGGCTAGAGAGTTACTGTAATGGAGGATATGACTAATATGACGGGGGTATCCACCGTCGTGGTGAACGTCAAGGCGGAGGGGATAGCTAAAAAATAGTACAACAACTGTACATTTGTCGGAGGACAAGAACATAGATTAAACGGATCGAAGTAGAGATTCGATTAGGGTTTACCGCCCCCTTCTACTCGATTTATCGTTACTGACTGCATCCGTGATCAGCGGGGGATAGCCTTAAGGCGGAAGGTAGAGCTGGCGAAATCCCCTGTCAGATCCGAGACAACAAGCCCAATTCTCATTAGGAGGTCACCTCCAAAGATATCGCCGTCGAACGCTACGCGGAAGGGGGAACCGCCATCTTCCGCCAAGGTATTACCTGTATAGCCTGCAGTGTTGCCCGTCGCCCCGATTTCGATTTTATACTTTTTCTCTGGGTCAAGTCCTTTTAGAGTTAATCGCCGGATTGGCCCATTCGGTTCAGCCAGCACGCGGAAGTAAGCGACAAACGCTTCGGACTGGTCCTCGCTAACGAACATCCAGGCCGTATCGCCTCGGCCTTCAAACGGGTTAAGGAGCCGATACATATCTCCCTGCTGTACAAGGGAGCGAATTTCCTTGTACTGGGCGATTTGTTTGGCAGCGAGCTCCTTTTCTTCCTTTGTAAATGAAGTAAGATCAAGCTCGTAACCAAAGTTGCCACTCATTGCCACGTTGCCGCGTATGGCGAGAGAGGTGATCCGTCCCACCTGGTGGTTCGGCACGCTCGATACGTGTGCCCCCATGGTGCTGGCCGGATACACGATACTTGTTCCGTACTGGATAGCCAATCTTTCAATCGCATCGGTATCGTCGCTGGTCCATGTTTGCGGCATATAGTAAAGCATTCCGGGATCGAACCGTCCGCCGCCTCCGGAACAGCTTTCGAACAAGATGTCCGGGAAACGGGAGGTCAGGCGTTCCAGCAGATCGTAAAGTCCGAGCATATAACGGTGTGCGGTTTCCTTTTGCCGTTCGCTAGGAGCTGTAGCCGAAGCAATCTCCGTCATATTACGGTTCATGTCCCACTTGATATAAGTAATCGGAGCAATCGAGAAAACGGAGCTAAGCGTATCGTATAAGTAATCGCATACTTCCTTGCGGGAGAGATCGAGCACCAACTGGGATCGGCCTTCCGTCCGCCGCCGACCCTCAGCATGCAGGCACCAGTCGGGATGGTTACGGTACAATTCGCTATCAGGAGATACCATTTCCGGCTCTACCCACAAGCCAAACTGTAATCTTTGTTCATTAACCCGTTTGGCCAGGTCGGCAAGACCGCCAGGCAGCTTACGGCGATCCTCAAACCAGTCCCCAAGCGAATTGTCGTCATTGTCGCGTTTGCCAAACCAACCGTCATCCAGAACAAAGAGCTCAATACCGAGGGGCCTCGCTTCCTTAGCAATCGCTTCGATTTTATCGGCATCGAAGTTGAAATAAGTGGCTTCCCAATTGTTTACAAGAATCGGGCGCTCTTTGTCACGGTAAATGCCCCGGCACAGACGTGTACGATAGAGTCGATGATAGGTACGCGACATGCCCCCAAGACCTTCTTCGGAAAAGACCAGTACGGCTTCAGGAGTCTGGAATGACTGACCCGGTTCAAGTCGCCAGGAGAAATCAAAGGGATTGATTCCGATACTTACACGGGTCTGGTTGAACTGCTCTACTTCCACTTGTGCGACGAAGTTGCTGCTGTAGACCAGACTGAAGCCGTACACATCTCCGCGATCTTCAGTCGCATCAGGACGAAGCAGTGCCAGAAAGGGATTCATCTGGTGACTGCTGGAGCCCCGCCGGCTCTCCAACCGAATGGCACCGGGTCCGATGTCCCGGCGCTGGATATGCCTTTCCCGCACCCACGCTCCGGACAGGTAGAGAGCTTGGTAATTGGAATCGGCGAAATCGACAGAGGCGCTCATGGCTTGCTCAATATTCATAACAGCGCTTCCATTGTGCTCAAAAAGGGTAGACCTAGCAATAGCACTGTGATTCGCAAATACAGTATAGAGCAGTGTAGTTTTAAGACCCGAGTATTTGTCCTCAAGGATCAGAAAGAGAGTTGCCGCTTCATCATCCGATTCGGTATAGACGGCAGGAAGTCCTTTGAGCTTTGGTTTACCTGGTACAATGCGGTAGTCACTATATTTTAACTCCGTAATCCGGGTTCCGTCCGCAAGTGCAACCTGGTAAGCGGGCTGACGAAAGTCGCTTGTTCCATACTGGGGATATTCCTGGGGAAGCGTGTCCAGGGAAATCGTGCGCTTGGAAGGAACAGGAGTGGGAGAGAAGGAGCAGCGCTCCCTGAGTTCCAGTACACTTGCTAGACTTTTGTCATGATGAAGTCGAGCTCCCCAATAGACATGTGCAGGATATCCTTCTACAAACTGGATAATATAGCTGCAATCCTTGGACTGCAGGTGAAACAAACCAAGCGTCTCGTCTACATGAATGTTCATGGTATTCACTCCTTGAGGATTCATCATATCAATTTGTTTTCACGTAAGGATATTTATCAATGACGTTAAGACTTTCAAATGCTGATTTTAGCTGTTTCTGCACGAGCTCTCCCGTATAACAAGCTTAGTCCCGATCACGCTGTGCGCAGGTGGTTCACGTCCCTCAAACCGTTCAGCGAGCAGTTGAACGGCAGCCTTTCCCATCTCTTCGGGGTAGGCGCGTACAGTAGTTAGCGGAGGATGTACGAAGGCCGCCATCTCAATGTCGTCAAAGCCGACGATGGCCATATCCTCTGGTACATTGACTCCATGTCCATGCAGGGCACGGAGGGCACCGATGGCGAGCGGGTCGCTTGCAGCGAAGCAGGCCGTCGGTCGTTCCTGTTCGGCAAGAAGCTCGTTCATCATCAGATATCCATCCGCGGTACTCCAGGCACCTATACGGACAAATTCAGGATTGTACAACCCCCGTTCCCGCATGAACCGTTCAAAATAATGCGCCCGTCGCTCTCCGTCGCTCCTGCCACCGATAAACCCGATTTGTCGATGGCCCAGCTCAATTAGATGTCCGAGTGCCTGATCAACAGCTTGACGGAAGTGGAGGCGTACAGAATCGTACTCCAGCTGTTCAAGGTACTGGTCGACAAGGACGATGGTGTTCTTGTCGGAATGCAGCTTAATCACCTCTTCAGGATCGACGCCGCCTACGACAATCAGACCGTCCGTTTTCTGCAAGCTGACGATGGAAGAGCGGCCTCGCAAGGTCTGCCCCAACGTCAGGCCAAGCTCTTCACAGCACAGTTCGATTCCACGACGGATCGAGGCGTAATACGGATCGTCCCGTTCCTCTTCAATGGAACACCACAGCAGGAGGGAGACTGTCTTCCCGGCACGTTCCGTGTTCTGCTTTAATTGCCTCAGCCGGGAAGGCTTATACTCGAGCTGTTCAGCAATCAAAAAAATTCTGCTTTTGGTGTCTGGGCTCACGGCCAGAGACAGATCGTTATTTAAAACCCTCGAAACTGTTGCGGCAGACACACCCGCTTCGCGGGCAATGTCTTTTATTGTTGCCAAAAAAGCTCACACCTTTTTAGTTAATAATTTTACTAAAATTCGACTTCATCCTAACACACCTCATTGATACTTTCAAGATGGCGGCTGAATCTTTAAGATTACTTTTGCTCTACTACTGTACAGTTTAGTCGTGTTAACATGATGAATATTCTCTTGATGACGGAGGGGCTTCAAATTGAATATTCTGTCACTATATAAGTTCAACTAAAGTTTCTCTAATTCTGGGATGGATTTCCGTTTCACACGTCGAATAGATAAGGAAAACAAACGAGACGAGTGATGATCATGGAAATCCAATCAGCAGACCAACAGGAACTGGAGAAGCGGCTGGGGCAAGAGAAAAATCGCCGAATGTATGAACGTTATCAAACGATTTATTTACATGCTGTGAAACAAATGTCGGTGGCGGAAATTGCGGAGATCATTCGCAGAAATCCTTAACGGTGAGCACTTACATCCTATCCTATCAAAATAAAGGGTTGGATGGTTTGGTCATGGGTGCCTCTACAGGCGCTCCTGAACAGCTGACCGCCGAACAACAACAGCAGCTCAAGCAGACTATCATCACGAATCTTCCGCATGAAGTTGGATTTCCTGCTAAACACAATTGGACACTGGCTCTGGCTGTTGCTTATGTGAAGCGTGAGTTCGAACGAAGCTACACCATCGCTGGCATGGCCAAATTGTTGCACCGACCGGACCTGCGATTTACCAAACCCACGTACACGTTGGAAGCAGCCGATGAAGCCAAGCAAAAGAGGTTTGTTGACGAACAATTTCCCCAGTTAAAAAAAGACTGATGAACGACGAGATCCATCACTTGTTGTTTGAAGGCGAAAGTATGATCCGAGATTATCAAGCCTTGCAGTACACTTGGTTCGAGAAAGGCAAGCAACGAATTATTCCCACCACAGGCAAACACCGCGGGGTGAAATTGCTGGCAACGGTGGATTACGCAACAGGTGAGGTCGTATGGCAAGAAGACGAACAGTATACAGCAGAAACGTTTTTAGCTTTTCTGAACACCGTTCTTGGCCACTACCCTACAGGCAAGATCGTGATGGTGCTGGACAATGCCCGTATTCACCATGCAAAATTACTGGAACCTTTTCTGGAAGAACAGAAAGATCGGTTGGAATTTGCCTTCTTGCCTCCCTACAGCCCCCAATTTAACATTGTGGAAGGACTTTGGAAATGGCTGAAAGCCGATGTAATCAACAATGTGTTTTACCATACGGTAGCTGATATTCGTAAGAATGTGAAGATCTTTATGGACGAGATCTCCAAAGATAGATGGGCCATCATTAACCGTTTGTGCGTCCGCATGGAATCTTCCTTACGAAAACTCATTAAGTCTAAAATCATTAGTTGAACTTATATAGCTCGAAAGTGGTTTGGTCGGCTTCGATTCAAAAGCAAGGTTATTGCAGTATTTATTTCTTCCGCTAATCATTGTTTCTCTCCTTACTTGGACTTGTCTAACCAACTCTTCAGCCGTTCTTTGATAGACCGAACCCCGAGTAACGTGGTGGACGAGTCTCAGCTTATTCTGTTTCGGGCCGATTACATATTCAGTTACTTGTACCTGGTGTTTTCGTTCTGGGCAACATCGTCTCTATTTTTGCATCAAATTTTACAGTTGCGATATTAGCGCGTGTGATTCTGGCTTTTTCATTTAACGATATACGTCCTTGTCCTCAACGTGGGACAAGGACGTATATCGTTAGCCAAAAGGACAAGAAAATGTACTCATAGCCGATTTAATGACCGTCTAATTTAATTTTCTGGTGGTTGGAGAGTGCACAATACGGACATCTTGCTCTACATAAAAAGTTGCCCAAACCTTCTTCGAAAATTAAGGCTCAAAAACAAAATTAGCGGTTGAGAAATTCAGTTGCGTGTGAAAACGCGGACAAAAATGGAAAAACATCTGCAAATCCTGTATTGTTGTAAGTCCTACCAAACAACAAAAGGATATGACAGATGCCACTCATCTGAACAATTCGGAGTTATTACTACCTCAACTTTCGCAGTCTGAAATCGGTAGATAAGCCTTGATATAGCTGGGCAAACCAGTGAGCCAGTTCTGAAGTTGACTCTTAATCAGAGAGGATATGTTCTTGCTAACCTGAGTGGCAAGTTCGTTCAGCAATTCGACGAGTTGCCTCAGGGCGACGGCCCAATCCAAGGTGCTGACTTCATCGCATAACAAATAAAACAGCCCGCCGAGCGTTCGCTGGTCTGGGCTTTGCCGATGCTGCCACGCCAGCAAAATATAGCGTGAAAAAACGATGGTTGTGTGGCTGACGAGCAGATCGCAGGAGCGACCTTGGAACTCCTTTTGCAGGCGCAGCAAGGATTTGGCGCACTTAAAGAACACCTCCATGTCCCAGCGAAGGCCATACGTACCAATGATGTCGGCTGCAGTAAGGGTTCGGTCGGTCGAAAGGATCGCGAGCCATTCCTTATTTTTGGAGCGATGGCGGATGAACATCACCGTGACCGGAATGCCAGGAGCCAGTTCCGCATGGATCTGACGCAACATATGGCGATTTGAGCTTTCGAGCGGACCAGCGACGGCGTACAATTCCTTCAAGCTTAACCGTTTGTCTTGTACGAGATATCGCTTATTGTCGTTCTTCACCATGCCAATAACGTGTAAGCCGCGCTTGAGCAAATCCTGAATGAGCGGGGCATGGGTGAACCAACTGTCCATTAAGACATATTCGGCTACGGCCCCGGAGGAAAGCGCTCGATCCAGCAGTTCCGGGATGACGAGCGGAGCTGAAAGCAGCGCTTCCTTGCGCCGCTTATAACCGCAGGAACGCTTGTCTACGCCACTTTGAATGCCGTTCAGTCCGGTCTTGGTCGAACTGAGCAAGGCGAAATCCAGTGGAAGAAACGTATGTCCGTCCGACCAGCCCAGCGTCAGCAAGGCGAAATCCTTTGTAGTACGCTCCGGTCGCGTGATCCTTAAACCGGGCGAGCCATTCTACGGCTTTGCTACGATTCCGTTTAAACATGGAGTCGTCTACAATGAACACGGATCGGCGCCCATTTGAGGTCAGTTTCGCCACACGCCGCACGGTATCGCTACTGAGCGAGGATAGAAATCGCCGCCAGGCATAGCCGCTGTGATTCAAAAAGCGGTAAACGGCGTCTTTGCCGGGAAAGGAATCCCTTTTGGCGCTTTCAAGCAGCCGAAACCAGTTCTTCTGGTGAAAGAGCAGGACAAAAACGAGCTGAAATAGCTCAGCGCAAGAGAAACCGAACGCCTTGCGAAACCCCGCTTGTCTTAGATGCTTCAAGACAGCGAGTTCCTGAAAAGCAGGCCGAATTTCAGCAGGGAGTTGCTCAAACGACGATTTTTGCTTTATCATGGAAGGGACACCTCTTCTGTGATGTAGTGATTGTGGACACTTTCACTTTATCAAACGAAGCGGTGTTTTTCCATTTTGACAAGTCACTTACTTCCTCAGGGCCAAACTTATGTCTGTTCTGGAGTTATCCTGATTTTGGCTCTGCGAAAGTTGAGCTCTTAAGTCTTCACAGCTACATCAAAGACTAAGTCATAATAAGCTTAAAAACAGCAAGTCCCTTACCATATGGATACTTGCTGTTTGGTGTTTCCGGTTTGTTTGCCGAGTGCAGAAGAGCCATAACCAAAGATATAAATTCCCTGAAAAGAAAATAAAGAGTTATTAATTTTGATTGATGTGAGCTTGATGAAATTTAATCCCATAAAATAGGAAATCGAAGGCTGTTGCGGAAAAAGGCGGAATTTGTCGGGTGAAATCAGGCGGAATTTGTTACATTTATGTTAATGGCATGTATGGATAAAATTGTTGTAGCACAAGGTTTTCGGGCTCTTTTGCAAATCATCATCATTTTTTTTGCAAAATTCATGAAAATCTGAAAGCTCGTTTTGGATCAAATTAACAGATCATGATCAGCAGGAAATTAATGCGAAAAAATTTAAGGTGTGCGAAGTATGTTTGCCGTGGAACCCATTGGCCTGTCCGATGACCACTGATTCACTTCATGCCTGGCAGCAGTACACCACATCGCCCATAGATGTGCGAATGTTCGAAGATAATCACTTTTTCATCCATGAACAAGAGCAAGAAGTGATAAGCGGAGTCGTGAATATTTTGCCCGCATCCTCAGCCCAGAACCACGTTGCAGCAGTTCATGCATCATACAGCACCAATACCCTACAACCACGATTCAGACAGAGTTAAATGACCCACACATCACAATACACTACGTTATTAACATCTCGGCAACCATTCGACAATCAACCCACCACCAAGATGCAACTCCCAGCATAATTCAAGAACGATTTCATTCCATGTAAATACTCCTACATCCAGAGCAAGAGTTTATGTCCCGGGGTCAAAGACAGCGGATCGCGATTGCCCGTGCTTTGCTCAAAAATGCACCGATTTGCTGCTAGATGAAGCGACCTCGGCCCTGGATGCAGAATCGGAATACGAAGTCCAGCAGGGCTTAAATGAGCTGATGAAGGATCGTACGACATTGGTCATTGCCCATCGCTTGTCTACGATTGAGCGGGCGGATACCATCTGTGTCCTTGCCGAAGGCGAGCTGAAGGAGCAGGGGTCCCATGACTAGCTCCTTGCCGAGGGCGGTCATTATGCGGAGCTGTATGAGCTTCAGTTTCGAAAGCATCCCGAGGAACAAACCGCATAAATATGCGAAGTTTCTTTTTACCCATATCTATTTTGCGAGGAGAGAGAAGCATGACTCAGCACGAAGTTCAATTGTTTTCATTAAGCCAGCCCCAGCAACGTATTTGGTATACGGAGTTTTTGTACCCCAATCGCAACACGTCCACGATTATTGCAACGGTTAAAATTAAGGGAACGGTTCGTATAGATGCATTGCAGCAGGCGATGAACCAGGTCATTGCGCAAAATGATTCTTTTCGTATCCAAATCACGGCTCAGGATGGTATTCCATATCAATATGTAGAGCCGTTTACGGTTCAAAGCATAGAAACGCTCCAGGTTACCCCGGAGGAAGCGAATGTATGGTTAAAGCGTCATAATCCACAGCCGTTCTCCTTGCTGGATTCGCAGCTGTACCGGTTTGTGATTTTGCAGTTGGGGGCAGAAGAAACCCGGTTTAATTTCAAAATGCACCATATTATTTCAGACGGTGTGTCCATGAATCAGGCCGTTAATGAAATTACGGGGCATTATATGGATATTGTGCATGGTACGGGTCAAGATACGCCTGCCAAAGCCAATCCTTATCTGGATTTTATTCAGGTAGAGCAAAGCTATGAGCAATCGGACCGCTATCAAAAGGACAAGACGTACTGGACGGAAAAGTTTGCCGATTTGCCAGAGACCACAGGTTTAAAATCATATAACCCGCTGACACTGAGCACGGCTGCACGCCGGGAGAGCTTTATACTGGAGCGTGAATTGTATCGTGGTGTTACGGCTTTTTGCGAGGAACATAAAATCAGTATATTTACGTTCTTCCTGGCCGCCCTGTATATTTATTTGCATAAAGTAACAGGGGAACAGGATTTAACTGTAGGTACACTGTATGCCAACCGTACGTCGAAGAAGGAAAAGGATACCATCGGCATGTTCGTCAGCACCGTGGCTACGCGTCTGCTGGTCGAACCGGAATCCGAGTTGTTGACCTTCCTGCAAGGTGTGGGCAAGGAGCAGGCGTCCATTTTGCGGCATCAGCGTTACCCGTACAACAAAATTATTCAGGATTTGCGTGAACAGCAAAGCAGTCTGGACATTCAGCGTCTGTTTGGTGCTTCCATTCAGTACCGTACACTGAGTTTCTCCCGCTTTGATGAAGCGATTCAGCAGGTGGATAACGATTTCTGTGGAGATACGGTGAACGACTTCGATATTCACATGGTCGAAATGCTGGATGACGATCGTCTTGTGTTGTACCTGGATTATCGTACCGAGCTGTTTAGTGAGCAGGAGATTGCTCGAATGATTCGGCAATTCTTGAGTGTGGCGGAGCATATGGTGCAGGGCCCACACAAGCGGATACAGGAATTGTCGCTGATCCGTGAGGAAGAACGAGCGCAAATCGTGGACGTATTCAATGCTACAGCGGTGGAATATCCACATGAAGCAGGCATTCATGAGCTGTTTGAGGAACAGGCGGAGCGTACACCGGATCAGACAGCGGTGGTGTTTGGAAACAGCCGTTTAACCTATGGCGAACTGAATGTAAAAGCAAATCGACTGGCTCACACGCTGCGCGGGTACGGTGTTACTGCCGAGCGAACTGTAGGTATCGTCGCTGAGCGTTCCACGGATATGATCGTCGGCATGCTGGCGATCCTCAAGGCGGGCGGCGCCTATGTGCCGATTGACCCGGATTATCCGGCAGAGCGTGTACGTTATCTACTGGAGGATTCAGGTGCGAAGCTGCTGCTGGTGCAGCGTGCGGAACAGCAACCGGAGGATTACAGCGGAAACGTGCTGGATCTGAGCGATGCCAGCGTATATGGGGCAAAGGATTCTCAAGACATAAATACCGTACAATGGGAGCAAAACGAGGCTTATCATGCAGATTATACCCATTATGCAAATCTGAAAAATGAGATTTTACAAACGGGTACATTTGGGGATCGACTGGCCTATCTCATGTACACTTCGGGCACGACCGGACAGCCCAAGGGGGTTATGGTAGAGCATCGCAATGTCGTGCGTCTGGTGAAGAATACAAACTATGCACAATTCGATGCTGACACGCGCATTTTGCAAACCGGCGCGGTTGTCTTTGACGCATCTACCTTCGAAATTTGGGGTGCGCTACTGAATGGCGGACAGCTCGTGCTGGTGAGTCAGGATGTCATTTTGGACGCGCCGAAGCTTAAAGATGCCGTACGCAGCCACGGTATTACGACGATGTGGCTGACTGCACCGCTCTTTAACCAGCTGTCCCAGCAGGATCTGGAGCTGTTCGAGGGCGTACAAGAGCTGCTGATCGGCGGTGATGTGCTGTCCGTACCACACATTAACCGGGTGCTGGAGGCCCATCCGTCCCTGAGGATGATCAACGGCTATGGCCCAACGGAAAATACAACCTTTTCTACAACGCATGCAATTGCCAGCGTGCAATCGGAATCGGTGCCGATTGGTCGTCCGATCCACAACTCCACAGCGTATGTCGTAGACCGTTCGATGCAGCTCCAGCCTGTCGGGGCATGGGGTGAGCTGATCGTCGGCGGTGACGGGGTGGCACGTGGCTACCGGAACCGTCCGGATCTAACGGCCGAAAAATTCGTAGACAGCCCGTTCCGTAGCGGGGAACGCTGCTACCGTACGGGCGACCTGGTGCGCTGGAATGCGGATGGGACGCTGGAATACAAGGGACGGATCGACGCGCAGGTGAAAATCCGGGGCTACCGGATTGAGCTGGGCGAGGTGGAAGCTCAACTGCTGAAGCTGCAAGCGGTGCGTGAAGCCGTCGTCGTTGCACGTGAGGATGAGCAAGGGCAAAAGCAGCTCTGCGCGTATGTGGTGACCCCTGCGGATATCGCGGCAAGTGAGCTGCGAAGCGCCTTGAGCCAAGAATTGCCTGGCTACATGGTGCCGTCGTATTTCGTGCAGCTGGAGCAACTGCCGTTGACACCGAATGGCAAGGTGGATCGTCGGGCGTTGCCGCAACCGGAGGGAAGCGTGGATTCCGGTGAGGACTATGTAGCAGCGCGAACGGATGTGGAGCGGACGTTGGTATCGGTATGGCAATCTGTACTGGGTATCGAGCCTATCGGTGTGCTGGATAACTTTTTCCATCTGGGAGGCGACTCGATTAAGGCCATCCAGGTGTCTTCAAGACTGTTACAAAATGGTTACAAGCTGGAAATGAGGGAGCTGTTCCAATATCCGACGATTGCTGAGCTGAATGGACGGGTGCAGCGGGTGAGCCGCGTTTCCGATCAAGGAGAAGTCAGTGGAACCGTGGCGTTGACACCGATTCAACACTGGTTCATTGAGCAGCAGCCGTCCAAGCCGGAACACTATAATCAGGCGTTGATGCTGCACCGTGAGGAACGTATGGACGAAACGGCGCTTCGTCAGGCACTGCGACGCATTGTCGAGCATCATGACGCGTTGCGTATCGTATTCCGCCAGAATGCAGACGGTGGGTATGAAGCATGGAACCGTGGCGTGCAAGAAGGAGAGCTGTACAATCTCGAAGTGGTGGATTTTACAAATGAGCCTGATTTTGCTCATGTGCTGGAGAACAAAGCCAGCGAAATTCAAAGCAGTATCCGTCTGAATGAAGGCCCTTTGGTAAAGCTGGGTCTGTTCCGTTGCACCGATGGAGATCATTTGCTGATGGCGATCCATCATTTGGTGGTCGACGGCGTGTCTTGGCGTATTTTGCTGGAGGATTTGGCAACCGGATATGAGCAGGCTTTACGGGGTGAGTCTGTCCGTTTGCCGAATAAGACGGACTCCTTCCGCCTGTGGGCGGATCAGCTGTCAGCTTATGCGAGCAGCACAGCATTGGAGAATGAGCGTGCGTATTGGCAGCAGCTGGAGCAAGCTGGAGCCACTCAAGCAGCTTTGCCCAAGGATTACACTTCCAAATCTCAGGCCAAGCCTCAGCTACGCGATGACCGTACACTAACGGTGGCGTGGACGGTCGAAGAAACGGAGCAATTTTTGAAGCAGGCACACCGGGCCTACAATACGGAAGCGAACGACCTGTTGCTGACGGCGCTGGGCACCGCCATTCACGAGTGGGCAGGCATCCGTCAGGTGTTTGTGAATCTGGAGGGGCACGGACGGGAAGCGATTTTGCCGGACGTGGATATGACACGTACGGTCGGTTGGTTTACCAGCCAATTCCCAGTTGTACTCGATATGGATGAGGACCGGAATGTGGGACGGCGTGTTAAGAACGTCAAGGAAGGACTGCGCCGTTTGCCGCATAAAGGAATTGGATACGGGATTTTGAGATATCTGTCTGCGGGTGGGGAAGGGGAAGCGTCTTTTATCACCGAGCCGGAAATCAGCTTTAACTATCTCGGACAATTCGATCAGGATTTGAAAAACAATGCATTCCGCATGTCTCCTTATTCCATCGGGGCATCCATTAGTGACACACTGACCAAGCGGTATGCCCTTGATATCAACGGCATGATCACAGGCGGTGCGCTGGAGCTGACGATCAGCTACAGCAACAAAACGTTCATGAAAAAATCTATCCAAAAGCTGGCTGATCTACTTCAGGAGAGCTTGCGTCAGGTACTGGCTCATTGCGTGGCAAAAGAGTTGCCGGAGCTGACACCAAGCGATTTGTCCTTCCAAGGACTGACGGCTGGAGAGCTGGAGCATATTGTAGAGCAAACAGCTACTGCGGGAGAGCTGGAAAACATTTATTCGTTAACGCCGATGCAAAAAGGCATCCTGTTTCATGGCTTGATGGAGCCAAAATCCGGGGCGTACTTTGAGCAGGCGACATTTGATCTGCAAGGCAGCTTTCAGGTGGAGGCTTTTGGCGAAAGCTTGAATCAGCTGGTGGCTCGCCATCCCATTTTCAGAACGAACTTTTATAGCGGATGGAATGAGCAGCCTTTACAGGTGGTGTACCGTCATAAAGCTGCCGGATTCCATTTTGAAGATGTGCGTTCGATGGAGCAAGGAGAGCTGGACGCGTACATGGCTGATTTTGCTGAACGTGACAAAGCGGAAGGGTTTCATTTCAGCTCAGGCGAGCTGATGAGAGTATCTATATTACGTACGGGCGAGGAGTCGTACCGTTTTGTGTGGAGCTTCCATCATATTTTGATGGACGGATGGTGCTTGTTCCTGGTTGTGGGAGAAGCATTTAATACGTACTTTGCCCTGCTCGAAGACCGCAAGCCGGAGCTTGCACCAGTAACGCCATACAGCGAATATATTGAATGGCTGGAGCGACAGGACAACGCGGAGGCTGAACGGTTCTGGAGTGACTATTTTGCTGGCTTCGAGCAGCAGACGGTATTGCCGCAGGCAAAACAGCTGGACGGTCACGCTAAAGCATATGAAGCGGACAAGCTTTCGTTTACGCTGGGCTGTGAAGTGACGGAACGGATGAACCAGCTGGTTAAGCAGCAGCAAGTGACGGTAAATACATTGCTGCAAGCGGCGTGGGGCGTTGTATTGCAACGG
>JBEUOG010000034.1:0-43188 GCA_040544055.1 Paenibacillus sp. PvR008
CCACACGTACCCATCCCGAACACGACCGTTAAGCCCTCCAGCGCCGATGGTACTTGGACCGCAGGGTCCTGGGAGAGTAGGACGTCGCCAAGCAATGTCCCTTTAGAGGATAATGAAGACATACATATTAGGGCCTTTAGCTCAGCTGGTTAGAGCGCACCCCTGATAAGGGTGAGGTCGGTGGTTCGAGTCCACTAAGGCCCACCACTTCTTGATTAACACAAAATGACTGGGGCCATAGCTCAGCTGGGAGAGCGCCTGCCTTGCACGCAGGAGGTCAGCGGTTCGATCCCGCTTGGCTCCACCAATATTCCCTGATAGCTCAGTTGGTAGAGCACTCGACTGTTAATCGAGTTGTCACAGGTTCGAGTCCTGTTCGGGGAGCCAGATTTTGAATATTTATGAATTATATATATAAGGCGGCGTAGCTGAGCTGGTTGAGGACTACGGTTCATTTCAGTGAAGTTAAGGGTTTAATCCCTTGCTGCTTGTTGGAGAGATACCCAAGTGGTTATAAGCGGTTAGACTGCGAAAGCGGTGCGAGGGTTGGAATACCTCTCTCTGCCATAAAATTTGAAAATTTAAAGACTTTTTTGTAAGGCCCGTTGGTCAAGCGGTTAAGACACCTCCCTTTCACGGAGGTAACAGGGGTTCGATTCCCCTACGGGTCATAGTATGGAGGCTTAGCTCAGCTGGGAGAGCATCTGCCTTACAAGCAGAGGGTCGGGGGTTCGATCCCCTCAGCCTCCACCATTTATATTCTTACAAGCAATCCCTTTTACTGTCGCGGGGTGGAGCAGTTCGGTAGCTCGTCGGGCTCATAACCCGAAGGTCACAGGTTCAAATCCTGTCCCCGCAATTGATTTTCCTTAGGAATATATATGGAACTGTGGTGTAGAGGCCTAACATGCCTGCCTGTCACGCAGGAGATCGCGGGTTCGAATCCCGTCAGTTCCGCCATTTTATAGAATATATAACTGGAATTTTTGTGTATTCTACATATAATGTGAGTTTGTATATTACAACTATAAAACAACATATGGCTCGGTAGCTCAGTCGGTAGAGCAGAGGACTGAAAATCCTCGTGTCGGCGGTTCGATTCCGTCCCGAGCCACCTTTCAAGTGGGAATGAGTAATGTGCCGGTGTAGCTCAACTGGTAGAGCAACTGACTTGTAATCAGTAGGTTGGGGGTTCAAGTCCTCTCGCCGGCACCATTTTGGAGGATTAGCGAAGTGGCCAAACGCATCAGACTGTAAATCTGCTCCCTTACGGGTTCGGTGGTTCGAATCCATCATCCTCCACCAGTCTTTTCATAATCATTATGGCGGTCGTGGCGAAGTGGTTAACGCACCGGACTGTGACTCCGGCATTCGTGGGTTCAAGCCCCATCGGCCGCCCTTTATTTTCATTTAATGGGGATTAGCCAAGCGGTAAGGCAACGGACTTTGACTCCGTCATGCATAGGTTCAAATCCTATATCCCCAGCCATTAAGAGCCATTAGCTCAGCTGGTAGAGCACCTGACTTTTAATCAGGGTGTCGAAGGTTCGAATCCTTCATGGCTCACCATTTATATTTATTTTGCGGTCGTGGCGGAATTGGCAGACGCGCACGGTTCAGGTCCGTGTGGGCTAACCCCCGTGGAGGTTCGAGTCCTCTCGACCGCACCATATTTTGCGGACGTGGCTCAGCGGTAGAGCATCGCCTTGCCAAGGCGAGGGTCGCGGGTTCGATTCCCGTCGTCCGCTCCATTATCCATTCGGCGCCATAGCCAAGTGGTAAGGCAAAGCTCTGCAAAAGCTTCACTCCCCAGTTCAAATCTGGGTGGCGCCTTTACTGCTCATTATGGATTACATTATGCGCCCTTAGCTCAGCTGGATAGAGCGTTTGACTACGAATCAAAAGGCCGGGAGTTCGAATCTCTCAGGGCGCGCCATTTTATTAAAAAAATGTATAATATCGGGATGTAGCTCAGCTTGGTAGAGCACCTGGTTTGGGACCAGGGGGTCGCATGTTCAAATCGTGTCATCCCGATACTGATTTGCGGGTGTAGTTCAATGGTAGAACTCCAGCCTTCCAAGCTGGTAGCGTGGGTTCGATTCCCATCACCCGCTTTTTGCTATAGCGGATTCTTGTTGCCTCAGTGGTGACACCTTATAAATAAAGAGAGCCTGTCTGGGGACAGTGCTCTCTCTTTTTTTATTTATTTATACTGCTTCTTGTACTGAACGGTATGATTTCTATTGAGCTATCTACGCAATTGGTATGTACCTACCGAATCGGTTAGGGGCACATACCGATAACAGATCCGATAGGCGTATCTTTACACAGGAATGGTCAGTTGGATGGAGGTCCCGTGTTCCTGTGCAGAGGTTACGCTGATCCATCCCCCTACGCCCCTGGCTCGTTCCTCCATGCTGAACAGTCCCACGCCCTCCCCTTGGGATTGCTCAGAGAATCCGATACCCTCGTCCCAAATAGTCACTTGTATGACCTCACCCTGATCCTCTACGTCGACATGTGCCTCTGCTACGTCCGCATACTTGGCTACATTCGTCAAGGCTTCCTGTACAATCCGATAAATCGCTATTTCCTTGCCGATATCAAGGCGTTTACGCAGATTACATTGAAAATGTACCTCAATCCCGTAATGAGAACAATAGTTTTCAATATAGGTTCGTATGGCCGGTACGACGCCCAAATCATCCAGAACCGAGGGACGAAGTTCCCATGCCAGTCCACGAACATCCTTAATAATGTCAGTCACCTGTGAACGCAGCTTTTCCAGAGCTTGACTAGGCTGTTCCGCAAGCTGGCTATCCAGTTGAATAATCAGCGCAAACAAGCTTTGCCCAATTCCATCGTGAAGCTCTCTTGAGAAACGCTTGCGCTCTTCCTCCTGTATTTGCATCACTTGCGTCATCATCGTCTGAAGCTCAGCCTCTACTTTTTTTAGTTTGGTTACCTCATTACGGATCGCCAAATACTGATAGGGCTTACCTTCTTCGTCCATGAACGGAACGATGGTGGTATTCACCCAATAGTAGGTGTTGTCTTTGGCTCGATTACGTATTTCTCCCTGCCATACCTCGCCTGAACGAATTGTGGTCCACAGGTTTTTCATAAAGGCAGGGGTATGATAGCCCGAATTAATGAGGCGATGATCCCGACCGATCAGCTCTTCCCGACTGTATTGCGAAATCTCGCAGAACTTGTCGTTGACGTACTGAATAGTGCCCCGGTGATCGGTCAAAGCAACGATAGAGGACGTATCCAACGCGAATTTCAGATTGGATAACTGGTGGAGTGAGTTACGCAGTGCATGGAGAAAAGGAGATTCCGGTATATGCGCTTCCAAATCATCCAGCAACTTATCGGCTGACTCGCCAAAAGCATGCTGGAGCAAAGGATTAGAAGGTTCATTCATAATGCAGCAGCCCCTTTTTTAGTGCAAATTTGACCAGCTCGGGCCGTGTTTTCAGGTTAAGCTTCTCCATCAGGTTACTTTTGTGGGACTCAACGGTTTTGACGCTGATCACCAGGCGCTCGGCAATCTCCTTGTTCGCATATCCCTTGGCTACCCACGAGAGGATTTCTTTTTCCCGTTCAGAAAGGGACTCATACGGGCCGGCTATGCCATCCTTCTTGATCTTATCCAGATATTCACTCATCAGCCGTTTGGTTGCATTCGGGTACAGATAGGCGCTACCTTCGGCCACAGACTCAATGGCAGCGAGTAATTCCTCGTGAGGTGCGCTTTTTAAAATATATCCGGAGGCTCCAGCCTGAATGGCCCGGAACAGATATTCTTCATCGTCATGCATCGTTAAAATAAGCACTTCTGTATCAGGCAACTGTTTTTTCAATTCAGTGGTTGCCGTAAGACCATCCTTGCCAGGTGGCATACTAAAATCCATGAGTACGACATTGGGTTGCAGCTCTACCGCCTTGCGAATCGCTTCATCCCCATCCGCTGCATCTCCTACCACCTTAATACCGTGTTTGCCGTCCAATAGGGCCATGAGGCCGGAACGTACGACAACATGATCATCCACTACAAGTATACGAATCAATTTGTCATCCCCTCGAACGGTAGAACCGTACGTTTTGTCATCATCATATCAAATTTAAGGGATTCCAATCAACATAGACAGTTATATGATCTCATAGAGTAAGCCTGTGGGCACATAGCTGACCAAGCTGCTCGGCGACTTTTGTGGCCCCTGCGACGTCGGAATCGGTGAACACTCTCACATCACGATTACCGAGAAGCAATACACCGTTCGGCAGATCCCCTGTGCTGGAAAAGGGAATAGCCACAGCAGAGTGAAGCTGTTCCGCCAGCATCAGCGCACATTCCTGACGTAAACGGATGCTGCCGGAGAGCATAGCACTTACGGTCACGGTACGCCCCAGACGAACAGCCATCCCGGCAATACCATGCCCTACCTTAAAAGAAATACGCCGATAGCGTTCGCTGCGGCTGCCAGAGGCATAATACCATTGCAACACACCTCCCGGCTTGGACATGAGCGCAAGTGCTGTGAGATCCCCATAGATACGATCCCTCAACTGATCCAGTGTTTTGCGCATTTCATCCGTTATTTCTAGCATAGAAGACACATCCTTTTTCGTAACAAAACTGTAGCTCTAATTTATTGTAGTTCCAGCAGTTATAAAAGTAAGTCAGGGAACCCCCTGATCTATAGGTACAGGAAACACTGACTTTTGAACAGGCGGGGCAAGGAGTAGGAGGGAAGCCGATAAATTAGGCTCTGCTTGATGGCGGGAGTGATATTTATCATAGCAAATCAGGGAGTAGGGAGGTATAAAATCAGGTGTTCTCCTGATAACAACTGATGCGTCAAAACATTATGATATAGATATCAGGTAAACACGAGGAGGACGCTAACATGCAAGCCACTTGTACGGAACGGTTTGGGGATAAGGTGGAACGCACGGGAATTCAGCTTTTTTTGACGGAGGAACATTTTGGGCTACTGAAGGATATCATGTCCTGGAAAAAGGTAAAGGCGGGTATTACGCTTTTTAGAGAGGGCGAAGAATCGGAGCAGCTTTATTATATACATTCGGGCCATGTTAAGCTTCGCAAGTCTACAGAAGACGGAAAAGAATTGATTTTGACCATTCAGCATCAAGGCGACTTGATCGGGGAGTTCAGCGGGATAGATGGAGAAGAGTATAGTTGCACCGCAGAAACAGCCGATGCCTGTGAGCTGGGCGTGGTGCGTGTCCAGGATCTGGAATTGCTTCTGTCCAAAAATGGAGTAATGGGGCTCCAATTCATTCAGTGGATGGCTATGAAGCAACGGATTATGCAATCGCGGTTTCGGGATTTGTTACTGTATGGTAAAGCAGGTGCACTGGCCTCTACACTGATCCGGGCGAGTAACACATGCGGTGTGGCAGTGAAGGATGGCATTTTACTGAATATGAAGCTGAGTCACTCCGAGCTGGGTGAAATGATTGGAGCGACGCGTGAGAGTGTGAATCGGATGCTGAGCTCGTTGAAGGAGCAGGGAACGCTTGATACACGGGATGGCAAAATAGTTATTCATGACCTCAAAGTGCTGCGCGGGATGTGCTGCTGCCCTTCGTACGGCCAATGTGCGAATGAAATTTGCCGACTCTAAAAAATATGAACATAAATAAGGCGGAGTCCCTGAGAACCCGCCTTAATTTACGTCTTCTGACAACCTGTACTTATACCATTTATAATATAAAAAGGCTAATCAACGCCGTATAGCGGTCAATTAGCTGGGGAGACGATTATTGATCTATTTCAACCTGTTCTGTCTGGAGGACACTTAAGGCTTGAAGTTTACGTGTAATTTCCTTTTGCCACTTTATATCTCCGACTTGTACCGCAAGATTGAGAAGATCCAAATAATCATCAATATGCAGGGAGGTTCTACTAAAAGCTTCTTTCACTGCGGTCCTGCCTCCTTTGGAGTCCATGTATATTTCCTTTTTAATAATGAGAATCATTATCAAATAATGAGCTTATTCATATTATGCCTGTGTTCGAAATAAATTGCAAGTTATGATATGAATGAATTTTGAAGCGCACGAATGAGGGCTTGAAAAAACAAACCCTTCTCCTTAAGTTCACGCATTGTTCACTTCTTTTCTATAGAACATAATGAAAAGAACAAGCGGGCATTGAGTGTTCACAGACGGGAGACAATTCGCGCAATGCTTCAACAAGAGGAGGAAAAAGATAATGGGCAGAACAAAAATGAAAGCGTTCTCTATTTTGGTGGCGAGCGCCTTGGCATTGACGCTGACAGCTTGTAATAACGGACAGAGCGAAAGTCCGGGAAACTCAGGAAGCAAGGGTGGAGACGCTGCAAGTAAAGAAGTGACGATCACCTTCCAGAACATTAATCCTGATCCCAGCACTCCTTCATACAAAATGATAAAGCAAATTGTAAGTCAATATGAGCAGAATCATCCGAATGTCAAAATTGAGCTGGATTCGCTGAATACAGATCAACAAAAGCTAAAGCTGAAAACACAGGCGGCGGCGAAGGAAGTTCCGGATATTACGATTGTGAACCCGGCCGCACAGATGAAGCCCTTCGTGGATGCCGGGCTGCTGGCTCCCCTGAACGATGTGGCGGATAAAGATGGCTTAAAAGATACATTTCAGGATGGACTGCTCGATTATTATAGCTTCGATGATAAGCTTTATGCTTTTCCGGACGGCAACAATATAGAAGTAGTGTTTTACAATAAAGAGCTGTTCAAGCAGGCGGGAATTCAAAAGCTGCCGACCACCTTTGATGAGCTGATAACGGCGGTCGAGGCGCTAAAGGCAAAAGGGATTACCCCGATTGCGATTGGGGAAAAGGATTCGTGGACCGGATCACTCCTTTTCATGAACATTTTGCTGCGTACGAATGAAGGGCCGAATTTCCTCAAGGATGTGCTGGACGGCAAAAAGACGTTTAATGATCCGGCCTTTGTGGAAGCAGTGGATGCATTTCAGGAACTGGTGCAGGCAGGGGCTTTCCCGGATGGAGCTACATCCATTGACTATAATGCGGGCGGCAATATTTTTAAAACAGGAAAAGCTGCGATGTATATCATGGGCACATGGGAAACAGGGTCTATTGATGCTTCTTCGGTAGCAGGCAAGGTGGGTGCGTTCCAATTCCCTACGGTGAATGGCAGGGGAGATGTGAATGAGTATGTGATTGCGCCGGGCAGTGCGTTTGCAGTATCGGCGAACAGTGAGCATTTGCAGGAGACGAAGGATTTTCTGCACTATTTTATTACAGAGATGCCCAAGATCCAGTTTGATCTGAAAAATGCGATTGGCAGCGGCCAGAAAATGAAAGGTGATCTGAAAGAAGCGGGCTATTCCGAGCTGGCGATTAACCTCAATGAGCTGTTCAAAAATATGAAGGGCGGCGACCTCGCTTTTGATAATACGATGAATCCGGCTATTGCGCAGGCGCATCTGAGCAGCATTCAAAACCTGTTCGTGCAAAAAGAAGACTCTGCACAAGTTGCCAAGGAGCATCAGAGCGCTTTTGAAGCGAACAAATAGTTGCAGCTTAACGGGGGAGGGGCGCATTAGTTCCTTCCCTGATTTGGGATAACCATGAGCTGCGCATCCTTAGAAGAAGTTCAGAAAAAACACAAAGGAGATTGGAGCATGAATGTACTGAAGGTGCCGGCACGCACCATTGCCGTTTTCGTGCTGCCTTGCTTGCTGCTGTACACCTGTATGGTGTTTGTTCCGATTCTGGTGTCGGTGTACTGTGGACTGCTGGATTGGAACGGGATATCTGAGGCGAAGTTTGTGGGGCTGGCGAATTTCGAGCGGATTTTTACAGCCGATCCGGTGTTCTGGCCGTCTGTGAAGCGGACGATGATGTTCGCTGTGTTTTCCATGCTGGAAATTCCGTTCTGTCTGCTGCTGGCTATTTTGCTCAACCGCTATGTGCGTAAGGCGAATACGCTGGTTACGATGTATTTTCTGCCGGTCATTCTGTCAGTGGTCATTATCGGGCAGCTATGGAAGACGATCTATAATCCGGCCTCGATGGGTGGGATGCTGAATGGTATTTTAATGTCGGTCGGGCTGGAAAGCTGGACACGCTCATGGCTGACAGAACCGCAGATTGCCATGTACGCGCTCTATTTTGTGTCGTTGTGGCAGTATTTTGGCTATCATCTGCTGATTCAGTTTACCGGGGTGCAAAATATTCCGAATGAGCTGTACGAGGCAGCCAAAATGGATGGAGCTGAGGGTTTTAAAGCAGACCGCTATATTACGCTGCCGCTCATTGTGCCTATTTTCAAAATATCAATTGTATTGGCATTTATCGGTTCTTTGCAATCGTTCAATCTGATCTGGGTGATGACGGGTGGAGGTCCGGCTCATGCGACGGATACGGTATCCACGTACATGTACAATATGTCCTTTTTATCGATGAAATACGGATATGGCAGCGCATTGGCTTCATTTCTCGTGGCAATTTGCTTGTCATTTACAATTGTGATAAATTTTGTTTTCAAACGAATCGAAAATAAGGTAAGCTAAAGGGGATGAAGCTGTGAACACCATGAAAAAAACATTGGTCTTTTCCTTGCTGGCGGTTTTGATCGTCACGCAGCTGTATCCACTTTTCTGGCTGCTGACCTATTCGTTGAAGACGAATGAAGAGATTTTGAGCGCAAGCTTCTTCGCACTCCCTCAAGTGCCCCAGTGGCACAACTATCAGGAAGCCTATGAATCAGGGAGCTACTTGCGTTATTTGGGAAACAGTGTGCTGGTGACCGGAGTTACGATGCTATTTGTCATTTTGTTAAGCTCGATGACTGCTTATGCGATTACGCGTTTTCGCTGGCGCTTCGGGGCTATTGTACTGGCCTTGTTTCTGATCGGAATGATGATTCCGATGCAGGCAACGCTGCTGCCGCTGATGGTGATGTTTAAAAACGTCCATATTCTGAATACGTATTTCTCGCTGATTTTACCCTATATTGCTTTTCAGACACCGATTGCGGTCTTCATCTTATCCGGCTTTATGCGGTCCATTCCCCACGAAATTGAAGAATCCGCTTACATTGACGGAGCGAGCGTTTATCGTATTTTCCGAAGTGTAATTTTACCCATCTCGATTCCACCCATCATGACGGTGTGCATATTAACTTTCATTAACATCTGGAATGAATACATTATGGCTGCCACCTTTATCTCATCCGAGAAGCTCAAAACGCTCCCTTTCGGTGTCTATACGTTCGTCAGCCAGTATTCTGTGAATTATGGTAATATTGGTGCTTTTCTGGTCATGGGAGCCTTACCGGTCATTATTATTTATTTTGTCCTGTCCGAAAAGATTACCAAGGGCATGGTAGCGGGAGCAGTTAAAGGATAGTCGGCTGAGGCGAGAGGAGCGCACAGAGGTATGCTGCGCCGTTTTCAATCCATTCAATACCGTTTGTTTGTTCTGTTCCTTTTGAGCATGTCCAGCATTGTACTGGCGATCAGTCTATTATTTTATAACCGTACTACAGTGCAGTTCCACGATAAGGTCAGTCAGCTGGCGCGTAAAAACGTATCCCAAACGGCAGGACTGTTCGAATTGCTGCTTAGCAGCTATAACAGTCTGTCCAAATCGATCAGCAACAATATGGACTTGGTTCGTCTGCTAACGACGGATACCAGCGATTTACCTGCCGTCAATTACATCAATGAACGTACAATTACCAATATTCTGGGAGTTATCTATTATTCGCGGGAGGACCTGATAGGCATTCATGTCATCACAGACACAGGCAAGGTATACAACTACGGGAATTATATGAATGTCATTGATACCGATTACGAACACACCGAATGGTATAAGGAAATTAGAAAGTCCGCGGGCAAAATCGCATGGCTGGGCGTTTATCCTCACTCTGTCATTGACCAGGTGGAAACCAGACCGGTGTTTGCGTTTGGGCGCCAGCTCTATGATCTGGATGAGCATAAGCCGATTGGTATCGTCCTGTTGGAAGCTGAACCGCGCTCGGTTCTGTCCGCCCTCCATAATTTGCGGCTGGGTACCAATAGTCAGGTATATCTGGTAGGCCATGAAAATCGGATTGTGTCGGCTACTTCCTCTGAACCGCCACCGGATCTGCAAAGTCTGGAGCAGCAGGTACCTGAGGATGATGTCATTGTAAATCGGAGTAATGAGAGTGTTGTAATCGCTTCTAAGTTGCCGTTTGCCGATTGGTCGGTCATTAGCGTGACACCCAGCGAGGATTTGAACGTGGAGCTGGTGCAAAATCAAAGGTATTTGCTCATTGTGGTGCCTGTACTTATTATTTTATCCGCGCTGATTGCGTCCATCGTCTCCAGACGTATTTCGCTTCCGCTGAAGCGGGTCATTCGGGAAATGAAACGGGTAGAGACGGGGAATTTCCGCCATACGTTGGAGATTGAATCGTATGAGGAAATCAACCAATTGGCGACCTCCTTCAACCATATGGTAAGACGGATTGCCGAGCTGATCGAGCTGGTTCGCATATCATCGGTCAGTGAAAAAAATGCCGAGCTGCACTCGCTCCAGACGCAGGTCAATCCGCATTTTCTGTATAATACGCTGGATATGATCTATTGGATGCTGGATGAAAAGGGGCAGGATCAGCTCGGGGAAGTGGTGCTTTCCTTATCCCATATGTTCCGCTACAGCAGTCATTGGGAGGAAGGGACCGATGTCAGCCTGCGTGAAGAAGTGGAGCAGATCGGGCATTACCTCACCATTATTCAGGCACGGCTGGAAGGCAGGGTATCCGTAGACATCAGTATTGATGAGCGCTGGATGGATATCCGCTTGCCGAAAATGACCTTACAGCCGTTGATTGAAAATGCGGTCAAGCACGGACTGGAGCCTCTTCATGCGAATACAGGCGGCAAGCTGCTCGTCAGAGCAGAGGAATATGACGGTGTATTAAGCCTGCATATTATGGATAATGGCGCAGGGATGGAGTACGAACGATGGGAGGTGGCTCAGGTTGCTTTGGCAGAACCCGGCAAGCAGACGGGCAACGGGCAGGCGGGAGGCATCGGCCTGCAAAATCTAAATTTACGGCTACGGCACATGTTCGGAGAAGAGTACGGCCTACGGATCTCCAGCGTACCTGGGGCCGGAACGACAGCCACTGTAAGTGTGCCTCTGCCACAGAAGGAGGAGAAACATGAATATTCTGATAGCTGACGATGAAAGTATGATTCGGCAGGGGATTCGGCGCACCATTGGCCAGGCTCTGCCAGCCTGCGGCATTCATCTCGCTGCTTCCACCGAGGAAGCAGCAGGCATTCTGGCGGAGCATCCCGTGGATATTGTATTGACCGATATCCTGATGCCTGGTATGGATGGTCTGGAATTCATGCGCATTTCCAAGCGAAAGCATCCTCATCTACAGTGGGTTGTTATTTCGGCCCATTCCGACTTCCAATATGCGCAAAGAGCGGTAAAGCTGGGTGCCAAAGACTACCTGTTAAAGCCAATTGGTAAGAAGAAGCTGCTGGAATGCATAGAAATGCTGATAGCCGAAGCGCTTGTCGCCTCACAGCAGGCGAACGAGGGCAAGCTGCTCAAGTCCAATATGGTCTATTTGCGTGAAGCAGTTTTCCAACGCTATGCACTTGGACTGGATACTGGGAAGCTCGATATACAGCCGTTTGTGGAAAACTATCCGGAGTTTCATCTTTTCATGGTTCGTATGGAACCTGATCACAAGCAGACACATCTGGAGCATTTTATGATTGAAAATGTACTATCCGAGCTGATTGAGGCAGGCGGTAGTGGTTTTGTCGTCAGTCTCGACCGCCATAGCCTGCTGGGCATTGCACGGCTGCGGGATGAAGCGGAGGCGGCACGGCTGGAAATGTTGCTCGAATCCCACTTGAAGCGTTATGTGAGGGTACCGTTACAAATTACGCATTCGGGGGTTCACCACAATTTTGCGTCCATTCCCGAAGAAGTGGCACGGCTAAGACGAACGCCCGAGGAGATTGCGGCGGCGGCAGTGGACGCTGGAGAATGTCTGCGAAAAGGCATGCATACGGTAGATGTGGCGTTGCAATATATTCGGGCGCATTTTACAGAGGAATTGTCGCTGGAGAAGGTGGCATCAGTCGTCTTTTTGAATCCGGTGTATTTCAGCCAGTTGTTCAAGCGAAAAACCGGACAAGGCTATAAGGATTACGTTATTAGCTTGCGGGTGGAGGAAGCGAAGCGGCTGCTCGGTGACCCTTATCTTCGGCTGGCTGATATTTCCGAGCGGATTGGCTATCAGGACATGCGGCATTTTACACAGGTATTCCGGCGCAAATGTGGAATGACTCCAACCGAGTATCGGCATCAGGAAGTCAAATAAGGCGGCATCAACGAAGGAATGACGGAGGTTCATCCAGCATAAGGCTGTTCCATGAGTAGAGCTTTAGAGCATCTACTCGGGAGCAGTCTTTTTCGTGTCTCCAGCTTGTAGCTGTTCAACCAATTTGCGAGCTGGATTGGATAAATAACGATCCTTGCGCCATACGACGGCAGGCCGTGTGAAGCGAAACGGCTCCTTGATGGAGAGTGTGCGGAATCTGTCTCCGTATTCTTGTCCCAAGCCAGCGTCTGGAATGATGGTAATCGATATTTCAGGACAAACCAGTACGACGCGCGGAATAAGATGGTGTTCCTGAAATTTGCGGATGACGATCTGCCCATTCACACGGAAGTACCGCAACAAAGGAAACGCCCTCCTATTCCAGAGCGGGTACAGGGTCGTTCGTAAGGAGCCGTAAATTATGGTACTTTGAAGATATAGGCCAAATGTAAAGGGGATTATACTTCATGCAGACACCAAGGATCGGTAAGGAGTTGTTCACGCTACTGGACGGCAAGGGGCTGGAACACAAGCAGCATGAAGCAATGATGCTGCTGACGGTCACGGAGGACCAGTGGCCTCACATTGCGATGGTTAGCGTGGGTGAGGTTATAGCGCTGGACGAGGGGAATCTGCGTCTGGCACTGTGGCCAGGCACGACTACGACGGGCAACCTGATTCGTACCGGAAAGGCTACGCTCGCGGCGTTCATTGGCGGGAAGGCGCATTATGTCCGTTTGTCGCTGGAACATCTGCCGGCTTTGCCCGAGGCCAGGCATGTACGCGAGCGTTTCGCGGCACAGGTTTTCGCAGCCAGAGAGGATTCGGCCCAATATGCGGACATCTTGACAGGTGTCACGGTTCGTCTGAAGGAGCCGGAATCGGTGATCAATCGCTGGAAAGAAACGGTGGCAGAGCTGTTAATGTAAGATTTAGTAGTCAATAAGGACCAAGTTTTCTTCAAAGTCTAAATTATTCTTTTCCATATGTCGACATAAAACGTAGGTGTAAGGATTTTGCGAAATCCTTAATTTTAAGTTTCGAAATGGGAGGGAATTCAATTTTGAAGAATAGATGGTCCGGTTTCTTGGCGTTGGTCATCCTGATCTCAAGTTTTACATCATATGCGGGGTTTGCATCTGCTGCTGATGCAGTGCTTTCCAAGATTGTTCTTTCGTCTAACGAGGTAACTTTGCAACAGGGAGATACATCTGCGTTGACGGCCACGGCTGTTTTTAGCGATGGGACAACCTCTAATGTAACCGTAAGCACGGATTGGAAAAGTGATAATACTGCTATTGCTACGGTATATAACGGTACGGTTTCAGGTAAGGGCGAAGGGGAAGCAACTGTGGTTGCGACCTATAAAGATAAGATACAATCGGTTCAAGTGCATGTAACGAAAAAGGTTAAGGCGCTGACATCCAGTGTGCAAAGTCTGAGCTTACGTTCAAGCGGCACAGGACAGGTCGATCTGACAGCGACTTACAGTGATAACACGACAGCTCAGGTATCGGGTGATGCGACTTGGGCTTCGGATAATCAAAAGGTAGCAACTGTCGTTAACGGATTGGTTACCGCTCAGGGAGCAGGTACAGCCAATATTAAAGCCGTATACGGTCAACAGACCGTAACGATTGCTGTGCAGGTGGAGCAGGTTAAGCGTCTGGATGTCAGTTCATCAGATGTTTCCCTTTTTCTGAAGGATACCGAGAAGGTTAAATTGACGGCTACCCTCCCGGATGGAACGGTGCAGGATGTTACTGAGTCCGCAGACTGGAGCTCCAGCAATGCAGCCGTGGCGGATGTACTGAAAGGCACCATTACGGGCTACAGCGCGGGTAAAGCGATAATTACAGGTAAATACGGTACGATGTCCGCTACCATTTCGGTGGATGTTGATCAAACGAATAAGCTGAAAGCCAGCGAATCCAATATTTTTCTCCGTTTGGATGAGTCTAAAAAAGTACAGGTTTCTGCCGTTTACCCGGATGGAACGGTAACGGATATCACGGATAAAGCTACATGGTCAACAAGCGATGAAAAAATTGCGACTGTGACTAAAGGAACGATTATGGCGATTGGAGCGGGTTCGGCTACGGTGACCGCTAAGTATGGCGATAAGACGGTTTCGATTAAGGCAGACGTAGAAACCTCCAGATATCTGAATTTGAGTGAGGAGAAGCTGAGCCTGAATGCCAAGGAATCCAAAAAGCTCAAGCTGACCGCGACGTACGTAACAGGTACGGAAGAAGATATCACGGATAAGGCAGAGTGGAAGTCCAGCAATGAAGATATTGCTTTTGTCAGCAAGGGCGAAGTGACGGGCTATAAAACAGGTGAGGCTACGATCACAGCTTCCTATGGCGGCAAAACAGCTACGGCTACGGTATCCGTAAACGTGCCTGGTGATCTGGCATTGTCCTCCAAAACGGCAACGATTGATATTGATGAGGATTATGTTGCTACTCTGACCGCTACGTATTCGGATGGTCGTAAGGAAGATGTTACACAGGATGCAGAATGGACTTCAAGTGCGGAAGATGTTGCTTCGGTGTCCAAAGGGACAATTACGGGTAAAGCAGCGGGTAAGGCGGTTGTTACAGCCACTTATAATGGCAAAAAGCTGACCATTAATGTACAAGTCGGTCTTGTAGACCGTTTGGAAACAGACACACGCGTGATTGCGCTTGGTGCCCAGGAAACGAAGCAGTTGAAAGTAACAGGCGTCAAAAGTGGTGGCACCAAAACAGACGTAACCAAGGATGCCACCTGGACCACCAGCAATGTAAAGGTGGTTGAAGTCAGCGAGGGCTTGATCAAAGCGAATGGCAGTGGTAAGGCAACCGTTACTGCTTCTTATGGCAAGCAAAGCATTACATTTACAGTAGAAGTGGATGTAGCGCAACAGATTGAGGCGGATGCTATCGCGTTATCGCTTAAATCCGGAGATCAAAAAACCATCGCGATTGTGGTCAAATCCAGTGATGGCAAAGAAAAAGACGTTACGGCCCAAGCCGAATGGAAAACGCTCAATTATAAGGTAGCTACGGTCAAAAAGGGCCAGGTTACCGCAGTAAGCTACGGTAAAACCAATATTCAAGCGAAGTTCGGCGGGAAATATATCACCGTACCGGTGGATGTCGATACGCTTAAATATTTGCAAACTGACGAAGTCTCGCTGAATTTGAAAGCAGGACAGGTAGCTAAGGTTACGGCTACAGCTACGTATAAGGATGAGTCGGAGAAAGATGTATCCAAGCCGGCTGTCTGGTCCTCGTCCCGAATTATTGTTGCCACGGTCAAAGACGGCAGCATTAAGGCACAGGGTAAAGGTAAAGCTGTAATTACGGTGAAATATGCAGGTAAAACGACGAAGGTACAGGTAAATGTTCAGTAAGCTGCCCTATTTTTTGGGAGGCATATGGATGTGACTTGTAACGGAGTGAAGTGTAAAAAAGAGCAAGCATACGTCCAGGGACGATATGCTTGCTCTTTTCTTTATGAGGCGACTGCCTCTCGCCCCATGTGTATCTGGGGGTGGCGGCAGTCGCCTGGAAACTATGATTTATCCTTCTTGGCTGGTATGTTGCGCGTAAGCGTCTCCGTCAGACGCTTGCCGGTCGGCGTTTGGGCCAGGCCGCCTTTGGCGGTCTCGCGGTGCTTGGACGGCATCGTGCTGCCGACTTCGAGCATCACGTCGATGACTTCGTCAGACGGGATGGCGCTGCGCACACCCGCCAGAGCCATATCGGCCGCGGCAAGCGCGGTCACGGCTCCCAGCCCGTTGCGCACAATGCACGGGATCTCTACGAGTCCGGCGACGGGGTCGCAAATCAGGCCGAGGGTGTTCTTGAGCGCGAGGCCCACTGCATGGATGGACTGCTCTGGCGTACCGCCGCGCAGCTCGACCATAGCACCTGCGGCCATCCCGATGGCTGAGCCAATCTCGGCCTGACAGCCTCCCTCCGCACCGGAGATGAAGGAATTGTTGGCGATGACGTAGCCGATCGCTCCAGCCGCGAACAGTCCGCGCACCATATGCTCGTCATCCCAGCCGAACCGCTCCTGCGCGCTGATGAACACGCCGGGGATGACCCCGCATGAGCCTGCGGTGGGCGTGGCGACAATGCGCCCCATAGACGCATTGACCTCCGATACGGAGAGGGCATACGCCATGGCGAGTGCCGAGGCATCGCCAGAGCAGGTTTCTCCAGCACGCAAATATTCCGCCAGACGTTTGCCGTCGCCGCCCGTCAATCCGCTGCGGGATACAGTGTCCTGTGTTAGTCCCCGATGAACGGCCTCCTTCATGACTTCATAATAATCAGACATTTGGCGGAAGATTTCTTCTTCCGGTGTGTTCGTCTCTTGTACCTGTTCCTTGATCATCAGACGGCCAATCGTAGTAGATTCCTCGGCGCACAAGGCACCTAATTCATGCAGATGGTTAAACCGCATCGGATTCAGCTCCTTTTTTCAAATTAATCATTTTGATTTCGTACATATGAGGCAAAGCCCGTAATTCGGCAATTAATTCAGCCGGAGCGGGGCTATCGGTTTCAATGGCAGTGAGCGCTTCACCATCCCGGCCTTTGCGATCCACGTGCATATAGGCAATGTTAATGTGAGCCGCGCCCAGCGCCGAAGTCACAGTGCCTAATGTTCCGGGCTTATCCGAGTGAAGAAGCACCAGCGTAGGCAGCTCTCCGGTTAGATTGACCCGGAACTCGTTAAGCTGCTGGACATGAATGTTTCCGCCGCCGATGGAGGAGCCTAGCAGCGTGCGCTGGTCTTCGCCCTTCCATAGCTCGAAGCGGACCGTGTTCGGATGGGGGGCGGGCAGTCTGCTGACGGCGAACTCTACTTCCATCCCGGCTTGCTCTGCACATTGCTCGGCATCCGGAATCCGGTGGTCGTCTGTATCGTAATTCAGCAGTCCGGCAATGAGTGCCAGGTCTGTGCCGTGTCCCTTGTACGTATCGGCAAATGAGCCGTACAGCGTCATGCGGGCACGGTCAGGTTGCGCACCGAGCCAGTGCCGGGCAACGCGTGCGAGCCGCACCGCGCCTGCAGTATGCGAGCTGGAGGGTCCGGTCATAGCCGGACCGATAATGGAAAATACATCTTTGAAACGCATGGTGTGGCCCCCTGTATGTTTGAATACCATAGTATATGGTGCTGCCGCGCCTTTGCGCGGTGTGACGGTTTCTAATGCTGACGCAGCATGTGAGCACAAAAAAGGACAGGATAAGGAAATTCCCCTTATCTCTGTCCTCGTTACCTGAGAGTTTCGTGCGGTGTAATACCGCCTTACCCCTTGGGTGGCTTGCGCTCTCTCCAGAGTTGCGTCCGATGACGATACATGGACCTGAGAGATTATCCGCCAGCCGGGTGCTGGCGTCTTGCTCCTTCGGTGCCGCCGGGGTGTGCTTCCCGGACAGACTCTCCCGTCATCTTCATTCGCATATACCGTTCAACACTTCCTCCTAAGCGTAATGTATGCCATGCCCGGTGTCAATCACAGGTTGGAATTTTACATAATCAAGTATCTTCTCAATAAAAAAGATTGAATTTTACATAATTATGGATGAAATCAGGAAGGAATTAGAAGGTTGATAGCTAATTTGATAGAGGACAAGCTAATTTATGGAATAATGGGAGGGACATTTACGTATGGTAAAAGGTTTCCGGTTCACAGGTTCACGCTTGAAAGGAATGCTGCATCTGGCGGCAATCGTATCACTGCTGGTAGGGCTCTTCGTTCCATTCGGTCAGGTCAAGGCAGAAGGCGAATTGACGGTAGCGGAAGCGCTTCAGCGCCAAAGCAGCGGAAGTACAGTGCCGGTAGAAGGCTACGTCGTCGGACATGCCACCGGATCGAAAACGGCTAATTTCTCTGCACCGTTTGAAAATGATTTTAACGTACTGATTGCGGATCAGGCGAGTGAACGCAATACGTCTAATTTGTTAAATGTACAACTGACATCCGCGTATAGAGGACCATTCGGGCTGTCAGGCCATCCTGAGCTGATCGGCAGTAAAATTCGTGTGACGGGTGCGCTTGGTGCCTATAACAATTTTGGTGGAGTGAAAAGCCCAAGCGCTGTGGAACTGGTAAGCGGAAGCGAGCCGGGGAATCCTGGTGGTCCGGGTCAACCTGGTACGACATTGCCGGATGGAAAAGGCAAAAAAGTGCTGTTCGATAATACGCACGCACAGACTGCCGGAGCGGCGGATTGGGTTATAGATGGAGCCTTTTCCGATTTTGCGGGCGGACTGCGTAATGCTGGTTTTACCGTGGACCCGTTGAACCGTTCGGTCCCTTTTACCTATGGAGAGCAGGCTATAACGTACGACAAGTTGCGTCCATACGATGTGTTCATCATTGGTGAAGCCAATGTTGCCTTTAAGGCATCCGAGCAGGCTGCTCTGGTACAATATGTGAAGAATGGAGGCAGTATTTTCTTCATTTCTGACCACTATAACGCTGACCGGAACAAAAACCGTTGGGATTCCTCCGAGGTCATGAACGGCTACCGCCGTGGAGCCTATTCCAATCCGGCCAAGGGCATGACTACAGAAGAAGCTGCATCACCGGCTATGCAGGGATTAACCAGTTCCGACTGGCTGGCGACGAACTTTGGCGTTCGTTTCCGCTACAATGCACTTGGTGACGTGAATGCTACGGATATCGTAGCGTCAGATCAATCCTTCGGCATTACGAAGGGTGTACGTTCGATTGCGATGCATGCTGGTTCTACACTGGCGATTATTGATCCGACCAAGGCTAAAGGAATCGCTTATATCCCTACAGGCATGAATAAATGGGGCAATGCTGTGGATCAGGGTGTCTATAACGGCGGAGGCCGTGCTGAAGGACCTTATGCTGCTGTAGCCAAGGTAGGTCAGGGCAAGGCAGCGTTTATCGGTGATTCTTCGCCAGTTGAGGATGCCACGCCGAAATATGTACGTGAGGACAACGGACAGTCGAAGAAAACGTACGATGGCTTCAAGGAAGTGGACGATTCCACCTTCCTGGTACAGACGGTCCAATGGCTCGCATGGAAGCAGGACTATACGAAGTTGTCCGATGTGGCGGGCCTGACACTGGACCAGCCAACACAGTTGCTGCCGTTCGAGGAGCCTGCGGCTTCCACGGAACCGCAGCCTGAGCCTTGGGCTGCTCCGGCAGCGGGCTACAAATGGTACGATCCAAAAACGTTCAAATCCGGCTCTTATGGAGCGGCTTCGTAACTAACGAAGAGAGTACAATTGGAGCTGGACCAGCCAGTCGCTTGCCCCCTTTAAGGGGGTCAGGCGGCTTTTTTTGTGCTAAAAATTAACCTGCGGTTGGATATTTTATTACATTTTGTGCCAGAAAGGTCGCGCTGCTGCTGAATCATTGGTTTTATCAATGATTATGATAGTCTAATCTTAATTGATATATCCATATACTGGTGATAGGATGAATTCAAATTATTCCGACTAAATCAGTGTGTAATGTTTATGTGAGGTTTAACATCAAGCGTGGCGTGCATAAGCAGGACAAGGCCATGGAGAATGGAGGAAGCACACACATTGAGTATCGAGCCGGTGTTGGAGATCAAAGGGTTAACGGTATCTTTTCGCATTAAGGATCAATATTACCCCGCAGTTGACCATCTGGATCTGACGGTCAACCCCAATGAGGTGCTGGCTGTGGTCGGGGAATCCGGCTGCGGCAAAAGCGCGCTGGCGCTTTCAATAGCACAGCTGCACGATCTGGAGCGCACCCGCGTGAAGGGACAGATTATTTTTAAAGGCACGGATCTGAATCGTCTCTCCACAGGGCAAATGAACAAAATCCGCGGAGCAGGCATCGGCATGATTTTTCAGGACCCGCTGACAGCGCTGAATCCGCTAATGAGCATTGGTAAGCAAATTGAGGAAAACCTCGATTATCATACGACTCTCTCTACGAAGCAGAAAAAGGCGCGTGTGCTGGAGCTGCTGGACAGTGTGGATATTCCGAATCCCGTTCGTGTATACGACCAGTATCCGCATGAGCTGTCAGGGGGGATGCGGCAGCGTGTGATGATTGCCATTGCCATCGCTTGCCGTCCTTCCCTCATTATTGCAGACGAGCCGACTACAGCGCTCGATGTAACCATTCAATCTCAAATTCTCGACTTGCTCAAGCAGCTTCAACAGGAGACTGGAAGCGGCATTATCCTGATTACGCACGATCTTGGCGTTGTGGCAGAGGTGGCCGACCGCGTGGTGGTCATGTATGCCGGGGAAATCGTGGAAAGCGCCAATGTTTTTGAATTGTTCCGACATCCGCAGCATCCGTATACGCGCTCTTTGCTCGCATCCATGCCGGGATCGCATACCAAGGGAGAACCGTTGCACGTCATCGGAGGAATCGTCCCTTCCTTGCAGGATATTCCCCGCAATAGCTGCCGCTTTGCTCCACGTATCCCCTGGATTCAGCATGAGGCGCATGAGGAGCATCCCCATTTAAGTGAGGTTTCTCCCGGGCATTGGGTCCGCTGCACATGTTATCAGCATTTTCATTTTGAAGATGAAGATGAAGCAAAGGGGGAAGATGCTCATGGCACTACTGGAGTTAAATGATTTGAGGGTCCACTATCCGGTGCGCGGCGGTTTCTTCCAGCGTGTCGTCGATCAGGTGAAAGCAGTGGATGGCGTGTCGATCAGCATTGAGGCAGGCCAAACATACGGGCTGGTGGGGGAATCTGGCTGCGGCAAAACGACAACAGGCAGAACGATCATCGGTCTAAATAAGCTGACGAGCGGACAGATTCTTTTTAAGGGAAAGGACCTTGCGGCTCTGAGCCGTAACAACCGCCATCCGCTGCGGAGAGATATTCAAATGATCTTTCAGGACCCGTATTCCTCGCTCAATCCGCGTAAGCGTGTGTTGGATGTCATCGCCGAGCCGTTGCGAAATTTTGAAAGGCTGAGTAGTGAGGAAGAACGCCGAAAAGTTCAGACACTGCTGGAAAAGGTCGGCTTGAACGCCGATGCGGCCTACAAATATCCGCATGAATTTTCCGGGGGGCAGCGCCAGCGGATCGGCATTGCGCGTGCGCTCACATTGAATCCCAAGCTGATCATTGCCGATGAGCCGGTATCGGCGCTGGATGTGTCGGTGCAGGCACAGGTGCTTAATTTTATGAAGGATGTGCAGCGGGAATTCAATTTGGCGTATTTGTTCATCAGCCATGACCTCGGTATTATTCGTCATATGTGCGACCAGATCGGGATTATGTACCGGGGACGTCTGGTGGAGCAGGGGAGCGAGCTGGATATTTATGAGCATCCGCAGCATTTGTATACCCAGCGTCTTATTGCAACCATTCCGAATATAGATCCTGCCAAACGGCTGGAAAATGCTCAAAAAAGGCGAACGCTGTTATCCTCCTACAAAACAGAGCTGCCCAAACATCTGGACGAGAACGGCAAGCCGTTTGCGCTAAAAGCGGTAAGCGCGTCCCATCAAGTCGCGCTACCATAAGGGGGTACAGATATGTGGAAATTTACACTGCGTCGGCTGCTGATTATGATCCCTCAGCTGTTTGCTTTGAGCATACTTATCTTTTTTCTGGCAAAGGCCATGCCGGGGGATGCCCTGACAGGACTCATAACCTCGACGCCCAATTTGAATCCAGCGGCGCTGGAGGAGCAACGGCAAAAATTGGGGCTGAATGATCCGGTGTGGGTACAATATGGCAACTGGCTTGCCCGATTGGTTCACGGGGATTTGGGAAAATCTTATGTGCATAAAATCGGCGTCACCGATCTGATCGGTAGCCGTCTAGGGAACACGTTCTTTTTGGGCGTGGTGATCCTGGTTTTGACGTACCTGATCGCCATTCCGCTTGGCGTACTCAGCGGCCGCTATCAGCATAGCCCGCTGGACAAAACCGTGGTGGGCTATACCTATCTCAGCTTTGCGACTCCCTTGTTTATACTCGCGTTGCTGCTGCTGTACGTGTTCGGCTTCAGGTTTGGCTGGTTTCCGACCAGCGGCAGTGTGGATGTGGGCATGGAGCCGGGAACATCGGCATATTACATCAACAAGGCTTACCATCTCATATTGCCAGCGGTTACAGGAGCATTGCTTAGTACGACAGCCACGATTCAGTATTTGCGCAATGAGGTCATCGACACACGGTTAAAGGATTTTGTGAAAACGGCGCGTTCCAAAGGGGTACCCGAGGGGAAAATCTATGCCCGTCATATTTTCAAAAATTCGCTGCTGCCGATTGCCGCCTTTTTGGGCTATGACCTGACAGGAGTGATTGCGGGCAACATTTTCCTTGAATCCATCTTTGGATATCCGGGGTTGGGTCAACTATTTCTCCAGTCCATCACCCAACGTGATTTTTCAGTCGTGACCGCGCTGGTGATGATTTCTGGCTTCCTGGCATTATTGGGAACCCTTTTGTCTGATGTCATCCTGAGCAAGGTCGATCCCCGCATTCGGATCGAATGACGAACAGCTTCAGAGGAAGGGGAGGGATGTAAGGTGTCCATAGAGGTGGAGGAGGTTTTCACGCCAGAGATCATTCGTAAATCACCATCCAGCTGGTCTGTACTGCGCCGCGAGCTGGTGCGTGACAAAACGGCGCTGGTGTCCATCGCGTTTGTGGTTTTATTTTTGGTCTTTATTTATTCATCTGTTCTGTTTGTGAATCAGGATGTAGTCACGACGGTAGATTTGGGCGCGATCCGTGAAGCTCCAAGCTCGGCGCATTGGCTGGGCACGGACCGGGCGGGCAGAGATATTTTCGGTCAGCTGGTCATTGGGGCGCGCAATTCCTTCACGATTGGTTTCACGATTACGCTATTGTCTGCTGCCATCGGCTTGACGCTGGGACTGCTGGCCGGTTTTTATGGCGGCTTGGTTGATAACATCATCATGCGGATCATTGATTTTATTCTGGTGCTTCCGTTTTTGATGCTGGTCATCGTATTCGTCAGTATTGTGCCCAAGGGCGGCATAGGGTCTTTTATTTTCATCATGACCGGCTTTTTGTGGATCGGAAAAGCACGTCTGATTCGGGCCAAGGTACTGTCGGAGCGGGAGCTGGGCTATGTGCAGGCCTCCAAAACGCTCGGCACACCCAATTGGAAAATTATCTGGTTTGGCGTGCTGCCCAATCTCAGCTCGGTCGTGATCGTCAATCTGACGCTCAGCCTCGCGGGAAATATCGGGATTGAAACTGGACTTTCCTATCTCGGCTTTGGATTGCCAGAATCCACGCCAAGCTTGGGTACGCTGGTGAGCTACGCCAATGACCCGGATGTATTACAAAATAGCTGGTGGATGTGGTTGCCTGCTTCTTTACTTATTTTGGTGCTAATGCTGGCGATCAACTTTATCGGCCAGGCGCTCAAACGCGCCACGGATGCCAGACAACGATTGGGTTAACCGAAGTTCAATGATAAGGACAATGATAAGGAGGGGCTTACAATGGTTAAACGCTGGAAAAAAGGAATTCTGCCTGTTCTATCTGTAATTTTGGTACTTTCTCTGGCCGCGTGCAGTGGCTCGCCTTCCGCTTCGAATGGAGGAAAATCGTCTGACGGTACAGGCGGCTCGGGGTCAGACAGCAAGCAGGTGAATGCGACAGCGCTGGCGAAGGCGGTCAAGAATGATAAGGCCCCGATTAAGGGGGGCGTCATCAATTATGCACTTGTGTCCGATACTCCTTTTGAAGGGATTCTGAATCCTGTATTTTATGATGGCAACCCGGATTTTGAAGTCTTCCAATTTTTCTATCCTTCTTTGTTTTCGATTGACTCCAATCTGAATATTGACGATAAAGGGGCGGCGACGATTTCCTTTTCCGCAGACAATAAGGCGGTGACTGTCAAAATTGATCCCAAACTAAACTGGACGGATGGTAATCCCGTAACGGCGGAGGACTATGCTTTTTCCTATGAAGTGATCGGCCACAAAGACTACGAAGGTCCGCGTTACGATAGCTTTATGACGAATATTGTGGGTATGGAGGAATATCACGCGGGCAAGGCCAAGATGATTTCCGGCATCAAGGTGCTGAATGAGAAAGAGGTTACCATTCAGTTCAAGGAGCCTAATCCTTCGGTGAAATCGGGACTCTGGTCTACGCCACTGGAGAAAAAGGTGTTTCAGAACATCCCTGTGAAAGATATGGCCGGATCTGATCCTGTCCGTAAAAATCCGATTGGCTATGGGCCGTTCAAAATTAAATCTATGGTCACAGGTGAATCTGTGGAATTCGTCAAAAACAAGGATTATTTTCACGGTGAACCCAAGCTGGATGGCCTTCATCTGAAGGTTGTGAACCCTAATGTCATTACGGAAGCGCTGAAAAGCGGAGAAATTGACTGGGCCAGCTATCCAACCACCCGTTATGATGAAGCCAACAATCCGAAAAATGTACAGTTTCTCGGTCAGGAGGAATTGTCTTATAGCTATGTAGGCTTTAAACTGGGCAAATTCGATCAGGCCAAAAGTCTAAATATCATGGACCCTAACGCCAAGCTGGCGAACAAGTCATTGCGTCAGGCCCTTGGCTATGCGCTGAATAATGAGCAGGTCGGCAAGCAGCTCTATCACGGGCTTCGGGTTCCGGCAACGTCCCTGATTCCGCCTGCCTTTAAGGGATATTATGACACGAACGCGAAGGGCATCACCTATGACCCGGACAAGGCGAAAAAGCTGCTGGACGAGGCAGGATATGTGGATACCAATGGAGATGGCTACCGTGAGGACCCTAAGGGTAAGGAACTGGTGCTCCATTATGCAGCGATGAGCGGGGATGCGACAGCCGAATCCCTGGCGAAGTTCTATTTGCAAAACTGGAAGGATGTCGGGCTACATGTCGAGCTGGTAGACGGTCGTCTGCTGGAGTTCAATTCCTTCTATGATCGTGTGCAAAAGGATGATCCCGGCATTGATATTTTTGGCGGCGCATGGGGAACAGGTTCAGATGTAGACCCTGGTGGGTTGTATGGACGCGGAGCCAGCTTTAACTATTCGCGTTTTACGAGTGAAGAAAATGATAAGTTGTTGAAGGAAGGTGTGTCGGTCAAAGCCTTTGACGACAACTATCGTAAAGATATATATAATCAGTGGCAGGCGTATATGAGTGAGGAAGCTCCAATCGTACCGACGTTATTCCGCTATTCGCTGGAGGCTCTGAATAACCGGGTAGCCAATTACGACATTACCCGTGGCAAGGAGTATGGTGCAGACACGTTTGCCAATATTACGTTGACGGCGGAAAAAGCAGAAGTAGCACAATAACTTAAAAAGAAGCGCGAACCGGAGTGATCCGATCTCGTGCTTCTTTTAGCCTTTTAATGTAACCATCTGCGGAGTTTCGAAGGGAGAGAAAGAAGATGGAAATACGCCAGCTTCAATACTTCATAGCCGTATGCGAGGAACTGCATTTTACGAAAGCTTCTGAAAAGATCGGAATCTCCCAGCCTACGCTCAGTTTGCAAATTAAGGCGTTGGAGGAGGAACTGGGGATGACTCTCTTTAATCGTGCAGGCAAAAAGATCAAAATGACCGAGGCTGGAAAACTGTTGCTACAGCACAGCGCTCATGCGCTCAAGGATCTACAGCAGGCGAAAGCTTCCATTGAGGAGCTTCGCACCGAGCAACGGGGAAGCTTACGGATCGGTATCGCTTTGCCGGAGCTTGAGGAACCCTTGCAAGAGATGTTTATGGATTTTCATCGTTTGTTTCCTAAAATCAGTCTGCACATCCACCCCTCGTTTGAATTGCTGGAGCAGGTGCTGGATAACCGGATGGACCTTGGCATTACGCTGCACTCAGGTATGGATGAAAGGCTCGTCCAGCTACCGCTTCGGACGGAGAGCTACTGTCTTATTGTCCCGGCAGGACATGCGTTTGCCAACCGTTCTTCGATTGCACTGGACGAATTGAGGCACATGCCTTGGGCTATGCAGCCAGGGGATCATCCGGGTAGAAGGCATATTGAAAAATACTTCTGTGATCGCGGGTATTCTTTTACCACGGTTATGGAGACCCATTCCATGCCTGCGATCCTGCGCTGGGTACAGGAGGGACTTGCAGTGACGATCCAGACCCAGTCCCTCGCAGTATCTCTGGATCGTTCATCCCTTTGTGCAGTACCTATTTCACGGGGTGTGCCTGAGGTTCGGCTGGAGCTGATCCATCGGTCAGACCGTTATATGGGAGAAGCCATTAAGAGGCTGATTGAAAAAGTACATGCTGTGCTGACAGAACGTTCAGGCTGGCGGCAGCCCTGATCAAGCTATGCGTGCTGAATGCTAATGAGTACGAACTTCCAGCCTGCGTGCAAGCAGCGACATGCTGTAATTAACAGCGAAGTACAGGAAGGCGGCGAATAGCAGAGCAGGAATGACGAAGGACTGATTTTGACCTCCGACAATCTGAATGTTATGCGTCAGCTCCGGCAGACTGATAATGACCGCCAGTGAAGTATCCTTGAGCAGGGAAATGAACTGGCTGACGATGGGCGGCACCATACGGCGGAGTGCTTGGGGCAGAATGATATGCCATAACGTTCTGGAATAGCTCAGGCCGGAGGAACGTGCGGCTTCGATCTGTCCTTTATGAACGGAGTTCAAACCGCTACGGACAATCTCGGCGATCATCGCACCCTCAAAGATCGACAGGCCCGTAATGGCTGCCCATTTAAGTGAAATGGAAAGACCAATGGACGGTAAGACCATACCGATGAAGAAAATAATGAGCAATAACGGAAGATTGCGAATCAGATCAATCACAAAGGCCGCTATCTGTGAAATGACAGGTAAGCGCGTATAGCGCAGGATGCCGAACACGATACCGAGCGCGAAGCTGAACACGATGGAGTAAACGGCGACCTCCAGCGTCAGCAGGAAGCCCTCCAGTATAAAACGCACATTAGGCCATGCTAACAAGCCGCTGAAATCCATACGGGCTTCCCTCCTTAGGATGTTTTGGACAGACGACTTTCCATATACAGGACAAGAAAGCTAAGTGGAACCGTCAAGGTTAGGTATAGCAACGCTGTGATGGCATAGACAGTGATGGGCATAAAGGTATCCGAGTTAATCAGATCCGAATAATACATCAGGTCCAGTCCGGCTACTATGGCCAGTACGGAAGAGTTTTTGACCAGATTGATGAACTGGTTGCCAATCGCAGGCAGTACAATTTTAATCGCTTGCGGCAAAATAATGCTGATCATCGTCTGGTTGTAGCTCAGCCCGGAGGAGCGTGCGGCTTCAAATTGCCCCTTCGGTACGGACTGGATGCCGGCACGTATCGCTTCTGCAATAAAGGAGGCGGTGTACACGGTCAAGCCAAGCGTTCCAGATGTAAATCCGTCCAAGGGAACACCCAAAGTGGGAAGTCCCAGATAAAAGAACAACACAACGATCAGCAACGGGATATTACGAATGACCTCTACGTAGACGGTGCCAATCCAGTTCAGCCATTGAAAGGGCGCAATTCGGAGGATGGCGATGATCGCCCCCAGAATAAAGCTTCCGATCAAGGCAATGACACTGGCTTGAACGGTATGAAGCAAGCCTTCTATGAAGCGGTCGCTATGGTCGAAAAGTACGTTGATATCAAAAGTAAGCATCTGCGGATGACACCCCCATTATTCGGGTTTAACCCCAAGCCATTGTTCGTGGAGCTTATCGTATTCACCGTTGCTTTTCAGTTCCTTGAGCGTATCATTAATGGCTTGCAGCAGTTCAGGCTGCCCCTTCTTCACTGCAATGCCGTAAGGTTCCTCTGTGAAGTTCCCGCCTACAAGAGTGTAATTCGGATCTTGTTGTTGCATGCCGAGCAGAATAGAGTTATCGGTGGTCAACGCCTGCCCTTGACCTGCCTTGAGTGCGTTGAATGCATCCTGGTAGTTTTCGAACTCCAGTATAGTCGCTTTGGGTGCTTTTTCACGGATATTTTTGGCGGAGGTGGAGCCTTTAACTGCGAGTACCTTGGTAGCCGGGGTCAGGGACTCCAGACCGGTAATCGGGCTTCCTTTTTTCACGAGCAGGGATTGCCCGGCGTTAAAGTAGACGTCGCTGAAATCAACCTGCTTTTTACGTTCGTCCGAAATGGTCATGGTTGCGATAATGGCGTCGATGTCCCCGTTTTGCAGCAGGGTGATTCGTGTTTTGGATGTGACTTCCTTCAATTCAAGCTTGGTTTCGTCTCCAAAAATATGTTTGGCTACCGCCTTGGCAATGTCGATATCAAAGCCTTCTACTTTCCCGGTAGCCGGGTCTTTCAGACCGAACAGCTTGGTGTCGTATTTCACCCCAACAACCAGCTTGCCACGTTGCTTGATGGCTTCCAGCTCGTTGGCTGCCGCCGCCTCATTCCCCGACGTTGCCGTTCCTTGCTTGCCTCCACAGCCAGCCAAAACGAGTAGACAGGACAGCATAAGTAGCATAAGTAGCATAAGGGCACTCCATGAATATCTTTTTCTCATTTGAACAATCCCCTTTCGTTTAAAGGTCTGCTTAATGATGAATCAGACGGCTCAGGAACAGGCGCGCCCGCTCTTCACCCGGATTCTGAAAAAACTCGGCAGGCTGACTGTCTTCTAGAATCTGTCCTTTGTCCATGAAAATGACGCGATCCGCTACTTCACGGGCAAAGCCCATTTCATGAGTCACAATGACCATGGTGATGCCTTGATGCGCGAGCGAACGCATAACATCCAGTACCTCCCCGATGGTTTCGGGATCAAGAGCGGAGGTAGGTTCGTCAAACAGCATAATTTTCGGATTCATCGCGAGACCACGGGCGATAGCAACCCGTTGCTGCTGTCCCCCGGACAATTGAGCGGGGTAGCTCTGTGCTTTTTCCTCGATTCCAACACGCTTCAAATAGGTGATAGCTGTTTGGGTAGCCTTTTCCTTTGAGATGCCCAGCACCTTCATGGGTGCGAATACAATGTTCTCAATCACCTTTTTATGGGGATACAAATTGAAATGCTGGAATACCATACCGATATTGCGCCGGAAGGCGTTAATATCAATCTTTTTGTCATGTACAGGTATCTCGTTGACGATCAGCTCCCCATCCGATATGGTTTCCAGACGATTGATGCAGCGTAGCAGGGTGCTTTTACCCGAGCCGGAGGGTCCGATGATCACGACGACCTCGCCCTCCTTAATCTGAAGATTGATGTCTTTAAGTACATGGAAGTGACCAAAATGCTTGTTGACGTTGCGAAACTGGATCAGAAGGCTCACCCCTTTCAGGCTTGGATATATAGCTTGGTAGATTGGCTGGCATGATCAAGCTCTATCTAAATTTCAAAATTTTCTCTCATGATACTATAAGCTTACAATAAAATATAAGATTTTATGTCATAAAACTTCACGAATAATATATTTTTATGTAATTATTCATGAGTAAATCGCTATTTTCACATGATAATGAGCAAATTTTCACAATTGAATGTTACTAAATATGACATGAAATAACATCCTTCGACATTCCAAGGGAGAAACGTGACAAAAGCAACGCTATGTTTTACAGTAGGGGAGAAGGAATTTAGGGTAAAGGAAGGTTAGTGCAATGACGAAAGCTATTTCACCGCTAGTAACCGCATTGGGGATGGAGCCTCATCCGGAAGGCGGCTGGTACAAAGAGATGTGGAAGGCCCATTTTCAAATTCCGAAGCCTGTACTGCCGGATGTGTATTCCGGTCCGCGCTTTGCAGCTTCATCGACGTATTTTTTGCTGCATCCGGGCGAGTTCTCCGAGTGGCATGTCGTGCATTCGGATGAGCTGTGGATGTATCATAGCGGGAGCCCTGTGGAGTTGAAATTGGGTGGAAGCGGAGAACAACCTGGTGAAGAAACGGTGATTATCGTCGGTGCCGACGTGGAGGCAGGACAGCATCCACAAGCGCTGGTGCCGGGTACAGTATGGCAAACGGCACGTCCGCTTGGGGATGAGCCTGTGCTGGTCACCTGTGTTGTTGCACCGGGATTCCACTTTGACGATTTCAAGCTGATTGCAAAGGGTACTACGGGTCCAACTGAATAATTGTAATGATGTGTGCATTTGGCGGGTGTATTTCTGTAAATCAACAGGAATCATCCGCCTGATTTATATTCTCTGCTGGGCTTAGATTGTTGCATGGCTTATAGAGGTACAGATTGTTTTTTGGCATGGTACATGGCGATATCCGCTTCTTTGAGCAATGTCTGCAGATTCTCCTTCTGGGATGGGTTCATTCTAATGCCAATACTTCCCGTGACAGATAGTCTGTGTCCATGAAGGCTGGCTTCACGTAACAGCATATCGCCTACCTTGTGCTCATAAGCATTCTTTCCACAAATACGGACCTTAAAAAAATTCAAAGGCATATCCATACGATCAGATAGTACCCCCTTCCTCGCTTTGCCTAAGCCGAGAAAGGGGATTGTTTGGTTATTTCATTCTTTTATTTTTATGCATCCGTCTATATTTCAAATAGGCACCCAGAAGAATGAAAGACATTCCGCTCAAATAGAAGGGAGCAGAACTGTTTTCTCCTGTCTGTGGTAATTTATTTACCTGCGGGGTGCGACCTGAATCACTTGGGTCCTCGGGGTTCTCAACAGGGAACTTGATGCCTCCTTTGGGTATGGGATCATCTTCAATCTCTACAGGTGGAGACGATTTCTGAGGAGGATCAATTTCTGGCGATTCCGGCAGTGCATCGGGTTCTGCAGGAGGCTGCTCAATCACTGGAACACCCAATGGCACATCTTCATCTTCAACGATCTGTGGTTCATTGGTTACTGGCTTAACGGGTACATTCGGTGTTTCTGTGGGTTCAGGATCTTTATCGCGCTTTTTGCCTGAGCCCGGATTCGTAGGCGTTCCTGGATCGGTAGGTTTACCCGGATCGACAGGGGTCTCTTTTTCATTGGTTACCACAATCTGCTTAATACCTGAGCTTTGTTTAACCGTGGCGTCTATTTTGACCGCTGTCTTCGAGGCTGTTATTTTATAGCCTGCTGGAGCCGCAAGTTCCTCCAGAATATAATCATCATACAGCAATGAATTGAACAAGATTTTCCCGTCTGCATTGGTGGTTTGAATGAGCGGGGCTCTTTTTTGATTCTTATCATAGAGTGCAAAGCGTGCTCCAGGTAACACCTTGTCAGGATGATCCTGGTCGACCTTGGTCACTTCCAGGCTTCCTGTTATGCCTCCCCCTGAACCTGAACCGGAGGATGTCCGCACGATGATTTCTTTACTGGTTTCTCTCAGCTCCGTAGTTAAGCGGTCGCCCTCAAAATAGACGCCGTTGCTTATTTTCGCTTTGTCATCCGCGTGAATGAAGGATTGGTATTCCAGTACATAGCCAGATGAAATGGCCTGCGTGAAGCCAAGCTCGAAGGATTGCTGACCTTGATCGTTTGTCGTGATTTTCAGCTTATAATCCTGATCTTTGACTAATTCAGTGTCTTTGGCAGCCTCTCCGTTGGCTGATACTTTGGTGGAATACAAATGAAAGGAATCTTCAATCAGGATTTGATTGCTGCTGGGTGTATCCACGATTTTGGCGTTGGAGACATAAGATTGCCCTTCATTGATCCGGATCTGCCAGTCGATCTTATTACCATTCTGGCTACCGGATTTCGTAACGTATTCTCCCCCATGAGGCACAGTTACTTTGGCTGTCCACTCGGAGACAATGTTTTGTCCATCCATCAGCAGAACCTTATTGTTGATTTCTTTATCAATAAGCTCTCCCTCCAATGTGGTCTGGAAAGTGATCCAGTAGGGAGTGTTGATCTGTTCATTAAAACGGATACGCAGCTCATTGCCGTTATCAGCGGTGGGAAGAACAAGGGTGTATTGGTCTGCTGGCAGTTCAGCTCCCTTTTCCACACCATTCCACCATCCGAGCAGTGTCATGTCATACACTTTGACAGAGCCGGGAACCAGCTTCTGCCCTTGCTGTAGCGTATCCTTTATTTCAGCCTGATTCAGGGTTTTACGGTTATAGTTCGTCAAGATGTCCCATGTGATGTGCTTGGAGGTGACGTTATAGCTTCCTTGCTTGGCACCGTTCTGCTGTGTCAGATTGTCAGGCCATAGCCGGGCCTCGGCTTCAGCAGAGTAAGGTGTTTCCTTTTGCACCCATGAGATGGAAGTTTTATTCCAAAACTCCGGCTTGCGCGTATCTTTTTTCCATTCATTATTAAACGTTGTTGAATAGCTGATGGTATACGCATCCTGGATCGTTTTATGGAAACGTATCGTGAATCCTTGCTTATAGTCTTGCGATAAAGGAATCAGTTCATAATCTGCTGGTGATGTTAGTGTTGATTTTTCGTCCGCGCTTTGGATCTTTAATGTATCCGGTAAGAGAGCCAGACCGCCATTCGGAAACGTATCGTTGATAACAACCTGATTCATCGTGTATTTATCCATATTGATGGCAATGACCCAGGGAATCGTTTTTGTGTTGTAGTTCGGTTCCTTGAAGCCTTTAACAATGACCCCGCTTTTTAGCTCGGTGGTGGTATCTTTGGTTACTCCATCAGACGTTACGGTATTCGTTATCCGTTCATTTTTAAGTACACGATCTATGGCCTTGGTTTGATAACGGATCGTGTATGCTGTCTTCACATCGGAGTTGAAGCGTAATTCGAAGCCATTGGCCGTTTCATTGCTAACCAATGAGACGGTATATTCGGAGGATGAAAGTTCCTCAGAAGTAGCTCCTTTGTACACTTTAATTGAACCGGCCACGAGCTGCTGGCTTTTGTTGAAGCGGTCAGCTAACACGGCTTTCCCGGCGGGAATTTTCTTTTCGCCAAAATTATACTTGATCGCCCAGGATATCGTTTGAGTAACCGGGTCGTATTTCTCCACTTTTTTGGACAAAAATTCGCCGCGTTGAACGGTTACTGTAGCTGTTGCAGAAGCGTCTTTCGTATTGTTGCCTGAAAAAGTGGCTGTGTTGGAAAAGCGGGATTCTTCGCTGGTGATGTTTGTGGAGTATTGGATTCGGTATGCGCTGCGGATGTTTTCATCTTTAAAACGGATGATGAAGCCGGTACCAGCCGAATCGGCTTCCAGCGTATACTTATCCCTATCCACCGGATCACGCAGCAAGGTTGAACCATCCACATTGATTTGCAAATGGTATAACCGGATAGAATCCTTTACCAATTCCAATCCTTGGGGAGTCGGGTCGGTGACTACAGCATGTTGAACCGTATCCAATTGTTTATTTACGTCAATCGTCCAATCAATCTGATGGGTTCCATTGGCTTTCCCTTGCTTATCCAAGGCAGGGCCTGCCGCTGGCTTGATATTTACGACTGCTGTTTGTACTCCACCCTTGATCGGGATGGCAATAATGACCTCTGTACTGCCTTTTTCTATTTGCTTGCTGAACTCGGTCTTAACCTCCAGCTTTCCGCTGACATTGGAATGGCTCTCCACGTAATCGTTAAAAGTCATGACCACTTTGCCTTGGCGGTCTACCGTGAAGTGGCCAACATCTCCATCTGTCGTAATCAAAGGAGAGGAGATATCTGTGTAGATTTCAAATTGCTCGGGCAATTGAAAGGTAAAGGTGTCTCCGGCTTTGTACGTATGGTTGGGAAGCTCCCAGTCATAAATGAGATGGACTGCCTCGTCAATGTCCAAGTGACTATCGGGATTGTATACCGCATCAATCACTTGACCGGTCGCATCGGTCAGGGTAAGTTTCGTTAATATACTCGCTTGAGCAGCTTCTTCAGAATTTGTGGCGGCCGCTGCCTGAGCAACAGGAGCTGGTAGGGAAGGAGGCTTCTGTTGCTCAGGCTCTATGACTGGTTCTGTTTCGGGTACTAAAATATCATATACATCATTTGTAACGGTTTGCCCTGTCTCGGTTCCAGCAATCTCCGGCTGATCCGGGGCAGGGATTTGAGCATAAGCTTGTGTGATGCCAAAAAAGCTTTGTAAAATGAGTAATAATGCAATAATCATTACATTCCATTTTTTTCTCATATTCTATTTAAGTCTCCTTTCTAAAGATTACTGTATATTGTATTCATGTCCGGGCGTTTATAGCATCCCTCCTTCTTTCCCGGAAGTAATATATTCAACGGACTAAAAGTCTGTCCAATGAAATAGAAATAACCCCTAACTCTGTAAACTAGTATAAGTAAATCTGAGTAGCAAAGGGTGTTCGGATATAGCGAATAGATCCAGCTTTAGGTGCTTTGTCGGGCCTGAACAATGAGGCGATGTGTCGGATTTACAAGAGGGTCACATGTAATTAATGTGAGCAGCTTTTGATTTTCAAAGCTTTTCAGAACGGAGACGTCTGTAGGATCGACAATCGAAATTTTATAGACTGTATAACTATATTGTTCACCCTTGGTATTAATAATGATTTTATCTCCAATCTTCACCTCATTCAGCCGATTAAATAAACGTCCTGCTGTACGCGCACGGTGGGCTGCTATGGCGGCGTTTCCTGTCTGCCCCAGAGCTGCCGTTTCCGACATATGTACAGATGCGTGCTTCATATTATCCCGAGTTGCACCTTCCAGCACAGGAAGCTTCAAATCAATGCGATTAATGCTAATGGTGGCAATGGGGAGTTGCTTAGGGTCTGGTTCATTTGCGGGTACCGAAGGACCTCGTGTGGTTTCGATGCCCGTGTTTTCTGCAAGCTTGCTGGACAAGCGCTTATAGCCGTCGATAATGCTAGGGTTCAGTACCTCTGCTTCTTTCAAAAGCTCGCTCTGCTTCCGATCTTCGTTCCATTCATTGGCTTTAGGAAACAAAATAACGAGTATTCCCAAGGCGATGAACAAGTATGATAGCTTACGCAATCTAAAAAACCTCCCTAACTTATGTAAGGTGTATCGCATACTGATTTTAAAAATCCTCCCTTTCTCATTTAGAGTGTAGTCTGAGAAAGGGAGGGTATGATTATTTTTATTTTTTGCCCATCCGTCTATATTTCAGATACGCGCCACAAATGATCATAGCTAGACCTGTTAAATAGAAGGGAGCAGGGCTGTTTTCGCCTGTTTGTGGCAATTTATTTGCCATTGGTGAAACATCCGGATCTTCCGGTACATCAGCAGGAACTTTGATTCCACCACGAGGCAGAGAGTCGTCATCACTTTCCACGGGGGGATTAGGTTCCTTATTAGGTTTAATGATTGGTAAATTCGGTTTTGCTTTCGGTGCAGGTGGTGATTCAGGCACAATGCCACCCCATGGCAGGCTCCCATCATCAACAGTCTGTTCTTTATTGGGCACCAGAGGAACGGATATAAACGGCGTAGTCTGTGTTTCAGGCTCCTTGTCGCGTTTTTTGCCTGATCCCGAGTTGGTAGACGTACCTGGATTGGTAGGCGTACCAGGTGTACCCGAATTAGTAGGTGGACCTGGGTTAGTAGGAATACCTGGACCTGTGTTGTTTTCTTTTTGGTTGGTTACCACAACCTTCTTTATACCATCGCTTTGTTTGATCGTGTCGTCTATTTTGATTTCAAGCTTACTATCCATTATTTTATAGCCTTGGGGAGCTGTAAGCTCTTCCAAGATGTAATCATCATGGAGCAATGAAGAGAACACAATTTTCCCTTCTGCATTGGTAGTTTGAATGAGTGGGGCTCTTTTCTCCGCTTTATCATAGAGCGCGAATTTTGCTCCGGGCAGTACCTTATCAGGCTCATCTTGATCGACCTTTGTAATTTCGAGGCTTTCTTTAATACCACTGCCTGAACTGGAGCCGGAAGAAGTCCGCACAATAATTTCTTGATTCGTCTCCTTCAGTTCTGTTGTTAAGCGATCCCCCTCGAAGGATACTTTGTTGCTCACCTTTTCTTTGTCAGCTGCATCAATGAACGATTGATATTCCAGGATAAAGGCGGAGGAAATCTCCTTCGTGAAAGCAAGCTCAAAAGTTTCCTGACCTTGAGCATCTGGCTTGAAAATGAGCTTGTAATCACGGTCCCTGGTTAGTTCTGTACTCTTGGTAACCTTCCCGTTTTCAGACACCACAGTTGAATACAGATGAAAAGAATTCTCGACCAGAATCTGATTGCTACTGGGATGATCCACAATTTTGGCATTTGTTACTTGAGACTGTCCTTCGTTTATCCGGATTTGCCAGTTGATTTTATTCCCGTTCTGGCTGCCGCTTTTAGAAACATATTCTCCGCCGTGAGGTAAGGTTACTTGGGCTGACCATTCTGAGATTATATTTTCCCCATCCAGAAAAAGGGCCTTATTGCGGACTTCTTTTTCAATAAGTTCTCCTTCTAGCGTCGTTTGGAACGTAATCCAATATGGGGTTTGAATCTGATTGTTAAATTGGATACGCAACGTGTTACCATTTTGTTCGGATGGAAGAATAAGTGTGTACTGGTCTGCTGGTAATTCGGAGCCCTTTTCCACGCCGTTCCTCGATCCAGACAGTGTCATGTTGTACACTTTAACGGAGTTTGGCAGTAGCTTCTGACCTTGCAGCAATGGATCTTTTATTTCCGGTTGTTTCAGGGTCTTACGGTTATAGTTGGCCTTAATATCCCATGTGATGTGTTTGGAGATGGCATTGTAGCTTCCTTGCTTGGCTCCATTCTGCTGCGTCATGATGTCCGGAAAGAGCCGGGCATCTGCTTCTGCAGATTTTGAATCTCCGTCCTGCTGCCATTCAATGACGGATTTATTCCAGAACTCAGGCTTTGTCGTATCTTTTTTCCAGTCATTATTGAATATGGTTGAATATTTGATCGTATAAGTATCTTTAATCGATGTATGGAAAATGATATTAAACCCTTGTTTATAATCCTGTGATAACGGAATAAGCTCATAATCTGCGGGGGCTTGCAGTTCCTTTTTTCCGTCAGCGGCTTGGATTTTCAAAGTGTTCGGCAACAAGGCTAGGCCGTCGTTGGGAAATACATCCTTGATGACGATATCGTTCATAGTATATTGATCTTCATTGATGGTAATAACCCAAGGTATGAATTTTGCGTTGTAGTTCGGCACCTTGGATTCTTTAATAATAATTCCACTTTTAAGTTGCGCGGTGGCATCCTTAGAGACTCCACCTGAAGTCACACGGTTCGTTACCTTATCATCTTGATATACACGTTCTTTGGCTTTCGTTTGATAACGAATGGTATAGGCTGTATCCACATCGGAGTTGAATTGGAGATCAAAGCCGTTGCTGTCCAGATCATTCGTAACCGGAGAGACGGTATATTCTGAGGATGGAAGCACCTCTTGAGTGTCGCCTTTGTATATTTCAAGTGAATCGGGAAGCCATACCTGACTGTTGTTGAACCGATCACTTAACAAGGATTTGTCGGCAGGTATTTTCTTTTCGCTGAAGTTGTACTTGATCACCCAAGATACCGTTTGTGTAACAGGGTCGTAACTTTCCACCTTCTTGGACAAAAATTCTCCGCGATCAACCTGTACGGTAGCGGTAGCAGAGACACTATTCATAGAGTCTCCAGAAAAAGTAGCTGTGTTGGAGAAACGGGTTTCGTCACTAGTAATATCTGTGGAATATTGAATCTGATAGGCTTGGCTAATGCTCGCGTCTTTAAAACGAATAACAAAGCCCGTACCGGCTTGATCTGGTTCGAGCGTATACTTATCCTCACTGATTGGGTCCTTAACTACCGTCAAGCCGTCAATATTGACTTGCAGATTATACAGTTGGAAGGAGTCTCGCAACAGCTTCAGCCCTTGAGGAGCCGGGTCTGTTACGATCGCATTCTTTACGGTGTCCAATTGTGTATTCACATTAATGGCCCAGTCAATCTTGTTTTTGCCGTTAGCTTTTCCTTGTTTACTTATTGGAGGCCCAGACACGGGTTTGATGTTGACGACTGATGTTTGTACCCCTATCTTAATTGGAGTCGCAATAATGACCTCTGTGCTGCCCTTTGCAATTTCTTTACTGAACTCGGTTTTTACTTGCAGTTTTCCGCTTACGTTGGAATGATTCTCTACGTAATCGTTAAAGGTCATAATGACCTTCCCTTGGCGATCTACCGTAAAGGTACCAACTGCTCCATCTGTTGTAATCAACGGAGACGAGATATCTGTGTAAATTTCAAATTGTTCCGGCAAGTTAAAGGTGAAGGTATCGCCTGCTTTATACTGATTGTCAGGAATCTCCCATTCATAGCTCAGCTGGACTGCCGTACCAATGTCCACACGGACGCCGGGATTGTCGACAGCATCAATGATACGGCCGGTCTCATCCGTCAAGATCAGCTTGGTTAAAATATTGTCTGCTTGAACTGAACTGGCTGCTGCCTGAATCATGGGAGCTATGCTGGGAGGTGCCTCTAATGGTTCAGGGTTTGGAATGCTGTATACATCTCCCATAACTGTATTCGTAGTATCACTTACAGCGCTTTCTGGTACAGCCGTGGTCGAAGTTTCTGCGTAAGCCAGCGCTGTACTAAAAAAGCTTTGGAAAATAAGCAATAGCACAATGATCGTTACATTTATTTTTGTTCTCATACTCTTAAGTAAGTCTCCTATTCATCATAATATTATGGAAAGTACCCGGGCGGATTTGGTTCCTCTCTCTTTCTTGTCCCGGAATTAGTATATTCAACACGATAGGTTTTAAATGACGGACTAGGTATACAATACCTTCCTTATCTCAACAATTTCTCAACAAGAATAGAAAAAAGCCCTGATCGCAGTGATCAGGGCTTTCTAAAAAAATTAATATTGCTTTGTTTTTGTGTATTTGGAGGGTTCTTTGGCCATTGCAAACTTCTGTTTTCCGTCTTTTAGAGCGGCATCTACTGTAGTGTCAATGATAATCCATTGATTGTTGATATTGACTTCATTCCAGGCGTGGTAGGTATTCACATAGGAGGATTCGCCCATAACCAGCTTGGTTGGAACATCCACACTTCGAAGCATCGCGGCGAACAGTGAAGCATATCCATAGCAAATGTCTTTTTGCGAAACTAATGTGCGATCAATTTGTGGAAGATAGTCTGTTGATAGGGTGAAAGGCTGGTTGGAATCGTATTTAATATGACTAATGACATACTCGTAAATACGTTTCACCTTTTCATCATCTGTCGTTGCACCCTTGGTTAATTCCCTGGCCTTTCGAATCGCCTGATTCGTATCGCTCCAGTCAATATTTTGAACAGAATTGAGGTATATGGTTTTACTGTCATTCAAATTTAACTGGACCGTTTCTTCACCTATCACATTATACTGATTGCCAGTTAGCTGTTCCAATAAACGAATGTTATAATTGCCATTGCCCATTTGAAGAGCGAATGCTTCCTCAGGCTTGCCTGAAGTCAGATAATAAGAGTATTTCTCCCCATCCTTGGTAATTACGATCTTGGTTTTGACATTGGACTTGACAGGATAACGTATACTAACAATACCGTGGTTTACGTTGTTTTGATTCAGCCATGCCTGACTTTCGGCAGCAAATGCTGTCGTATGTAGAGGGATGGATAACAAAAATACTAAAATTAGCGAAAAAGATGCCATTTTCCTCATAGAAAAACTTCCTTTCGGCAGCCAGGCTGCCATCTTAAAAAGAAGGCCCTATAGCTTTGCGTCCCTGCCTTTCGACAGGTTTGCTATTATCGTATAAAGTTTTTCAGGAAAAAAAAGACACGACAAAAAGCCTCTCCAACCGGTAGCTGGCTACCATCTTAAAAAGAAGGCCCTGTAGCTTTGCGTCCCTGCCTTTCGACAGGTTTGCCATTTATCCTGAACAGTCTATATCTATCATTCTATCAGTTGGGCTTCCGATCAGGCAAGCACAATCTCAGATTCTCTCTGTTTTTCGACAACGTCATCGGATAGATGAGTTTATAGTTTTGATCGGTTTCCCCATTTTTTGCGGAAGGAATGTGGGGTTTCTCCGATATGTTCCTTGAATAGGTTGATAAAATGGCTGGTGTTGGGAATCCCTACAAATCGTGCGATATCCACAATGGATTCGTCACTGGTTTTAAGCCAGCCTTGAGCCGCTGTGATGCGGACATTAATGAGATAATCGATAGGAGAAAATCCGATCTGTTTCTTGAAGTTTTTAGCGAGATTGAATTTGTTTAACTCAAACATGTCTGCCAGCGAATCCAGCGTAATTCGTTCACTGTAGGATTGATCCAAATATTGCTGAACCTTGCGTACCTCGGTGATCGTATCCTGGTTTACATACGGATGATCGTAGGGGTGCTGCAAAATATACGTCAGCAACTCACCGATGAGTCTGGATGTCAACAGCTCAGCACAGAGAGTTCTGTCAGATTGTACGCATAACAGGGAACGCAGCTTGTCCAATATGGTGCCTGGATCGTTGAGTGATATTACAGGCTTGCTGTGCTTGGCAAATTGTTCGTAGAAATTGTCAATCAGATTGCCGTACACATTTACACTGATAAACTCCCATGCTTTATGACCAGCAGTGCTGTACTGTACGTATTCCTCACAATTAACGAAAAACATATCATGAGGCTTCAATATGTATTTTTTCTCCCGGTACAGCAATTCCCCCTGTCCTGATAACGTAAAAACGAGCAGGAACGAAGTGAGTTCCTTCCGTTCCATGGCATAAGCAGATGTTTTTTTGAAATAACCTATTTCCTGTATATAAAAGAGGGATCTCTTGGCAAAAGCGGAGGGAGTACGTGCAATGACGACTGGATCGCTGCTCCAAGGAGTCCCATTCCCGTTGTTTTTTTGGTCTGTTGTCATATTCAATTCCTTTACAAAAGAGCAAATTTATCAAGCTAATCGCTGTTTGTTTAACAAACAAAATGGTGGTTTACACATCATTTCCTATTTATACGGTTATATTTTATCACATCACATATATGCATGTAGCGAATAATATTTTAAATTATTTTTCATTTTAATTCAGGTGTACTATTATGGTGAAAACAGCCTCGTTTCCTCCATGTTTTTTGCCATGGGTTCAATTCATTTCTGGGATAAAATTCAGGAAAGGATGCTAAAAGTATTCTATGCCCATTCCATCTTCCAACGACCATATCCTTTCGGTTTAAGAAATTCGGGACTTCATTCAGAGAAAATGGTTCATAGGACTTATCTATAGAAAAATAATCTTGGGTCCAATGTTGTGATTTCGTTCACGAACATGTAGATCCAAAAGAGAGATAAATAGCGAATATGTGCATACAAAATTACGCAATAAGTGAGCCCACTTGATTGCGCAATTTTGTATTCGTTATATAAACTACTAGGGAAAATGAACCTAGAAGTTGAAGTTGTCGGGGGGTGCTCCAGTGTGTTCGTTTTAGCAAGCTCGCATAAATAGTCATTATGATTCAATTTCCCATCAAAAAAACATCTTCACAAACGTATACGTATACGTTTGCCAGAGTGTCGAGAAAGTCCGACGGACTTTTCGACACTTTATTTTTTATTTGGGGGAGCTCAACTTTTAAAACAAAAATCGATTTAAAACGATCTGAGACCCACTTTTATTGGAGAAAAACGACCATTTTAACACTCTTCAAAAAAACAGGGGGTTTCTCGACAGCCTGAATGAAAATAACTCCATAATTATATGGAGTTATTTTCATTCTTTTACTTTTTAGTTGTAAATCTTATGCTCGATTCAAACGAGTTGCCAGCGGGAAGTTTTGTAAAACATAGAAATGATCTGCACTGCCTGCGTCACCCAAAACGCGCGAAGCAGTTGTGGACAAACTTGAAGTCCAAGCTTTGTACTGTGTACCCGCAGTGTCCATGCGAAGCTGCGGAGAAGAGTAAGTAGCTTGACTGAATGTGTTAAAGCCACTGTCTTCCACACCGTGTACCAGCTTTACTGTGTTGTAAGTGCTCAGTCGCTTCAAAGCGTCAGCCGTTGCGGTAACTTCGGTAGCCCAGTCGATAGGCTTGCTATTAATGTACAACGTTGCTTTTTTGGTGCCATGGTTATACACGAGTTTCATATCAACCGTTTGTCCTGGACTCAGGAAGGATACAGGTCTGGAACGTACACCTTCTTTATCGGCGTCAACGACACCGTTGATGAATACTTTGAAGCCTACACCAGCCTTGTAGGAAATACCGGCTTCAATTGCGGATTTACCAATTCCCATGTACCAGTCAACATATCCATCGTTAGCATGAATACTGGAAGGGATAGTAAGCTTTGCTGTCAATCCTGTGTAATTGGCTGCGGTTGTCTCTGCAACGATTCCTGCGTGTCTGTTCATATTAATATCTACTCCTTATAATGTTTTTTTGAGAAGATTTTTTACTGTTTTCTCTTCTCATATATATAGGAGTTTTTTTAATATGTTTTACAACCATATTTCTAAACTTTGTTGACTATAACTCGAAATAAGCGGTTGACTTCCCAAATAAAAGTTTTTAAGAGATTGGAACCATAATCAGTTTAAGAGTGTTATAGATTGAAATTGTAGCCAGCCGCTAATATATGATATTGAGCTTGTTTTTTTGTTTTAACTATTCACATGAATTTAAAAATTCACATGAGAACTGCAAAAGCAAAACAGTTCTCTAAAAACAAAGGCATTTGCCTTTGTCTATTTATACCTACATTAGTGATAAGGATACTCTAAAAAATTCGCGGAAGGTCGCGATGAAAACATCATCCAACCATGCAGTGCACCATATGTGAAATATGATTATGAACCTGAATCCGTGAAATAACTAAAGATACCAAAGTAGACCCCGTTGCGTACTTGCAACCATCACGATCTGACCTCCATAACAGTGAAAGAGGG
>JBEUOG010000035.1:0-37995 GCA_040544055.1 Paenibacillus sp. PvR008
TGCTCTCAAGCACCTGTTACTTTTTTTCGTTGAGAGCATCGAAGTAAATGTAATAATTTTATAAATCGTGTATTATTAGAAAATTAATAATTAATTATGTTACGTTTATGCAACGCTATTGATGAGTACCGAAATGCTGGAACGTCGAAGTGAAATTCTAAAACGGAACATCCATCAGTTGCTGGTTCAGGAAAATCAACACGGCGTGACGCGTCAAGAAAATTACACTTTGCACAAAATGATCAGAGAGCTTCATCAAACTTCTCACGCCTTGAATACTTCCCGTTGATATGAAAGAATGCGAATGTTTAAATTTTAAATGCAAAATAACCTTCAGCCCCACTTCCTTAGTGGTGTTGAAGGTTATTTTGTCGTGTATAGCTCTTAATGAGTAAGTTATGCTTTCTTCGCAAGATTATCCCTTAGAGCGACTCAGCAGATACAGGAAGTATGGTGCCCCAATGATGGCCACGATCAAACCTGTCGGGATTTCTTTCTGTAAAGGTAAGGATCTTGTAATCGTATCCGCCACAAGCACTAACAGTGCCCCGATCAATGCACAAGCCACTAACAGCATCTTATGCTCTGGACCCACCAGTTTTCTCGCCCAATGTGGAGCGACTAAACCGACGAAGCCGATTCCACCGCTAACCGATACGCTGGAACTGGCCAATCCAACCGCAGCAGCGAGTAGAAGGATGCGTTCTTTTTCAATTGATGTACCTAACCCGGATGCCGTCTGATCCCCCAGATTAAGCACATTCATTACATTGGCCTTGTAGTATGCAAAAGGCAACAGCACAACAAGCCAAGGTAACAGTGCCATTACAAATTTCCAGTTGGACCCCCATATACTTCCTGCCAGCCAACTGGCAACAAACGTAAAACTTTCAGGCGTAAGCTTGAGAGTCATGATAATCATCGCAGCACTGATAACTACTTCTGTGAAGCTTTCTCTTTGTTCCATTGGACGAGCATGTCTGCGATTTCTTCTTGTCCTACAATGGCAATCGGGTCAAAGTACCAATAGCGATCCTCCTGTAGCTCAAAGACCTTGCCATTTCGGACCGCATCCAGTGACTTCCATATACTGTCCCCTGTATAACCGGCGGTATCCTTGTTAACCGTCAGAAAAATATAAGAGCCGGCATATTGATTAATAACTTCTTTCGATACCGATTTCCATTGAGTATCACCTAATAGTTCTTTTTGGACAAAAGCTGGAGGCGTCAACCCCAGTCCTCTGTATACCGCCTGTCCTCCTCTGCCAAAGTTATCGCCATATACATAATATTCCTTCGTTGAAGCCTCCATGACAGTGAAGGTATCCTCAGGTTGAATGATTCCCTTTAACTTGTCGCGTGCTGCCTGCATCCGCTGATCGTATTGGGCTAGCCACGCTTTAGCCTCCTGATCCTTACCAAGAAGCTCTCCAAAAGCAGTTAATTCCTCATGCACATCCTTATACGTGCCATAAGGAATAGCGACGGTTGGGGCAATTTTACTGTAATTCTCATATTGAGAAGCATCTTTGGAACCAATCAGAATCAAATCCGGCTCCAGAGTAAGTACCTTTTCAAAGGACACGCTATCGCGGTCTCCAATGCTTGTAATACCCTGTACAACATTCCTGGAAAACGGATTGTCCAAATAATACTTCACACTTCCCACAGGTTGAATACCGAGAGCTAATAAATTATTCTGATACATATCTACGACGATCCGTTGAGGATGAGTTGGGATCGTAATATCACCGTGAATCGTTTTGACTGTTTTCGTTGTCGCCGACTTCTGCTCGGTAGAAGTTTGATTTTGCTTCCGTCAGCCTGCTCCGTCTTCCCCCCACAAGCGGTCAGAACCAGAATGAATGACAGGAGCATCATTGCAATCCACATTTTCTTTTTCAAAACATTCATTCCTCTCTCTACTTACCTTTCATGCTATTCTATTTAGGTACCGTACTGGGCTTGATGCAGACGGCTATATGGACCTTTTACCGCTAGCAATTCTTCATGTCTACCTTGCTCGGCGATTCCCTGATCGGCAACCACGATAATACGGTCGGCGTTTTTGATCGTTGCCAGACGATGCGCAATAACGAGCGTTGTGCGTCCTTGCGACAACTCCGTCAGCGCCTGCTGAATCGCGGCTTCCGTCTCCGTATCCAGTGCGGATGTCGCTTCATCCAAGATGAGAATAGGCGGATTTTTGAGGAACATCCGGGCAATAGACAAACGTTGCTTTTGACCCCCGGACAGCTTCACACCCCGTTCACCAATCATCGTATCTAGACCTTCCGGATAGGAACGAACAAGGTCTTCAATCTGAGCACGCCGGGCAGCATCCCAAATTTCTTCCTCCGAAGCATCGAGCTTGCCATAAGCAATATTTTCACGAACCGTTCCATCAAACAGGAATACATCCTGCTGTACGATACCACATGGAGCGTAACGATTCCAGCTTCATTTCACGGATATCCATACCATCAATGGTAATACTGCCTTCCTCCACATCATAGAAGCGTGGCAACAAACTGCAAAGCGTCATTTTACCTGCTCCTGAAGGGCCGACCAGTGCTACAGTTTCTCCAGCATGAATGGATAGGTCCACTTTACGCAATACCTTGTCTTTGTTTTCATAGCCAAACGTTACACCTGTAAATTGGATCTCTCCATTAAGATGGGTAACCGTCTTGGCCCCAGGCAAGTCTTCCACATCCGATTCACTTTCCATGTACCACACACGAGTACAAACAGCGAAACCAGCTTCATCAGGATAAAGCTAATTGAAGAATTCCAGGCCATAATGCGATAAGCGACTAGCTTCGTTTTACGGAAGCGTCCGTTATTTTCAGCAAAACGCTCCATTTCATGTTCTTCATTCGAAAATGCTTGAACGACGCGGATACCGCTAACGTTATTTTCAATACGAGCGTTGTAATCTGCGATATCTGAAAACATACGATGGAAAGCCGCAGACATTTTACGACTGAAATATAAGGACAAGTAAATCATGAGCGGCACAATAATGAACGTCAGCACAGCCAGCTTCCAGTTAATGCCGAGCATGATGCCGAAGGCCCCTCCCAATGTCATCAGCGCGATAAACAAATCTTCAGGTCCGTGGTGAGCAATTTCCCCGATATCCATCAGATCGTTGGTCATACGAGAGACGAGATGCCCTGTTTTGTTATTATCAAAAAACGGAAGGATTGCTTTTGCACTCGATCAAACAGCTTTTTACGCATGTCCGATTCGATATTAATCCCCAGCTTATGGCCCCAATAGGTAATCACGTAATTTAATCCGGCACTGACTACATAAATACTAAGCAGTCCTAGACAAGCATATAAAATCCACTTCCCAGTTCCCGCTAGGGAGCTGACTTCTCCTTTCTTATTTCAAGTGATTATTTAGGATCGGTGGAAAGCATCGTAACGACTTCATCCAGCGATTGGTCGATAGCAAGCGGTGAATACGTAAACCACGGGTCAGCTTTGATGAAATATACTTTGTGATTTTTGACCGCAGGGAGATTTCTCCACAGTGCGCTTTGCTCGATTTCCTTGAGGATTCTATCCTTGGTCTCTTCATCATAAACCAGCATAATAATTCGGTCCCCTGACAGTTCAGGCAGCTTTTCCATCGAGATGCTATCGTAAACAAAATTAAAGTTCGGGTCCTTCGCCAGCTTTTGGCGTATGTACTCAGGAGGATTCAATTCCAGTGAGCGGTAAATGACATGTCCTACATTCCGAGCTCCGTGCACTCTCAGCACATCCTTGCCGTAGGTCATATAAATCGTGACCGTTTCATCTTTCTTAAATTTTCCAGCCAGCTTCTTCCGGTCTTCGGCAGCCTTTTTATCCAGATTAGCAATTCACTGCTCAACTTCTTTATCCTTACCCAGAACAGAGGCAACATCCCGAAATTGCTTGAACACATCCCCTGCTCCAAAAGAAACGACTACGGTTGGAGCAATTTTCTCCAGTTACTCCTGCACTTCGGGAATGGTATCTTCTGTTGTTATGATCAGGTCTGGCTGTAGCTCCAGCACCTTTTCTACATTTGTCGGGTTCCCAATATCCGCAATTCCATCAATCTTACCTTTTAAATATTCTCCCTCCAACAAATGGGAAGCAGCACCTACCGGCTTAACTCCCAAGGCCAGTATGGCATCCAAATATTGCGTCGTAACAACTCGTTGCGGATTTACAGGGATATTGATCTTGTTGCCAGTGGCATCATATTATACGAAGCGAATAATTCCTGTCTCTGCAGAATCGCGCTCAAAATAGAGCATTGTTACATAGAACCTTTCATTTAGATAAGTCAGGTAAAAAAAACGGACTGATCGCATTCTCGCATCAGCCCGGAATCTTAAATATATGGAGGCATACGCCCGTTTTATTTCTTCTGATCCACCAGCTCCAGCTTGGCAGGAATCGATTTTTTCACAGTTTTACCTCGGAGTACATCCCGAGCTGCCTGAACCGCCAATTGTCCAATCAGCTCGGGTTGCTGAGCCACGGTCGCCGTGAGCTTGCCCTCCTTAATCGATTTAAGTGCATCCTCGTTACCATCAAAGCCGATCACTGGAATATTTTTACCCGAGCTTTGAATGGCTTCAATTGCCCCAAGAGCCATTTCATCATTATGGGCAAATACCGCCTGAACGTCCGGGTTGCCTTGCAACAGGTTTTCCATGACATTCAAACCTTTGGTCCGGTCAAAATCGGCCGATTGCTTGGCAATAACGTTCAGTTCCTTATCCGCTACTTCGTGGAAGCCTTTGCCCCGTTCGCGGGTAGCCGATGCACCTGGTACGCCTTCCAACTCAATGACCTTGGCACCTTTTCCGACTTGATCAATCGCGTATCTGGCAGCCATGCGTCCACCCTCTACATTGTCCGAAGCGACAAGCGCTTTTACATCTCCTTTGTCAGCAGAACGATCCAACGTAATGACCGGGATGTTCAAAGCGTTAGCGGATTGAACCACCGTAGAGATAGCCGACGAATCTGTCGGGTTAATTAACAACGCATTTACGCCTTGCTGGATCAGATCGTCCACATCATTGCTTTGCTTCGCCGAGTCATTTTGCGCATCGACGACAATGACTTGCAATCCTTGTTTTTTGGCTTCTGCAACGACTCCGTCTTTAAGAGAAACAAAGAATGGATTGTTCAGCGTTGAGATGGACAAGCCGATTTTGATCTCCTTCAAGTTCGCACCTGCTTTGGGTTTCGCCCATTCCGGCGGTTCGAGGGAACAACCCGTCATCAGCAGGAGCAGCATGGCTGTCATGATTAATGTAAGTTTTTTCATATATATGGTCTCCTTCTATGCAGATTAGGCGTTTAAGCTGATTTCTTGCGGTCAATCAATACAGCAATCGCGATTACAATCCCTTTGACCACCATTTGATAAAAAGAGTTCACACCCAGCAAATTCAAGCCATTGTTCAGCGTCCCGATAATGAGTACACCGATCAACGTACCTACGATTCGCCCGCGGCCCCCTGACAGGCTTGTTCCGCCCAGTACGACAGCCGCAATGGCATCCAGTTCATAAGAAGTACCTGCTGTCGGCTGCGCCGAGTTCAAACGTGAGGTCAAAATAGCACCCGCCAAAGCAGAGAGCATTCCAGCCAGAGAGTAAATCCAAATTTTCACGCGCGGTACTTTAATACCGGATACAATCGAAGCTTTCTCGTTACCACCGATGGCATACGTTTTGCGTCCAAACGGCGTTTTATGCAAAATGATCCACAGTACGGCAAAGGCAATAAGCATCGTAATCGCCGGAACCGGAATGCCAAACTGGTAGCCGCGGCCGAACAACTGAAATACCAGGCTGTCTCCGAGTCCTGTAATGGGATTACCGTTGGTATAGACCAGTGTCAATCCTCTAAAAATAGTCATGGTTGCTAGTGTAGCGATAAACGGAGCCATTTTACCCTTGGTGATCATCAGGCCATTAATCATCCCCATTACGCCACCGAGGGCACAGCCAATGATAATTGCCAAAATCGGATCGAACCCGGCCAGCATCATATTCGCGACAAATGCACTGGATAGAGCTAGGATCGAGCCAACAGACAAATCAATCCCGCCTGTGAGAATCACGAAGGTCATACCAAACGCAATCAGCGCATTGATAGATACTTGGCGCAACAAATTCAGAATATTAAGCGGTTCCAAAAAGCTGGAATTCAAGACCGATACGATGATGACCAAAATAATAAGTCCCAGCAACGGGCCGAGCTTTTGTGTAATTTGCGACATTTGAAAGCCTTTGCCACCTTTAGTTTCATTCATGGTTGTCATATTACTGCCCTCCTGTAGCTAACGTCATAATGTGTTCTTGCGTGGCTTCTTCCCTACTCAGTTCCCCGCTGATTTTACCTTCATGCACAACGATAATACGATCGCTCATGCCGAGCACCTCGGGAAGTTCTGAGGAGACCATAATGATCGCTACTCCACGTTCGGTCAGCTCGTTCATCAACTGATAGATTTCCCGTTTGGCACCTACATCCACGCCTCTCGTTGGTTCGTCAAGAATAAGTACGCTTGGGCCAATGCCCACCCATTTGGCAATAACCACCTTTTGCTGATTGCCACCTGACAAACTGCGTACCGTCGTTTCGCCTGATTGAGTTTTTATTTGTAAGCGCTTAATTAATGTATTAACAAAATCCATCTCTTTTTTGCCTGAAATAAATCCTTTCGACGTAAAGCTGAACAGATTGGGCAGCACCATGTTTTCCCGGATCGAAAAATCCAAAACCAATCCCTCATCCTTGCGGTCCTCTGTAATAAACCCAATTCCCAGCTTCACCGCGTCGTCCGGCTTGCGAATAGTCACCTTTTTTCCACGCACATGGATTTCACCACTATCCAAAGCATTCAGTCCAAAAAGCACCCGCATGATTTCTGTTCGCCCCGAACCCATCAAGCCTGAAAAGCCTACAATTTCCCCGGACCGCACGGTAAAATTCACATTTTTAAATACATCTTTGTGCGAGGCATTTTTGACCTCCAGCACCACCTCTCCCAAAGCAGGCGTTCTCGCCGGATAGCGCTCAGTTAGCTCCCTGCCGACCATTTTCCGGACAACCTCATCAAAATCGGTATCGGGAATCGCTTGGGTATCCACTGTTTTTCCATCACGCATGACGGTAATCCGGTCGCAGATTGCGAATATTTCCTCCATATGGTGTGAAATATACACTATAGAAACGCCTTCTTTTTTCAAGGAAGTAATAACCTCAAAAAGCTTTTGAATTTCCCGCTCAGTTAGCGCGGCTGTCGGCTCATCCATTACGATTACTTTGGCATCCGTCATCAATGCTTTGGCTATTTCAATCATCTGCTGTTGACCCACGGAGCACTCGCCTGCTTCACCATTCAAAGGCAGACTCACTGCAAGCTTAGCGAATTGTTTATTTGCTAACGCTTTCATTTTGGTGCTATCGAGCAATCCCCACTTGGATGTCATTTCCTTCCCAATAAACAGATTTTCCAACACGGTCATTTCCGGCCACACATTCAGCTCCTGGTGGATAAAAGCAATCCCCTTTTGTTCCGCCTCTTTAGGGTTAGCAAAATAGGTTTCCTGACCGTCAATGATGATTGTTCCTTCATCACGGCGATGCAGTCCGATTAAAATATTCATCAGCGTTGATTTACCTGCACCATTTTCACCCATGAGGGCATGAACCTCTCCTTCACGGAGATCAAAATCTACACCACTCAGTACCTGATTGGTTCCAAAGGCTTTGTGAATTCCCTTCATTTGAATCTGCATGCTGCCCCTCCTTTTTATCCAAAATGAACTTATCTAAAATAGACTTTATCCAAAATAAACCCCGGCCTGCAGAATACAATTGGCAAACGGTTTATTTTCTCCTGTGCGAATAACCATCTTGGCATGACGGGTCAACTCCTTGAATTGCTCATGCGAACAAAACTCAATGGCGGCTGTTTGCGTCGTGGTCTGCGAATTTTCTGACTGTTCCCCTGCAAATGTGCGGCTAATATACTGTAGAGCTTCCTCATTCCCCTGTCTAATTTCTTCAGCTAACGTTACCTTTTCGATCACCATGTCAGCTGCGATCACATCAACGACATCCTGAAAGGACGGTACACCCCATTTGAGAGCCAAATCAATTTTGGTAACGCCTTCAGGAATGGGTAAGCCGGCATCGGCCACGACAATATAGTCCGTGTGGCCGAGATCCGACAGTACCTTGGATATATGACTGTTCAGGATTCCATGTTTTTTCATATTATAATTGTTCCTCCACTTCACGCCGCGTTGGCATACCACCCTGTGCCCCAAACTTGGTAACGGACAGCGATGCAGCACGATTGGCGAATTTCACACTATCTTCCAGCGATTTCCCCTCAGCCAGCGCCACCGCAAATGCAGCGTTAAATGTATCCCCTGCACCAGTCGTATCCACGGCTTCTACTTTATAAGTAGGAACAACGACCTCCTGTCCTCCGTCGAAGAACCGTACACCGTTACTGCCTTCAGTAACAAACAGCTTGTTTGGATATTGACGCAGTGCCTCTTGAAGGCTTTGGCCCTTGAACATAATAGCAGCTTCATGCTCATTTGGCGTAATATATGTCGCGTTCTCAATCACACTTGCTCCCACCTCACGAGCCGGAGCGGGATTCAGCAGCAGCGGCACCTCATACTTGGCGCAAATTTTGCTCACGTATACGACCGTTTCCTCCGGTATTTCCTGTTGGATGAGCACCATATCCGAATTTCGGATCACATCGAGTGCTTCCGCTACATAGGCTGGAGTTATTTCATTATTCGCTGCTTTTACAACGACAATACTGTTATCGCCTTCAGCCAGTACGATATGTGCTGTGCCGCTTTCCATATGTGTAACCGGTTTCACATAGCCAACATGAACATGATTTTCTTCAAAGTTCCGTAAAATCTGTTGGCCGAAATGATCATCCCCTACGCGTCCAATCATCGTAACGTCCGCTCCGAGACGGGCTGCGGCTACTGCCTGATTGGCTCCTTTCCCTCCGGGCACGGTTGTAAAGCTTTCACCCAGTACGGTTTCTCCTGCGCCGGGGCGCTTGGATGAAGTCACTACAAGATCCATAGAGCTGCTTCCGACAATCGTGATTTTAGCCATGATAATCCACCTTTCTAGTCGTTTCCCGTTCAATGAATTTGACGGGCAATTGTATGCTTGAATGGGTAAGTATGCTCGAATGAAGATTAGGTACGCTTGACTTTGTAGCTTGTGACTGCTCAATCAGTTGAATCAGCAATCCTGCTGCTTCCCACCCCATTTCATAGGCAGGTTGCCGAATCGTTGACAATGGCGGGAATAACAAGCTGCTTAATGGTATATCATCAAACCCGATAATCTGAACATCCTCCGGGATTTTCTTTCCTAATCGATGTGCCTCATGCATCACCGCTGTAGCCACAATATCGTTACTCGCAATGACTCCGTCCGTATCAGGATGCTTGTTGAACAGCTCTTTGGCCCACAACTCGGCTTCCTTGAACGAAAAGGACGTTGTCTTGACGACATCATAAGCAATATTCGATTGCTGAAGCTCTTGAACCGCTCCGCGAAAGCGATCCTGTGCCGGACGAATATGTGCAGGGCCTTGCATGACCGTAATTTGTTTACTACCACGGGCAATGATTTCCTGCGCTGCAAGTCGACCACCATGAGCGCCATCCGCATATACGGAGGGACTGTCATTGGAAGTCCGATCGAGAAAAACAACAGGGATTTTCAGCTTGGCGTAGCAATCAGCATTGGGATCATTTGTAGATGAAATGACGCCAACGACATTATTTTGTATAAAGGTATCCATGTAATCCAGTTCTTTTTGCCGATCCTCATCACTATTGCCAAAAATAATTCGAAAATCATTTTCCTGCATTCGATCCTCCACTCCACGAGCTAGCAAGGGAAAGTAAGGATTCCTAATATCCGGCAGAAGCAGACCGATTAATTTGGATTTCTTTTTATACAGAGAACGAGCAACTTCGTTGGGTTTGTAATTTAGTTGTTTAACAGCGGCCTCAACCTTGCGGCGTGTATCCTCATGCACATATCCGGTTTCATTAATAACTCTGGATACGGTTGCTACGGAAACGCCTGCATAGCTGGCGACCTGTTTAATTGTTGTCATTGTGTAGTTTCAGCTCCAATATGTAACCGGTTGCACATATAAAATATCACAGCACTTATTTTTTGACAAGCATTAAATATTTGCACATATTAGGTTTTGGCCTTATAATTATTATTGTAACTGATGAAGTTTCACCTTTAACATTCTAAACGTGATCTAACTCACTCCCGGTTACTCGATAAAATACGTATACATGGAGGCTTTTCCTTATGAATATCGAAGTTTGGTCTGATTATATGTGTCCGTTCTGTTATATCGGCAAACGCCGTTTGGAACAAGTATTGCAGCAATTCCCGCACCACGATGAGGTGCAATTGACGTTTAAGAGCTTTGAGCTGAACCCGGATGCTGTAAAAGATAGTGGTAAAACGATCAATGAAGAGCTGTCGGCCAAATATGGCGTCAGTCTGCAAGAGGCTCAGGCCATGAATGACCGTATGAACGAAAACGCACGCTCGGCGGGTCTGGAGTACAATATTCATGCTATGGTGCCAACCAATTCTCTGGATGCTCACCGCTTAACGCTTTGGGCTCAAACACAAGGCAAAATGCTGGAGCTGAGCGAGCGCTTATTTCAGGCTGTGTTTATAGAAGGAAAACATACGGGTGATCATGAAGTGCTGACGGCGCTGGCTGCGGAGGTTGGTTTGGATCGAGACGAAGCCACTGCCGTGCTGGCCAGTGACCGCTTTACGGACGAAGTTAGAGCTGATGAAGCCGAAGGTGCCCAATTGGGTGTTCGTGGTGTGCCTTTCTTTGTGTTTGATCGAAAATTTGCTGTTTCAGGTGCTCAGCCGGATGAAGTATTCCATGATGTCCTGCAAAAAGCATGGGACGAACGCTCTCCGTTCACGATGGTAAGTGCAAGCTCCTCCGCAGACGATGCAGGTGGTGTATGCACTGACGACGGTTGTGAGCTTCCACGCCGCGAGAACTGATCGGTCAGTGAGCAGCGATTCACAACCTCTTAACGAATTTTCATTAAAAAAGCGTGCCGACATCGGATTAGACCGTATGCTGGCGCGCTTTTTTTATATTTGCTACAACGATTTGATCATCCCGCCATCGACAAGAATGGTGCTACCTGTCAAATAGGACGAGGCTTCGGATGCCAGAAAAGCAACCACTCTGCCGAACTCTTCCGGCTCCCCGTATCGTCCCAACGGAATACCCTCTTCTGCTTGTTTGCGAACCTGATCCAATGTTTGCCCGGTCTTCTCGGCCCGATGCTCGTCCAAGCTTTGCACACGATCGGTTGCGATTCTTCCCGGCGCTACGGTATGTACCAGGATATTGTAAGGAGCTAATTCCAGAGATAATGTTTTCGCCAGTCCAGCGACACCCGTACGTAGTGTATTCGAAATAATAAGACCCGGAATCGGCTGCTTAACCGAGGAGGATGCAATATTTAAAATTCGGCCGCTTTGTTGTTTTTTCATATAAGGAAGAGCTTCGCGAATTAACCGGATATGACTAAGCAAATTCTGCTCAAAGGCTTGCAGCCATACTTCATCCGTAAAATCATCAAACGTTCCCGCAGGAGGCCCGCCCGCATTGTTAACTAAAATATCGACGGTGCCGAACAAATCTGCCGTACGGCGAATGGCCTCGGAAATATGCTCAGGTTTCGTTACATCACAAACCACATATTCGACTCGCCCATTAGCCGTTTCCTGTAGTTCCGTCTGTGTACGTTGAAGCTCCGCTTCGTTCCGTCCCGAAATCACGACATTCGCACCTTCACGTGCTAACTCCCTTGCGCTTGCCTTGCCAAGTCCTTTGCTGGAACCTGCAACAAAGGCAGCTTTTCCCGTTAAACCTAAATCCATCTATGCCACTCCCTTTTTTCAGTGTTCTCTATTTAATTCTACACATGACCAGCACATAATGCGAATAGCTCGGTAGTATCATGAAGGCTATCTATCTTCTCACCAGTAAAAAGAATACGAAGTCATTAATTGCAAGGTAAAACAAAAAAGGCCTGACATTTAGTCTCAGGAGCCCTTTTTGTTTACACAATTTTGTGTTTACAGTTATGATGTTGATGCAGGCGTTGTTGTTGGCTGCTCGTATACAACAACGGACTGGCTCTCAGGCTCCCATTTAACATTTGTTCCCAAGGCTTCTCCGATTACCCTTACAGGTACCATTGTCGTCCCATCCACTATGGATGCTGGCTGCTCGATAGAATACGGCTGGCCGTTAATATATGCTTTGGGACTGTTAACAAATAATTTGACGGACACGCCGTTACGGGTGACAGTAACAGCCTTTTCTTTCGGATCCCAGGAAACTTTTGCATCCAAAGCTTCGGAAGCTGTTCTAAACGGAACAAGTGTGGTCCCATTGCGGTTAATCGGTTTGGCATCGTATTCTTTACCATTCACGAACAGCTTCATACCCGACGGCCGTCCGGCCTTCTTCGAGAATTCACCCAGCTTTTTGTAGCTGTCCAGATCGGACACATCAGCCAGTACCGCCTCCTCCTGCATGTAAACGGCATCTGTTACATTTCCGTTTTCAGCCAGTAGCTCAGCTGCCTCAGTCAGTGCTTTACCGGAATTCCGGATCAATTCAAGTTCAGTAACCTGCTCCGGAGTCAAACGGTCCGGGTATTTCGTAAGCAGCAGATTCGCAATAACCGCTCCTGCCGGCTTATCCTTCGTATTTTCTACCGCGTGAAGCAGACCCTTGTATCCGTTGCGTCCCTTGTGACCATTATGATCTTTGGACTCCCCGTATGTATCATCCGTTACTGCAATAGGTTCGGTTTTTCTGATTTCTGCGTGTTTGTCTTTTTTACTGTTTTCATCCTTTTTGCCGGATGCTTTTTCCTCTTGTTTTTCGGACTGATCATTGTCTGAGTCATGGGGATTGATTAACTCTTCCCCGCTCTTTTCATTCCCGTCTTTAACAGACGTCTTTGCTTCCTGTTTGTTCTCCTGATCATTTCGGCGTCCCTGCTTGGCTTCAGCGGTTCCCGCTGCCAATCCCAAGACCAGTATACACGCTAATAAAGCTGTCCATGTGTTTCTCATGATGCGATTCCTCCTTATAATAAAGACCGGGATTAAATGTCCCTACATATATTAACGGCTTCTATAAGGTGAATATGAACCCCATTTTTAGTAGTGGGTGAGGTTTCACTTTTTTATGCCTTGTACATAGCCATTCTGTACGTCATCAGTACGACTGTTGCCAGATCTCTGAAATACAGCCCCGGAATGCGTGGAGCTTTTACAAACAGTGTTATGCTTGATAATTCGGGAAATTGCGGCCTGCCGATCAGTTAGTTAGTTAGTATTCAAAGGTGATCCGCTGGCTACGTCCGTTCAAGCTCTGATTATGACCTTTCAAAGCTTTGTCACATTTACATACGGTACTTTTGTTGTGCAAAACGGCAAGGCCAATACTCAAAAAAATTTAATTAATTTCCTAAAAATGACAGTTTCTTACGCCCTCGTGCTGGGCTTGCTGATAAATCTGTTGCACAATCCATTGCCCAATGTACTGGCTGAGCCCTTGAATTATATTAGACAGTCGATGGTTGCCGTTGCTCTGCTTACCTTGGGAGCGCAAATTGTGCAATATCCCTTTCGTCTGCGGCGTACAGCCGTGTATATCAGTATGGTGCTGCGTCTGATTGCCGGTCCTGCGGTCAGTTTTCTGCTCGTATTTCTGCTTGGTCTTAAAGGGATTCCAGCTCAGCCCTTCTGATTGCATCCGGTATGTCTACTGGTGTTAATACAAGTATTTTGGCGGAGGAATATAAAAATAACCCGATTTTGCAGCTCAAACGGTACTGCTCTCAACCATTGTGAATGTCATTACGATGACACTGTTGATTTCAGCATCCCGGTATCTTGTTTGATTGACTGGATTATACAAGCCGAATTTAAAAGTACCTATCGTGCCACTGCGCAGCCGGATAGTGTTTCCTATCCCCACCGCTTCGCTTGTACAGTACCTCCGTTTTTAACGTTCATTTCGAGTTTGGCTTATATATAAACGCTTTTGTCTAAGGGTAAGAGCATTTCTTTTTTCTAAAAAAAGAACGTACGTTCGTAAGTATTCACCTTTTTCTTGATTAAAGTGGTATGTATGTTTTATGGAGATCGTGTGCGAGAAAGAATTATTCAACTATTATGAATTTTTCATATGGTGAAATAATTATATAAATATGTTTTTGGCAATTTATTAGTTTGCTGTTTTCCAATTTGTCGATGGTCTGTTCCCGAAAATGGACTGAGAGTCCACAAGGTCAACAAAAATAAAGCCAGCTCACTCAATCAAGAGTGGCTGACTTTAGGGTTATTTCATGCTAAATGCGCAACGAAGTTTAGCAGCCATTTTGGTAATGGTGCCCTTTTCGTTCCGATTGCCCTTACCTTATCAGGATTTAAAGCTCTATCCCCCATTGCAAGTAAGCGGTTACCTTAGTGGAATCTTTTAAGCTGGTTGCTGTGGTATCAAAGGAATAATCATCAGTTTGGGTGTAATTGCACCAGTCCGTTTTGGATATCCGGGTCAGGACCAATGCTTGACCAATCCGCGAAGAAGTTTTGGGGTTTATCCCCATTTATAGTGCGCAGCGTCACATCCGCAAGGGAAACGGACGAGGTTCCCGTATTCGTAATTTTAAACTTGGAGCTGATCGTGTTACTTGTTTCAGATACATTACTGTTGAAGGTCTCTACCTTGAGAACACCCTGTTCAGTTCCCGGCTCGCTTGGTGTATTTTCCTTTACTGTCACCGTGAACAGCACAGCGCTACCTGCATTAAAATGAAACGTTAGCGCTGTGTCTCCTTTAGGGAATTTGGACAAATAACTATTGGAGAAGGTGACCATTTCGCCATTGATCGTTATAATCTTCACCTTTTTTCAGCGACTCTTTTTCATTGCTAATTACAGTTTTGAATTTTTCAGGTATTGAAAAACTGACTTATATTCCCTCGTACGGGATGAGTCTGCTCCCTGTACTCCCCATCCGTATAACTGCCAATCACCTTACGCCAAAAGGACTGCGCTGGCCTGTTCGTGCTCATCTGAGTCACCTTCCAACGCCCAGCAAAACGTCCAAACAGCTCATGAGCCGCCCACCTCCCGACCCCATTATGGCGATAAGGACGCAGCACAAAAAACTCAGCCATGTAGTAGTCAGCCTCCCGATTGCTGGACATTCGGTCAATCAGCGCAAAACCTACGGGAACGTCCTGCCTCCAGATCAGAAAAGGTAGCTTCTGTTCACCGCTTGTCCAGTATTGGTACAAGTCCGGGTAAGTCGGGAATGTGCCGTTTTCAGTAACATCAATTCGAAGATAGGGTGTAAAATCATATAAATAAAATTGCATGAGCTGCACAATAATGTCCCTCTGCGACTCCGGAACACTTTTGATGGACAGCTTCAATTCCGACTGAATGTCATACCCCATACTTTCACCTCTCTTGGCGGATCAGTTCGTTCTTTAATTTGATTTGCATTCCATCTTCCCTTTCATCCGATGCTGTTCAAAATATGCTAAAATACATATATTATGACCGGACGAGGTGGAACCCAATGAATATACAAAAGATTATCGACCGGCGCAAACTGGACGAAAAAATGCCGGGATTACCGTGGTACGTGCAGCAATTTATGGATTACAAGCTGCCCGACCTGTCCCCCTCCACATTGCTGGAATATGTACGAGATTATGAAGCTTTTTTTACATGGCTTCGCTCAGAAGGCTTGTCTGCCGGAGAGACGAACGCCCAAGTTACACTGGAAGAATTGGAGACGCTCCATATGGATAGTATTACGGGCTATCGTTTGTTCCTATCGACTAAGCGTGAAGGCTCCAACTCCCGCATTACGATTTCACGTAAGCTATCGTCCCTGCGTTCCCTCTTTCATTATCTGAGCCAGATCGCTGAGGATGAAAACTTTTATCCTTTGCTCAAACGCAACATTATGGCCAAGGTCGAAATCAAGCGCATACATAAACCCAAGGACACGGCCGCCAAGCTCAAAGGAAAAATACTGGAGGAGGAAGAGCTGCTTGAATTTATCGGCTATATTTATGAAGGCTATGGACAAGATTTGGCCGATAACAAGCAGGCACTGTACTCCTATGAACTGAACAAGGAACGGGACGCCTGCATTGCCAGTCTCATTCTGAACTCGGGCCTGCGCGTATCTGAAATCGTAAATCTGAATCTGGACGATCTGGATGTAAACAATAAATTACTATATGTGTACCGTAAAGGCAACAACGACGAGACCTTTAAAACGCCCGTATATTTCCGCGAGCAGTCCAAAGATGATCTGGCGCTCTATTTATCCCTGCGACATACCCGTTATCGCGCGCCCAAAAAGGAAAAAGCACTCTTCATCGCACGTCCCAACGGCAGTACAGAAGGCAAACGGATGACTAAAAGAGCGATTCAGGCGATGATTATCAAGTACGCCAAACGGTTTGGCAAACCTTACCTGACCGTTCACAAGCTCCGTCATTCCTTTGCCACCGACTACTATCTGCAAAACGATATTTACAAAACAAAGGAACAGCTCGGTCACGCTTCTACGGAAACGACAGAAGTCTATGCCCATCTGACCGACAAGACTATGTCCCAAGCGATTGAACGACGGGTGGAGACTCAAACCGACTCAGCCGATTGATGTCTCAGCCCTGCTCATCCCGGACTCCTTCTCTCTGCTTCTGAATCTGTCCAAGTAACCAGCGGCCTGCCGGGCCGTTGGCATCGGCGGGAAATATCTGTATCGTTTTATCCGAAAAATGCCTCTGTGCCCAACCCGTTTGATCCTCCCAAACCGCTACTCCCTGTACATTTGTCAGCTCAGTGGTAAGCTGGGCATCCGATTGATCCCGCACCATGATCAGCTTCGGATAATTCTCCTGCTTGAAACCTTCCAACAGCACACAGTCGTATGCCTGAAAATGCCGGATCAGTCCGGTGACAGGCCGACTACGCTCCTCTAAAATGGCTGTTCTTCCACCTGAAACAATGGCTACGCCTTCGGCTCCTGCTTGTCGGTGCTTGTACGTATCTGTTCCCTCATGATCCATCTCAAACTCATGTCCATCATGCTTGATCACAGCTACGCGTAGCCCGGACTTCCGCAAATAACGAATCAACTCTCCGAGGAAGGTCGTTTTCCCCGTATTTTTGAAACCGACGACCTGACATACATACGGATTCATTGTATTCACGTCACATGACCGCCTTGAAGCACCAGCACACGCACCTCTTCCCCTACACGCAAAACTTCTGTTGTTGGAGGAACCACGATCAGACAGTCGGTGTCCTTAATCGTCACCATGACGCTGGATTCATCTGCTCGCGCAGGAATCGCGTATACTTGCCCATTGCGTATTTCCAAGGAGCTGCGTACAAAACGGGTAAAATTATTCACCTTCGTATAATCTGCCCCCAACCGCGCCGTCCAGGTTTGCAAATACGGCTGCTCTGAAGACAGCATCATTTGGATGGTGGGTCGCACAAACAACTCACAGCCTACAAAGCACGCACCGGGATTGCCAGAAAGCGCAAATAACAGCTTGCCGTCAATCATCGCGGCTGTGGTCACACTGCCCGGACGCATTGTGACCTTGTTGAACAGCATGTCCACATCCTCCTGTCGTACCAGATCGCCCATAATATCAAAGTCCCCTACCGATACACCGCCACTCGTGACGACGATATCGTAGGCAGCTATCGCTTCACGTACAGAAGCACGGGCGAGAGCCAAATCATCATGAATGGCTTGCAGGATGAACGGCTCCCCCCCTGCCTCCCTGATTTGTGAAGCCAGCATATATGTATTGCTGTTCCGAATTTTCCCCGGCCGCAACGGCTCATCCACGGCAAGCAATTCCGAACCTGTGGAAAAAACGGCCACCCGTGGCTTCCTGTAAACGGGTACCCGATGTACACCAAAGGTAGCCAGCACCGAGATGTGCCCTGCCCCCAGACAGGTTCCTTTACTAAGTAAAAGTTGACCTTCCTGAATCTCATGGCCGATTGACGTCACATTTTTGCCGATTTCCATGCGCTTCTTCAAACCGACATATACCTGTCCATCTTCCTCACGTAGCTGTGTCGCTTCCAGCATAACAACCGTATCGGCCCCTTCAGGTAATTGTGCTCCTGTCATGATGCGGGCCGCCAATCCCGTCTCCACCCGTTTGTCCGATACGGTGCCGCATGGGATTTCATCAATCACGCGTAGCCAGATTTCCTGACCGGACGAACAGACTTCAGTGTCCGAACCAAGGATGGCGTATCCATCCATGCCTGAACGACGGAAGCTAGGATACGGGTGTGGTGCGGTCAAATCCATCGCCAAATAACGTCCATGCGCCTGCTCCAGTCCTACATCCTCCCGCTCTCCCTGTTTAACATGAGCAGCTATTCTGCTTTGCGCTTCTTCCACTTTAACCGCTTTGCGCTGAAATTTGTCCGAATTTAATTGTGCCTGATTCATATCTTCACTCCGTTCTTCTGAAAATGCCCTCTTTCTGTTATAACGCTAAAACTGTTATCTGGCAAATCCGGAGGATACTTATTTTGTAGCGGCAAGTCTCTATCCGCAAAAAAAACAGCCCGGAATCTCATTCCCGGGCTGTTTTGGCAGATTCTATTTTAAAATTTTGCTCGTCATTACACACCTTAACTCCATCATCGTCGACTTCGTCGGCTGATTTTGCCTGAGCCGCTTCGTGTTTTAGGGTTGCTGTAAGATTTCCGCGGCGAATCAAAAATGCTGGAACCGCCGCTGCTGCCCTGGTCACGTGAAATCGAGCCCCTGCTCGGTGAACTGCTGCCGGAGCCTCTGTCGAACAGACTTCCGCTGGAACCGACACTGGAATCAGACCTCTTACCCCTGCGGGTAACGGAACCTTTCCGCTCCACCGTAATCGGCGGGATCGCTTTCTTCTCCTGCACCGTAGGTGCACGGTACTGGCCCTGAGAAGGCCGATATACATCTCTGCTTGAATACCCCCGGTAAGAGCCAGATCCGCGCAACGAATCAAACAGAGCATCCAGTACGGTTGCCGTTAAGTATCCTTTTAGAAAGCTGGAACTGTAATTTTGCTCGACATACTTTTTACTGTCGATTTCAATTAATGTGTCTTCCTTCTTGGCTGGATCTTGCTGTAAATGGTACCATTCATCGCTGTACACCAGAAACATCCGCTCATTGCTCTGCGGCGACATTTGTTCCGGTTCACGCTGTTCTTTCAGTTCCTCCGCCACTTCCGGAACCGTTTTGCCTGCGGCCCGGTACACGTACGAGGTGGAGTTGCCGCTGCCACTGACCGATTCCAGTGGGTACGTATCTTTCACATTTGGCGCACCGCACCCGCTTAGCACGGATACGAACAAGCTCAACGCCACAATGACCTTTAATGCATACTGCCAGGTGCGTTTGCCCATGTGTCACCCTCTCCTAGCTTGCCCGAATAACCTTGACGTCTCCGGTAATTACTTCTTCTCCTTCATATAGCATAAAGCGTCCGTCCTGCCACTCTACACGCAGCAGATGATAGTCATCCGACTGATACTGCCAAACATGCTGCTCTCCACCCTGTCGAAAAGGAGCACGGCCCATAACCGTAACATGCCCAAAATACTGCTCTTCCAAATGATATGTTGTATCATCCAGCTCCAGAATCGTTGGCACTTCCTCCGGGTTGTCCAGTCTGCCGTCGATAGCCTGGTACAGTCCGAATTGCAGCGTTTCCCGTTCCTCAATGTGAAGGTAGCTGACTTGATTACCATCCTGAAGCGTCAAAACAACGGCATTCCGAGCGCGATTATGTACTCGGCCTACCACTTCATATGTGACAAGCGACACTTCACAGATATCGCCCGGATTTAAATGAAGCATGCTTTTTTCCGCTTTCGGCGGCTCCGGCTTGGCTAACAGATTCGAAATTCGTTTCCATACACCCATGATGACTCCCCCTGCCTTTTTTTAGCCTAGAAACATGCCGAAATGATCAAAGCACCGACCAGATGCAGCGTACCTGAAAACAGACCAATACCAATTTTGCCTTCCTGCGTGCCTTTATCCAGATCAAGCTGTGCCCAGTACCGAAGCAACAGACGAACGATAACTTCCAAAACAAACAGAATGACAAAGGCGATCACAGAATACACAAGCGCCTCCAGCAAATTGTTAGCTGTAGCAATGGAGCTTGACAAAATATACCCCTGTGCAAACAGCTTCATAATTAACCGGACCGTTACGGCCATATTACCGGCTTTCACTTCTGCAAAATCCTTATACTTCGTAAATAAAGAATCAATGTACATCAATACGAATAACAAAACGGCACCCGCGCCAGTCCATACAAGCATCGCTTTCATCGTTTCTAAAAAATGCATTTCATACCATCCTCCACATCTTCTTGACCTTCATATATGTTGATTTACGCCTCCGGGCAGGGAAAAGCGAAGGAGAAAACGGTTCCCCCTTCGCTTTCTTAGCAGCCACGCAGGCGGCAGTGCTTATAACCTTATTTATTGTCGTATTGCTTCAACAAAGCGGCAAGCTCATCGTCCACGGCGCTTTTCTTATCAAGCTCCTTGAACTCCTCATCCAGCGATTTTTCCTTAGAGGACATTTCGTTGCTTGCTTCAGCACGCGCTTCTGCTTGCAACATTTTTTCTTCCATACGTTTCAGTCCGGCAGTTGCCGTATCGGAGCTAAAACCGTTCATCGCTTTGTTAATTTCCGTTTGTGCTTTAGCTGCATTATAACGGGCAACCAGTGTTTCACGCTTGTTCTTCATTTCCGTCAACTGTCTGCGCATTTCATCCAGCTTACCACGCAGGTTATCGGCTGCCGCTTTGTTCTGCTCGTAGCCCGCCTTGAACTCGGTCATTTTTTGCTCAGCAGATTTCTTTTCTTCCAACGCACGGCGAGCCAGATCCACATTTTGCGCTTTTGCTGCCGTATGAGCCTGCTCTTCACGTTTTTTCACCAAAGCGGCCTGCTCTTCGTATTGCTGTTTGAATCTCTTCTCAATGGCAATCTGAGCGGCTACCGCCTTCTCTGCGTCCTCCAGATCCTCTTGCATATCACGAATGTATTGATCCGTCATTTTAACCGGATCTTCGGCCTTGTCAATAATGGAGTTGATATTGGACATCGTAAGATCTCTTAAACGTTTGAAAATAGACATGTGAAGTTCCTCCTAGTGTTGAATGCTTAAATTTTAAGCTCTGTACACATGTTTACGCAAGCTTTGCAAATAGAGTTTCAAAAATATTATCCGAAAAGTAGATTTAAAGTACATTCTAAAAACCGCGCAAGTAAGGCTCCGGGATATCCGACTGTACTTTCAGATCCCGCGACGCATGCAGCGCCCAATACGGATCGCGCAACATGGCACGTCCTATCGCTACCAGATCAGCTTCTTTTTGCTGAATCACCCGCCGGGCATCCTCATAATCGTCCAGTAGACCGACAGCGATTACAGGCACATTAAGCTTTTCACGTATATCACGTGCCAAATCCACCTGATATCCCGCACGCGCAGATGGACCGCCATTGGAACCAATCGGCCCCTCGCCACCAGAGGAGATGTGAAAAATATCCACACCTGCATCACGATATCGTTCCCCTATGCCCGCTATGTATTCCACATCATATCCGTTTTCAACATACTCTTTGGCGGATATCCGCATCAACACAGGCATATCAGACGGAAGCACCTCTTTAACAGCCTGAATCACTTCAACACCGAACAGCGATAAATCCTGTCCATACTCATCTTCTCTGGTGTTCGTTAAAGGGGAATGAAATTGATGGATCAGATAACCGTGAGCGCCATGAATTTCTACTGTATCAAAACCAGCTTCCACCGCGCGGCGCGCGCCTTCCCTATAAGCCTGAACCAGCTCCCTTGCTTCGGCTGTCGTCAAAGCGTGCGGCTCCTTAAAACGTTCGCTAAAAGCAACCGAGGACGGTGCAACAGGCAACTCAGCATCTTCTGCCTTGCGTCCGGCATGACCTAATTGAATTCCGATTTTGGCACCGTATTTGTGGACTCCTTCCACTATTTTACGGTATGCAGGAATATGCTCGTCACTCCAAATGCCCAGATCATGATCTGTAATGCGTCCATCCGGGTGGACCGCTGTCATTTCCACAATAATCAGCCCGGTGCCACCTACTGCCCGGCTAACGTAATGGACATGATGCCAATCATTTGGATTTCCATCTTTGGCCTCCACGCTATATTGGCACATTGGGGGCATTACAATCCGGTTTTTTAAAGAGAGTCCCTTTAATTGATAAGGAGTAAACAAATCGGTCACTTTTATCCATCCTTCCTTTAATTCCATGTCTCTACAATATGAATTGCAACCCCATTATACACCAGCTATCACTGGATACCGAATCCATTAAAAGGCTAAAAGTTGCGAAAATGCTGCTGTTTTCGGTCAGGTTTAATAGAATATGTGCGTTTAGCTTCGTGATCTGCACTTACATCCGTTTCGCAGCGCATTTCCACTCAGCCACTCAATAGTCTAACCTGTTTAGCGGCATATTTTCAACATAGCAGGTACATAATAAATGAAAGCAACAGAAGGTACCACTGCACGGAAAGGGGGATACATATGCCGTACAGGGGAATATTGTCAATCATGGCACTGTTACTAGCATTTTCGAGTTTTCCCGTTCACACGGATGCGCCTCCCGATATCGGAACGACCCATCCCAGGGAAGCGACTGTTGTTTCTTCAGCACATAAGAGCAGAGAACGAGCCACTCCCACATTAGCCATGCTTCGAAAAAAACATGCGGATATTTTTAAAATGTGCGGCCCGCATACTCAGCAAATTGCCCTGACTTTTGATGACGTGCCCGATTCCCGGTATACGCCGCAGGTTCTGGACATTTTGCACGCGAATGGCATCAAAGCCACCTTCTTTATCGTCGGTCACCGTGCGGAAAAACACCCGGGCATGATTCGTCGTATCATACGTGAAGGCCATGCTATAGGCAACCATTCCTATACCCACCCGGATTTTAGGAGGGCTTCACCGGAACGCTTTCGCAACCAGATTAAGAAAACAGAACATATTTTGGAGGCTACCGTCGGCTTTCGACCCAAGCTAATTCGCCCGCCCTATGGTGAAATTACGGAGCCTCAGATCCAGTGGGCACGTCGTCACGGCTACATGATTGTAAATTGGAACGTAGACTCCCTTGATTGGAAGGGACTGAGTAAAACACAAATTCAGCGTAATGTAATCCCGGCTACCGGACCAGGCTCCATCATTTTAATGCACGCAGGTGGAGGTCAAAGCTCCAACCTGAAAGGCACTGTTCAATCCCTGCCGGGTCTCATTCAGTCGCTTAAAGCCAAGGGCTACAAATTTGTCACGGTTCCCCGGCTACTTCACACCTCGGAGCGGAAATAACAGTAAAAGGGCTGTCTTACCAGCAGATGCATTCTGCTCGTCAAGACAGCCCTTTTTTAATCGACAAAGCCCATATGAATCAGGACCCGCGATCAAGTTATTCGATATTAGTTTACATAATAAATATTATGTTCACTTAATTCATTTGCTTATACAGACTATTTATCAATGACGTACAGCTTCACATTTTGAAAACCAAAGTCACTCACAAAAGATGGGCTACCCGGAATGAAAATATCAATTCGTTTACCCGTGATGGCGCTGCCCTTATCGCGTGCTACCGCTACAAAAGATTGATCCGGCAGCCCTGGATGGGAATAGCCTGTAACCAAAACTTTCGTACCCAACGGAATTACATTTGGGTCTACCGCAATCGTACCGAGCTTAAGCGGATTTCCGAAATAGTCCACCGCTCCCCATTTTCCATTTTCACTGGCTGCTGCGGAATACGCTGTGGCCTTCACGTGAACTACTTTGTTGTAATTAAATGTTTTGCCCCATGCTTCAACCTGTTGATCGTCACCTGCTGGCGCTTTCTCGGAAAGAAGCTGAGGCTTCGAATCCGAAGCGGCCTTTACCTTGTTCTCGTCCGGCACCTTAATTTGCACTCCTGCATATATATTGCTGGCGGCAACATCCGGGTTGTCCTTTTGCAGATCTTCTACAGATACCCCGTAACGTTGAGCAAGTAAAAAGAAGGTATCACCTTCCTTGGCAGTATGAAGCGAAGCAGCGTCGGCTACCCCGACTGTCTGCGCCAATCCTGCAATGGCTGCGGCCAGCACCGCAAATTTCATTGTTTTTCCAATATGTTTCAGATGTTTCAAAAGATATGTACCTCCTCTGTTATGCCTGCGAAGTTAGCTGTCGGATTCGGACTCAGGAGAAGCCCTATGCTTGTGCAATTCACCCCTAGGCAACCTTCCATCCATTCGTATGAAGACGGATCAGAAGTTACTGCCGTTGTTACGTCCCCCGCACTTCCCATGGTTTTGGGTCCCGCATTCAGCGTCTGTCGTAGCTGTCTGCTGCCCCGGTAAGTTTTGGCTCACTGCATAATATCACAATTTTGTAACCTTATCTGCATGAAAATGTTGGGAACCTTGAACATCATACTACATCTGTTACAATTTTGTCATCAAGAAATCGAAAAGAGTTACAAAAATTCTGAACGAGGATGACAAAAAAAGAAAAAGCCCTCCCGTCAAACTTCCACCGCGGAGGGCTTACTTCATAACCTTAAGAAGCTTATTTCTTACAAAACCTTGGCAAGAAAATCCCGAGTACGATCATGGCTTGGAGTACCAAAAACCTGCTCCGGTGTACCTTGCTCCACAATTTGACCGTTATCCATAAAAATAATGCGGTCTCCTACCTCGCGTGCAAAGCCCATCTCATGCGTTACGATGACCATCGTCATGCCACCCTCAGCCAGCTTCTTCATCACGTCTAGCACCTCCCCAACCATTTCAGGGTCCAAAGCGGAAGTCGGTTCATCGAAGAGCATCACATGCGGCTGCATTGCCAAGGCGCGTGCAATCGCAATCCGCTGCTTCTGTCCGCCGGACAGCTGGTTTGGATAGGTGTCTTTTTTATCTTCAAGTCCAACGGTACGCAGCAGCTCCAACGCAATTTTCTCTGCTTCCTTTGCTGACTGACCTCTAACTTGAGTCGGCGCAAGTGTCAGATTTTGCAGCACCGTTTTGTGCGGGAACAGATTGAAATGCTGGAACACCATGCCCATTTTCTCACGAGTTGCATTAATGTTATGACCACGAGCCGTAATCGGCTCGCCCTCAAACAGAATCTCCCCGTCTGTCGGTTGCTCCAGCAGATTCATACAACGCAAAAATGTACTTTTCCCTGAGCCACTCGGGCCAATGACGACGACAACCTCGCCTTTGGCAATATCTATATTAATGCCTTTTAAAATTTCATTTTTGCCGAACGATTTACGTAGTTGTTTAACGGTGATCACTGGCTCTCAACTTCCTTTCCCATAAACCCAACAGCTTCGACAAGCTGAATGTCATTACAAAATAAATAGCGGCCGTGATTACGAACGGACTTAGTCCTTCGTAGGTGATGTTCTTAATGACTTGGGCCTGATACATAATATCCACCATACCGATGGTAGAAATAATGGATGATTCTTTAATAATTGTAATAAATTCATTACCGATAGCAGGCAGTACGGACTTGAACGCTTGCGGTAAAATGACGTGACGCATAGCCTTGCCTCGTCCCATACCGAGTGAACGGGCTGCTTCCATCTGACCACGGTCTACGGCCTGAATACCTGCACGGAAAATTTCAGCTAGATATGCCGAGCTATTCAGAGATAACGTGATAATACCGGACTGAAGTGGCGTAAAATTGACGTCCAGCGTCAAAGCAACCCCGTAATGGATGATCATAAGCTGTACCAGCATAGGTGTGCCACGCAACACCTCAACGTACGTCGTACCTAACCACTCAATAATACGCATACCACTCATCCGCAGCAGAGATATGATCAGACCAATGATAAATCCGAACAGTACCCCGAGTCCAGACAGCAACAATGTGTAGCCAATACCCGTAACGTAAAAGCTGCGATATTTCCAAAAAATATCCACGATGTTATGGGAAGAAGCTTGTCGATCCGCAGAAAGGGCACTCGCTTCCGTAGAAAACTTTTCAATAGATCCGTCCGCTTTCAGGCGAGCCAACGTTTTATTTACAGATGCCAGCAGTTCAGTATTTCCCTTACGAATACCTACAGCTGTTTCTGCTCCTCCTTCCTCAGGCACCGCCTTGGCAAGTGTTACAGTGCCATCCAATGTGTATCCTTTAGCGACAGTGTCTTCAATCACTACAGCATTCACACGTTGGGTCCGAAGCTGGAGCACCAGATCGGATATTTTGTCCAGTGAAGTTACTGAGGCATTAGGCACTTTCTGAGCAATTCCCTCTTGGATACTCCCCTTTTGTGCGCCAATCTTCTCGCCTTTCAAAGCAGCCATCGTCGAATATTTGTCCTTATCCTCCGGGCGTACCATAATCACTTGCTTGGAGTGGTAGTACACATCGGAAAAATCAATACTCTTTTTCCGTTCATCCGTCGGTGTCATACCTGACAGAACCAAGTCTACGCGGCCACTTTGCAGAGCAGGCAGCAACGAGTCAAAACTCATGTCCTCAATAACCAGCTCCGCGCCAAGATCCTTGGCAATTTCCTTGGCAATGTCAACGTCAAAACCTACAATGGTGTCCTTACCGTTAATTACTTTATGAAACTCATACGGCGGAAAATCGGCACTCATGCCGAGTACAAGTTTTTGCTGTGTCTTCGCTTCCGTTCCGTATGCAGTAAGCATGGGAAGACCAGCTAACAGCAAGATAACCGCCGTCAATATCAGGGCGGTAAAACGATATGCCTTTTTCAATCTTTTTTCTCTCCTTAAATTCTTTATAATAAATAAGATTGTGTCATTATAAATGAATATGCATGAATATGCAATGCATACAGCACGTTTCAAGGACATTTCTTTATAAATTGGCGCAAAACCCTAAACTGGGAAATGAAGAATTTTTAGCCGCTGCCCGTCTAAAAGACATTCAAATTGCCGAAGGAGCGGCCTTACAAGCCGGGTGTCGTCTGGAAACCTCGAATTATGAAACGTCTTATGATACAGCAAAAAAAAGGGCATTCCTCAGCCACTATTGGCTTTTGCGGGATGCCCTTTTCCATTATATTATTCTAATTCCGCCTTTTTCAGACGTTTATGCCCGAGCAACCCAGTTCATTTGTTCCCTGTCAGTGAACGGTAAATATCCAGATACGCTCCCGCCGACACATCCCAACTGTACTCTCCTGCAAAAGCAGTGTGCGTAAGCTTGGACCAATGCTTAGGCTGGTTATAAAAATCAACCGCACGACGAATCGTATGCAACATGTCATGCGCATTGTAATTTTTGAAGCTAAAGCCGTTCCCTTCGCCTGTAGCCTCGTTGTATGCATGTACGGTATCGTTCAGACCGCCCGTTTCCCGCACAATGGGGATGCTTCCATAGCGAAGCGCCAGCAGCTGGCTGATCCCGCAAGGCTCAAACCTCGACGGCATAAGGTACATATCACTTGCAGCATATATTTTACGGGACAAAGGTTCACTGAAAGCGAGCTGCGCTGACATTTTCAGGGGATAACGTCCGGCCGCTTCCCGGAACCAGTGCTCAAAGGCTGGATCTCCCGTACCCAGCACAACAAACTGGATATCATCATAATACATGATCTCATCAAGCACCCTCGTTACCAGATCCAGTCCCTTCATATCCACAAGTCGGGTTACCATCGCAATCAAAGGCACATCCGGTCGTACCGGCAGACCCAGCTCCTTTTGCAGATCGATTTTGTTTTCCTTTTTCTTCGCCAGACTGGTACGGTACTTCGTATAAATACGATTGTCCGTAGCAGGATTGTAGCTTTTGGTATCAATTCCGTTCACAATACCCGACAAACGCCCCTGCTCTCCCAGCTTACGCAGCAGCCCTTCCAGTCCATATCCGTAAAATTCAGTCTGAATCTCCTCTGCGTAGGTAGGACTTACTGTTGTGACATAATCCGAGTAGGTCAGCCCACCCTTCATAAAATTCAGTCTGCCATGATACTCCACACCCTCAGGGGTAAAATAGCTTCCGTCCAGATTCAGCAGTTCCGTTAAGACCTCATTTGGGAAATCCCCCTGATACAGCAGGTTATGTATCGTGAACACGGTGCGAATATCACTGTAAAAGGGCAAATGACGGTAATTGGCATTCAATAGCAACGGCACCATCGCGGTATGCCAATCATGACAATGCAAAATATCCGGCTGGAAATTCAAATCAGGCAATACTTCCAAAATCGCCCGGTTGAAAAAGGAGAAGCGTTCGCCATCATCCATATAACCGTAAATCCCGTCACGACCGAAGTAATATTCATTATCTATAAAATAAACCTTGATCCCGTCCAACGTCAGTTCCTCTACTCCACAATACTGATCACGCCAGCCTACAGCGACATGCTTGACCGTTACCGGACGCAGAGACTTCTTATAAGTATCGGGAATCCCCGCATATTTAGGCAAGATGATCCGGACATCGCACCCCGCCTGACGAAGTGCCTTCGGCAGTGCACCAATGACATCAGCCAACCCGCCTGTTTTAATAAATGGATGTGCTTCTGCTGCCGGAAATAAAATGTTCATATATGCTTCCTCCTTATGACCTCAACTCTATTTTAAACCAGTTGTAACATGGATTAATCTGCTTTTTTAGCCCTCCGGGGCGCTTTCTTGAGTATAACGACGCTCAGCGGCGGAATGGCCACCTCCAGGCTGTGCAGTTGTCCATGGCAAGGGATCTTGGTCGTGCGCAACACTTCGGTGTTCAACTGGCCACTACCACCGAAGTCCGAATGATCACTGTTCAGCAGTTCGATATAGCTCCCGGCCTTTTCCAGCCCAATTCGGTATTTCTCTCTTGGCACAGGCTGAAAATTGATGAGAACGACCAGTGTATCTCCCGGTTTTTTGCCTTTACGTAGATACGTAATTACGCTCTGCCCACGATCCTCTGCCTCAATCCACTGATAGCCATCCCACGAATGATCCAGCTCCCATAATGCTTTTTCCTGTATATACAAATGATTCAGCGCTTTCGTAAAAGCGTGTAGCGAACGGTGACTGTCATAATCCAGCAGAAACCAGTCAAGCTGCTCCTCATCCTTCCATTCGATGAATTGGCCAAATTCCCCTCCCATAAATAACAGCTTTTTGCCCGGTGAGGTGATTTGGTAACCGAGAAGCGCTCGAAGCCCGGCAAATTTTTGCTCATAGCTACCCGGCATTTTGTCAAGCAGCGACTTTTTACCATGAACGACCTCATCGTGTGACAACGGCAGTGTAAAATTTTCGCTGTATGCATAGGCTATGGGGAACGTCAGCAAATTATGGCGCTTAGGCCTCTGATCGAAATCCGTTTCGATATAATCAAGCGTGTCGTTCATCCAGCCCATATTCCATTTGTAATTAAAGCCGAGTCCTCCATCGCTTACCGGGGAAGTCACCATCGGCCAGGCACTGGACTCCTCTGCCATCATCAGCGCATACGGATAATAGCGGAATACTGTTTCATTCAGTTGTTGAAGGAAGGCAATAGCCTCCTCATTTTCAATGCCTCCCTTGGAGTTAAAACGATATTGACCGTCCTGCTTTTCAAAATCCAGCCGCAGCATACTCGTCACAGCATCTACGCGCAGGCCGTCAATGTGGTACATATCCATCCAGAACAGCGCATTGGATATCAGGAAAGAACGCACCTCCGGCTTGCTGTAATCGAACGTCAGCGTTCCCCAACTTGGCTTTTCCGCAATCAGCGGATCCGCGTATTCGAACAGCGGCGATCCATCAAACAGTCTCAAACCATGAGCATCCTTGGCGAAATGAGCCGGAACCCAATCCATAAGCACCCCAATACCCGCCTGATGACAACGATCCACCAAGTACATAAAATCATGCGGTTCCCCATAACGGCTTGTCAGCGCAAAATATCCGGTGAGCTGGTATCCCCAGGAAAGATCATACGGATGCTCACTGAGCGGCATAAGCTCAATATGCGTATAACCCATTTCCGTTACATAGGGCACAAGAAGCTCAGCCATTTCCCTGTATGTATAAAACGTACCGTCTTCTTTTTGTTTCCAGGTGCCCAAATGCAACTCGTATATATGAAGAGGTTTTCCGTAAGGCTCTCTCCGTTTACGTCGCCAAGCTGCGTCGTTCCAAGCATAGCCCTCCAGTGAAGCGACCACGGAAGCCGTTGCCGGTCTTAATTCTGCGCGTACCGCGTAAGGGTCTGCTTTTAGAAAATGTTCACCATTTGCACCCGTAATATCATATTTGTAAAAAGTTCCTTGGGATATACCCGAAAAAAAACGACTCCAAAAGCCGGATTCGGGAACTCTATATAAGGAATCCTGTTCCCCATTCCAGTTGTTACGATCTGTAGCAAGCCCGACATGGAGAGCATGAGGAGCCCAGACCGTAAAACGGACGCCCTGTTCTCCGTTCTCCACAGTAAGGCGGGAACCCAAAGAACGGTAGCTGTGATAAAGCGTTCCTTCGTGAAACAAATAAATATCTTCCGGCGATACAGCCTGTTGCGGGAGAGTTTGGTCTGTCATCACGTCACCACCTTTATATGTTTGTTTCGTACAAAATGTATGATTCGGAAATACATTTGCTTTCCGGTCAAAGCTGACCTGAGTTATTACCCCATTCTAGCCACAATGAACAGAAAAATGACTATAAAAAAAATAAACCTTAAATTTCGGGGAATCTTACACACCTGATGGTTTCAAGAGCACCCCATACCGTTTATGTATGTACTACAACAGACAACTAAACCGGGAGGGAAACGAAATGTTCAATAAAGAATGCATTGCCATGCTGCTGGCAGGCGGAGAGGGACGCCGTCTTGCTCCCCTTACTTCAACGATTGCAAAACCCGCCGTACCTTTTGGCGGTCATTACCGAATTATCGATTTTCCTCTCAGCAACTGTGTTAATTCAGACATCGATACTGTAGGTGTGCTGACGCAATATGAAGCGGAATCCTTGCACGAGCATATTGGAGATGGAACCCCTTGGGGTCTTACCAAGACGAACGACAAGGGAGTTACCTTACTTCCATCTTATAATACAGATAACGCTGAATATTTGGGAACGGCAGACGCCATTTATAAAAATATCGAATATATAGACAGCCAAAACCCGGAACACGTGCTTATTTTATCCGGTGATCATATTTACTATATGAATTATCGTGAAATGCTGAACTACCATAAGGAAAAAGATACTGCGGCTACGATTTCCGTTATGGAAGTACCTTGGGATGAAGCGCATCGCTTCGGTGTCATGAGTACCGATGAGGATTTGCGTGTCACAGAATTTGCCGAGAAACCAGAGAAACCGGAAAGTAATCTGGCCTCCATGGGCATTTACCTGTTTAAGTGGGATTATCTGAGAAAATATCTACTTGAGGACGCAGAAAATGCCCAATCCAGCCACGATTTTGGTAAAGACATCATTCCTAAAATGCTGGCGGAGCAAGAATCCCTATACGTTTATGAATTCCAAGGCTACTGGAAGGACGTAGGTACTGTTAAAAGCCTGTGGGATTCCCATATGGATCTTTTGCAAGAGGATTGCGCCATTGACCTTCAACGGAAGGACTGGCCTATGTATACGCGTGAACGCCGTACAAGGTTGAGCACACACAAGCTGTCTAACCGCAAAACGGAGTCATTGGACAGCCTCCTGCATGATTCTTGCCAAGTAGAAGGTCAAATCGAACGTTCCGTCGTATTTAGCGGCGTCGAGGTAGGTAAAGGCTCAGCTATTAAGGAAAGTATCGTTATGCCTAACACCCGCATCGGTCGTAATGTGCATATTGAGCACGCGATTATCGGGGAAGGTGCTGTGATTCGTGACGGTGCAGTCATCAAGGGTAACCCGAGTGAAATTATGGTTATCGGACCGAATGAAACGGTGTTCGGCAAAATGGCGGTACGCCCACAAACGGCCCGCATGCTGAAAGAAGCTTATGAGCGCAACACACGCTTGCGCGCTGAAGGTTTTACTTCATAATGGAACGAAAAACGTCAAACAGCCAGCCCCCACTATAGTGAGGACTGGCTGTTTTTCTAATTTAAATCTGTTTAACTAACTTTTAGGTTACATAACTAGCCTTCAATGAGTTGCGATGGCTCTACGGGCTGCTCGGCTTGCAAAGCAGGCAATGAAACTGTAATGGTGGTGCCTGCTCCCAATTCACTCTTGATGAGCATTTGCCCTTGATGGAGCTCCACAAACTGCTGTGAGATTGCCAATCCCAATCCCGTACCACCATTCTGATGGTCTACTTGGAAAAAGCGGTCTCTTACTCTGGCAAGATTCTCCGCGCTAATCCCGATTCCTGTGTCTTGCACAGACACCTCGATGTTGTCTCCGATCCGTTGCAGAGATAGAAAAATAATAGAGCTTTCATGCGAAAACTTGATAGCATTATCCACAATGTTTAAAAACACCTGTTTCAGACGGTTGCCGTCCCCATGAACCAGATATGCCGTTTTCTCCGAGTCCAGTTGGAGTTTAATTTGCTTAATTTCCGCTTTTGCCCATACGTTCAGCATAACTTCCTGTAAAAGCTCCCGTAGATCCACTGTTCCCATGACAAGCTTCATTGCGTTTTGCTCCAGCTTGGAAAAATCGAGAATTTCCTCCACCAGACCGATCAGCCTGTCTGTTTCTTTGGAAATAATTTGCATCCCAATCTTCGTCTCCTCTGGGTCAAAGCCGCCGGAATTTAACGTTTCACTCCAGCCTTTAATGGAAGTCAACGGCGTACGCAGTTCATGAGATATGGATGAAATAAAATCATCTTTAATTTGATTCGTTCTGACAATTTCTTGCGCCATGTAGTTTAGTGTCGAAGCCAGTTCACCCAACTCATAACGATAATCGCCTTTAATACGTGCATCAAATCGTCCTTGCGCCATCTGAGCTGATACATCGCGGATATTGTTAATCGGCCTAACGATGGAATTAGCGAGCCCTGTACTGACCACAAATACAATAACCAGTACAGCTGCCATGATGCTCAGGGAAAACAGCGTAATGGTAAACAGCTTGTCGTTGACCATTTCCAGAGAGGTGGTAAACCGTACAATGTACACCTGATCTCCGACAATATTGTCCAGTTTTTTGGATACCGCCATCACCTGTTGCCCCGTACCCGGTTGCTTCCCGATCCAGCTGCCCGTATCCCCCGCTAACGCTTGTGGCACATCACTCGTTTGCACACTTATATCTGCCGCGAAGTTCGTCGAGTTATCAATTACATTTCCCTGTTCATCGAGTAATTGAAATTCCGTGTTGGGCAAAGAAAATGTATTCAACAAATACGATTGCAAAGACTGTTCTGGATCTTTGAATTTGGGTGCAAACTCACCTACCGATTCAATACGGCTTTCCATATGTTTATAAATCGTATCGTAGTAGTACGCCCGGATTGCAAACATGAAAATGGCTTCTACCAACAGAAGCGCCAAGAACACCACAAAAAAATAGTGAAGCACAATCTGTCTGCGAATCCCTTTTTTAATCATTGAGCCTGACCCTTCCATTTATATCCATGTCCCCAAACCGTTTGCAAAAAGGCGGGCTCGGAAGGATTGTTTTCAATTTTTTGTCGCAACCGCCGGATGTTCACATCCACGATTTTTGGATCACCCATATATTCCTTGCCCCACACGTGGTCAAGCAAAACATCCCGGCTGAGCGGTGTATTTTCTTTTTCTAGAAAAAATTGAATCAGGGAAAACTCTGTTGGCGTCAGTTCAATCAGCTGCCCGTTTTTCTTAAATTGCTTGGCAATCAGATCCAGCGTGAACGGACCGGACTGAAAGGATACTTTGGCCGCCGTCTCGCGGTGTACATTTACCCTGCGTAGCAGCGATTGAATACGGGCAATGAGCTCCGTCGGGCTGAAGGGCTTGCTCACATGATCATCAGCCCCTACCGACAGGGCATATACTTTATCTTGCTCCTGAACCTTCGCCGTGAGAAAAATAATACCAATTCGCTCATTCGTTTCCCGAATTCTTCGACAGACCTCGAAACCGTCCATGCCGGGAACCATTACGTCAAGCAACGCGATATCAATATCCCGAACCGTGTTCAAAATATTAAGAGCCTCATGCCCATCCGACGCCTCCAACACCTCGAAACCGTTTCGTTTCAAATTTATGACGATAAAGCTGCGAATAGATTCCTCGTCTTCCATGATTAAAACTTTACTCACTCTATTCTACCTGCCTTTCCCCCAACTTGTTATTAATGGTTTTACGCGGTTCCAGCTCACTGGATCGCTTGATACCAATCACCTGTGCATTGGTTCGCCATAACTGGCTATATCCTTCATTGTTTCGCTCCCATTGCGACAACGAGAAATATTTAATTTCTGCAATCGTTTTGTCTGTATTGTCCAGAATGAACCGCAAATAGCTGTCCTTCTTTGATACTTTCGGATCAATGGTCACCTTGCCGTGCAGTTCCTTCGGCAGTCTGAAATAGATCTGATCATTGGAGTCGCGATACTGTTGCTGCTTGAAAATCGTTCCCTTTGCCCCATCCCACTGGTAGAACGAGACAAAATACGGGACTTCATCCAGCGGCCTGTTGGACCAGCCTTTCGGCTTTTCAAGATTTCCAAATTCCAGAATGCCATCACCATCCACATCACCGCTAGTAATGGTAGCATCCTTAAAGGTAACATCCATGAGATCAAGTTTTTTGAGCTTGCTATGGTCCATCACAATGACGTTGGACACCGTAGTTGTCTGGGCGATCTTGGTATCTATAATGATCCCCTGCCTGCCCTCGGCTACCTTACCAGCGACGACATTGTAGATACTAAGAGCCTGACTGTCCAAATCCAGCGATCCGATTTCCTTAAAGGTTCCCCCGCTGAATTGGAATGTTTTGACCGTGAAAAATTCATTACGGCGCAGCGTGATAATCGTCAAGTCATTCAAATTGTCCCCGTTCAGGTCCATCTTGTTATGATTAAAATCGTCTACGACGAAGTCCGTATAACCTGTAGCATATATTTTCTCCAGAGTTCCTCCGGTATAGGAATACACGATGAGCCCCTTCTGATCGTTACCATCACCGCTATCCCCGCTGGAAAAGCCTGCTACAATATCGAGCGTGCCATCATTCGTTACATCGACCAGCTTGAACGATTCCAGCACTGTGCCTTCCCCGTCAAACGTCAGCTTCTTTACCCACGTTCCGCCTTGATCCTCGAACAATGCACCATGTATTTTGACGCTCTCGTCTGGCGTTTCATAAAAAAGCACCGCCTCGTCTGTACCATCATTGTTCAGATCACCGGTCCGGATTGGCGTCGGGTCATCCGGGTCATTTGGCCGCAGCGGCTGCACCCGCCCAAGCTGCATATCTACTGCACCATTCAGCTGCTGTTTCTCGTCAGACATCATCGGTGCCTGCATCAGCGAAATCGGATCGCTAATGACATTGCAGCCGCTTAAAAATACAACAATGAGCAGCAATGAACAGCAGCCGGTTAACATTCTCAACAGCATCATCTTCACTTCTTTTGCCGTCCCCTTCACAATTTGTTCTTCTCCGCCTGTGTCAGCCGTCTGCCCTGAATGTCAAACACCAGCCCGCCGCCGTTCAATCCCCATATACGGGAAGCAAAGCGTTCAGCCATCTCCAGCGGCAGTACGGTGATTACCGTCACCCGTTCGTCAGAGCAAAGCTTGCGGAAGGTATCCATCACATGAGCTGCTGAAGTCGGGTCAAGTCCATTTACAGGCTCATCAGCCAAAATGACCTTGGCTCCGTGAACAAGCGCACGCGCAGTCGCTACCCGTTGCCGCTCACCGCCGCTAAGCTTGTCGCATTTGTCATGCGCCTTATCCAGCAAGCCCAGATCCTCCAATACGTCCATTGCTCCCATATAATCGTCAGAACGCACCATTCCGGTCACCATTCTCCATAACGGAGTCTGACCCGATCTGCCGATCAGCACATTTTTGAGAGCGGTGCGATTCATATTTAAATGCGGATTTTGCTCCAAGTATGCCCATTCCCGCTTTATTTTCATTTTGCCCGTCCAACCGGATTTCAGCACATCGCTGCCGCCCACGATCAGACTGCCTTCTTCCCATGGCTCCTGCAAGGAAAGGCAGCGAAGCAGTGTCGTTTTCCCACTACCGCTTGGCCCCACTAGAGCGATCAGTTCGCCCGGATGAATTTCAGCATCAACCCCCCGAAGTAACAGGGTCCGTTCAGGCCCCACTTGCTTGGTCAGTTTCTGTATTCTGATCATCTTTGTGATTCCCCTTTGTCCGCCATCAATACTGTCTATAGTTTATAGTAAATGTGAAACAAATACCATGCAAACCGTAGTTTTATGCCGTCGATACTCTTTTTCGGAATAACAATCCTAACAACCCGAAAACGACGTAGCTGCCCCCGAGAACCAGAAACATGCTGCCTTGGGTTCCATAGTCCAGTAGCGCCCCGCTAATGTTAGGTCCAATCACACTTCCCAGATTAAAATGAAAGGCTGCCAGCACATTGGCCGCGGCCAATAATGATTTGGGCAGCAGATCGGCAGCATAAGCCAGCCCCAAGGAGAAAAAAGACCCCACCAAACCTCCTGCCACCGCCAACAATACCAGCGTCAGCATAAAATGATTGCCGCTCCACGGCATCAACATAAAGATCAATCCACCCGCTATGCCTACGCTTATAAGCACCTTTTTACGGCCCCAACGATCACTCCATATACCTAGCGGCAGCTGGAGCACTAATCCGCCCAAGCTGACAAAGGGCAGCAACGCGGCAATCTCATCGGTATGAAAGCCAATACGAAGGCCATATACCGGAAAGTTGCTGTTCAGGCTGGCTTCCATATAACCGTACAACAATGCAGGCAGCAGCGCGTACCATGCCCAACTATAGCTACGCCGGAATCTTTGTGCTGGGCGCGCCTCTGTTTCCAGCTTTTCCGGTCTGGAATCCGGCAGCTTAATGAGCACCAGCAGCAGAACGAGCAAGCACAACAAAGCCAGCGCTGCAAACGGAACCAGCATTCCGTAATCAAGCAACCACAACCCAAGCGGACCCAGTGCAAACCCCAGGCCGTAGGACATGCCGTAAAAAGAAATGTTACGCCCACGATTCTCTGCCGGAGTCACCAGCAGTATCCACAGCTGGGCAGAATAATGCAATGCACTGTCCCCGATTCCGACTAGCAGTCGCAATACGAACCACACTCGGATATCTGGAATTAGCGGGAATAGTAGTAGCGTAAAGAGTACAAGCACAAGCCCTCCGGCCATCAGCTTTTTGAAGCCCAACCATCCCAATGTCCGTTCAGCCACCAGCGTCATAGCAAATGAACCAATATACAAAGCAGCGGCATTCATTCCGTTCAGTGAAGAAGAAACACCCATCTGTTCCAAAGAGATGGACAAAATCGGCAACAGCAGCCCTTGACACAATCCGGCCACAACAATAACCGCAATTAAGATAAAATAATGCACCCGCATTGACGATGACATCATGGTTCCTCCTGATTTAACATATAAAATCAATAGCGTTGCATAAACGTAACATGATTAATCATTAATTTTCTAATAATCCATGATTTATAAAATTATTACATTTACTTCGATGCTCTCAACGAAAAAAAGTAACAGGTGCTTGAGAGCAAGTAATCCAGTCCATTTGGTATTTACTG
>JBEUOG010000036.1:0-27255 GCA_040544055.1 Paenibacillus sp. PvR008
CCCCTCTTTCACTGTTATGGAGGTCAGATCGTGATGGTTGCAAGTACGCAACGGGGTCTACTTTGGTATCTTTAGTTATTTCACGGATTCAGGTACGTTCTAGGGTACCACAATCTTACAAATCAGGACAGTACTTATTTCAAAAAATGATGGTTATCTTTTAAAGCCGTATGCAACTAAACTGTACTTGTTTATTACTAATTAATTGTGGGTTGTGATACAATGCAAAAGAGGTGAATTCATTACATGATTACTTTCGAACCATTACAAATTACTTTGATAAAAAAGAAAATTTCGAAAATGGAATTTATAAAAAAAGTGGGCATATCTCCTTCAACTGCCGCTCGTATGTGGAAAAATGAGTACATAGCGATGAAGATTATTAACGACATATGCAATGCTCTAGAATGTGATCTTACAGATGTAATTAGATTTATCCCTGACAATAATACCGACGAACTTTCCAATAACGAAAAGACAGAGCAAGAATAAAATATGTTATATAAAACCGTTTCCTTACTGGAGGCGGTTTTTTACACTCTAAATGGAGGAGAGAATTCTGGAAGGTGCATAATCTCCCTCTACTACTTGTTAAGCCTCTTAAACGTTCCGTCTTGTTTTCAGCACTTTTCGAGGTGATCGGGCATACAGTATTTTACCTATTACTGATAAAATGCGCTCCATGAGAGCATCCTGCCAAGGAGGTCGGAGCTATGGTATATCGTGCAACATCCCGCAGAAGGGGTTCGCCTCACAAACGCTTAAACGTTGACACACTTAGGAAAATATCCGCAAGCATGCTGTCATTTTACAAGGCCATTGCCACCCGTCGTCCTTTCGCCGTCCAATGGTCACGAGCTGTGGTGCATGGCAATTTGGATCGGATGAAGGCCCTTCTCTGCTCGGTAGCGCCATTTGCCGCCAAGCAAGGACTGGGTACGAACGGCATCGGCTATTTTATCTCCTTTTTGGCCCAGCCACCGATGCTCTATTATACGAACGGAACGACGATTCCACCGGGGACAGTGCAGTTTACGTTTGAGCCAAGGGTTCACCGCGCCATCGCCAAAGCCGTTTTTCCGCTGTATCTCGAATTGGCACGCAATCGGTGCTTTGCCTCTGCTTTAGCCAAAGCAATCAACCGGAAAGACCAGCGTGCGGTTACTCTGATGATTCGCAGCTTGATTCCATCCTCTGAACTGAAATCCGTACAAATCGAGGATCATGGCTTTGCGTTGCTTTTTAAGTATCCTTATAGTAAATACCCATACCGGAATCTGTTCATTCGGGAGTTTTCTTAAAAAAGGTCGCTACAGGCGCTTTTGCTTGAGTTGATCGATCAGCTCTTTACCCAATTGTATAGCCATATCTGTCAGCACTCGGATCTCATCCTTGGTTATATGATCCATATGCGCCCCGCAGCAAATTGCAAAGTTGCCCGCAAACTCTTTTCGCAAACAAACCGCAATTTCTTCGGTAATATAAAATTCCTTGTGGGCTTGCAATTGAATGGTTTGGATCGGCTCCAGTCTGGCTCCTGCTGTAATCGTTCCCAGATGTGGCTGATCGCCCCCAGAAATAAGTACGACCATGTCCTCTCCCATAAAATAGGCATCCAGCACAAGGCGGATACGCCCGCTTTCTTTTTGTAAATGAATCATATGATCCTCTCCTGCCTAAAAAATAATATTGTGAATACATTTACTTTGTATGTTTCCATTCATTCTATCGCTTCCAGACCTGTTCCACAATTCAAAAAGACCCACAGCAGACCTCCATAAATGGTGGCTTGCTGTGGGTCTTCTGTTGTTATTTTAAAAGAAACATTCCATTCACCTGATTAACGGATCGTGATGGTATGCGCAGCTTTACCGCTTGCGCCATTATTATCTGTCACCGTCAACTCCACGGTATACGTTCCGGCTGTAGCGAATTTATGCTTTACCTTCGAGCCGGACGCTGTATCGCCATCGCCAAAGTTCCAGCTATAGCTGACGATTTCACCGTCTACATCACGCGAGGCTTTTCCGTTAAACTGTACGTTCTTGTTCCTCTTGGCTGAATCATTCGCCTGAATAATGGCTACAGGCTTTTCATTGGATGTAGGTGGATTCCCACCACCTTTCGTTACATACAATCTTCCGGGTGCTTCCGACTCCACTTCATTTCCTGCTGCATCCCTTACCCGGATCACAATGACCCCGCCTTCCAGGCTCAGAGAAGAGGAAGTGAAGTAAGTCCCTACATAATGACCTGACGAAGTTTCGTTTAACGGAATTTCGTTACGGGCCAAGGTGGTCAGATTGAAAGGCAATTCCACATGGAAGGATGCCTCCAATCCGGACGCACTGTCGAAGGATACCTGCACCGGTTGCCCTGGACTGATACGCACATCCTCAGCAGGACTGATATTTTCCAGCTTCGGCAGAGCTGTATCGACATACACTGAACGGGTAACCGTCGTTACGTTCTTGGCAAGATCCTTGGCCGTTACCGTAATCTGATTTTCCCCTTCATTGATAAGCAGACGTTTGTTAAAGCTGCCGTCACTTCCAAATTCGGCTGGCTCACCGTTAATCGTCAAGTCGGTGAGGAACTCGTCGTACACCGTACCGGTTACACTGACGACACCCGCATTTGTACGGGCTCCTTCATCCGGCGAAGTCAAGATCAGACCCGGTTTAGTCTTGTCAAGTATGACGACCACTGGCTCGGAACGATCCGTCAACTTGCCGTATACCGCCGCCTGAACACTCAACGGATTAGCACCCGGCTGAAGATTGACCGCCAGACTGAACTGGCGATCCTTCACCTTGGTTGTACCAGCGAGTTCATTACCGTTAAAGAGCTGGATGTCTGCCCCGTCTGCCGGGGAAGTACCTATAACGGTAATCTTCTCTTCCTTCGTATACGTTGCCTTCGTTGGTGTTGTAATCATTGGAGCATTCACCGGATATCTGACGATCGCCCGAATCATGTAATTGCCCTCCTCCTCAGGCGATTGGGTCCATGCCCCGCTTACACCTTGCCAGCTACGAAGCGCATTCGGTCCACTCTCGTCTGCAACAAGACCCGGCGACTGTGTGCCTACAGCAGACTGCGTATAGACAATGTAAAAGTCACCTTGAACCGTTACCGGCTCTGGGAGCTGTACTGTCGTCCATTGTGTTTCATCCCGAACGGCTGTGCCGTCAAATGGACCAGCCAGCAGACGTCCCGGTGCGCCTGCCGCACCAGATGCATCATATACAGAGTATTTGAACGCCGTTCCTCCCGGATTCGGGAAGGTTGAATTCCAGAACAGAAGCGACGCTCCTGTCACTTGAGCCACCTCTGACTCAGGTGTCATTCTGACTGCCCAGGAGTTGCCTGCCGCGTTAAAGACTCTTGCATCTTCCCCGGTACCGTCATCATAAGCGATGCCCCCCTGGAAGCCGATAAATGGCTTCAATGTGACATTCGCTTCCACACTACCGTTCGGAGGTGCTGTGACAGTGATGCTGTCGCTGTAATAATTTTCCGCTGCAATGGATAATGTATAAGTCCCTTCAAGTACATCCAGCGTAAATTCTCCAGCCTCATTCGTCTCTACCGGAGCAATGCGTGCATCCTCCAGTACAAGCACTTTCGCTTTTCGGATCGGTTCACCGGATTGCTTATCGGTGATAACCCCGTGAATCGTACCATGAGGTACCGCTTGGAGACTAAAGTTCGCTCTCACCACTTTATTATTTTCAATGGTGACCTGTTTCGTTTGCGGCACATACCCGTAGGCTTCAGCCTTCAGCGTATAATCGCCAGCTACGTGAATGAGGCTGTATTTACCTGTGGTCGGGTCCGTTTTCACCGAACGCCCGGTTTCCAGTACGGTAACTGTGGCGCTGGCTGGAAGACTGTCGAGACCGACACGTCCGCTGTTCACCGCTGTTTCCGCCGGTTTCACTTTTTCCTGGAATTCGCTCTTTTCAGTGCTTGTAATTTTGTACAGCGGGAATTGTTCTTCCGCTTTTTCCAGCTTGATATTCGACTCAGGTACTACATCTTTGGTCACTGTCGAAGCTGGAATGCCCAGCACACGGAAATCATCAATGTACCAGCCGTTTTTGTTCACACTATTATCCGACTTCAAACGGAAGCGGAATTGAACCTCGTTGCCGGTATAGCTATCCAGATTGTAATAGACCGGAGTCCATTTTTTTCCGTTTGTGCTATGAGAGAATTTGCCCAGCTCGGTCCAAGTGTCGCCATTATTTTTGGACACTTCCACATAACCATAATCATAGCCGCCCTCAATCTCAAACCAGTGGTTGAAGGTCAGTGTTGCGTTCCGTACATCATTCAAATTAATTTTTGGAGAAACCAGCGAAAAGTCTGCTCCGTTCTCATAGTTTCCATCAAGATCGGTTGCCCATACGTTTGGTTTGGATACCGCACTCTCTGGTCCCACTTCTTTGGGGATGCCGCGTTCCCATTCATCCTTGGTACCGGAATGTGTCCAGCCATTATCCGAGCTGCCGTCAAAATGATCGCTATACAGCGTATCCGGCACGTTTACTCTCAGAGAGACCTCATTCGACTTGACACCCTCATTACCGCTGTAATCCTCGGCCGCCACTGCATAATGATAGGTCGAGTCGCCGACCGTGATCGTATCAGTGAATGTCAATCCAGAGGTTGTGCCGATGGAAGTATAATTTTTGCCTGATTGGGTGGAACGGTACACCTTGTACTGCTTCACATCCTCATCGGAGGAAGCATTCCAGGCCAGCGCAACGTTGCCAACATTATCCGCTTCGGCAGTCAAATTACCTGGCGCGGCAGGTGCAACGGTATCCGGTTCCTGAATCGACAGGTCGTCGATGTACCAGCCATCTTTCACAATCGTATTGTCACTTGTAAAGTTGAACATAAGGTATACCTTTTGACCCGCAAATGCTCGCAAATCAAGATACTGTGTTTTCCAGCCGTTGCTGGTGCCGGTAAACGATAATACCTGCTCAAATGCATTCTGACTATTCGTGGTCGCCACATACACTTTTCCGAAATCAGAATTGTTTTCAAGATCGTACCAATGCTTGAAGCTAACGAGTGCCCCTTTCGGGCTCTCAGTCAAATCAATCGGAGGAGCCACAAAATAACTGTTGGAATTGGCCTGATATTGACCTTCAAGATTGGTCGCGATAACTTTCGTTCCCGATGCTGCGCTTCCAGGGCCGCTTACCGGGGTTCCCCATTTCCAGACACTACCCTGTCCACCGACATTGATACCGGCAATATCCTTTTCAAAATCCTGTGTGTAGCCAGGTTTGTTGCCTTTGGAGACATTAACCTTGTATACTTCCGTTTCAAAACCGTTATTACCGTAATCATTTACACGAATATAGTATTCCAGACCGGCGCTGTTCACCAAAAAAGTCGGGATGGACGCTTGATATGTACCGTCTTTGTTGTCGCCGGAGGTCCGTTCCAACGGAATATATACATAGTTCGACGTACCCGCTGTTTTGGCAAATGCCTCAACGGCTGTCACGCCGACATTATCCGTTACATGAGCAGTCAAAGGTATATCAATACCCTCGAATGCCGCAGCAGGCGGTGTGTGCTCCAGAACAGGCGCTTCCAGATCGTCTCCACCTGTTACAACTTTACCGGATACGGAGCCCAAGCCCTGAACGACAGAGCCGACTGCATCCAGCGCATTAATGACACCATGTCCATAGCCATTGTTTGGCGAAGTAGGATATGTGCTGTCTGTGCGCGGTGTAGCTGTATTCATCAAAATTTCCTCCAATTGATCCACGGTAAGCGAATGATTCGCTTGCAGCAACAGAGCCGCAAGTCCCGCTACATGAGGGCCCGCCATGGAAGTTCCGTCATATCCGCCTTTATAGGCGCCGCCGCTAACGGATGACCGGATATTTACCCCCGGTGCGGAAACTTCGGGCTTCACTTCGCCATATGGCGACGGTCCCAGCAGAGAAAAGCTGGCCAGTTTGTCATTGATATCGGTTGCTCCGGTGGCAAAGGATTCCGGATAATTGGCCGGATTCGCTACCGATGCAGGTCCGCCCGGATTGGAACGGGAGGTGTTACCTGCTGAGAATTCAGGGAATATTTGGGCATCCCTCCATGCTTGAACTACAGGTCGGAACCATTCATCCAGGCCGGGTCCGCCGCCCCACGAATTGTTCACCACGTCCGGTGCAAGCTCGGGATGAAGGTTACCTTGGGCATCCCTTGGCGCAAGCAGCCATTGACCACCGTCGAGTATAATTGCATCCGTCGTTTCCGGATTAAAAATCCGAACCGCAATCCACTTCGCGCCAGGCGCAACGCCGATCCGGTTGGTTCCGTTTTCCTCGGAGCCGACCATCGTCCCCATCGTATGCGTACCATGGGAATCGGCTGCCTGATCGACCGGAAGCGTCGCATGACTATGTGGATCGTACCAGCTCAGCTCGGGATTCACGACATTGCCTGCCGCGTTCAGACCCCGCCATTTGCGATGAAGGGCCGGATGAGTATAGTCTACGCCTGTATCGAGATTGGCGACCACGATTCCGGTTCCGTCGATTCCTTTTTCCCACACTTGGGGTGCGTTAATATGGGATATGTTCCATTCAACAGTAGACGGGTCTACAGCGTTCTTACCTGCATTGCCGGGCTTCGCCGATGTTTTACTATCGTCCTTCTCCAGCTCTACAGCTTTCTCTGCCGTTGCAGATTTTGCCGTGTCTGCTGTCGCTTTTCCAGCTGTTTTGGCGTCTACTCCTTCTGCCTGCTTGTCAACCGTCACCTTTTGCAGATAACGTGTTTCATTCGGCAAAATTTTGTCTACCTCAGGCAGCTGTGAAATATGGTCCAGCACCTCCTTGGTGCTTGTGACCGCCAGGGCATTGACAATAAAGTAGCTTTTATATTCCTTCACTCCACCGTTCTCCGATTGCTTATCCAAATAATTTTCAAGCCCATATTGGGTTCTTGAAGCGGTTTCGCGTAGAGAGCTGATCACATTGCTGCGGACAGCCATTTTGGCAGCAGAGGGTGTTATTTTCTCAAGCGAGGCCTTTTGGAGAGCATTTTTGGAAACCTTGTTTGTGTCTACCTGTTCTTTTAATTTGACCAGATATGTTACATAGTTATTCTCCTCAAACTGTTTGGTCAGTTTGGGGGATACCTTCGCGGTCGTTACCTTGTGCGAGCCTGATTTCAGCTCCAGCTTGGAGCCATCCGGTGTGTTATTTGCCAAAGCAGGTTGGACAAAAGAAAAGGCCATAAGCAAAGATAGTCCGATAGATAGCGGTTTCTTGAATCGTTTAGGTTTAATCAATTATTTCTCCACTCCTTTTACTAGGTTTAATATTTCTGGTATAACCTGTGCGAGAGTAAGACCACATGCCTTGCCTTGCACATCAAACCTACGGGCTGCGCAACATGATATGGTTGGCAACCACCTCCTTCATAGAATATAGAGGTATAAAACAATTTGGATTTTCTTAGGTGAATTTATTTCATAGGTGAGTTTACGAATCCATAATAGCAAGCGATGAAATTCAGCAGATACCAAGGAGAACAAGCAAGAGCACTTCGAAGAGAGGGCATGTTATATCGTTACATTTTATATCAAAAATTGATATATAAACATATATTATGGATAGTATAAAGTTATCAAAACAGATATACAAGTCATTTTTTGGAAATTCGCTTGAAATTTATGATTTTTTGTATTTTCTATGTACGAAAACCCCTTTATAGCGGCTGCGTAAATGTTGCATTACACGGTTAGCAGGTGTATGCAATCTTTGGACGAGCCACTCCAAGGGATTTCCAAAGTCTTTCTAAAGCACGATCAGATCATTCTATTTAAGTACCGAATTGACCGCAGCCAACGCGTCGATCAGGCCATATCCATAGCCGTTATTCGGTGAAGTTGGGTATTGGCTGTCTGTCAGCGGCGTCGCTGTTTTCGAAATAACATCCTCCAGCTGATCCACTGTCAAGGATGGCTTGGCCTGGAGCAGCAATGCCGCTAATCCTGCCGTATGCGGGCCTGCCATGGATGTACCGTTCCAGCCCCCCTCATATACTCCACCAGGAACAGAGGAACGGATGTTTACGCCAGGAGCCGATATTTCAGGCTTCACTTCGCCATATGGAGAAGGACCACGCAACGAGAAGCTGGCCAGCTTGTTGTTGACATCAGTCGCTCCAGTGGCATAAGCTTCCGGCAGATTCGCCGGATTGGCTACAGACCCAGGACCGCCCGGATTTGACAGAGTCGTGTTACCTGCAGAGAACTCAGGGAAAATCTGTGCCGCTCTCCACGCTTTGGTGACAGGACGATACCATTCATTCAGCCCAGGTCCGCCACCCCATGAGTTATTCACCACATCCGGTGCAAGCTCAGGATGCTTCTTGCCATTTTTGTCTACTGGAGCCAGCAACCATTGACCTCCGTCCAGCAGAATGGAATCTGTCGTGTTCGGGTTGAACACTCGAACGGCAATCCATTTGGCACCAGGAGCAACCCCGATTTCATTCTTACCGTTGCTGTCCGAGCCAACACTTGTACCAATCGTATGCGTACCATGTCCATTGGAATCTGCCGGCAGGGATGCTCCGTTAACTGCATCATACCAGCTCAATTCCGGATTAACGACTTGACCGGAAGCGTTCAGACCACGCCATTTTCTTTTCAGCGCTGGATGGGTATAATCCACGCCTGTATCCAGATTGGCAATTACTATTCCTTTACCGTTAATGCCTTTGGCCCAAACCGGTGGAGCTTTAATTTTAGAAATATTCCACTCTACCCGGCTCGGCGTTACAGCGTCCTTATATACGGATTCCTCCACCGATTTTTGTGCATTCTCTTCCGATACAGCCGTATCTACAGCCGCTTGATCGGCAACCGCCTGTTCAATTGCCGGTTCCCCGGCTTCTGGCTGGGCATCCTTATCTATTTCAACCTTTTGCAACTCCCGCGTTTCATCCGGTAAAATTTTGTCTACCTCAGGAAGTGTGGCGAGATTATCCAATACCTACTTGGTACTCGTTACCGCAAGCGCGTTCACGATAAAGTAGCTCTTGTACTTTTTGACGCCTCCGTTATTGACTTCCTTCTTTAAGTATTCTTCCACAGGCTGTTGAGATTTTTCAGCTGTATCAATGAGAGAGTTCACAACCGTTGTACGCACAGAAAGCTTAGCGGCAGCGGGGGATATCTGGTCTGCGGAAGCCTTTTGGAAAGCATGCTTGGCAACCGACTCTGTATCTACCTGATCTTTTAATTTAACCAGATAGGTGACGTACTCGCTGTCACTGAATTGCTGGTTCAGCTTGGCGGAAATCTTGGCGGAAATGGTCGAAGCTCCTGCCGCGGTGGTTGTGCTCGCATCTCCGTACACCGGAGAAATCAGAGAAAAAGCAAGAATATCAGTAAAACTAGCCGATAACGTCTTTTTGATATTTTTCGACTTAATCAATACTTTCCATCTCCTTTTACTTGGTTTTGCAGTTCTCAAGAACAACCTGCCTACAGCCACGTGAAAAGCTCACAAAATAGCCTTTGCCCCTCACCTCCTTCAAAAAATATAGATTCTAGCATGGAATCCATAGGCCATGATTCTGTGGTGAACAGCCAAGGGTGCAAGACTGAAAGAAACAGTAAACTGTTGGGGCAAGGGACCGCTGATACTTGTACAGCACCATTCTGCCTACTCTGTTCCCATGTAAATTTTTAAAATTCAGCTTATGTCGCTTTGGAAAAAGTAAGAGAAAAACGTGAAGATAAAAGTAGGAAAGGAAGCTAGAAGTTATCGAGGAGTTTAATATCTGTATATTAAAAGCCAAATTAAAACAAAAGAATGATACAAATGGTATCTTTTGAATCTAGTATAATGTCACAATAACAGATATACAAGCATTTTTTTGAATTTTTTCCCTTATTCTTTTGAAAAGCAAAAAACCTCTTCCGTTTTTACGAGCAGGTGCTGGTCTTGATGTTGCACTTCTTATCGTAAAAATAAAAGAGATTTTTCGACATTCCTTCGGCATTCCATAGAAGAGTTCAGAGAGAGCTATCTACCGCTATTTACAGGTACGGGAACCGGAACAGCTCCATCCGAAATGGATGGTTTTGATTGCAAAGCCGATTTATGACCACCTGCCACTCCCTGCTGTGCTTGCGATCTGCCGCATAGAGCAGCACATTCCCGAAAAGCCATCTGCCTGCACCCGCGACATGTATCCCGATCCACCAGTGCAATGGCTGCCGTGAGGGCTTCTCCTGTATGTTCGAAAAAATGCTCATGTCCGATCATGTCGTAGCATCCGGTTTTGTGAAGTAATGCCTGAGGCTGCGGCTGGAGGCCGGAAACAAGCACCGTTCCACCGGATTTTCGATATTTCTGAATCAATGCGGTAAAGTTAGATTCTCCTGTCATATCCATAAAGGGAACCTTACCCATACGCAGCAGCAAAATCCCTTGCTGGCGGTTAGCCTGACCTCCCATCCCCGAATTCTCCAATGCCGAAGCGGCACCAAAAAATAGAGGGCCTTCCACACTATAAATCGCCACCTGTGGGCAATCATGCTGCTCTGTAACCATATGGGCACCGACTTTTTCATGCTTGACAGAAGGATCGGGTAACACCTTATCCACTGAAAGTGTACTGCTCATACGCTTGACGAACAGCACAACCGCCAGAATCAGACCTACTTCAACAGCCGTGGTCAGCGTCGTAAATACCGTCAGCAAAAAGGTGACAACCAGTACGATAGAGTCCGCTGTCCGCGTCTTGAGGATGTGTGCAAAATGTTTGCGCTCGCTCATATTCCAGGCGACCACCATCAACACCGGAGCCATACTCGCCAACGGAATATTGGATGCATACGGAGCAAAAACCACCAGAATAAGCAGCACAACCAAGCCGTGTACAATACCCGACATGGGAGACACGGCACCACTGCGGATATTTGTGGCTGTGCGCGCAATCGCCCCCGTCGCAGGAATGCCGCCAAACAGCGGTGTGAGCAAGTTGGCAATACCCTGTCCGACCAGCTCACGATTGCTGTTATGCCGGGCTCCCGTCATGCCGTCAGCAACCACCGCCGAAAGCAGGGATTCGATAGCTCCCAGCATTGCGATGACAAGTGCGGGCGGCAGCAGCTTCACAATCAGGTCCCAGGTCACGCCTGGAACATGCAGCTCAGGCAGAGATGCCGGAATTGCGCCGTATGCGGAACCGATCGTTGCCACCTGACCCGGAAAAAGCCAGACTGCCACCAGCGTGGATAAGAGCAGGCCGACGAGTGAACCGGGGACCTTGGGCCATTTTTTAGGCACCAGAATGAGGGCGGCAAGACAGATGCACGCCGTCAGAATACTGTACACATTCAGTGAAGGCAGGCGATGGATCAGTTCTGCCATAGAAGGCAGAAACGTTTCATGCCGCTCTACTCCGCGCAAGCCGAGAAAGTTAGCAATCTGACCGCTGAAAATCGTCACGGCAATGCCCGCCGTAAATCCAATCGTTACCGGCTTGGGGATGAACTTAATTAACGCGCCTAGCCTCAGCACGCCCATTAAGATGAGCATAATCCCCGCCATGAAACCGGCTATGAGCAAATTCTCATAACCGTACTGCATGACAATAGCCAGCAAAATCGGGATAAAAGCGCCCGTAGGTCCGCCAATCTGAAATTTGGACCCTCCTAACAGTGAAACCAAAACTCCTGCCACAATGGTCGTGTACAGCCCGTATTCCGGCTTTACTCCTGATGCAATGGCAAACGCCATACCGAGCGGAATGGCCACAATTGCCACGATACTTCCGGAAATCAGGTCCTTTCGCAAAGCTCCTGCGTTATATCCCTCGAACCTTCCCATCCACTTCATCCCCTGTAACCCTTCTTTTCTGTAGTAGCCTTACTTCTCGTTCCGTATACCCTCCAGCAACGAGATCGCTTCGACCAGATGATTGTCAAAAATTTGCCGCGCCACCGCAAGCAGTTCCGTCAAGAGCGGGTCCCGCAACGAGTAAACGACCGTCGTGCCTTCCTTGATGCTGCTCACCAAATTTTTGGCGCGCAAAACGGCCAATTGCTGCGATACGGCAGAGCCTTCGGAACCGAGCGCAGTCTGCAGCTCATTTACGTTCCGCTCCCCTTCACTCAACACCTCCAGAATGCGGATGCGCAGAGGGTGAGCCAATGCTTTGAAAAAGTCGGCCTTAAACTTCTGGAGATCTCCTTCCATGCTTGCTCCGTCCCCCTCACAAAAATTGTCCTGTAAACCATCAACAATCTCTGAATATTTGAATATTTAGACAGTAACAGGTTTGGATCATTTGAACTATGATCTAACTCACACTTCACTATGATTAAAGTCACACCTTTCCATTCTTCCTCTTTTCAGGGTTGACAGCTTCCACAGGTTTCCATTAACATAGCAATTAACTTTAGGAAAAGGGGGCCGACAGACATGACTGAGCTTTACATGATGATGGCAGACAGGCAGCATGACAAAACCACATATTTGAATTTTCGTCTCATCGGCCCCATTCGGGCGACATGATGGGTGACATCGCGCTGTCTGACGGCGTGATTAACCAGGCTTTTTTCTGTATTTAATGCTATTGGAAGAACAGGTTATTTTACGTATTAATGATGTATAGATCATGACGTGTAATGACACTTTCGGTGCAGGAAGCCGTAGACGACAAGTCTGCGGCTTTTTTTATTTTCTTTTTTAAAGCTTAATTTGTATGTCATTTTTGATTTACATGAAGAAGGGAACTATCCAACGATATGAATATACAACACACGACAAACTCGTTCTTAGAAAAGGGACCTTACAGCCATCTTATGAAGCTACCGGCTGGCGATTTGACCGTTATGCTTCTCAGCAGCTTTTCTCCTCACTGGATTACAAGGTGTTCGAGATGGCTAATAACAATTTACAAATTCCCGGTATCCGCTATATGGGCTATACTCCAGATGTACATGTAGGCATCGGAACCTGCATCGGTACGACTGCTGTATGGGGAATGGAGGACGGCTATGTATCTCCCTCCATTGTCGGCAGCGATATTGGCTGCGGTATGCGCGTACACCTGACGAATTTGCATAAGGATGCCTTGAAGGAAACCAAACTCCGCCGCAAGCTGGTCAAGACCATTGACAAATATTTGCCGATGGAAGCCCACCAGCGTGGGCATTATTCGGATATCCGGCTGGAGCATATTGTACGCAAGGGCCTGCATGGATTACCTAATAAATATATTCCGGACAGCTACACGCCTAAAAAATCCACCTCACTCACCCATGTAGAACACAGTAAGTTCTCATTTGATGAAGAGGTGCTCAATCTTGTCGAAGATCGCACGTGGCACCGGGCTCACCGACAGCTCGGCACGCTGGGTGGAGGCAATCATTTCGTTGAAATTCAGGCGATTGAAATTGCGGAGCACAACCGTGAAATCGCCGAAGCCTGGGGGATGTTCGACGGTCAGGTTGCCGTTATGGTCCACTCCGGATCACGTGCCTGGGGTGGAGGGGTCAGCCAAACCAGCTCGTCTGCCATTGCCAAAGCAATGAGCCGTCTGGGACTTGGCACCTCTGATCCAAGGTTGGTATTTGCCCCCCTGGAGCATCCCGAAGCTGCACATTACGTCAATATGATGTACTCGGCGCTGAACTATGCGGTGGTGAACCGACATTTGATCGCTTTTTCCGTGCGTGAAGCCTTCCGTGATGTCTTTGGTACAAAGTGCGAGTTGCGCACCTTGTACGATCTGATGCACAATTATGGTTGGGAGGAAGCCCACCCGGATCACGGCAACGTGTTTGTGCATCGTAAAGGGGCTACCCGCGCTCTTCCAGCCGGACATCCCGACAATCCGAAACCTTACCGGGAAACAGGACATCCAGCCTTGATTCCCGGCTCTATGGGTACGTCCTCCTATATTATGGTCGGTCTGCCGGGCGGGCAGGATAACTTCCACTCCATTTGCCATGGAGCAGGCCGTATCCGTTTACGCTCTGCGACCAAACGGCTCGTCAGTGTGGATGATTTTGCCGGAGCATTGGGTGTAGGGACAGACGACGAGATTGTGGTTAATCAGTCATCTCTGGAAAGCATTCTCGACGAATCTCCTCAAGCCTACAAAAATGTAGATGATATTATTGAAAGTGTCACCGGCCGTTGTAGCCAAATGCAAGCCGCTGGCCGCCCTGAAAGGAGCCAAATAATTTGAGTATGGACATCCCAGCTATTTACGAATTTGATGAACGTACGGATGGGCGCATTACCGGCTATGCCGCTTATGCCCGTCTGATCGACGGCATCAGTGAAGCCCTATATAACCGCTATGGCGTAAAATATGAGCTGTATGCCAGCGACGATCCCAATATTGAGTATTGGGACTTGCTGGAGGAGGACATTCGTTCAGGCAGCCCGGATCTGGAGCATGTGGCACGGGTCTTTGATCGCCTGGAGGAACGCACCATCCAATATGACGATGACGGGCCGACTCCAGAGTACGGCGTTCACCTGTCGATGCGTAATAATGTATTCGCCTATCCCAAGTGGGGCATCGCGCTGGCGCGGGTTCCCTTTTTCCGTGAAAATGGCGTATATAATGAAGATTACGTATTGCGACAGGCGATCAGGAACTGCAAGGCTTCCTCGCGGGGGTACGCGGACGTGAACGCAAGCAGAACATGAAGCGGGTCACCGTCTTTACGGACACAAGCCGCGGATTATCCCGGCAGGCGGAGCCGATTACCCGTGCCATTACGCGGGATGACGTTATTTTGAAAGCGGAAATCAAGCGGGATATTTTCCGTTCACTCGATCAGTTTTTTGAAGCAGATCCTACCTTCTATCAGACTTATAATATTCCTTACAAACGCGGTATTCTGCTGTATGGCCATCCGGGCAACGGGAAAACGACGCTTGTTAAATCTATTGCGAGCAGCGTACCGGGTCCGGCCGCCTACTGGCAAATTACGGAGTATACAACCAGTGAATCGGTCAAAGAGGTGTTCGAGGCGGCTACCCGTATGGCTCCTATGGTGCTGGTCATTGAGGACATTGATTCCATGCCGCAGGAGGTTCGTTCCTTTTTCCTGAATACGCTTGATGGTGCTACTTCCAAGGAAGGCATTTTTCTGATCGGAACGACCAATTATCCTGAAAAAATCGATCCTGGTCTGATGAACCGGGCGGGTCGCTTCGATCGTGCCTATGAAATCAGTCTGCCGGACGAAGCACTGCGACTGGCGTATCTCAAGCTGCGCAACTTCCTTGTTTTTGCAGGAGAAGCGGGTACGCAGAAGGCGGCGGCGATGACTGACGGCTTTTCTCTGGCCCAGCTCGGCGAGCTGTATGTCAGCACCGCTCTGGAATGGCATGAAAGTGGAAAGACAGATATTGAACTGATTATTAAAGGTATGCGAGGCGAGCTGGATAAGAGCCGTAAGCAGGACTGGTTTAAAAATGTAGCTGAAGGACGAGTTGGATTCTTCTAAATCATCATAAAAAGGAAGAACCTCTGATGCCCATAATGGCGCATTTAGAGGTTCTTCTTTTTTTCCATCTTCTTTTTATTCTGTTTCCCCGCTCAACCGATTTAAAAACTGAATAGCTCGTGGACTGGTCGGGCGTTCAAGCACCTCATGAGGTGAACCCTGCTCCACAATCACGCCCTGATCCATCAAAATAACATGGTCAGCGACCTCGGCGGCAAACTTCATTTCATGGGTAACAATGACCATGGTCATGCCTTCGGCAGCCAGTTGCTTCATAACTTTAAGAACCTCGCCTACCAGCTCGGGATCAAGCGCAGAGGTCGGCTCATCGAACAACAGCACCTCAGGCTCCACCGCCATTGCCCGGGCAATACCGACCCGCTGTTGCTGTCCTCCCGACAACTGATGCGGATAGGATTCGGCTTTTTCCGCCAGTCCCACCTTTTTAAGCAGTTCCAATGCGCGTTTGCGTGCCTCGTCCTTGTTCTTCTTTTGAACGGTGACTTGACCCTCCATTACATTTTGAACTGCTGTCATATGCGGGAACAAGTTGTAGGATTGAAATACCATACCCGTCCGCTTGCGCAGCGCCAAGATGCTTTCCTGTCGCAGTTTCGTTCCTTTGGCAAAATTCAGTGCAATATCCCCCACCTGAATCTCGCCCTGATCAGGAACCTCCAGCAAATTCAGACAGCGCAAAAGCGTTGTTTTGCCGGAGCCGGAAGGACCGATGATAACGAGCACCTTTCCTTTATCCAACGTCACGCCTACTCCCTTAAGCACTTCCAGCGAGCCGAACGATTTGTGTATATTCCGAATTTGGATCACCGGTACAATCTCCTTTATCTGACGGAAAAACGGCTCAGCCGCTTCTCCAGGTAATTTTGCAGCACGGTCAATACGGTGCTAAACAGCAGATAAATAACCCCCGCCTCGGTATACACCAATAACGGTTCATACGTGGTGGCTACAATCTGGTTAGCTGTTCTGAACATTTCCACATAGGTGATGGTCGCAGCTAGCGAAGTATCCTTTACCAAACTGATGAAAGAATTCGCTAACGGCGGTACGGACACACGGGCTGCTTGCGGAAGCACGATGCGTCGCAGCACTTGCCAGCGTGTCATCCCCAAGGAATATCCCGCCTCCCACTGGCCTTCCTGAATGGATATAATTGCCGCACGCATAATTTCAGAGCCATAAGCCCCCACGCTGAGCGTAAAGCCGATCACTGAAGCTATAAAAGGGTCCAGCGTAATGCCAACTGAAGGCAAGCCGTAGAAAATAATATACAATTGCACCAGCAACGGTGTTCCACGAATCACCCACACATAGAAGCCGGAAATCAGCTTGAGTATTTTCCATTTGGACAGTCGAGCCAACGCTGTAACCAGCGCCAGTATCAAGCCCAGAGCAAAGGAGATGAGTGTGAGTGGAATCGTAAAAGAAACCCCTGCTTTCAGCAGAGGCAGTAATGAATCGATAATAATTTGTATCTGGCGATCATCCATTGTGCAGACATCCTTTAAAAAGATAAGTTTGCGAAAATCCGGTTCGACATGGCGAGACTCCGGTTATTCGTGTGTTATTTGGATACGTCGGCTCCAAAATATTTGTCAGAAATTTTCAGGTACGTACCGTCAGCCTTCATGTCAGCCAGCGCTTTGTTAACTGCCTTGATCAGGTCTTCACTACCTTTGTTAAAAACAGCCGCGCTGTGTGAAGCATCTGAAGATTCATCTACCTTTTTGATGGGAGCGTCAGGCTTTTGCTTTTTCAAATCCAGGTAGGACAAACCATCATTGACGGTCGCATCGACCCTTTTGGATGTCAGGAGACCAATCGCCTGATCGAATCCATCCGTTGCCACAATTTCCGCGCCGTTGCTCTTCGCGATTTGAGTCAGGTTACTGGTCAGGGATTGCCCGGCCTTTTTACCTTTCAAATCAGCAAACTTTTTGATGTCATTATTATCTTCGCTTACGATCAGAACCGCTTTGGACACGATGTATGGATCGGAAAAATCGTATTTTTGCTTACGTTCATCGGAAATAGACACCTCATTAAACACCGTGTCAAACCGCTTGGAGTTCAATCCTGCGAATATGCCGTCCCATTGTGTCTCGATAAACTCAGGCTGTACGCCCAAACGTTTACTTACTTCAGTCGCTATATCGACGTCGAAGCCTGTCAGCTTACCATCAGCATCATGGTAGGTAAATGGAGCATAGGTACCTTCCGTACCAATTCGCAGCTTGCCGCTCGCTTTTACAGATTCCAAAGTAGCTGTAGCGGTTGTATCTGCTTTTCCATTATTTGATCCGGTATCCCCGGTAGAAGCATTATTTGAATTAGCGCCTTTGTCGTTGTTGCCGCAGGCAGAAACCAATAAAGCCATCACAATCAGTACGACTGGTAAAAATCTAAATTTTCTCATGTTGTCCACACTCTTTTCCTTTTTCTTGATAACCTAGCACGTTAGCTGGCACATTGAATAGTACATCATTCATTTTTACACGTCAATGCTTTTATCCAATAATCCCTATGCAAAAGGTAAGCTATATTACTTCCGGAACCTAAAGTCATCCTAGGTTGGCTCATTCATAGTCAGACTATTCATTTTATCTATCCTCGCATTAGCTTTTTTCTGTACCTTTACGTCACAGGTCTCGTATAAAATTCAACCCTATCCTCTGCTTCACCCGAAGGAAGACGTTCAGCTTGGGCCACCTTCACTTCGCCTTTAAGGCACCTCGGGGCTTTTGTCAGCGGGCTTGCTTTACTATTGTTGTCTGTAGTCACCTAGATGCCGGGACTGATTATGAGCATGATGCTTGAAGGGTTCGGCATATGATATTTGCGATCATTTGGGAAACAAGCCTTCAGGAGATGGTTCCCGCCGAATCCTTTGGCCGTGTAGCCAGTCTGGATCTAATGTTTTCCTTTGCCCTGCTGCCTGTAGGCTATCTGGCTGTGGGTGCGATCACGGACAAGCTTGGCGGCATCTTCACCATCGGCCTGTTTTCAACCATTGGTATGTGCATCGTGTTGGGCGTTTTATGTGTGCCTCATATCAGGCGGTTTCAATAAAAAAAGCTTCTCCTGCAGGTTCATTTGCGAACCTTGCGGAGAAGCAGCTTCTTTTCATTTTGTAGCCTTATGCCCTATAAATGTGTTAGCCTCTGCTCCGTCCAACGGAACGAAAGATCAAGCTTACGATAACAACCAGCACAATCGCACCAATTAATGCAGGTACAATGTAGAACGATCCGATTTCAGGACCCCAGTTCCCCAGAATCAAGCTTCCCAACCATCCACCGATAAAACCAGCGATGATGTTACCAATCACGCCACCTGGAACATCACGACCTGCGATAATTCCTGCCAACCAACCAATAATACCTCCAACAATCAATGCCCATAACCAACTCATTTTACTTCACCTCGTTTAAGTTTTTTATCGTTGTGTTTTATTATTAACCACTCGAACTCCTTTTGAACACACTGAGCACAAATGGTTAATATTACCTAATGAACAGAACAATGACTTAGGAGCTTGATACCATCCTACGTGCCTACCTCCCTATTTATAACCCTTGTGTGAAAAGTGTGTATAAAATACAGTTATCCTTGTTTTCCTGCTTTTTTTGTGCCATCCTCACATTATGGCTTCATTGAAGTCGCTTCATGCATACATTTCAAAAATAACAGATGTTAAGGAGTGACCCCAACTGGAGTGTCGTGTCGGATGTGCCGCGTGCTGTATTGCTATTACGATTTCATCCCCTATCCCTGGCATGCCTGATGGAAAACCGGCTGGTGTCCCTTGCCCTCAGCTCACTACGGATTACCGCTGCCGATTGTTTGGCAAACCTGAGCGTCCAGCAGTATGCAGTGGATTTCTTGCTGATGAAGATACGTGCGGAAGCACCAACGAAGAAGCATTTGAGATGCTGAGAGAGCTGGAAGAGTCTACTTTACCGGGTAAAGCTTGAGTAGATATTCGTTCTATAGGAAGGAGGACTTTTTTTACTATGAATATCATTGAAAAAAGAATTGCCGAATTGAAGCAGTATCAACCGGATCTGACGGCCCCGAAGGATGTCGATCTGTTCTGGAACAAAACGCTGGAAGAAGTACAGGCTAAACCCGTGCGTGCGTTCAAAACACCAGTGGAAACGCCGTATCCTCATATTCATGCCTCACGGGTTACCTTTGAGGGTGTGGATAATACGCCGTTGCATGCATGGTATATACGCCCACAATTTGCCGGAAATCAAAAGCTGCCGTGTATTGTTCTTTTCCATGGCTACACAGGTGGTAAGGGCTATCCTGAAGATTATTCGTCCTGGCTGATGCTTGGCTTTGCTGTATTTGCCGTAGATGTACGCGGTCAGGGTGGTGAAACAGGAGACCGTTCGGATGATCCTCATGGTACGGTTAAAGGCTGGGTAACAAAAGGAATCCTGGATAAGGATACCTGCTACTACAAAACGATAACGACAGATGCCCTCAGAGCCGTAGATTGGGTGGCAGAGCAGCCGGATATGGATGCGAGCAAAATTGCAATCTCTGGGGCTAGCCAGGGCGGCGGACTTGCACTAATGGTGGCTGCACTCAGTGATAAAGCTGCTGTTACGGTGGCTGACATTCCTAATATGTGCCATATGGATTTTGGTATGATGAATTCTACCAGCTCGCTGACGGAAGCTGCCGAATTCGCAAACCGATTTCCAGAGCATTTGGAGCAGGTGCTACATACATTAAGTTATTTTGACGTCATGAATCTTGCTCATCTTATTCATATTCCTGTCATGGTATCCGTGGGACTCAAGGATACCATATGTATGCCAGAAACGATTTTTGCCGCTTATAATCGCATTGAATCACCTAAAACGATTGAAGTTTATCCATTTACGGGACATTGGGTGGAAGGCTATCAAAGACGTAAAACTGCTGAATTTTTGGTGAAGGCGTTCAATTAAATTAGTTCCCGGTGCACAAAAAAAGAACACCACGCGTCAAACTGCGCAATGCTCTCTCTTCTCTGCTGCACCGGGGCTAGTCCCGCTTGCGGGGCTTAAGGAGCAAATCCTCGAATCTCACTCGGCCTATACTAAAATATTACGATGCGGCTCGCTGTTCTGCTGCCGAATCCCCTGTCCATTTTCTCACCCACACCCAATCCATAATGATCAGGCCAAAAGGAATGAAGGACCCAAATATAATGAATAAAGGCCGCCGGAGGGACCAATTCAGCGCTGTTTTGCCATAGATCAAAGCGACAAGGAGCAGCAGAAAGCTGATCCGGTATATGTTACCGATCACCATGACCGTCTGGGTCATGCCCGCAGCTTGCAGTGGCTGATGTGTGAATAATATCGCCAAATACGCTATACCTTGAATCCAGAGCATGAGTCGGACACGCCCCAAAGGTGTTCTTAACACACGTTCGTTCCCCTTTCCAAAAACAAGGATGTTCTCTCACCCTACACTTCCTTCATTATAACGAAAAGATTTCTAAACTCCAACCCATTATCCTATCCGTACACGGAGTTTGATCGTGAGCGACTGCGTCAGTCCGCATCATGGCGCGTTGTCGGTACACCCGATCAGTGCAAGGAGCAATTGCTACGCTTGGCTGAGCAGTATCGTACCGATGAGCTGCTGGTTGTTTCCTCCATTCATGACTTTGATAAGCGCGTTCAGTCCTATCGTCTGCTTGCCAAAGCTTTTGATTTGGCTTAAACATGGTTCAACCTGGAGCTGCTAAGTTTGGAAACATCAAAACCCCCGCCTGCCTGTAATGGCAAAAAGCGGGGGTTCTTTGTTGAGGAACGGTCCATTAGGACCAAACCCTCTGTGCTATGGAAGTAGTTCAAGCACCACGAAAGTCGAATATCATATGGTACTTTAGTAGTATATATACCGGAACTAAAGGGCCGCATATGCCCTCCTAAAGTTCCAGTCCCCATATACCAAAGGCGCATATTATATACTCCAAATTTTGAAAAGTCCGGACCCAAAAGTCCCATGTTCTTTACTCATTCCGGGCATGATCTCTGTTGTGCCTTAAGGCTCAATACCCCATACCAGCTTGCCCTGTTGATAAACGGTTGCACGATCCCAGTTTGCGAAGGCAGTTTGATTAGCACCATACGAATAATCGTTGGTTTCATCAAAATTGCTCCAATTCGCAGCATGGATGCGGGGTTGGATTTCTCCGCTTTCCCCGCCGGGCTGAATAGTACCTGCTCCATCAGTAAATGAAATTTCCACATATTTATCAGCCTTGGCCTTCGGCTCTGGCAACGTTTCAAAAGTCGCTTTTACCATTTCATTTCCAACCTTGGCCCAGTCTACAAAAAATTGCTGACCTTGTTTGCTTTCATCCGTGTAATAGTAGCGAATTTTCAAATCACTCAGCTTGACAGCTGTTTTCCCTGTGTTTTTGATATTAAATTCAGGACGGATTGCGTTATCCTTGGTATTCGTGTCTCCAGTGCGATATTGAAGCACAATCCCTTGATCGTCCCCGCCTGGTGTACTTCCTCCGTTGCCGTTATCCCCACCGTTGTTACCGCCTCCACCATTGCTGCTGGAGCCTTCCAGAATCGCCTGTTTTACGAATTTACCGGAAGCCGTCAATTGTGAATCAGGCCATCCGCCCTTACGGTTTGCATCAGGCAAGAGCGAGGCAGAGGTTTCATTTTTATCCGCCAGTGACCAGTTTGCCCAGCTAATTCCACGGCTGGCCAGAAAATCGGTCCATACCTTAGCTTCATTTAAGAACGGACCGCCATTACCCGAAGCATCGCTTGTTCCCCATTCGGTAGCAAATATGCCCACGCCCTTGTTCAGCGCGTAATCGACGCGATCCCGCAGGTATTGTCCGTGCGTACCCGCATAGAAATGCACGGTATACAGCGTATTTTTGTCTGGAAGTGGATTATCTGCTGCATCGTGTACATCCTGGCTCCACGTGCCTGTACCCGCAATAATAATATTGTCCGGGTCTTTGGCCCGAATGACCTGAGATACCTCCAACGCATAAGGACGGATTTGGTTGTTCCAGTTCACGTTTCCGTTCGGCTCGTTGGCAAGTTCGTAGATCACATTCGGCAAATTCCCGTACTGAGTTGCAAATTCATTAAAGAAAGCCTTGGCTTCATTTTTATGAATGTTCGGATCACCATCCGAAAGAATATGCCAGTCAATAATAACGTATAGGCCCAGTTTCTGTGCTGCCTCAATGGCTTCCTTTACTTTATTTTTTAATGAAGGATTGGCAATATAACCATTTTCCTCAGTGTACAGCGCAACCCGGCACACGGAAATGCCCCAATCGTCCCTCAGCCATTTCATCGAGTCCTCATTCACCAGATCCCCAAACCATTGGACACCATGAGAGCTGATCCCTTTGAGCTGCACAGGCTGCCCGGTTTTATCCACCAGCTTACCATTCTTCACTGAAAGTTGTCCGTAACGCTCCACAGGAGTTGTCCCGGCAGCCTCTGTGGTCTGCGCATTCCAGTTGAACCCGTTTGTTAACGTTAACAGCAATACCGCTGTTAGCATCACCGCTACTCTTTTTGCGATCCTTGGCAGGACCCATTGCCCATTTATCATTTACACATTCCTTCCTTTTATAAAGTGGATAAGCTTATTATTACGGTGTTCTCCGCTTTTCCGCTCCCCTCCTTTATACAACAAGAGGATCAGGTCCAACATTCGATGTCACTTACCTGTATATGGATGTTACTACTATTATAGTTATTTTTATGTTATATTTCGACTTTATGGTGGAAAATGAACAGGAAGTCACGGTTTCGGGATGTTTGCCATTACGTTTGGTATTGCGGAGAGCAGGAGGGACAAAAGACTCATCTGCAGGCTGCAAAATTTGATGAATTTTAGCGAATGTAAAGAAGTTTTTTAATTTTCCATCATGCTAAAAAAAGACTGCTTCCCGAAGCCCTTCGGCCCGGTATAGCAGTCTTATACATGATCATGTATGTGAATCGGATAGTGTTAAAAATATCGTATTAACGTATGATTTGCCTATTACCCCTGAACGGCTGCCTGAGGTTCTTTGGTCATCTGATCTTCCTTCGTATCGCCGCCATCCGTCACTTGACCCGTCAGTATAGTCTCAGATGAGTTGCCCATTACCTTGTCGATCAGTTGCAGCCAAGGCTCTTCACTTCCCCCACAGCTCTCAATATCACCGAGCAGGGAATCCAGCGTGGTTCCTTCTTCTGGCAAATCAATAACTAAACTGTCTTCGTCTACCTGGATGATGCAGCAGGTTTTCATTGTAAATCCCTCGCTTAATTCTTATTTGAGCATGCATACGCAGGCTCAGGTGGGATGAATTCCCATGGATTCCGAGATAAGCACCTTTGAATCCGTTTGAAATTATAAACCTATTACTCATCAATTGCAATGAACAAACCTTGAATTTTTTCAGAATTAGCGAGGGATTACATAAAATTTTCAATAAAAGCTAGATGCGAGTAACGATTTGATCCACCAAGCCATATGCTACCGCTTCCTCAGCCGTAAGGAAGTGATCTCTGTCGGTATCTTTTTCCACACGCTCCAGCGGTTGCCCAGTATGATCTGCCAAAATACGGTTCAACTGTTTCCGGCTCTTGATCAGACGCTCAGCGTAAATCAGCACATCCGAAGCTTGGCCCTTGGCTCCGCCCAGCGGCTGGTGAATCATAATTTCACTGTTGGGCAGCGCCATCCGCTTACCCTTTGTGCCTTCGGTCAGCAAAATCGTACCAAAGCTCGCCGCCATGCCTGTGCATATGGTAGATATATCATTTTTCACAAATTGCATCGTATCATAAATGGCAAACCCCGCAGAAATGGACCCGCCCGGACTGTTAATATACATCTGTATGTCCTTCTCGGAGTCCTCGGCGGTAAGATGCAGCAGTTGCGCTACAATGACATTTGCCATATGATCCTCAATCTCGCCCGACACCATAATGATACGATCCTTTAATAGCCGGGAATAAATATCATAGCTTCGCTCTCCGCGGCTTGTTTGCTCAATTACATAAGGAATGGTGCTCATTTGTCAAAACTCCCCTCTTGTTAAGCGGCCATCCTAGCCTGCATGCCATGAGAAGGATTAGAGTTCATTTGAGCGCCGGAAGAATAAAAGCTCTGATACAGCACAGATCCGGCCATCGCTATTGGCTCAGCCATATCGTTCAAGCCAAGCGCAATCCAGCGCTGTGCGTCTCCTGCACGAAAGGCCGCCAAATAAGCCTTAAGCCATTCCCGCTCCTCTTCATGCTCAGGTAAGGTTACAGACTCCAGCCCATTTCCCTCTTTGTGCTTCTGGGCAAGCAAAGCGCGGGCACGGCTTAAGGCCGCTTTTACCGCGCCCTCCGTCGTATCCAGCATCTCTGCCGTTTCCGACGCCGTATAGCCCCATATATCCCGCAGTACCAAGATAGTCCGCTGCCATGGTGATACATGTGTCATTAAATATCGAAGCGCCAGTTCCAGATCTGGTGTGTAATTTTCTTCATAACAATGAGAAGGCTCATCATACTTTAGGATAAAGTCTCCTTCACCAGACGCAGGCAGGCGCTTTTGAGCATTTTGCCTGCGAATATCATCAATCCATCGATTCCGCGCGGAACGGATTAAATAAGCCTCGCCATTTTCCAGCTCATGCAGGTTTTTCTCAGATTGCAGCATATGCAGGAAAGTCACCTGCGCCAAATCCTCGGCATCCCATATCGAGCCTGTCAACGAAAGACAGTAGCGATACAACGCAGGAAGTACTTTTTGGAATGGTTCATTCCCCTTAGAGTGGGAAGATTCATTTTTCATCCGTTCGGATATCACAAAGGCCATATTTGGGGCCCCCCTTTGTTCAGTCCATTTGAGTTTGAGTGTTTCATTGAGGTAGACGGAATTGCCTTTCCAAAGGATACGGTCGTTTAATGGTTTTATTGTAACAAGTAAAATAAACAAAAAACAGATGATTTACGGGGCCTACCACCACCATGATCACCTGTTTATTTATGATCACTTCAACGTCTCTGGATTGTCCTGAATGGTCGCATCATCCTGAATCGAATCTGATTTTTTCCGTCGAAATATCTTCGCAAAAAATTTACCTACTATCCCTAGGATCCCTGTGCCAGCGGCAAACACAAGTATACCGAATTTTTTGAAGACTCCTGCCAGTAACAACCACAATCCCGCTTTTTTAGCCACTGCCAGTCCCGCCCCTCCCAAAATCAGTCCGGTCAGACCATATTCCGAAATTTTGTCCGTCGAAGCATCAAAGTCCTCATATCGTTCACCTGACTTGACTGTCAACTTGGGCAGAATTTTCTCATTCAAAAACTTCTTGTCAGCATCCAAGTGGGAAGGGTCGGACACCAATATGGCAGAAATATAGCCTTGGCGAGTGAGCAAACGAACATTATAATTGATCAGCTTTTCCTTGTTTCCATCCTCCGCCAACATGGACCAGGTCAGATTATGGGTGGCTTCACTATAAAAAGGCTCCACATCCCAGCCCGTAACATACAGGCGATCACTTTCCGCTTTTTCCTTGTTGCTCTCTTCCGTACCTTCTTTATAACTATCTAAAATGGCACCCGCATCGATGTCTTCTTTTTCATCGTCCTTGATGTGGCCCAGTTCATCATATTCAAAAACAACTTCCCAGTTCTGATTCTCATCCTTAGGAAATATACTTCCAATCTCCTTGCCAGATGGCTTTTCGTGATTCATTTCGCTTACCTTTGCTGTGTTAGCCGCATCTAAAAAAAGAAGGGATGAATCCAGTTCAACCTCAGCCACACTTCCCAAGTCTACCTTTCGGCCGCCCTCAATCCATTTTAATTGTTCATTGGATGAAGCCCATGCATTCCCCGCACCGGATAATACCAGACTTAACGCCAACAGTACTCCAAAAATCGTTTGGCCCCACCTCATTGTGCTGTTACAGCTATTATCTAATCTCTTGTTCAAAACTCATTACCCCTTTATAAATTCCAATATCTTCCGTGCTACAAAATCATATTAGCCACTGCTTAATATTTTGTCAATTCGCAGCGGTCAAGGTATTTTCCAAGACTTAATACTCATTTTTGTACATATGTATGCAAATTTCCTAATCTGATGGAACTAATTTTATAATCTTAGAACGAACAGAGCAAAAATCTTGTAATGGAACAAGCACATTTACGCAATAACTGCTGTCTGCCCGTTAAAGTAATCCTTTCTATAAAACCCTATGCAGCCTTATTCCTTGATAGGGCAGCTTCATTTACCTATATCTCAACCCAACACATATATGGCTATCATAAAAAATGTCGAATTTCCAAAAATAAAGGAAGAAATAATTCACCAAACAAGCGACTATAGTCTCAGTGACTTTACTCCTGTTTTTCAACATATGTAATTTTTTTATTTAAAAGAATGTATAGGCTTACACATGCTCCTACTGGGTTTTCGACATGTCCATCTCCAGCAATATACTGTGGCTCTGCATTAATTCCACCCGTTGTTGATGTTGTACAGCATCTTTATTTTCCTCTTTACTGGGACCCAGTAAAATTGTTTTTTTTCAATTCCCCTATTTTAAACGACCGCCTGCTCAAAGCAGGTGGATTTTGACATCAATGTCGACGACTAAAGTCGTAACGTAAGACTGAAGTTCTTCTCAAAGTCCATAC
>JBEUOG010000037.1:0-26890 GCA_040544055.1 Paenibacillus sp. PvR008
ATGAGAAGCAAGGCAATTCTACCGTTTTCTTCAGTTTACTTCACTGGAGTCTACTTTTCTAACCTTTTCAATATTTTGTTTCACGGATTCAGGTTAAAATACAAACAGTTTTAATTTTGTTTCATCTAAAACCAAAAATACCGTGATGGATCACAAAAAAACAGGGAAGTGTACAAAGATGAAAAGAACTGATTTACCTCTTGTCTATTCATGTTCTGGATGTTCCTCCGCAGCACAAACCGCTAACATGATCGCTATAAAAATGGATCGAGAAAAAGTCGCTGAAATGTCCTGCATTGCTGGTGTTGGTGGTGATGTCAAACCACTTGTCAGAACAGCAAAATCGGGACGTGACATCATTGCAATTGATGGCTGTCCCTTGTCCTGTTGCAAGAGTTGCTTGGCAAGGCATGAAGTTCAACCCAAACACCATTTCACGCTGTCTGACTTTGACGTACCCAAAATAGTAGGAGAAGATCCTAACCCCAATCACTATAGGAATGCTTACACACAAATCCTAGAACTAATTGGCAATAATTCTTAATCAAAATAAAGGTGTGTATCAAAAGATGCTCACCTTTATTTTAATTCCTTCAAGGTGTTACGACAGTATACAGTAAAAGTATAGCTGGCTCTTATTATGTAACAATATCGTAAATTAGTTTTTTCTGGTGGCTCCTAACACACTTTAAGGGCCACCAGTATTATTTTTATACAACAAAACATCTTTTTGATATGATTATTTTGTCGACTTCACTTCATATCATAATACATAGACAAATAATTCAAGGAAGTACTTTATGGAACATTCTAGTTGGGTCCATATAATTGTGTAAAAAGAGTTTCCAGAAAATGAAGGGGAGCCATGTTTAAAGCCCTCAGTTAGAATATTGTTTGCGAAGACAAATTCTAAATAGACGAGGTGCTACAACATGGCTCAATCCCTACCAAATCACAACACGAGCAGGAACTCTCACGCTGCGTGTTTCACGGATTCGAGACGGTCATTAACGGAGTCTCTACACGCAAAGTCTCGGCCATTACCGAAGAATTGTGCGGCGCAGCGTTCTCCAAGTCCACGGTGTCCGATTTGGCAGACAGCTTGATCCAGTGATTGAGGCTTGGAGAAACCGCTCTCTGGACAGCCAGAAGATCCCCTTTGTCCTGGGGGTAGACCTGGGGGTCTCCGATAGCCACAGTGGACTCGTTAGCGCGATCCAGCAACACTTTCAGGGAGCCATATGGCAGCGATGCCAAACCCACTTGATGCGACATTTGGATGCCAGTCCGAAGGCGCTCAAGGAAGAAATCCGGCGCCGGGAACGGGTGAGCCGCATCTTTCCGAACCGAGAGTCTGTCGTGCGTTTAATGGGTGCACTGCTCGCCTTTCTTTAATAAAGAAAAGCTTCTATTATTATCTTATGAGGAAATTTTTATTTGATTTTCTTTGCGAAATTACATTTAGGTTCTAGCTTAATTTGCTTTGATTCCTGCTCCACATAAAGGAATAACAATCTTTTCAGAACGAAGATGATTATATTTTAGATATCCGGCATAATTCGCAGCAGTTGTTGGTTCTACATAAAATCCTTTTCCAGCTAATAATGCCCTTGCCTCTAAAATCTCCTCTTCATTTACAGTAAGAATTTCTCCCTCTGTAGCACGAATAGCTTCTAAAATTTGAGCAGAGCGAGCTGGTGCTGCAATAGCAATTCCTTCAGCTAAAGTAGGGTTCCCTTCAATTTGCTTAGCTTCCATTTCATTCTTTACGAAGGCTTGTGCTAATGGAGCACAATTCTCTGCTTGGATTGCAATTATCTTAGGTATTTTGTTAATGAGTTGATTTTCCATCAATTCCTTAAATCCATAATAGGCTCCTAACAATAGTGTACCGTTTCCAACAGGAATGATAAGAGTATCAACTGCCTCTTTCATTTGCTCCCAAATCTCATAAGCGTACGTTTTGGTTCCTTCATAGAAATAAGGGTTATATACATGACTCGCATAGAATTTTTTCTCTTCATTCACAGCTTTTTGAGCTGCTGCAGCTACATCTTCACGTGTACCATCTATCTCACGAACGTTTGCTCCATGAGCTTTTACTTGAGCAATTTTTTTAGGGGACGTTCCCTTTCCAAGGAAAATATCACAAGCTATATTCGCTCGTTTTGCATAGGCTGCAATAGCTGTCCCTGCGTTCCCACTACTATCAGCTATAACATGTTCAATTCCTAATTCTTTTACCTTAGCAATTAGAACTGCCGCCCCTCGATCTTTAAAAGATAAAGTAGGCATCATATAATCTACTTTAACAAGGGTATGAGGCTCAGAATCATCTAACACAATTAAAGGGGTACTCCCTTCACCCATTGTGACTTGCTTCCATGCCTTAGAATTCTTTTCAAATGGCATGACATCAATATACCGCCACATGGTAGGCATTTTTTCCTGTAACTTAGCTACATCGATTGATACTTTTTCTTTTACTAAATCTAACATACCACCACATGTACATTTCCATACGTTTTCAGTAACGTTGTAGGTTGCTCCACATGAATGGCATCGGTATTGCTCTTTCATTTGTTGTACCTCCTTTTATATATTTTTTTATATTTTATATAATTCCTTATATATTAAAACCAAAAAAAATTAGTCCTTAAGTCTTCACATTATAGATTAAATATAAGCGATAGCTTCAACTTCTATTTGGAATCCATAGTGCAATTTATGGGTTGGGACAACGGATCGTGCCGGTTTATGATCACCAAAAAAACTCTTGTAAACACTATCTACGCGGTCCCACAATTGAATATCAGAAATATAAAGAGTCATTCTTAAAATCTGATCTTTCTTACTCCCTACTTCTTTTAATATATACTCAACGTTCTCCAATGCCTGTAGAGTTTCTTCTTCAATTGTACCAAATTTCTTTTCTAGGGTTACTGGATCAATAGAAAATTGACCAGATACATAAACTGTATCCTTATGGATGGTCGCCAATGCATAATGGCCATTAGATTTTAAATTTCCTACCTTAAAAATACTTTCCATTTATTTCACTCTTCCTTTTGTTGTTTTTCTTACTTCATCTAAGTAGCTATATACTGTTACTCTTGAAATGCCTAGTTGGTCTGCGACTTTATCCACTGCTCCTTTCAAAAGAAAAATTCCTTTTTCGTCCATGAATCGAATCAGTTCAATTTTTTCACGACGTTTCATAAAAGGATGTGGGATATTAGCAATAATTTGTTGAATTAATTGGTCAGTAATATCTTCTATATTTTGAATTGACTCTTCCTGTTCTTTTAATTCATCAGAAGGTTGCTGTTCTGTATGGTCAACAGGCATTAAGTTATCTAACATTTTCTTCATTTGAAGCATCAAATCCATATCATAGTTAATACAAAGAGCCCCAATTACCTGTCCTTGAAAGTCTCTGATAAGAGTAGTTGATGACTTCACAAGTCGATGATCCTCTGTTTCAATCTCATAACCTGCTAAATGGTCCTCTTTAAATTTATCAGATAACAACACCTGTTTTACTAGGTGATCAAAAGACTGACCGACTTCTCTTCCTGTTACATGGTTATTCACAGTAAACATGACGGATGACTGGGGTTTGGTTAAATCGTGAATGACTACTTCACATTGTGAACCGAACATTTTGGCAATTGTTTTAGCTATTGGGATATACCTATTTAATATTGTTTGTGCTTCAGTTTGCATATACTCAACTCATTCCATTTCCATTTAACTCATAATACGTAATAAAAATTTGTTATAGGCTTACTTTCCATCTTAAATATATATTTTTTTATACAAAAAATCAAACGATATATTTTTTTATATGTTTTCTGGCTCTACACAAAAACTTAGTGCTTGAAAAAACAAAAAAAGTATGCTGAAAAATAGAAAAGCATCTGAACATTCCGTAAGATGGTTGTGTGACCAATCCAACTTTGAGGAATGACAGATGCACAATCAGTATACCGATCTTTTGCTTAACTTGCCAGAGGTAAAAACAGAAAAAGTCTTGGAAATCAACGAACAAACCCTTCATATTAAGGTCACACCAATTGCCAAGAAGCAGGTCTGTCCTCTTTGCCAATCCCTTGATTTTGTGATTCGGAAAGGGAGCAATCCAGCGCGTAAACTTCGGCATGGTGAAGCGTTGGGTAAAATCGTTTATTTATGGGTTCCTGCGATCCGATTGTTTTGTAAGCAATGCGGGTGTAGGTTCGTCTGGCAATATACCTTTGTCGATTCAGGAAAATGCTACAGCCTATGCCTTTGAAAAGCAAGCGATTCATACGGCAACCGCATAAACCAAGCACTAACTTTGGTGTAGAACCTAAAAAACTTTAACCAAAAATTAAACGGAGATTGGATTAATGCTGGCGGTAATGGTATTTCATTCAAATTTAACCTCATACATTTCATATTTGAATTTTGATATCCAACTCGTTCATAGAGCTTCTGAGCAGCGCTATTATCAGCATCAACCAACAACGTAATCCTCAAGAATTCATGATCTTTAGCAAATCTAATAAGTCCCTTCATAAAAAAGGAACCGTATCCTTTTCCGCGTTCCGACGACGACAAAATAAGATCTTCAAGTATAATGACCTTTCCACCCTCAGCCGTGCTGATTGTGTACAAAAGGTTCGCCATTCCGTTTTTAGAGATCAGTAGAATCATTATCATGTTGCTTGGTCAACTAACACCATGATAGTATATCAATTAATGGAATGTTACATAATATCCATACAGAAGTAAATCAAGCAATCCATATTTTTGACGCCGAATACAACTAGAGGTGAAACGGATGCTAAAAGTTAACCGTGACGACGAACGCCCAATATGGCAACAACTGCTTGGCCAGGCTATCAATAATATCACAACCGGAAAATGGCCACCAGGAGAATTACTGCTGCCTTCTCGTGAACTCGCGCTACTGGTTGGTGTCTCTCGCTCAACTATACAGATTGTTTATGAGGAATTATTCAGCCGTGGCTACACCGTCACTTCCCGACGCGGCGGAACAAGGGTAAGTGACTGGACCTGCAGAGCCAGCTTTACAGAGGATGTTAAAACTCAAGGACCTATGCCCCCTGAGTTACCTTTATTAAACGATGCAATCAGCCACTTGCATAGCTGGTTAAGAGGCAAAGAATACCGAAATGTTGAGATCGATTTCAGCCCACACGAGCCTTATTTGGATCAACATTTTCAAACAAACTGGAGATATTCATTTTTACATGCCTCCAAAGAAACAGACCTAGCCAGTTGGGCTTACGGCAACGCCTACGGTTTCGTGCCGCTGCGCAAACAAATTCAACGTTATTTGTCACTTGAGCGTGGCATCCACGTCCATATCGATCAAATTATATTAACTTCGGGAGCACAGCATAGCCTAGATTTAATCGCCCAAGCACTTTTAAATGAAGGAGAAACGGTTTCTATTGAAGATCCCGGCTTCCCCGCTGCATGGATGGCGATGAAATATCGGCGGTTGAATGTTATCCCAGTCCCTGTTGATGATTACGGACTACAAGCAGACCACATTCACCCTCAATCAAAGCTTGTCTATGTTACGCCTTCACATCAGTGTGCAGTTGGGGTGATCATGTCGGAACCCCGCAGGCAGCAATTGCTACATTTGGCCGCTCAACATCAATTTTGGATTGTTGAGGACGACTATGATAGCGAGTTTCGATATCGTGGCGACCCACTTCCAACCTTGTTCAGCCAGCAACCTCAAAACACGTTGTATATGATGAGTTTTTCCAAAATGGTTGCTCCTGGTATTCGTATATCGGCAATCGTTGGCCCAACAGAGGCCATTCGCCAGCTTGCCCATGTCCATGAATTAACCTATCGTCATCTTCCGATTATGGAGCAATTGACCCTTGCCCATTTTATCGAGCACGGGCATTTCATGCGCCACATGAGAAGAGTCAGAAATGTATATCGGCGTAGACACAAAGCTATGACGAAGGCCATCATCGCGACCGGTCTAAGCGAACGTTTTAAACTCAGTGGCGTAGAAACGGGATTGCATATGCTTCTTGAAGCTGAAAACTCGTTTGATGAAGAAACCAGAACGAACCAAGCACTCGAAAAAGGAGTACGTGTTTATCCGCTTAGCAATTATTGTTTAGAAAGCGATCGAAAAGGATGGGTGCTAGGCTTTGCTAAAGTAGATGAGTCAGCTATAGAAGCAGGCATTTATCGTCTTGCGGAGATGCTTTTATAATGCAAGCATCTCCGGCTAAGCTATATACATGTTCTGTACCCACGCATTATTCGGCTTCATTTCCCATCGCAATCGAAATCCGGTTCCAACTATTGATTTGATTACACGTGTTCAGGAATACGCTTACGGGGAATAAGTGTGCCCTATTCGGTGAGCTCTAAAACAATCTTTTCACGCTCAGAATAAAATGTACATCCATTCAATTGTGAAGCCCTGATTCAAGCTCATCCTCCTCGTATATCCTTATTATCTTCAATTATTTTACTGACCTCGTTCCTTTTTGTACTTCCGTCTCTCATTTGAGCAGATCTGTACCTATAATCATTTTCATGCCTCACATTATTTCTGTTCAGCTTGTTGTATCCCACTCGTCCTACATTCTTTTTGACGAAAATGTCCATGCATCAAAATATGTGCCGCCAAACCCGCTACAAGACCCCAAAATGCACCACCAACACCAAGTAATGTAACATTTGCAGCCGTTGCTAAAAAAGTAATCAGAGCTGTCTCACGTCCCTTAAGATCACTTAAGGCGTTGGCAAGGCTGCCGCCAATTGTTCCGAGCAATGCCAATCCCGCTAACGTCGCGATGAAGGTAGCTGGCAGAATCAGAAACAGAGCAGCCAGTGTTACACCAAATATGCCGACAACAATGTAAAAAATGCCGCAAGCAATACCAGCAATATAACGTTTTTTGGAATCCTCGTGCGCGTCTTTACCTGTACAAATCGCCGCTGTAATGGCTGCTACATTAAAGGCGTGCGAGCCGAATGGCGCTGCAAGGAGTGAGCCCAAACCCGTTACTGTCAAAATCGGATTCGCGCTCGTCTTAAACCCATCATTTCGCAAGACTAGCATCCCAGGCATATATTGTCCCGTCAAGGTGATAATGAACAACGGCAATGCCACACCCAATAAAGCATGAAACGAAAACTCTGGAACGATGAATACCGGTGATGCGATAGCCAGTTTGATCGTGCTGAAATCTACTTTTCCCAAACTGATCAAATAAAGAAGTCCAATTACTAAAATGCCGACGATAGCATAACGGGACGTAAACCTTCTTAATAGTGCATAAGCAGCAAACAGGGCAATTACAAGCAAAGGGTCAACTTTCGCACCACCAAAGGCTGAAATACCAAACTGCAATAAAATACCTGCCAGCAGCCCGGAAGCAATGCCTGGAGGAATAAGCCGAACGAAACGTTCGAACATTCCCGATATCCCTAAAACAATAAATCCTAAAGCAGAGATGATATAAGCGCCAATAGCTTCCGCATAGGGGGTTACCGCTAATGCTGAAACGAGAAAAGCTACACCTGGTGTTGACCAAGCCGTAATAATCGGTTCACGGTATCGATAGCTTAGCCATATACCCGTTATCCCCACACCAACGGAAATCGACAATATCCATGAAGCGGTCATTTCGGGACTCAAATCCGCTACTTTTGCTGCTTGAAACACGAGAATAAATGTCCCACCATAGTTGACAATGACAGATATTAAGGCAGCTATAGTGGGTGATATCAAATCACGACCGCGCAGTGAAGATGATGTTGTGTTCATATGCACTCTCCTAATCGTCCTGATGCGCGTTTTCGTTCCAGTAATACTCGTCCGGCAAATAACGTTGACCAAATATGCTTGTTCCTACTCTTATGATGGTTGCTCCCTCTTCGATGGCAAGCTTGAAATCCCCGCTCATGCCCATCGAGAGAATATCCATTTTTACACGTGGAAACTCCTTCTCCATAATCTGTGCTTGAATTTGTTTTAACAATCGGAAGCAATGACGGGTCTCGTCATTTGTCGCACCCAGTTTTCCAATAGTCATCAAGCCTTTAACGTTTAACGTTTCGAATTGAGACAATTGTTCAACCAACTCCAGTGCTGATTCCGTGGGAATGCCAAATTTGCTTTCTTCGCAAGACGTATTGACTTGCACCAGAATATCCATGGTCTTGTTTTCCTTGAGGAGCTGATGATGCAAAGCCTGCCCCAGTTTCAAACGGTCCACAGAATGAATGAGCGTGACATATTTTACAACGTCCTTCACTTTATTTGTTTGAAGATGTCCGATAAAATGCCATTCCACTTGATTGTACTGCTGCATAAGTGGGAATTTGTCTCGAAGTTCTTGAGCTTTATTTTCACCTAGTAATGTCTCACCCGCTTGTATGGCAATTTGCAACTTTTCAAGCTGTACCGTTTTGGTCGCTAACAACAGTTTCACGTCTTCTATCTTGCGTCCTGAGGCCTGGCAAGCTAATTCCATCTGGCACCTTACCGATCTAAGATTTTCTGCAACTAAATGGCCCATGTTCGTTCTGCCTTCTTTCTGCTTTCAAACCACAGTCCCTATAATCAGGCTCCGTGGCTTTTGGTCATTATTCGGCCAGGTCTAACTTTCATACCAAACTGTGTGTTTGCATTCCAATCTTTCTGACAAGCTTCTTCCAATCCTAGTCATTAGAAACACTGTCATGTTCAATCATTATCTTCATTAAATGATTCAGCATCATTTAGAATCATTGAATAACACTTATTTTGTTTGCGCTACCTACTCCGATTGATAATAAAGCCATTTTCTATTTTTTCAAAACCAACTTTAGGGTAATACTCCATTGCACCTGGTGCCGATAAAAGAATGAGTTTAACTTCTTCCCCAATTTCTTTTTGTAATTTTGCAATAACTTGCTCTATCATCGTTTTAATCCGTTCAGGTTGGTCAATCGGTCTTATAATTCCACTATTTTGAAACACGCGGATCACATCTTCAACGTTTACATCCTTATTACTCCTGTAGGAGATATTCAAAATGTTCCATCAAATTCCAGACATGGAAATATAATTTGAAAATAGATTTCTCTATTCATGCATCTTGTCCTTGGTCGATGATCGTACTTCTACTTTAGGTCAGAAACTCAGATCACAACGAAAGGAACGTGCAGACCACACAAAATTTTACACAATTCTCCATTACATTGTTTGTTCCTGTTTGTACATTTTTTCTTCTTCAATCGGATTTTCTTTCGCCGTTATTTGATAGGCATCAACACGGTAAACCTGAACAGGGGAATTGAATATAGCAGACCTATATTTGTCTACATGCTGCTTGGACAACGGACGGTCATAGTAACCAGGCACATATTTTTGGAGCATTTCCTGCAGCATATATGTTGCTTCATCAAGATCGACGATGAGCTCGGCCTTTCCAAAAATCATAACACTCATATATGCAGTGTCCGTCTTAGCTGGTACTGGATCGGTAATGGTTCCATATTCTTCGCAAACCGTAAAACAGACCTCAGGATTCGCACTCATAACCTGATTGCGTCTCCCGCCTGTGGCTCCGTGAAAATAAAGCTTCCCGTTTGCCCAAACAAAATTGAGCGGAACAACATATGGCAGCTGCCCATCAACCATACCGAGGTGTCCAATTCTCGCTTTACTTAGAAAAGCTTCGATTTTGTCGTTGTCCAACACTTCTCTTATCTTGTAACGAACCCCATCCATTCTCAACCACTCCTATAATACTGAATTGTTTTCGTTAGTATATCAATCATTGGAGTGTAAGAATACATCCATAAACACGATAATTAAGCAGTCCATATTTTTTCACTTACCAATCCATTTCAATAAGCCCTGTGGCTATACTGATTCATGTTGATTAGCAGGGTATACTAACGTACGGATTGTAGTCCTATGAAAGTATGTATCACTTGAAGCAACTACACCTATCAAGCTAACGGTCAGACAATGAAAACCGACCTGCTCGCTTTCTGGTTTCACGGAAAATTTCTACATCTGAAAAAACTAAATGACGATGAAACAGCAGTTCAGAGGATGGTCGCATTGCAGGATGGGGAAGTCAACGGAACTCTTTCCGTCAAGTGAAAGTTGGAATCGGACGCATGATTGACGATAAAAGATCGGGGTGTGGGGGCCAGCCAAGCGGACTGGGTTATTCCTAAGCTTGCAGAGAAGAATTCCCTCGAATTCAGCATTCTTATATCCCCGGCCATTAACTGGCTGACCCAAGGCGAATATAATACCCGTAAACAAATGCAGAGGATGAGCAAGAACTCATTTATGAGGAATAGGGACATTTTTGGCGATCCCTCTCGATTCATTTCCTGAAGAAGATCGCCAAATGTATATTAAAACGATCTTGGTAGGACTATACCAATGTTTTTGCCATTCTGTACATGGATAAAGCCGGCTTTTCAATTTCATCCACCTTTTGATATCCCAATCTCTCATAAATTACAAACAGTCCCGAAATAAGAGTTTTTCATCGGGACTGTTTAGGTTAGATATTAAATTGTCCTGTAGGTAAGAATGTGTATAACAAAACTTTATTGTAACCGAGTAAAGGTAGTTTTCCCTTTAGATAATGTTTGTCTTACTTCTTGTTATAAAAAAACAGGCTGTCCTTTTTCACCTTAAAATAGGATTATTTAAATCAATCACTAACAAATAATTTTGTATTTACATAACCTTTATTCCCGACCTTACTGGGAACACCGGAATCTTCGCTGCCTCATCGCCTCAAACAAAAGCACCGTGGAAGCCATCGCCGCATTCAGAGATTCCGCTTGCCCTTGCATCGGGATGTACACGGATTCATCCACCATACGTTCTGTGGCGGCGGAAATGCCTTGTCCCTCGTTGCCAATCACAAGCCAAGTGGAAACACGCAAATCGACGGCATAGCATGACAGTCTCGCGTCTAGCGAGGTGCTAATCAGACGGGCTCCCTTACTTTTGGCCTGCGGCAAAAGTTCCTCCAGACTGCCCTCAATTACCGGCAGGTGAAAAAGCGATCCCATCGTGGATCGGATTGTCTTGGGATTGTACAGGTCGGCGCAGCCATGACCCAGTATGACGCCTGCGGCTCCGGCGGCGTCCGCACTGCGAATGATGGTGCCTACATTTCCGGGGTCCTGTACCCCATCTAGCACCATCACCAGCGCACTCGGCTGCTCCAGCAGCGCCGGGAAAGCGCCACGTTCCTCCTTGCGCACGATAGCGAAGACGGGCTGCGGTGTCTTCGTATCGGTGCATTTGGCAATGACCGCCGCCGACACGGGAACCCATTCCACCGACCAGTCTGCTTGATCCAGACCGTTCAGCTCAGCGGGAATACCCTTGTCCAAATCATAAGCGATACTTTCCACAGCCGCGTTCGAACGCAGCGCTTCCTGCACCAGATGAATGCCCTCGACCATATATTTGTGCTGCCGGGTGCGATGCTTTTTCTCCAGCAGTTGTGCCCATTCTTTTACACGCGCATTGTTCGGTGAAATGATTTCCATTCGTTATCCGCCCGTTTCTTTAATAATAAATGATGTATCACTTGTGTTTGAACACCAAGTCATTAAGCAAACATTACACTGCAAAAGCCAGCTCCAGCTTGGTTAAATCATCCTTGTGGCCTACAATGACCAGCACATCCTCAGATTCCAGCCGATCTTCGGCATAAGGCGAAATATTCATTTCCTGATCTCTGCGGATTGCCATCACATTGCAGCCGAAGCGTGCGCGTATGTCGAGCTCCTTCAGGTTTTTGCCAATCATGGAATTGGCCGCTCTCATCTCCAAAATACTGTAGTCCTTAGAAAGCTCGATATAATCCAAAATATTGGGAGACGTCAAATGATGGGCTACCCGTAGCCCCATATCCCGCTCAGGATAAACTACCTTATCTGCACCTATCTTTTGCAGCACTTTCCCGTGCAGTTCATTTTGCGCTTTAACCACAAGAGCCGGTACACCCAAGTCCTTGAGAATCAATGTCGTCAATATACTTGCCTGTATATCTTCGCCAATCGCCACCACGATGACATCAAAATTACGGATACCCAGCGCTCGCAACGCTTCCTCATCCGTCGAATCGGCAGATACCGCATGTGTCACAATATTCGACATTTCCTGTGTGCGCTGCTCGTCCGAGTCAATAGCCAGCACATCAAAGCCCATCTCGCTCAGTGCGGTGGCAACACTGGAACCAAAACGTCCCATGCCAATGACCGCATACTGTTTTTTTGCCATTCCTTCTTTACCTCCCGATCACTATACTGTCCGTCATAGTATAGCATAACCCGCTACAAACATAAATTTAGACATGCTTATGCCAAATGCTTCTTCATGTATACCGGGCAGCAGCCCAAGCCATAATACACCCGACAACAATTACAAACATACGGGAGGTACACATGCCCATTACACTGGATTTACGACAAGCGATTGTTCACAAAGTTCACGGCAAATCAGAAGCTGATCTTACGGATATGATTATCGGGTCAGTGGACGGTCCAGAGGCCGCTTTGCCCGGATTGGGTGTCATTCTTGAAGTAGCTTGGAAGCACATGAACCCAAACCAGCAGCAGGAGTTCGTCCATTTGGCGCATAAGCAGATTGATAAAATAAAACCTGTCCCACTGACCTAGATCCTGCCTGTGCAAGCTCTTGGTTCAGCCATGCTCATTATTCTGCCCGTTTACGAAAATGAGAATAGTCCACTCGCTGTAACACCGAGTGGACTATTCGTTGTACAGATCAAATGACTGTTACTCCGTTTGTCCTGTTTATAAAATCTTATGGAGCCATTTCCAAAAACTTGGCTGTTGGGTTCTTCTCAATAGCCGTACGCATCGCATACTCATTCTCGAACAAGGCAACATAATTGCCTTTTTTGTCTTTCACCAGCGTGGAGTTAATACGGAATTTACTTGGATCAATCTGATCATCCACAATCCAGCGTGCAAATTGGAATGGCATACGCTGAAGCTGTACATCAACTCCATATTCACCCTTCATGCGGTACTCAAACACTTCAAATTGCAGTTGGCCGACAACGCCCAAAAGCGTATCGTCAAAGCTTACCGTACGGAACACCTGAATCATACCTTCCTCGGTCAACTGGTCAATACCCTTCAGATACTGCTTGTGCTTCAAGGCATTTTTCACCGTTACCTTGGCAAAAATCTCAGGCGAGAAGGTCGGCAACTCATCAAATACAACCTCTCCACCTTGACTAAGTGAATCCCCAATACGGAAAATACCCGGATCAAACAAGCCGATAATATCGCCCGGGAAAGCTTCCTCGACAATATCGCGGTCCTGCGCCAAAAATTGCTGTGGCTGGGACAGCTTAATCTCTTTGCCCATCCGTACATGCTTAACACTCATGCCCCGTTGGAACTTACCGGACACGATACGCAGGAATGCAATGCGGTCACGGTGAGCCGGGTTCATGTTTGCTTGAATTTTAAATACATAGCCGGTAAATTTCTCGTTCGTCGGTTCGATTTCCCCCGCTGTACTGCGACGCGGCTCCGGCTTGGGAGCAAGCTGAAGAAAGTTTTCCAAAAACGTTTGAACTCCAAAGTTATTAATCGCACTACCGAAGAATACAGGCGTTAATTCCCCGCGTTGTACTTTCTCCATGTCAAAAGGGTCACCCGCAACATCGAGTAACTCCAGATCCTGACACAATTGCTCATGCAAATATTCACCCGCCATTTCGCGAATGATTGGATCATTGTAATCCTCCACTTTTTGTACCTTGATCGTGGAATGGTCATCTCCCTGAAACAGCTCGACCTGATTTTTGACACGGTCATAGACACCGCACAGTTCGCGTCCTGTACCAATTGGCCAGTTCATAGGCACCGAACGGATGCCGAGCACCTGCTCCAGCTCCTCCATCAGATCAAAAGGACTGCGTCCCTCACGGTCCAGCTTGTTAATGAAGGTGAAAATCGGAATTCCACGCTTGGCACAAACCTGAAACAGCTTAATCGTTTGCGCTTCCACACCTTTCGCTACGTCAATCAGCATGACTGCGCTATCCGCTGCTGTTAATGTACGATAAGTGTCTTCACTAAAATCCTGGTGACCCGGGGTGTCCAGAATGTTAATACGATGCCCATTATAATCAAATTGCATAACTGAGGATGTAACCGAAATCCCCCGCTGCTTTTCAATTTCCATCCAGTCACTCGTCGCGTGCTTGCTTGCTTTACGCGCTTTAACTGAACCGGCAAGACGAATCGCGCCCCCGAACAGCAGCAGCTTCTCCGTCAGTGTCGTTTTCCCCGCATCCGGGTGAGAAATAATCGCAAACGTGCGCCGTTTGTCGACTTCCTGTTGAAGTATATCCGGTGTTTTACTCATTTCACATATCCCTTCATGATCAAATCCATTGCGTTCCTGCTCAAGCTATTCATAAAAAGGCATGATGCACGCCTGTTTTCGTAAATTCATCGGTTCTATCGGTTTCTTTACCGTTAGAACCAGTATTCGGCGTACTCCGTTACCATATTCATTATAAATACGATCTATTTACATGTTTTAGCCTGCCTTTAACATATAATCAGTTGCAAACTGAAAACCTGAGACTAAGTTATTATAGCACACTCCGAACGCAAAGCATCCCCTTACATCCTGAACAGGACGTAGGGGGATGCTGAACAATATCAGGATTACTGAGTGCCGCCTACTCGCCAGATGACATTATCTTCATCCTGGCCGCTTACCGGCCACCATTTGAAGCCATCTTGCTCCAGCAGCTTGTGAGCGCCTTCCGGTCCCCATGAGCCTGCGGCATAGGTTTCCAGCGTATCCGGGGCTTGTTGCCATGCTTTGGCGATCCGATCCACGAATCTCCATGCTGTCGCAACCTCATCCCAACGCGTGAAGTACGTAGAGTCACCCTCAATCGCGTCCATCAACAACCGTTCATAAGCCTCCGGTGAGTTGATGCCGACCATACAGCTTTGGCAGAAATCCATAGCCAGCGGTTCAATATCCGATTCCGAACCCGGCTTCTTGGCATTAATTTTAATGTAAATGCCCTCCATCGGATTAACCCGGATCACGAGCAAGTTCGGCTCCAGCTTATGCTTTTGACCAAGATACACGTTCGTAGGCATGCTCTTAAATTCCACAACGATCTCGGTTGTCTTTACAGGAAGACGTTTGCCGGTACGAATGTAGAACGGAACCCCTGCCCAACGGAAATTATCCACAAATACGCGTGAAGCAAAATAAGTCTCTGTGCTCGACTGTGGATCAACCTTGTCCTCTTCACGATACCCCGGCAACTGCTGACCGCGATAGCTTCCTTCCGTGTATTGACCGCGTACCACATTAGTCAGCACATCCTCTGCTGATTCAAAAGGACGCAGCGAACGCAGCACCTTCACCTTTTCATCACGGATATCCTCAGGGAGCAAACGGCTCGGTGGTTCCATTGCAATCATCGTCAGCATTTGCAGCATATGGTTCTGTCCCATATCCCGCAGAGCGCCGGAATGATCGTAATAACCTCCGCGTTCCTCCACGCCCACGGTTTCACTAAGCGTAATTTGCACATTGGAAATATGCTTGTTATTCCACAATGGTTCAAAGAAGGCGTTTGCGAAGCGGATTACTTCGATATTTTGCACCATTTCCTTACCAAGATAGTGGTCAATCCGATAAATTTCTTCCTCTTCAAATACTTCGCGTATTTCAACGTTCAGCTCTTGCGCAGATTCCAGGTTGTAACCGAACGGCTTCTCAATGACAAGACGATTCCAGCCCTTGCCATCCATCATACCGCCTTCTTTGAGGCTCTTCGATACGCTTCCAAACAGTTCAGGGGCCAAGGCCAAATAAAACAAACGGTTCCCCGGAATACTGAATTTCGTCTCTATAGTCTCTGTCTGCTGTCTCAGTTCATGAAACCCTTCGACATTGTTGATATCCAGTGATTTATATTCAAAATGCTCGGCAAATGCCTGCCATTCTTGATCATTTTCTGCTTTGTAGCGGCTAAACTCCTGTATCGAAGCGTACAGGTCATTACGGAATTCTTCCTCTGTGCGAGGGCGTCTCGCTACGCCAATAACGGCAAAATCCTCACCAAGCTTCCCTTCGCGGTACAAGCTGTAGATCGCAGGAAAAAGCTTGCGGCGGGCCAAATCGCCCGTAGCACCAAAAATAAATAACACAGCGCCTTGCGTCACAACAGATTCATTATTAGGTATGTCAGCCATGAAGTACCTCATTCTTCCCATGACAAGATTCCGCTTCCACAACCCTCGAAATCCGCATGTAGTATTGTGTATATTTATACAAGATCATACTTGATTTTCGACAAACATGGAACTGAAGATTTGATGACATTTTAGCATATTCAGCATGGATAAGCTATTCGATGAATCATAAATTTACCTTATAAGTTAGTATTCTATCGTAATAAGTGGAAAACCGATCGTAATACGCGTATCCTGATGCTCCTCATCCTCATGCACAGCCATCTGCATATGCACCCGATGCTCACCACTTTGAACTGCCAGGGGCAGCTTCGGTGCTTCATAGGATACAGCCATCGTCGTCGCGTCTGTATATCTTTCTTTTGCCTTAATGGACAAGCTTCCTGCTAAACGTGTCTCTGTCAGCTTCATCAGTTGGTCCACGGACTCATTTGAATGCAGCGAATGTTGAATGGACGTATTCCATACTGCTTGTACTCCCACAGCCGCCAATTGTTCAGCACAAAGCTCATGAAGCCGGATTAACTGCTCACGTCCTGCATTGCTACTCTCCAGTTGAACGACCGTATACCATTGACCAGCTAGCTGCTCCATCACGTTTAAGCGGATTTTCAGTTCTCCGCTACTGCCAACAGATCGATACACCGTGTGTCCATTTTCCTCAACCTTGCTCACGGCGGGAATATTCAGTTGATCGGCTATCCGGGCCGCCATGGCTGCCGGATCATCACCGTAAGAAGTCCAGTCACCTTGCCATTTCACAACCATCTTATCCAGTGTACCGGGAGCCTGATCAGATACGGTCAATACAGAACGCAAGTCCGTTTCTGCCTTACGGGAATGGGAATCATATTCGGTCGCTTGAAGCGTCCCGTAACGCCAGCCTACCAGTAACAGCAACGTTCCGAACACCGCGATAGCGACAATCCCTTTTTTGATGACCTCTGCTTTTAACATCGTCGTTCCTCCCGCTCCACAAGCTTCCGATTCCGGCAGGCACATTCTGGATGTTTTTTTCGGCTGGCTTGGAATCTATTAATCTATCAATAGCTTTCCCATTACAAGAGGTTTTATACACGCAAGAAGCAGAAGCACATCTTTTAAAAATATTCGTTCACCTGCTGGGTGTTCGACCATACGTTATAGGCACCATGAGAATAGACTATGATCACAACGTATCTTATACCGAAAGAGGTGAAATCATGTTTCCCATATATCCTGTAAATGAAGCCAACGTGGCACCTCACGGTGGACGGCTGGTCTGTGCTGTTCTGCATGACGGTACACGACATGTTGGCATTCTCAGCGGGTGTAGCAAAGGCAAGCTGATGTTGAACGGGTATCCATCCTCCTTTTCTGGCAGTCTCTATGCTGGAAACTATAATAACAAGGGAAAACAAGAAGCCAAGAAGATATCCTCAACAAAGAAAAAACGAAACTCTAAAAACAAAGTACGTTCCTCTGCCAAACTAAATTCCTTAATTAGACCACCCGACCGACCTCTAAGTCCATCCTATCCTTATAACACAGGAGGATTGGCTGGAAATGGCTACGGTGGATATGGAAATGGTAGACCAGGCTATGGCGGCGGATATGGATACGGGGCAGGGCTTGCGCTTGATTTGGCTTTAATCGCCTTTTTGTTCCTACTTATTTAAATACCGTTTTCAAGAGCGCAAAAAAACCGGAGAGCTAATACAAGTCTCCGGTTCGTTGTATTCACCTAATTAAATTGTGGAACCTGTTCAACAGCGTAGAAGTGCTCCACTCTTTGGTATCTCATAGGATCAGTCCGTTCTGCACGCTACTCTGCTAATCCATTTTTGTAGGCATAGATTGCCGCCTGTGTGCGATCCTCCACTCCCAGCTTGGCCAGAAGGTTCGTGACATGAAATTTCACTGTCTTGATCCCGATGATCAGCTCATCTGCAATATCCTGATTGGATTTACCCTGTGCTAACAGCCGAAGCACTTCCATTTCACGATCCGTCAGTTCCGCATGCGCAGGCGCTTCAGCCTGCGGCTGGCGAAATCGATTCATCATCTTAGAAGCTACCTGCGACTCCAATACGGATTGTCCGCGTGCCGCTGCACGGATCGCATCCGCAACCTCGGATGCACGAGACGTTTTGAGCAGATAGCTGAACGCGCCCGCTTCAATAACCGGATACATTTTCTCATCGTCCAAATAACTCGTCAGTACGATGACCTTCGTCTCTGGAAGCAGGCGTGTCACTTGGCGAGTCGTCTCGATTCCATCCATGCCGTCCATAACCAGATCCATTAAAATCACGTCCGGCTTGTACTCTGTAGCCAGCCGTATGCCTTCTTCCCCGCTGCCGGCCTCGCCTACCACTTCAATGCCTTCTTCCGTGCCCAGCACCGCCGCCAGACCAATTCGTACCATTTCATGGTCGTCTACCAGCAGTACGCTAATCGGCAATTCCGTTTCCATGATCATCGTTCCTTCCGCTTTCATCATTTATAACCGGCACCGATACCTCAATTCGTGTCCCTTTCCCCGGGGCCGTTATATACTGGATAGCTCCCCCAATCTCGCTGACACGCTCCTGCATCGTGGACAATCCATACGAAGTCTGCTTTTTCTCATCCAGCTCGAATCCAATTCCGTTATCCCTAATCGTTAACCGAACGGAATCCGTGCGTTGCACGATACGAATCTCCATACGGCTTGCTTTGGCATGACGCAACGTGTTGGACATCGCTTCCTGAACAATGCGAAACAAATGATTCTCAATGCCTTTAACCAACTGTACTCCGCTCTCCATCTCAAAATCAATCTCCATGGGAACCTTGGCCTGCAATTCCTGTATCAAATCACGCAATCCCTGCTCCAGCCGCTTGCCTTCCAGATAGACAGGTCGTAGATGAAGCAGCAACGCCCTCATTTCGGATTGCGCCACCGAGGACATTTCTTCAATCAATGCAACCTGACGCTGTGCCTTATCAAAATCCTTATCCAGCGTCCTGCCTACAGCCGTTGCCGTCATCGAAATCGCAAACAATTGCTGCGACACTGCATCATGTAGCTCCCTCGCCAATCGTTGCCTTTCCTCGACAATCGCGGTCACTCTTGCCTGTTCTGCCAGTTGTGCATTGTTGGTGGACAAGCGCTGCAAAGAAGTAACCTGCTCTTGCCATTTGCTCCCGATTCGCTCCAGTTGCTCCCCCAGCCTGCCTAGCTCATCATGCCCCAGTGGTGGCAACTCACGTGCAGGAGTCCCCTTCTCCCACATCAGCAACGTCTCTCGCAACATTTCCAGCCTGCTTTTAAAGCGGTAGCTCTCATAAAATCCGTACATTGCCCCTGTACCAATCAGTACCAGTATAACGGCCCCTGCAAATTTCAATATCATTCCCCAGGTTGGGAACGACTTCACATATCCATATGTATACAGCATATAAAAGACAACTACGCCCACAACAACACACAGGAGGATACCTTCACCCATACTACGGGTTACCATGTTGGACGTCTTTTTATGATTCATCCCGGCTCCTCCTGATTCAATAAAATCGGACGCGGACATCGCCCGCCAAGTACGAAACGACAAACTTCACTTTATATTCACTCTGCTCAAAATGGGGAGACTTCCAAACCAGTCGATTGAGCATACCTGCCTCATGATCCCGGTCAAACTGAATCTGCCCAAACAATATGAACATCTCCACCTCTACACCGTAATTATCCGGCAGCGTGATGTCAATGTCGCCGAAGATTCCCTGCAAAAATATGACGGGTTCACGTTCCTCTGGGAGAGCCAACGTCAGATCGGCGTCCACATCCCCAACCACATGCCATATACTTGTGCTGCGCAAGCTCCACGGCACTTCATCCCATTTATGATTGGATATAAAATTGTGCTTGAATATGGAGCTTTGCCCTTTGTGCAGCTTCCTTGAACGTGAATAGAATACAGCTAATGATGCCAGTGTAACTACCACAAACAGTAACAAATGATCCAGCACCAACAGTCCGGCACCAATCGCGAGCATCGTGTAACCCTTTTTGATCTTGGAATTGCGAATCTTATATATTCCGGCCAACATCAGGATCAGTGCAACCACGGAGAGGAACCCAATCCACTGACCGAATAAAATGATAACTCCGATGCCGATCCCTACCAGTGCCAAGGCTGATTTTCTTCTCTCCATGCTGCACCCCCTTTTTGTTTATACAGGAAGGAAAAGCCATAGTGGCGCAACATTCCGCCATATGGCTTTCCCGAACCATACAGATTGAGCACGATCATTGACCAGTGTCCATTCCATACAGCATATCATAATGTCTTGTTTCCGAGTAGTCAGTCCTTCTTCATATCTACTGGTTTAGCACCCGTTTGAATTTTGGATTTGAGCTGTTGAAGCTGCTCATCCACTTTGAACTGCTTTTCAGCCTCAGCCGGGTTGACATAAGCCTCCCCCGGAGCTTGACGGTAAGGGGCACGCAGCACGTCAGCTTCCGCTTCCAATTGCATAATTTTTTCTTCCATCCGGTGGAAGCCCAGCGAAGCAGACCCGCTTTCAATGGTATGCAGACTGTTGATCTGCGACAATTGCTTTTTCGCCTTCGCCATTTGAGCACGGGATACCAACTCATTGCGCTTGTTGCGCATTTTGTAGAATTCATCCTTCATATCGTGAAGCTGTTGTACCAGTTCTTTGGCTTGAAGCTCAGCTTGCGTGTGCAGATCGCGGTACTCATCCTGCTTTTGTGCAAAATAAATCTTTTCGCCAAGCAGCTTGCGTGCTACTTCCTCCTGGCCGTTCCGCAGCGCGGATTCTGCTTGTTGTTCACGCTCATTAGATACTCGTACTACTTCCTCAAAGCGCTGTTTCATGCGACGTTCATTTGCCATTTGCTTGGCAACCGTTACTTCGGCCTCATGAATTTCCGCCTCCATATCGCGCAGATATTGGTTCAGCATAATAATCGGGTCTTCCACTTTATCCAGCACTTCATTCACCGATGCTCTTGTCATATCCTTCATTCTTTTAAAGATTCCCATTATTTACGATCTCCCTTCTCGAATTGCTCTACTTTTTTGCGTAACTCTGCTAACTCTTTTTTCATTGCTTTTTTCTCGATATCTTCCATCATGGAATCCAGATCACTGTTAGGACCTGTGTTAAATTTGGATGAATGGCGGGCATCTTGACCAAAAGATTGGCTCGAATTACCGTATGCTCCACCTTGATTGTAGCCAGTTCCCGGTCCGTACTGCGATCCGGTGCTGTTCCCGCCATAATAGCGTGAGTCCTGTTGGTTGTAAGGCCCGCTGTTGGGACCAAATCCTCCATCATAAGGAGATCTCGGCTCCTTGGAGATAACCAGAGCCGCAATCACATAAATCATAAACGTGGTTCCTGCTGTAATAAAGAAACTGATCACAACCAGAATACGAATCCAAGTTGAGTCCATCCCTGTTGCATCAGAAAGGCCGCCGCATACACCTGTTAATACTCTATCCCGGTTTGATCGGTAAATTCGGGTCATAATCAACTTACTCCTTCCCGCTATTGTTCAGCTTACTCTTCAGTCTCGCCCACTCTTGTTCGAGCAGCGATCCGCCGCCTTGGGCATCCTGCGTGTGACCGCCTTCTCCCTGCCGCAAATCACGCAGGCTCAGCGTTTCTGCTTCCATATCGGCTACCTGGTCTTCCAAGCGGTTGAACATTCGGGGAACATTTCGTCCACCGTATGTACCTGCCCGTTCGTTCATCTGCTGCTGGAGTCTCAACGTTTGTACACGTGCCGCATAATATTGGCGCTTGCTGTTTACCGTCTGATATTCCGCTTTTAACGTATCCAGCTGTTGCTCCAGCTCACGCAGCGATTCACGGCTCTGCTCCCACAGTTCTCTGTATTGTTCCTCTTTTTCCCCATACAGCATTTTTTCCTGAAGGGCCAGCTTCGCAACATGCTCTTCATCAGCCTTTAAAGCCAGCAGCGCCTGTTCCTCCCGTTTAATCTGCATGGACACTGCCTGATCCAGCTGCTGCTTCATCTGTCTTGTGTGCACTGCGTATTGCTGATGAAGCTTTTCCGCTTCGGCAATATCCTTGCGGGTGTTATACAAGAACTGGTCAATCAGTTGTATCGGATCTTGACTTTGCTCCAAATGCTCATTGAAGGTCGCTACGGTAATATCACGCATTCTACGAAAAACACTCATTTGCGTCTGCTCCTTTCACAATTCGTATTTTCATATCTTCATACTTTCGTTCTGTAATTCACATTCACCCGCAAGTCCATCAATCTTAATAACGTCTTCTGCGGTCACTCAGCAGTGAAACACCGAATATGATTAACCCGATTGCCAGCAGCGGCCCCAGAAGCCAGGACAGTTTGCCAAGCAAAATCAGTACCCCGAGTACAAGCACGATCCAGCCGAAAAGCGCATTTCCTTTTTTCACACCGTAGTAGCCTAGCATGATCATCGCTATCGGGATTAAGTAACCGATCAAGTGTCCTACAAAGTGACCGAAAAACGGAGTAAACTTACCGAGCAGCATAATCGAACCCAATACAATCAGTACAATAGCCAACCCATTTCTTTTATTAACTCTCATCATCTCTCACCGCCTTTCACTGTGTCTTGCTTATGTCCTTATTGTACGCTGATCCGGAGTTCGCCAAAACGGTCCTCAGACGGTTTTTGAACCCAGACCTAAGTCGGGGGGGCATACAGACCTGCGGCTATCACCCTCTATGTTATTCTGCTGCACGGGCTGTTGAGTGTTGCTCACCCGCTTGCTTGGAGCGTAGTGAAAGGACGAGACAAGCCAGTAACGCTATAGCTGCAACCATATAAGGCAAGTTAATATGAACATCGAACAGCAGTCCTGCAATCAGTGGTCCGATCACATTACCCAAACTTGTATAAGATGAGTTCATTCCAGCTACGAACCCCTGCTCATCGCCGGCCTGCCTTGATAAGGATGTGCTTACTGCCGGACGAAGAATGTCCATCGCCAGAAAAATGATAAAAGTCGTCAACATAATCATGGCGTACTGCTCGGCAAACAGTGTCAGAAAAATGAATAATCCCGCAACAGCCAGACAGATATGAATTATCTTTTTCTCGCCAAAACGATTAATAATCCAGCCAAATATAGTCGCTTGGACAACTGCCCCCAGAATGGAACCTGTAGTTATAATGATCGCAATATCCACTGGTGTAAAACCATATTTATGATCCACAAACAATCCGAACACCGTTTCAAAGTTTGCCAGTCCAAAAGCAACCACAAACACGATGATCAATCCCATGAAATAAGGAGAACGATACGACCTGGCAAATTGCTGCAAAAGATTCTCCTTTTGCCGTGGAAGCTCTCTATTATACCGTTGCTTTTCCTTGCTTAAGGATTCAGGCAGCACTAACAGGGACAAGATAGCAGCTATTCCCGCGGCTACTGCGGCTGCAAAGAAGGGAATGCGTATTCCATAGGTGGCAAGCAAACCGCCAATCCCTGGCCCGATTATGAAGCCTGTGTTAATCGCTGCATTGATCATGCCCATTCCCTTGCCTCTTTCCTCAAACGAGGTCACGTCAGCGACATAGGCCATAATAGAAGGAGTAAGCAACGCAGCCCCTGCCCCGCCCATGATCCGTGCAACAAACAAGATAGGAACGGAACTCGCCAGTCCAAAAACAAGCTCAGATAACATGAAGATGAACATGCCAGAAACAATCAACTTTTTACGCCCATAACGGTCAGACCACTTTCCTGACAATAGTGACAATAAAAGCTGTGTCAGCGCAAAAGCTGCAACCATCAGTCCCATCGAGGAGCCATTCATCCCTAGCTCACTTATATATTTAGGTAAAACGGGAACTACTAATCCAATCCCCATGAATGCCAAAAAAATATTAAGCATCAGAAACAGCATGGCTCCCCGGTTTCGTGTTAGTATAGACATGTTTTCACCCTTCCTTTTCCGTGTATCTTTTATTTATCATTCGTTTATTTGAGTTGGTCTATCTCTGAAAATAATAAAACTAAAATTGTTTTTTTAGTTTTATTACAAAAAAACGCCTTCTCGATCCTGAAAAATTCAGGATATCTATAGGCTAAACCTAAATATTCGGATCAACTTTACTGCTGATCCCCAAGCTTCATAAAGATGCTATACTAGCAGCAAAAAATCTAATATGCATATAAAGTTGAGGATATATTCTCTATTAATTAGGCTTCCGGTTTCTTTACCAACCCGAATAACAAAATATCGACAATGGAATAAATAGCTTCCTCCACCGTCACACTGTTATCCAAAAAGAAACGCTGATCGAGCGTTAAATTCACGGAATCAGTAATAAGCCTCATAATGAGAGCCTCATTTTTGTTAGCAATCAACCCTTCTTGTATGGCCTCCTGAATTAATTCTTTAAGCTGGGACCAATCATTCAAATCTGAATGCACCTTTTTCCATTGCTCAGGATAATACTTTCTCATTTGGTCTAATATCCGTAAATCGTAAAACTCATAATATTGCGGCATGATCCTGATTGACTGCTTAATCTTTTCTAACAAAGACAATTGATCATTGCCAATAATTCGCTCGGTTTTTTTGATCATGTCTGTACTCGTACGTTCTATAATTGTTTCTAAAATGAGTGTCTTAGACGAAAAATTTTCATATAAAGTGCGCTTGCTGATAGCCAGTCTCTTCGCAAGATCGTCCATTGTAAATTTCAGACCGCTCTCGTGTGCTTCCTCCACAAAAGCTTCCAAGATTCTCTCCTGCATAATCATCCCCACTTCCTCTGTACCTAATAAACTATAAATGTTTTTTCAGTACCGATATTCTACTACAATCTTCAAAGGTCGGTCAAACAGCTGTTGCACCTACATACTGGGTAGTTTTTATATTCCAAGTATGTATCAAAGATTGCAGCCAGCATTATAATTAAAATCTAAATAAAAAGAGTTATAAAATTACTGATATCAGCAATTTCATAACTCTTTTTGGTATACCGGCGAGAGGACTCGAACCTCCACGGTTTCCCACTCGATTTTGAGTCGAGCGCGTCTGCCATTCCGCCACGCCGGCATATATAATTATGGAGGCGCCACCCAGACTCGAACTGGGGATAAAGCTTTTGCAGAGCTTTGCCTTACCACTTGGCTATGGCGCCGAAGTATAACGAAGCGGACGACGGGAATCGAACCCGCGACCCTCGCCTTGGCAAGGCGATGCTCTACCGCTGAGCCACGTCCGCATTAAGATGGCTGGGGATATAGGATTTGAACCTATGCATGACGGAGTCAAAGTCCGTTGCCTTACCGCTTGGCTAATCCCCATTAAAGGTAAAGGGCGACCGATGGGGCTTGAACCCACGAATGCCGGAGTCACAGTCCGGTGCGTTAACCACTTCGCCACGATCGCCGCAAAGACAAAAAAATTTGGCAGGGGCAGCAGGAATTGAACCCACACCAACGGTTTTGGAGACCGTTGTTCTACCTTTAAACTATGCCCCTATAAAACTGGTGGAGGATGATGGATTCGAACCACCGAACCCGTAAGGGAGCAGATTTACAGTCTGATGCGTTTGGCCACTTCGCTAATCCTCCAAAAATGGTGCCGGCGAGAGGACTTGAACCCCCAACCTACTGATTACAAGTCAGTTGCTCTACCAGTTGAGCTACACCGGCACATAAATTATTCAATTAAAAGTGGCTCGGGACGGAATCGAACCGCCGACACGAGGATTTTCAGTCCTCTGCTCTACCGACTGAGCTACCGAGCCTTATTCTGAAGCTCTTCGACAAATATTATATTACTAAAATGGCGGAACTGACGGGATTCGAACCCGCGATCTCCTGCGTGACAGGCAGGCATGTTAGGCCTCTACACCACAGTTCCAAAGGTATTTCCCAAGGGAAATTAATTGCGGGGACAGGATTTGAACCTGTGACCTTCGGGTTATGAGCCCGACGAGCTACCGAACTGCTCCACCCCGCGACAATAATAAATATTCACTTTTCAAATGGTGGAGGCTGAGGGGATCGAACCCCCGACCCTCTGCTTGTAAGGCAGATGCTCTCCCAGCTGAGCTAAGCCTCCACAACGCCACACTTCACATATTATACCATTATAAAATTTTTATTTCAAGCTCTTTTATAGAATAGTTAATGACCCGTAGGGGAATCGAACCCCTGTTACCTCCGTGAAAGGGAGGTGTCTTAACCGCTTGACCAACGGGCCCTACAATAAATAATATCTGGCGGAGAGAGAGGGATTCGAACCCTCGAGACGCTTTTGGCGCCTACACGATTTCCAATCGTGCTCCTTCGGCCAACTCGGACACCTCTCCATATGGCTCCCCGAACAGGACTCGAACCTGTGACAACTCGATTAACAGTCGAGTGCTCTACCAACTGAGCTATCAGGGAATAACAAACATTTGTTTCAAGGTTACACCCTGAAAACTGGATCCGAAACTCCATTGCGTTTTATACTTAGGTAAGCCCTCGACCGATTAGTATTGGTCAGCTCCATGCATTACTGCACTTCCACCCCCAACCTATCTACCTCGTCGTCTTCAAGGGGTCTTACATA
>JBEUOG010000038.1:0-24993 GCA_040544055.1 Paenibacillus sp. PvR008
AAACATTTCATAATATTTTATATACTATTTGACATGTATCATAACCACTTATGACATACGCCAGACCACTATTGCAAAAGGTATACTTTATGACACAACACTAGAAACACTGACCTCTATATAATGCATTTGAATATTAAATATTATAGAGAAGAGGATTATATAGGAAAAAGTATTTACAAAATATAGATTTTATTCTATAATTATTTCAAATACCGAGTCTTTTGTATTTGACTTAGTATTTATAAAATATATTTTAGGAGGAATTAATATTATGAAGAAAATCTTAACAGTGTCATTGTCAGCTGCATTAATGTTATCTTTGTCAGCAGTCTCTTTTGCGGATAACGGTTACATAGCAAATGCAGAGCAATCGGTATCTGCAACTCAAGAACAAGGTAAAATCGTTGAAAATGAAGTTAAGGATACCCGTGTAATTACACCTATGGATGTTGTAACCATACCTGCTGTTCATCATACAGGAAAAGGAGCTTTCAGAGATTCCTTCACACTCTCTCCTCAGAACGGTAAAAAATTGAATATTTTCGTTAAAAATAATGGTTCGTCAAGAGTTTATCTTAGTGTAAAAGTCAATGGTCAGGACTTCGGAGAATCAACTATTCCTGCTGGTGGACAAAAAACTAGGAATTTCGAACAATTAGTTGGTACTGGCTTATCAGGTAACTATGAAGTATATATATACAACAATGATGGCTCTCTCTACGACCTTAACATAAGTGCTAGACAATACTAAGGTACAAGAGGTTCGTCTCCTTTGTGAGACAGCCTCTTTTTTTACATTCTGACGTTCTTAATCCCATTTCGACACCCGTATCGAAGCTCAATCGTCAAACTTGACTACATGTTCAAAAAACACTTATTCCACATGGCTTTCTGAGTCATTGTGGTTCAAAATTGTGCCTGAATATATTTACATCGTGTCGTATCGAGAAAATAGCTAAAATGTAGATAAACAAAGGGATTTGTGAAGAATTTCTTTGCATCGTGGGTTTCAATCGTACGTATCGGAGAAAAATGTTCAGAAAAGCTTGATGAATCAAGGGATTATTGTATTTTTATAAATTAAATTGTGTGAACTTAAATTTGAAAAAACCTTTATTTCCCTACCTTTTTAGAAACACCACAGACGTATCGTCAATCGCAACAAGAATCGCGGAGTGGAAGACTTATGATTGTCATTTTGATATTATCAATAAGAGTATATTTATACCTTTTTCACTCTATCACGCTTACTCATCAATAAATTATAGCTTAACCCTAATACAAATTGTCTTAGTGTTGAATCATATATGCAATTCCCTCACAGTCATTTCATCCACCGTCTTTTGCTCACCTGATTTCAACGTATGCTCTCTCGTCCGATCTTCTGGTGGCAAAAGCGCTATTTCGTACAACCTAGTCACTCCAATTTGACAATTCGGATTGTCATCTACCCTTAACTCGTCGAAAACTACGATGAATTTGTCTGCCTGTTGACGTGTCATCCTTATTTCCTCAGTACACCAACGCGACCATTCACCATGCACCAAATCATTCTCTTTCACATGCTTCAATCTTTTACCAATCTCAAACACGGATTGACCAGCTATTTGTTTGTAACTCGGTTTAACCTAGTTGCTCCCGTACCAAATTGGTACTCAAAGCCATTTTACCTTTGAACCTTCTAAGCTTAACTTAGCAGCCTAATGCTGAAATCAATTCAGTATTAAATATGCAAGCAATCAATATGATAAGAGGATAGAAAATAATTTCCTATCCAATGACAAAGAGGCAGACCAAAATAATTTTGGTCTGGCACTAAGTCAAACTTAGGACTTGGCTTCCATCTAAGCCATGCAGGGAGAACGAAATTTCGTTCCCGTCAATCGTTTTAACACTACGTTAAACCTAGTCATATCAAGGGTTATGACAGTTTGTCACAAACCTGTAGCCGATTTTCTTATGTATCATTGCCTGTATATAAGGGTTTCTCCAACTTGAGGAAAGCCAATTTACCTCTCAACAAAATACCTATTAGTCATATACCACGCTTTCCCTTTCACTGTATCAACCATACCCTTCTTACTATCCAGAAACACAATCTCACCGCATTCTTTACATCCCCATTTACTCCTCTTGTATGCTGACTCCTCTATATAGGAAGCTCCACATTTACATTCCACCTGAATCAACGTTTTATGCTCGCTATATGCGTCTGCTAATTGTTCACTGGTCTTACTCGATGCTGTAGGCTGAATAGCTGTTATATGTTCCCTCTGCTCAGAAAATTCATTATGTACCTTAAAATCTGCTACAAGCTCAGGATTTAATCCAAAATATTCTTTTCCTACTGTCGTCACATATTTACTTCCTACACGATAAGATTCTATCCAGTCCTGTATTTGTTTGCTGGATAGATTGACTGTTCCTTTGATTCCACTGTTTAGTGTGTAGGTCATTGTGTGATGCTGGTTTGTATACATATGGCTTTTCATCTCCAATATTTAATAAGACGAAAGTTACTGTGTTATTTTTTAGCTTTAATATTCACAAGCAACAAAATTAAGACTATATAAAACCATGTGTAAATTCCCATTAAAGGAATGCCCCCTTTCCACGGAGACAAATTATATATAAATACAGATGGGCAAACAAACTCTAAAACTAATAGTATAGTAGCTGTAAAATATATAAATTTGGTCTCTTTCCCTGATCGCGCTATCCTATATAATGCCACAGATGAAAATATGAATAATATTAATGAAATCCATGTCATCTAGATTCCCGCCTTATTACGAATCATTTTCTCTCTCTTTAGAAAACTTATGTTTGTAACTATCATTATACGCAAATTAAATTTATCAAACTCTTCTTTCAAATCATCAGGAATTATATATTTGGACTTTTGCCAAGCATTTACTTCTAGCTGAAAATATTCTTCCTCGCTGTCTACGTAAGATTTTCATTATGGTCATGATGATATCCAATTTTATGAAAGAAAGCAGAATTTCGAAGCCTACCCTGAGTGCGGCATAATCCTTTGGTGAGTTTAATCAGTAGTGAGTCGATACTGTTCCTGTACACTCCGCTTTCTTCTATTGTAGTATTCGTAAAGCTCTATATCTGTTAGTTTTTTATTATTTAAATTAGACCCATAACTTAATTGCTCCATATTCTGTAAGTGCAGCCATAAAGGTGTTGTCATCACTTATGGAAAATTTCATTGGTTTTTCTTTCATATTATAGAATTCACTTTTTCCTGTTGTTAAATCAGTTACTTCCACGAAATATCCCATTTCATTATTCATTTCTCTTACTTCAATAATATGATGTTTTAAAACATGGGATTGAAGAATGTCTAACCTACTCACAGTTTTTTTAGGGTACCAATCTCCTTTTTTTTCTATATTAACAATTGAATAATGTTCAACCTTTCTCGATAAAAACAAATTTTTATTTATTATTCTTTTAAATCCATCATTATAGATTTTTTCTTCTTTCAAAAGTTCAAACTTATTATTAAAAATATAAAGAGTATTAAAGTTATAAAGAAGAATTCCTTCATCTAATTCATAAAATAAAGGAACTTGTCTTCTCATTAAAAATTTACCACGAATTTTAAAATTTTTCTCATTTTTTTCTTGTAAAGAGACAAAGTAAATTTCCGTTTTGTTATAATAAATTATATAATCTCCTGAATTAGGGTAAAAGTAATAGACGTTAACATCAAATTTTTCTGAATATATATTTTCTCCCTTAGAATTATATAAATTAAATAATAATCTATCCTTAAAAATGCTTCCTACAAATATTGTTTCCTTTGTGCTACTATATTTAAAGGAGAATATATGTCCTACTTCTTCTCTAATTTTAAAGGAAGAAATTATTGTTAAATTATTCGTATCCCATTTAGCTACCTTATTGCTATTATCCAATGTTATAATGCTTCTCTGATTCTCAATAAGTTCCATCAGTTTATACTCTATATCTTCTTTCATTGGTAGCTCTCTATAACATCTTCTCAAATATCCTCCTGGTAATTTGATATTTTTATCATTTATTCTCAGCCAGATAGTATCTGGCAGAATTTCTTCATGAAGTTGAGATAATTTTAAATAAACTATACATTTTTTTTCATTTGTTAGTTTATAAGCTAACTCTGCTTCTTCACGTGGAAGTTTAATTACATAGTTACTTTTCATTTGAGAAATTCTAAAATTTAATGCCCACTCAAACCACTCTATCTCCAAATTTAATGCTTCATCAAGAAACAAATGTTTGCTTATTTTTTTAACTTTTCCCGCAATAAGTTCAGAACCTAAATATATTTGGATTTCCTTAATAAAATGTTGTTTATCTAAATAATCAGAATTCTTAAATATCTTGTCTAATTTTTCAAGCTGCCTATTTGCTCCTCTGGGTAACATCGTTACTTTCATGTTGCTATTTGTTTTTTTATAATTTTTCTCTTTTAGTTTTAAAATGAATCTCCCTTCAATTGAAGCTTTCATACAAGGGACTTGTTTATAAATACCATCATTCATATCACGTACTACATACGAATAAAGTTCAGTTACATCAATCTCATCTCTCTGCTGATCATCTATAAATTCTTGTAAATATTGTAATAATATTGATGTAAAAACACCATTGCTTTCATCTGAAAGAGAATAAGCATCTTCATGGTTAGTAGCAGTTATAATTACTCTTCCCTTTCCTTTAATATCAAATTCTTTATTCATGACATTATCTACAGCATTAATGTTTCTTGTTAGAAAACCACTCTTGCAGCAATCAACAACAACTAGTATAGACTTCGCTGGAGAATCTTCGATAAGTTCATTTAAATCTTGCATAGCTATTTTATTATTTGCTTCTGAGTCAGTAGAATCATATGTTATCAAGTACCCTTTACCTTCGTAAACTGCCCCATGTCCTGCCCAATATAGAACAAGTATATCATTATAATCACAGTTACTAAAAAAATGCTTAAGCATACTTTTAACGTTACCACTCTTTACTTTTTCATTTGTTAATACTTCAACTGTGGCATCAAAATTATTATCGAATACTTCTTTCATTAAATTAATATCATTTTCAACACTATTTAGATCATCAAAATTTTGGTATATATTTGCTCCTATCAATACTACTTTCATCATATTTGTCTCCATATTTCAGATACCATCTTTCTTCATCTTTTTACTTCATACTACTCTTTTTAAGGCTAATGCATGAAATGATCATTTTTTTAAGAAATAATTTTCTCTAATAATCACTTCTGACAAGGATCTAAGATAAAATCCATCTTCAAACTTTATAAGATTATCAGTGAAATCTACTAATTGGCCGATAAAATCAAGTTCTCCACTAACGTAGACTTCAAGGCTAACCCCTGATTTAACACAATTATATAATTGTTCATTTGTTTGTATCTTGATATATCTAGTATTATTTTTCATTTTAATAGCTCCTTATAGAGTGAAGTACGTATTTTTCGATTTTCAAGTCTACCTAGGAAGCACCATATTAACTTTCTACTTGAATCAATATCTTATACTGCTGTATGCGCATCTGCAAAGTAGTCTAATTACTGCACTGTCTAAGCGATTTAGCCAAATTTATTTTTTATTTTAAAGTTCTCCTTTGATAGATTTTAATTCATACTTTGCTATGAACCTGTGCCCTTCTTTTGAAGTTTGAAACCTCTGAATTGCAATGCCGCTAATCTTTGTCTTTTCTACTAGTCCAAAAGCCATTAACGGTGGAATAACATAATGAATAGTATAGGACACTTGACTACCTTTTTGTGTTCCAGTTGTAATACCTGTCGCTAGGCTATTTCGAATCGTTAAAAAGAATGATAGAATCGAATCGCAATGGGCAAATTTCTCAAACTGAGAGGGAACGTGTAGCGGCATAGCTTTTAATGCCTTGAATATCTCTTCAAAAGAATAACCCCCGATGAGTTCATTCTCATTGGCTTTATTTTTTATGTTGGACAGTTCTCGCTTTAATTTGTCATTATCTTTGAGTAATTTGGAGTTTTCTAGCAGAATTTTTTCAATATTAGAAGCATTATCTGCCTTAATCCAGCCTGATAATGTTAAGTCATCCTCATATTCTTTTAGTGACTCCATTACTATCAATTTTATGTCCTTTAAATCTTCAAAGAACTTGGATATATTATTCAGTACTTCCACTTTAAAATTTTGATACTTTGTATAATTTATTCTTTCTAAATAATCAGGATTCTCTTTTGCCTTTTCTGTAAGTCTTTTTTCATCTATTACAATGGCAAACCTTCTTTTACCTTGCTCTCCTGCGTAGTCATATTCCCAATGCGTATAACTTTTTCCGCTTTCGGGATCTATGCTGCCATAACGCCCACCTAAAATCAACATATATACATCGGATTCATCAATCCACCGCTTGATTGTCTCTTTTTGGCTCTGATCTCCTGACTTAAACAACTCCATCCCCGCAGGAATATGCCCTGCATTTAAAACCGCTGTTACTGCTGCTTGTCTTTCTTCAATCATATCTGTGTATGTTGAAGATATAAACACCTGCAATTTTTTCTTCATATGTAGTACGGCTCCTTTTTTCACAATATTACTGTCATTTAATTAGGGTATTATCCTACTTACCTGTAGCAATGAGTTTTTTAGCCTTCCGATCCTGTCTAATCACTTTATTGTTATTCCTATAATCGTCCCATGAATGCAAACTCAAGTAAGGCTCTGCTTCAATGATATCTTTTACCTTGCTATGCTGCTGTGACTTGAATAGCTCAATCATTTCAATTAAATCATTGCGATCTAACAGCTTCACTCCATTAAAACTAGCTAACTTTTCACACGAGTTTGTGTATTTGCTTGGAGTAATAACAATAGATTTCTTAGCTCTGTAAAATCGCATAGAACTATACACTTCCTGAACTGCACCCAAACCCACAGGATTGCTTACTGCATACCGTTTAGCCTGAATGACATTGCGGTAGCCCTCTCTGTCCGTAAATACCAAGTCTGCACCATAATCTCTAGTGTCCTGCGTCTTATAAGTATCACCATAGCCTAAACACAGGAACAGCCTGAACAGATACATTTCAAAGTCCTTGCCATCCTCCATACGGTCTATTTCGTTAATGCCAATTTTATAAGGGTCAATATCTTGCGTTACCTTATACCGTTCCTGAACTCTAGGCTTCTTAAATAAGCGTAGCAACACCAAAACAATCAATACAGCAATGACACACAATATCACAAATATAGACAACAATGCTCCTCCTTAGCTACTCTGGCTCTTTTTCATACTACATTATAATACAACAGATAGGGACAATTTCCCATATGTATTGAATAGGTATAGTAAATTGGTAACAAAAAAACGCCTATTGCTAGGCGCTCGGATGTCGGGATTCACGACAATACAAAAAAATCCAGTCACCGTCAATATGGAGGCAACTGGATGGTAAAATTGGTGTTTTATATTGTCTTTCTGCAAAAGCTCGCTAAAATAGACTTCATTTTTCCAAACTACCTCATATGTTCATTAACCACATCAATTACATCAATTAATAGCTCCCAAACCTCTAGTACCATTTTTTTGATTTCACCTGATGAAGTATACACAATATGGTCTCCAGAAAGAGATTTAGTTATTCTATATTCTTCTCCCCCCAAGTTAGTCACTGGCCTTTCCTTATCTTTATAAAAGATTACACCTGATGTGGGAGACGAAGGAGGATGATTATGCGTAAAGTCATTTCTAATTCGTCTAAAATCTTTATAGATTGGCTTATCTATAATTTCTCTTAGGGCAAAGTAAAGCTGTTCATTTGATAATTTTACAGTACTTTCTGATTCCTTTTGATCCCAACATTTTTTAAAGGATGGCTTATACATGTTCCAATTATATAATCTATTACTAATATGAGATAATACATCTAAAGCGGAAGAAACTTTATAGAAGAAATTATCAACATAATAATCAAAATAAAATTTGAGAAAGTAATCCTTCTGTTCGAAATGAGGAAGTAGGCGAACAGTCCCCTTTCCCTTGACAAGCCACTCATCATCATTAATTCCTTGCTCAAATATATACAATAAATTAATCAAACTAAATTCTGCATGGCGAACCTTATCATAAAAAGTCTCAGACCATTTAAAGATATCATACCCTTCTAAAAAAGGTAGTTCCGATTCGGTTATCGATAAATGATTTTCTTTTCTTAAAGGCAATCTTAATTCATCATCAAGGCGTGAGTAGTCACCATAGCTTGGATGAATTAAGTTATAAAGCTCCTCCACTTATTCACCATCTCCTTTTATTCTGGATAATTATTGTAATCGAAATATTAGCCTAAGCCTCGTTCATTTATTCTTAGAATAGCATACACACCACAATCAACATACTCCTGAAATGCTCTCACGTTCGTTTTAAGGTTGTTAATTATATTATGAATAGGGAAGTCTTAAAATCCCCGTAACTCTCACCTGTGTTGCCTTAACGCTCTCTTTTGAACTTATCTCGTTTACTATGCTCTCTTGATAGTACTCGTAGTCTTTTAAGCTCATTTCAAAATTCACAGTTGCAGTTTTTTTCTCCAGAATAAACTTTCCAAAACCACTGTTACGAAGAATGCTATATCGTACAATCATTTTGCCCATGTGTGTATATCTCCTTTAATAACCTTTTTATAGATTTGTCATGCAACATATCCAGGGCCTCGCTCCCCCTGACCTCGCCCACCACAATGCGATTGGGCCGCATACGCAGGGAGGAACGAATCAGATCACGAATCGTGATTTCCCCCTTCCCCTCGGTGTTGGCATTGCGTGTTTCCATGGAAACCAGATTAGGGACAGTTACAATTTGCAGCTCTGCCGAGTCCTCAATTGTAATAATCCGTTCCGATGGCGGGATAAATTGGGATAATGCATTCAGAAAGGTAGTTTTACCGGATCCCGTACCCCCGCTTATAAAAATGTTGTACTTGCTGCGCACCAAGTCCTTGAGCATATGGGCGGCTTCTGCATCCAGCGCACCCATTCGTATCAAGTCATCCATCGTCATCGGACGCTCGGGAAACTTCCGTATCGTCATCGTCGGTCCCTTGAGGGCAACTGGCGGTAGCACAATATTTACACGTGACCCATCCTTTAATCGGGCGTCGACAATCGGCGAAGACTCATTCACAATCCGGTTCACTCCGGCTACAATCGTCTGGATTAAATCCTCCAGTCGCTCACGGGACTCAAATTGATCGGGTGCCTGGATCACCTCACCTGCCCGCTCCACAAAAATTTCCCGGTGACTGTTAATCATAATTTCCGTAACCGTGGGATCATCAATCAACGGCTGGAGCACATCCAGCCCACGGAAGGAATTAAAAATTTTACGAACCAGCGCATGCTTTTCTCTGGAGGTCAAACCTGCCAGCTCTGTGTCATGCAAAATTCGATTTTCAATATGCCGCACTAACTCTTCATCCCCTACCGAGGACGTGACATCCAGGCCTCCCCGGATATCCGCTCGTAGTGCACGAAACCGTTCTTCATTCATGTTCATCGGCCCCCTTTAAGACCAAGCGGCGGGCGGCTGTGTTACAGTCTCCACATTCAGTAGCTCGCGGCACAACTGGCGAATTTCCCGCTGATAAATCGGTGAACTAAGCAGCAACTCACGATGCTTCATCTGCTTCCATGAAGGAATGTAAGGCAGCGCCCCGTTCAGCTCCATAAAGTCCCGAGGTAACGAGTTGACCATCGTCCCCATATAACGATTCACCACAAAGCGGGTTTTAGTCAGCATGGATTCAAGTCCTTCCGGCTGTGTGGCCTCCAGAACATCCAGCCATAGCCCGCACTTGTGCATGCTCATTAAATCGTCAGCCAGCAGCCAGATCAGCTTATGACTGGCTTCGAGTACAGCCTGAGCCCGGTCACCATTTTCGGATTCGCCATCTACGATTACAACATCATACTGTCCGCTTTCGGCAATCGTCCGAATCAGCTCTACCGCCTCATCACAGGTCATGTCCATCAGTTCCTTGCGGTTATCGACAGGCTGAAAGGTGTCGGCCTGAATTTCAGAACGGCGCACACAATACGAAGCGACAGATAAGGGATTTCCCTTATGCCCCGCTGCCTTGAGATCATAAAGCAGTCTGGACAGTCCCTCTCCTTCTGCTCCACTAGAACCGCCGGAACCCGTGAACAACGAACTTGAATCCACCGTTTCCAAATTCAAATAAAAAACCGAATACCCCTCATTTCCCAGCTGCTTGGATAAATTGAGCGCAGCCGTTGTCTTACCCAACCCACCGGAAGCCGCAACCATGCCAATAACCATTCCGCCTTCCCGGCTGTTCACGCTCTGCTGCCCACTTGTCCGCTGTCTCGCCGTTTCCAAAATAAAGCCCACCAGTTCAGACAAGGGCTGATATTTTAATAAAGGTTGTCCGTATCCGCTCACCTGTTCTCCCTCATGTAGCACCAGACAAGGAATATCAGAAGCTTCCCGATCTGTCCACAGACTCAAAAAAGCGGCTTCACCCACCACTACATCCGGCTTTTTCATTCCAGCCGTTTCCATCATGTATTGGCGAAATGCCTCCGGCTGCGAAAATGCCGTTACTCTCAGCCTTCTAGCGTACTCGCTTCCGTGTACATAATTCAGCAGTGGCTCAATATAATCCCGGCTTTCTACAGCCAGCACTACTTTTACCGGAATCATGACGCTCATCCCCTCCCCAAAACAACAACGCAAAAAAGCACCGTTCATCAAACCGTACATACATACGGTTGGTGAACGGTGCTTCCGTCACGTGCAATCTATTTACTGGTAGAATAGCACAGCGCCTATTTTAGAGCAAGCATTTTTTATGTTAGAATTTCTTCAAATCCTTATGTAAACGAAAGGCGGGCATTCAAGCCCGCCTCCCATTGCCTTAATCTTAGAATTTGTGGTGATGATGACGGTGATGACAATGACAGTCATGATGACGATGATGACGATGTTTCCGGTGGTGATGACATCTTGTTACAAAGTCTTCATGAAACCGATGATGCCGTTTAGGCTCAAACTTAATGACAGTCACCTTAATAATCTTCTTAGTAATGCGTTTTCTTGGCTTAGGAAAATGACAATGACGCGGACGATGTTTAAACATATTCGAATTCGCCTCCAATTCTTTGAGATAGAATATACTATGGAAGCACTGAACAACCGGAAACCAGCATCTGACTATTTATAAAAGGATTGGGCGATTCAATCCCCCTCCTCCAGCTTGATGTCCGGGTCATAGTCCGCCACGATCAGAACGTCCATATGACGCGCTTGACGAAGAATTTGCGGAACGACCGCATCCTTTCCCCAACGGCTACTTCTGGAGGACTGCCCCACAATTAACTGCGTACCCGTATACCCTTCCACCGGAGTAATCAATATGTCAGCAATCTCTCTCCGACTGGAAACAAGCCGGATTTCGAAGGTTCCTCCCAGACGGTGGGTTAGCATTTTCAACTGTTCCACCCGGGAATTTAACTTCTCCGGAATGCTTATACCGACATGAACATAGGTCACGATCCACACCGCCTTCAGACGAAAAGCAATACGAAAGCCGCGTCGAATCAGTCTTTCGGCATTATTACTGAGTGCAACCCCTACGAAGATTACTTCCTCTCTACGCCACGGCCCTCTAAGCGATTCGTGCCGATCCCAGGATTCCAACCTTTCGTCTACATCATCTGCCAATTCCCGCAAAGCAAGCTCCCGTAGGGCAATCAGATTACCTAATTTAAAAAAATGGCTAAGCGCCTGCTCCACTTTGGCAGGATCGTATATTTTGCCATCACGCATACGCTGCTGCAACGATTTGGGAGCCACATCAATGAGCTGTACCTCATCGGCCAGCCGCATCATACGGTCGGGAACGGTCTCTCTCACCCGAATCCCGGTAATCTGCTCAACCGCGTCATTCAGGCTCTCCAGATGCTGTACATTCATTGTGGAAATGACAGAAATCCCTTGATCCAAAATCGTCAGCACATCCTCATAACGCTTGGATCTCGGACTGCCGGGAACATTGGTATGCGCCAGTTCGTCAATAAGGACCACCTCGGGATTGCGCCTGAGAATCGCTTCGGTGTCCATTTCCTCCAAGCGCACGCCATGACGCTTGATAGTCTGACGGGGAACGGTATCCAGAGAGCCTACTTGTGCCAGCGTTTCTACCCTTCCATGCGTTTCCAGCAGTCCGATAACAACATCAATCCCGCTTGCCAGCAGGTCATTTCCCTCTCTGAGCATCGTGTACGTCTTACCAACACCGGGAGCAGCACCAATATATACCTTGAGCTTGCCGCGCCGAATTTTGGCAGCCTCAGCCTGCGCTTCCTCATCGCTCAGACGATGATACGGATCATTGTCTCCTTCCTCCTGCCTCATCGTCGGCAAAATACGTTCACCCTCCTGCTCTGCGCGGTCGGCAATAAGGAGCAGGTCCATATTTTTCATCCGCTTAAAAATTCCGTTTACCAGCGAGCCTCTGATCAGCTCCTGCCACCGGGTCTGCCGGGAATGTCCCATAACGATCCGGGTAACATTACGCGCCACCGCATAATGGATAAGCTGCCGAGGCAATCTTCTGCGGGAAATGAGCGGGATTTCTTCAAATTCCGATCCTACCTTTTCAACCAACTGCTCAATCGAGCGCTTGAAGGCCGCCGATTCCTTGGACAGCTTGCGCTTCGGATCGACAAAGGAGGCCACCAGCATATCTCCGCCCAGCCGCTTGGCGACCTGCTCCCCCCTGCGAACATAAATCGACCCGTTCCAATGATACTGGACAGGCACCAAAATACGCTCTGCGGCTCCTGACGCCCCGTGCAAACCCAATTCCTCCCGGTGCCGTTCCAGCGAATCGTTCACATCCTCTGCCACCAATCGCAGAACCAGCTCACGCAGCTTACCCAGATTCCCCCGGTGAAACATCTCAGGATTGGGCGCATGCATGTATCCTTTCGCCAGCCGTTCCAAAATCGTTTCCGGTGTGACATCAATCAGACGAATTTCATCCGCCAGCTCGAGCGTATCGACAGGAACCGTATATTCTGCTTCTATCCCCGTTAGCTGATAAACCCACTCCGTAATCCCTTCCAGCTCATAGACATTGACCGTCGTAATGACGCTAATCCCCAGCTCCAGCAGATATTGAATATCCTCCAACCGGGTTGAAAATGGGGCTCCTTCCCGATTGCGATGTGCCAAATGATCCACCAGCACCACCTCGGGATTGCGTTCCTCCAGTGCTTTCAGATTCAAATCCTTCTGCTCCGCCCCATCCTGAATCCAATGGATACTGGGTATCCGCTCCAGCGTGCCCACCTGCTCCACCGTCTCGCGCCGCTGCATGGTCGATACTGCACAAATTACAACATCAATACCTTCACGCTGAAGCGATTGTCCTTCCTGAAGCATATGATACGTTTTGCCCGACCCACTGACCGCTCCAATATATATTTTGAGTCTGCCCCGATGCAATTTGTTAATGGAATCCAATATTTCCTCTGGTGATTTACGTTTAAAGCTCTCCATTTTCGTGCCTCCCTGCAACGTGACAGATCGTTCCGTCCGTTCTTGTATCGCTGTAATGAATGTACTCCCGTGTCCCCAACAATTCAAGACGATCCACTCCAGCTTGCGCAAAATAAGCCACACAGAGCATCATACGCGCAAAAAACGCGCATTCAGGCATTTTCTACCTGTCTGCACGCTACTTTTGGTCACTCATAGATCATCGCTTTCTGCGAATTACTTGCTGTCTTCACGAACCAGTCCCCGTTGCTGGAGTAACTTTTGCCACACCACCCCATGGGACGGGGAAAAGAGAAAGGACAGCAGCAACAGCAAACCCGATACACACAGCATACATGCGGCAATAGAGGCATCCAGCACACTTGCCGTGTAAAAGCCTGCTACCGAACTGATCGCCCCAAACCCGACGCTGTACACCATCATACGGGATAACTTCTCCGTCAGCAGATAATGAAAAAAAACAACTGGAATACCTACCGAAGCCGCCAGCGCAGGATCAAAGGAAGTGATTTAAAATTGCTTGAAAAATACCCCTATCACGAGCAAATTAAACAAAAACATCGCCAACAATACTGCATCCCCCTGCCACTAACATTCCCGTCAAGATCACATAAAAGGTACTCACAGCGCACGCTCCTTTCCCTGGTGTGTTGCGGTTGCCTGCTCCATATTTTTTCTGACGTTCAACTGAACGATAGCCTTGGAAATTAACCCGCGCTGCGGCGCAAAAACCAGACTCACACCGAACACGGCAGTCGCACACAGCACACACAACGGCCCTGTGGGCAGATTTTGCCCCAGAGAGCTGATGACCGTTCCACCGAAGCCCGCTATAGCACCAAATAAGCCTGAGAGGCACACCATGACACCCAGCTTCTCCGTCCAGTATCTTGCAGACACCGCGGATGTAATCAACAGGGCCGCCATCATAATGACACCCACCGCCTGAATCCCGGCAACTACCGCAATAACAATCAGCAGCATCAACAGCTTATCCAGCAAACCTGCCGGAAAACCAAGTCCACGGGCAAAGCCGGGATCAAAGCTAAGCAGCTTAAATTCCTTGAAGAACAATATACAGATTCCGATCAGTACCACCGAAATTGCCGCCATCGTGTAAACATCAGACAATACCATCGTCGCTGCCTGACCAAACAGAAACTTATCCAGCCCGCTCTGATTCCCTGCCCCGCTGTGCTGGATTTCCGTCAAGAGCATAATGCCAAAACAGAAAAATACAGACAGCACGGCTGCAATCGCCGAATCGCTTTTGATTCGTGAGTACCGGGTCAGCGCACTGATGGCAAAGGTCGCAACAATGCCTGCAATAGCGGCCCCGATCATAAATCCAAATACGGATTTTGTGCCCGTAATCATAAACGCTACACATACCCCCGGCAAAATCCACTGCATATTCGGATCGGTCAAAAGCGTAGCCAAGCTTGTCATACCGCTCACCTCACTCCGAGTATCGTGCCGGCACCTCGAAGGAAACGTCAAGCAGAACGGGCTTTTTTTGATAAGCTACAGATAAATCACGAACCTCAAGCGGTGAATGCCTCATATGTCTTCGCCTCCTTTATTTGAGCGCTTTAACAATCGTATTAACGTTATGCTTGACCATTCCAATATACGTGCCTTCTTCCGTACCTTCTTCACCCATCGCATCCGAATACAGCACGCCGACAACCTTTATCGTATGACCCTGCTGCGCCGCTCCCTGAATGACCGCAGCTTGGTCACATCCTGAGAGCCCGCTTCTGATTCTGTGCTCATTCCTTGAAGCCCTCTCACTTGAATGTCGTAAGCATCACCGAAATAGCCAAAAGCATCATGGGCCGTGACGAGCACGCGCTGGGCTTCCGGTATGCTGGCAATCTGCTCCCTCGTGTAAGCATACAGCTTCCGCAGCTCAGCGAGATAGGCTTCTGCATTGGCCTTATAATCCTCCGCATGAGCAGCATCAAGCGCCGACAATTCATCTCTGACGGTTTCTACCGCAGACATCCAGTTTTGTACGTTAAACCAGATATGCGGATCATGCTCCGCCCCCATTTCCGGGCTACCTGAGCGCAACTGATCCTGAACAATATTTTTGGACACAGGTACGACAGGTTTTTGCTTGCCGATCTTCTCCAAAATGTCCTGCATTTTTCCTTCCAGATGCAACCCGTTATAAAAAATAATATCCGCCTGATCCAGTTTGCGCATATCTCCCTGAGAAGCCTTGTACAAATGTGGGTCAACACCTGATTTCATAATGCCTGTAACCTCCACATGATTACCGCCTACCTTGCCGACAATATCAGAAATCATGCCAATGGTAGCTGTGGCCTTTATTTTTTGCCCCGCCTCTCCAGTAGCTCCCTGCTCCGTCTTCTTACTATTAGTGCATGCACTTACTACAACTAAAACCAGGAACATTGTTCCTGCCATCAAAGCCCAACACAGTACAGCCGTCTTAAACCGTTTATTCATGCTTCAACAGCCTCCTTTATTTATATGCATTTGGGACAAACTATTTCATGATGTCAATTATTTTTTATCAATACTATATTTTAGAGTATAAACCAAAATTTTTCTCTAGGTAAACATTTTAAATATAAAAACCTATTTATACTGTCAGTCCGTTCGATTTTAGCTCTCCGAATGTGTAATATATAGAAGATATCCAATCGTTACATGAAAGAACATAGATAAAGAAGGTGAAGATCATGGAGCAAACAGGATACGGCCCTTACCGGGACAAGCATCAACAACATCGAACACGGAAAATGCTACTCATTTTTGTGCTGCTGTGCTGTCTGATCCCGCTCACTTCCTGTGCACGTGGGGACGTTCATGTAGATGTTCATCTGGATCAGAGCGTGGACATGAATGCTTCGTTCAGTGTAAACAATCAGACACTGTTAATGCTGAATAATCCCGGGCTGCTGGACCGCTTGGCTAAGCGCATTCAAAGCAACAGCCTAAATGTTCAGCCACTATCTGAGCAGGGAAGAAAGGGTTATCAAATCAAGGGACACTATCAAGGAGATTGGATTGCAAGCGGAAAAAATCCCAATCAGGGTTTAAATCTACCTGAGGGATTAGAATTTAAACGCGCTGTGACCCAACATTTTTTCACAACGAATGTTGGTCTTACGATGAAGCTCGATCTGCCACGGATGCTTCCGGAAGAAGCTCGGGGACTGAGTGACAAATTGGAGCAAATGAATGTGTTCGCACGCAAAATACTGGAGCGGCAGCTTGATCTTAATTTTAGCCTGTCCTTACCGATCCAGCCCGCTGCGAGCAATGCCGACAGTGTATCGGCAGACGGGAAAACGCTACGTTGGGATATTGCCCCATTAGAGTCTAATGAGCTAAAGTTATCCGTCAACGTACCCAATCTGCGTCATATCATATATGTAGCCGTTGCGGGCCTGATCCTAATTGCGGCAGTTGTGATATGGCTGATCCGTCGTCATCACTCCAAAAAGGGCTCTGAAAAGGAAGCTGCTCCTCCGAAACCTGAATCCTGAACAGTTAAAAAAATCGTTGCCTAATTTCTGGTGGGGGAATCTGACATTGATCCTCTTCATCCTTGCCAAACCAGCGGTATCGGTTACGTGCCACCCAGTTATAGACTGCATTGCGTATAAAGCGGGGAACGAGGATGAAGACATAGGCCAGCGGATATGGAAAACGAAGACGTCTGGCAATCCGCAGAGCTGCGGTTGACCTCGTGTAATACATACCGTCTTCAATTAATACGAACGTATCCAGCTGATCCGTTGACAATCCTCCTGCACGCAATAGCTTTTGTCCCTGCTCGGATTGCAGGGAACCAAAATGAAACGTCCCCTTCGGGTCACGCTTAATAATGAAGCGGGCCGCCCCCTGACAAAAATGGCATACACCATCCACCAACACAATCGAATAATCTTGCTGAGAAGGATTTTGATTAGCATCGCCAGATTGCTTCATAGATGCATTTCACCTCCAGGAAATAAACAACAGAATACAATCAACAATATGAGTATAAACAAAAAAACGCCGAAATCATCCGACGCTTGTTTAACAATGTATAGGCTTTTACCTGTTTTGAGAACTAGCTCAATGCTTGCTCAAACAGCTGTTTCGAATTAATTTGCTCTAAAAACTCATCATGGAACTTATCCATACACCTGCAGATAAAATCCTTATGGCATACCGGGCAAGGCGTCGTTAGCAATCGACTGATATTCGTCAAGGTCCACTCCGGATTACGTTGAGAAAAAACGCGGCACTCCGTTCCATCGGCCAAACTCATTTTAAACTCATAAAGCCCTTCTTTTTCGTTGCTGCCAGCCAGCGTGAAATTAACAATATTCGGTCTGTAAGACATCATATCACCCGTATTTTTCAAATTTGTTTCGTACCTGATGACCAGAATCACCTAAGCCATCTTAATGAATTTTGGCGATGATGTCAAATGGTCTCGGATCTCCGCGAATCGAGGTCTATATGCAGAAGCCGCCGATGAATCGGCGGCTGGAGCGGAAGAGATGATGTGTTTCGCGATCAAATGACGTTCAGCTCGACGTCAATATTACCGCGAGTCGCCTTGGAATATGGACAAAAATCATGCGCTTGACGTGCCAAATCCTCGGCCTGGGAACGTTCAATACCCGGTATTTTCACGTCCAGACGCACTGCCAATTGGAAGCCGCCATCGCTCGGGTCCTTACCGATGGACACGTGGCTGGTTACCTCAACATTGTCTACCTTTACCTTAGCTTTGCGGGCCACATTGGCCAGTGCGCTCTCATAACAGGCGCCATAGCCTGCCGCAAACAATTGCTCCGGATTCGTTGCCTCTCCACCTGCGCCACCCAATTCCTTCGGCGTACTGAGTTTATGCTTTAAAACCGTCCGATGAAGCGACAGAACCGTCTCTTCCCCCATGTACCGTTGCTGATGCTGTGTATAATGCTTCCATGATTGCATCTCTCCTTCTTTATATGTTTTACATTTTTCTGGGATCATCGTCATGTTAATAATGATTTCCTTCTCGTATGTACTTTAAACGAACCACACAAAATGAATCATAAAATAAGATTAACTTGCTTGACCACATAAAAGTTGCACTAGACAAAAACTATTGTGGGTGTACAATAGGGATAACGCAATCGTTATGTCACTAAAAATATATTTCAACCATAATAAAGAAGGTGAAGCGTATGAGAAGTACAAAAGGTAACCTGGCGGAAATCGCTTCACTAGCGGAAGTGAATCGTTCCTTGAACGTCCCGAAGGACGGCACGTGGTTTCGGAAATTCCTCGCCTTTGCCGGACCCGGCTATATGGTCGCTGTCGGCTATATGGACCCCGGCAACTGGGCTACAGACATTGCGGGCGGATCGCAATTTGGCTATACACTGCTCAGTGTCATTCTGATCTCCAATTTGATGGCCATCCTGCTGCAAGCCTTATCCGGCAAGCTTGGCATTGCTACGGGTAAAGATTTGGCTCAAATGTGCCGCGAAGCCTATAGTCGTCCCGTCGCGATCGGCTTATGGCTTTTATGCGAAATTGCTATTGCAGCCATGGATTTGGCCGAGGTCATCGGTTCAGCCATTGCACTAAAGCTGCTGTTCGGCATACCGCTGTTGTACGGTGTCCTGATTACTGCATTTGATGTCATGCTCATTTTATTGCTGCAAAACAAAGGTTTTCGGGCTTTGGAAACACTGGTCATTGTGCTGATGGCGACGATTGCCGGGTGCTTTGGCATTAACCTCATTTTGGCACAGCCAGAATGGGGCGGCGTGTTAGGCGGCTTTGTACCGGACTCGCAAATTTTGACGAATCCAAGCATGCTGTATATCGCCATCGGTATTATGGGCGCTACCGTGATGCCCCATAACCTGTACCTGCATTCGTCCATCGTACAAACTCGTAAATTCGAGCAGACGTCAGCAGGCAAACGGGAGGCTATCAAATTCGCGACATGGGATTCGAGTATAGCGCTCATGTTCGCCCTGTTTATCAATGCCGCGATTCTGATCGTCGCCGCAGCCGTGTTCCATACAGCAGGAAAAACAGATGTGGCGGAAATCAGCGATGCTTTCTATCTGCTGTCGCCATTGCTCGGAACCACACTCGCGAGTATCCTGTTCGGGGTGGCACTACTCGCTTCCGGTCAGAATTCAACCGTAACCGGTACCCTAGCCGGGCAAATCGTCATGGAGGGCTTTCTCAGCCTTCGTCTCGCGCCTTGGCTGCGCCGTCTCGTGACTCGACTCATCGCTATCATTCCAGCGGTAATCGTCACAGCTATTGCGGGTGAAAAAGGTGCCGAAGAGCTGCTGGTCCTAAGTCAGGTTATTCTGTCCATCCAGCTTCCCTTTGCCATCATCCCTTTGCTGATCTTCACCAGCGACAAAAAGCGTATGGGTGAGTTTGCGAACAAAACATGGCAAAAAGTATTAGCTTGGATCGTGACCGCTGTCATTATTATCTTGAATGTGGTGCTCATCGTTCAAATGATTTCAGGATGACAAAACGTTCGGATATAACCATTAAAAAGAGGTATTCCACAGGCCAAAACCGGCCAAGGAACACCTCTTTTTATCGTTTATTTTTCCAATATATTTAGAATCAACTCTGCATTCTGTTCAACAAATGTAGCATCAAGCATGCTTTCATGATCCCCATACCCATCACAAATGGAATACTCCCCAATTGTAGAATGCTCCCACATTCGGATATCTCCACGGATATGTTTACTTTGACTCTGAAGAGATTTAATAATATGAATATGAGCCGCAACTTGTCCAGAATTCATTAAATTATCCAGATAAGCATAGTATCTTTGAATCTTCTCGCCAACATGGAGATGAAAAAATTCTCCTTCACTTTGCAATTGTGGATATTTTTCCAACATAAGATCTACCGTTTCTTTCGCATATTTACGACTCTCTTCCGTTGTAAGCCGCTCTGAATTTATTTCTGTAATGTAAAATGAGTCCAATAAAATGAGCTGGCGAACCTTATCTCCCTGTTTTTCAAGAGCCTTTGTAATCTCAAAAGCCAAATTTCCTCCTGCTGAAATACCCAGAAATACGTAAGGTCCATCAGGCTGAACTTCTTTTATAAGGCGGATATATTCTGCGATGAGATGTTCCTGTTCAATCTCAAGAAAATTGAAACTATACAATCGATAGGAACCAAGGAATTCAGCAAGCCTTTGATATACAACTCCTAAAGCCACTACCGGAGGGAAACAAAATATGTTCCTGTCTCTTTTTCCCTGTGGATTAAACAACATTCTTTCGTTAGAAAGGTCACTAATCTGCGCCTCAGATGAAGAAACTAGGGATGCCAATTCTCGAATAGTCGGTGTCACAAATATCTGTCTAATCGGAAGCTCTATTCCGTGCCCTGTAGCTAGTCTCGCCACAAATTTAATTACACTTGTTGAATCCACCCCCAGCTCAAATAAAGAATCATCTATACTAATGGAACTATACTCTAAAATCTCTTCCCAAATTCGTACCATAATGTGCTCCATCTCCGTCACTGGAGCTTCATATTTCTTTTGAATTATGGTTTTAGCCGATGGCTCTGGCAGTGCTTTTCGATCAAATTTTCCATTAGATGTTAAAGGAATTTGTTCTAGACAAATAAAATGGGTGGGCACCATGTAATTTGGCAATGCACGACTAATACCTTCTTTAATATCCTGAATGCTCAAACTTGGTTGGGCCACAATATACGCACACAGTATTTTATTTCCTCTAGAATCAGGGGTATACAAAACCACTGCTTCCTTTACACCAATAATTTGAAGAATTTGATTTTCAATTTCGCCAAGTTCTACGCGATAACCACGGATTTTTACTTGCTGATCGTTACGTCCCAAAAATTCAATATATCCTTTTGAATTCAGAATCCCTTGGTCACCAGTGCGATATAATCTGCCAAAATTCGGATGATTCAAGAATGAAAATGCCGTTTTTTCTTCTTCATGAAGATAACCTTTGGCTAGGCCAACACCTCCAATGTACAGCTCACCTTTTACACCTACTGGACAAAGTTCCTGATCATAATTCAATACATAATAAGTTTGGTTAGCTAATGGCATTCCGTAAGGTATGGAGGCCCAATCTTCATGCACTTCATAAACAGGATAATAAATGGACCAAATTGAAGCCTCTGTTGCCCCACCCATACTTACTACATTCGCGTGAATATATTGTCTGCGAATTTTATCCGGTAGATTCAGAGGTATCCAATCCCCACTAAGAATGACCAAACGCAAAGAAGAGTTTTTCTTGTGCAATCCAGACGACCGGTGCATACTATTCCAGTAATAACAGCTTTCCTCTTCTTCTCCAAGCACATGGTTCAACATCAAGTCCATTATAGCTGGCACGGAGTTCCAAATTGTAATTTTATGTTCCTCCAGTGTCTTGGCAACTTCTGCAATGTCACGTTGATCATCAATAAGCACTAAAGCCGCTCCAACCGCTAACGCTCCAAATAGATCATAAACCGATAAATCGAAACACATGGATGATAATCCAATTATACGATCTTGCTCATTCACATTGAATTTACGATTTATATCCTGCACCGTGTTCGCTACCGCCCCATGTGAAACAATGACTCCTTTAGGCTGGCCTGTACTACCTGAAGTATAAATCACATAGGCTACATCATCAGGATCATGTTCGACCTGAAGAGCTTCACCAGAATAAACGGCTAATTCTTTCTTAACGTATAGCCCCGGTTCCAACGTTAATTTACAACCACTGTGATCCCTAATATATTCACGACGTTCCTCCGGATAATCGGGATCAATCGGTACATAAGCAGCTCCGGCCTTCAATATACCCAATATATTCACAATGGTTTCAATACTCCGATTGGCTATTACACTAATAAAATCACCACGGCACACGCCATATTCATGCAAATAGCGAGCCACCCTATTCGAGCGTTCATTTAATTCCTGATAAGTGATATGACTATTCTTATAAATCACCGCAATTGTCTCTGGCCAACGAACAACCTGCTGTTCAAACAAGGAATGGAGTGTAGCCCTTGGAATTTCTTCACAAGTATCATTAAAAGCTGAGATCTGCAGATGATTTTCATGTCCCCATGGAAAACGATTTCCTGCATCTGAGCTTAAGGAAAATTCCAGCAGCATAAAGTACTGGTCAAACATCGCTTTAATGAATTCTGAATCAAACAGTTGTTCAACATAATCCCATGTGATCGTGAGTCCGCCATCTACTTCCAGGACCTGATAATCCAAAAACACTTGGGAGGTCTGAGAAACCGCTGTCTTTACATCCCCCATATAATAAACAGAATCATCTGCACCTTTTCCTGTATCCAGTAACATGCTTGTGAATACAATGGGCATCACTGCCTTACGGGTTTCAGCACCACGTTGGCGTATAATCTCTCTGATGAATTGAATTCCGTCGTAGTGCCTATGCTCGAGCGCCTCCATCAACACGTTTTGCACGGATTCAGCCTGTTCCCAGAAAGATTCCCCTCCTTCAAGCGAAATTTCAAGCAACATAACGGATGTAAAGTCCCCAATCATCTTATATACATCTTTATGAAATGGATAACGATTAAAGATAGTACAATTGAGCGCCAATTGGGATTGATTACTCCAGTATGACAACACTTTGGCAAATACAGTACACAGCACTGCAGTTGGTGTCACGTGATTTTTTTGTGAAACTTGCTTTAGCTTTTCGTAAAGCTCTCTATTGCAGTGTTTGGTTACCCTTTTGAATCGCGGTTGTACAATCAGGCTCGGTGAAGAAACATACGGTAAAGCAGGAGGATCAGGAAAACACTCCAGTTTATCCATCCAATATTGCCGATCCCTTTTATATATTTCCGAGGATTTGAAACCCGTATAAGCCATCATGTAGTCCCTGAAAGTAACGTCCACGCCTTCCAATTCTAAATCTGGATCATGGTAAAATTTCATAATTTCCTGATGAATGAATTGAAAGCTTGCCCCATCCGTTATTAACATGTCATAACCAATAAAAAGGTAAAACATTTCTGCAGAACATTGAAAAGCCTTATACTCAAATAGAGGCCACTGATCGGTCTTGAAAATGTAGTGAGACATACGCTCTCTTTCCGTCAGTATTCTCTTTTCCTGAGCTACCATGGAGAGATCCTCCATCGGAATAATCTCAATATGATATTCCGGAACATAATCTAATATTTGCTGCTGTCCGCTCGGCAGGATAATCGTTCGCAACATAGCATGACGTTCAATAACTTTTTGTAGAGCCCGATTAAACCGCTCCATATCCAATGAAGTTTCTAACTCAATATATACATGTGTCGACACTCCACCCATTTCAAAATGGTCCTCGCGTCCCATCAAATAAGCCATCTGCACATCCGTTAGCGGAAATGATTCATACATATGCTCCGGATCAGGTATTAACTCCGGATACACGATGGCCACTTGTGTATCTCCACCTTCCTTGATCCGTTCTGACAGCTTCGCTATGGTATAATGCTGCAGGAAGTCTCGCAGATTCAAATCGATTCCCATTTCCCTGCTTATTCTGGTTCGGATTTGCACCATCAGAATCGAATTTCCACCCAGTTCAAAGAAATGATCATGGATTCCAATTCGTTCGACGCCCAATACCTCTTTCCATATTTCCGTCAGTTTCTGCTCTGTTTCATTACGTGCTTCTTCGTATTTCGAGTCCATTTGCCGCTCCACATCCGGGATCGGCAGCTCCCTTCGATTCACCTTGCCATTAGGAGATAACGGTAGTTTCTCTAGTTCCATATAATGCGACGGCACCATATAATTCGGCAGTTCCCGTTGCAAATATATTCGCAGTTCTTCCGAAGTCACTTCCTCCTCATCTGGAACATAGTACGCACATAGAAATACGTGATTGCGATGATCCCTTTGTTCCACCACCACTGCATTTTGGATGAATTCATGTGCCACCAAACGGCCTTCAATTTCCCCCAGCTCTACCCGGTACCCTCGGATCTTGACCTGCTGATCCTTCCTTCCCTGAAATTCGATATAACCTGCCGAACGCCATACGCCATAATCTCCCGTTCGGTACAATCGGCCCAGCTCTGGATGTTCTACAAACGATTCGCGGGTTTTCTGTTCATCATTCAGATAACCTGCCGCAAGCCCCAACCCGCCAATGTACAATTCCCCTTGTACATCCGCCGGGCAAGGCTTCAGCTCATAGTTCAGAACATACATCTGCTGGTTCGCTAGCGGTCTGCCATAAGGTATCGAGGCGGTCAGTCCATCCCATTCCCTGATTGGATAGTAGATGGACCAAATCGAGGCTTCTGTTGCTCCTCCCAGGCTAATCACTTCTGCATGCGGACAGT
>JBEUOG010000039.1:0-24584 GCA_040544055.1 Paenibacillus sp. PvR008
TCAACACCTTAAAGAGCAACGCGATGCCCTAGAGAAGGGCAATTTGGAACTTTATCGAAATCTAACCGAGCCTGACTTTTGATTACGGGTCTCCCCCGAAGTGTGGAGAAGAACGTCAATTCGGGCGAGAAACAAAGCAAATTAACGAAATTCTACATCTGATATCGAATAAGAGGTGTATTGTCCTGAATTAGGGTGTTTAACCGGTGCTGCTGTTACTTATTGGGCTTGGCTTTAACCACAACATGAGATGTATTGAAATAAGTCGTGTGGTGCAAAAGTGCTGTAAAGTCAATCGCTTTAACCACAACATGAGATGTATTGAAATTTGGCAGCAGAAGCGCCGGCAGATCCAGAAGCGTATCTTTAACCACAACATGAGATGTATTGAAATCCTCCTCAGATTAATTAACAACAAGGTTTGCGCTGCTTTAACCACAACATGAAATGTACCTAAAATATTCTCAACCTGAAGATACTAAAGTAGATTTTTTTCTCCATCCTTAGCATAAGATGTAATCAAATTACTGGAAATTCACCGCCTTCCTATATTATACTGAAAGAGTTTACAAACCGATATTTGGAATACGGTGTTATGATAATCGGGACATGCCTTATACGAAAGATTGGACATGATCGAAACATGAGCTACGGCACAGAACCGTTATAAAGGAGAGCAACGATGTTTGTCATACGGGGAACACAAAAACTGCTGAAGGAATGGGATATCGAACCACTACAAGTTGATATTTATCCGCCTTTGAATAGTTGGCATGCCAACTTGTTTTTGCTTAATCGGAGAAAAAATATTGTGTTTATGCATGATGCATCCCGCTTGAGCGTTACACTGTTCGGAATCAAAAAGGCGCAGTACAAAAACCTGCCCACTCTTTTCGTCCAAGCCTTGAAGGAACTTATGATCAGTGAGGGTTTTGATGAACAAATTGTGGAGGCGTACACACAGGAAGGCGAGCAGATGCTGGCTACTACGGCGAACAGCCATAGTGTGATGGGAACCTTGGATGAGATTATTTTTGTTATGAAGGAACTGGATATGGAGCATGGATGCGAGCTGGAAAAAAACCAGTGGAACAACCGGATTGTGTTCAAAACGGTTCAATACCAGTATCCGGTCGATGCTTTTAAAGAAGCTTTGGAAAAGCATTATAAACAAGAAAGTGTTTGAGAATCTTGCGATTATTCGAAAATAAGTTCCATTTATTTCCTCTATAATATATAATCTTGTATAAATAAAAGCGGAATGATCAAGGAACGCAAAGTGGGTTTTTCATGGACCACGCTCTTTTTCGGTTTTTTCCCTGCGTTGTCTTAGAGGGGATTAGAAGTGGGCTATCCAGCTTTGTATTTTGCCTCATCTATAATCGCTTACATATTAATGATCTGCTGTCCCAAGGCTATGGTCCTGCGACCAAGAAAGCTCAAGCTGTCCTGATTTCCAAAGGATTTCTTGCTGAAAATTACGCTGCTAACGCTGCGAGTTAATTGGAGAGCTGGTCGTCGTTAAACAGAGGTGCCAAAGGAGTATCCACCAAAGTCCATCTGGGCGGGGGATGCTCTTTTTTTACAACTCACGGGAAAGCAAAACTTGCGATGAAATGAATCATAGCGCAAAAAGCGGCACACTTTGGTAAAATAAAACGATATAGTGTTTGACACCATCGGTCAGACTTAAAAACAGGGGGTACATAACGAAGCATGAAACGGATTATTGAAGTAGCCAAAGAAGCAGGAATCGAAGAAGAGCACCTGGAGACGTATGGAAAATATAAAGCGAAGCTGAATCCGTCCCTGTGGGAGCAGGTGAAGGATCGTCCGAACGGAAAGCTGGTGCTGGTCACAGCAATGAATCCGACTCCGGCGGGAGAAGGGAAAACGCTAACGACTATTGGGTTGTCGCAGGCGCTGAATGCGTTGGGGCACAAGACCGTAGCTGCGCTGCGGGAGCCGTCACTTGGCCCCTGCTTTGGCATGAAAGGGGGAGCAACCGGGGGAGGACAAGCCCAGATTGTTCCGGCCGAAGATATTAATCTGCATTTTACAGGCGATATTCACGCGATTTCGGCGGCGCATAATTTGCTGGCAGCGATGATTGATAATCATTTGTTTCATGGCAATGCTTTGCGCTTGAAGCCGGAACGAATTATGTGGAAACGGGCTGTAGATATGAATGACCGGAGTTTGCGAAGTATAGTAACCGGATTGGGAACAGGCAATGGAGCGGTGAGAGAAAGCGGCTTTCTGATTACCTCGGCCTCGGAAGTGATGGCGGTATTGTGTCTAAGTGAAAATATCGACGACCTTAAAGTACGCTTGGGCCGGATGGTCATCGGATATAACGAAGCGGGCGAAACGGTGACGGCAGAGAATTTGCAAGCAGTGGAAGGTATGGCTGTGCTGCTTCGGGAAGCGTTAAAGCCGAATCTGGTGCAAACGCTGGAGGGAACACCAGTCATTGTGCATGGCGGACCTTTTGCAAATATTGCGCACGGATGCAGCAGTCTGATCGGTACGAAGCTGGCTCTAAAGCTGGGAGAGGTGGTTGTGACGGAGGCCGGATTCGGGGCTGAGCTGGGGGCAGAAAAGTTTTTTGATATCAAATGCCGTCAGTCCGGTTTGCAGCCGGATGCGGCTGTGTTGGTCGTAACCGCCAAAGCGCTGAAATATAACGGTGGTGTAGATAAAAATGAGCTGGACGCGGAAAATCTGGAGCAATTACAGCTTGGATTAGCCAATATGAATCGGCATGTACGGAATTTGCAAAAATTCGGCGTGCCTGTACTGGTAGCGGTCAACCATTTTGTAACGGACAGCGAAGCCGAATTGGAACTGATTTTCGCGGAATGCCGCAAGCTGGGTGTATCCGCAGAGCTATCTCAGGTGTGGGCACAGGGAAGCCAAGGGGGAGAAAAGTTGGCCCAAAGCCTGCTGAATCTGCTCGAAGAGGGCAAAGCCCATTTTGCACCATTGTATGATCATGCGCTTGATTTGCAAGCGAAAATTAGTGTCATTGCGAAGGAACTTTACGGCGCGGCAGAGGTAGTATATACTCCTGCGGCTAAACGGGCGTTGTCCGGTATGGAGCAGCTTGGCTTTGGACAACTGCCTGTATGCATGGCCAAAACGCCGTATTCTTTTTCAGATCAGCCGTCTCTGCTAGGCGCACCGGAGGGCTTTACGATCCACGTGTCCAGAGTGTCATTGTCCGCAGGAGCAGGCTTTGTGGTCGTGGAAACGGGCAACACAATGACCATGCCCGGTCTGCCTAAAACCCCGGCAGCCGAGCATATGTCGCTGGAGCCGGATGGGAGCATTCAGGGGTTGATGTAGTATTATAGCATCACAACATAAAGGACTGGCGGAAGACCGTCGGTCCTTTATTCATATCGCAGTCCATTCGACAGCTCGTCCAAACGCTCCCAATCCAAAACTATGATTTTTTCTGTTCTTTACGCAGGATGTTGTCGCCAGATAGCTTCTGAATGACACGGTTGACATGATTAAATTTGTGATCCTGCATTAGATTGGTTTCAATGAAACGTTTGTTGATAAACAGAAAAGAGGCTTGTTGAACAGCTTCTACCTGCGATTGTATGACAATGTTTTGTATAAGTTCAATATCTCAAATACAGATAAAGGGTGGCAAAAGCGTAAAGGCAAGGACTTTCCTGTCCTCACACTGGAGGATACCTTTGTTCGACCCTTCACTTGAAAATAAATCCCGTCCAACTCATCCCCCTCCTTTAAAACAAACTCATTACGTTCATACACACGAAGCTGAATCGGAAGATTTTCAGGGTCGGAAAATATTTGACTGAGCAGCGAGCCCAAAATATACATTTAGATAGCTGAATGAGATTGTAAAAGTGGTCATATTGCGTAGCCATCATACGCAGCAAATCATAGAAGAGCTTCAGCAGCTACCCGTCATTCCGTATGTGTGGGAGAGCATGCAGACCTTTCGCAGTTGGCTACAGAAAAGGTGAGTCACGAAGAAGAGCTAATCATTACAAAAGTAATCGAGTTGATGGAGGAAATGCAATAGATATGTTTAAGCTTGTCATGCCAGTCTGCATAAATCGAACAAGTCCTTCATAGACATGTACTAATTCATTTAAAACATGTGCTGAAGGGGTTGATGATATGCGCCGGATTTCATGGATGCTTGCCATGGTCATGTGTGTAACGCTGCTGCTGGCCGGGTGCGGCAAGAAGAGCGCGGACGATGTGGTTAAAGATTTGAGTGACGTGGTGAGTGACCTGAACAGCTACCACGGTACAGCTTTGATGACGCTGCATACCGGCGACACGCCGCAGGAGTACAAGGTGGACATTTCCTACCGAAAGCCTTCCTATTACCGAATTGCCATGACGAACGAGAAAAAGGACGTTACTCAGATCGTGTTACGCAATGATGAGGGTGTATTCGTATTGACGCCCAGTCTGAACAAGAGCTTCCGCTTTAAAAGCGATTGGCCGAACAACCAGGGGCAAGTATATTTGTATGAAACGCTGGTTCGCAGCATTATCGGCGATGCCTCACGTCAACTGGCTTCGGACGATAAATCCTATGTGTTCGATGTGGCGGCGAACTACAACAGCCACGCGCTGGTAAGGCAAAAAATATGGCTGTCCAAAAATAACTATGCACCCACTCAGGTACAGGTATCTGATGCGAACGCCAAGGTAGTTGTGGATCTGAAATTCGATCAATTTGCGTTTGATACGAAGTTCGACAAGGACTCTTTTGATATGGAGCGCAATATGGCTTCTGGAAAAACAGGCAAGAGAAGTGAAGGAGCGCCTTCAGCCGGAGCCGTGGATTCCAGCGGGCAGCTTAATCCTTCCGGTGCGATTGATGGTATGACAGGTGTGACGTCCAGCGAACCCGGACAAGGGCAGGGAACAGCAGGAGAGAAGGTACAGCAGCCGTCAGGAGAAGCGTCGGTGGATGGAGCTGCCACAGGCGATACGTCAAAACCGGATAGCGCGGACGCGACGCGCAGCACGGATACGGAGACCAAGCCGGATACAGCGGTTAACACAGAGGCGCAACAGCAAACTTCGGGTGCATCTGATGCAGCAACAGGGACATCGGCAGGCACGAATGCTGCTGAAGCTGTGATGGGTGAGTTCGGCTTGATTGAACCGTCCTATACGCCGGCCGGGGTACAAATCAAGGATACGCCGGAGCTGGAGGATAATGGTACACATGCGGTGATGCTGCGGTATAGTGGAACGTATAACTATACGATTGTGGAGGCGCGTCCGAAAGATCGGGCGGTATCGCTGGCCGCGGGTGAACTGGTCGATATTGGAGGAAGCTTTGCTGTCTTGACGGGCAGCGAACAGCAGACGATGACCTGGATGAATGACGGTATAGAGTTCCGTATTACCAGTGCTGACCTGCCTGTGAGCGAAATGATACAAATTGCCGCTTCTATACAGGATCAATCGGGTAAATAAAACTTTATAGACGGATGCAGACGGTTTAGAGTGTATTTTGCTCTGCTTCCGCCCGTATCCGTCTTTTGTTCATTCGAGGTCCAGGGGTGTGCACCTCTCGCTTGGGAGTCATGTTCTTTGTGGAGGATGCTGGCAAACGCCATCTGCCATTGACAGCCAAGGTTCTGAACATTACCATTAACCTTTGGAAGTAAGGACTTTGCCACATTCCGAATGGTAAAAGGTTATGTTACAGGCTAACAATTGAAGAAGGTGACTGGATTTTGCAAGCACAATACAGATCGACCCGGGCCGAAATCAACCTGGATCACCTTGGCGCCAACTATGAGGCTTTTCGTAAGGCATTGCCAGCGGATAAGCTGTTGCTGGCTTGTGTCAAGGCTAACGCCTACGGACATGGTGCCGTGGAAATATCAAAGGAATTGGAACGCCTTGGTGCGGATTACTTGAGCGTCGCTTTTCTGGACGAAGCGCTGGAGCTTCGGCAGGCGGGGATCAGACTGCCTATCCTTGTACTCGGTTATACTCTGCCCGAAGCTGTGCAGACGGCTTGGGAGCATGATATTACACTGACTGTGTTCAGTGAAGAAGTGCTGGAGGGTATCCGCAGACTGGACCGCAAAGGAAGCGAACGCAAGCTGAAGGTGCACATCAAAATAGACAGCGGCATGGGACGACTGGGCCTGCTGCATGGAGAAGAGGCGATTGCCTTTGTCCGGCAGACTCACCGGTTGGAGCAAGTGCTGCTGGAAGGCATGTACACCCATTTTGCCCGTGCGGATGAACAAGACAAAAGCTATACACTGCAACAGTATAATCGGTTCCAGGGCGTGGCGGAAGCGCTAAGGGAACAAGGCATCACCATTCCCATTATACATACGGGCAACAGCGCGACCAGCATTGATACCCCTGCGCTTTCCCCCAATATGGTGCGGATTGGCATCAGTATTTACGGCCTGTATCCATCTGATGAGGTTAACCGGCAAGCCATTGAGCTGCTGCCTGTATTGTCATTAAAGACGGCAGTGGTTTACACCAAGACGCTCCCTCCCGGCTGGGGGGTTAGCTACGGCACCCGGTACGTGACCACTGAGGAAGAACGAATTGGCACACTGCCGATTGGTTACGCGGATGGATACTCCCGCATGCTGAGTGGGAACATCGAAGTGTTGATACGCGGCCGCCGCGTCCCGGTGCTCGGCACCATTTGCATGGACCAGTGTATGGTATCCTTACAATCTTTCGCAGAGGATGCGGAAGAAATTCAAATTGGCGAAGAGGTTGTTCTCATCGGCCAGCAGTCCGGCGAAACGATTGCCGCGGATGAGCTGGCATCCAAGCTTGGTACCATCCACTATGAGGTGATCTGCATGATCGCACACAGGGTACCGCGTGTATATACACGGGGAAATATCCCTGTCGTTCGAGTGAATTCGCTTCTTCCAACCCACTGGGATTAATTTCATGACGCAAATGACCGGATAAAAGCAGGAGTTTTCGCAGAACGTCCCGAAATATGTACAAAGGAAAGAAAAGAGCGCTGTAACTGTCAAATCGACGCATCAGGCTCCGCTGACACTTGTATTTCGGGGATCAAACGCCTGTACGAAAACGAACTGCGTAGTTTATAATGGAATGCAAGCATAGATGATATACGAATATCATATACATTCTCTTGTATTCCGTTTGAATAAATTACCGGGAATAACGTTATAATGGTACAATGGCGACAAGGTTTTGGGGGTGGAAGAGAAGTTGGCCAATTTGCAGAACACCAAAAGAATAATGATCAGTTTGCCGGATCATCTCTTGCAGGAAGTGGACGGGATCGTAGCCATGGAAAATTCCAACCGCAGTGAATTTATCAGGCAGGCCATGAAGCTGTATGTGGGCGAACGTAAGAAACGTTACATTCGTGAAGCCATGCAGCGTGGTTATATGGAGATGGCTAAAATTAACTTGACCATGGCCTCCGAAGCCTTTCATGCGGAGGAAGATGCAAACAGCACCTTGGGCCGTACAGTTAGCGGGGTGTAATCCATATTGATCGTAAAGCGCGGCGACGTTTTTTTTGCAGACCTTTCACCCGTAGTCGGTTCCGAGCAAGGTGGCGTCAGACCTGTGCTGATCATTCAAAATGATATCGGCAACCGGTTCAGTCCCACCGTGATCGTGGCAGCCATCACCGCCCAGATTCAAAAGGCGAAGCTGCCCACACACGTGGAAATCGACGCGGCAACGCATGGCTTTGATCGCGATTCTGTCGTTCTTCTGGAGCAAATTCGGACGATCGACAAGCAAAGGCTTACCGACAAAATCACCCATTTGGATGAAGAAACCATGCGCAAAGTGAGCGATTCGCTACAAATCAGTCTTGGTTTGATTGATTTTTAGCATTTTTGGAACGACGAGTGAAACGGGAAAAGGGCAGCGCATGAGCGCTGTCCTTTTGCGTGTCCGATGAAAAATGCAGGCTGGGCCTGGCTTCATCGTTACGTGCTGGCGCTTTGATTCTTTTTTTGTGATAATGAAAGACATGATGAAAGACAAGAGTTGTAAGGAAGAAGGGATAGCTTTGTCTAACGAGGAAACGAAAACGGAAATCCGGCAGGAGCCGAACGAAGCAGAACGCCAAGAGCGGATTGTCAAACAAGTGGCGAGAGAGCTGTCGCTGACACTCAAGCAAATCCGGACGACGACCAGTTTGCTGGATGAAGGGAATACGATTCCTTTTATCGCGCGATACCGTAAGGAAATGACAGGGGAACTGGATGAAAATCAGCTGCGTGAAATTGAAGATCGTGTGCTGTATTTACGTAATTTGGAGGACCGCAAGGTAGAAGTCATTCGCATTATTGATGAGCAGGGCAAGCTGACAGAAGACCTTCAGGCTGCCATCACTTCTGCGGTTAAGCTTCAGGAAGTGGAGGATCTGTACCGTCCATATCGGCAAAAGCGCAAAACCCGCGCGAGTGTGGCGAAGGAACGGGGGCTGGACCCGCTGTCCATCTGGATCTGGAGTCAGCCGAAGCAGGGCGATGCTCTGAAAGAAGCCGAGTCCTATGTAAATGCGGAACTGGGAGTGGACAGCGCCGAGGCGGCAATACAAGGAGCCTTGGACATTTTAGCGGAAAATATAGCAGACGACGCGGGTATTCGCCAATGGGTACGCCGATATACACTGGATCATGGCATGCTAACCTCCGAAGCGAAGGACGCAGAGCAAGAGTCAGTCTACGAGAACTACTACAGCTATCGTGAGCTGGCTAAGAAAATGCCGCCTCATCGTATTTTGGCGATTAATCGCGGAGAGCGTGAGGGCATTCTCAAGGTTGGACTGGAGGTAGCGCCCGATTCGATTCACAATTACGTCGCAGGTCAAGTGATTAAAGGCTCATCCGCCGTGGAAGAGTTGCTGCGCAACGTCATTGAGGATGCGTATAAAAGGCTCATCGCACCCTCTATTGAGCGTGAGGTGCGCGCTGAAATGACAGAGAAGGGCGAGCAGCAGGCCATCTCTATCTTTGCGGGCAATTTGCGGAGTCTGCTGTTACAGGCCCCGATCAAGGGCCGCCGTGTGCTCGGTGTCGATCCGGCGTTTCGGACAGGCTGCAAGCTGGCGGTAGTAGATGATACGGGCAAGCTGCTGGAAGTCGCTGTGACGTATCCGACACCGCCGAACAACAAAAAGCGTGAGGCTGCCGAGAAATTCAAGCAGCTCATTGCCCAATACAGCATTGAGCTGATCGTCATTGGTAACGGAACGGCTTCGCGTGAAACAGAGCAATTCGTGGCTGAAGTCATCGCAGATATTGGCGACAGCAGCCTGGCGTACCTGATCGTCAATGAGGCAGGCGCTAGCGTCTATTCCGCCTCCAAGCTGGCGCAAGAGGAGTTCCCCGATCTGGACGTGGCTGAGCGCAGTGCGGCATCCATTGCACGTCGTGTGCAGGACCCGCTGGCCGAGCTGGTCAAGATTGAGCCGAAGGCCATTGGTGTAGGCCAGTACCAGCATGATGTGTCACAGAAGCATCTGGATGAAAGCTTGAAGGATGTTGTAGAATCGGCAGTTAACCATGTCGGTGTGGATGTGAATACCGCTTCCTCGGCATTGCTGTCCTATGTAGCGGGCATTAACGCGACAATTGCCAAAAATATCGTGAAGTACCGTGAGGAAAACGGCAAATTCAACAACCGTCGTCAGTTGCAAAAGGTACCGCGTCTTGGCGCGAAAACCTACGAGCAATCGGTTGGCTTTATCCGTATACCAGGTGGAGAAAATCCGCTGGACCGCACACCGATTCACCCTGAATCGTACGCTGTCGTAGACCGCCTGTTGGCTGAACTGGGCATCAGCGCCCACGATCTGGGCACCAAGGCTGCGACGGAAGCGCTGAACGTGTCTAACATTGACGAACTGGCCGCGAAGCTGGAAGTTGGCGTGCCGACATTGAAGGATATTCTGGACAGCCTCCAGCGTCCGGGCCGCGACCCGCGTGACGAGTTGCCGTTGCCTGTATTCCGCAAGGATGTGCTCAAGATCGAGGATCTGGCACCGGGCATGGAGCTTCAGGGAACCGTCCGCAATGTGATTGATTTCGGTGCGTTCGTCGATATCGGCATCAAGAGTGACGGATTGGTTCATATTTCGCAGCTACGCAGCGGCTTTGTCAAGCATCCGATGGATGTCGTATCCGTTGGTGATAACGTAACCGTGTGGGTGCTGAATGTAGACTTGAAAAAAGGCAGAGTCGGTCTGACGATGAAAGCTCCGGCAGAAGCGCAATCGCAGGCATAATACTCTAAAAATCCGTATAACCGCCTTATTAGGGTATAACAAAAGCCGGAATTTCCGAACCACTTCGGAGACTCCGGCTTTCATTTTTTACTGCCCTGAACTTCTACCCATTGTTGGCATCAAACTCTACACCCGGTGCTTTATGATAAAAAAACCAACAGTCATTCAACAGTTTGATCTGGCGCCGGTCCTTTTTGTAAAAGGCCCGCATAAGCTGGTTGCTGAGCCATTGAGGCAAGCCAATCTCCTCCTCTGCGTTACATCTGTATGTTTAGCATATGGGGTGGGTGCCTAAAGTGTGCTTATCAATTGGATGGCTTATGAATTGAGGGTTAGACTTTGGACGCTATTTTGTAATATGCTTGGCAGGATGGAGCAAAGGAGGGGATTGGGTAAGGATGGAGTTCAAGTCCATAAGCAATTCCATGAACCATTCCATGAGCGATGAAGAACTTCAGGAATGGGTGGAGCACATTTCAATGGAGAGTTTTGGCGTACCGTTTCGCCATCGTGCCAGCTTTAATTCGCGTCTGTCTTCCACAGGCGGTCGATATTTTATGAAAAGCCATCATATTGAGATTAATCCGCATCAGCTTGCAGCCTACGGGCGGTCCGAGGTGGAAAAAATTATTAAGCATGAGCTGTGCCATTATCATTTGCATTTGCGCGGGATGGGCTACCAGCACCGAGATACGGATTTCAAAGCATGGCTGGCCCGTGTAGGAGGGAGCAGGCATTGCCAAACTCTGCCGGGGAGAGTGAAACGGAAGCCGCAGCCCTATCGCTACAAGCTGGTGTGCGCCTCCTGTAGTCAGGAATACTTGCGGAAGCGTAAAATGAACCCCCAGCGTTACCGCTGCGGCAAATGCGGAGGTGAACTTCGTCTGCTGGCACTTGACGGCACCCCCTGAATCATGGTAAATTGAACGTACTGTATGAACATTTACAGCAATGTTCCCTGATAGCTCAGTTGGTAGAGCACTCGACTGTTAATCGAGTTGTCACAGGTTCGAGTCCTGTTCGGGGAGCCATGGAGAGGTACCCAAGTGGCTATAAGGGGACCCTCTGCTAAGGGGTTAGACTGCGAAAGCGGTGCGAGGGTTCGAATCCCTCTCTCTCCGTTGGTTTTTTAACAGAAAAAGGGCGCTCGTATGCATCGGATTGATGCTTACGAGCGCCCTTTTTTGTCTATATCCGATTCTGAAAATAACGATGATCTGAAAAGTGGCACAGCATGTGAATTTTCAGTCTACAAGGTCAGCTACAGGGTAGCGATGGCGGAAGAACCGTAGACAAAACGGTGCTCCTTTTGCAAGCGTCCGCCGAGTAGATGAATGGAAACGCCGTCCTTTTCGGAAAGAACATCAGCCTGATTAATCGAATTGATAATGACCGAGCACTCCTGTACTTGGAGTCTTTTGGCACATGACTGCACAGTGGTGGAGGAATCGAGAATGATGCGATCTCCGTCTCGAACCATACTGGCAGTTATTTGTCCAATGACTTGCTTTTCCTCGGATACAGTGAGTAGTCTCTATTTATAGTTTCTGGTTAATTCGTGATCCAGTGTGGGTAGAAGGGCACCGCCACGAGTTCGAATAATTTTCTGGTACTCCTCTAGCTTTACCAGGTCCCGGCGGGCGTGAAATAAGTGAATTTACGTAAGTAAAAATGCGTTGTAATTCTCGGTAAACTACTTGTTTTAATTTTTTTTAAAATAAGTATTGTCATTCATTCTTCTATTTGATATACTCTTTCTTGTCGCCAAGTTGGTGTATAAAAATGCGGCCCGTTGGTCAAGCGGTTAAGACACCTCCCTTTCACGGAGGTAACAGGGGTTCGATTCCCCTACGGGTCATTGTTGTCTTTATGGACTACATGTTGCATGCTTAAGGGAAATTTCTGAGGTCTGGTCTGATGGCGGACAACTTGGATAACAGCATGAGCCATTAGCTCAGTTGGTAGAGCACCTGACTTTTAATCAGGGTGTCGAAGGTTCGAGTCCTTCATGGCTCACCATTTATATTTTATTATGCGGTCGTGGTGGAATGGCAGACACGCTATCTTGAGGGGGTAGTGAGCGTATGCTCGTGGAGGTTCGAGTCCTCTCGACCGCATCAATGGAATGAACGAAAAAGTCTCTCGCGGTAGAGGCTTTTTTTGTTTGTATAATGATACAATAAAGTAGTCATAATTATGAAATAATGATTCCATAGTATAATATAACACCATAATGTTATAGAATGATAAGTATAAACTGATGAAGTGACGGTGAAAAATATGGACACTCAACTGTTGGGGGATATATCAGAAAATATTTTGGGTTTGTTTCCGATTGTGAGGAAGAAATTTCTTACCTTCGGCACGCTCGATATTCCTTTACATTTGTCGCCTAATAACTTTCAAGTATTAATGCTTCTGCGGGAGGTGCGCTTGTCTACGGTATCTGAACTATCCAAACAGCTTAATGTCTCGCGTCCGAACATGACCCCTCTTTTGGACAAGCTGGTGGAGCATGGGTTGGCCGATCGCCAGTCGTGTGACTCGGATCGCAGAGTCGTGAATGTGGCGATTACACAAGAGGGCGATGCTTTTTGTAAGCAGGTATTCAATATCTTTTCCGGTAAAATTCAAGAAAGACTGGTGCTTCTGTCGGAAGAGGATTTATTGCACCTGAGTGAAACTTTGAACGAATTAAAGCAGATTTTTCTTAAAATCGACAACGCTACTCCGTAATTGGTGTAAGCGAACTGACGGAAGGCCGCCGTTTTCTTCGGAAAACAGGCGGTTTTTGTTGCATATTGTGGTATAATGAAAACCAACATACATAATTCGGCAATTTTAACATACGTGATCTTTGAAATGGAAACAGGAAACATGATATCGTTATTTGAGAGCCTGCTAGGGAGGAATGGACTTCTATGCAATCTATATACCAACGAATTGAGGAGCTTATCAAGGAACGGGGAATGACGAAAAAGGCGTTCTGCGAGCAGTTGGGTATTAGTACAGGGAATTTTGGTGATTGGAAGAGAGGCAAGACGACACCGGGCACGAATAAGCTCATTGAAATCGCTTCGTTTTTTGATGCCAGTCTGGACTGGATCATGTTGGGGCGGGATGTACAGGGTGAGGTGCTGAAGGAGTCGAAGGACCCTTATTTTTTTGATGCATATGGGCAACTGAATTGCCAGGGAGAGCAGCTTAGTGAAACAGAAAAGGGTTTTATAATTGAGTATATTGAATTTACCCGCTTCCGTAAAGAGAAAAAGCAGGAAGATTCAACGACGGAATAAATGGGTGCAGAATATTAAAGTGATGATTACCGAATAAGTATGGTTGCAATGATTGTTGAAATGTTGGGAGTAGTTCAAGAAAAGTTAGGGTGTCGGAGGGGATAATTTTGGGAGACCAAACGATTTATCAGCGAATTGAAGCCTTGATTAAGGATCGAGGAATGACGAAGAAGGCGTTTTGTGAAAAGCTCAAAATCAGCTCGGGGAATCTTGGAGACTGGAGAAGAGGCAAAACAACGCCGGGAACGATGCATTTAATCCAGATTTCGGACTTTTTTAGTGTATCGCTGGATTGGTTAATGAAAGGCGTCAAGCCGGGTGAGGGCGTACTTCAGGAGCAGAAGGCTGCTTATTTTTTTGGAGTGATGGGGCCATTGAATTACCAGGCAGAGAATCTGGATACAGAAGAACAGAATTTCATATTAGAATATGTGGAATTTGCGAAATATCGTAAGCAAAAAGGTGAGAATGACAAAACACAGCCTGAATGATCTTCTCGCTAAAGATCACTCAGGTTGAAAACCCGTAAAAACGGACCGGCGGGTTCGATTGACGAGTTTATTTGGGTTGCCGATATTATAGCGTGCCGTATACTTGGGGGACGCTCACATCGTTGGTTTCAGAGTGGTGGTGCCTCCTTATAATCGTTATCGTCGATGTTGAGGATTGCAGCAACTTGTTTTCTGTACCTTTGTGCTTTGCGGGTGCCGTGAATCAGATTGGACAAGCGTGAAGGCGGGATGTTATGCGTTTCACAAAATGTTTTCTGATCCAGCCGAAGTTCGACAAGCCTTTGTTTGATGGCCCACCCTAAGGAGGTGACAGGCATTTTGTTGTTCAAGTGAAATCGCCCCTTACGGATTCTTGCGGAATAATTGGTGTGTTATAATAATCATCAGTAAACATGTTAGAATTAACCATCTGAAACCATGATACACGTTTATACGTGTTTTTACAATCTAAAATACGTAATTGAGATAAATTTATTACTTTTTTAAGTGAAAAATGGTTTGAATAATCCATCTGGAGCCTGTTAACTGTGAGAAATTTCAATTGTACTCTGGATAAAAAAGCACTCTGCCACTGAAGAAAGTAGTGGGAGTGCTTTTGGCGTTGGTGCTGGAAGGGTGAAACCAGGCATCAGGAGGATGCTGGAGGCGTATAATGGGGCCAGACGAAGGAATTAGTCGAATTTCACCCGCGCTGATGGTTGCTGCTCATATAGGGTGGCTGAGTAGAGTATTTATGTTATATTAAGTGACTTTAAAAATCGAATTAAGAAAAATTTTATAGATATAATGTAATATATATTTACACTTAAGATGCTTATATGTAAAATTAAATATTTATATAGCTTTTATATGTTAGTTTATTTAACTCAAAAAAAATTATTGTATTTGTGTTTACAAATAGAATACAAGGGAGTATAATAAATTTGTTACCTCAAAACATTAGAATTTGCGGTCGTGGTGGAATGGCAGACACGCTATCTTGAGGGGGTAGTGGGCGTACGCCCGTGGAGGTTCGAGTCCTCTCGACCGCATTACATGCAAGACACAGTTAAAAAAGCATCCTGACACGTTTTTGACGTGAAGGGATGCTTTTTGTTATATCCCTTTTTTCCTAGCCATAGGAGCAGCCGTCTGGATCGGCTGCTTGTGAACGGTGATGAAGTGGCTTGTTAGCTTTGCTGCAAGAGCTTCTCGATATCCCCCGCCAATTTAGCCGGAGTTGTCTGTGGGGCATAGCGCTTAAATACGTTACCTTCGCGTGTAATCAAAAATTTAGTAAAATTCCATTTGATCGCTTTGGAGCCTAGTACGCCCGGAGCTGTTTGGGTGAGGTAGCGGAATAAAGGGTGTGCCTGCTCACCATTGACATCTGTTTTGGCAAACATCGGAAAGGTTACCCCATAGTTGATTTGGCAAAATTCCGAAATGTCCTCGCTGGAACCCGGCTCTTGCTTGGCAAACTGGTTGCTGGGAAACCCCAAGATTTCAAGACCCTGCTCATGGTATTGGTCATATAGCTCTTGTAGCGCCTTGTATTGGGGGGTTAGCCCGCATTTGCTGGCTGTATTCACGATAAGCAGCACTTTTCCTTCGTATGTGGACAACGGAAGCTCTTTCCCTTGCAGGGTTTGTGCATCATATTCATAAACGGTCATGATATTCCTCCTTATTTGATATTCTGCAATTAAATTGTAAGCAATTTAACGAAGGGTTGCAAGTTTATAATAGATGTAATGCGCCGTCTGCGACTGTAAAATCGTATTTTGCCCAAAACGGCAAATCGCTCTGCAAATGGGGCGAATCGGGGTGTTTCTCATCGTAAAAACAGGCTCAATCGGCGTTTATCAGGTGTATACAGCACTTTTTCTTTCTCTTTTACAAAAAAAGGACAAAAAATGCTCCCCATACGCCAATATTGACATGCCCGTCATTTTCGAAAAGGGATGAAAAACCGAGCTTGAAGGAGCTGGGAGAAGGATATTTATACTGTAAGCGCTATTATTAATCTCTTATGCTCCAAAGACCGATTTATAACCCCGCAGGTGAGCTTTACAGTATTCCTTGCGCGGGTGTATGATTCAAGACGTAATTTCAAATTAAGTGAATGAAGCAGCAACGAATTGTCTATAGCGCTGAATTTTGCAGTTGCAAAAGCGGGGGAACCAAACGAGATCTATGCGGCTTTTAGAGGGCCGTGTGTCTCATGGGGTGAATTTTCCGGCCAAGTGCCAGAAATAGGGCGACTCTCACGTCCGAATCCGACAGCTAACCTCGTAAGCGTACAGGGAGAGGCAGCAAACCGCCGTGTGCAGCCATGGTTTATTTTATCATGGATATGTAAGAAGCCGGAGGAAAGCCTTTTTCCTTCGGCTTCTTTTTGTTGTCTTTTTATACCGGGAGAGGAGCTACTGATGGAAGGTCGGCTAATCATTGTCACTGCACCAAATGAATCGGGCAGAAATTTTGTGAAATTGCTTATGTTCAAAAAACTGGCGTTTGCGGTTCTGACGAATAGCGCTCAGGAGGAACGACAGCTCAAAAAAATGGGTGTGGAGCATATTGTGCGCATCAATACGATGCAAGCAGGGAAATGGAATTTTCCCAAAAAAGAAATTGGCTGCGTGTATTTGTTCGAGAACAGCATGAATCTGACGTGCCGTTTTCTGCAAATATGCCGGCCGCTGACATCAGATTCGATCTATGTCATTACACATGGCTGTAATCCTCAGGGGATTTATCGAGGTTTGGGAGCGGACCATGTGATCTACACTTTGAACGGAGAGGTGGGTTTCCTGCTGAACGGATAGTCGCTTACGGTATAGGTAATATAAATAAAAATTTTCGCATTCATTGTATGGTGATTGTACGAGGATGTAAGAATGACGATCTGAGGACCGATACGGGAGGGTTATGAACATGATGGATATATACATGCTGCTCGTGATGGCTGTGAGTTATGGAGTGATACTGATGTTTGTACGCTGGTGTGATGCGCAGACCTCCAAAGGAGGGCGAAAAGGATGATGGTTGTGCTTACGCTTACGGCTATTGTGTTTGTGTATTTAATCTACGCACTCCTGAATCCTGAAAAGTTCTAATCAGCTAAACAGGATAAAGCGGGCGGGGGACAGCAGATCAAGGATGAGAGGCATCAGAGGCAGTGGGCTTTCGCAAACGTGTGCACTCGTTTGGTGCTATGAACCCGTCTGTTGTTCCAAACGCAGGAGCATTTTGGAGGAGGGAATAGATGATGGAGTTGCTGCAAATTGGAATTGTGATTGTGATATTGCTGCTCTTGGTGAAACCAGTGGGCACCTATATTTATCATGTATTCTCAAATGAACCGAATCGGACGGATCGGGTGTTTGGCGGAACGGAGAAGCTGATTTATAAGGTTATAGGTTTGAAGAAGTTGGAGAGCATGCGTTGGACCACGTACGTTATGAGCTTCATTGCTACGAATGTCGTGCTTGTGGCGATCAGCTATGTGCTGCTGCGCTTGCAGGGACTGCTTCCCGGTAATCCGGCTGGAAATGGCAATATGGAAGCGTCACTGGCATTTAATACAGTGATCAGCTTTATGACCAACACGAATCTCCAGCATTACAGCGGAGAAAGCGGGCTTACGTATCTGACGCAGATGGCGTTCGTTACGATGATGATGTTCACTTCGGCTGCTTCCGGATTTTCGGTTGCTGCGGCTTTTATGAGAGGATTGACGCGGCGCGGTGAAGGAATGGGCAACTTTTTTCAGGATTTTATCAAAGCGATTATACGGATTTTTCTGCCGTTGGCCTTTGTGCTTACGCTGGTGCTGGTCGGACTGAAAGTACCACAGACGCTTCAGCCTACGGCGGATATTACGACGTTGAGCGGAACACAGCAGCAGATTGCTTTGGGACCCGTTGCTTCGCTGGAATCGATCAAGCATTTGGGTACGAACGGGGGCGGTTTTGCGGGAGCCAATTCGGCGCATCCTTTTGAAAATCCAAGTCCCTGGACGAATGTGCTGGAAATTTTGGCGATGTGGGTGATGCCAGCTTCTCTGCCGTATACCTTTGGGCTGTTCGCCCGTAATCGCAAGCAGGGCTGGATTATTTTTAGCTCGATGATGGTATTGTTCCTTGTATTCCTATCCATTACGTATGTGTCGGAGAAAACGGGCAATCCGTTGATTCATACACTGGGTGTGGATGCTTCTCAGGGAAGCATGGAAGGGAAAGAGGTTCGCTTCGGCATTGGACAATCGGTGCTGTTCACGGCGGTAACGACGGCGGCTACGACAGGTTCAGTCAATAATATGCACGATACACTGACCCCGCTGGGCGGTATGGCTGCTTTGGGAGAAATGATGCTGAACGTCATTTTCGGCGGTAAGGGTGTCGGGCTGATGAATATGCTGATGTACGCGATTCTGGGTGTGTTTATATGTGGATTGATGGTCGGCAGGACCCCGGAATTTATGGGCAGGAAAATTGAAGGCAAGGAAATGAAGCTGATCGCGATTGCCATTTTGGTACATCCGTTTCTCATTCTGGTGCCGACTGCTCTCGCCTTTATGAGTCATTGGGGATACGATGCGGTCACAAACCCCGGATATCACGGGTTGACTCAGGTGATATATGAATATGCGTCATCTGCGGCCAATAACGGTTCGGGATTTGAAGGTCTTGCGGATAACAACGTATTCTGGAACACGACAACAGGGGTTGTTATGTTCTTCGGACGATATGTATCTATTGTTGCACTGTTGGCTGTAGCGGCTTCATTGAATGCTAAAGCACCGACTCCGGTGACGACGGGCACGCTTCGCACGGACAACAAGCTGTTTGGGGCGATTTTGATCGGGGTTGTGCTGTTGATTGGCGCGTTGACCTTTTTGCCCGTAATCGTATTGGGGCCTGTGGCTGAATTTCTGACCATGTGAAGAAGAGGAATATGAAGAAGAAAATGAGAATGGATGAACGGGGTGCTTGATCATGAAGGAACAACGCAAACGCATGCTGGACAAAAGCATCTTGAAGCATGCGATCAAGGATAGCTTTATGAAATTAAATCCGATGATCATGATGAAAAATCCTGTCATGTTCGTCGTGGAGATCGGCACATTGGTCGTGCTGCTTATGCTGCTGTTCCCCGGTTATTTTGGAACTGGCAACGAAATGGGCTTTAATCTGGCGGTTTTTATCATCCTGCTGTTCACGTTGCTCTTTGCTAACTTTGCCGAAGCGCTCGCGGAAGGGCGGGGTAAGGCGCAAGCGGCCTCTTTGAAAAAATCCAAGCAGGATACACAAGCAAACAAGCTTGTCGGGGATGAGATTCAGGTGGTCAGCTCGACCGAGCTGCGCAAAGGTGACATTGTGATGGTGTCCCAGGGCGAGATGATTCCGAGTGATGGTGAGGTTATTGAAGGTCTTGCCTCAGTGGATGAATCAGCGATTACGGGGGAATCGGCTCCGGTGATCAAGGAATCAGGCGGTGATTTTTGCTCGGTAACTGGCGGAACGAGGGTGGTCAGTGACCGAATTAAGGTACGGATTACGACAGAGCCGGGCGAGACGTTCATCGATAAAATGATTTCGCTCGTGGAAGGGGCGCAGCGGCAAAAAACGCCGAATGAAATTGCGTTGAACACCCTGTTGATCAGCTTGACGATTATTTTTCTGATCGTGGTGGTGACACTGGCACCGATTGCCCGTCATTTTAACATTGACTTGCCTGTTCCCGTGCTTATCTCGTTGCTGGTCTGCCTGATTCCGACCACGATTGGAGGACTGTTGTCAGCCATCGGGATTGCCGGTATGGACCGGGTCACCCAGTTTAACGTGCTGGCGATGTCAGGCAAGGCGGTAGAAGCATCCGGGGACATCAATACGATGATTCTGGACAAAACAGGTACAATCACCTTCGGTAACCGAATGGCGAGCCAATTCGTGCCTGTAGGGGGCGTAGAGGAGACAGAGTTAGTAAAGTGGGCTGCGATGAGCTCGATGAAGGATGAGACGCCTGAGGGGCGCTCAGTTCTTGAGTTGATGCGTAAGCAGGAGCACATGCTGGATGAATCCTTGGCAGCAGGCGGAACCTTTATCGAGTTCAAGGCGGAAACCCGGATGAGCGGTCTGGATCTGGCCGATGGACGAAAGGTACGTAAAGGCGCGGTGGACTCTGTCCGGCAGTGGGTACTATCGCAAAACGGCAGCGTTCCAGCCGATCTGGAGGAAAAAGCGAATCAGGTGGCCTCTGAAGGAGGTACGCCGCTGGCTGTCGCGCTGGATGATCGGATATATGGCATTATTTATTTGAAGGACACGGTGAAGCCGGGCATGAAGGAGCGGTTCGATCAGCTCCGGGAAATGGGTATCCGTACGATCATGTGTACCGGGGATAATCCGCTGACTGCTGCGACGATTGCGCGGGAAGCGGGTGTGGATGATTTTGTGGCTGAAAGCAAGCCGGAGGATAAAATCGCAGTCATTCGCCGTGAGCAGGAGCTGGGCAAGCTGGTTGCCATGACCGGAGATGGCACAAATGATGCTCCTGCGCTGGCGCAGGCTGACGTCGGGCTGGCCATGAACAGCGGTACAGTTGCAGCCAAGGAAGCCGCCAATATGGTGGACCTGGATTCCGATCCGTCCAAAATTATTGAGGTAGTCGCTATCGGCAAGCAGTTGCTTATGACACGAGGTGCTTTGACAACGTTCAGTATCGCGAACGATGTTGCCAAATATTTTGCCATTATTCCGGCGATGTTCATGCTGGCGATTCCGCAAATGAGCGCATTGAACGTGATGGGGCTTGGCTCTCCGCTGTCTGCTATTTTGTCGGCGCTGATCTTTAATGCTGTTATTATTCCACTTCTGATCCCGCTGGCCATGAAGGGCGTGAAGTATAAGCCTATGAGCTCGGATCGCCTGCTGGGACGGAATTTGCTGATTTACGGTTTGGGCGGTATGGTGGTACCGTTTGTCGGCATTAAAGCCATTGATTTGCTGGTGCATTTGTGGATTTAACGGAGCCTGTTAAGTTGTACATTTCGGATACTGAATGGAAGCGGAAAGGGTGAGCAACATGAGTGGCTTTTATCGGATGATGTCCGGACGCAGATTTGCTGCGCACGAAAAAGGCGGGTCTGCCGGGCAGGGGAATAACAAGCGTCCAGAGACGGATGCTGTGCCGAATGGACAGCCGGAGAGAGAAGAGATGCGGGGAGGCGCCATTGTTGGCGTGGCCTTGCGTATCTCGGTGCTGATGATCCTCCTGTGCGGCCTCGCTTATCCGCTGGTTAGCACGGGCGTGGCACAGGTATTGTTTCCGCAGCAGGCGAACGGCAGTATGCTTCGTAATGCGGAGGGTCAGGTAGTCGGCTCCGAGCTGATCGGGCAGTCTTTTGCGAATCCGGCGTTTTTTCAGGGGCGGGTATCGAGCATTGATTATAATGGGGCTGGTTCAGGCTCCAGTAACTACGCACCGTCCAATCCGGCCTTAATACAGAGGGTCAAGGATTCGATAGCGGATTGGCAGAAAAATAATCCGGATGTACCGATCAGTCAGGTTCCGGTGGACCTGATTACGAACTCCGGCTCCGGTCTGGACCCGCATATCTCGCCGCAGGCGGCACAGGTTCAAATCCCGCGTATTAGCGGCTTGACGGGTATTGCGCAGGATAAACTGAAAGCACTGGTGCAGGAGCAGACCGAAGACCGCAGCGCCGGAGTATTCGGAGAGCCGCGTGTGAACGTGCTCAAGCTGAACCTTGCGCTTGAAGCCCAAACACAGGCACAGCCTGCCAAGCCATAGATGGATCAAAAAAGGTATTCCCGAGCGATAAGCTTGAGGGATACCTTTTTTATGGGATTGGGATGCTCTCGGATGGATAAAGCTGCAAGAAAGTGTTTTATTCCTTATGGGGGATATGAATTTTTGTTCGCTTATTTACTTAGCTTTACATTGCTTGATGAATTTTTGGCTTTCCTTAAGGCTGAAGCGAGTACGCACATGTATATAAATACAACAATACCTATGATTAAATAAGACAACTTAATATTCATTAGATCCGTAAGAGTACTGCTCAAAATAGGGCCGATCATTAGGCCAATCGAGTATGCCGTGTTATAAAGTGCAAAAGTAATTCCATAAGAATGATTTCCACTTCGTTGAGAAATATCAGCAAGTTGAGGTAAGCAGGGAGCAAGAACCATACCCATGCTCACCCCTAAAACAGCTAAAATGACAGCTTGAAACGATAATATTTCTGGAAGTGCAGTCAGAGGAAGAGCAATGGATACCATAAGTAGACCGAGGAGAATTCCGTTTTTATAGCCGACCTTACTGGAAAACTGTCCTATAAAAGGCGTTGCCAGGCCATAAGCAAGCGTGGGAATGGCAAATAATAATCCAATAAGTCCAGGGTTAGCGCTAAAATTGTGCTGTAGGTGTAACGGTAATGTTGGCTCAAGTACGCTTGGGATGGATGCGCCGATAATCACAACTCCAATAACCAAAAGCAAATCTTTATTTTTCATGAACGAGAAAGGGGAAATGTACTTTTCATTTTTCGCTTCCGGAATATCATGCAGGAGTATTAACCGAAGTACAGCATCGATGACGGCCAAGGAGATGGCAAAGTAAAAAGGAAGCTGGTAACTTCCCCATTGATACAACCAACCGCCAATTGTCGGTCCGAGAAGGGTTCCGGCGGCTTGACCGGATAATGCCAAGCCCATGGCTTTGCCACGTTCTTCAGATGGATATAGATCAGCCAAGAGAGCGAGTCCTGCTGTCCAGGTCATTGCGGCTGCGATTCCCTGAAGAGCGCGTGCCACTACAAGCAGCCAGAGAGTGTGGGCTATGGCAAACATTAAAGTGGAGGCTATGAGTCCAATTAACCCCCATAATAGAGGTGTCTTTCTCCCAATCCGATCCGTTAATAGGCCAAAAATAGGTGTAGCTATAAATAATGCGATTGCATAACTGCTGAATAAAAATCCGATTTCGGTTTGAGTTGCTCCCAGAGAATCTGCGTACCTTGGCAAAATGGGGACGACTAATCCATAGATTAACATGTCAATGAATACAGCTAATCCGACAACAATTAGAGCAGCTTTTTGCTTATTGTGTGCCCCTTTACTCCTTTTCATTATTACATCCTCCTCATGAATTTCTTCTGATTTCCTCTTTAATTTGTTTAACAAATTTTAATTGAAGCTCGCATTGATCATAAATATTTCTGAAAATTAACATGACGTTTACGGGGATATTCATAAGTTCAGCTTTTTGTTCCTGCCCCAATTTCATATCTCTATAGATTTTTTCGATGGCTTGCTGTTGAGAGCTTAAAGCCTCTTCAATTTCATGGAGCGCAGCCTCATCCATAAAAGTTAAAGCTGTGTACAGTGCTGTTGGAAATACAACAGAAGATTCTTTAAATGATTCGATTAAAAGCCGACTAAACTCACTTTTTCCAGTCTCCGTGATCGCATATATAGCTTTTGACCGATTCCCTGTCTGTTCTAACGTTTTCAAATGTACAATTCCTTCTGAATCCAGTTTTTTTAAGGCATGATATATGGAAGCTGGTTGCACATAAGCCCATTTATCCGTTTGGGCTGATTGCATTTTCTGTTGTATTTCATATCCTGACATTGCTCCATATTGCAGCAAGAGCCCAAGAACCATCACACGTGTCGTACTCAAGATGATATCTCCTCCATATCTTTATTGATAAATGTTTTATACTAAATGTTTAGTAAAGGATTATAGTCGGATTATATCATTACAATCCAATGATGTAAAGGTTTATTGCCTACATGCGTTCCTCACTGTGTCTCTTCAAAAGAAGCCGTGTTGGCGAAATAAAGTTTTTTACTTAGGGCTTGCTGAACAAGATTTTACGTAACCTTCGCCTGACGGACAGTGAAAAACTGTAAGAATCCGAAAAAAGGCAAAAAGAGAACCCGTAGTCGCCGCTCAAGGTTCATGACCAGAAACTGTAGAGCGATGACAGTTAGGCTGGTTTTTGCACCACGTGCGCGAATACGTCCCAGTCCTAATTTGCGTTTGCCTTCTCCAAACTTGCCTTCGATGGCGTTGCGTTCGGCGGCGTCTTGTCGTTCTTGCTTACGGTCCACAGCTTCGTTCTGTACTTTCGAAGGTCTGTCGAGCTTAGGGCCACTCAGACGAGTGCCATGTTCTTTGCAATAGCTGAGGTTCTCGCGATTGCGGTAGATCTTGTCGGCTTGGATGACTGCCGGTAATAGCCGAAGCGCTGCTTGTACGCTTCTACGGAAGCTTGTAGCGTTGTCGCTTCATTGAAGCTATCCCATTGCATGGATTCAATCCATACGTAACCGTCAACCAGGCTTGCCGCGATCTTCGCGCCGAACTCCACACCGGCTCCCGCCTTGCCGCGAACGATAGGGCGAACATGCGGCTGCTCGATGCTAACCATGCGATCGGCAACGGAATGCTTCTTCTGATCTGCCATTTCGCGTTGCT
>JBEUOG010000040.1:0-20443 GCA_040544055.1 Paenibacillus sp. PvR008
CACTCGACGGACTGATCCAACTGAAAACGAACAGGATTCATGGAAACACCTCCAGGGTGAAGATGAGAAGCAAGGCAATTCTACCGTTTTCTTCACTGGAGTCTACTTTTCTAACCTTTTCAATATTTTGTTTCACGGATTCAGGTACCATGTCATTATACCAGAAGATTCCACATTTTATATAATTTCGACAAAAGAAGTCATGATATTACAATTAATAATCTTTTTTGTAATGTAGCCTAGCTCAAGTAAATACCAGAAGCGAATACTCACAAAAAGTTACAAAAGTTATTGACAACTGTTAAATTATGGTCAACAATAGAATGCAATAATATAAAAATCTTGGAATTTTTATGTGAAGGGTGGATATGACATGAAGCATACACCTACGATTCGGGCGGAATTAGAAAAGTATTTGAAACGAAAAGGGTTGAGCAAGACCGCGTTTGGACATATCTCAGGATTGAATCCGGGCACCGTAAGTGGTATTGTGACGGGCAATAAGTCCATTTCCGTGAATCAATTGGATCTGATTACGCTAGGAATGGAGGTATCACCGGATCATTTTTATGAGCGCTATATTGAAGAGTGCATTATAGAAGAACCCCTCGACTGGCGAAGAATCGGCCCCTTTTTGTACCGATGTGTGCAGTTTAATCGGCTGGATTGCTTGCAAAAAGTAGTGAGCCTGTTGTTAGATAAACTAATCTATCCCCCCTTACTCTTTGAGGTGGCCAAAGATTGTTTCGAACATGGTTATCAAGAGGCAGCGGCTTACCTTTATGAAAACGTGTCCGAGAGTGAAAAGTACCAGCACTCTGATCGCTTGGCAACCTGTCAATATCGTATATTCACGATTCAGATTGGAGACGATCAAAAACGCAATCTCAGGGCAGCTACAATATTTGAGGTTTTTGTCGAACGTCTGGATGAAATAGACCAGCTTGACGCATTGAAAGATTTGGCTAATGTGTATAGGTCTTTGCGTCTATGGGACAAGGTAGAGGAAATGGCGAGAAAAATGAAGGAGAAAGCGAAACTTCAATATTCGATGAAACATCAACAGAAGAAGCGAGAGCATAATGAGTCCGAAAAGAAGCTAAGTAGTCGTCCCATGTTTGTGTACATCACCTATGCCGATTTGTTGTGTGCAAGTGTCTGTGAAGCCCAAGGCGACTATCAACAAGCTTTACAATATACATACGCCTACGCTAATTTAGATTGGGTCAAAGAGACGGACGAGGATACCCGACACTGGATCGGCTTGTTTCAACATTGGGCGGAAGGTAATACTTACGTATATGAACTTTTGTCTGGAAATACAAGTGTGCTTACGGATTATGTTGAATATATTGCTGCATCAACTAATAAAGCCGATGAAGAAATGGTTACTAAGCTGTTGAACGTAATGTTTGCGGCTAACCGATATCAGTTAGATGTGAATGATATACTTAAACGTTTTGAAACGGTTATTGACTCTTTTGTGCAACAGGGACAGCCATCATCTGACATGTATACGAAGCAAGTTATACCAGAACAGTTTGCACGATTTGGTTATGAATTGGCTTATTATTATTTGTATCGAGGGATGCATAGTGATGGTTTTAAACATTTGATGTATGCAATGGTAAGTTATCATACACTAAATAATAAGGATTATTTTATAAATTGTATGGGTTTGTTTTTACACTTTCAGGATTATGCGGTTCCAGAAACTAAAGCAGCATCTTTAAATCTTATTGAAAAGGTGTGGATGAACAATGTTGAAAAAAATGGTACTGCTGATCATCGCGTCTAGCTTTTTGTTTATTGTCACTGTGCCGGACCAAGCCCTTAACCACCACCATAGTATTCAGCCGTATGATACCATTGGAGGTGCTTAAACGGATAGGAACAAAACAATCCCCGCTAACCTTAACTGGTCGGCGGGGATTGTTTTGCCTATTTAATTTAAGTTACTCAAATGCCTTGACAATTAAGGTAACTTAAATTGATCGGAGGTAGTAGTATGAGCGAAAACAAACGCAAAGTAGGCAGACCAGCGCAGGGCATAACTAAAAAGGTTTCTATAACACTTACGGAGTCAGAATGGGCTGAGATACCTGGGAACACTACTGTTGCACAAACGAGAAGATTCGGCTCCAGCAGGAAGTAGAGATATTAAGCGGTAAACTGGCAAAGCGGCAGAGTCGGCGTAAAGTGGATAATGTAAATTAGGTAACTTTAATTTAAATACATGACGGATTGATAAAATACGATAGTACATCTCAATCCGGCGTATGACACATTTTAAACTAAGCCCGGCAGGGCACGGATATTATCGCTGATGAGGCGGCAGGAGGAGTCGAACTTGGCTTGTTCTTCCGGGCTTAGCTCCAGCTCGATGACCTCCTGAATTCCTTTGCTGCCGATGATCGCCGGAACGCCCGTGCAGACATCGGTATGTCCGTACTCGCCGTCCAATACGGCGGAAACCGCTATAATTTTACCATCATCATTCAAAATGGAACGGGTAATGTACGCCAGCGCATTGGCGATACCGAAATAAGTAGCACCTTTGCGAGTGAAAATCTCCCAGCCTGCATCCTTCGTTTTGCGGGCGATGTCATCCAGATCGACGTGGCTGAAACGCTCCTTATGTTGGCGCAGAATATGCAGGATCGGCTTGCCGCCAATGGTCACGTGTGACCATGCGACGAATTGCGAATCGCCGTGCTCGCCAAGAGCATACCCTTGTACGCTGCGTGGATCTATGGAAAATACCTCGGAAAGCAGCGTTTTAAGCCGGGACGAGTCAATGGAGGTGCCCGTGCCGATCACCTTGTTGCGTGGCAGACCGGATATGCTTTGTACGAGATAGGTCACAATGTCGACAGGATTAGCCGCAATGACGAAAATGCCATCGAAGCCGCTCTCCATAATCGCCGTTACAATTCCGCGCGTAATGATCACCGCATCATCCAGTACGGACAGACGATCTTGACCTGGTTTGGGATTAGCCCCAGCCGTGATAATGACAACGTCCATATCCGTGCAATCTGCATATGTTCCTGCATGTACCTTGGTACGTGTGGACGTAAAATCCATACAATGGGACAGATCCAGCGCATGGGCCAAAGCCCGATCATATGTGCGGTCAATCATCATAATTTCGTCACAAATGGACTGATTGACCATTGAGTAGGCACAGCTCGAACCGACCATCCCCGCGCCGACAATAGCTACTTTCCTTGCCTTCCCCTTCATTTATGTTTCCTCCTCGTTCCAGCGAACGTTAATATGCTACAAATTATGTCTGAAACCCATTTTACGTTACATAACATAACATATTGCCGATCTTTTGGAAATATCCATTGTTTTGCCTTCATTCCGAAAAATATAAAAACAACGATGACCAGAGGCACATATATATGCTGAAATATAGAGAATACGTGGAATTTTTGCAGGTGTGGATTGCAGAGAGTGAGTAGCTTCTTTTTGAGATGGCATCCGCATTGTTTGTACTTTGCGACGCATTGATGATAGGAATTATGCCATAGGATCATGTGAAGTGTGACATTTATGTGATGTTTCTAAAAAGGACACCCTATTGAATGGGAAATAGGCGAGGTACCACATACTTTGTCAGATTTTAAATGCTGCTGGTTTATCCATCTATATATTGTTGATTTGAAGTCGCTTCCTGCATTTTTATAAAATATTCGCTTATGACAAAGGTTCCTAGCAGTCCGCAATATTAGAACATTTTTTCCAAAGGGTTTCCATTTGATTCCGCGAATTGTACATATACAAGCTTATTTCTTTCCATACCATCCGGGGAGGTAATGATCAATGGAAGAAAGCAGATCGACGACGGAAGCAGCAAAGCAGTTGGGAATCGGGGCCAGTACCCTTCGTAAATATGCGGCAGCGCTGGAGGAGCAGGGCTATGTGTTCCCGCGTTCCGCTAATCAATCGAGAATGTTCAGTCCAGAGGATGTAGAGTGCTTGAAGGTGATGCGAGGGGCGTTGCGTGAGGAACATTTGACGATGGAGCAGGCGGTTCAGGTGGTGCTTGAGAGGGTAACCGCACCCTTCCAAATCGAGGATGCAGGCGTCTGCTTGCCATCCGTATCGGATGGTGATTCGCTGGCTGCAACCTGGGAGGAAATATTGGCTGCGACAGAGGGCAGGGATGAGTCTGTGATGCAGGCGCAAACGGCTACTACTGTTGAATCGGCAGGATTACAGGATGAAGTTGGGGTAGAACAACAGTCGCATACCTTGGCGCTAACGATTGAGCACAGGCTGGAGCAAACAAGGAAGAGGGAAAAAGAAGAACTGGAACAAACACCAATGCAGATACAAACGCAGGAGCCCATAGAGTCCCAAGCACTGACGGAGATGCAGATTATGGTGCAGAGCGCTCTACTGGAGATGCAGAGACGATTGGAAGAACTGGAAGTAGAGCATAGCCGTTTGGTGGAGAAGAACACCAGCCTTTCCAATCAGTTGGAGGACCAAAAGCGCTGGATGAAAGAACGGGTGGAAGAGGAACGGGATCGGCAGTTAATCACCAATTTGCGCACCTATCAGGGCAGACAACGTAAGTCACGTGGTTCGCTGCTGTCCTGGCTCGGTTTGGCACCACGCAGACGTAGAGAGGCATAGAGAGGCATAGGTATGGTAAGACCATCAGACCTACCCGGTTCTGATGGTCTTATTGCGGCATACAAGAAGATGGGAGAGCAACAGGAGGATATATTTACCGAATCTATGCTGGAAAAGCGCGCACCCGAACGACAGGATGTCGCTATCTACAGCGATTTGTACGATGTCGGGCACTTGATGCTTTTTATGCTGTATAGCAGTTACGAGCCTCAGCCTGACCAACCGCCGGGAAGCTGGCAGGAAGAATTGAAGCTGAGTCCACCTGTGCGCCATCTGCTGGAATGTCTTTTTCAGATTGGCCCAAGGTATGAACATAGTCGTCAGTTTATGCTGGAGCTGGAGAAGGCGTTGGTGCAGCAGGAAGGCAAGTCCATAAAGATCGTCCATAAAGATCATCCATAAAAATAACGGGCATTCGTCGCAAAAATGGGGGAATGCCCCCCTTACGCATCTGACCCTATCTACATACAATGATCCTGTAAATGAGCGAAAGGAGTGTTGTAAATGAATCATATGTGTGGAATGGGCGGTATGGGGTACGGAGGAGCCTGGACCTCTGTAGGAGCGATTCTGGTTCTGTTTATTTTGCTGGTAATCATATCCAAAACCCTGTTTCTGTAATTCTGTTAATAGACGATTTCCTGTAAAATGCACAGATGTTGCCCTGCATAACGCCAGGCGCACAACAATAAAGCGAAGGCCCTTGATGAGAAGGGTCTTCGCTTTATAGGGTTTGAAGGAGCCACTGGCTTCCTTCCTATGATCCTGTCCGACTGATTTTTTAGATCATTTTCTGACATAGACAGGTTCTTATGGAACGGTAATACGCAGCGGTGTTGGAACGGGTTCCACTAATTTAAAGGTTTAAAGGATTTGGCCTGAAACTCGGCAATATCCTTGAATTCCTCTTCAAATTTACGCGAAATGCGGATATAGATCGGCAGTAAATCACGGTAAATATCCACATGCTCGGCCACGGGCTCATGCTGGTGAGTGGTGCCGATCATACCGGATACAGTGTCCAGCGAATCAATCCGTCCCAGTGCGTACAAGCCCAAAATAGCTGCGCCAAGGCAGGAGCTTTCCAGACTTTCCGGGATAATGACCTCCTGATCGAAAATATCCGCCATGAGTTGTCGCCACAGCTCCGAGCGTGCGAATCCGCCAGTGGCGTGAATGACCGAAGGTCTGTCGATGACCTCTTCCATGGCCAGCATAACCGTGTACAGGTTGAATAGCACACCCTCCAGAGCGGCGCGGATCATATGCTCTTTTTTGTGACGCAGGGACAAGCCGAAGAAGGAGCCGCGGGCATTCGGGTCCCACAGAGGCGCACGTTCGCCGGACAGATACGGGAGAAAGAGCAGGCCGTCCGAGCCGGGGCGTACCTGTTCCGCGATTTGGGTTAGCACATGGTACGGATCAAGCCCCAATCGTTTGGCGGTTTCCACCTCGGAGGCTGCGAATTCATCGCGAATCCAGCGGAACACAATGCCGCCATTGTTCACCGGGCCGCCGATCACCCACAGCTTCTCGGTCAATGCGTAGCAGAAAAAGCGTCCCTTGGCATCGGTCAACGGCTTATCGACTACGGTGCGGATGGCTCCACTGGTACCGATCGTGACAGCGACAACCCCCGGTTTAATGGCATTCACACCAAGGTTGGACAAGACACCGTCACTGGCTCCGATGACAAAAGGAGTCGTCTCCAGCAAGCCCATGTCATGCGCATAGGTCGCATCCAGTCCCTTCAGGACGTGAGTTGTTGGCACCAGCTCAGACAACTGCTCCTTCGTCACACCTGCAATACGCAGCGCTTCCTCGTCCCAATCCAGTTGCTGCAAATTCATGAGGCCGGTAGCGGATGCAATCGAATGATCCACGACATATTGCTGGAACAATCGGGCGAATACATATTCCTTAATGGAAATATATTTGTACGTCTGGGTCGCAATATCCGGCAAATCCCGTGTAATCCACATCAGCTTCGTCAGCGGCGACATGGGATGAACGGGTGTCCCGGTGCGCAAGTAAATGTCATGTCCGTTGTATTCATGCTTGAGTGCTTCAGCCCACTTGGCGCTGCGGTTATCTGCCCACGTGATGGAGGCGGTCAGCGGCTTGCCGTTCTTATCCACTGCCAGCACGCTGTGCATGGCCGAACTGAAGGAGACGAACAGCACATGCTCGGCTGCTACTCCGCTTTGTTTCATGACCTCCTGCACCGTTGTCACGACGGCTTTGAAAATATCCTCCGGGTCCTGTTCCGCCGCATCCGGCTCAGGTGTGTGCAGCGGATAGCCTACATGATGCTGAGCAGCAATATTGCCGTTTTCTTCGAAAAGCACCGCCTTGGTACTGGTCGTGCCGATATCAACGCCGATCATATATCGGGTGTCTGTCATATTTAATCTCCCCTTCACTTACCGTTATTAGCTCATTATCGTTAAATTAACACACTCAGCAGCATAATCAAACCGAAAGCGACCAGGGAGAGGATCGTTTCCATCGCGGTCCATGATTTGAGCGTCTGCGGAACCGTCATGTTGAAAAACTCTTTGATCATCCAAAAACCGGCGTCATTCACATGCGAAAGGATCAGCGATCCCGCCCCTGTAGCAAGCACAACCAGCTCGACATTCGCGCCGGGTGTAAGTGCCACCACAGGTGCGACAATACCGGAGCCTGTCGTCATCGCGACTGTAGCGGACCCGGTGGCTACACGAATGAGCGCAGCGACCAGAAAAGCAAACACGATTACATTCATATGCGCCCCCGTAGCCACCGCTGCAATGGCCTGACCTACGCCGCTGTCGATCAATACGGTTTTAAACGCGCCACCACTGCCGATGATTAAAATAATAGAGGCTGTGGGTGCCAGACATTCACTGGTAAAACGGGACAAGTCCTCTTTCTTCAAGCCGCGTGCGTAACCAAGCGAGAAAAACGAAAATACAGCCGCAATCAGTAACGCCATAACTTCATCACCGATGAATTTGAAAAATACCGTAAGTGGATGCGTATTGGACGGGTCCACAATTTCAGCGACCGATCCGCTGAGCATCAGGATAACAGGCAGCAAAATAGTAAACAAGGTAATCCAAAAAGGCGGCAACGGCCGTCCTGTTGTATTGGTGAACTGCTCGTCCAGCTTCTCGGAGGGTCTGACCATAATTTTTTTGCCAATCCAGGCACCGAAGACCGGACCTGCAATAATAGCGGACGGAATGCCGACGATGAGCGCATACCCTATCGTGCGTCCGATATTGGCGTTAAAGGCTTCAATGGCGATCATCGGAGCCGGATGGGGCGGCAAAAGTCCATGTACCGTCGATAGCCCCGCCAGCATGGGAATACCGATTTTCAGCAGAGACATATTCATTTTACGGGCGACTGTGAACAGAATCGGAATTAATAAAATAATGCCAACTTCGAAAAATACCGGAATACCCACGATAAAGCCTACGATCATCATGGCCCAATGGACGCGTTTTTCACCAAACCGGTCCATAAGTGTGGTGGCAATACGCTCGGCACCGCCGGATTCTGCCATCATTTTACCAAGCATGGTGCCCAGCCCAATTACGATGGCGATGGACCCAAGCGTGCTGCCAAGGCCCTTGGTGATGGAGGCAGTAACTTCATGTCCCGGCATCCCGTTCACCAGCCCGAGAAATACGGAGGAAAGCAGTAGTGAAACAAAGGGATTCCATTTAAACTTGGCAATCAGCAAAATCAAAAGGATGATGGTAATTAGCGCCCACGTAAGTAGTGAAGCGTTATGGCTCAAGCCGAATAGGGTGTTCATGAAGTAATGCCTCCTTATGCGTTAATGTGTAGTACATGTATACTTGTCGACAACTTTAGAAAGGAACTGCGCCAGCTTAGAACACATAAAGCGCGGTGCAGCGGCTCCCTTTATACATTTTGCAGATTAGGACAGACTCTTGCAGTAGGAGGACAAAACGCTGTCGTTTACCGCATTGCGGGTGTCCCGGTAATGATCCTCGATAAATTCGGAAAGTTCCTGAGCGCTCCCTTGGTTTAAAGCGTTTGCAAAGGTGCGATGTTTGTGAATCGTGACATGGGATTCTTCAATCTTGGACGTAAAGCGTTGTTCTGTGGCAGCCAGCATGACCGTCAGGATCAACTGCCTCATTCCGTTCCAGGTGTGGAGAATACGGGTATGGCCTGCTTCCAGCACCATAGCCTCATGGAAATTGAAGTCCTGAAGAGAAAATTCAGCGACGTCTCTGTGCTTGAGAGCGACTTCCATTTTGTCAATCATCCGGTTTAAAGCGGTCACCAACCCGGCATTGTCTCTATGTACAAATCTTTGTACGACAAAATGCTCAATCAACATTCGCACATCGAAAAGCTCCTCCATATCAGCGGGCGTCATCCCCACGACAATCGCCCCCATGCGTTCCAAGCGAAGCAATCCTTCACTGGAAAGCACTTTTAACGCTTCACGAACAGGAGAACGGCTGGTGCCAAAATCGGCAGCAATCTGATTTTCAGATAATACCGTGCCGGGTGTCTGCATGCCACGGATAATTTGAAGTCGAAGCTCACAAGCAATCCTTTCACCAAGCGATGCACCCTGTAGCCAGACTGATGGATATTTCATGTGCATGCTCCTATCTTGTAAATTTCGGTTGCCTCTTTCGGGCATACTTGTATACAAGTTATGAAGTATTATATACCCCGTAAAAGATACTTGTAAACGGTGTCAATGGACATCGGTTCCATTTCAGTGCTTTTAGCGTTACAATAGAAGCAGAAAAGAAGCAGAAAAAAGCAGCAGTGAAAGTGGAACGAACACGGAAAAGAAGGAGATCGTTTAATGATTATTATTAAAACCAAAGAACAAATTGAAAATATGAAGAAAGCTGGCGAAATTTTGGCTGCTTGCCACCGGGAAATTGCCAAAATGATCAAGCCGGGAATTACAACGCTGGAAATTGACGCCTTCGCGGAATCGTTTATGAAAAAGCATGGCGCAACGCCGGAACAAAAGGGCTACAACGGCTACCAGTTTGCGACTTGCGGATCGCCTAACGATGTCATTTGCCACGGTTTCCCAAACAAGACACCGTTGAAGGACGGGGACATTGTGACGATTGACATGGTCGTAAACCTGAACGGCTGGCTGGCGGATTCCGCCTGGTCGTATGCCGTGGGTAATGTTTCCGAGCAGGCGCAAAAGTTGCTGGACGTTACCAAGGAGTCCCTGTACAGAGGGATTGAGCAGGCTGTAATCGGTAACCGGATCGGAGATATTTCCCATGCAATTCAAACCTATGCGGAAGCGGAAGGCTTCTCGGTTGTACGCGAATTCATCGGTCACGGTATCGGAGAAGATATGCATGAGCAACCGCAGGTGCCGCATTATGGACCACCGCATCGCGGACCTCGCTTGAAGGAAGGCATGGTCATTACGATTGAGCCGATGCTGAACACGGGCACCTACCGCAGTAAAGTGGATGCAGACGGATGGACGGCACGTACAATGGATGGCGGTTTGTCGGCGCAATACGAGCATACGCTGGCGATTACAGCGGACGGCCCGATTATTTTGACCCAGCAATAAAAAGCAGACATTTAACCAGGTAGCGTATAGATTAACGGGTTGCGATGCAAATATAAACCAAAAAGACACGACTACCTGTGGGGAGAACGTGTCTTTTTGGTTTATGCAACAATATGCCATGATACATGTAAGCATCCGTTTGTTAGATGCGGACTTCCTTCTCGTCCGGAACAAATTGGCGATATTGAAAATACATACGTAGCCGCCAGTGCAGTAATGTCCCGAAGGCCAGGATGAAAAATAGCCCTGCCGTCTGTGGAATGGTAATGTAGCGCTGAATAAACTCATGCAGCAGCAAGCGAACGATCAGCAGACTGATCAGGATAAAAAAGAAGGTGCGTGAGCGTTGTACAAAAACTTGTCCTTCTTGCATCTCAAACTTGGTGCTGCGGATCAGCGGATACGAGAAAATAAACCAGCCGACCAGAAAAGCGCCCATCGCCCACAGCGAGGGAACTCGTACCTCCGGCACGATAAACATCATAAAACCGGTGCTCATACCGAGCGGAGGGATGATAATCTTTTTGGCGTTAACCGGGCGGTGACCTGTCTTCATACGGATGAAAATAGCCGAAACAGCGATCAAGATCATGCCGAAGCTCGCGCCATATTGCAGAATCGGGGTGCTGATATGAAACATGAACTGGGCCCCCTCTATAAGGAATGTAAGCGTTATTGGACAGACTGCAAACCTTTTTCATTATACCACATATGTAATGGATATATTAAGTTACAGTCTTTCCTCCGGCAAGCGGATTATACGCTCGATTGTGGTGACTGGCCCAACGATCCCGGGTCTTTATCATACTTATGCAAGATGCTCTGCTTGTACCTCTCCTTGCGCCGATTTTTTCTCCTGACGCATGATATATCCCATGGCTGCAATAATAAGGATAAAAGCGATGAGTGCGAGAAAAGGAATGGTAATAAAATCAAACCAGTTCAGATAATCCTGCTCACAGGATACTCTTCCACAGGAAGTTGAAGCCTGCGTAGCCGCTTTGGCGGCTGCATGGATACGCTGAATGGTAAAATGATAGGTCGAAATCGCGCCTCCAATGATAGCCAACGGCATGACATAACGGCGTATTCCCGTATCCCCCCGAAAATAAGCGATTCCGAGCAGCAGGGTCAGGGGATACATCAGAATGCGCTGAAACCAGCACAGCTTGCAAGGCTCATACCCCAAAATCTCGCTGAGATACAGACTGCCTAATGTAGCTACACAAGCTACAACCCAGGCAGCAAACAAAGCAATATCCGTTTTTTTAAACGATCCAATCATAGTAACGCTCCTTTTTTCATTCAATGAGAACAAAATGAACTCATCGTGTCTTGTCCAATCAGCAGGCATCTGCCGATATGGATGTCTTATCCGTATTGTACTGTATTTTGAGTTCAGGGTCATACTTAAACATATTGACATCATTCACTATCATTTTTATAATTACAGTAGTTTGGGAAGTTAATAAGGATTCAAGTTAGATATATATTATGAGAACATTAGGAGTGTGCCCAGAATGTCGAGCAACCAAAAAAACGAAACATTATCTGTTATTAGTGAAAGACACGCGGTAAAAAGCTATGTTAAAGATTTTAAATTGCCAGAAGGAGACCTGGAGACCATTTTGACAGCTGCGGTAGAGGCTCCTTCCGCTTGGAACCTTCAGCACTGGAAATTCCTCGTCATCGAAAGCGAAGCGGACAAGCAAAAATTGCTGCCTATCGCCTACAACCAAGGTCAAGTAGCGGAAAGCTCCGTAACGATTGTCGTATTGGGTGATTTGGAAGCGAACCGTAACACAGTTATTTATGATCAAGCGGTAGAAGCAGGCTCATTGCCAGCAGAAATCCGCGACGCCTTGGTAGGTCAAATCAACGGTGCGTATCAAAATCCACAAGTAGCTCGCGATGCAGCGATCCTGAACTCTTCGTTGGCGGCACAAAACATTATGCTGGCTGCTAAATCTCTGGGCTATGATACTTGCGCTATGGGCGGCTTTATTCCTGCACAGCTGATCGAGCAATTCAACGTTCCTGCACGTTACCTGCCAGTAATGCTTATTACTGTAGGTAAAGCACAAGTGCCGGCACGTCCATCAGGACGTTTCCCACTGTCCGAAGCTGTTGTAAAAGGTAGCTTCTAAGAAAATTTTTAACATAAAAAGGGTGTTCCTGCAACCGTCGTGGTTGGGGAACACCCTTTTTTATGTCGGGTTTTGCTGATGTCAGAATGCTTTCGTTTAGTCGGAGCGTTTGGACACGAGATATACCAGCTCCAGCGTCAGAATAGGCAAAAAGACAGAAGCCGGATAGGCCAGATAGCGCGGCTCCCATTGCGGCTTGAACTTATCCTTGAAGCGGCGAAGCCCTTGAAAGCCGTAAAAATGCCCTCCGTATTGAAAAGCGAGCCGGGCCAGCTTTTCCTCGCGTAACGCTTTTTCGCTTTGTCCTACTTGGGACAGCGGAGCCATGCCCAGATTGAATGTCGTATACCCGCTGTCTTTGGACCACTCGATCACTCGTGTGAACAAGTAGTCCATCGTGCCATTAGGTGTATCGGGCAGATGACGCATCAGATCTATGGAGACCGTCTGTCCACGGTCATAGGCAGGGGCCATCGTCGCGAAGGCGATTACCTTTCCTTCAGGGTCCTTTAACAGCGCAATCGGGGCTAACTGAAGATAAGGCTCTTTGAACCAGCCGAGCGAATAGCCCTTTTCCTTCCGTCCATCCAGCCAGGTATTCGAAATGTGACGAAGCTCCTCAATTAATGCTCCATCCAAAGGCGGCTGGATCATTTCGAACATGTACCCTTCGCGGTCAAAGCGGTTTTTGGCGCTGCGAAGCACCTGATTGCTTTTACCTGTCAGTGTAAAGGACTCCAGCGGCACCAGCGCTTCCTCACCCAGCTTGAAAAACCGATAGCCGTTCTCATGGTAGATGGACAAATACTCTGGTGATGCCTGATAAAATACAGCCGTTAACGCATATCGGTCTGCAAAGCGCTGGAATTCCTGAATCGCTTCGCTCACACGTTCTTTCGGACCCAGCGGGTCGCCCAATACAATCAGCTTGTCCCGGCTACGAGCATAGGGAATAACGACTTGTTCGTTCTTGGTCCAATACAGATACTTATCGCCTAGAAAGAGCATATGGGAAACCAAATTTCCGCCTTGCTTTTCCAGAAATTCTTTTAGCTTATCCAGTTCCCGCGCATCAGGCAGATTGCCAATTCCACGCTGGGGACGGAGGAAGAAATACACCGTCAGGAACACCCACGCCAAAATCAGACTGAACACCGCTGTAACCCCGTAATCGCTACGGTTCATAAAAAAGTCCAGATGGACCTTGGCGTGCAGATGGCGCATAAACGGAGTATTGGAGCCTGCCCCAATCATAAAGTAAGCGCCGGTCACGAGCAGAGATAATCCGCCCCATATTAAAAAGTTATGCCGATTCAGCGGCGCACTAACCCGATAAAACCGCGAACGCGAGACCCACAGCATCAGCGCTACGAATAACAGGAATAGAGCTTCCTCGAAATCCAGACCCTTAATGAAGGTAAAAATGGACCCCGCAAGCAGCAGTACCAGCGTCAGCCGCAGGGCTCTGCGAATGCGCAGTGATATTCCGTGAGACAGCACCACGAGCATAATCCCGATGACGACCGAGATTTCGTGCGACAGGCGCATGACGGGCAGACTGAGCAAATGCTCGGCAAAACGCAGCCGATACAGCAGGCCAGGCGTAGCCGCCGACAGAAGAAGCACCACGCCGGAGACGAGTACCAGCTTGCCAAGCGCCCATACTCCCAGGTCGGCCAGAAACCGGAATTGACCGGGCCAGCCCCATACCTTTTGCCAAGCGTTGAGTGAGGTTTCCCAACCCGTCTCTGCCAGTTGGCTCAGGCGTTCGTTGCGCGGAATCATTTCCAGTGCAGCCAGCACCAGGCCGATCAGCCACGGAATGATGTAATAAAAGACGCGAAAGGCCAGTAGCACAGCCAAGGCCCGATCCGAGTTGGCGCCCGCTATTTGCAGCCCGAGCAGGGCAATGATGTCGAATGCGCCGACCCCTCCGGGCGCTAGACTGATCAACCCGGCAATCGCGGCAATCACATAAATGCCGAACACGGCATTCATCGGCAGCTCATGCAGCAAGTGCGAGCCGATCCATGCAAAGGTAAGGCCGGCCAGCAGCCATTCCAGTAGCGAAGCGCCGATGGAGGCGGAGATGGTGGACCAGGAAAGTTGGCCTTCTCCCTTGTTGAACCATGTGGCGTACCGTTTGGAGCGCTGCATAATCAGAAACAGCGGCAGGTACAGCGCCATTCCCCATAACGCCCAATGAAGCCACGGATGAGCATCCAGCACGGGCTGTACCGGATATAGATGGGCAATCGCGCCCCAGGCCAGCAAAGAAAGCCCGGTAATGACCACAGGCGAAAGGAACACAACCGCAGAGGTGATGACACCCAGCGGTACGCCACTTTTTTTGTACAGCACCGTACGCAATCCCGCTCCTGTAAAGCCAGCGAAGCCAAAGACATTATTGAAGGTGTTCGAAATCCAGGCGTACCGGAATGTCGCTCCGGGTTTGACCTGTAGCTTGAAATGATGCCTGATCACGTAATCGTATGTGCTCATGGCAGCCACGGCTATCAGTGAGAACAAGCCGATTTCGATGAGAAAGGTAGCATCCATTCGCCGCAGCTCATGAAGCATACGTGCCAGATTGAAGCTTTTCAGCTCTCGTCCGGCCTCCCATATAATAAAAGTCAATACAGCCAGCGGAAGCAAAATACGTGTCAGCCGCTGCCTGTAAATGGTCATCAGGAACTGTACGATTTTAAAGGATTGGATCGGTTTGTGATTTGAATTCATAGATTCACCTGCCTGAAAAATAATGAAATAGATTCTGAATGATACACGGAGATATTATGCCCAATGAACGGGTTACTATATATTATACCTGTAATAAACGAATGAATAACAACAGAAGGGTTACGAAATGGGATTTCAGATTGATAGCTGTAAATAATTCCAATATAATGATGGAAAACTTAGTGAATTGCTTGGCAATGGAGTTGAACTGGACATGAGTATATGGGATCGTAATCTTTTTATACGTCGATTGGAGCTGATATGGCCTCCGGATGCTGACGAGAGCCAATATCCCTTTAACTTAAAAGCCATGCATCAATGGAATGAGCTGGAATTTCACCCGTCCGTTACCTATATTGTTGGAGAAAACGGTGTGGGTAAATCAACGCTTATGGAAGCGATAGCGGTCGCATGGGCATTTAATCCGGAGGGCGGCACCAAAAATTTTAATTTCTCTACACAGGCCACGCATTCATCGCTGCATGAGTATGTCCGGCTGGTGAGAGGGGCACACAAGCCGCGGGACGGTTTCTTTTTCCGTGCAGAAAGCTATTATAATCTGGCGACTCATATCGACGAGCTGGATCGGGAAGGAGGGGGCCCGCCCATCCGAAACTCCTATGGGGGGAAATCGTTGCATGAGCAGTCGCATGGCGAGTCTTTTTTTGCTGCATTTTTGCATCGGTTTGGAGGACAGGGGCTATACATTCTGGATGAGCCAGAGGCTGCGTTATCGCCTCTACGCCAGATGGCAATGCTTGCACGTATCCACGAGCTGGTGCAGCAGGGCTCGCAGTTCATCATTTCTACGCATTCCCCGATTTTGATGGCCTATCCCGACTCCGTCCTGTACCACCTGACACATGAAGGAATAGACACTCGGACGCTGGAGGAAACCGATCATTTCATCATCATGAAACAATTTCTGAACAACAAGGAAAAGATGATGCAGGAGCTATTCGAAGATCCCCAATAAGGAATGGGTGAACCTCAATAGCATGTCTGTGAATCCTTTTGATATTCCATCCGAGGAAATTCAGAACTTTGATTATGATATTGCGATAGCTATTGTATAAAATACCTTTAGTGAACGAGGGCTATTCGTACTCGTATACAACTTAGACTTTAGCTACAAGAAGGCGACCTATACGTTGGTCCAAGCAGATGAGATCGAAGTTTGTCTTTTGCCCAAACATTCACCGGATATGCACCTCATTATTGGTTATCATGCTCATTTATGGTATATGTATAAGGGAAGTTAAAATGAGTATTCTGCTCTTATGGTGAGGTGCGAATGTGAAGCTCACATAAAAACCCCGGATCCTTCGCACCTCGAAATTTGTCGAAAAACATTAAATCAGTTTTCTTCAGTAGAAGTCAATGGTTGATTCAAGCCTTTTTGGCATCATTTTTTGCTAAAATGTATGGAATTTATATCATTAAGGTATGAATTACTGCATTTTCGCTGTCGCACTCTATGTGAGTGCGTGGATTGAAATTCCAACTGCATGAATAATGTCTTGCAAGGCGTCAGTCGCACTCTATGTGAGTGCGTGGATTGAAATATGACTTACCTCCCCCCATAATGAGACGGTGGAAGTCGCACTCTATGTGAGTGCGTGGATTGAAATCTTACAATGTGGTTCATCATGTTCGTAAACGAGGTAGTCGCACTCTATGTGAGTGCGTGGATTGAAATAAGCGGTGGGGGCAGATGTACGAGAATTTAGGATTACGTCGCACTCTATGTGAGTGCGTGGATTGAAATCATTTGTGTTATGTCCTCTCTGCCCTTGGGGGCTGGTCGCACTCTATGTGAGTGCGTGGATTGAAATGTCCTTGGACAGCTTTACTTCCCGTCTGGCTGTGGTCGCACTCTATGTGAGTGCGTGGATTGAAACGATTTTGAAGCGAGTTATATCTACAAGCTAAACTAACGTCGCACTCTATGTGAGTGCGTGGATTGAAATATAGTATCATACATTCTTTCAGAGAAGGACTGGTCGTCGCACTCTATGTGAGTGCGTGGATTGAAATTACCGATGGAGATTCTCTCACCGGCAGCTCAACAGTCGCACTCTATGTGAGTGCGTGGATTGAAATTATACACCAATTTTTGAAGCATATGCTTCAAAAAGTCGCACTCTATGTGAGTGCGTGGATTGAAATATCCATAGCGATCCTCCTGCTGTGCGACGACCACAGCGTCGCACTCTATGTGAGTGCGTGGATTGAAATTGACGTAACAACACAAAACATCAGAACCGCTTTGTTGTCGCACTCTATGTGAGTGCGTGGATTGAAATTTAATAGGACGCCAGTAGGTGATGTAGTTCAGGAGTCGCACTCTATGTGAGTGCGTGGATTGAAATACTGGACATTCTAAAGTGCGCGAATATTGGTTTTCGTCGCACTCTATGTGAGTGCGTGGATTGAAATACCCTTGCATGCAGCCTTTGCTATTTACTCCCTTGTCGCACTCTATGTGAGTGCGTGGATTGAAATCGATACCCAACGCCCAGCAAACAGCCACAACGATGTCGCACTCTATGTAAGTGCGTGGATTGAAATTGCTCGTCTATCGTCCGCAATCCTTGTACGATTACGTCGCACTCTATGTGAGTGCGTGGATTGAAATTGTACAATTATTTTTCTGTACATCAACGGATGCCCCGGTCGCACTCTATGTGAGTGCGTGGATTGAAATCCATCTCCTTTGTCATTTAACTGCTGCAAAAAAGTCGCACTCTATGTGAGTGCGTGGATTGAAATCACACGGGATGGCAATACAGATCACAAGGCAGACTGGATGCAGGTTGTGGCTATCGCCAAGGAGTTGGGTTTTGAGTGGGGTGGTGACTGGAAGACTTTCACCGACTTGCCACATCTGCAAATGGTATTTGGATTGTCCATCGCTGATTTTCGCGCAGGCAAACGACCTACACAAGGACAGATCGATTCGGTGTTAAATAAAATAGGGAAGGATGATGAACCGATGAAAAAAGCAAACGTGGTTGTAAACCGCAAGCCCATTACGGACGTTAAGCTGATTAACGGCACCACGTATGTTGCGCTGCGGGATGTGGGCGAGGCATTGGGCGCTGCTGTTGTGTGGGATAGTAAGACTAATACGGCTACAGTCAAAAAATAAATAAAATAAGAGCCGACCAGGGAGGGGGATCGGCTCTTATTTTTCTTGTTGAATTATGTAGTTATCTTACTTGGTAATACTAAAGTTTTTGCATAAGTATATGTATGATTTCTTTTACTAGTGCCCAAATATCTGTTAATGCCAGATATATGAGGCATTTAACTATTTCTTCTTTCAGCCACTCCTTATTCAGATTTATCACCTCCTTCTATCAAAAAGCCTTCTCTCCTGGGGGAGTAGAGAGAAAACCACAACAAGAAAAGAATAGATATTCCTATCCTCTTGTTAAAAGAAGGAAACAATATATAGAATATACTATGGGATTATCTAGGAGTCAAGATTTTTTGATAGGAATAAACGTTTACAAAATGTCCACCGTTGTGCAATCCGAAAGCATCGGTGACACCCTACTGGCTACGCTGGTAAGAGGGGAGCGCTCAAAGGTGCGACTGTGGGAGAGGTTCCGCAGAAGGTTGGATGATTAGGAATAGGTAAAGAGAGAGCCGGAGAGAGGACGCAATCCTCTTTTTCCGGCTTTTTGGCATAGGATTATTCAGAACGATTACTTGTTCAGCAGGATGAAGTTATTGATAAAACCGTCTTCTTGTATAAAAATGGGGGTTTGGATTTTCGATGTGAAATCATAATAATATACACCGCGTCCTTCTTCCCCCTGATTTTTCTGAGAGGTGCTACCTAAATAATAAACTCCCTTGCCGTCGGGAGACATATAGACAAATTGGCGGGATAAAAAGGGCAACTTTATTTTGGTACGTTTACCTGTTGCAATATCAACCAGACTATACTCAATCTTGCCATCATTAGTTAAATTGGAAGTTACGAGGAGCAGCTTATCATTACTGCTGGACATTGAAGTTATTTCCTCTTTTTTCATTGTGATGATAGAACGCTCTTGCTTGGTGATGCAATTGATTTCTGTAACCTTGTAGTCTGGAGGTCTTGAATTAGTATTTTTTTTTGAGGCAATGTCGAATTCTTTACGTTGTTCCTTATCTGAATACTGTGTATTGTAAATTGCTTTTTTTGCTGGATCATAGGTTATAGACCAAGTGTGTTCATCTTGGTTTTCATCATGCATAAATTTCATGGTACGCGTTGATTTATTGTAGAAAATAGTTTTAAGTGTCCGCTCTCCTTTTTTGACCGCAACCAGAACGAGTGGGCCATCTGGAGTAGTTGGTACGATATCATTGGTGGCAAACAAATTATCGGTAAGCTGTTCGGTTTTTTTGGTATTCAAGTCGTACGAAAATAATTGGTCTCGTTCATTCCGGAAACGTCCTGCTCTACGATTAATACTTTTTCATGAAATTGGACCATGGATTTCCATAATAAAACACAGCGAAAATTAAACAAGCTGACTCCTGTGGAGTACAGGAACCAGCTTCTAGCCTAGGTCTTTTTTACAATGTCTACTAAATGGGGGCTTGACCCGTAAACTAAATACGTTTTTTGATTGCTTTGAATATGCATATTTATGTTTTAGTCACTAGTATTGAATGAACCCACATAACTAAGATCCTTACTATTAGCCACTGCAGTTGGAGTTACAAGTTCTTCTTTACCTGGCCAATGATAGGCAATATAGTCTGTGTTATTGTTTCCATAATAGAATGCTTGCCAAATAAATTTAGAGCAGTAATTAGGGTTCATAGTTTTAAGTTGATAGTCATCCCAAGGATAAATAGGTACATGGTAACTTGTTACTGAAGAGTAATTGTTTTTTGCCCAATAAGCTGCGTTAAGGCCGTGAGCCGCTCTAAAGACATCAATTTTTTCATTAGGCTTATGCCTCGCTTGGTAATAAGAAATGGTATCCCTTTTTCCACCTTCTCCTTGATTATCATTTACGGGATTTACATGATAAACCCTATAATCAGGTCCAATAATTCCAACATGTCCGACAAGCGCTGTACTTCCGCCTATTGCTTTTGATGAATAAAGCACATCTCCTACCCTGATTCTAATATTGGTTCCTGGATAGTATGAACTAGACGATGAAGGGGCAAAGCCATATGTGGACTCAGAAGCACTTACGGAAGGATCGACTTCAGAAGCACTTACGGAAGGATTAACTTCAGAAGCACTTACGGAAGGATTAACTTCAGAAGCACTTACGGAAGGATTAACTTCAGAAGCACT
>JBEUOG010000041.1:0-19287 GCA_040544055.1 Paenibacillus sp. PvR008
AGTTGGCCGAAGGAGCACGATTGGAAATCGTGTAGGCGCCAAAAGCGTCTCGAGGGTTCGAATCCCTCTCTCTCCGCCAGATATTATTTATTGTATGGCCCGTTGGTCAAGCGGTTAAGACACCTCCCTTTCACGGAGGTAACAGGGGTTCGATTCCCCTACGGGTCATAATATGGAGGCTTAGCTCAGCTGGGAGAGCATCTGCCTTACAAGCAGAGGGTCGGGGGTTCGATCCCCTCAGCCTCCACCATTTATTTCTTATATAGTATTCCCTAATATTATCGCGGGGTGGAGCAGTTCGGTAGCTCGTCGGGCTCATAACCCGAAGGTCGCAGGTTCAAATCCTGCCCCCGCAACCAATTAAATTTCTTAATGGAACATTGTTATGGAACTGTGGTGTAGAGGCCTAACATGCCTGCCTGTCACGCAGGAGATCGCGGGTTCGAATCCCGTCAGTTCCGCCATTTTTACAAAGTTATACTACCCTGTTGGGAGCCATTAGCTCAGTTGGTAGAGCACCTGACTTTTAATCAGGGTGTCGAAGGTTCGAATCCTTCATGGCTCACCATTCATGAACTCATATGTCATGGATATCATTGTATTGCGGACGTGGCTCAGCGGTAGAGCATCGCCTTGCCAAGGCGAGGGTCGCGGGTTCGATTCCCGTCGTCCGCTCCATATTTGCGCCCTTAGCTCAGCTGGATAGAGCGTTTGACTACGAATCAAAAGGCCGGGAGTTCGAATCTCTCAGGGCGCGCCATTTAACTTCATAAGCCGGTGTGGCGGAATTGGCAGACGCGCGCGACTCAAAATCGTGAGGGAAACCGTGGAGGTTCGAGTCCTCTCACCGGCATGTATTTCGGGATGTAGCTCAGCTTGGTAGAGCACCTGGTTTGGGACCAGGGGGTCGCATGTTCAAATCGTGTCATCCCGATTCAAAAGGAAAGTCGCTTAAAGAAGCGGCTTTTTTTTGTTGTATTTGTTGTCGTTTTTTGTATAAATCAGTAATCGTCAGGCCACACTAACACAAAAAGTGGGACGGAAGGGATTACTGTGAAGCGATTAAGCTGGAGAAAACAAATTAAACGACGCTGGAAGCAGTGGAGAAGAACGGTGTGGGCCTGTACTATTTTAGGATTGGCTTGTTTGCTGGCAGGTTTAGGTATCTTGTTTTCACGTCATATGCAGACTATGCTGTCACAGCCCCTCGCTACTACCGTTATGGCGGACGTTGATACGGAGGAGCCTTTACACACGAGTCCGGCCGAAGTGCATTCCTCGAAGGTGCAGGTATTGCAAAGTATCCGTGCTTCGGGCATCAGCAGGAAGACTCATTTGTTAACCACCTATGTGTGTGGCACAGAGACACTTTCCTTGGGAACGTTAAGTTCACAGCAGTTAGAGAGCTTGCTGAAGCAGCATCCCGATTGGAAGGGACGGTTAAATACCAGAGGCGAGGTGTGGCTGGAGCGTAAGGTGGAGGATTTGTCGGAGTTATGCAAACAGCACGCCTACATGGGTATGAGTATGGATGGACAGCTTACTTTGTTTGAAGGACCGCCTAAAAAAGAAAAAGTAATTCGGACTTTCTTTCAGCTGGATGTGGGCTCGATGGAGACGGCTCTGCCCGAGGGAGTGTATGAGCAGCTCCAGCAGGGAATCCGTGTGCAGGATATGAACGAATACAACAGCGTGATTTCCACTTTTAGTGATTTTGCGGTGGAGCGAACACAGCGGGTATTGAAGCAGCAATATTGATTACATGCAAGAGGGAGGCGTGTAGGTTTTGCCCGGGGGGGTGAGGCGTACAACGTCTCTTTTTTTGTGCTGAACTTAGAGTTAAACTTTTTACTCTATTAGATGCAAAGTTTTGTTATAATGAAATGAACGACACATATGTTCGCTTTGTTTAGTATTTGGCAATGATTATGGTTTTGATATTGATCGTTGATGGCTAGTTAACGCCGTATTTTGGCGATAGGGGAGAGATTTTTTTGCGTTTTCTAGGAATTGATCCGGGTATTGCAATTGTGGGCTTTGGATTTGTGGACAAGATCGGCAGTAAGGTGGTTCCTGTTCAATATGGCTGTATCCAGACGGAGGCCCATACACCGGAAGAAGAGCGATTGCTTCATGTGTATGAAGGCATGCTGCAATTGATTGATAAATATAAGCCTGATGCGGTAGCGCTGGAGAAGCTTTTTTTTAATCGTAACGTAACAACTGCAATGACTGTGAGTCAGGCGCGGGGTGTGCTGGTGCTGGCTGCGAAACAACGTGGTTTGCCTATAGGGGAATATACACCTATGCAGGTTAAACAGGCTATTGTAGGGTATGGAAAGGCTGAGAAGAAGCAGGTACAGGAAATGGTAAGAATGTTTCTGAAGCTTCAAGTCGTGCCCAAACCGGATGATGTGGCGGATGCTTTGGCAGTGGCTATTTGTCATGCGCATTCATATGGACTAAATTCAAAATTAAATGAGGTATTGCGAAAATGATAGATTTCTTGCGTGGTTCTGTGGCTCACTTGGAAAATGAATATGTCGTTTTGGATGTGCAGGGTGTCGGGTACCGGGTATTTTGTCCGAACCCTTATGCCTTTGCCAAAACGGAAGGGCCGATTGTCATCTATATTCATCATCATGTAAGGGATGATGCTACTTTACTGTTCGGGTTTGCAACTCGTGAGGAACAGCAGTTGTTCCGTAAGCTGATTGATGTATCCGGAATTGGGCCGCGTGTGGCGCTTGGTATTTTGGGAGGCGGTACACCTACTCATGTGGTAACGGCAATCTATCAGGAGAACATTGCGTTTCTCACCAAGCTGCCGGGCATCGGTAAAAAGACAGCACAGCGCATGATTTTGGATTTGAAGGATAAGCTGGACGGCATCGGTTCAATCGGCATTGCGACGGGATTGTTTGCAGAGCCTGTCGTGGAAGAAGGCGAGGGTTCCTATTGGAGCGAGGCACGAGAAGCGCTCAAGGCGCTGGGCTACACAGATGCAGAGTTGGATAAGGTATGGAGCAGAATGAAGAAAGATGCGAAACCTGATGAAACCGCCGATATTTTGATGAAACGGGCTTTGCAACTGTTGTTTGCCGGATAGGACGATGATGTCCATTAAAAGAAGTCTGGTGAAAAGGAGGAGCGATGGAATATGGATGACCGGATTATTTCCGCCAATTTGATGATGGAAGACCAGACGGCGGAGCTAAGCCTTCGCCCCCGTTATCTGAACGAATATATCGGGCAAAATCAGGTGAAAGAAAATTTGAAAATATATATTGAAGCGACCAAGATGCGTAAAGAAGCGCTGGATCATGTTCTGCTGTACGGTCCGCCTGGATTAGGCAAAACGACGCTCGCCAATATTATCGCTAACGAGCTAGGCGTTAATTTACGCACGACCTCAGGCCCGGCAATTGAAAGACCTGGAGACTTGGCAGCGTTGCTGACAAATCTTCAAGAGGGCGATGTTTTGTTCATTGACGAGATACATCGCCTGCACCGTACGGTGGAAGAAGTCATGTATCCGGCAATGGAGGATTTTGCGCTGGACATTATGATTGGTAAAGGCCCGAGTGCGCGTTCAGTCCGTCTGGATTTGCCGCCCTTTACGCTTATCGGGGCTACTACGCGCGCTGGGCTGCTTTCTGCGCCGTTGCGTGACCGATTTGGTGTCATTAGTCGGTTGGAGTTCTATACGACAGACGAGCTGGCCTACATCGTATCAAGGAACGCGGATATTATGGATATTGAGATTGTCGGGGATGCAGCCGAGGAAATCGCATTGCGTTCACGGGGGACGCCACGGATTGCGAATCGGCTGTTAAAAAGGGTGCGTGATTTTGCCCAAGTTGCAGGAGACGGTATTATTCATTCAGAGTTGGCCGCAGAGGCGTTGAAGAGACTGCAAATTGATCCCCGCGGACTGGATGAAATTGATCATAAAATGCTTAAGGCGATGATTCATTCATTCCGTGGCGGGCCTGTGGGATTGGATACAATTGCAGCGACCATTGGTGAAGAAAGTCAGACGATCGAGGACGTGTATGAGCCATATTTGTTGCAAATCGGCCTTCTGCAAAGAACGCCGCGGGGACGGATGGTGACTCCGGCGGCTTATGCTCACCTCGGAATTCCCATGCCAACGGATTCACGGTGAGCAGGGAGTGTGTATTTTTATCACATGAGAACAGGCAGTAGCGACTCATACACAGAAAAATGTAGCTGAGATTAGTTCTTAACGTGATTATACGGCTATGACAAATATGATATTGCAGGACGGATGGTATGGGGAAAGAGAGTGCGTGAATTAAGATTTGAGCGGGTTCAAGTTTAGGCGTATTTCGCCGATGTATTAAAAGGGACAGGTATGAGTCAAGTTCCCGCCAAATCATGCAGTATGCGTGCTATGACAGCCAGAAATGGGGGAGCCAGAAATGAGTGGAAAAGCGTTGAATCGAAACACAATTTTCGGCGTATGGGCGGGTCGGGCCAAACGGGCAGCAGCGGCTATGGTATTAGCTGTAGTTTGCTTGCCTTGGTCTCCAACTGTTCACGCCATTGCCGCCCAAGAGGATATTCGTGTAGTGATCTTTGCGGATCTGGGCAGCAAATATAAAGCGACTACACCCGCTGTTACCTTGAAATCATCAGGAGGTTTGAGTGTCGGACAAAACAGTGGGGGCAGCTTTCAGGCCTGGACGGGACTTCCGGACAGCACAGCCCGCTTTAGTGTAGACAGCTATCGGGTGAAGGTACTTGAAGGAAATGAAGCGGCTGCGATAAAAGCGGCTCAAGTGTTGCAGAAGACCAATGATAAACCGACGGTTTTTATTGGCTCGAAAAACGGTAGCTCTGTCTATCAGGTGTATGCGGGAATATATGCGAGTGAACCGGCGGCGCAGGCTGCTGTACAGCGCATTTCTACTGCAACTGGAGCACAGGCCGAAGTTACGGGGAACAAGCATTGGTCTACGGGCAACTACGGAAGCGAACAAGAGGCTAATCTCGTTCGAACGACGATTGCTGCCGCAGGTTTTGATGCTTTTACCGTAATTCAATCGAGAGGTCAATATGCTGTGTGGGTCGGTGAAGAGAGTAATGACAGCAAGTTGTCCGCTTTGAAAACAGAACTGGAAAGCAAGCAACCGCGACTTACGCTCTCTAAAGTCAACGCTACTCAAACCGGACTGATTGTGAGACAGGAAGCAGGAGTAACGACAGGCTCCCAGGTGATGACTCATTACGTGCTGAGTGGTTCTGATAATAGCAAGGTAATTGTCAACGGAGGCAACGATGGAATTCAAGTGGTCGAGAGATCACAGCGTACATACCGTGGGGACATGGAGATTGGTATGACGTCAGGACAGCTGGCGCTTGTTAACGAAGTGCCGTTGGAGCAGTATTTGTATTCCGTGGTAGGAGCTGAGGTCTATTCCTCATGGCCGGATGAAGCGCTCAAGGCTCAAGCGGTGGCGGCTCGCAGCTATGCGCTTGCCCAAGGCAATCGCTTTCAGATCGGTAACGTGGTGGATGGAACGCTAAGCCAGGCTTATAACGGCAAAGGCTCGGAGCATGCGAATGTTAGCGAGGCAGTAGATGCAACCGCTGGTGAAGTGATTAAAAGTGGTGGCAAGGTGGTCGAAGCTGTATTTTCATCCAATGCGGGCGGCGTTACAGCGGATGCTTCCGAGGTGTGGAATAGTGGCGGCGAAGCGTTTGCCAGCGTAGATAGCTCAGGAGATACTTCGGCGCAAAAAGGAGCACAAGAGTGGTATCACGTGCTTCTCTCCAGCGGAAAGACAGGCTATATCCGTGAGGATAACGTTAAGGAGCTGGAGGGAGTCACAGAGGCGGGGCTAGACAAAGTCACTGTGACTGCTGAAAATACCAATGTGCGTCCCATTCCTCAAATTCAATCAACCGTGGCAGCAGTAGCCAAGACACAGCCCGGTGAAGAAATGATTGTATTAGAAAAGGTACCTCAATCCGGGGATTACGCATGGGTGCGGGGGCCCTTTACGGCTGCCCAGCTTGTAAAATCCTTGCAAGGGAAAGTAACGGGCACAGTACCGTCCTCTATTGACCATCTCGATGTCACCAAGCGTGGTCCGTCCGGGCGTGTGCTGGAGGTTGAAGCGAATGGATCGCCTTTAAAGGTGAAATATCCTGATATGTATCGTTCAGCGATGGGCGGATTGCCGAGCACGCTGTTTGATATTGCGAGTACCGGCAGTTATACTGTATTAGGCGCTGATGGGGCTACTACTCATGTAAATGGTGCACAGGGAACTACAATCCTGTCAGCATCAGGGAGCAGCACTTCCAGTGGTAACGGGGTGATCGTTATGAATGAAGATCGTCATGCGCGCGTCATCGATAAAACGCAAAGCTTTATTTTTACAGGCAAAGGGAATGGTCACGGTTTGGGCTTGTCACAATGGGGAGCCAACGGTTTGGCTGATCAGGGGTATGATTACAAGAAAATTTTGCAACACTATTACAAAAATGTGGATATAGTTAAGGACTGACCAATATATGAACGTAAACGATTACGATTTTGAATTACCTGAAACATTAATTGCACAGACGCCTTTGCTTGATCGAAGTGCTTCCAGATTGCTGACGTTGAGCAAGGGGAGCGGTGAAGTGGGTCATCATACATTTTCAGATATTGTGCAGTATCTTCAACCGGGCGATACGCTGGTACTGAATGATACGCGAGTGATTCCTGCACGCTTGTTCGGTATCAAGGAAGACACGGGAGCTAAGGCCGAGGTGTTACTGCTCAAGCAACTGGAAGGTGACCGATGGGAAGCACTGGTAAAACCCGGCAAGAAGTTGAAAAAGGGCACGGTTATCGTTTTCGGTGATGAGCTGAAAGCGGTCATTGAGGAAGAAGGAGATATGGGCGGAAGAGTGCTCTCATTCTCATATGAAGGTATTTTTCAGGAGATATTGGATCGTCTTGGACAAATGCCGCTTCCACCGTATATCAAGGAGCAACTGGATGATCGTGAGCGTTATCAGACGGTTTATGCCCGGCATGAAGGCTCAGCCGCGGCTCCAACCGCAGGGTTGCATTTTACAGAGGAATTGCTGGACCGTATTAGAGAGAAGGGTGTTTCCATTGCCTTTGTCACACTTCATGTTGGTTTAGGAACGTTCAGACCCATGTCTGTGGATACGATTGAAGAGCATGTAATGCATGAAGAATATTACTCATTGTCACAGGAAACGGCAGATGTGCTGAACGAAACCAAAACGCGCGGTGGGAGAGTCGTGGCGGTGGGGACAACCAGTTGCCGGACGCTGGAGACGGTGGGCAATACATTCGGTGACGGATTATTACAGGCCAGCAGTGGCTGGACGCAGATTTTTATTTATCCAGGTTATGAATTCCGTGTGGTGGATGCGATGATTACGAATTTTCATTTGCCTAAATCCACATTGGTTATGTTGGTCAGTGCACTGGCGGGCAGGGAGAATATTATGCATGCTTACCAGGAGGCGATTGACCGGGAATATCGGTTTTTCAGCTTTGGGGACGCAATGTTCATTTATTAATTAAGGATGGTAGAGAAAATATGGCACCAGCAATAAGATACGAACATATTAAAACCTGCAAGCAGTCGGGAGCCCGTCTTGGGCGTGTGCATACACCTCACGGGGTTATTGAGACACCAACCTTTATGCCTGTAGGGACACAAGCTACAGTTAAAACGATGAGCCCTGAGGAACTGAAGGAAATGGATGCTCAAATTATTTTGAGTAATACGTACCATCTATTTCTTCGTCCTGGTCACGATATTATTCGTGAAGCGGGTGGGCTGCACAAGTTTATGAACTGGGATCGTCCTATTCTAACGGACAGCGGCGGATTTCAAGTGTTTTCATTGAGTGAAATGCGCAAAATTACGGAGGAGGGCGTTCATTTCCGCTCTCATTTGAATGGAGATAAGTTGTTTCTTTCGCCGGAAGTGGCCATGGAAATTCAAAACTCGCTCGGCTCGGATATTATGATGGCCTTCGATGAATGCCCTCCTTTTCCTGCTGAATATGAGTATGTGAAAAAGTCGTTGGAACGCACCAGCCGTTGGGCTGAGCGTTGTCTGGAGGCGCACGCGCGCCCTCATGATCAAGGGTTGTTTGCCATTGTTCAAGGGGGCATGCATGAAGATCTGCGTAAGCAGAGCGCGGCGGATTTGACTTCCATGGATTTCCCGGGGTATGCTATTGGTGGACTGAGCGTAGGTGAACCGAAGCATTTGATGTATGGAGTGCTGGATTATACGCTTCCTCTGCTTCCGACCAACAAGCCACGCTATTTGATGGGCGTAGGTTCTCCGGATGCCTTGATTGAAGGCGCTATCCGTGGTGTGGATATGTTTGATTGCGTACTTCCAACACGAATTGCTCGAAATGGAACAACGATGACCAGCCAAGGTCGTCTTGTCGTTCGCAACGCCAAATATGCAAGAGATTTCGGCCCGCTTGATCCGGCTTGTGATTGCTATACCTGTCGTAATTATTCACGTGCTTACTTACGACACTTGATTAAAGCGGATGAAACCTTCGGGCTCCGACTGACAACGTATCATAATTTGCATTTCTTAATTCAATTGATGCGCAATGTCAGACAAGCGATTATGGATGACAGGCTGCTTGATTTCCGCGATGAATTTTTTGAGCAGTACGGTCTTCATGATAATGATAAAGGCTTTTAAGATTTAGGGGAGAGTATACGAAAGGGGGATTTAACATGTTTCATTTTGCTACAGCTGCTGCTGCACCCGGTGGAACTGGAGGACTTTTTCAAATGATCTGGCCACTGGCTCTGATGTTTGTAATCTTCTATTTCTTGCTGATTCGTCCGAATCAGAAAAAACAGAAGCAGCGTCAAACGATGCTTCAAGCCTTGAAAAAGGGCGATAAAGTCATTACGATCGGAGGTCTTCACGGTACGATCTTGGAGATTACGGACGATGTGGTTGTTTTGCGTGTGAATGATGTTACGAAGCTGACCTTTGATCGTAGCGCGATCAGCAATGCCATTGCAAAAGATACAGCTTCCGAGGAAGTTGTTTCCAAGTCATAGAATATTAGCATAACCATGCAAAAACCGAGCCTTTGAGAGGGGCTCGGTTTTTTGTGGAGTTTTGCCATATACATTTTGATTATTTGCTCAGGTTAATCCCAAACATCCCGCCCCCTGCTCCGATGATAAAGGCAAGTCCCAGATGCAAAAGATCTTTGGCGTTCATGCCTGCATCCAGTGCCAGAAAACCGACCAGCAGCACGATTAGCCCATACAGGATGCCGGTAATACCGCCTTGATACCAGCCTTTGTTCGTAGATCTTTTACCAGCGACGAAGCCGCCAGATACCATGGCGAATGCATGAACGATGTACGTATACAACAATAAATCCTGTTCCTGCATCTGTGTCAGCCACAAGAGTAGCGAAAGGATAAATGCGCCAAGCAGCATCCATGCAAAAGCATAAAACAAGCCGGATAAAATGGGATGGGCCAGACGAAACGAACACCAGCGGCGAATGAGCTCCATTGATAATTCCTCCTGTACCAAGGTTTGAACTATTATAATTCTATGGCCAAGCCTCCCAGCTTAGTACCAAGTCGTAAGCAGTCTTTGTCTTTATTTCAATAATTTAACCTTTTGTTTTTTGTATGGTTGATATGAGGAACGGTCAGAATACGTATACAATGAACGGCGAATGTCTTGTCGCAAGTACAGGAGAGGAGGCGGACATGTTGGGTCACGATATTTTTGCACATATATTTCGAACGTTGCTCATGTATTTTGTTGTATTTCTGGTTATGCGCTTAATGGGTAAACGGGAGATCGGAAAATTGTCTGTTTTTGACCTCGTGATATCCATTATGATTGCGGAAATCGCTGTTTTCAGTTTGGAAGATATAAAACGTCCGTTGTATGAAGGGCTGATTCCTTTGGGCGTGCTGCTGATTTTGCAGATTGGCATTTCGTATTTCAGTCTGAAAAGTCGGCGACTGCGGCTGCTGTTTGATGGTAAGCCCAGTGTGTTGTTCTCCAACGGACAAATAAACAAGGAAGAAATGTTAAAGCAACGCTACAATTTAGATGATCTGCTGTTACAACTTCGGGAACAAAATATCGAAGGCTTGGACGATGTGGAATATGTTATTTTGGAAACGACAGGCAAGCTTACGGTCATACGTAAAGATGATAACGTTGAAGATACTGGATCTGGAAAGCAGCAACCGAATTTAGAACAAACGAATTTGACAAACAATGATCAACAAGTGAATAAAGTCCATCCTTCGCCTCAAATCGGCGGGAAGTTTAGATATGAAGGTCTTCCCATTCCGTTGATTATGGATGGCAAGGTGCTGGATCGAAATTTGGAGCGTATGGATATGAACCGTTTTTGGCTTAAAAATCAGATTCAAGCTCAAGGGCATAAAGATTTTAAGGATGTTTTCTTGTGTTCGGTTAACCATAAAGGCGATGTATATATTACGCCGCCAGCCTTTGGGGAATCGTCGGATTAAATCTGCTATGCTTTAAACCATCTTCTCAGAATGGGGATGCGGGTGAGATTGTCCCAATCGATCATTTTGGTCAGAGTCATCAGAAAAAGGTACAAAATAATGCCCAAGCCTGCGGCAAAAAGAAATTGCAGCCACATTTGATCAAAAACCGTCAGATGTCTGTAAGCATATAAGACCGCAGCCGCCATGATCATCATGCCCACACCGGTTTTCCAGAAATCAAGCAGCCGCACACGAAACCGAAGCAGTCTGCTTACACTGAAGCCATGCAAAAGGGTGACTATGGCACTGTTGATACAAATAGCGATGACAGCTCCATAGATACCGTATTGAGGCTGGGAAGCAAGCCAGACAATAAGCACGATTTTGATAACGGCTCCGACAAAGGTATTGAATAAGGCACTTCCGGGACGATCCAGAGCCTGAAGTGCTGCCTGAAGCGGAGCCTGAATGTACATAAAAAGAGCAAAGGGAGCCATGAGCTTAAGCATGCCCGAAATGTCGCCATTATTGTAGAGCAGCAGGCACAGAGGCTCTGCCAATACGTACATGATGACAGCAAATGGGGCTCCTGCAACCAAAGCAAGCCGAAGTGATTGATGCAATCGCTTATGAATGGCTGTGATTTGTCCCTTGGCAGCAGCTTCAGATAAGGAAGGGACGAGGGAAACAGCCAGCGAACTGGTGAGAACACCGGGCAGTAATAACACTGGAATGACCATACCCTGCATGGCCCCGTATTGGGCGGTTGCCACTCCGGTGGCAATGCCTGCTACGGCCAGGCTGCGCATACATAGAATGGATTCGAGTAAATAGGACAACGACCCCACAAGTCTTCCGGCAGTTACGGGAACCGATATAGACAGAAGTCGTGACAACACAGACGGTTGTTCGGAATGAGCTGCTGAAGGTGAAGATACCTCCGGTTGTAGGTGTACATGATCTTTTCGCTGGTTCCATTTGTATTGCCATAGAAGCACAATCATACCGATGAGTTCACCCGCCAGTGCACCGAGCATCGCCCCTGCAGCAGCGTAGGCCACGCCATGCGGAAGGAGCAGGTAAGCAAACCAGATGACGCAAAAAATGCGCATGACAGTCTCGGCAATGGAGGAGCTTGCGGACGGAATCATATTTTGTTTTCCCTGAAAATAGCCTCTGTAGGCAGAGGAAACAGCAACAATGACAATCATTGGACTCATGCTGACAAATGTATAATATACACGGCTGTCTGTCAGCAGGTGGCTTGTAATCCAGGGGGCAAAGAGAAGACAAAGCACCATGGCCAGCAGGCTGAGTGTAACAGTGAAGCGCAGGCTGCTGTACAAAATACGTCTTGACATTTCGGGTTGCCTCGCAGTTTCAGACTCGGCTACAAGCTTGGCTACGGCAAGCGGTATGCCCCCGGTAATAAGGGTTACCAACACGATAAAAAAGGGATACCCCTGTTGGTACAAGCCGACTCCTTCGGGACCGATAATACGCGGGAGCGCGATTCGCGGAATAAAACCCAGCAGCCGATTGATAATTCCAGCCGCTAATAAAATAATTGCTCCATGGATGAATGTCTGCTTTTTCAATCGCAACTCCCTCTTCCCCAAAAATGAATTCCGCGTCTATTTGTTACTGTAAAAGATATGCCGGACCTGTCCATGTTCATGACAAGCTTTTCCGACTGAAAGCAGAGGGATCAGGACAACAAAAGGGGGAGTGGTGAATTCTGCTATTGACGATCGAAATGAATGCATATATTGTTGGTTTACGGCTATTTTCGACGAAAAAGAAGGGTTTTCCAGGATCAGGGCAGAAATGTTCTATAAAGCAGTCAATAACCCCGCTAATTGCTGATCTGCGGAACCGGAGTCGCTGGGAGGAGGAACAGCCATCGTGGGTATGGAAGAGCTGGATGAGCAGGATTGGGATGACGCAATTGAGATGCTGTGTCAAAGCAAGGCGGACGAGTTGATTCTCGTAGGCTATGAGCATGTGACAAGCAAGGACGTGTGGAATTGCGTCAGCCATAAATATGAAAAGGAGGGTATTCCTCCGCTGCACAAGCTCGTTAACGATATACTTTCCCTTAAAGCGACGAGCTTTATGAACTATTTGACAATGTCCGCATTACGGGGCTCCACCTTCGAATAGAAGGGGGTCTTTTTTTTGCGTTCAAATTGACTGCTTTTTGAGGGGTAGCTATAATAGGAATATTGAGAATGAAAGGGGAACATGGGACGGAATGAAGAGAATTCTAAGTTTCATCGTGGTCGTGCTCATAACCACTGGTGTTATGGTCGGGACAAGCCCGGGCCTGCTGAACAGTTTAAAACTAGGCCTCGATTTAAAGGGAGGCTTTGAAATCTTATATGAAGCCCAGCCTTTGGAAGCCGGGCAGAGTGTAACCAAACAGTCTCTCATACAAACAGCTCAAAGTCTGGAGAGACGGATTAATGCGCTCGGTACGACTGAGCCGGAGGTAACAACGGAGGGTAGCGACCGTATTCGTGTGCGGCTTGCTGGCGTCTCTAATGAAGCAGAAGTCCGCTCCATGCTGAAAAAGCCTGCCGAGCTGACGTTTCGCAGTGCAACCGCAGCGGATGCCAAAAAGCCAGGCCAATACAGCAAAATTGAGCTTCGCGGTAATGATTTTGTGGAGAATGGCGCTGTTGTCGGCTTCGACCAGCTGAATCAACCTGAAATTAGTATCAAAGTGAAAGACAAAGCCAAGTTTGCAGAGATTACAAAGCGACTTCTTAACAAAGAGTTGGCTATTTTCTTGGATCAGGAATTGCTTTCTGCCCCTACGGTACGTGGAGAACTGACGGATGGCAGCGCATCGATCACAGGTAGCTATACTCGTGATGAAGCGAACAAGCTGGCCGATACGATTAACCTGGGTGCACTTCCGCTCAAACTGACGGAAAAATATTCTCAGAGTGTAGGCGCTACACTGGGTCAATTGTCACTGGATCAAACGATCCGTGCCGGTTTGATTGGTTCGATCATTATTCTGGTATTCATGATTTTGATGTTCCGTGTACCGGGACTGGTTGCCAGCTTCTGTCTCATCGTTCATACCTGGCTGGTGCTTGCCATCTTCTACTTAGGCGGGTTTGTACTCACGCTTCCGGGTATCGCAGCGTTCGTGCTGGGGATCGGGATGGCGGTCGATGCCAATATCATTACGTATGAGCGGATTAAAGAAGAAATCAAGACAGGTAAAACGATTCGTTCTTCTGTCATCGCAGGTAGTAAGGCCTCGTTCCGTACCGTTATGGATGCCAATATTACGACCATTATAGCGGCTGCTGTTATGTTCGGTCTGGGAACAGGCTCGGTTAAAGGTTTCGCTCTGGTGCTCATGGTTGATATTGTCACCAGTATTTTGACGAATATCTTCTTCTCCCGTTTCTTGCTCAATCTGCTGGTTAAAGCGGATGCTGTGAAGAAGCCCAAGTATTTTGGTGTGAAGGAGAGTGATATTAGTGCGCTTTAATTGGGACTATAAATATGTCAAGATGAGCAAGTGGTTTTACACGTTCTCGATTATTCTTACGCTGCTAGGCATTTTGAGCTTGTCCATATTCGGTTTGAATTACGGTGTTGACTTCCGTTCGGGTTCCAATGTGGACGTCAATTTGACCAAAACAGTTACACAAGAACAGATTCAAACTTTGCTGGACAAGAAAGGTATCGGCAAAGAGGTGGATTATACGCCGGGTAAAGAGCGCTTCGGTATTCGTTTTTCACAGGTGTTGACGGATCAACAAGTGAATGATTTTAAAACATCTTTCAATAAAGAGCTTGATCCAAAGGCTTCCTTTGAGGTTAATACAGTAGATACGGAAATGGCGCAAGAGTTGGAACGGAATGCGTTGTGGGCTATTTTGTTGGCTTCTGTGGCCATTGCTATTTATATCTCGATTCGGTTTGAATGGCGGTTTGCCATTGCAGCCATCGTTTCGCTATTGCATGATGCGTTTCTCGTTATCAGTATCTTCTCCATTTTCCGTCTTGAGGTGAGTTTGACCTTTATTACGGCAATTCTGACGATTGTCGGCTTCTCCATCAATGACACCGTCGTTATTTTTGACCGTATTCGGGAAAATTTACGATTTGCGAAGAAGAAGTCCAGGGACGACTTGGAGCAGGTGGTCGATCACAGTATTGCACAGACGATGACTCGTTCACTTGCAACGGTGTTTACTGTGTTTATTGCCTCCCTGTGCTTGTTCATTTTTGGCGGCGAGTCGATACGGATGTTCTCGCTTGCTATGGTTATCGGTTTGTTGTTTGGTGCTTATTCTTCCATCTTCATTGCCAGCCCGCTGTGGGTGGCCTTGAAAGGAAAACAAAAGTCTCCGGCAGCTGGCGGCGGTGCGGCCAAGACTGCAAAGTCTTAAATTACGCTTGACATCAGCAGTATAAATGAAAGAGAAAGCCGCGTCTGCATGGGCGCGGTTTTCTAAGGTTTAGAGAATTTGAAATGGAGCATTACCGGGAAATTGTCAGTTCAGGATTGAGGGGGAAACGTTGTGAATAGCGAACGCAGCCGATCATTGGAAACTGCGGCGTGGAGCGGGATTGTGGGTAATCTTGCACTGGCTGTTCTAAAGGGAACCGTCGGTTATGCGGCAAACAGCAAGGCATTGATGGGGGATGCGCTGCACACGGCTGCGGATAGTGCTTCCCGTTTGCAGGAGCTTTTGTTCTCCAAAGGTGCAGCAGAGCATGGTATACTGGCACGGTTACGGAACGGTGAAAAAGTCCGGACTGTCATATCGGTGGTACTGGCTATATTGGTGCTGATGAGTGGCCTTCAGCTGGGCATATTAGCTGTTCGCTCTTTAAGCAGTCCGGAGCCGCAGGCTCCAGGTCTGTATGCGCTCATTACCGCTTTCGCTGCTTTGATACTGAGAGAGGCGCTATTTCAGTTTCAATACCGCTACTCCATTAAACACGGTCATAAGGCCGAAGCAGATTTGTACGCTAATCATGAACGGTACTCGCTTTATGCGTCGCTGCTTGCACTGATCGGTATGATCGGGGCAATGACAGGCGAAGCGATGGAGTGGCCTGCATTATTATATCTTGACCCGACCGCTGCGCTGCTGGTAGCCTGTCTGGTGTTGCGTAAAGGATATCTGATGGTACTGAATACTGCCTATCCGGCTCCTGCACAACCTCTGCGTGAGGAAGACTCACAACGCTTTATGGAGACGATTCAGCGGGTGCATGGTGTCGTAACCGTTGAGCACCTGCATGCGCAGGAAGCAGGTCATTTTATAACTGTGGATGTAACCATTAGTGTGAATCCCCGGATTACGGTGCAAGAAGCGCAGGAGATCGCTGATCGGGCAAAAAATCTGCTGCTGGCGCGCTTTCCGCAGGTGACCCATGTACAGATGCAGTTTGTTTCTTATCAAGCCGGGTATCCTTACAAGTCTAATCATGAACTACCGGATAATGATGTGTCGTCCCTGCTGCAATAATGGCAGGACGACTATGAAAGAAAGGTGAATAGGATTGCTTCATTCGCAGTACCGATGGAAGACCCCGGAGGTTAACCTGGAAGCGGCTCAGCCGTTGACGGAAGAGCTGGGGATTTCACCATTGTTGTCCCGGCTTTTAGTGAATCGGGGTGTCACTACGGCCGGGGAAGCAAACCGCTTTTTGTACGGAAGTGCAGACGACATACACGACCCCTTTCTGCTCCTGGGCATGAAAGAGGCAGTGCCGAGAATCCGTCAGGCGCTGGAGCGTGGCGAACACATATTAATTTATGGTGATTATGATGCGGATGGGGTATCCAGTACGTCATTGATGATTCAGCTTATGCGCTTCCTGAAAGCTTCGTATGATATTTACATTCCGCACCGCTCCAATGAGGGGTATGGGCTGCACAATCATGCCCTTGATTGGGCTAATCAGCAAGGGGTTACGCTGGTCATTACGGTGGATACGGGAATTAGTGCAGTAGAGCAAATCGCTTATGCGGCAACCTTGGGCATAGATGTTATTGTAACTGACCATCACGAGCCTCCTGCTGTGCTTCCTGAAGCGTATGCTCTGATCAATCCGAAGCTGCCCAGCTGTCCCTATCCATTTAAGGGCCTTGCTGGTGTTGGTGTGGCTCTAAAGCTGGCACAGGCGCTGCTGGGTGAATTTCCCGAGGAATGGTTTGAAATTGCTGCTATCGGTACGGTAGCCGATCTGATGCCGTTACATGGTGAGAACCGGACGATGGTACGTAGAGGGATTCAGTCTATGAGAAGCTCTGCGTTCCCGGGTATCCGGGCGTTGCTTGGTGTAGCGGGCGTGGATATGTCTACAGTGACCTCTGTCAACATCGCATTTGCCTTGGCTCCGCGGATTAATGCCAGCGGACGCCTGGATCATGCGGGTCGGGCGGTCTCCCTTTTGACGACAGAGCAGGAGGAAGAAGCGGATCAGCTCGCGCATGCGCTGGATTTGCTCAATCGGGAGCGTCAGCAAGTAGTTGAACGTATTGTGGAGCAAGCTGAGCAGCAGTTGGCAGCCAAGCTGAATGGAGGCACGCTGCCGTCTGTAATCGTATTGGCTGGTGAAGGCTGGAACGTGGGTGTCGTGGGGATTGTGGCATCCAAGCTGCTGGATCGCTATTATCGTCCAACCATTATTCTTGGCATAGATGCAGAGACAGGTATGTGCAAAGGGTCTGCCCGTTCTATTCCGGCCTTGGATATTTACAGTGCTCTGACAGACAGTCATGACCTGATGGAGCACTTTGGCGGTCATCCTTCGGCTGCGGGTATGACGCTGTCTCGCGACAATCTGGCATCGTTTGAGGAACGGTTAAATCACTATGCCGCTTCCATTCTGACGCCAGACAATCTCGTTCCTGTAGCCGAGGCAGATATGGTCTGTCGTCTGGACGAGGTATCTTTACAGGTGGTTGAAGAACTGGAGTTACTTCAGCCCTTTGGTATGGGGAACCCTTCTCCACGTTTCGTGTTACAGGGTCTTCAATTGCGTGAGGCCCGTAAAATGGGGCGTGAGAAAAATCATGTGAAGCTGTTGCTGGAGCAGAACGGATTATCGCTGGATGCGATTGCCTTCCGGCGTGGCGATCTGGCTGATTTTTTGCAGCAGCAAACCGAGCTTGATCTGCTGGGCGAGCTGTCTATTAATGAATGGAACGGTAAACGCTCCCTCCAGCTAATGATGCAGGACATCCGTGTACAGGCTCATCAAATTTTTGATTATCGGGGAGTATCGGACCCTTTTGCCGAGCTGGAGCGGGGGCTTAAGATCTTTCATCCTCGTATTGAAGAACGAAAAAATGACGTTGCGGTTGTGATGCATCCGTCGTCCAGGCTTCGTCTGTCTCGTCCAGTGAACACCGAATCCATATGGGTATATGATAAGGAGGGTGGCGTTACTTCCAGTGATGACCGAAGGGATGCGCAACACTCTGTAAAGTCACTGTTCGTGTTGGAGCCACCGGATACACCGGAGCAGTTGCAGGCATTGTGGTCTACGTTTGAAGATGTAGAGAATGTGTTTCTCCTTCATTCGGTCAGTGAACGAGGCGGTCGGCTCGTCAGCCCGGACAGGGAGCTGTTCAAGCGTATTTACGTTGTGCTTTCCCAAATGGGGACGCAGCCTGTGGATGAAAAAGCGATGCTGCCCACTCTTAGCCGTCAATGCTCCTGCTCAGTGCGGATGCTATCTAAAGTGCTGGACATTTTCGAGGAGCTTGAGTTTATAACGCGTACAGAAGGGCGATTCTGTTTTGTGTCCAATCCGCCCAAGCGGGATTTAACGGCTTCTCCACGTTATCAGGAATTGCATGATATGGCTGAAATGGAGCGTTATTTGCTGGATGCGGATACAACTCAGATGACAAGCTGGATTATGTCGCTTATGAAGGGCGCGTCTTGAGGCATAGCCTCAAAGTTGATGATGTAGGATGGATATACTAATTAGAAGTTTACAGTAGGAGGAACTAAGTTGGACTACAAAGAATATATTCGGGTGATTCCCGATTTTCCACAACCAGGGATTAGTTTTAAGGACATTACGACCCTGATGAAAAATGGAGAACTGTACCGCAAGGCAATCAATGATATGAAGGAACTGGTATCGGATTTGAAAATTGATCTGATTGCAGGTCCCGAAGCACGTGGATTCGTTGTAGGTGCGCCTCTGGCTTATGCGCTTGGTGTTGGTTTTATTCCCATCCGTAAAAGCGGCAAGCTGCCTGGTGAGACTATCGAGGAAGCCTACGGTTTGGAATACGGCAAGGACATGCTGGCTATGCATAAAGATGCAATTGAGCCGGGACAAAATGTTTTGATTGCGGATGATCTGCTTGCTACAGGCGGAACCATCGCTACATCAGTGAATTTGGTACGTCAGCTTGGTGGAAATGTGGTAGGGGCTGCTTTTCTTATAGAACTGTCTGATCTGAATGGACGGGCGAAATTGCCTGACGTAGATGTGTTTACACTGATTACGTACTAAGCGCTCTAAAGCCTGGGGGTTTCCCGGGAAATATTTGAGCATGAATAACCTAAATAGCTCGATGGAACATCTCTTTTCTTAAAGAGTTGCTCCATCGGGCTATTTTTGTTTAGATATGTTTTTGTTTAGGTATCTATTTAGCCCCCTAGAAGACTTGGACAGTACACCCCTTAATCAAATACAATAATATTAGAGGGTGGGGAACGTGATGAAACGTGTACAGT
>JBEUOG010000042.1:0-18250 GCA_040544055.1 Paenibacillus sp. PvR008
CTTCCCTGACGACGACGACCGCTTCCTTCACGCCACCTACACTCAGCAGCTTCGCTTCGACTTCGCCCGTCTCAATCCGGTACCCCCGGATTTTCACCTGGTTGTCGATCCGGCCGATGAAGTCCACGTTGCCGTCCGGCATCCAGCGCGCCAGGTCGCCCGTGCGGTACAGCCGCTCCCCAGCGGCGAACGGGCTGTCTACGAATTTCTCCGCCGTCAAATCCGGGCGGTTCAAGTAACCGCGAGCCACACCCGCTCCGCCGATAACCAGCTCGCCCAACACCCCGATCGGCACCGGCTTCAGATTCGCATCCACGATGTAGAACTTGGCGTTCAGCCACGCTTTCCCGATCGGCACGCTGCCCGTCTTCGGCAGCTTCGCCAGCTCCTCGTCATAGAAGCTGGAGTCGATCGCCGCTTCCGTTACGCCGTAGCTGTTAATAATACGGAACTGCGAACCGAAGCGCTCCTGCAAGGTCCGGTAATCCGCCACGCTGCAGCTGTCCGAGCTCGTGATCATCAGCTGCATGGAGCTGAGGTCCAGACCCTCGGCATGCACATGCTCCATGAACGGCACGATCAGCGCCGGAGTCGATTCGAACACCGTCACGGCGTAGTCGCGAATCCAGCCGTAGAGGCGGGTTGGATCAATCCGGTCGTCCTTCGGCACGATGACCATGGTGCCGCCGTTGTACAGCGTCCGCGCAATGTCGCCGACGAACACGTCGAATGAGAAGCTGGCGAGCTGCAGCAGCCGCACCGGGAACTGATCCAACCGGTATTCCCGCCGGTAGCCCGCCGCCGTGTTCACCAGGCTGCGGTGCTCGATCATCACGCCCTTCGGCTTGCCTGTCGTTCCCGACGTGTAGATGACGTAAGCCAAATCGCGCGGCTTGTTCACATTCGCCGGATTCGATGCGAGATCCGCCGCTAGTACGTTTTTCTCGGCTTCTGCCGTGGCGGACGTTTCGGCAGCAGCCGTTTCCGCTTGCGCCAAAGCCTCCGCCTCTGCGCCTGCTTCGCCCAAAGCTTGTACGCCAACAACCGCTTCCGCCGCTCCGAGGCTGTACGTCGCAGCGTCGTCAAGCGCAAGCACCGTTTGCAGCACTAGAGCTCCGTCGCTGCGCCAAGCTTCCGCCTGCTCCAGCAGGCGGGTCTGCGTGAGCAGCACCGACGCCCCGCTGTCCGCGAGCATATACTCGATCCGCTCCGCCGGATAGTCCGGGTCGAGCGGCACATAAGCGCCGCCCGCTTTCCATACGGCGAGCACCCCGATCAACAGCTCCGCCGAACGGTCGGCCAGAATGCCGACCACCTGCTCCGGCTTCACCCCGCGCGCCCGCAGTGCATACGCCAGACGATTCGCTTTGGCGTTCAGCTCCGCATACGTCAGCTTGCTGTCTTCGTAGACAACCGCCAGCGCTCCCGGAGTGCGCTCCGCCTGCTCCTCGAACAGCTCGTGGAACGTTCTCTCTCTCCACGACTCATCCGCTTCCAAACTTGTACCCTCTGCGGCGGGTTGCTTCGCAAGAGCCGAAGACGACACGTCAAACCCGACCAGCAAATCATGCTTTTCGCTGTCCGTCAAGATATCCAAATCCGAAATCCGCGCACCCGGCTGAGCCAGGATCGACGCCAAAAGCTGCTCGTAATGACCCGCCAGCCGTACCATCGTTTCCTGTCTAAACAACGAGGTAGCGTACTCGATCTTGCAAACCAGCTCGTTATCGGCTTCCACGATATCAAAGCTAAGATCAAACTTTGCCGTCTTTTCCTCGATGTCGAACAGCGACCATTGCAAGCCTTCCAGGGTTAAATCCAAGCTTTCGTGCTTTTGCAAAGAAAACATGGTGTCAAACAGAGGATTCCGGCTTAAATCCCGGCTCACCTGAAGAGCTTCCACCAGCTCCTCGAACGGATAGTCCTGGTGCTCGTAGGCTCCAAGCGTCGTTTCCTTCACTTCCTGCAAGTAATCCAGGAACGTCCGCTCCGCCGCCGGACCCAAGCGAAGGGCCAGTGTATTGACGAACATGCCAATAATCGGCTGCAGGTCGGCGTGAGAACGGGCGGCAATCGGAGTGCCGACCACTATATCTTCCTGTCCCGCGTATTTATGAAGCAATACGGAGTACGCAGCCAGCAGAAGCATGTACAGCGTCGCCCCCGAATCGCCGGCAAGCCGTTTGAGAGCTTCGCTTTTCTCCGCATTCAGCGTAAACGTGAGCGTTTGACCGTCAAACTGTTGGACGGCCGGGTGGGAGAAGTCGAGAGGCAGCTCAAGAACCGGAAGCTCGGAGCTGAATACCCCGCGCCAGTATTCCTCCTGCCGTTTGATTCGCTGGCGCTGCTCCTCGGATTGCTGCCAAACGGCGTAATCCTTGTATTGAATCCGCAGCTCCGGCAATTCTTCCCCATTGTAAAGCCGCACGAATTCGCGCAGCAGCACGTCCATGGAAAGGCCGTCGGAACCAATATGATGAATATCCAGCGCGAGCAGGAATTTCTCTTTCTCCAGTTCGATCAGCAGGGCGCGCAGCAAAGGCGGCTGGGTCAAGTCAAAAGGCTGAATGAAGCCTTCAAGAATGGCCGCAACCTGATCTTCGCTTGCTTGAAGCTTCTCGACCTTGAAAGCTACGAGCGGATGAATACGCTGAACTGGCTCCCCATCCACAATTTCAAAACCGGTACGCAGCATGTCGTGCCGGGCCACCAAAGTAGTCAGCGCCTTTTCCACTTTGGCCTCGTTCAAAGCCCCTCCCAATTGCAAGGCGCTTGGGAGGTTGTAATTCAGCTCCGAGCCATCCAGCTGGTGCAGGACGTACAGCCTTTTTTGCGCGGAGGAAACCGGATAGTACGCTTTCTCTTCCGCTTTCGGAATCGAGCTGTGCCGCGTTTCTTCCAAGCTGGCAATAGCCCCGGCCATCGACTCTACCGTCGTATAGCGGAACACATCGCGCAACGGAAGTTCGACGTTCATTTCCTTCCGAATCTTGCTGACAAGGTTCGTCGCCCGCAAGGAGTGGCCTCCGAGCTCGAAGAAATTGTCCAGGACTCCAATGCCGGAGTAACCCAGCACTTCCTCCCAGATCTTCACAAGCTGGGACTCCGTCCGGTTACGCGGCGCTACGTATTCGACGCCCGTTTGTAAGCCGCCTTGCGGCTCCGGCAGTGCTTTGCGATCCACTTTGCCGTTGGACGTCAGCGGCATACGCTCCAGCTGCACGAAGTATGACGGGATCATGTACCCCGGCATTTCCTGGGCTAGCGAGGTTCTCATTTCGCTGACCGTCAGCGTCCGGTCCGCCACAAAGTAGGCGACAAGCGCCTTCTCGCCCCCGCCGTCCTGACGGGCGAGCACCACCGCTTCTTCCACGCCCTCGACGTTCAGAAGCTGCGTCTCGATTTCGTCCAGCTCGATCCGGTACCCGCGGATTTTGACCTGGTGGTCGATCCGGCCCAGGTATTCGATGTTGCCGTCCGGCAGCCAAGCCGCCAAGTCGCCCGAGCGGTACAGTTTCTCCCCCTCCGCAAACGGGGAATCGACGAACTTCTCCGCCGTCAGATCCGGACGGTTCAGGTATCCTCTCGCAAGGCCTTCCCCGGCCACGTACATTTCGCCCGCTACGCCGATCGGCACAGGGCGGCGGTTTTCATCAAGGACGTACACGCTCAGCGTTGGGATCGGCTTGCCGATATTGCTCTTCGCCGCCTCAATTTCGACCCACGTTATTTCCTTATACGTAACGTGAACAGTCGTCTCGGTAATGCCGTACATATTGATCAGCTTCGTCTCCGGGTACTTCGTCTTGAAGCCCTTGAGCAGCAGCGGACTCAGCGCTTCGCCCCCGAAGATGACGTTGCGAATCCGCAGATCGTACGGATGGTCCGCCAAGACCTCACGCAGCAGCTGGTAGAAGTACGTTGGCGTCTGGTTCAAAATCGTGACCTGTTCGCGGCCCAGCAGCGCCAGGAAATCGGCCGGATTTTTCGCCGTGAGCGGCGGTACGATGACCAGCTTGCCTCCGTACAGCAGCGCTCCGTACATTTCCCAGACGGAGAAATCGAAGCAGAACGAGTGGAACAGCGTCCACGTGTCGGACGGCCCGAAGTCGAACAGGTTCTTGTCGTTGAACAGGAGGCGCACGACGTTCTTATGCTCGATCAGCGTTCCTTTCGGTCTGCCGGTCGTTCCCGACGTGTAGATGACATAAGCCAGGTTGCCCGGCCCGGAAATCGGCTCCAGGTTCGAAGCGTCCAGCGCATCGGCGGAGTCCGCCCCTCTGTCGCCCCAAACGAAATCGTCCAATTCGAGGCGCGTTCCTGCGAAGTCGGTCTTCTCGTGCAGATGCTTTTGAATCAGCAATAACGGCGCGCCCGAATCCTCGATCATGAAGCGGATGCGCTCCTCCGGGTAGTCGGGATCGACAGGCACGTATGCTCCGCCCGCTTTGAGAATCGCCAGAATGCCGACGACCATATCGAGCGAGCGTTCGGTCAGAATCGCTACCAGCTGGTCCGCTTCTACTCCCGTCTCCCGTAGCTTCCGCGCAAGGCGGTTGGATCGCTCGTTCAGCTCGCGGTAGGTCAGCTGCCGCTCGTTCATGACGGCGGCCACGTTGTCCGGGTAAAGCTCCGCCTGCTCTTCGAACAAGCCGTGAATCGTCTGCTGCCGCGGGTAGTCCGCCTCCGAATCGTTGAAACCGCGCACCAGCTCACGGATTTCCTCCTCCGTGAGCATTTCCAGCGAGGCAATATCCCCGTCCGGCGCTGCTGCGATGGTTTCGAGCAACTTGTCATAATGTCTGGCGAACCGTTCGGCCGTCTCCTGTTTATACAAAGCCGTAGCGTACTCCAACCGGCATTCGAGCTGACCATCCAGCTCCGAAATATCCAGAAGCAGCTCGAACTTGGATGTTCGGTTTTCCAGCGGATAAAACGATTGCTCCAGCCCCTCGATAACAATTTGCTCGTTCTCCGTATTTTGCAGGGAGAAGAATGTATCGAAGAGTGGATTCCGGCCGGTCGCGCGCGGAATGTGAAGACTTTCTACCAAGTCTTCGAACAGATAATTTTGGTGTTCGAAAGCCCCCAGCGTGATGTCCTTGATTTCTTCAAGGTACGAAAGGTACGGCTTGGAACGCTCCGGACGGCTGCGAATGGCCAGCGTGTTGATAAACATCCCTACGATCGGCTGCACTTCTTCCTGCGTTCTTCCGGCAATCGGCGTTCCCACGATCAGATCTTCCTGACCCGAATATTTGTGCATAAGGATGGAGTAAGCCGACAGCAGCACCATGTACAGGGTCGTCCCCGTCCGTGCCGCCAGCTCTTTCAGCTTCTCCGTCCGCTCTTTCCCGATATAAAACTTCACGGTCCGGCCGTCAAAGCTTTGCACCGCAGGCCGCGGGAAGTCCGTCGGCAGCTCCAAGACCGGCAGCTCGCCCGACAGCTGTTCCAGCCAGTACTCCTTCTGCGGCTGGAGCAGCTGCCCGTAAGCTTCGGAATGCTGCCAAACGGCATAATCTTTGTATTGAATATGCAGCGGGGCCAGCTCCTCGCCCCGATACAGGCGGCTGAACTCGTCGAAGAGCAGCGCTGTCGAAATGCCGTCCGAGACGATATGGTGCATATCGAACAGCAGAATGTGGCGATCCTCGGCGACTTCGATCAGGCCAATGCGGAGAAGTGGCGGCTTGGTCAGATCAAACGGGCGATAGTAAGCTTCCACCACTTGGTCCAATTCCTGCTCGCTCGCCTGGAAATAATCCACAGCAAACTCCACCTCGTCATAGATGCGCTGTACAAGCTCGCCTTGAACCTGCTCGATCCCGGTACGCAGCGTCTCATGGCGCTGAATCAGGGCCCGAAACGCGTGCTCGACGCGCGTGCGGTCCAGCTTGCCTTCGAGAAGAAGCGCCGCCGACATATTGTAGCTGCGCTCGGCCCCGTCAAGCTGGCGCAGGACGTACAGACGCTTTTGCTCGGATGAAACCGGATAGTACTCGGCCTCAGCCGCCTTTGTAATCTCATACGTCTCCTGCTGCCTTAAACCGCCGATTCTTTGGGCCAGCTGTTCGATCGTGGTGTAGCGGAAAACTTCCCGCAGCGGAACCTCGACTTGCAGCTCTTTCCGAATCTTGGAAACCAACGTGGAGGCCCGCAAGGAATGACCACCCAAGTCAAAGAAATCGTCTTGGACTCCAACTCGCGTAATACCCAGCACCTGCTGCCAAATGAGAGCAAGTCTTGTTTCCAGCGTTGTGCGAGGAGCCACATACTCACGGCCTGCTTCTACCTCTCCGGTCGGTTCAGGCAGCGCTTTACGGTCAATTTTGCCGTTCGGCGTGAGCGGAAGCTTATCAAGAGACACCAGCCGGGCTGGAACCATATGGGTCGGCAGCTCTTGCTTCAATTGGGACAGCAGATCGCTCAGCTGCAAGGAAGCATCCGCCGCCACGTAGCCGCACAAATACTTTTGCCCCTGCTCATCCGTACGGTCGGTCACCACAGCCTGCTTGACGCCCGGGAAACGCAGCAGGGCCGTTTCAATTTCGCCGAGTTCGATCCGGAACCCGCGAATTTTCACCTGATAGTCGATCCGGCCGATGAAGTCGACGTTGCCGTCTTCCAACCAGCGGGCCAAATCGCCTGTCCGGTACAGACGTTCACCCGGCACAAACGGGCTGTCCGCAAACTTCTCGGCGGTTAGGTCCGGACGGTTCCAGTACCCGCGCGCCACCCCGGCGCCGCCGATGACAAGCTCGCCCGGAACCCCTACAGGAACCGGCTTTAACGCGGCATCGACAATGTAAAACCGGGCGTTCAGCCAAGCTTTGCCGATCGGCACATGACCCGACGGCGGCAGCTTATCCAGCGGCTCACCGTAAAAGCTGCTGTCAATGGCCGCTTCCGTAACGCCATAGCTGTTGATGATGCGGAATTGTCCGCCGAATCTTTCCTGCAGCAATCGGTAATCGGTGACACTGCAAGCATCCGAGCTGGTAATCAGCAACTGCATGGAGCTAACGTCCAGCCCTTCTTCATAAATATGCTGCATGAACGGCAGGATGAGCGCAGGCGTCGATTCGAATACCGTGATGTTTTGGTCCCGAATCCAGCCGTATAAGAGGTTCGGATCAATCCGGTCATCCTTCGGCACAATCACCATCGTGCCTCCGTTATACAGCGTCCGCGCGATGTCTCCGACGAACACGTCAAACGAGAAGCTGGCCAGCTGCAGCAGCCGCACCGGAAACTGATTCAACCGGTACTCGCGACGGTACGCATCCGCCGTATTCACGAGACTACCGTGCTCGATCATGACGCCTTTCGGGCGTCCCGTCGTACCCGAGGTGTAAATCACATAAGCCAAGTCTTGCGGGGCGCTGCCGGCAGATTCAAATTCCACGGCTAAGGCATCCCCGTTATAAATCTGTTCATCGTCAATGGCATAGACAGCTTGAAGCTTCAGCCGGTCATCAGCCAACCAACCTCCGGCTCGCTCCAACAGATGACGCTGCGTAAGCAGCACCGATGCATCGCTATCGCTGAGCATGTACTCAATCCGCTCCGCCGGATAATCGGGGTCTAGCGGTACATAGGCTCCGCCGGCTTTCCAAACAGCGAGCACCCCGACCAGCAGTTCCACCGAACGCTCCGCCCAGATCCCCGTAATCGTCTCCCTTCCCACGCCCTGTTCGCGAAGGAGAAAAGCCAGCCGTTCGGCGCGTTCGTTCAATTCGCCGTAGGTCAGCTGTTTGTCCATGTAGACGACTGCCGGATGATCCGGAATTTCCTGGGCAAACTTTTCAACATACCGATGAAACGCTTCTCCCTCGCTCAGCCCTGCCATTGGCGGGTTAAAAACGTTGAGAATGCGGTGTCTCTCCTCATCGCTCAGCAGAGAAATCTCGCGTATCGGCAGTTCGGGAGTCTGAATAAACTGGTCCAGAACGGTTACATACTGTTCCATAATCCGATCAATCTCGGCCGTCTCGAACAGGCCGGTACGATAGGAAGCATGGAGAATTACATGGCCTTCATTCAGCATATGATCGAAGCGCAGCAGCAAATCATCCATCTCGTGCCTAGCGAAGTGAGCCTCCAGGCGTACCTTGATTTCTTCGTACTCCACGATTTTCAAAGGCAGATATTCCAGAGACGTGCGGAACAGCCCCGAAAGATCGTTGCGACCGTGTTGTTCGCGTAAATCCTGGATCAATTGGTTATAAGGGTATTTCTGATACCGCAGATCCGCCGTATTTTCCTTGGAAACCGTTTGGATCAAGGAAAACACGTGCCCGTCTGGATTCAGACGAATCCGCGTAGCCACGGTGCTGACGAACATGCCGATCGTTTCTTTTTCCTTCTTGCTGGTGCGATTGGCGAAAACCGTGCCGACCGGAACATCGGTGCTGTCGGTCAGCTTGTACAATAAGGCGTACATGGCAGACAGAAATAACGTATATAAGCTGACCTGATATTGCTCACTGAAGGCCAGAATGCGTTCATACCGGGAACCGTCCAAAGTAATGGCCAGTTTATTGGATTCGCTGCCGACCGAGAATGGCGGATACGATTTAATGCCGGTCGTTTCAGGTAAAGTGTTGTACTTCGTCAGCCAGTATTCCTTGCCTTTTTGATAACGCTGCGATTGCTCATATTCACGCTCCGCAGAAATATAATCCAGATAGGAAGGGGCCTGGTAGCTGCTGGAGATGCCTTTGCGCAGTTCCAGGTATTTTTCCATCACCGCATGCAGCAAAGCATTGACGGACAAGCCGTCGGCGATAATATGATTTACCGTCAAATTGAGCCATACTTGGCCGTTCGCAAAATGGATAATCGTAAATTGGTAGAGGTGTTCGTCGAACACACTGGCCGGTTTTTCGCTTACTTCTTTCACCCAAGCATAGAATTGTTCGGTTGTGCCTAGTTCGAGGCGGCTTATCCTAGCTTGGACATTCTCCGGCTCTTCGAACCACTGCGTTGGATTTTGCAAATCTCCGCTAATGTGGATTCGGAAAGCGTCATAGGTTTTGACGATCTCTGCCGCCGCTTGCTCCAGAAGCCGTGTGTCGATCTCGCCCGTTATCTGGTAGGTTGCGGAAAGCATCGTGATGGACGTTCCCGGATTCATAATTTCCATGAACCATATTCGGCGCTGGGCTTGCGTTAATCCATATTGCTCGTTGGTATTCTCTCTCACATCGACACACTCCCGGTTTAGAGATTCTTTATAGATAGGCTTTGTACCTAGATGTCACTTAGTCACTCTTAAGAAGAACCGCGCAGGCCATTCCCGGAACGGCTCCTTCGGACTCTTCCCCCTTTTTCATGTCTACGTTTTCTGGTAACTATCGGTTATAAAGTCATGCTTTAGATTATTAAAAGACTCTGTCGCATTCGCAAGCAGGTAGCCGCCCGCCGTAAAGCGGGTCTAGCCGTACAGCCGGGCGTAATAACCCCCAAGCGCCAACAGGTCCTGATGGCGGCCCCGCTCGACGACCGTCCCTTGGTTCATGACGGTAATCAAATCCGCATGTTCCACGGTGCTGAGACGGTGGGCGATCAGAATGGTGGTGCGCCCCTTCATCAATACGTTCAGGGCCTGCTGTACCCAATGCTGGGATTCGTTATCCAGCGCGGAAGTCGCTTCGTCCAGCAGCAGAATCGGGGCGTTTTTGAGAATCGCCCGGGCGATCGCAATTCGCTGCCTTTGTCCGCCCGACAACGACGCTCCTCTCTCTCCCACCGGCGTTTTATACTGTTCAGGAAGTTCCTGAATGAAATGGTGAGCGTACGCCGCTTTGGCCGCTTCGATCACTTCTTCATCCGTTGCATCCGGGTTGCCGTAACGGATGTTTTCCTCAATCGTGCCGGTAAACAAGAACGGCTCCTGCGGAACGTATGCAATCTGCCTACGGATTTCGTCCAGCGTGTAATGGCCGAACGGTTTGCCTTGGAGCAGGATTTCTCCGCTGTCCACAGGATAAAAGCCGAGCAGCAGCTTGATCAGCGTACTTTTGCCGCTGCCGCTGGCCCCCACGATAGCGGCGGCCTGGCCAGGAAACACCTGCATGGAGATGTCGACAAGCACCTTTTTATCCGCCTGATAGGAAAATTCCACATCACGAAACTCCACCGCAGCCTCCGACACGAGCTCGCTGTGAGGAGATCCCAAACGCTCCGGTTCCTCTTCCTCTCTTAGTACCTCTTGAATCCGGTGAGCGCCCGCGAGCGAATTTTGGGTCATCGACAGAACCATCCCCAAGTTCAACAAGGCGTGCGTCAGATTCAATTGCAGAACCGCCAGGGCGGCGACGCTTCCCATTCCCATCAGTCCGTAGGCATAAAGAAGACTGCCGATGACGATGATGCCGCAGAACGTGACGTAGCTGATAAAATGATTCACCGCAGCCTGCATGCCGTTCTTCTGCGCGATTTGCCGAAGCGTCTGCGTCATTTGTTCGTTCAACGCCTCGTACTGGCCGTAAATCGTGCGGATGCGGAACAGCTTCACAATTTGAATGCCGCCCATAAAATCTTTGAACTTTTCGGTCATTTTGCCGAGCGTTTGCAAGCCTTGTTCGGATAAGGCGCGAATATCCCGCGCAAATTTCAGGCTGACCACGGAGGACAGCAGCAGAATGACGAAGGATACGCCGGCAAACCGCCAATCGATCAACACCATGGAGACAATGGAGCCGATGCAAAAGACAAGTTGAAGCAGCAAAACGAAGTAAACCTGCGAAAATGTAAACTCAACGGTCGTTACGTCGTTGTTCACCCGCGACAGCAAGTCCCCATGGTGCGTCTGCTCCAGGAATCTCGGCCGCACCCGGCACAGCTTGTCATAAAGACGTTCGCGGATATTCAGCACAGTCAGCTCGACACTGCGTTGGTATAAGTAAATGAACCAGGGAGAAATTATATTTTCCAGGAACAGGACCGCGCCCAAAATAATAAAGGCTTCCACCATCAGGGACGTATCTCGGGACACGGCGAAATCAACCAAGTTATGTACGACCAAGCTGAAGGCGATCAGGAACAATGTCTGAGTGAGCGCCGTCACGGCCAGGCCAATGGCGTACTGGGTTTTGCGCTTGCGGTTCATAAACGTCAACAAGTAGCCAAGTTCTTTCACTTGCGAGAGCCATCCGCCCTTTTTCATGTGTACGCCACCTCCCTGCGTTCGGCAGACTCGGTAAATTCCTGGTAGTACGACTGGGCGTACAGTCCCTTCATCTTCAACAATTGTTCATGAGTGCCCTTTTCCACAATATCTCCTTGTTCCATGACCCAAATTTCGTCGGCATTTTGTACCGTAGAAAGCCGGTGGGCAATAACCATCGTCGTTCTCTGCTTCATCAATACGCCCAGCGCTTCCTGAACCGCGCTTTCCGACTCCGGATCAAGAGCCGACGTTGGCTCGTCCAGCAGAAGAACGGGAGCATCCTTCAGAAAAGCCCGGGCCATTGCAATGCGCTGGCGCTGCCCGCCGGACAAAAAGCCTCCGCGCTCTCCGACATACGTCTGGTAGCCGCCGGGAAGCTGCATAATGAAGGAATGCGCCTGAGCGGCTTTGGCGGCTTCGATAATCTCGTCCATTGGCGCTTCTTCCCGCCCGTAGCCGATATTTTCAGCGATCGTGCCGCTAAACAAATATGAATCCTGGGTTACCACGGAAAAATGCGACCGAAGCTGCTCCGGATCGGCGCCGTGGATCAGGCTGCCGAACACGCGGATCTCGCCCTGGTCCTCCGGAATCGGATAAAAGCCGCATACTAGCTTAAACACCGTGCTCTTCCCTCCGCCGCTCGCTCCGACAAGCGCAATCGTCTTCCCTTCCGGCACCAAGAAGCTAACATTCCGCAGGATCGGGGAGCTCTCCTCATACCCGAAGGTTACGTTCTGAAACTCGATGGGGGCGGCGCTCGCTTTCGGAAGCGAACGGCCATTTTCCGTTTCGGTCGGCTGCTCGACGATTTCGGAGACCCTTCTCAGGGCACCGGTCATTTCGAACGTCCGCGTGATGAGCTCGGGAATATGCTCCAGCGGCTCCAGACACAGATTCAGCAAGTACAGGAAGGCGATCAGCTGTCCAGCACTTAGCTGCCCGTTGTAGATCAAATAGCTACCGTAACTGACGGCGAAAATGATCGGGCTGATCATCAACGTGGAAAGCAGCGGGTTAACCCAGGCTTCCCGCTTTTTTACGGCCAGCTTTTTTTGGGCCGTCAATTGCAGCAGCACTTGGTAGGAGCGAAATAATATGCCGGATAGCAGGTAGCTTTTCACAATAGGCATACCCCCAAGCGTATCCTGGAGGTTGACGTTCATTCGGCCCATGTTCGCCTGGGCTTCCTCCGTCAACCGCTCCAACTGCTTGCCGATCCATTGGGAAACCAGCAGCGCTACGGGAAATAACAGCAGGCTGTACAGCATCAGCTCCCATTGGAGGTAGATCAAATAAGTGAAACAGCCGATGAACAATAGCGGATGATAAAACCACTGGGCGAGGTCCCGAATCATAAACTGCTGGATGAGCTGCAGGTCGTTGCTGATCCGCGACAATACGTCGCCGGAGTGTTGCTTCTCCAAATAGGAGACCGGGAGTTTGCCGAGATGACGCATGACATGGTTGCGGATATCCTGCACCGCAGAGGCGCTGCTTCGCTCCACGCCGAAACTCATAAAAAACTTCGCCGGCACACCGATCAAGATGACCACAAAGACCGTGTACACGATTTGCAGAACGATTGGCCCCGACCCCTTCCCGGCCTGGGTGGTCAACTGTTCGATCAAACTTCCCGTCCATATCTCAATAACGGCGGCGGCAATCGCGGACAAAATACCGACGATCATCCAGCCTTTGTGACGGCTTACATAGGACATCAGCCAGCGGAACGCTTTCCAGGCGGCGTAAGCAGTTTGGCGCTTGGAAGGTGCCGCTGTGCCTTGTTCTAGAACAGACGGCTGGCGGTCAGCTTCCATGCAGTACCCCGGCCTCCGCTTCGATCTGTCGCTTGACTTGCTCTAAGACGTCCCGGATGACGACGGCCGTTTCGTCCACGCGCGCGAGTTCCAGCAATTCCTCGTGCGCGCCCTCCAGCCGGTAATCCGCGTAAGCTTGCGTCGTTGCCCCCCGCCAGGAAGGCAATTGGTGCTCCCGGCGGAACGCTTCGCTGTCCTTCGCAATCAGTTCGTAAATCCGGGCCGGGATCGTGCCGGAATTAATAAGCTGTGCTTCGTACGCTAAGGTCGCTTTGACCTTCCGATGAACCCACTCCCGCACGAGCGGGTTGCTCATTAATTCCTTCTCTTCTTCGTCGAAATCGGTAAGCGTCTCTTCAAGCTCTTTCTCCGACGTTTCGGAAGGCGTCAGCGTGTCCTTAATCCACGAGTCCACCATGAGTACGTCCGTTACGGAATACCCTCTTTTCACCATCGTTTTGGCTACCTCGAACGTCAGGTTGCCTCCGAAGCAGTAGCCGAGCAGTACGTAAGGTCCTTCCGGCTGGATGCGGACGATCTCGTCCACATAACGGTTCAGCATGGCCTCGTAATCAACGGCATCGTCGATAAAATCAATGCCGTAGAGCACGAACCGGCCGTCGAGCCTGCTTGCGAGCTCTCGGTAACCGATGCCGAAACCGCTGCCCGGAGGGAAGCTGAACACGTTCAGATCTCCTGCTTTATTCAGCTTAATGAAAGAGCTCCCGCCTTTATCCAGGCCTAGGTCCCCTTCGCCGAAAGCCATGGCTTCAACTGTTACATTGTGGAATAGGCGGTTCGGTGGTATCTCAATGCCCGTTTCATCGTAAACCGCTTGAACGAGCCTCATCAGACTTAACGAATTGCCACCCAACTCAAAAAAGTTATCCTTTACGCCGACCTGCGGAACGCCAAGCGTATCTTGCCAGACGCGGGCGATCTTCATTTCGAGCAGCGTTCTCGGTGCGACATATTCCGCTCCTCCGGTCGCGGCTTCCTCCGGCGCGGGCAGCGCTTTGCGGTCGATTTTCCCGTTCGGGGTCAGCGGCATCCGCGAAAGCTGCATGAGGTGCGAAGGAATCATATACCCCGGAAGCTGCTTGGCGAGCTCCTCCTTGAGTTCATGCGCCGCCAGCCTCGTTTCCGCGACGTAGTAAGCGACAAGCTGCTTTTGGCCGTTCGCGTCGTCGCGGTCGAGCACCTTGGCTTCTTGCACGGCGGCGATCTTCAGCAGCTGCTCTTCGATCTCGCCGATTTCGATCCGGTAGCCGCGGATTTTGACCTGATGGTCGATCCGCCCCCGGTATTCGATGTTGCCGTCCGGCAGCCAGCGGGCGAGATCTCCCGTCCGGTAAAGGCGTTCTCCCGGCGCAAACGGATGTTCAACGAACTTCTCTGCCGTTAGCTCCGGATGGTTCAGGTAACCTCTCGCAAGCCCCACGCCTGCCACGCACAGCTCGCCGTCCACTCCCGGAGGCACAAGCTGCAGGTGGGCATCCAAAATAAAAATCCGGTGATTGGCTAGCGGGCGCCCGATCGGAATGACTCTGCGCTCCGGCTGCTCCTCATCCGCATCCCAAAGCGTCGTAACAATCGAAGCTTCGGTAGGGCCGTAAGCATTGAAATAGTGGACCTTCGGTTTCCACTGCTGCACGAATTCGGCCGATACCGCCGAGCCTCCCGTTACGAGCTTCGTTAAGCTGGGAAGGCGGTCCGGGTTCAAATAAGCGCTGTACGTCGGAGGCAAAATCGCCGCCGTAATCGCATGCTCGTTCATATAACTCTCGAACAGGCGGTTGTCGAGAATCGTCTCGGCCGTCGGGATGTACAAAGCCGCGCCAAAATAGAGCGCTTTGAACACTTCCCAGCAGGACGCGTCGAACGACAGGCTGGCGAATTGAACGATCCGGTCATGCTCCGTGATGCCCAGCCTGTCCGCGAACATCAGCTTCAAGCTGACCAAACCGCGATGCTCCAGCATGACCCCTTTGGGTTTGCCCGTCGTACCTGACGTATAGATGACATAAGCCAGGTTGCCCGGCCCGGAAATCGGCTCCAGGTTCGAAGCGTCCAGCGCATCGGCGGAGTCCGCCCCTCTGTCACCCCAAACGAAATCGTCCAATTCGAGGCGCGTTCCTGCGAAGTCGGTCTTCTCGTGCAGATGCTTTTGAATCAGCAATAACGGCGCGCCCGAATCCTCGATCATGAAGCGGATGCGCTCCTCCGGGTAGTCGGGATCGACAGGCACGTATGCTCCGCCCGCTTTGAGAATCGCCAGAATGCCGACGACCATATCGAGCGAGCGTTCGGTCAGAATCGCTACCAGCTGGTCCGCTTCTACTCCCGTCTCCCGCAGCTTCCGCGCAAGGCGGTTGGATCGCTCGTTCAGCTCGCGGTAGGTCAGCTGCCGCTCGTTCATGACGGCGGCCACGTTGTCCGGGTAAAGCTCCGCCTGTTCTTCGAACAAGCCGTGAATCGTTTTCCCCCGCTCGAACTCGGTTTCGGTGTCATTAAATCGCTTCAGCAGCGTCTCCCTCTCGTCTGGGGACAGCACATCGGCTTGTCCGAGCTCCAGATCCGGCTGAAATAAAAGCACGGACAGCAGCCGAACAAGATGGTCGGCCGCCTGTTCCATAAATGCCCGCTCGTACCGCTGCCCATCAAAGCTTATTTCCAGCTCGATGGAGTGGTTTTGGCGGTCGAAGCGAAAAACCGTATCGGCCGCCACCCGGTTACCCAGCGGTCCCGGATGAATCGGGGCGAAGGATGCGACGGTGTTGACGACCGGGAGGCCGTCCCCCGTATAGTCCAGATGGAGCGGTTCCACCATTTTCCGAAAAGGCAGGTGCTGATGCTCCAGCGCCTCGCCGATGGAGGCTTTGATGCCCCCGAGCAGCGTTTTCAGCGTAGTCTGGCGGCTTACGGACGTCTTGATCACCAAGATGTCATGCGGCGGCGGAGTCCCGTCGGGGTCTACGCTATAAGAAGGCATGCCGACCAGCACTTGGTCCTGCCCGGTATATTTGAACAGCAGGCTTTTTACTCCTGCCAAAACAATCATGTACAAAGCCAAATCCGAACCGTTGGCGAGGCGAATGATTCTCTCCGAGAGTTCGCTCGGCAGAGTACGGTTAAGCAAGCCCGGCTCGGCCGCAGCTTCCTCGTCGGCGGATAATTTGGAGGATTGACTGTAGGGAAGGAAGCTCAGGCTGTCATCGGCGTCAAACTTGCCGCTCCAGTACCGTTCTTCCTTTTCAAATAAAGATTTCATTCGTACCTCCCCTAAAAATGAAGTGAACGCATGCCCCGGCGCAGGTCCGAAAAGCTTGCTTTCGGCCTGCGCGTTTACGGGCTTGGACGTTATTCGCCGTCTTCCTTGGGATGCGCGCCGCTTTCGCTTGACGGCGGAGGCGCGCTTGTAGGATTAGAACGCGAATTCAATCGTATCGACAGCACTCTTTGTGCCTGCCGCCGGTTTATGACATTCAATCCGGCTTAACTCGAGTTGTGGATTTTCCGCAATTTGAGACAGTACCCGCAGGTAATCCTCGGTCAAGGTGCGGATCATCGTTTCTTTGAACAGCTTGGTGGCGTAGAAGAAGCCCCCGCTCAGCGCCCCGTTGTTTTCATACATAAACAGCGTCAGATCGAACTTCGCTTCTTCCAAATGGTCAAGCTCGTAAGTCTTCAGGCTGACCCCTTCCAGCTCGGCGTCTCGTTCTTCGATATTTTGCAAGTCGAAAACGGCATCGAACAGCGGGAAGCGGCCCGGCTCCCGCTTCACATTCAAACGCTCCACGAGCTCCTCGAATGGATAATCCTGGTTCTCGAAAGCACCCAAAGCCGTTTCCTTCACTTCTTCCAGGTAGGACAAGAACGTTTTGTCGCCCGACGGACGATTGCGGATCGCCAGCGTATTGACAAACATCCCGATGACCGGTTCCAAATCAGCGTTCGTTCTTCCCGCCACCGAGGTGCCCACGACCAAGTCCTCCTGCCCGCTGTACTTGGACAGCAGCACGGTATAAGCCGCAAGCAGCACCATGAACAGTGTGCTTTCACGCTCGGCCGCCAATTCGCGCAGCCGCGCAGAGAGAGAAGCTTCGACGTCGAACTCCAGATGCGCGCCTTCGTAGCTGCGAGCCGCAGACCGTTCGTAGTCCATCGGCAGGTCCGCCGTCGGCAGCTCGCCTTCGAAGGTTTGCAGCCAGTACGCTTCTTGCCGCCCGATCCGCTCTCGGTGGGCCTTCGACTGCTGCCAAACGGCATAATCCTTGTATTGAATGCGCAGTGGCGGCAGTTCTTCCCCGGCGTAGAAACTCGAGAACTCATCGATCACAATCGCCATCGATACGCCATCGGACACCATATGGTGCATGTCGAAAAGGAGAATATGCAGGTTCGGCTCCAGCTCGATGACTCCGGCGCGCAACAGCGGCGGCTTGCCGAGATCAAACGGACGAACGAAGCTGCGGACGATCTGCTCGATTTGAGCCGCATCCTCTTTATCCGCTTGATGATGCTCGATAGCAAAATCGACCTGCGGGTAAATCCGCTGAACCGCTTCGCCCTTCACGATTTCAAAACCGGTGCGCAGCGATTCATGCCGTGTTATCAATTTCCGCAAGGCGGCTTCCAACCGGTCTAAATCAAACTTGCCTTCCACCTGCACCAGCTCCGGCATGTTGTAAAGCTGATCCGCTCCATCCAGCGTGTGCTGAATGAACAGCCGTTTCTGCGCGGAGGACAGAGGGTAGTACTCTCTCTCCTCCGCTTGAGGAATGGCCTCATGCTCCCGCCGTTCCATCCGGGCGATCGCCTCGGCCATCGCCGCAATCGTCGAGTGACGGAATACGTCGCGCAGCGGCAGGTTGACGTTTAATTCCTTAAATACCTTGCCCGCCAGCGTCGTCGCTCGCAGGGAGTGGCCGCCGATGTCGAAGAAGTTGTCGTGAACGCCAATCTCCTTCCCAAGCCCCAACACCTCCTGCCAAATCGCCGCCAGCTTCGTTTCCAGCTCATTGCGCGGTGCGACGTACTCCGTTCCGCTTCCCGCTTCCCCTTCCGGCGCTGGCAGCGCCTTCCGGTCAATCTTTCCGTTCGGCGTCAGAGGCAGGCGCCCCAGCTCCACGAAGTACGACGGGATCATGTAGCCCGGTAGCTCCTGCGCCAGCGCGCCGCGCAGATCGTTCACTGCCAGCTCCGCTCCGGTATCCGGCGTGTAATACGCGCATAGCGCCTTCTGCCCGTTCGC
>JBEUOG010000043.1:0-17453 GCA_040544055.1 Paenibacillus sp. PvR008
GATGATGATATGAGGAAACATCTTTTCAATGTGGTAGGTAATAATGATTTTTCTAGCTTTAATGCGATGGCCTTGTTTGGTGTTCCCATTCGCCCTCCTAGGCATTATCGGGAAATTGCGGTAGCCATGTATGGTGTAGACATCGATATATCCTTAAATGAGAATCGAAATAAAGGAAACTGGTTTACGGATGAGAGAATACAAAAACTATATATAGAAGATGTGCTGGCTAATCTCTCGCAAATTATTCATAGAACATCCCTACGCAATGTAAATTTACCCGAAGAAGTGGATATTGTGATGTACTCGAAACGGACAGAATGGTTAACGCTGATACAAAAGGAATTTAGATTGCCGGATGAACGAGTCCATATGCATCAACTACATAATGAACTTCGATTTAAGAAAGCTTGTTCCAAGAAAATGATCGAAATGGTTAAGCTCATGGTGGGCAAGAAGAATATCAAGCTTACCGCTAAGGCTATAGGTGGAAAAGCACTGTATCAGTGGTTTAGAGACAATTGGAAGGGAAATAGAAAGCAATTCATTTTGAGTGAGTTAAAGAATCATAATATATTGCTATATGAAAGAACCTCAAAAGTTGGACGAAAATATTGGTTATTTATGCTAGTGGATCAAGATGCATTTACCGATCATGTAGTTAGCGAGCATTATCGTAAACTATTGTAGTAGTCCGAAAGGAAGATTTTCTCCCTAATATTAAGGGAAGATTTCTTCCTCTTATGATAAATTTGCAAATAAAGTGTCCAAAATGAGCCGCAAAAGGGTGAATTGCCGAAGGCAAGAGGGGAAACGGCGGCAGGTCGATGAATACCGATTACGAAGCGTAGCGAAGTGGTTTTTATCGAGATGGTGAGAGAGTTTCCCCTTATTTGGTACAAACGTTAAGATCAAAAGAAACCGTCAACAAAAATTTGTAAACAAATTATTTCTTTCCGTAGCCATCCAACAATAGTTGGCTGTCTTCATTTTATTTTTTTGAACATGATGGATTGACGTGATCCTACTTTTCTATATATAGGGGGAACTGGGGTCAGTCCATGGAATGTTGCTTAATTTAAAATTTTTGATTTACAGGTTGAAATTAATCTTGCTGAATGTAAGCTGATATTTTCAAAATTTTAAACCATATGAGTTGGAGGCTTGAACCTTCAAAGGTTGAAATGTGTCACGTGACACAATGAGCAGATTTACAATTACAAATTAGGCTACACGGGAATTCTGGCTATTGGCTAGGGTTCCTTTTCATTTAGAGAGGAGAAATATGAATGCTATTAATGTTACAAGCAATAAGTGTAGAAATATCACGAGTTGTCACAGCAGTTGTTGTGTTTTGCATCTGGATTTGGATTGCAGTCTTTTTAAAAATGAAGGTAGAAAGGGGGATCAAGTGGATTGGAAATCAAATTCGTAAACGTAGAAACGTTAATTCCTTACATAAAAAACGCCAGAAATAATGAGAAAGCTGTAGATTATGTAGTAACGAGTATTCAGAGTTATGGATTTAAAAATCCCATTCTAATTGACAGCAATCATGAAATCATAGCAGGACATACACGACTGTTAGCAGCCAAGAAGCTCGGACTAAAGGAAGTCCCAACAATACTGGTTGATGATTTAACACCAGAACAGGTCAAAGCTTTTAGAATAGCTGATAACAAAACGGCTGAGTATGCAGATTGGAATTTTGAATTGTTGGCGCAGGAACTGGAAGAATTAAAGCTGGCTGATTATGATCTTTCTTTAACTGGATTTGATATGAGTGAGTGTGAGAAGTTGCTGGATACATTACACGAAGAATCTGTGGATGAGGAAGATGATTTTGATTTAGAGGAAGCATTACCTGAACATCTGATCACTCGTAAAGGTGACATTTGGCTACTTGGTAAGCATAGGGTCATATGCGGTGACTCGACCAATCCGCAGGATATTGAAACGTTAATGGATGGTAAGAAGGCTCAGCTTATTGTAACTGATCCACCATACAATGTGGACTATACAGGTAAGACCAAGGATGCATTGAAAATTGAGAACGATAAGATGGATGACGACCAATTTTATGATTTTCTATTGGCTGCCTATACTCGGATGTATGAAGTAGCTGATGATGGAGCAAGTATCTATGTATTCCACGCCGATAGTGAAGGTTTAAATTTTAGAAAGGCATTTATTGAAGCTGGATTCAAACTGGCCCAGTGTTGCATATGGGCTAAGCAAGCGATGGTAATGGGCAGAAGTGATTATCACTGGATGCACGAACCCGTATTATACGGTTGGAAGCCAACAGGTGGACACTACTGGAATAGTGATCGGAAGCAAACAACACTATGGCAATTTGATCGTCCCTTCCGGAATGAGTTTCATCCAACCATGAAGCCGATTCCGTTGATTAGCTACCCAATTAAAAATTCCAGTAAGCTTGGTGATATCGTGTTTGATCCATTTGGTGGTTCAGGTTCAACGTTGATTGCTTGTGAGGAAACGGATCGGATTTGTTATACAAGTGAGCTTGACTCTAAATATGTAGATGTGATTGTGAAGCGATATATTGCCCATGTTGGTAGCGATAGCAGTGTATATTTGGTTCGAGATGGTAAGCGGTATAGCTACCAGGAAGTAGTTGCTGAGTCGGCGAGGTTAGAGGTATCATGTGCTGACTAAACCGAAAGGGTGATTCAATTGGGTAAGGTAAAAGTGAATATGGTGATTCGATTCCTGAAGGGGATGCAAGCCGAAAAGGTGAACGTGCTGGGGGCTGAGGAAGCTCGGGAGGATAACGAGTTGATTCAAAAGGTAATTGAGGATATCGAATTGTTTTACGAGGCTGAGTTAGAAGGATAAGCTGGAATACATATGGGGAATGGTCGATAGTTGGCTGTTCCCTTTTTTTGTGATGGAGGTGAGCAGAATGAGCAAGAACAATAACAATCCCAAAAGAAACAAGCCTAAGATACTAACCAAATATGATCAATTCGTTGTGCCAAGACTGAAGGATATTCCCGTTTGGGTGCGTGAGGGAGCTACAGATGAGGAGATTGCGAAACGATTAAATATTCATATTTGGACATTAGGTGACTATCGTAGAAAGCATCCCAAATTTGCTGAAGCATTGGAACGTCCAACCAAGTGGGAAACACATGTATATCCTAGATTAGCGGAGATTCAGCAATGGTTTGAAGAAGGAATGAATGCAGAGGACATCATCAGGAAACTCGATATAGGTAAGACGACTTGGTACGAGTACATTGATAAACATCCGATGCTGGCTGAACTAGTCAAATGGAGCAGATCTGTCCCTATCTCACACGTGGAAAATTCACTTTTGAAAGCTGCGACTGGATATGAATATGAAGAAATTCGTACAATAGTTGAAGAGGACAAAAATGGAAAAAAGAAGACACGTATCGAAAAGGTAAAACGATATCAGCCCCCCAATCCGACAGCGATGATCTTCTACTTAAAGAACCGTGCACCTAATGAGTGGAATGATCGCCGTGAATTGGTAGTCAATACGAAGGCACTGGAACAGGAACGGAAGCAGCTATTTCTGGATATGATTGAAGCGGATGTAGTGGATGTCGACTATGAAGCTATTGAGGAATCGGTAGAGGTTGAGGAGGGATATATGGAGTCGGATGATTCGCAGCCATAACGTTATGCCGTCAGTATTTGTATAGATAAACGCCCATTTCAGCCCTGAATTAGCCTGTAAATTGCCCAAACTCAGTGCATAAGATAAGTTATGTATAGAGTGGACTTTCTCCCACATCAACGGTATGATGTGACACACAAACGAAGGGTGGGGCGAATATGGAGTATATTCAAGGGTTTGAAGTACATTTACGGAGCAAGGATCGAAGCAAGAACACGGTTTCCTGCTATATTAGGGATGTATTACAGTTTATAGTCTGGTATCAAAGGAAAACAGAATATGGACTGGACAAGTGGATTGAACTGGATGGCGTAGAATACAAGAAATATCTGCAAAGCACCAACCAAGCGATACTGACCATCAACCGCAAGATTGCCAGTATCAATGTATTCGCACAGTGGATGCATCAGCAAGACTATATAAAGGAAGAAATACATATCGAAGCGGTCAGAAACAAGGTCGTTCGGCAATACAAAGGGTTGGCGGAGAAGGATTTGTGGAAGCTGCGGAATGAAATTCACCGTATGGGCAATCGGCCACATATCTGTATGATTGAATTGTTGCTGGGAACAGGGATACGGGTAAGCGAATTGGTTGGTATCAAGCTGAAAGATATTGAAATAAGTGAACGCAAAGGATTATTGAAGGTATTCGGTAAAGGGAACTCCTTTCGCACCATACCATTGAATAAGGATGTACGAAAAGCCATTACCCGATATCTTGAAATCAGGCCACAAGTGGAATCAGAATATCTCTGTATTGGCCAGCGTGGAGCTTTGGAACGGAATGCGATTAACCTAATTCTAAACAAATACGGGGATCGGATCAATGTGAAGGTCACACCCCATATGCTCAGACATACACTTGGCTATAAGTTGGTAAAAACGACTCCATTAACGACCATCCAGCAAATTCTTGGACATGACCACGTAGCGACAACCAATATCTATACGCTGACGACACAGCAGGATATGGAACTAGCCTTGGCAAATATCGAGTGGTGAAAAGCCACTCTTTTTGTCGTGGTTGGGAGGGGGGCTTCTATATGCAAAAACAGAGCCGTCAGCAAAGGGTGCAGAAATTTTTGTGATGATTTCATAGTGAATATGAGAAAGGAGCCGTACCTATTGAAACGATAAAGCAAGAAGAGCAACGCCAAGCTGAGCTACTTAAGCAGTATATGGAGAAGCATTTTAAACCACCGAAAATGAAACAACTAATTGAAACGTTCTCTTTCTCCGAATTAAGAAAGCTTATTGGTGAGATGGACATTGAATTTTTTGCTTTAGCCTATTTTCCTAAATACTTTGATCGAGCGTTTGGACAGTTTCACAAAGAGTTATTTTCGGAATTAAGACATATGCTTGCGAATACAGGACTGATTACAGCTTTCGGACTCCCAAGGGAGCATGGAAAGTCAACGATCAGTTCTTTTTTATTTCCGCTGTATGCAACTTTATATGATAAATCACAATTTACATTGCCCTTCTTGGACATGATCAAAGATGAGCTAGAAACAAATCAGATGCTGATTGAGGATTTTGGGATTCGTAAAGGGAGCCGCTGGAACAACAATGAAATTTGGCTCAAGAGTAAAGGTGGACTGGATTCCTGCATTATGATTCGTGGGATTGACGGTAGTCTGAGAGGTATTCACTATAAGCATCATCGCCCTACGCTGGTATTAATGGATGATTTGCTTAAGGAAGATACCGCACGATCTGAAGCCAAACGAGAACAAATTAAAAATACATTTACGGATGTCATCTTGCCTATTGGCACAAGGGATACCAATATTCTGATCTGTGGAACGATTCTAAACGAAGAAGATATCATGGCTGATCTGCTCAAAGGTAAAATTCCAGGTGTGCGAAGTGTTCGCAAAGCAGCCGTGCTTCAGTTTTCAGAACGAGATGATCTATGGTCAGAGTGGGAACGACAATATAATAATTTGCAGGATGAAGACAGGATCAATACGGCCTTGTCTTTTTTTATGGCGAATGAGGAGGAAATGCTGAAGGGTACGAAAATCCTATGGAGCGAGTATTTGGACTATTATTATTTGATGTGCAAGAAGCAAGCCATGGGTGAAAAGTCATTTTATAAAGAGTTACAAAATGATCCGCGTTCAACAGACGAATACATATTTCAGAATCTCATGTACTGGGACAGGTTGCCTGAGTTTGAGGAGATGGAACTTGCCATGTACATTGATCCAGCCATTAAAGCAGGGAAGAAAAACGACTATTCGGCTATTTCAATTATTGGTCAGCACCGAAGGACGAAGCAGATGTATGTCATTGACGGTAACATCTATAAACTGCTGCCGGATGATTTGTTTCAAGTTGCTATTGAAAAATTAAAGCTTTTCCCTGTAGATAAGCTTGGTTTTGAAGTCAATCAGGCATAAAGCTATATGAAGCAAAAGTTTGAAGAAGAGCTATGGAAAGCGAAGATACATACACCTGTACAAAGTGTCCATTCCAAGGGGCAGAAGCATGAACGCATTATTAGCTTGGAGCCGGAAGTGAAGAAGGGTCATATTCTGTTCAATGCAGATAACATTCGATATAATAACCAGATAAAGGATTATAACCGAAACTGCCAATATGATGACGCGCCAGATAGTTTATATGGTGCTGTTCAATTGATTCAGTCTGTGAAAAGTCTGAAATTTTATGATCGCAGTTTGTTGTTTTGAGGGTTCTGTTAAAACTCAATCTTTATTTTATCCAATCCGTTAAGCAAGTGGACAGATTAGTGCAAGCGTAGAGCTTGCCATAATGTACAAAGACGTCTAACATTTATTTCGGGTGTTCGTGATGAAAATAGGAGGCGTTCAAGAATGAAAGAAAAAAATGTCCGGGGAATTAAGGTAACTGATTATCATGATATTTATTTGTTAAACCAAGACTTTAACCCAGATCTATATATATTTTCTGAAGAAAAAGTAAAAGAGAAGATTGAAATCATAACAAAGAAAACAAAAGATATGATCTTTGTTTGTGAAGAAAACAACGAGGTAATAGGATATATTCATGGGAGCCCATATGAATTGCTTTTTTCTGACTCTTTAGTAAATGTGCTGGGATTTGTTGTAAAAGAAAAGTATAGAAATCAAGGTGTAGGTAGCATGTTGATTGAGCGTCTTGAACAGTGGGGAAAGAGCCATGGATTTTCTGGGATTAAACTGTTATCCCACGCAAGTCGAATACATGCTCACAGTTTCTACGAACAACGTGGCTATATATTTACAAAGGACCAAAAAAATTTTATAAAAAAGTTCAAATAGTACATATGTGGAACAAGAGCTCAATGAGCAACCAGAACAAGGCCGCTGGCACAAACCAGCAGCCTCGTTACTGAGGGAACGGGCAGCATAGTAGAGTAAATTAGCGGGTTCAGAATGCTAACTCCTCAACTAGGTTCCCGAACCCATAATTTACAGATGAGACCCGCCACTTGCATCAATCAATTGACCGGTTACCCAACGGCTGTCCGATGAGGCAAGAAAGGCAGCAATATCTGCAACATCTTCAGGTTGCCCCCACCTTTTGAAGGTTGAAAGACCAGAGGCAAATTTCTGTCCATCGGGATCTTTTAACGTCTCGTCATTCATCTCTGTATTAATAATGCCAGGCTGGATGGCGTTCACCGTAATATTACGACTCCCAAGTTGCTGAGCCAAGACGTACGTAAGTGTGTCGACTGCACCCTTCGACATGCTGTAGGCAAAGACACTAGGGGAGGCCACTCGTGTAACAAACGATGAGATATTGATAATGCGGCCTCCATCTTTCAGACGCGGCAAAGCTTGCTGGGTAACAAAAAGCGGTGCTTTGACATTGATGTTCATGACTTCGTCAAAAGATTCTTCCGTCGTCTCTTCTATGGTTACAATTTGACCGATTCCAGCGTTATTGACGAGAATATCAAACCGATTATCGCCTGTACGTTCCCGAAGAGCTTCATCCAATGTCGCAAATAAATCATGAATGCCGTTAAGGATACTTAAGTCAGCACCGATCGTGAATGCAGCACCTCCACTTTGCTCAATCTTATGAACTAATTCCACTGCTTCATTTTGTCTTTTTCCATAGTGTACAGCGACGACTGCGCCCTCCTGTGCCAGACGTAACGCAATGCCACGACCAATCCCCCGGCTTGCACCAGTTACTAAAGCGATTTTACCTTTTAACTTACTCATGCTTTCATCTCCTTGTTTGGAATTCATGTTTAGTTATATCACGAGGTGATGTTTGAAATGTTGCTCTTTCATTCGGAATTCATGTTTGTCGTCAATGGGTCTACGGAAAACTAAGCTAACGAAGAACGATAGTGCAATAAGGAACTACCTTATTAAAGGTGGTTCTTTTATTTTTATGTAAGCAAAAATTAACAAGCAAAAATGACATTTCTATGTTGAAAGGAAGCAAAGGTATGAAAATAAATGTAGAACTAATTCTTGAGTGTCTAAATGAACTCCAATCGGCTGCATTAGCCAAACAGAAATATTCAGATTACTACAATGGTCAGCATGCTATTCTCAAGAACTATGCGATGCAAGAAAGCCGCAGCAACCAAAAGCTCATTTTCAACTTTCCACGTAAGTTTGTAGATAACGAAGTGGGCTATTTGCTCGGTAAGCCAGTAAACTATGTATCCAAGTCGGATCAAGACGAAACCATACATAATATAGATGTACATATGAGTCATTGGGACAAAGAGCATAATCTACAGCTTCGAAAACAGTCTGAAATCTTTGGTGAGAGCTTTGAATTAGACTATATCGATTCGGATGGTCATTTTTCAGCCACAGTATTATCTCCATTGAATGCCTATGTGTTGGAAGATGGAACAGCAGAAAGAAATGTACTATTAGGACTACATAAATTTACGAGACGGTTTGATAAGCAAGTATATTTGGACGTGTACACCGACCATGAAATTCTACATTATACTATCGGCAACGATGATAAAGGCAATCAAATGAAGCAAAATCAATCACCTGAATTAAAATATATCGGTAAACATAATCACATCTTTGGAAGAGTCCCGCTAATCTCCTGTCCAGCCAATACGGAGAGAAAAAGTGGCTTCCAGGATGTGATTTCTTTATTTGATGCCTATAACGCATTGAATTCCGATTTGGTCAATGAAATTGCAGATCATCGTAATGCCTACCTAGTGATTGAGAATGCCAGGTTGGAAGCCGACGATTTATTGAATATGAAGAAGATGGGCATTATTCAGGTTCCGGCTGGTGGGAAAGTAAGTTGGCTTACGAAGGAGATTAATGATTCTTTTGTAAAGAACGAGTTGGATAACATTGAACGCAAAATTTTCGACATGATGGATCAGGTTAATTTTAATGAAAACTGGGCCAGCAATACGTCTTCCTTGGCGCTGAGAAATAAGCTGCTGAATTTGGAGAATCGAGTGGCAATGAGGGAAGCTTTGATGGAAAAGGCAATCAAGCAGCGTCTACGAAATTTCTTTACGTTCCTGCATATCAAAGAAGGCGTTCAATATGATTATCGGGATATCGCCGTGAAGTTTACTCGTAACTTGCCGACAGACTTGGTGGGGATGGCTGATGTGATCGTTAAATTGCAGCAAGTGGTCTCACAGGAAACATTGCTAACACTGTTACCGTTTGTAGAGAATCCCAAGCTGGAATTCAATAAATTTCATGCAGAACAGCAGCGATTAATTGCTACGGATAAGGAGGTATCAGATGCAGAATAAAAATAGGATTAAGCGGCTCGTGAAGAATAATTGTGCTTGTTATTTGGGAGCGAAGTATGGTATCCCAAACTATTGCTGTTTACAGGATGGCCCATGTGCATTCTTTAGTCAAAATGATGATCTGCCCCGTTGTATATATTTTGAAAAAGGAGTGTTGCCAATGGACGAGAAGCTGGAACGAGAATATACGTCTGAGCGGAATGTAGAATCTGAATTTAAAACAGCGCAACCGAGGGTGAACTGTCAGAAATGTGCGGCTACAATTTCAGCTCATTCGAATCGACAAAAATACTGTGAGAAATGCGGAGATAAGAATGCGAATGAAAAGACGAAATTGCGGATGCGTCAGATGAGGAAAAAACAGGCTTGATGTTACGCTTTAGAGGTTTAAAAAGCCCAATAAACTAAGGGTGAAAAACAACCCAAAATGAGGAGTTGGTATGTTTGTACCTATTTCTCGTTTTTACGGTTTCTAATGCGTAACATCATTGTAGCAGGTATGACGTTAAACGAATTGAACATACATATACGTGTTCGAAAGCTCGAATCCCAACAGGTTCAGTGTTACGCTTTAGGCTGTCAAAAATCCAAATAAAATAAGGGTTAAAAATAGGCAAAAGTGGGGTGTTGGTATGTTTGTACCTTTTCCTCGTTTTTGTGATTTCTAATGCGTTACATTACTGTCCTGAGCATGACATTAAACGGCTCAATACATACATAAGCGTGTTCGGTTCTGCGTAGTCGAATGGGCAATAAAGGAGATTATCAAAAAATGAATTTAGAACAAGTGAAGCAGTTGATTGAAGAGAACCAAACAAACGAGGAATGGCAAACGTATCTTCAGGGTTTGAGTCCGTATAGCGTAGAGGGGATGGAGCAATATATCCAATCTAATCAGCAAGCAAAAAGTTGGTTCGATAGCGCCGTGGACAAACGATCTGCTAAATCGCTGGAAACGTGGAGAGCCAATCATCTGGAAAGTGCAGTGGATGCTGAGATCAAGAAGCGATTCCCGGCTAAGGATGAGAAAGAAATCGAAGTTGAGAAGCTACGAGCCGAAGTGGAGAATATGAAGCTAGAGAAGCAGCGTGAACGGTTAACCAGCCAAGCGATTAAAATTGCATCCGAAAAGAAACTTCCACTCCCGTTAGTGGATTTTTTTATTGGTACAGATGAAGACGCAACGACAGCGAATTTAGGTATGTTAGAACAATCGTTACAACTGGCAATACAACAGCAAGTCGAGCAACGACTCAAAGGAGATGGCTATACACCTCCGGCTGGTTTAACAGGTAGCACATTTACAATGGATTCGATCAAAGGAATGTCTCAAAGCGAGATTAATCAGCATTGGGATCAAGTCAAACAAGTATTACAAAACAAACAATAATAAACGAAAAGGATAGGGTGAATAGATATGTCAGTACAAAATTTTATTCCAACAATTTGGAGCGCACGTTTAAATGAGAGTCTAAAAAAGAATCTCGTATACGGAAATGTGGTCAACACCGATTATGAAGGGGAAATTCAAGGTCAAGGTTCGACAGTGAAAATTAATTCCATTGGAGCAATAACGATTGGCAATTATGATAAAGTTGCAGGGATCGGTAATCCACAGGAACTGGATGCTACGCAAAAGACGCTGGTGATTGAACAGGCGAAGTATTTCAATTTTCAAGTCGATGATGTCGATGCCGCGCAAGCAAATGTAAATCTACTAGATGGTGGAATCGTGGAAGCTTCGTATGGACTCGCCAATGTAGTGGATCAGTATCTTGCTGGATTCTACACAGAGGTCAAAGCTGAGAATACGATGGGTAACGATGCAACGCCGATAATTCCTACAAAAGATACAGCCTATGATTTGCTGATTGATTTGGGTGTATTGCTGGACGAAAATAATGTACCGGAAAGCGAACGATTTGTAGTAGTTCCTGCATGGTACTATGGCTTGCTTTTGAAGGATGCTCGTTTCACCAAAGACCCAAATATCATCCGCACAGGCTATGTGGGAGATATTGATAGCATGACCGTTTATAAATCCAACAATGTGCCAAATACAGGAGGAGCTAAGTATAAAATCATCGCAGGTCATAAGAGTGCGATTTCGTTTGCCGGGCAAGTGGATTCGGTGGAAGCCTTCAGACCAGAGAAACAATTTTCGGATGCAGTAAAAGGATTGCAGGTATTCGGAGCTAAATGTATCAAGCCGGAGGCTCTCGCTGTACTCACGGCCAATAAGTCTTAATTGAAAATAGGATCATATGCAAACACATTATAATAGAAGAAACACGTTTAGGGTGTCCGTTTTGGATGCCCTATTTTTCATTTTTTGGAGGGTGATAAGATGTGGTTTTTGAATCAGGAAACAGGCTGCACATGGGAAGTCACAGATCAGGAGTTAATGCTGCGGTTACAGGCTAGTGGGCATTATGAGCAAGTGGATGAGCCTAAACCAGATGAGGCTGAGCAAGATTTACCCCAAAAAGAATATGAAGCGTACCGAGAAGGCACAGGTAAAGGAGGAACAGGAGACAGCACATGAATGATTCATTGATTTTACTTAAACGGCTTCTGGGCATAGAGCCAATAGATATATCTAAAGACGATATCTTGATCCACTATTTGAATAAAGCTAGAGGAAATATTCTTGGGTATTGCAATGTGGCAACACTACCTGTGGAATACCATCATGTTATGGTCGATTATGCCGTGTATCTTTATAAAAATAGGGATTCGGTTGGCCTAACAAATAAAAAGGAGGGAGAGCGCTTAGCCACTTATGAAACAGGCATTCCGGCAAGTATTCGACTGGCTCTTCCTCTGCCTAAAATCAAGGTAGGAACAGATTAATGTTCTATGATACGAAGCTGGAAATTTTAGATGCTACTCATTTAAACCCTGTTCTGTCAGTGATGACAGATGTACAACCTTATCGTAAAAGCTTTTCATTTGAAGATGGCTACACACTGGAGACGACATATCGAGCTTTCTGTCCACTGGAATCCTTGTTGCAATTAAACGGCTATGTCCGAATTAGCATGAGCACCTTTATCATTTTGGACATCAAGGAATGGAGTGATTATGTGGAATTGTATCTATATCGCTGCAAGTCGGACTTTGGACTGAAGGTGAAGGAATGACAAGGAGCATAGAACCATGGATAGATTTCTTCCTGCGAGAGAAAGGCGAGCTTGTACACATAAACGGTGTAAGACAGCTTGCTCTGATTCGAGATGCGGCAAATAATATTCAAAACACTGATGAAAAAATAATCCGTGCAGCAACACCATTACATACAGGAGATATCGTGGATTATCGCTATGAACACTATCTGATCACTAGTCAGGTGGATCGAAATGAAAAGTCTTTTCGAGGCAGGATACGAAAATGTAATCAAAGGTTAGCTTTGAATTGGAATGGAGAGGTAAAATGGTTTGATGCTGTGGTGGATGCCAGAACATTTTCAACGGAAACAGGTAAAGTTATTTCAATACCGGAGGGCAACATCCTGGTCAGTCTACAGGACAACGCAAATACGAAGGGCATTACATTAAGTCAACGATTTTATATGACTCATCAACCGTTCAAAATAGTTGGAATTGACCGCACAATGAATGGCATCATCCAGTTAAACTGCACATTGGATAGTATAAATACAGCTTATGATGACGTGGAAAATAACATTGCTGACCGATGGAAATATGAGATTGCTCATACATATGCTTTACATACCAATCAGGGAACGATAGCTCATGTACCTTTAAACGAAACAATACCGTTGAATGTGACTCCTACGGATAATGGAAATGAGATAGCGAATCCAGCGATTACCTATATATCTAGTGATCCGAGTGTAATTAGCGTAGATCAGCAAGGCCAAGTCATGGGTATAGCTCTGGGACAAGCAAGTATCACCGCAAAATTAACGTATCACCCCACAGTACGAAGTACCATTGAATTGAGAGTCGTCGAAACGGGAACGCATATCTATTCGATAGCCATTACCGGTAATCCCATCCTCAAAACAGGCCAAAGCGCCTCATACGTTAGTCATATCTATGATCATGGAGTGGAAGTGTTTGACCAGTCAGTGGAATGGAGCCTACGGAATCAAGATGATTCAACTCCGATAATGGGAAGCATAACAGCCAGCACAGGAAATAGTGTTACCATAAAAGCAGGAAGCAGTAGCGGGGCGAACAATAAAGCCCTTGCGCTGACTGCAACCTTGGTAAGTGATCCTAGTATTACTACAGAAAAGACCATTAGCCTTAAGAATTTATTCTAAGTTTTATATCTATTGGCTTGCCTTAGAGGTGAGCCATTTCCATTTTAAAGGAGCACATACATATGCAACGAAAATCTATTGATTATCTACTGAGTCTAAGCCTGTTAAAACAATTGAAAGCCCAAAACGTAATTACAGAAGAAGAGTTTAGAGAAATTGATGAGCTGAATAAAAAGTCTTTCAAATAGCTATCACATGGGCAGAAATGGACTTGATGATGTACCGCAAGCATTATAACATGTGACCGTATAAAGAAGATATCGAAGGGAGAAACACCTATGGCACAAGCCACAACCGCAAAAAAAGTCGTTGTCGTTCCCATTAAAACGATGGACATCGTAGAGGGAATTCAATCTATTCAAAAGAAGAAAGTCGCTGCCTATTGTCGGGTCAGTACAGATTCCGAGGAGCAAAAGGAGAGCTATACGAATCAGGTCAATTATTATACCCAATACATTCAAAACAACTTGGAATGGGAAATGGCGGATATTTATGCCGATGAAGGCATCACCGGAACCAGCACTAAAAATAGAACACACTTTAATCGCATGATACAGGATGCCCGAAACGGTAAACTAGATCTCATACTGGTGAAATCTATTTCGAGATTTGCTAGGAATACACTGGATTTATTGAAATATGTAAGGGAGCTGAAAAGTCTCGGAGTTGCTGTATTCTTTGAACGAGAGAACATTAATACACTGGATACCACAGGGGAAGTATTGCTGACTATCCTGAGTTCTCTTGCACAAGACGAGAGCCGAAACATTTCTGAAAACAGTCGATGGGGCATATTACGTGGCTTCCAGAACGGCAAAGTCTTCTGCAACACGACTCGCTTCCTCGGCTACGATAAGGACGAGCAGGGTGAACTGGTCATTAACGAGAAGGAAGCCGAGATTGTGCGGCGCATATACGAGGAATATTTGGATGGCAAAAGCTATCAGGCGATAGCTAGAGGATTGATGCGAGATCACATTAAAACAGTCACGGGTGGCGATACTTGGTGGGATTCCTCCATTACCTTAATTCTGACCAATGAGAAATATTACGGAGCTTTACTACAACAAAAGACGGTAACGGTAGATTTTCTAACCCACAAACGAATAAGGAATAAAGGACAAGAGCAGCAATATTTAATTGAGAACAACCATGAGCCGATTGTATCCAAGGAACTATTTGAAGCGGTGCAAAAGGAAAAGGAACGGAGAGCCAAGCTGAAAGGGAGTGTGATGGGAGAGAGTAAAAGATACTCCAGTAAATATGCACTCAGTAGCAAGGTATATTGTGGATGCTGCGGAGCTATTTTTAAACGCCGAACCTGGAACAGTAATAATCTATCCAAGAAGGTCGTATGGCAATGCAAAACGTATGTCAACGAAGGAAAAGCAGCCTGTGATGCCAAATCGGTTGATGAACAAATTTTACATTCCGCGTTTGTGCGGTTGTTCAACCGGATGTATGAGAGCAAGAAAGAATTCATGAAGACGTTGAAAGGGAATATTGAATCGGTGCTTTCCAGCAAAGTAGGGCAAGAAGCGCTATTGGACATTGAAGGAAAGATGCAACAATTGAAATCCGACTTGAAGGAATTAGTGAATCTCAAGCTACGGAATCAAATTGATGAGACGGTTTATAATGAAGAAACGAACAGACTTTCCAATGAACTCAACGAGCTACGACAACAGAAGCTTACACTGGAGGAGGAAGAGGATCAGAATGAGAAAATCAAAGAACGCGTCGATGAAATCATACAAATTTTAAGCTCGCGGAAAGACATATTGGAACAATTTGATGATAACCTATTTAATGCGTTGGTGGAGAAGATCACGATTCTCTCACCAGCGCATTTTGTTTTTACCTTGAAAAGTGGAATGAGCATGGATGAAATATTGGACTAACGAAATTCATAGACTAAAACCATCAATGGGCTAACGAATATTTGTGGATTGCATGACGGGAAGAATCAATCGCATCCCGTCTTTTACCCCTTCCGTATAAATGGATTGTTTGTCCTGACTTAACTGATAGCCTATGGCTTCTTCCCATTCGGATAGCAGTTGCTGAATATCTTCGTTTTGGTTCATTTTGAATTGATCCATTTGAGTGAATAGATTTTTGTCCTCTGATGAACATGAAGCCTGTTGTTCACTGGCAAGTTCTAATTGATAAAATCGTTGGCGTAATGCTTCCAGAAACCAATCTGGCCAATTTGACATAGCGTATTTCCCTCCCGTGGTTGAAGTGTGTGTATGTTAACTCTGATGGGGAGGGATGGCAAGTCATTGTTTTGTGTAGTGAGATGTTGAATTATCTTTAAAAATATATTTTTCATTAAGAGAATTTTGGGTTTATATGTAGATTTAAATATCGGTAAAAATACCCTATTTAAGTAATAAGGATAACAAAAAACAGGTCAATCATGGTGGTATCTGACCATAATCAACCCGTTCAACGTAACGGAATAGCGTTATTTAGGTTATAAAATTAAAGCATTTGATGTGCGTACAACCGAAATGAAGAAATCTTTATACGGGTATTACATGGGTTAAGTCTGCCTGAGCTTAGCCACCCGATGCATTCCGCACTGGGTGGGTTCTATTCATCAACCGCTGAGACAGTGACAGAAACAAAGAAGACCACATCACGGGCGGCTAGCTCGCAATGTGGCGTTGTTGATTTTATGTTGCCCTCTTCTGTCGGATTGTAACTTAAATTTGCTTTAAATTATTGAAAGACCTTAAAATTGCGACTAAACATAAAGAAACGTCTGACAAGCAGCAAATACTCGTTTGTCGAAAGTAAATAATTCCTTTGAATCTTAGACATCACTATCATCCTTTAGATAAGCCTCAAATTCTTCATCAGTCATACTGTCATCATAATTGTCTAGATGATATGCATGTGACATCCCGTTATGATCCAGAACATACTCTACAGTAGACTTCCTATCAGAAATAACTAAAGAAAAGTGATCATTACCTTCAAACCCACCTGACTCTAATTTCGATAATACCACCCAAGCAAAGCCGTCAATATCCATAATACTTTCATAGAATACTACCGATTTATTTATGTCATTTACAATAATACCTGGAATTTTATATTGTTTATGATAAGTTTTAGCAATTTGTAATGCTTGTTCTGCTGATATATTTGTTTTCACTACTCTACCTCCATCACTCTTCAAAACCTTTCCAACCTTGAAGTGGCCATTGACCATTTCTTACATAATATATATATTTTTGTGCCTCTAGAATCTCAGCATCACTATATCTACTTTTATTTTTCATAATTTCATTATAAACATGTTCTTCTCTCTGTAAAGTGCTTTGCTCGAGATATTTTTCTTTGCCAAGTTTATTCCATTGAGCAACATGATATGCTTCATGTTCAGCTGCTAAAATACTAGGATTTCCTTGTAGTACAATATAATAATCTTCGGGATGAAAACCACCTGCCTGAGTTGGTGATAAAATTTTTCCGTTTCTATCAATCTGCACTTCTATACCATACAAATCCTTCATTTTTCTTATATACTGTTTCTGTTCCTTAATACTTAACAGCCTCATTCCTTTAGCATTTAATCGTACTTCACCGCTAATAGGCATGTCTGACCATTCTTTATAATCAAGATCTCCCGTCCCCTCAGTTTCAGGCAGTTGCGATTTAACAATTTCTTTTTCCTTTTTTAAATATTCTTTTATATTTGAGGCTTTTCTTGTATTTGTACTCTTAGCT
>JBEUOG010000044.1:0-16470 GCA_040544055.1 Paenibacillus sp. PvR008
TCCCTACGCAATGTAAATTTACCCGAAGAAGTGGATATTGTGATGTACTCGAAACGGACAGAATGGTTAACGCTGATACAAAAGGAATTTAGATTACCGGATGAACGAATCAACATGCATCAACTACATAATGAACTTCGATTTAAGAAAGCTTGTTCTAAGAAAATGATCGAAGTGGTTAAGCTCATGGTGGGCAAAAAGAATATCAAGCTTACCGCTAAGGAAATAGGTGGAAAAGCACTATATCAGTGGTTTAGAGATAATTGGAAGGGAAATAGAAAGCAATTCATTTTGAGTGAGTTAAAGAATCATAATATATTGCTATTCGAAAGAACCTCAAAAGTTGGACGACAATATTGGTTGTTTATGCTGGTGGATCAAGATGCATTCACCGACCACGTGGTTAGCGAGCATTATCGTAAACTATTGTAGAGTGGAAAGGAAGATTTTCTCCCTAATATTAAGGGAAGATTTCTTCCTCTTATGATAAATTTGCGAATAAAGTGTCCATAATGAGCCGCAAAAGGGTGAATTGCCGAAGGCAAGAGGGGAAACGGCGGCAGGTCGATGAATACCGTTTACGAAGCGTAGCGAAGTGGTTTTTATCGAGATGGTGAGAGAGTTTCCCCTTATTTGGTACAAACGTTAAGATCAAAAGAAGCCGTCAACAAAAATTTGTAAACAAATTATTTCTTTCCGTAGCCATCCAACAATCGTTGGCTGTCTTCATTTTATTTTTTTGAACATGATAGATTGACGTGACCCTACTTTTCTATATATAGGTGAAACTGGGGTCAGTCCATTGATATAGTCTAAACTTAGAAAGGATGAAATGGAGAAATGATGTTAACCTCATGCCCAAGACACTTATTCGTTTGTGGTCAGGTTGCTTATTTTAAAATTTTCGATTTACAGGTTGAAATTTAACTTGTTGAATATAGACTGATATCTGCAAAATTTTAAACTACACGAATTGAGGACTTGAACCTTCAAAGTTTGAAATGTGTCACGTGACACAATGAGCAGTTTTACAATTACAAATTAGACTACACGGGAATTCTGGCTGCTGGCTAGGGTTCCTTTTTCATTTAGAGAGGAGAAATATGAATGCTATTAATGTTACAAGCAATAAGTGTAGAAATATCCCGAGTTGTCACAGCAGTTGTTGTGTTTTGCATCTGGATTTGGATTGCAGCCTTTTTAAAAATGAAGGTAGAAAGGGGAATCAAGTGGGTTGGAAATCAAATACGTAAACGTAGAAACGTTAATTCCGTACATAAAAAACGCCAGAAATAATGAGAAAGCTGTAGATTATGTAGCAACCAGTATTCAGAGTTATGGATTTAAGAATCCGATTTTGATAGACAGTAATCATGAAATCATAGCAGGTCATACTCGGTTGTTAGCAGCTAAGAAGCTTGGATTAAAGCAAGTTCCAACGATACTGGTGGACGATTTAACTCCTGGACAGGTCAAAGCCTTCAGAATCGCTGATAACAAAACGGCTGAGTATGCGGATTGGAATTTTGAATTGTTAGCGCAGGAACTAGAAGAATTAAAACTGGCTGATTATGATCTTTCTCTAACTGGATTTGATATGAGCGAGTGTGAGAAGTTGCTGGATACATTGCACGAAGAATTCGTGGATGACCAAGATGATTTTAATGTAGAAGAAGCGTTACCTGAACATCCGATCACTCGTAAAGGTGACATTTGGCTACTGGGGAAGCATAGGCTCATATGCGGAGATTCGACTAATCAGCAGGATATCGCAATATTGATGGATGGTAAGAAGGCTCAGCTTATTGTAACTGATCCACCCTACAATGTGGACTATACAGGTAAGACCAAGGATGCATTGAAAATAGAGAACGATAAAATGGACAATCACCAGTTTTATAATTTCTTATTGGCTGCTTATACTCGAATGTTTGAAGTAGCAGATGATGGAGCAAGTATTTATGTGTTCCACGCCGATAGTGAAGGTTTAAATTTTAGGAAAGCATTTATTGAAGCAGGGTTCAAACTGGCACAGTGTTGCATATGGGCTAAGCAAGCAATGGTAATGGGCAGAAGTGATTATCATTGGATGCATGAACCTGTATTATACGGTTGGAAGCCAACAAGTGGACACTACTGGAATAGTGATCGTAAGCAAACGACATTATGGCAATTTGATCGTCCTTTCCGCAATGAGTATCATCCCACGATGAAGCCGATTCCCTTGATTAGTTACCCGATCAAGAATTCCAGTAAACTTGGTGATATCGTATTTGATCCATTTGGTGGTTCAGGATCAACGTTGATTGCTTGTGCGGAAACGGATCGGATCTGCTATACGAGTGAGCTTGACCCGAAATATGTAGATGTGATTGTGAAGCGGTATATTGCCCATGTTGGCAGCGATAATAGCGGCGTGTATTTAATTCGGGATGGTAATCAGTATGACTATCATGAAATTGTTGCTGAGTCAGAATTAGAGTGCGTGTAGTTAACCTTTTCTCAATAAAAGTGTAGATATAAATACAATTGCAGCGAACAAGGATACACTGAAGCTAACTATGGCATTTGTTTTTCGATTTATCTTAAACTCTGAGATGCCAGAAAATAAAAACAGGAGGCTGAGAAAAAGCTGTATAAATAAGGATGCGAGTCGGTTATTACCAGGATAAGCAAGTGACCAAAGGGATGTGATTATAACAACAACAGCACATGCAAATTTAAGAACTTGATAGATATTCATTTTTTTAAGCATAGGTAAATTCCCCCACTTCATATACCGTATTATTCGGTGCAACCCCTTTATACAATATTATACAACTATTTAGTTTATAAATGGTAACCAATATGGCTATCATGAAGTTGTTGCTGAGTCGGCAAGGTCAGAGGTATCATGTGCTGACTAAACCGAAAGGGTGATTCAATTGGGGAAGGCAAAAGTGAATATGGTGATTCGATTCCTAAAGGGTATGCAAACCGAAAAGGTAAGTGTGCTAGGGGCTGAGGAGGCTCAAGAGGACAATGAGTTGATTCGAAGGGTAATTGAGGATATCGAGTTGTTTTACGAGGCTGAGTTAGAAGAGTAAGCTGGAATACATATGGGGAATGGCCGATAGTTGGCTGTTCCCTTTTTTTGTGCTGGAGGTGAGCAGAATGAGCAAGAACAGTAACAATCCAAAAAGGAATAAACCAAAGATACTGACCAAATATGATCAATTTGTTGTGCCAAGACTGAAGGATATTCCCGTTTGGGTACGTGAAGGAGCCACAGATGAGGAGATTGCGAAACGACTGAATATTCATATTTGGACATTAGGCGATTATCGTAGAAAGCATCCCAAATTTGCTGAAGCGTTGGAACGTCCAACCAAGTGGGAAACACATGTATATCCTAGATTAGCGGAGATTCAGCAGTGGTTCGAAGAAGGCGTGAATGCAGAGGACATTATCAGGAAACTCGATATAGGTAAAACGACTTGGTACGAGTATATTGATAAGCATCCGATGCTGGCTGAACTAGTCAAATGGAGCAGATCTGTCCCCATATCCCACGTGGAAAATTCACTTTTGAAAGCTGCTACGGGCTATGAATATGAAGAAATAAAAACAATAGTCGAAGAGGACAAAAATGGAAAAAAGAAGACACGTATCGAAAAAATAAAACGATATCAGCCTCCCAATCCAACAGCGATGATCTTCTACTTAAAGAACCGTGCTCCAAATGAGTGGAATGATCGCCGTGAGCTGGTGGTCAATACGAAGGCATTGGAACAGGAACGGAAGCAGCTATTTCTGGATATGATTGAAGCCGATGTAGTGGATGCCGATTATGAAGCTATTGAGGAATCGGTCGAGATGGAGGAAGGATATATGGAGCCTAATGATTCGGAGCCATAACGTTATGCCGTCAGTATTTGTATAGATAAACGCCAGTTTCAGCCCTGAATGAGCCTGTAAATTACCCAAACTAAGTGCATAAGATAAGTTATGTAATGAGTGGACTTTACCCCACATCAACGGTATGATGTGACACACAAGCGAAGGGTGGGGGCGAATATGGACTATATTCAAGGGTTTGAAGCACATTTACGGAGCAAGGATCGGAGTGAAAATACAGTTTCCTGCTATATTAGGGATGTATTGCAGTTCATAGCCTGGTATCAAAGGAAAACGGAATATGGGCTGGATAGGTGGATTGAACTGGATGGCGTAGAATACAAGAAATATCTGCAAAGCACCAACCAAGCGATACTGACCATCAATCGTAAGATCGCCAGTATCAACGTATTTTCACAATGGATGCATCAACAAGGCTATATTAAGGAAGAAGTACATATCGAAGCAGTCAGGAACAAGGTCGTTCGGCAATACAAAGGGTTAGCGGAAAAGGATTTGTGGAAGCTGCGGAATGAAATTCACCGTATGGGCAATCGGATGCACATTTGTATGATCGAATTATTGATTGGGACTGGCATACGAGTAAGCGAATTGGTTGGCATCAAGTTGAAGGATATTGAAATAAGTGAACGTAAAGGATTATTGAAGGTACTTGGTAAGGGAAATTCTATACGAAACATACCGATGAATAAGGATGTGCGTAAAGCCATCGCCAGATATCTCGAAGTCAGGCCACAAGTTGAATCGGAACACTTATTTATTGGGCAGCGTGGTGCTTTGGAACGGAATGCGGTCAACCTGATCCTGAACAAATACAGGGATCGGATCAATGTAAAGGTCACACCCCATATGCTGAGACATACGCTGGGCTATAAGCTGGTGAAAACGACTCCATTGACGACCATCCAACAAATCCTTGGACATGATCACGTAGCAACAACCAATATCTATACCCTAACAACACAGCAGGATATGGCTGAAGCCTTGGCAAATATCGAGTGGTGAGCAGCCACTCTTTTTGTCGTGGATGGAGGGGGTCTTCTATTTGTAGAAACAGAGCCGCCAGCAAAGGGTGCAGAAATTTTTGTGATGATTTTATAGTGAATATGAGAAAGGAGCTATACCGATTGAAACGATAAAGCAAGAAGAACAGCGACAAGCTGAGCTGCTTAAACAGTATATGGAGAAGCATTTTAAGCCGCCCAAAATGAAACAACTGATCGAAACGTTCTCTTTCTCCGAATTACGTAAGCTTATTGGTGAGATGGATATTGAGTTTTTCGCTTTAGCCTATTTTCCTAAATACTTTGATCGAGCATTTGGCAAGTTTCACAAAGAGCTATTCACGGAATTAAGACATATGCTTGCCCATACTGGATTGATTACGGCTTTCGGCCTCCCTAGGGAGCATGGAAAGTCAACGATCAGTTCTTTTTTATTTCCGCTGTATGCAACTTTATATGATAAATCACAGTTTACACTGATTATATCAGCAACAGAGCAAATTGCTCTTCCGTTCCTTGATATGATCAAAGATGAGTTAGAAACGAATACGATGTTGATTGAGGATTTTGGTATTCGTAAAGGGAGCCGCTGGAACAACAATGAGATTTGGCTGAAGAGTAAAGGTGGATTGGACTCCTGTATTATGATTCGCGGGATTGACGGTAGCCTGAGAGGTATTCACTATAAGCATCATCGTCCTACCTTGGTTCTAATGGATGATTTGCTCAAGGAGGATACGGCTCGATCCGAAGCCAAGCGAGAACAAATTAAAAATACGTTTACGGATGTCATTTTGCCTATTGGCACAAGGGATACGAATATTCTGCTCTGTGGAACCATCTTGAACGAAGAGGACATCATGGCTGATCTGCTCAAAGGGAAGATACCAGGTGTGAGAAGTGTTCGTAAAGCAGCCGTGCTTCGGTTTTCAGAACGGGATGACCTGTGGTCAGAGTGGGAGCGAATGTATAATAACTTGCAAGACGAGGACAGGATCAATACGGCTTTGTCTTTTTTTATGGCTCACGAAGAAGAGATGCTGGAGGGTACGAAAATCCTGTGGAGCGAGTATTTGGACTATTATTATTTGATGTGCAAGAAGCAAGCGATGGGCGAAAAGAGTTTCTATAAAGAGCTACAAAACGATCCACGTTCAACCGATGAATACATATTTCAGAATCTCATGTATTGGGACAGGTTGCCTGAGTTTGAGGATATGGAAATGGCGATGTATATTGATCCAGCCATTAAAGCAGGGAAGAAAAATGATTATTCGGCCATTTCGATTATTGGACAGCACCGAAAAACGAAGCAAATGTATGTAGTGGATGGAAATATTTATAAACTGTTGCCGGATGATTTGTTCCAAGTGGCTATTGAGAAATTGAAGCTTTATCCTGTAGATAAGCTCGGCTTCGAGGTGAATCAAGCGCAAAGCTATATGAAGCAGAAATTTGAAGAAGAGCTATGGAAAGCGAAGATACATACACCCGTAGAAAGTGTGCATTCCAAGGGGCAGAAGCATGAACGCATTATTAGCTTGGAGCCGGAAGTGAAGAAGGGTCATATTCTGTTCAATGCAGATAACCTCAGGTATAATAATCAAGTGAAGGACTATAATCGAAACTGCAAATATGATGATGCGCCAGATAGTTTATATGGGGCTGTCCAATTGATCCAGTCTGTGAAAAGTTTGAAGTTTTATGATCGTAATTTGCTATTTTGAGGAGGTATAAGAATGCAGAATAAAGTTCTTTTGAAAAAGATGATGGAACTACTTCTCAATATTAGTGTTGTTAGTGCTGGATGGCTCAATGATGGGAAATCTCCATACTATGTCATTTTAATGTTCTTTGCAATAACGAGCGGAATTACACTTTACGCTTTGAAAAAAGAGTCCACGAAAGAGATCAAGATCAATACATTTTTTATGTTTTTACAGCCCTTTCTTATTGGATTAGTAGGAGGTTTTTTCTTTGGAAAACCATTTAACATGGAGTTCATTATAGTAAATTTCCTGACTATTGTTTTGATTGTTGTAATGTATTTAATTTTTAGGAACCCATATCAAATTCTTTATGATAGAATTGGTTGGCTGGTAATTATTGATAACCTTATTCCAGCAGTCTTAATGATGTTCTTAACATTATTTCATGTGAATATGATAGCCCAAGTTTTAGTCACATTCTTATGCTGGATGTTCTTGGTTAGAGTAACATGGAAATTTAAAAGAAAAAGCATATAAAATTTGTTGAAACTGTACCGAAATCGGTATGGTTTTTTTATAGGGAAAGGAAGAACCTATTTGCAAATAACCGAACAAATCATATTAGAATGTCTAAATGAACTCCAATCGGCTGCATTAGCCAAACAGAAATATGCAGATTACTACAATGGTCAGCATGCTATTCTCAAGAACTATGCGATGCAAGAAAGTCGAAGCAATCAAAAGCTTATCTTTAATTTCCCACGTAAGTTCGTAGATAATGAAGTGGGCTATCTGCTCGGTAAACCAGTAAACTATGTGTCCAAGTCAGATCAGGATGAAGCCATACATAATATAGATGTACATATGAGTCATTGGGATAAGGAGCATAATCTACAGCTTCGGAAACAATCCGAAATCTTTGGTGAGAGCTTTGAGTTGAACTATATCGACTCGGATGGCCAGTTTTCCGCCACGGTATTATCCCCTTTGAATGCGTATGTGTTGGAAGACGGAACGGCAGAACGAAATGTATTACTAGGACTACATAAATTTACTCGTCGATTTGATAAGCAAGTATATTTGGACGTGTATACCGATCATGAAATTCTACACTATACAATTGGTAGTGATAATAAAAGTAATCAAATGAAGCAAAACCAATCACCTGAATTAAAATATATCGGCAAACATAATCACATCTTTGGAAGAGTCCCGCTCATCTCCTGTACAGCTAATACAGAGAGGAAAAGCGGCTTCCATGATGTGATTTCTTTATTTGATGCCTATAACGCTTTGAACTCTGATTTGGTCAATGAAATTGCAGATCATCGCAACGCCTATCTCGTGATTGAAAATGCCAAGTTGGAGGCCGACGATTTATTGAATATGAAGAAGATGGGCATTATTCAAGTTCCGGCTGGGGGAAAGGTAAACTGACTTACGAAGGAGATCAATGATTCTTTTGTAAAGAACGAGTTGGATAATATTGAACGCAAAATCTTCGATATGATGGATCAGGTCAACTTTAATGAGAATTGGGCCAGTAATACGTCTTCCTTGGCTCTGCGAAATAAGCTGCTGAATCTGGAGAATCGAGTGGCGATGCGTGAAGCATTAATGGAAAAAGCGATCAAGCAGCGTTTACGGAATTTCTTCACGTTTCTGCACATTAAAGAAGGCATTCAATATGATTACCGGGATATCGCCGTAAAATTCACTCGTAACTTGCCGACAGACTTGGTTGGGATGGCTGATGTGATCGTTAAATTGCAGCAAGTCGTATCTCAGGAAACGTTGCTCACGTTGCTTCCGTTTGTGGAGAATCCAAAGCTGGAATTCAATAAGTTTCATGCAGAACAACAGCGATTAATTGCTCCAGATAAGGAGGTATCAAATGCAGAATAAAAATAGTATCAAGCGGCTGGTTAAGAATAATTGTGCTTGTTATCTCGGAGCGAAGCACGGTATCCCAAACTACTGCTGTTTACAAGATGGCCCATGTGTATTTTTCGCTCAAGATGATTCTCTTCCTCGTTGTACCTATTTTGAAAATGGAGTGCTGCCAATAGATGAGAAGCTGGACCGAGAATATAAGTCTGAACGGAATGTAGAATCTGAATTTAAGACAGTGAAATTAAGAGTGAACTGTACACGTTGTAGAGGAACATTCTCAGCTAATTCGAATCGGCAGAAATATTGTGGAAAGTGTAGAGGTAGGGCGAGAAAAGAAAATATTAGGATACGTGTTCGGAAGTTCAGACAAAAAGACGGCTCGATGTAACGCTTTAGAGTCTGAAAAAGCCATATAAACAAAGGGTTAAAAATAGACAAAAATGAGGAGTTGGTATGCTTGTACCTTTTCGTCACTTTTGCGTTTTCTAATGCGTTACATGATTGTCTTGAACATGATATTCAATATTATACAGTTTCAGCATACATATACGTTTCTGAAGTTTAGGCAAGCAAGAGGGTGGATGTAACGCTCTAGGCTATCCAAAAGCCGTATAAACAAAGGATAAAAAATACCCAAAAGTGGGGAGTTGGTATGTTTGTACCTTTTCCTCGTTTTTGTGATTTCTAATGCGTTACATTGCTGTCCTGAGTATGACATTAAACGGCTCAATTCAATACATACATAAGCGTGTTTCGGTTCTGTGAGTCGAATGGGCAATAAAGGAGATTAACGAAAATGAATTTACAACAAGTGAAGCAGTTGATTGAGGAAAACCAAACGAATGAGGAATGGCAATCGTATCTTCAGGGCTTTAATCCGTATAGCGTAGAAGGGATAGAGCAATTTATTCAATCCAACAAGGATGCGAAAAGTTGGTTCGATAGCACAGTGGACAAACGATCCGCTAAATCGCTGGAAACGTGGAAAGCCAATCATTTGGAGGATTTACTGAATGCTGAAATCAAGAAGCGATTTCCGGCTAAGGATGAGAAAGAAGTAGAAGTAGAGAAGCTACGAGCCGAAGTGGAGAATATGAAGCTAGAGAAGCAGCGTGAACGGTTAACCAGCCAAGCGATCAAAATTGCATCCGAGAAGAAACTTCCACTCCCGTTAGTGGATTTTTTTGTTGGTACAGATGAAGAAACAACGACAGCCAACTTGGCTACGCTGGAACAATCGCTACAACTGGCTATACAACAGCAAGTGGAGCAACGACTCAAAGGAGAAGGCTATACACCTCCTGCGAATTCAACAGGTAGAACATTTACATTGGATACGATTAAAGGAATGTCGCCAAACGAGATCAATCAGCATTGGGATCAAGTCAAACAAGCATTATAAAACAAATAATAATTAACGAAAAGGATAGGGTGAATAGATATGACAGTACAGAATTTTATTTCTACAATTTGGAGCGCACGTTTAAATGAGAGTCTGAAAAAGAACCTCGTATACGGAAATGTGGTCAACACTGATTACGAAGGTGAGATTCAAGGTCAAGGCTCAACGGTAAAAATCAATTCGATTGGGGCAGTAACCATTGGCAATTATGATAAAGTTGCAGGGATCGGTAATCCACAGGAACTGGATGCTACGCAAAAGACGTTGGTGATTGATCAGGCGAAGTATTTCAACTTTCAAGTCGATGATGTAGATGCTGCTCAAGCGAATGTGAATCTATTGGATGGTGGGATCGTGGAAGCTTCCTATGGACTAGCCAATGTGGTCGATCAATATCTTGCTAGATTTTATACGGAGGTCAAAGCTGAGAATACAATTGGAAATGATACAGCGCCTATTGTTCCAACGAAGGATACAACCTATGATTTGCTGATTGATTTAGGCGTGCTGCTGGATGAGAACAATGTGCCTGAAAGCGAGCGTTTTGTAGTGGTTCCTGCATGGTACTATGGCTTGCTACTGAAAGATGCTCGTTTCACCAAAGACTCAAATATTATTCGCACAGGCTATGTGGGAGATATTGATGGGATGACTGTTTATAAATCTAACAATGTGCCGAATACCGCAGGAGCCAAGCATAAAATTATTGCGGGTCATAAAAGTGCCATTTCGTTTGCGGGTCAAGTGGATTCGGTAGAAGCGTTCAGACCAGAGAAGCAATTTTCAGATGCAGTGAAAGGATTGCAGGTATTCGGAGCTAAATGTATCAAGCCTGAAGCTCTCGCTGTACTCACAGCCAATAAGTCTTAAGTGAAAGTGAACACATTATAATAGAAGGAACACGTTTGGGGTGTCCGTTTTGGATGCCCTATTTTATTTTTTTGGAGGGTGATAAGATGTGGTTTTTGAATCAAGAAACAGGCTGCACATGGCAAGTCACAGATCAGGAGTTAATGCTGCGGTTACAAGCCAGTGGGCATTATGAGCAAGTAGAGGAACCTCAACAAGATGAGACTGAAGAAGATGAGCCTGTAACGAAAGTTCAAGCTGCCAAGAACATGAAGCGTACCGAGAAGGCACAGGTAAAGGAGGAACAAGAATCGGCACATGAGTGACCAAATGGATTTGATGAAACGATTATTAGGCATGGAACCAACAGACATATCCAAGGATGATATCCTGATCCACTATTTGAATAAAGCTAGAGGAAATATTCTGGGCTATTGTAATGTGGCAAACCTGCCTGTGGAATATGATGACGTTATGATCGATTATGCCGTGTATCTCTATAAAAATCGGGATTCGGTTGGCTTAACACATAAGCAAGAAGGTGAACGCTCAGCCACCTATGAAACAGGCATTCCGGCAAGTATCCTGCTTGCTCTTCCTCTACCTAAAATCAAGGTAGGAACAGATTAATGTTCTATGATACGAAGTTGGAAATTTTAGATGCTACTCATTTCAAATCTATTCTGTCAGTGATGGCAGATGTACAACCTTATCGCAAAAGCTTTTCATTTGAAGATGGTTACATACTAGAGACAACATATCGAGCTTTCTGTCCACTTGAATCCTTATTGCAATTAAACGGCTATGTTCGAATTGGCAAGGATGTCTTTATTATTTTAGATAAGAAAGAATGGAGCGATTATGTGGAGTTATACCTGTATCGCTGTAAGCCAGATTTTGCAATGGAGGTGGAGGAATGACAAGGAGCCTAGAACTCATGCTGGATTTCTTCCTACGAGAGAAAGGTGAGCTTGTACATATCAACAATGTAAAGCAGCTTGCCCTCATTCAAGATGCGACAGATCATATTCAGATGACTGATGAAAAAATCATTCGTGCAGCAACACCTTTACATACAGGAGATATCGTAGACTATCGTGATGAACGGTATCTGATCACCAGTCAGGTGGAACAAAATGAAAAGTCTTGTCGAGGCAGAATGAAAAAGTGTAATCAACGGTTGGCTTTAAACTGGAGTGGAGAGGTGAAATGGTTTGATGCAGTGGTAGAAGCCAGAACGTTTTCAACGGAAACAGGTAAAGTTATTTCAATACCGGAGGGCAACATCCTGATTACCGTACAAGACAATACAGATACGAGGGGCATTACATTAAGCCAACGATTTTATATGACTCATCAGCCGTTTAAAATAGTTGGAATTGACCGCACAATGAATGGCTTGATTCAGTTAAGCTGCACATTGGATGGCATAAATACAGCTTATGATGACGTGGAAAATAACATTGCAGACAGATGGAAGTACGAGATTGCTCATACATATGCATTACATATTCATCAGGGAACGATAGCCTATGTACGACTAAACGAAACGTTACCGTTGAATGTGACCGCTACGGATAATGGGAATGAGATAGCCAATCCGCCAGTTACATATACATCCAGTGATCCGAATGTGATTAGCGTAGATCAGCAAGGCCAGGTTATGGGCATCGCTTTGGGACAAGCAAGTATTACTGCAAAACTAACGTATCACCCAACTGTGCTGAACACCATTGAAATGAGAGTCGTCGAAACAGGAACGCATATCTATTCGGTAGCCATTACCGGCAATTCAGTTCTAAAAACAGGCCAAAGCTCCTCATACGTCAGTCATATCTATGATCATGGTGTGGAAGTGTTTGACCAATCGGTGGAGTGGAACCTACGGAATCAAGATGATTCAACTCCGATCATGGGGAGCATAACAGCCAACGCAGGAAATAGTGTAACCATAAAAGCAGGAAGCAGTAGTGGGGCGAACAATAAAGCCCTTGCACTGACTGTCACCTTAGTAAGCGATTCTAGCATGACCGCAGAAAAGACCATCAATCTTAAGAATTTATTTTAAGCTTTATATCTATCGGCTTGCCCTAGAGGTGAGCCATTTTTATTTTAAGGAGCACATACATATGCAACGAAAATCTATCGACTACTTGCTTAGTCTAAGCCTATTGAAGCAATTGAGATCACAGCATGTCATTACAGAAGAAGAGTTTATAGCGATTGATGAGCTGAATAAAAAGTCTTTCAAGTAGCTGTAACATTGGACAGAAATGGACTTGATGATGTACCGCACGCATTATAACATGTGACCGTATAAAGAAGATATCGAAGGGAGAAACAACTATGGTCCAAGCCGCAACCGCAAAAAAAGTCGTGATCGTTCCCATTAAAACGATGGACATCGTAGAGGGAATCCAGGCGATTCTAAAGAAGAAAGTCGCTGCCTATTGTCGGGTTAGTACCGATTCTGAGGAGCAAAAGGAGAGCTATACTAATCAGGTCAATTATTATACCCAATACATTCAAAACAACTTGGAATGGGAAATGGCGGATATTTTCGCAGATGAAGGGATCACCGGAACCAGCACCAAGAATAGAACGCACTTTAATCGGATGATACAGGATGCCCGCAATGGTAAACTGGATCTTATTCTGGTCAAGTCGATTTCAAGATTTGCTAGGAATACACTGGATTTATTGAAATATGTACGGGAACTCAAAAGTCTCGGAGTGGCTGTGTTCTTTGAACGAGAGAACATTAATACACTGGACACAACAGGTGAAGTATTGCTGACCATCCTGAGTTCTCTTGCCCAAGACGAGAGTCGAAACATTTCTGAAAACAGTCGATGGGGCATATTACGTGGCTTTCAAAACGGCAAAGTCTTTTGCAACACGAATCGCTTCCTTGGCTATGATAAGGATGAACATGGTGAATTGGTGATTAATGAGAAGGAAGCCGAGATTGTGCGGCGCATATATGAGGAGTATCTAGACGGGAAAAGCTATCAGGCGATAGCTAGAGGATTGATGCGAGATCACATTAAAACAGTCACGGGTGGCGATACTTGGTGGGATTCCTCCATTACCTTAATTCTGACCAATGAGAAATATTACGGAGCTTTGCTTCAGCAAAAGACTGTAACGGTAGATTTCCTAACCCACAAACGAATAAGGAATAAAGGACAGGAGCAGCAATATTTAATTGAGGATAACCATGAACCGATTGTCTCGAAGGAAATATTTGAAGCGGTGCAAAAAGAGAAGGAGCGGAGAGCCAAGCTGAAAGGGAGCGTGATGGGAGAGAGTAAAAGATACTCCAGTAAATACGCACTGAGCAGTAAAGTATATTGTGGATGCTGTGGAGCCATTTTTAAACGCCGAACCTGGAACAGCAATAATCCATCCAAAAAAGTGGTATGGCAATGCAAAACGTATGTCAATGAAGGGAAAGCAGCCTGTGATGCCAAATCGGTTGATGAGCAAGTTTTACATTTCGCGTTTGTACGATTGTTCAACCGGATGTATGAGAACAAGAAAAAATTGATTAAAACGCTGAAAGGGAATATTGAATCGGTACTTTCCAGAAAAGTAGGGCAAGAAACACTATTGAACATCGAAGGACAGATGCAACAATTAAAATCCGACTTGAAGGAGTTAGTGAATCTCAAGTTGCGAAATCAGATTGATGAGGCCGTATATGAAGAAGAAACAAACAGACTTTCCAGTGAGCTAAACGAGCTACGACAACAGAAGCTAACACTGGAGCAGGAGCATGACCAGAAGGCAAAAATCAAGGAACGTGTAGACGAAATCATTCAACTTTTAAGCTCAAGGCAAGATATACTGGAACAATTTGATGATAACCTATTTAATGCGTTGGTGGAGAAGATCACGATTCTCTCACCAGCGCATTTTGTTTTTACCTTGAAGATTGGAATGAGCATAGATGAAATACTGGACTAACGAAATCATAGGCTAAAACTATCAATAGGCTAACGAATAACTGTGGGTTGTATGACGGGAAGAATCAATTGAATCCCGTCTTTTACTCCTTCCATATAGATAGATTGTTTGTCCTGACTTAGTTGATAGCCTATTGCTTCTTCCCATTCCGATAGCAGACGTTGAATATCTTCGTTTTGGTTGGTTTTGAATTGATCCATTTGAGTGAATAGATTTTTGTCCTCAGATAAACATGAAGCCTGTCGTTCACTGGCTAGTTCAAATTGATAAAAACGTTGGCGTAATGCTTCTTGAAACCAATCTGGCCAATTTGACATTGTGTATTTTCCCTCCCGTGGTTTGAGTGTGTGTATGTTAACTCTGATGGGGAGGGATGGCAAGTCATTGTTTTGTGTGGAGGGATGTTGAATTATCTTTAAAAATATATTTTGCATTTGGATTTGTATGTAGATTTAATTATTGAAAAAATACCCTATTTAAGTAATAAGGATAACAAAAAAAGGTCAATCATGGTGGTATCTGACCATAATCGACCTGTTTAATGTAGCGGAATAGCGTTATTTAGGTTGTAAAATTAAAGCATTGATGTGCGTACAAACAAAGTGATAAAATCTTTATACGGGTATTACATGGGTTATACGTGTTATTGGTTGAATGATGGGTTCATTCGGCACAGGGTAGATCCACCAAGGAAAAAGTCTCAACTAACATTCGCTAATCAGGCTGCACCTTTCTAAAAGGTAATTTCATTTCCTAAGTTTCGTTTCTCTTTGTCTAGGAAGGAATTAAATAAGTTGACTAATCTAGCTACGTTCTCTTCATGTGAGTATAACAATGGATTGTACCCATCTTTAGGAGTTAGATAATTAATGAAGTCCTCCATGTCCTCTGGATAATCCATATCAGCATACACTTCAGCAATCTTGTTTAACATTTCCTCATAATCATCTTGATACGTAGTCTTTAAATAACTCAGGATACCCAATCTCCATTTTCTTTTTTCAACTTGCCAAACATCTGAATCTGGAGATAAGTCATTGACAATTGACTCTTTTAATACGTTCATCAGTAATTCCTCACAATCAAAATCATATTCTCCCCAAGCAAGCTGAATAATATTTTGATTGTTTGAATCTGGATGACTCGTTAAAAACTCAATTGAATACTTAGTTATGTCACTGTTACTAACTAAGCCAAGTTTTAATCCCACATAAAGTGTTGTCCAATTGTAATTTATTTTACTTTTCTTGAAAATATCTGTAGAAAAACTCATTATTATCACCTTTAACCTTAGGGTCTTTGATTTGGAAGTCCTGTTATTTGGCCGTTAGGAATAAACCTTCTGTGCGTTACTCCCTTTGTTGGATCGACAATCCACTCGAATATTCCATTTTGGTCTTTAACAGTTGTTATTCTTTCATTGATTCGTAGGTCTTTGTTATATACGTCTTTATAATCGTAGTACTTCATACCACCTTTGATTTGATATAATTTCCTTTTCACTCCGTCACCACTAACGAATTCAAATTCCTTAGCATATGGAGTGTAATTGTCAATTATATCATTAAACCCATGCTGACCATCTGGTTTCTTTAAACCACTGCCAGAACGTGCATTATCAAGTACTGGATGGGATATATCTTTACCCGTCTCCTCAGTTTCAGGCAGTTGCGATTTAACAATTTCTTTTTCCTTTTTTAAATATTCTTTTATATTTGAGGCTTTTCTTGTATTTGTACTCTTAGCT
>JBEUOG010000045.1:0-15426 GCA_040544055.1 Paenibacillus sp. PvR008
CCAAGGGCAATACGAGCGGTGTACGCCATTTGGCCGATGTGCAGAGCTTGAAGCGATTTGACATACTTCTCTTCCACTCGATCCCAAGGGATGAGAGCAGCAAGCTGCACCCAACGATTTGTTGGGTTGAGCTTACTCCCAAAAGGAAGATAAAAATCTTTCAACAAATCTGCCATCTCTCGGTTCTTCACAAACATTTTCACTCACTCCGTATGCAAGGTTTTTTGCCATTTTCCCGTATTTTCCTTCCAGATAAATTCGACGAAAATGCCTGAAACCCCTTGTGGATAAAGGGAATTTTCTTCATTCAGCAAGCCCTACTTATTAAGTCTGATGAAATATATATAGTTTGCGATTATAAATTTAGCCTGAAAAACATTAATTCAATATTTACTTTACGAGAATATGGAGGTAGAATATTTATTGTGTAACATACTAAATATTTAGTATTTTATATTTTTTAAAAAATGTATAGTTATTAATGTTTTCTATTCTATTAGAGAGGTGGGAATATATGAACAGTCTATAACGATGCTTACATTTACATCGGAAAGGTACTTTCTGCAAGGGGAGTGATCCGGAATGTTAAGCAAGATGATCAAGGATATCCGGTTTATTAGAGAAATGGACCCAGCGGCAAATAGTTGGCTTGAAATAGTATTATGTTATCCAGGTTTTCATGCTCTGATATTCTATCGATTATTCCATTTCCTTTTTGAGGTTCATTTGTATTTATTTGCACGAATATTATCTAATTGGGAACGATTTTTTACGGGAATAGATATACATCCAGGCGCGAAGATGGGGGATGGGATTTTTATAGATCATGGTATTGGGGTTGTAATAGGTGAAACTGCTGTAATAGGGAGCAATGTGACGATATATCAGAATGTTACTTTAGGAGGCACTGGGAAAGATGTGGGGAAAAGGCACCCTACTATTGGAAACAGGGTTGTTATAGGGGCGGGAGCCAAAGTATTAGGCCCTATTACAATTGGCGATTACTCCAAAATAGGAGCAGGTGCAGTTGTATTAAAAAATGTTCCCGCCAATTGTACTGTCGTTGGTGTATCGGCAGGCATAGTGAAATGGAATGGATTTTCAATCATAAAAAACAACCAGCATAATAAGTCAGTGGTCAGATATCTTAAATGATCATATTTAGAGGAGGAACTATTATGCATAATCAAGTCTCTGTAAAATCATCCAAATTAATCCAAAATGGAGCTGTGTATTACTGGTCTCCATCCGTTCGTTGGTGTAAAACAGAGGACGCTGTTGAAATTGAGCAATCCATATTCTCTGGTATAGCACTTGAATTATTTCCTGAATTGTACTACATAACGCAAAAAGGCATAAAGCTGGAATTTCTTATCGAGCATTATTCTCATTTAAATCAGGAACTTCTTGTTGATTTTATTAAACATTTAATTAATGAACGTATATTAGTGAATTCTATTTTATCCCCTCAAGAGCTCCTTTATCCGCATAATTATCTTGTATACAACCCTCACCACGAAGACACTTTCATTGATCCGGAACGATACAATCACTTCAAACAAAAACAGCTTGAACGCACATTTTCGAATGTTATGGAGTACGAACTTCCTTTAGAGGATGTTTCTTTCCCAGAAGAGATTGTAAATCGCAGATCTTTTCGTAATTTTGATATAAATCGCAAACTTCCATTTAAAACATTTTCAAAGCTAATCTCTGTTTTTAAGCAGACGATAACTAATGGGGAGATTCGCTATTTTTATGCAACCGATGGTGGATTATATCCAATCGATATATTCATTTATGTTAAGGATGCCCGTATAGAAAAGGTGAAGGCAGGCTTATATTACTATAATCCTGTACGTAATATGCTTCAAATGGTAAGCAGCGCCTGTGTTATCACACAAGAAGCGCATTATGCCCAAAATCAAGAAATATTTAGCACATCAGCTTTTTCTGTATTTATGGTTTATAACAGCGAGGTAACGATGCCGAAATATGGAGGAATGGGCTATTTGTATGCCGCTATCGACTGTGGAATTATGGTGCAACTGTTGACTCAAGTAGCTGAGCTGGAGCAGGTGGGGCTGTGCTCTATTGGTGATATGAATTTCCGTAAAATTAAAAAATATTTCAAACTAAATTCCAGTCAGGTTATGCTGCACTCCATTGAAGTTGGACTCAAATAAATAGAACGATGGAACCTCGGCAGGGAGGAAAAACAATATGACTATCCACAGTCTATTTGAAAAGCAAGTGGTAGCTAATCCAGATTGTCCCGCTGTTGTCAGTTGTGAAGAATACCTAACTTATCGCCAATTAAATGAAAAGTCCAATCAATTAGCTGAAGTATTGGTTGAGCATAATGTTTGTACTGGTTGTATTGTTGGAATTATGATGGAACGCTCCGTCGATATGATCATTGCAGTATTAGCGGTCCTTAAATCCGGAGGAGCTTATTTGGCAGTTGATCCAGGTTACCCTGAGGAGAGAATTAAATTCATGTTAAGTGACAGCAATGTGAAGTTGCTGCTTACACAACAGCATTTACGAACTCATAATCATCCGGGATTAAGTAAATTAATAGTGACTGAACAACTGTATTCCAATCGCTCGATCGCCAATTTGGAGCGGAATGTCTGCTCAAGCGATCTCGCTTATTTAATCTATACCTCAGGTTCAACAGGACAGCCTAAAGGAACCTTATTAGAACATAAGGGAATTGAAAATTTGCAGTCAATTTGGATAAATAATTTCCATATTACTACAAGAGATCGAATTGGTCAGTTCGCCAGCTTTTCATTTGATGCCTCTGTATGGGAAATTTTCATGGCACTTTTCAATGGGGCAACCTTATATATTATTCCTCAGGAAATAATACATCAGCCCCTCGATTTTGAATCTTATGTTTCAGAAAATATGATTACTGTATTAACATTGCCTCCAAGTTATGCTGTGTATTTAGAAGCTTCGCGTATTACGAGTTTAAGGTTGATGATAACAGCAGGATCATCATCATCCAGTAATTTGGTAAATCAATGGAGTCCGTATACAACTTATGTGAATGCATATGGACCCACGGAAGCGAGCATATGTGCTTCTTTATGGGTGGCTCCTTCAGCATATTTTGAAGGGAATTCAGTTCCTATAGGCTTGTCATTGCCAAATACGAATTTTTATATTTTTGATGAGCAGTTGAACCCTGTTGATTGTGGAGAAATTGGAGAACTTTTCATAAGCGGAAGTGGACTAGCAAGAGGTTATTTGAATCGTCCAGAGCTTACAAAACAAAAATTCATCCAACATCCAACAATTCCGGAAATAACAATATATAGAACCGGTGATTTAGTTCGGATGCTTCCTGACGGGAGTTTGGAATATCGTGGGAGGACGGATCAGCAAGTAAAAATACGTGGACATCGGATTGAATTGGAAGAAATTGGAATGATTCTTCTTAAACATAAAGAAATCACAGAAGTAGTGTTGCAAACTATTCAGGATGAGCAGGATCAGTTGCAGTTATGTGCGTATTATGTAGCCCGAAATACGATCAGCACACCTGAGTTGCGTAAGTTTATCATGCAAGAATTACCGATTTATATGATGCCAACCTATTTTGTTTATTTATCTGAATTTCCTATGACCATTAATGGAAAAGTGGATGGAAAAGCTCTCCCTATGCCAACTAGAGATTTATCGGGGCAATCTAATCATCAGCAACCTCACACTGATTTAGAAGAACTTTTATGCCAGCTAATGAGTGAGGTTCTTTGCGTAGGCCAGGTTGGCATATATGATAACTTTTATGATTTGGGTGGCGATTCAATTAAAGCCATTCAATTATCTGCAAAGTTGAACTCCCATAATCTAAAGCTCAGTAGTCAGCATCTTTTAAAACAACCTACTATTGCACAATTTGGCCAGTCCATTCAACAGATTAGCCGTAAGAGTGATCAAGGTAAAGTTTTGGGAAATGTCCGCCTTACCCCTATTCAGCATTGGTTTTTTTCAAAAAAGTTAACTGATAAGCATCATTGGAATCAATCTATTCTGTTTTATAATCCAGAACGGTATGAAACAGAAGCTTTGCTCAGAGTTTTGAGAACGCTGGTTGAGCATCACGACGCGCTTAGAATGACTTACCAGATGGAGGACGGCATTCTAAAGCAGGTGAACATGGACGTGAGTCCCGAGGTATTCAGCTTCAATGTATTCAACGTGCCGCATGAGGATGAAGAAAAATTTATTACCGACCAAATTTCAGAGATTCAAGGGAGTAAAAACCTGGAAATGAGTCCATTGGTGCATGTAGGACTGTTCAGATCCAAGACAGGAGATCATTTGTTGCTGTCTATACATCATTTAGTGATGGACGGAATTTCATTACGTATATTAATCGAAGATCTCTCTAAGTCCTATGAGCAAATTATTAAAGGGAGACAGTTTCTACTGCAAGGAAAAACAGATTCATACCAAAAATGGGCTGAATCATTAGGGAAATATTCATGTAGTGAGGAGATAGTAAAACAAATCCCTTATTGGCTGAATTTTTATGCAAAAGTTAATCAGGAATCATTACTGTGGAAGAAAGACCAAGTACAGGTGTCAACACAAAGGAACAGACGTAATTTAAAGTTTGCTCTGTCAAAAGAAAACACAAAATGGCTTCTTGGTCAGGTTCATCATGCGTATAACACCGACATAAATGATATTTTGATAACTGCTTTAGGGCTAGCTCTGTATGACTGGCTTGAAGTTAAACAAGTTGTAATCAATATGGAATCCCATGGTCGTACTGATATTTTACCTGATGTGAATATTACACGTACAATCGGCTGGTTTACATCTCAGTGCCCCGTACTTCTATGCATGCATGATCCTGACAATTTGCCTGATTGGATTATAAAAACCAAAGAGAATCTTAGAACTATCCCGAATAAAGGTTTGGACTATGAGGTACTAAAATATCTTAGCCCGGAAAGTTTGAGGGCACCTTTGATATTTACTATTGAGCCAGAAATTAATTTTAATTATTTAGGGCAACTTGACCCAATCTCAAGTTCTCCATATTTCCAGCTCTCTCCTTACAGTAGTGCAGCTTCCTTTGGACCTGAGGGATTAGGAAATATTAGTCCTAATAATGAACTGTGTTATGCACTTGAAATAACAGGATATACCGCGGGAGATCAATTGCATCTTTCTATCGGCTATGATAGTGCACGAATTAGTGGACAAGAAATCCAACAGTTGGCGGAGGTATATGAAAAGCAGCTTATCAGGATTATTCAGTATTGCATAGACAAGAAGGAGCAAGTGCGCACTCCAAGTGATTTTACATTAAAAAATTTAAAGGAAGAGGATTTAGATATGATTTATGATGTGCTTTTCGGTTCCTTAAATTCTAAACACTAGATTAGGCAGGTGAGTTGAGTGAATCCGTTTTCGAAAGAACAAATTCAGGATATATATGCGTTGTCCCCCATGCAAGAAGGCATATTATATCATTCCCTTTCAGATGCAGATCCCAACACTTATATAGTACAGCTTATCTTAACCATGGAAGGTCATCTTAATGTTGAACTTATGAGACAAAGTTTTTCGACACTTATCCAACGGCACAATATATTAAGAACGACTTTTTTATTGGAAAAGGTCAAACAACCACTTCAGGTAGTGCTGACGGAAAGACCTCTTCAATTTGTTTTTGAAAGCAGAGATGATATATCAAGCCTGGATAAAATAAGGTGGATCCAGCAATATTTACAAAAGGATCGCCAGCGAGGATTCAACTTGACGATAGATCCGCTCATTAGGCTATCCATGCTCCAAACAAGCCCAACTGAATGTACTTGTATACTCACTTTTCATCATATTTTAATGGATGGCTGGTGTTCCGATTTAATCCTTTGCGAATTAGCTGAAATCTATACTTCTTTAGTTAAAGGACAAAGCCAATCCATTTGTATGGAGCAGCCTTATAGTCAGTATATCGAATGGTTGGCAAAACAAGACCAAGAAAGTGCACTTGAATACTGGAAAGATTATTTAAACGGATTTGAAGAATGCTCAATCCTGCCAGGTCAGACACGCAGTAATGGAAAAAAATCAATTCAAGATTATAGCTTGGGTAAACATTCTAATCAATTAGAGCGTCAGCTGTCCAATTTTTTAAAAGAATTGGCCCGAAACAACCAAGTTACATTAAACGCGGTCTATCAGAGTCTGTGGGGGATTGTGCTGCAAAAATATAACAATAGTAACGATGTTGTATTTGGTTCAGTTGTTGCAGGACGGCCACCGGAGATCCCAGCAGTTGAGCGAATGATTGGGTTATTTATTAATACAGTTCCCTTACGTATACAATCAGCAGGAGACTTAACCTTTACTTCACTAATACAGCAAATTCATCATCTGAATTTGAATTCTAAGCCCTACGAGCATTTATCCCTTTCACAGATTCAAAATAATGAGTCGATTGGACAAAGCCTGTTTGATCATATTTATGTGTTTGATAATACGCCTTTAAACTCCTCATGGAAACATCGATTAGCAGAAGTAAATGTAAACATCAAGGACATTGATGTTATAGAACATACTAATTATGACTTAAGTATTACAGTGCTTCCGGGAGATGAAACAAACATAACATTTATCTATAATTCCAATATTCATTCTGAAGCTACTGTGAGAAGAATGGCAAATCATATATATAATGTCGCAATGAAAATCTATAGTGAACCTTCTGTTTGCTTGAAAAATATTTGTATTTTGAGTGCTGATGAGGAAACCGAGCTTATTACACTGAGAAGCTCAAAGAGTATGGAGCACAGCGGTACAGAAACACTTGCAGATTTATTTGAAAGGCAAGTTGAAGTTGCGCCATTTGCAACGGCCCTTACATGTGGAGAAACTCATATGTCCTATGGAGAGTTAAATAAGCAAGCCAACAAGCTTGCCTATGTTTTACAAGATATGGGTGTTCAACCTGATCAACTAATTGGACTACTTACAGAGCGTTCACCAGAGATGATCATTGGAATACTAGGCATTTTGAAATCCAATGCAGGCTATACACCTCTCGATCCGGAAAATACAAGCGAGCGGTTAAAGGTTATTGTGCAGGATGCTAACTTATCAATCATTGTAGTTTCGCGATCGAACGTTTCTTTAATTACAAAGCTAATTGAACAACTGGAAGGTTCCGAAAGACATCAGATTTTGGTTCTTGAGGACGTGCTGGAACAAACAAATGATCGTGATAAGAGTAATCCACTACGCATATCAGAGGCTAACCATTTGGCTTATGTGATGTATACTTCCGGTTCGACTGGTATACCTAAAGGAATCATGATTGAAAATATCAATGTAATGAGAATTGTGAAGGGCTCAGATTATGTACAAATTACACCACAAGATACTATTCTTCAATTGTCCAACTTTGCTTTTGATGGTTCTGTTTTTGATATATTTGGGAGTCTTTTGAATGGAGCAAGACTTGTTTTAGTAGACAAAGAGACAATGCTTAACGCACCTGAGTTAGCCCAGTTGATTCTAAAAGAGAATGTCTCCGTTTTTTTTGTGACAACTGCTCTGTTTAACACACTCGTAGACCTTGAAATACATTGCTTGACCAATGTAAGAAAGGTGCTCTTTGGTGGCGAGCGAGCATCCATAGTACATGTAAATAAAGCTTTTCAGTTAATGGGGCAAGGTAAAATTATCCATGTATATGGCCCCACAGAGAGTACGGTTTATGCCATGTATCATGAAATTCAAGAAGTTAATGAGGATATGCATACAATTCCGATCGGCCGACCCATTAAGAATACGGAGGTGCTTGTTCTTAATTCGGAAAATCAGCAGCAGCCAATTGGGGCGATTGGGGAACTGTGCATTGCTGGAGAAGGTCTCGCACGAGGTTATCTCAACAATAACCAATTAACTCAAGAGAAATTTTTCTATCTGTACGAAAAACGATTATATAAGTCAGGCGACTTAGGGCGACGACTTGCAAACGGAGAAATTGAATTTCTAGGCCGTAATGACCATCAGGTAAAGATTAGGGGATTCCGAATTGAATTAGGTGAAATTGAAAAGTGTATCCTTGAAAATCAAACCGTGAAAGAAGTATTCATCATGGAGCAGGCAGATAAACAAGGAGATAAACGCTTATGTGCGTATTTTGCTGCAGATCAAGAAATGAATACCGAAAAAATCAGGCAATGGGTTGCTGAAAGGCTGCCAAACTACATGATCCCTGCCTATTTTGTAAAGGTAAAGAAGTTACCCCTAAACGCAAATGGCAAAGTGGATCATAAAAAACTAACAATACCTGATACAAGCCAGCTCTTTCAGGATCAAACTATACCTCCAAGGAACAGCACTGAAGAGACGGTAGCCCGTGTATGGGAAACGGTGTTGGGGATTGAAAATATAAGTGTAGTCGAGGATTTTTATACATTGGGAGGAGATTCAATAAAAGCGATTCAAATTTCGGCGCAACTCCGAGCGAAAGATATTACAGTGACTACCAAAGATATATTCCAGTATCCAAGTGTAGCGGACTTAAGCACCTTTATTATAAAGGGACAATCCAAGCAGGCGCAGTCTGTGAGTACTGCCGTGATCCAAAATGGCTATGACGAATTAGGGATTTCCGCAAGTGATCTGCACGAACTTCAAACAGAGTTGAATTCCAAGATCAATTAACAGGGGGAACTAGTCATGTCGTCTAAACAACTTTTACAAAAGATTTATTCGCTAACACCGATGCAAGAAGGAATTCTATATCATACATTGCGTGAAGAAAATCAGGGGAATTTCATAGTTCAGCTTTTTTTCAGTGTGGAAGGGCCTCTCTCACTAGATATTATGAATAAGAGTATGCAATTGCTTGTACAGCGACATGATGTTTTCCGTACGCTTTTTAATGTCGATAAAGCGAAGCGACCCATTCAAATGGTCGTAGACCATTTGGAAAATAAAATTGTTTTTCAGGATTTAACAGAAAAAAATCATGACAGCCAAATGGAATATATCTCTCATTATGCCGATGAGGAAAAAATGAAAGGTTTCGATGTAACTACTGAAATGCTTGTTCGGCTTGCTGTATTTCAGACGAATCTACAGCATTTTCGGTTACTTCTAAGCTTTCATCATATTATTGTAGATGGTTGGAGCTTGAGTGCGATAGTACAAGAGCTTTTTCAAATGTATAGTGCCTTATCTGCGCAACGATCTCCGGATCTAAGGGAAATCCACTCTTTTCAAAATTATATCGAATGGCTTAAACACCAGGATCAAGATTCTGCAAGTTTATACTGGAACCATTATTTAGAGGGGATTGAACAGTCCACTGCTCTACCATGGCAACCCAAACAGAAAAAGGAAGGCTACTTGCAGGAACAAGTTAAGTTTACCTTCGATCGGGAAATGACTAAAAAACTTAAGGAATTGGCACTTGCCTATCGTGTAACGTTGAATGCTGTTATTCAAGCAATCTGGAGCATCGTGCTAAAAAGATATAATAATACCAATGATGTGGTTTTTGGAACAGTTGTTTCAGGAAGGCATGCAGCGGTTTCCGGAATCGATCAAATGATCGGAATATTTATTAATACCAATCCAGTAAGAATAAATTTTGAGCAAGATATCCATTTTGAAGACCTGTTGATACTCATCCATAAGCAAATGATTGACTCCCAAGAGCACAGTCATTATCCTCTGATGAAGATACAAGCGGCTACGCCTTTGAAAGAGAATTTAATTAATCATATTGTAGTTTTTGAAAATGTGCCTTTGGAATTCAATTTATTAGACGGACAGCATGTCCGTGAGTTGAAAATTTATGATTTTGAATTAAAGGACCAGACAAACTATGATTTCAATATCATTATCATCCCCTCCGAGGAAATATCTGTATGTTTAAAGTATAATGCATTTTGCTATTCAAATGAAGATATGCAAAAGGTTGCCGGACATATTCGTACGGTCACTACTGCCATCACTGAAAATCCACATATACTTGTTAGAAACATTTCAATTCTCATACCAGATGAAAAAGAACACATATTAACAGAATTCAACAACACAGACCAGGCTTTTTCTGGTCAGCAATGTTTACACGAATATTTTGAGGATAGAGTTATAGCTTATCCTAATAGAACCGCCCTCATCTTGGGTGAGGAAAATATGAGCTATGAAGAGGTTAACAAACGTGCCAATCAATTAGCCAGAATACTACGACGCAAGGGGATTGGTAGTAACCGGAGCGTTGGAATAATGGTTGAAAGATCATTTGAAATGATCATAGCTATACTGGCGATTCATAAGGCTGGTGGTGCTTATATACCTATCGATCCCGATTATCCCAAAGAGCGGGTTCGTTATATGCTGCAAGACAGCGGAATTAACCTTGTCTTAACAAAGACAAAGTGGAACGAACGCCTCTCGGGTTTTGAAACAGAAATCCTGCTTTTGAATGTAAGCTTGTCTGATAACGAGGATGACACCAATCTAAATTGTGTTAATAATCCTGATGATATAGCTTACATCATGTACACATCAGGTTCTACCGGCAAACCGAAAGGGGTTATAGTTCAGCATCGGTCCGTTGTCAACAATATGTTGTGGATGCAACGAAAGTATTCGATCACAGAAGCGGACATTATCATGCAAAAAACAGCTTACACTTTTGATGTGTCCGTGTTTGAATTGTGCTGGTGGTATTTTCAGGGCGCAGCAACCCTATGTTTATTGGAGCCTGGAGCTGAAAAAGATCCTGAGAGCATAATCCGAACAGTTGAACAACAAAAAGTAACTGTAATCCACTTTGTTCCATCCATGTTACATGCATTTTTAGACTATTTGGAATATGGAGAGGGACATATTCAGCGTTTATCGGCTATACAAAAAGTTTTTACCAGTGGAGAAGCACTGACAAGCAGGCATGTTCAACGGTTTAACGATGGATGGAGAAGAGATAAAAACATTGTTTTCGCTAATCTATATGGACCGACTGAAGGCACTATACATGATTCTTATTTTGATTGTCCTTCTGATTTTGAGATGGATTCCATACCAATCGGCAAGCCGATCGATAATATTCAAATGCATATTATAGACCAGGATGGTCAATTACAGCCAGTTGGTGTAGCAGGAGAATTATGTATTTCGGGTGCAGGCGTAGCAGCAGGATATGTGAATCTTCCTGAAGCAACTGAAGAGAAATTTGTAAGAGATCCATTTAGAGCGGGTCAAAAAATGTACAAAACAGGCGATTTAGCAAGATGGACGAGTGATGGAAATATTGAGTACATGGGGAGAAAAGACTTTCAAATTAAGATCCGTGGGTATCGAATTGAGACTGGAGAAATAGAAAACGTTCTACATCAATATCCAGGTATACAGCAGGCATTAGTCACAGTATATATGGATGCCGAAAATAATGAACATTTATGCGCATATATTATGGAGTCCCGATCTATTGATGAAAATGCTATAAAAGAATACCTTATCCAACGTGTTCCAGATTATATGGTGCCATCTTATTTTATAAAGATAGACAGATTTCCTCTATCGCAAAGCGGAAAGATTGATCGTAGGAATTTACCAATACCGGACATCAAAGTAAAGGCATCTGCTGGCTACATCCCTCCAAGAAATCATATTGAAAGAGTGACATCGGAGATATGGGAAGAAGTTCTGGGTGTAGAAGAAGTGGGGATTCACGACCATTTTTTTGCGCTCGGGGGAGATTCTATCAAAGCCATTCAAGTGTCGTCACGTTTACAACGTCATCATGTGCATATCGGAATCAAAGATATTTTTGTGAATCCGACGATTGCACAATTAACTCAGGTGTTAGCTGTACAAACAAAAATTGTAGATCAGAGTGTTGTTGAGGGGATCGTTCCGCTTACGCCTATTCAAAAGTGGTTTTTTGAACATCAGGGGATACAACGTCATCATTGGAATCAGTCTTTTATGTTGTATAGAAAAGAAGGATTTGAACCTGACATCCTCCAAGAAACGATGAATTATATTATTTATCATCATGATGCTCTGCGTATGGTGTATGCAAGCGAGCAAGACTCTATTATACAAACAAATCAGGACATGAAAGAGTCAGCTTGGGTGCAGGTTGTGGATCTATCAAGTGAACTGGATGTAAGGGAGCGTATCGCAAATTCTTCAGAAGAGATTCAAAAAAGTATGGAATTAACTACAGGTCCTCTACTGAAATCGGTACTGTTCCAAACCATAGAAGGAGATCATCTCCTTATGGTTGTGCACCATTTGGTAATCGATGGTGTTTCTTGGCGAATATTGCTGGAAGATATCACACAGGTTTATAAACAGCTTAGTTCTGGAGAAAAGCCTTCATTACCCTATAAGACAACTTCATATAAGAGATGGGCTAGTGCACTGGAGGAGTATGCGAACAGTCCGGTATTACTTGATGAGATTCCATACTGGATGAATATGGATCAGCGGCATATTGAGCCTCTGCTTAAGGATCACACATGTCCAACCAACTTTATCAAGGATACGAGATCGATAAATATGCAATTATCCAAGCAGGACACAGACAATTTGCTTCGTCATTCCAATCAGGCTTACAATACGGAAATTAATGATTTATTGTTAGCCGCATTAGGGAGTGCATTCCGGGATTGGACAGATCATACTCAGCTTCTTATCGGTTTGGAGGGGCATGGGAGAGAAGACATAGTTCCTGATATTAATGTCTCCCGGACGATCGGCTGGTTTACAACGATGTATCCTGTAGTAATTGATCTTCCACCATATTGTTCTGTTCAGGATACTGTTCAATATGCAAAACAAACATTGCGAAAAATTCCGAAAAAAGGGATTGGATATGGTTTGTTAAAATATGCTACTGCTCTGGAACACAAAAAAGCAATGAAATGGAAACTTCGTCCTGAAGTTTGCTTTAACTATTTAGGTGAATTTGCTCAAAGTATAGATCAGGGAGTTTTTACGCTTTCTGATATGTCTCAGGGGCAAATGCTTGATCCGCAATCAGAGCGAAGTTACTCCATTGATATAAACGCAGCAGTTATGGAGGACGAGCTAAGAATTTCTTTTATATACAATAAGCATGAATATGATGAAGATACACTGACCGAAGTGGCCCTGAGTTTCCAGAATCATCTCTTGGAAATTATCAATCATTGTGTAACATGCGGAACAAGAGAGCTTAGTGGAAATATATACCCGACAGCGCTACCCGATCTAGAACAAATAAACGCCCCTTTTGCGTTAACTGATATTCAGATGGCATATTTTCTAGGTCGAAATGATGAACTTGAAATGGGCGGCGTTTCCACTCATGTATATACCGAGGTGGAGACTGACGTTGACATGGTTCGTTTTAATGAATGCTTGAATAAAGTCATTCAGAGGCACCCAATGCTAAGGGCGATTATCATGCCAAGTGGCGAGCAGGTTATTCTTAAAGATGTGCCTGAGTATCAAATGGCTATAGAAGATCTCCGATTCCTGACAAGAAGAGAACAAGAGGAACGAATTCATCTGGAGCGAAGCCGGATGTCACACCATGTGTTTGCTCCTGAACAGTGGCCGATGTTCGAATTTAAGGCTTTCCAGCTTGAGAATAGCAAGTATCTATTATGTATGGGCAGGGATTTACTCATTGCTGATGCAGCAAGTATGGATATTATCGGTCGTGACCTAATGTACTTTTATCACAATCCGAATGCCGAATTGCCTAAATTGGACTTCAGCTTCCGCGATTATGTTCTTGCTTATTTAGATTTGAAACATTCTGAAATATATGAACTGGATCGAAAATACTGGCTTAGTAAAGTGGAAGATTTTCCATTAGCGCCTGTTCTTCCTTTACAATGTAATCCAGAACAAATAAAAACACCAAAATTTCAAAGAAAAGAGAAGATATACAATCAGCAACAGTGGATTTCTTTAAAAAAGCTGGCTTTACAAAATGGAGTGACTCCATCCGCTTTGCTTGCGACCATTTATTCATATCTTCTTTCCATATGGGGCAATCAGGAGAACTTGTCCATTAATCTTACAGTCTTCAATCGTTATCCTTTTCATAAGCAGGTAGAACATATAGTAGGTGACTTTACATCAAACCTTCTGCTTGGCATTTCATTTAAACCGGGTATGTCATTCTGGGAAAAGGCCAGAGCCATTCAGTCTGTCTTAGTTGATGCGTTGGAGCACCGACACTATGAGGGTGTTGAGTTTATTAGAGATATTGTGAGACACCATGGGATTAAGCATGGAAAAGCTGTAATTCCGTATGTTTTTACCTCTGTGCTTTCTGAAAATAATTCAGAGCGCACACCCGGTCTTGAACAATTAGGAAATTTGAAAACAGGAATAACGCAAACCTCACAGGTTTACATTGATTTTCAAGCTACGTTAGTAGCGGATGAATTATGGCTATTTTGGGATTATGTAGAGGAATTATTTTCGCCAGAAATGATTGGGAGTATGTTCAGGCAGTTTACGCAAATCATTGATTCTCTTTTGTTAAATACTATGTATTCTTCAAATTTGGAAATTGAAATAGAGAATGAGGAAGCTATCCGATTATACAACAATACGAACAAGATTGTACCGCCTAGCACCTTGCACGGGTTGTTCGAGGAGCAAGCAGGGCGTACTCCAGAAGCAGTGGCCTTAATGTATAAGCATGAAAGCCTCACGTATGGAGAACTGCAGAAACGTTCGAATCAGATTGCCCGTTATTTGCAAGAGCAGGGGGTATGTCGTGGTGATTATGTCAGCGTATTGGCGAGCCGGAGCATTACAACCGTTGCTAATGTTATAGGCATTTTGAAGGCTGGAGCAGCTTATGTACCGGTGGATCCGGACTATCCGGAAGAACGGCGTCACTACATCCACGAGCACAGTCAATGTAAGCTGACTGTAGGACCGGAGTTGTACGATACAGCTGGCGTAGCAGGATATTCTGACGAGGCACTTCCGATGGATTATCATTCGGATGATGTGGCGTATGTGATCTATACATCGGGTAGCACAGGCCGACCCAAGGGCGTAATCACAACACACGGGGCAGCAGCCAATACGATTCAGGATATAAATCATAAATTCGGCATCCTTGAGCATGACCGAATGATAGGTTTGTCCTCCATGTGTTTCGATCTGTCTGTATATGATCTGTTCGGTGCCTTGGCAGCCGGAGCGGCATTGGTATTAATTGACGATCAGCGGGATGTTGAAGATGTAATCTACACGATAGAGCGTCAAGGCATCACCATATGGAATTCCGTACCGGCTATTATGGAAATGGTGCTCGCCAGCGTCACGGCTGACTTTCACAATGATGGAATTCGAACGGTGTTGCTCAGCGGAGATTGGATACCGCTACAGCTGCCTGAGAAAATAAAGCGA
>JBEUOG010000046.1:0-14875 GCA_040544055.1 Paenibacillus sp. PvR008
TATCCCCAGCCATTAAGAGCCATTAGCTCAGCTGGTAGAGCACCTGACTTTTAATCAGGGTGTCGAAGGTTCGAATCCTTCATGGCTCACCATTTTATTACATGCGCGTGTGGCGGAATTGGCAGACGCACTAGACTTAGGATCTAGCGTCTTTGACGTGGGGGTTCAAGTCCCTCCACGCGCATCTTGTTTTTGCGGACGTGGCTCAGCGGTAGAGCATCGCCTTGCCAAGGCGAGGGTCGCGGGTTCGATTCCCGTCGTCCGCTCCATATTTGCGCCCTTAGCTCAGCTGGATAGAGCGTTTGACTACGAATCAAAAGGCCGGGAGTTCGAATCTCTCAGGGCGCGCCATTTTTTTAAAAAATATATGTCGGGATGTAGCTCAGCTTGGTAGAGCACCTGGTTTGGGACCAGGGGGTCGCATGTTCAAATCGTGTCATCCCGATACTAATTTGCGGGTGTAGTTCAATGGTAGAACTTCAGCCTTCCAAGCTGATAGCGTGGGTTCGATTCCCATCACCCGCTTACTGATTACCTAGAAGCCGAGAGGCTTCTTTTTATTTTGTCCACATTACATGAACTTTCTCTGTGTATAGGTTACTGCGAAAATCTCCTGTCATGCACAGTTGAGGATTACTTGTGCATATTGTACATAGGCGCTCGTTACTTTAACACCCAGATCCCGAATTCCCCTCTAATGTATCCCTTTCTCCTGTTGTAAGGCTAATTTCGTTATCAAATCCCTTCAATATAGGAATCCTATGACCGTTAACGATCTGGATTCTGGTGATAACTCCAAGGCTGTTGTATTTAGTTGTACACAATGCCTTCTATTTATGTGGGTATAGCTGAGTATGGATGAAAAAATAGCTCTGAAATATTGGGATTATGGTTGTTTTGTGTATATCTTTGTGGATAGAAGCTTATTGAGTTCCACTTTGTCAACAAATAATAAACATATGCACATAATGATGCATGAAATTTTGTTTTGGAAATCACACTGTTTATAACACCTGTGCATAAAGTTTCATGATTCTCTAGAACATAAAAGCGATTTGGTTAATTAAATTTCATTTTTGTGCATAAAAAACCAATATATTCTTAAAAAAAGTATTTTAAAAGCATGACTTTTTACTGTAAATTTTGCAGCTTTTCACGCGTTTTTATTGTATGATGTTAAGAAAGTGTCAAATTTCGTGTGTATACGTACCTTTGCAACAAAGCTGTATTTGGTGTGAACAGATCAAATGGGGGGAAAAGCATGACTGAGCTTACGTTAACCGCTAACAAAAACCAATCCAACAATCTGCTACGGCGGGACGTTCGTTTTCTGGGGAATATTCTTGGTGAGGTTTTGGTTCATCAGGGTGGCAACGAACTTTTGGATATCGTGGAAAAGATACGTGAGATAAGTAAATCGTTACGTGCCGGGTATCAGCCGGAGTTGTATGAGAATTTCAAACAAATCGTTAGCGGACTGGATACGGACATTCGTCACCAGGTTATTCGCGCGTTTGCGATTTATTTTCAGTTAGTGAATATTGCCGAGCAAAATCATCGTATCCGCCGCAAACGGGACTATGAGCATTCTGCTGGTGAAGATGTTCAACGTGGTTCAATTGAAAGTTCTGTTCAGGAGCTTAAACAGGGTGGATTTTCGGCTGAGGACGTTAGCAGTCTGCTGGAGGAGCTTTCTCTGGAGCTGGTTATGACTGCACATCCTACAGAAGCCACGCGACGGGTGATTTTGGACATTCACAAGCGCATTTCCGAGGATGTCATGCTGTTGGATAATCCTATGCTTACCTTGCGGGAGCGGGAACAGGTGCGGGAAAATCTGCTGAATGAAGTGATTACACTATGGCAGACAGATGAACTGCGTGATCGTAAACCAACTGTGTTAGATGAAGTTAGAAACGGGATGTATTATTTTCATGAGACTTTGTTTCATGTGCTGCCGGACGTATACCAAGAATTGGAACGATGTTTAGGCAAATATTACCCTGAGCAGAAATGGCATATTCCGACCTATTTGAGATTTGGCTCCTGGATCGGTGGGGACCGGGACGGCAACCCGTCTGTTACGGCTCATGTTACTTGGGAAACGTTACGTATGCAGCGTAAGCTGGCTTTGAGAGAGTATCAGCACACGCTGAAGGAATTTATGGGTTATTTGAGTTTTAGCACTAGCATTATACGTGTCTCTGATGATTTGCTAGCTTCTATTGAGGAAGACCGGACCCATATTACGCTTAAAAAGATGGAAGTGTGGCATAACGAAAAAGAGCCTTACCGCATCAAGCTGGCCTACATGATAGCCAAGGTGAATAATATCCTGGATGAAAGCAAGCAGGGCACGAAGGAACGTTATAGCTCTGCTGAAGAGCTAATTGCGGATCTGAACGTTATTGACGACAGCTTGCGTCATCATTTTGCGGATTATGTGGCAGATACTTATATTCAGAAGATGATTCGTCAGGTAGAGCTGTTCGGCTTCCATACGGCTACGCTGGATGTACGTCAGCATAGTCAGGAGCATGAAAATGCAATGACTGAAATCCTCTCTAAAATGAATATTGTCGCGGATTATGGCAAGCTGCCTGAGGAAGAAAAAATAGACCTGCTGGAAAAGCTGCTGAACGAGCCACGTCCGATCACGTCGCCATATTTGAAATATAGCGACAGCACGCAGGAATGTCTGGATGTATATCGTACGATTTATCTGGCTCAGGAGGAATTCGGCAAGCAATCCATTACAAGCTACTTGATCAGTATGACGCAGGGAGCCAGCGATCTGCTGGAAGTTATGGTGCTGTCTAAAGAAGTGGGTCTGTTCCGCATCGAGAAAGATGGCACAGTCGTATGTACACTGCAATCGGTTCCTCTGTTTGAAACGATAGACGATCTGCATGCTGCTCCTAGTATTATGAAGAGGCTATTGAATTTGCCTGTGTATCGCCAATCTGTGGCAGCAATGGATCAGCTCCAAGAGATCATGCTGGGATATTCAGATAGTAACAAGGACGGCGGTGTGGTGACGGCGAACTGGGAGCTTCGGGTTGCGATGAACAGCATTACAGAAGTGGTTAATGAGTTCGGCGTAAAAGTGAAGTTCTTCCACGGACGCGGGGGAGCACTGGGACGCGGAGGCATGCCGCTTAATCGCAGCATTTTAGCCCAACCTTCTCATACGATCGGAGGCGGAATCAAGATTACGGAGCAGGGTGAGGTACTCTCATCCAGATACTCGCTCAAGGGCATCGCTTATCGAAGCCTGGAGCAGGCAACGTCAGCTCTGATTACCGCAGTTGCGTATAACCGTTCCGGTAAGAAGGAAGTGTTCGAGGAGAGCTGGGAGAAGATCATTGCCCGTATTTCCGAGGTATCGCTGGAGAAGTATCAGGATTTAATTTTCCGCGACCCGGATTTCTTCGCTTTCTTCAAGGAATCAACGCCATTGCCTGAGCTGGGCGAGCTGAATATCGGCTCTCGTCCATCCAAGCGTAAGAACAGTGAACGTTTTGAGGACTTGCGCGCTATTCCATGGGTTTTTGCATGGACGCAAAGCCGTTACTTGCTGCCTGCTTGGTACGCGGCTGGAACAGGGCTGCAAAGCTTCTATCAGAACAATGAGAATAACCTCAAGGTGCTGCAAACGATGTTCAAGGAATCAGCTTTCTTCCGGTCTCTTATTGATACACTGAAAATGGCGATTGCGAAGGCGGATTTGCTGATTGCAGAGGAATATGCAGGGATGTCCGATAATGAAGAGGCTCGCCAGCGCATTTTCGGACAAATTTCAGCGGAATTCAAGCTGACATCTGAGCTGATTTTGAAAATAACAGAACAATCGGAAATTCTGGACGATGTACCGGTAATTCAGGAGTCCATCCGATTGCGTAATCCTTATGTCGATCCGTTAAGCTACTTGCAGGTTCAGTTGCTTAGTGAGCTACGCGAACTGCGTGACCAAAATGGAGACGATACGGAGCTGCTGCGTGAGGTGCTGTTAACCATTAATGGAATCGCCGCAGGGGTGAGAAACACGGGCTGATACAGCTTGGCCGCATGAATACAGGCAATCGGGCGCTTATGGGTGCCCGATTGTGCTGTCTGCATACATATGACGGAGCAGGAGTCCTATTGGTGTCAACGCTACGGTTGATTTTCCGATAAAATTGAACTACGATGAATTATCATAACAATGTAATGAGCAACCCATCAGCAAGTCTGGGGGAGTATAGAGTGGATAATATGGAAAGCCGCTTGGTTAGGCTGGTGCAAAAAGGGGATCAGCGAGCTTTTGCGGAATTAGTCGAGTTATATAAAGATCGGATTTTTCATCTTTCCTACCGGATGCTGGGGAATCGCCATGAGGCGGAGGATCTGGTGCAGGAAACTTTTTTGCGTGTATATCGTAATTTGGAAAAATATGACCATGGGCAGAAGTTCTCCACATGGATTTACCGGATTGCGACGAATCTGTGCATTGACCGTCTGCGAAGGAGAAAGCCTACATACTCACTGGATGCTGAGATGAATGAGCAGGAAGGTGTGGATGGGTATGCTATGCTCGCCAGCGAAGAGCTTACACCTGAAGGGCGTACGCTGTTGTCTGAGACACAATCCTTAATTCATGATGCCATTGACAGCCTTCCAGACAAATACAGGACGATTATGGTTTTGCGTTACTTGCAGGAGCTTTCCTTGCAGGAAATTAGCGATGTGCTTAATCTGCCGGTTACTACCATCAAGACGAGGGTTCACAGAGGCCGGGATTTTCTACGCAAAAAATTGGAGCACAAGCTGTAAATCATGTGTTCAGGATTTGGAAAGTGCGCGCACAGATGTTTTTTGTGAAACATATTGCTCGTTGTAGCGTATGTAAAGTGAGCAAAGTTTCTAAGCCGGAGCATGTTATGTAGAGAAACACGGAAGAATATTAGAAAGGATTGGCTCATATGGATTGCAAACAAGCCGTCTCTTTTATGCATGACTATCTGGATGGCGACCTGTCCAAGCAGGACAAACAGGAATTAGAGCATCACTTGTTCACCTGCCCGGAATGCCGCATGCGTTTTAAAGAGCTGGAGCGGACGGATGCGATGCTTTATGGTACACGGCATCAAGTACCGTGTGTATCGGATGAGCTGACACTTCGCATTATGAATGCTTTGCCGCCGCATAGAAGAGCGCCAATGGTGCCTATGCTGACTTGGGTGAAAAGGCACCCGGCTGTTACGGCCGCTGCTTTCTTTCTTGTTATTATATGCTCAAGTATGGCAAGCTTTTCAACCACAGACCATCAATTGGTAGTCAAGGGAAGCCATCTGGATCAGGTTGTTATTCAAGGGGATACTGTAATTGTGCCTGAGGGTAAATCCATTGCTGGAGATTTGACCGTGCAAAATGGCAAGGCTTGGGTATATGGCGATGTGGAAGGCAATGTAACTGTAATTGACGGTTCCTACTATCAAGCGTCCACAGCACATATTGCAGGACAGGTCAAAAGTATTGATCAAACCTTGGACTGGATTTGGTATAAAGTTACTGATTTGTTCGGAGATACGCCCTCTCCATAAAAGAAGCTTGAACTGGCAAGCATGATATCGAGCGCCTCTTCCGCTGGAAAAGGCGCTTTTTTGTATATGAAGCTGGCGATTTGTACTGTAATTTACTGATTTTAGTGGTTCTTTTGTCGTGCGGCTTGCAACGCGGGCCTTATCGTTATAACCTAGATAGAGAGAGCATACTGTGTACATATTACACTCACTCACTACAGAAAATTGCGGGGGCATGCGCATGTTGGATTATTTCGCGGACCTGACTTGGAAAGAGTCCATTAAAGATATTATCGACATCCTGATCGTAACCTATATTATGTATCAGCTTATTTTACTTGTTCGAGGAACGCGTGCAGTTCAATTGCTAAAAGGAATTTTGTTCCTGGTCGTCATTTGGGCAGTTAGCACGTGGTTTGATCTGTATACGCTCAAGTGGCTGATGAACCAGATGTTCACCTTTGGTGTGGTAGCTATTTTCATTATTTTTCAGCCTGAATTGCGTCGTGCCCTGGAACAACTGGGGCGAGGCAAGTTGTTTGGGCGTTCGTCTGCGGATGATGAAGAGATAAACAAGTTAATCGGGGAAATGATTAAGGCGCTGAATTATTTATCACGTAGAAAAATAGGGGCTTTGGTCGTATTTGAACGCGAAACGGGGCTAAATGAATACACGGAGTCTGGTATCAAGACACAGGCAGTGGTCAGTTCCGAATTGCTGATCAATATATTTATTCCAAATACGCCTCTGCATGATGGCGCGGTCATTATTCAAAATAAGCAGATTGCTTCTGCGGCCTGTTACTTACCACTGTCGGAAAATCCGTTTATCAGCAAGGAGCTAGGAACTCGTCACAGGGCAGCGATTGGGGTGAGTGAGGTAACGGATGCCGTAACCGTGGTGGTATCAGAGGAGACAGGGCAAATTTCCTTGGCTATCAATGGACAGGTCGTACGCGATATTAAGGAAGAATCCTTGATATCCAAGCTGTATGAGGAGCTGCGGCCGACGCCGTCTTTGAAGGAAAAACGCGGCTCATTCTGGAATCGGAGGGGAGGCCGTGGAAATTCATGATGGACAAATGGATTAACAACAATACGATTTCTAAAATATTGGCACTCGCGGTTGCCGTCCTGCTGTGGGGAATGGTTCATCTGGACACAGGCACGCCTTCGTCTACGCTGACCGTTTCTTATGATAATAAAGTGATTGATAATGTAGGCATTCAGGCCAGTGGTCTGGATGAGTCAAAATATGTATTGTCTACAATGGATACTGACCATGTGAAGATGGAGGTTAGAGGACAGCGTTCCGTGCTGACTTCTTTTTTCGCAGATAATTACCAGGCACAATTGGATTTGAGTGGGTTAGGAGCAGGCACTAAAACCATGCCGCTTGTAGCGAATCTGCCAAATGGCGTGGAATTGGTGTCCATGACTCCTAATCGTGTGACAGTCACGATTGAGGAAAAGCAAACGAAATCATTTGATGTTTCTATTGTTTCCAAGGGTAAACCGGATACCGGCTTGCAGCTTGGAGAGCCTGTGGTTGCCCCTCAAACGGTGAAGGTCACCTTGCCTAAAAGCCAGTTGAGTACAGTGGCTGCGGTGCAGGGGACTGTTGATACGGAGGGAATCTCGGAGAAGTTTGAACAGAAGCGGGTGAAGCTGAAGGCTTACAACAAAAAGGGACAGGAACTTACAGGAGCGGTTATAGAGCCTTCCACAGTGTCTGTTGAAATTCCGGTAACCCAGCAAACGAAGTCCGTGCCTGTGAAAATTGTCTATTCCGGGGAGCTGCCGAACGGTTTGGCGCTTTCCAAAGTAAATGCAAATGTAAAAGAAGCGGTCGTATACGCTTCGCAGGATGTTTTGAGCAGCCTTAGCTCCTATATTACGGCTACACTCGATCTGAGCCAATTAACGGAAGCAGGGACCCACACAGTTCAAGCTAATTTGGCAGCGCCCGCCGGTTCTGATAAAATCGAGCCTGGCTCGATACAAATTCAGGTGACAGTTGTGCCATCTAATCAGGTGACCGATGCGGAGCGAACATTGTCAGGCATTCCGATTGTTGTGCAGGGGGCAGCAGACGGTACGACTGCGACGATTACAACGCCTGCGGACAAGACGATGGATGTTACCGTGAAGGGGCCACAGGATATGATCAGCAATTTAACCAACGATGATATTAGCTTGGTTGCAGACGTAAGTGGTCTGGAGGCTGGTCAGCATGAGGTTGCTTTGAAGGTAGGCCTGCCCAAATACATTACGCAATCCGGAAACGCCAGCCAGCTAACGGCAACGGTGAACATTGAGAGCCCTTCAACGCCGGCTGTAACGAATCCGGGCAGCGGGAATCAATCAACCCCTTCCGGCAGCGGTAATAAGGGGCAGGAGAGGCCACAGGAGGGTCAGAGCGGTCAAGGCGGCTCCTCTGATGCGAAACCCGGGGACAATGCGGCTGCGGAGGATAAAACAAATCCTCATAACGGCGCAGATTCTTCTGCAAATGGAACCCCAGAGAGCGGTCAGCCATAACATGATTTATCTGTAGTAAATATTTAAGGTTCATTAGACAAAAAAAGGGAGTCATTATACATGGGGAAATATTTTGGTACAGATGGTGTACGAGGCATTGCTAATCAGGAACTTACAGCAGAACTGGCATATAGTATTGGCCGCTGCGGCGGATATGTTTTAGCAGGTAATGTAGAAAAACCAACAGTTGTTATCGGTATGGATACACGGGTGTCCGGTCTGATGCTAGAATCGGCGCTTGTAGCCGGTTTGCTGTCTATCGGGGCTAATGTGGTTCGTCTGGGTATCATTTCTACACCAGGAGTCGCTTATCTTACGCGTCAATTGAAGGCGGACGCTGGTGTGATGATCTCAGCTTCCCACAATCCGGTGGAAGACAACGGCATTAAGTTTTTTGGCGGCGACGGGTTTAAATTGACAGATGAAACGGAACTGAGAATCGAAGAGCTGATGGATGCGAAAGAGGATCAATTGCCTCGTCCAATTGGCGGTGGATTAGGTACGGTTGTTGTAGACGAGTATTCTCGCTACGATTATCTGGAGTTTTTGAAAACAACGATTAGCCATTCTTTTGAAGGGCTCAAGATCGTACTGGATTGTGCGAACGGAGCGGCTTATGAGCTGGCGCCGAAGCTTTTTGCGGAATTGGGAGCCGAAGTTCACACCATCGGTGCGGAGCCAAACGGGCTGAATATCAACGATCATTGCGGTTCAACCCATCCTGAGAAGCTGAAAGAGGAAGTACGTCGCTTGAAAGCTGACATTGGTCTGGCCTTTGACGGCGATGCAGACCGTCTGATCGCGATTGATGAGAACGGGGAAGAGGTAGACGGCGACTATATCCTTTGTATCTGTGGGGATGCGCTGAACCGCGCTGGAAAGCTCAAAGACAGCACTATTGTATCGACTGTGATGAGTAATATCGGTTTTTACAAAGCAACGGAAAAGCTGGCGCTCAAGACTGCAAAAACTGCGGTTGGTGACCGGTATGTGATGGAAGAAATGCGCCAAGGCGGCTTTAATCTGGGCGGTGAGCAGTCTGGTCACGTTATTTTCCTCGATTACAACACGACGGGCGACGGCATGTTGACCGGGATTCAACTGGTGGATACCCTGAAAGCTTCCGGTAAAAAGATGAGTGAGCTGAAATCGCTCATGAAGCAGTATCCGCAAGTGCTGGTTAATGTGCGTGTACAGGACAAACGCAATTACGAGGGCAATCCTGCCATTGCAGAAGCGATTGAGCAGGTGGAACAGCAATTGGGTGATAATGGGCGCGTATTGGTTCGTGCTTCCGGTACAGAATCGCTTATTCGTGTCATGGCTGAAGGGCCGGATAAGGATGAGCTGGAGCAGTTTGTCGGACAGATCGTAGATGTTGTGAAAAAAGAATTGGTTTAAAATTTTGTAAACGTCGGTTGCCTGTTGAAAGTAAGCAGGCGACCGCGTTTACTGATATTATTTTTAATTGAATACTTACCCGAACATGCAAATATGACTAAAGTGTCATTGCCAAATGATACTGAGCTGAATATAATATAGGGATGTTGTGACTCAGATAGAGGAAGCGAGGGTTGTAAGGTAACGTAATACAAGCGCCAGAGCTTGATTTTGCGCGGGGGAACTTGTTGGTGAAGCAAATCATCCAGTTAGGATGATGTTGCTTGCAGATGGGTTCACGGCAAAGCGAGCTGACGAGGTGAAGGTGTTCGAAACATTCGGCGGGGACCTTCCGGTGAAGCATCGAGCCGTAAATCGGCAGTGGAAAATAAGCAGGCAACTGTTTACACAACGCACCGATAGATGCTTTTATTTTATAACCTAAATTATAAGATTCATTTCATGAATGTGCGGCCATCATCATTGGCGTGCGCGGTTTGGGAATTTCGTTACATTCGTGAAGAGATGCCTGTAATTTTCTATAGTTATCATTGACAACTTCATAGATGAATGAACTTTATTCCGCAATCTACCGCACACGTTAGTCCTGTGATGAGTCGTCCTGTGAAATGATGATCGGGAGGATAACGAATATGTGTGGCATTGTAGGATATATTGGTGATCAGAATACGCAAGAGGTATTGATTGACGGATTGAAAAAGCTGGAGTACCGCGGTTATGACTCTGCGGGTATTGCCGTGTTTACAGATTCAGGACTGCAAGTAGCCAAGGCTAAAGGTCGTCTGGCGAATCTGGAAGCGAAGCTGGATGGTGCGCCGCTGGTAGGCCATGCAGGTATCGGGCATACACGTTGGGCAACACACGGAAAGCCTTCAGATGAAAACTCCCATCCGCATTTGGATGAGAGCCAAAAGTTCTCCGTGGTTCATAACGGGATTATTGAGAACTATCTGGAACTGAAAGAACAGCTGATTAGCGAAGGTCATACCTTTATTTCTGAAACGGACACGGAAATTATTTCCCATCTGGTTGCGCGTGAGTATAAAGGGGATATCGTTAAAGCAGTACAAAAAGCAATTACCTTTATGCGCGGTGCCTTTGCACTGGGTGTACTAACAGAGCACGAGCCTAATAAGCTGGTAGCTGTTCGTCAAGCTAGCCCGCTGGTTATCGGTGTGGGAGAAGGCGAGAACTTTATCGGTTCCGACATTCCGGCTATTCTGAAATATACACGCAATGTATTTATTTTGAACGATGGCGAAATGGCTGTTTTGACCAGTGATGCCGTCGAATTAATGACAATCGAAGGTCAATTTATTTCTCGGGAAATGATTCATGTCGAATGGGATGCTGTAACAGCGGAAAAAGGCGGCTATGAGCATTTCATGTTGAAAGAAATTCACGAACAGCCTAAGGCTTACCGTGACACGATGTTGGGCCGAATCGACAAAGAAACTAAAAAAGTTGTTCTTCCTGAGTTGAAGCTGACAGAAGAACAAATTAAAAATATTCGCAATATTCAAATCGTTGCTTGTGGTACAGCCTACAATGCTGGTTTGATTGGTCGTACGGTTATTGAAAGCCTGGCTCGTATTCCGGTGGAAAACGACGTGGCTTCCGAGTATCGTTATCGTTCGCCAATCGTAACACCAGAGACATTGGTAATCGTAGTGAGTCAATCCGGTGAAACTGCTGACTCGTTGGCAGCACTGCGTGAAGCACAAGCAAATGGCGCTCATGTACTGGCGATTACAAACGTAGTTGGTAGCTCCATTGCCCGAGATGCAGATGATGTGTTGGTTACACTGGCAGGACCGGAAATTGCCGTAGCCTCCACCAAAGCATATTCTTCGCAGTTGATTGCGTTTTATCTGTTTGGTTTGTATCTGGCTCAAGTACGCGGCACACAAACAGATGAGCAAGTAGCTCATGTGCTGGCTGCTATGGAATCACTGCCAGAGCAAGTGGAAGAGATGCTGGGTAAAGCAGATGCGATCAAAGCCTATGCTGAACAAATCGCCAGCCACAAGCACCTGTTCTTTATTGGCCGCGGTCAGGACTATGCTGTAGTACAGGAAGGTTCCCTGAAGCTCAAGGAAATCTCCTACATTCATTCCGAGGCTTATGCGGCGGGTGAATTGAAGCATGGTACATTGGCATTGATCGAAGATGGCATTCCGGTTATCGCTTTGGTAACACAGGAATCCGTGTTGGAGAAAACCGTGAGCAATATTAAGGAAGTGAAAGCACGTGGCGCAGAAGTTCTTGCGATTACGTACGAAGAGCACGCTGTTGAGTTGTTGAAGTCCGTGGATCAGGTATTTGCAATTCCGAAAACACTTCCGATTCTGTCGGCTGCGATTTCGGTTGTATCTCTCCAGTTGTTGGCTTACTATGCTTCCCTCGCTTTGGGTCATGATGTGGATAAACCACGCAATCTGGCGAAAAGTGTAACGGTTGAGTAAGGGCAATATATTGATACATGTTAATGTTCAGAAACATTAATGTTGGTAACTAAACATTAATGTTGGTAACTACGATTTAATGTTGGTAACTCAAGATTATTAAAAACTTCAAATGGAAATAGTTACGGTCAGCAATACATTTGGACGGTAACGGTATCGCTTCTAGCCACGCGGCACAAGAAGAGCAAGGTGTACGAAAGGTACATCCCTCTTTTTGTGCCGCTTTTTTTTTGTTCTATATTAAATTTTTATTGCCCATACTAATGTTATCAATACTTTAGGAGGAACAGAGGAAAATCGGATGATCAAAAAAGGACAACCACAATGGAAAATAGAAAAAAGGCGATTAAAAGAAGGACGCGGACAGGGTCATTTTGCCGATTATCAACCTTATATAAAAACTTATGATTTTTCATCAGAGGGTGTACGGACACGTTCTTTAGGGTGGAGTTCAGGAAGGCATCATCATTTTATGTCGCGTGATGAGTACAACTATTTTCTTAATTTGGAATTTTCTGATCGTATCGTAGATATTCGCGAACAGTATCCTCTTCTACCTAAAGAGAGAACTATAGAAATCGCAAAGGAATTAAATGTTCCTCATCCAAGCGATGATAATGGAGATCCGGTTGTCATGACTACAGATTTTAATATAACTACTCTAGGAGAGCAGTATCCAGAAGATTTGCAAGATAAAATTCGTACTCTTAAGCCGACAATTGAATTAACACAAAGTACATTGCAGAAATTTGAAATTGAACGCCGTTTTTTCGAAGAGAAAGGAATAGATTGGGGAATAGTGATAGACGAGCAACAACCCGCCAACTTAATTTTTAATTTGGACTGGATCTATGATAGTTACTATTTAAGTGCGAAACAAGGCCTGAATCCAGATAACGTAAGCTATATTACACCTTATATTTTTGATGCAATAAACTCGAGTGAAGAATCGTTTATAAATATTTGTCTTTCGCTTGATAAAGATTTCGGTTATAAACCTGGTTCTTGTTTATTTATCGTGAAACATATGCTAACAAATAAAATTTGGTCGACAGATATGTATAAAGATAAGCTTATAAACCAAACCAACATTCAATTGCAAATTGTTGAGTAGAAAAAGGAGGGGAATCATTGTTCAACATCCTAGTGGATACAGTTTTAGAATGGCTAGATGAATCGGATATGACAGTATCAATTGGAAGAGTTTTATGGATATCACCCGAAGCTACTGATAGGGAGATAGTAATAATGGATATCACAGAAGAAAAAAACTTTCGTTCCCATATTGGAAAAAAACTTAGTGAAATTGAAGAAGAATTTGAAGGAGGCTGCCTCCGAAAGATAGAGTTTTTGCCAGACCCTTGATGGATGAAAACTTCATAAGACAATATAGCTCCAAACGCGATATGAGATGGAACACGATTCAGGAAATTGCTTTATTAGAACCAGATATATACATCCCCCAAAAAAGGGGCCCTCTAATTGAGCAACTATGCACAGATAAAAAAAGAAGAAAAAGGTGATTTACGAATTATTGAAAGAATTTTGGTTTCATGGGAAAGCAATAAATGGTCTGCTTCCGGACTATAAAAATCTGGTGCACGTGGGAAAAAACGAGATTACAAAAAAAACCAGGAACTCGCCCTGAAGAAGCAAAATACGATAAGAGGTTAACTGGTCTTGTTATTACTGAGGATATAAAAAAAGTTTTCCGGAAATACATTAAGAAATATTTTAGTGAAAAGAATCTTGATTTCAAATCAGTATGGCATGAAATGTTGGATAATCATTTTACCTCTGGATATTCTCGAGAGTATGGAGTTAAAGTACCTATTCCTCTTCCACCCGAACAGCGGCCGACTTTACGCCAATTTGGTTACTTTTTAAATAAAGAATACTCCTTTAGAGAGAAGAAAATCGGAAGGAAAGGAAAGGAAAGGAAAGGAAAGGAAAGCGGAAATATCAGAAGGATCATCGGCATATGGACGAAGATGAACGACAAAGAGCGTGGGGGCCTGGCACTGTATACGAGGTTGATTCTACCCCTTTGTGATGTTTACATTGTGCACTCAGTGAATCGCGAACAGGTTATCGGCACCCCTATTCTTTATATAATTGCTGACGCGTTCAGTTCAGTAATTACAGGGTTTTATGGTTGGCTAAAATCAGCCTCCTATATGGGAGCAGCAATGGGCTTTGAGAATGCAACAACTAATAAAGTAGATTTTTGTAAAGAGTTTGGAATTACCATTTCAGAGGAGGATTGGCCTAGCCAAGGTCTCCCCAGAATACTTACTGCTGACGGCGGAGAACTCTCAGGCTATAACGCTGAAAACATGGTAGCGCTCGACACAAGTGTGGAAATTCTTCCTTCGTATAGACCTGAACTAAAAGGGATTATTGAACGATTTATGAGTACGATGAACAGGGAAGTGAGAAAATATTTCCCAGGGGGACGTGTGAAGCAGATCCGTGAGCGTGGCGATAAGGATTATCGTGTAGAGGCTGTTGCAACATTAGAATCTTTTTTCAAGTTTATAATTCAATGTATTCTAGAGCATAACAATAGCATTGTGAGTGAGGAGTTCGTAGTCGATCCATTGATGTATCAAGCTGGCATAGAACTGACTCCCAATCAAATCTGGAAATGGGGAGTTGCAAATCGTACTTCTGCTTTGCATGATAAACCGAGAGATTTGATTCGAATGAATCTGTTACCAAGAGATACTGCAACGATCGCTCAGCATGGAATTAAATAGCGGTTGAACACCCTTATACTGACACTACACCTCTTAATCAAACGGTCTCATAGAATTGCTCGAAATTGCTCTCGTATTCTTCATTTCTTTCGTTTTATACTTTAATCGGTTTAGGTTTTAACAGATTTTTCTTCAATGCATCGATATA
>JBEUOG010000047.1:0-13879 GCA_040544055.1 Paenibacillus sp. PvR008
TGTTGAATGGGAAGTTACATTGTCCTTTAATTCCAAGTTGATCAACTCACTCAGGATATCTCTAGCTTCCTTAAATTCACGATTACTTAAATGAACACGATCTGCCAAATGCTCAAACCAGTCAAATGAATTGTCTTTACTGCCAATATCCCAGACACAACTGTCATAGTAAATAGGCATCTCGTCTATGATCACCAATCGTTTCCGCTTATGTACTTCTTTAAGCTGAGCATCATCTTTCGTATTCTTAGCTCGCTGCGGGTAATATAATAAATAGTTATTCATGTGCTCATCATCTAACATCAAATCTCGAAGTCTTTGCTGAGGAATGCATAAAATTTGATACTTTCTCATGGTATCTATCACTTTATGAATCTCATCAGAATTGACATATGCAATGGCATCTGGTATTTCATGTTGCTTGGCAAATTCAGAGACATCCTTATATACATTATTCTTCATCGTGTCGTTATTATTAAACACAAGCAATAGCGGATACTTTTCATGTTGATTTGAAGCATTTTTCTGTAATAGACTCTTGCATAGAACATTTAATGCTGTACTTTTCCCTGTACCTGGAGCAGAATTGACTACCCATGACAAGTAGGATTCTTCACGTTCAGATTCATCCATATTCATTTGAAATCCCTTATGTATAAAACTTGATAATGCATGATATGTCGCCATAAATGCCTCTTCGTGGAGACTTTCCATATGCGAATGAGAAATATAAGCTTCCAGATCGCCCCATTGATTCACTGCCAAATCAGATTCACTCCTTATATTTTCGGTTTCTTAATTTCTTCTAATGCCTGTTGAAATTCTTCATTAATAGCATACAGCCAAAACTTTTGATGCTTATCAATCGTCAAAGCGCGAGTAATGTAACGGATATTTTTCTCCTGTAGTTTCCGCATCATCTGACCATCGTAACAATAAAAATAGCTCACTCAGATTCACTCCTCTCATTTGTGGATCGCATCCATATACTAGATGTCACCCAAGCGCCCGTGTTAACAGGCGCTATATGTGTCACGTGACACCATTTACTCCATGGTCAGCAATTCATCAAGTATGTCATCCGTTGAAACATGATTCTCTTTGGCAATATGATCTAATTGTTGCTTAAAAAATTTGATTTCTTCCGTTAACATTTCCAATGATTTGTCCTCTAAAGCATCGCTATAATTTTTACATCTTTTCAATTCATCTTGAAAGCTATGTAAATTCCATTTTTCTTCGATGTTGGTATCAGAGTAAAAAAGTTCATTTCGCATCTCATCCCAAAACTTCTCAACCATCCACGGCCTGAATTCGGAATCAAAATGATCTTTATTTTTTTCCAAATCATAAACAACTGCAAAATCAATATCTTCTTCTGTTATGTTGGCGATATAAAGATGATTGACAATACAATCCATTTGAGCGGTTAAAGCGAATCCTCTATTTTTAGAAACAACCACAGAGCCAAGTCCCTTATAATTCAAAATTGGTGAGATGATTAAATCGTAATGCCAATCATCTACCCATCTCTTGACTTCGTTTACGGTTAGTTTTTCTTTTTTTATGTCATGCTTCTCCCAAAACGAACTATGAAATTTCCATTGATAGTTTTCAAAATGACTTTCTTCTTTCTGTGAACCGTCTTCATGAATAAATTTTGATGTCGGTTTGTTTTTTAGTAATCGGTTCAAAAACGATTCCATTTTCAGTAGTTGCTTGGCATGACCGTCCGAAATATACCCCTCTGCAATCCAATCGTGAATAAAAGGTAATAGTTTCAATAATCTCAAACGGCTTGTAACAAAAGCTCTGTTTTTGCTCACTTTTTTGGCAATTTGATCATGCGTGTATCCTCTTTGTACATACTCATAAAATGCATGAGCTTCTTCAATAGGAGTCATTTGCTCCCGCTGGATATTTTCAATGACAGATAAATGAAAAGCTTCTTCATCGCTCAATTCCTTTACTTTCACTGCAATCGTATCCAATCCAGCCATTTGACTTGCTCGATATCTACGCTCCCCTTGAACAATTTCATACTGACTTCCCTGTGGTCTGACCAATATAGCTTCCTGTAATCCATCGCTTAGAATAGATGCTGCCAGCTCCTGCAAAGAATCCTCGTTAAAATACTTGCGTGGCTGATTCGGGTTAGTAATGATCTGGTTTAATTTTAATGTGATGTTCAAATGATGATATCTCCCTTATTTTTAGGTTCGTATACATAACGTTCTAGCTGTCACCCAAGCGCCAGTGTTAACAGGCGCCTATCATGACAAACTATGATTCAATTTATTCGATACGGACTATCGCCTTAAAGCTTGATTTCGTGACTTTCTCAATAGTTAAAAATTCAATTGTCGCTCCGTCAAAATCCAGTAAGGATAACCCCTCATCCCGGCGAATGGCCTGATCTCTCGGAATGATACATTTCCTTCCTCCATGCTCATCTATAATATGAACATAGTTATGCTCGACCACCTGAATCCGCAATTTCTTACCCAAAACCTGGTCAGCTATCAACTGGGATTCTTCCCCCGACTTTTTCAAAGTACTGAAGCCGAGCAAGTAATTTCTCAATGTTCGTCTTGTACTTTTCTCGTCCAACAGAGAAGGCGTATTACTGATTTGTACTACGGTTTCTCGTTCAGCTTCATACCCGATAAAGAATCGTCCCATAATTTCAAATAATGAATAAACACCGTCTGGCACATAGAATGGAAACTCCACATTATCTATTGTAGCGATGCCAGCTTGAACGGCAAGCTCCTTGCCTTCTACATTCCGATTCGTGAGCCGGTTCACCTTTCGTACTTCCCTCTTCAAAATATTTTCATGCTGCTTTAGATTTTCTAATAGCCCATCTACAAACAGCCATGCAAAGGAGTACGTTCCATATTTCTGATAAGCGATCTCCACAGCTACACTCGCAAGTATTGAAGGGTGCTGACAAATCTCCTCACACTGAGCCTTGTACTTCTCTCTTAACTCGGCGTATTCAGCACTAATGGCTTTCCGAGTTTCATTGTCTCGTTCCCATTTTTTCAGTTCATTGAATTGCTTTTGGCGATGATTAATTTGGTTTTTCTGCTTATTGTATTTTTTATACAGTGGCTCAATACGGGCTAGATAGTCCAGAAACTTAGGCTGGCTAACCTTTCTCATATCCTGTAACAATTGTCTCGTACTCTCGATGCCCAAAATCGACTGATCCAGTTTGCCATCTTTCATGTTAAACTTTTCATCTATGTACTTCTCCGCCTTAACGCAAAACTGATTAAACGGCGATTTCGTAGAATGCTGATAATCCTCGGCTTTGCCACCATTAACAAAACGAAAGAAATATGGCATTGGGATAGCCAGACGATCCAGCACATATGGAATCTCTACCTCTAGTCCATTTTTCGTCGCATCAATGATTTGACCTTGGAGAAATTTTAAAACTGAGTTTTCCAAAATGCGTGCTTGAAGGCTTCCTTCCTCCAAAGCCAAATTCTGAAAATACGTGTTCACATTCGTACATCTACCCGTCAGGTTATGTAGACTTTTTAGCTCCATCTTGACGATGCTGTCCATATTATTGGATACAGGAGCAGCCACTTTTTTATCATCTTCATTAATGATCGTAGGCGCATCGATTACTGCCTTGAGTATGGTAGGATCGTTGGTACAAAGAGCCGTATCTCCATCGACATCACCGAGTCCAAGTCTTGCAAGTGTTAAATCACAACAGTTCAAAACAATCACATTGTCCAAATGACACAAATATCGGTTATGTACTTGTACAAAATCTAGCTTACCAACTTCATTAAATATCGTTAACGGTGAACGGAACAGAGCATGCATTCCACGTTTCCGATTCATAAAAGCCTGGTTCTTCTTTAGCACACCTATAACTGGATATCCGCTGGCATGCTCCATGAATGCAATGGGATCGTTAGTCAGATAAAAGTAGCTGCCACGGATTGGGATACGACCTTTCAACATTTCCTGTACTTTCAGCATGGCTTGCTTCACGATGAATTTACGGACATTACCGTCATACAGCATTAATTCATTCAAATCGATAGCTTGGATGATTTCATTTATAAATTGTTTCTTCTGACCTCGTTCTATTTCATCTTCCTGTTCGTCGGGTTCCTCATCTATATCTTTGGGTTCATCATCTTCTTGGACTAGCATATGTAGGAACGCTTTCGTGTAAGCAATATCTCGAAGCCACTTTCCATGGACGTCATCCTTTTGTCCATGTAATACTCGTTTGATGACATTTATTAGAGGCGTAGCTAATTGAAATAAATCGTTCAGTGTAAGATTCAGCGCATGAATATATTGGTATGTCAGCGGTGTATAGGCGTTCATCTGGTATGCTGGTTTCGCATAATTAGCTACCCAAAAGTGGTTATGATTATGTACTTGCAGTAATTCTTCATATTCCGCTATATTTTCAAACAAACATTTAGGCTTAGCTTCTCCCTCGCTGTATTGATGCCATGCTTTGAAGCAGGATTTGGTGAGGATGAGATCAATAGGACGACCCTGTTTGTCGATGATCGGCTGTGATTCTCCGAAAACATCTTTTATTTCTGTCACGTTGTTTTCGTTAAACCATTTCATCAGATCAAAACGGATAAAGTTACCTTTCATATATGGAAGTCTTCCCTGCACTGCATTGGGTGAATAGGATAAGTTCAGATGTTGTCCAATACGCTCTGCAAACTGGAAGCTCATTAAACCTTGACCATCGAAAAACTGAACATTCTTATTTTCATACTTTGGATATTCGACTCTCTTGAATCCGATGGACTCTTCATTGATCGCGATGATTGGGATTTCTTCTGTTTGCTCGATGGAAAAGCAAGGGTACAAATCATCGTACATAACTGAACGAGCAGGGAAAGGAATTGCTTCTAGCTTCACACGACGATTATGTTTATCCCATCCATTGAAAGTTTTATACTCTGATTGATCAGGATCAGACTTCGTGCGGCTATTCCACGAGATCGTTTTATTCGGTATACGTTCTAACTTATGTAATTGTTCCTTGGATGGCTTCAATTCTTTCTTCGCTTTGAAATATTCACGTTGCTTCGTCTTTTCATCGAATATCAACTTCTGCCGCTCCGAATCCTCAACACACTTTTCCACTTTCCATACATCCTCAATGATCGTATCCTTTTCATAATCTGGAATAACAACGATACGTGGAATATACCGGACTGGTTGTGCTGCTGAACGACTTACACCAAGAGCTGCTTCCCATTTGTGGATGTTGGTGAGTGGTGGCATTTTGCCGAGTGTAATGTGTTTGTACAGATCAGCAGCATACTTTTCTTGGATAAATTCCGTTCTCTGTGTACGTCCCATCGCAGGTGACTTAATCGAACGGACATATTTCCTTCCATTATAATAGATTCCCTCTCGTAACATCCGTTCAAACAAAGCAAGTTGCGATGGATCGTCTTCGTCAATTTGATCAGCTTTGAGCATAAAGATGACTTCGGTAACATCGATGGAAGGATCACTTTCTGCTATGACTCGCTTGAGTTGATCGAGATAGATACTGTCAGACACAGTGATGGTACGAGTACTGGATTGTGGTGCGTTAAGTTGGTCCCCTACATGAGTGATTTCGTTAAAGTGAAACATCTTGATTTGGTATTGATTTCTTGTTAGATTACTGGGCAAATTTGGGCCTCCTGTTTTGTAGTTTAGACAATATGGTTGAGAATGTTCTATCCTGCTGGGTCTTGTACCCTCGCTACAATAGAACGAATGTTCCTATTTATTATATCAAATGTATGTTCGTATTACAATAGTCTAATTCGGAGAATTATTTTCAAATATGAAAGCAAGTTTTTCGAGAATCGAGGAATAGCACTATTTTAAGACATATAACTTGACGCTCCTCACGTTTCCTACCGCTAGAACTGCGTGAAGTCCTAATGAAAAGACCCAACATATTTGCCGGGTCTTCTGACCTCATCATTGTGGAAATATTATCTTGAATATAGTGGAAAATATTTAAGTGTAACTTGTTCCCTATATTTCTAAAATACCACTATCATTTTCGTTTTCTACTAGTTTGCTCCCCCTTAAGTGAGCAAGATGTTTATTTATGTTATGATGAATTTTATAAAGGAGTTTATCCAAATTAGTCGCCATTGCTTCGACATGCATTTCGGGTTTTAGCAGGTACCCATGGAAATACTCCTGGCCTTTGCTGTGTTTACTGATTACTCTATGATTCCCATCAATTATAATAAAAGGGATATCCTGAATTCCCGACATATAACCAACAATAATCGGCTCCATGTTATTAAGCGCTACAGGTATGCGCTTTTCCTCAATCCCACTTTTTTTCACACACTTAGAAAGATTAGGGAGATAAAAGTTCATATTGGGTTTCTCAGGAAAGTTTCGTTGAGCTACCTTTTTTAATGTTTCAATATTCCAAGTTATTGTATAATAAGATTTTTTGGTTAAATGTATTATTTGCATGTAATGTTCGGTATTATCCGTTAAAGGTTCTTCCTGTTCTGTTTTTAATTCATCTAGTCTTCTTCTGTAATCATCAAATAAGCTCTTCAATTTCGGACACTCATTTTTCATTTTTTTAAAAAAATCGTCTAAGTTGTATTTCATAATAAGCATCCCCTCTTAAATCAATAGTTTAATAACGAAAAAATATACATTAGCCTATAAAATCTTTTATAGAATTGCACGTAGTGAATTACCGTGATAGACAATCTAGCCAACATGTTATAAGGAATTTAGAATATTGCGTTGTGTATACTAGTTCTTATTCTCTTTCAGCTTTATAAACATATATCTTCTCATTCAATAAAACAGTTGTTTCTATAAAACGATTTACAGTGGATTCTGATGGATTAGGAGTATCTCCTAAGATAAAATGTACCTTATTAGTTGGGTGGTAAATAAACCACTTGTTAAGTGTCTCTTGTTCTTGTATAAACAAAGCTCTACCATACAAATTGTATCTATTAGCATCCATAATACCAATCATAAATTTTAGACCAACAACTAAAAGTCCTGAGAACAAAATTACAAGGATAAGTGCAGCAAACAATAAAGTCCGCTGTTCAGTCTTGTTTAAATCGCCTACTAATAACGCTGCTGTATGAGACCCCACATAATAAGGAAGCACTGAAATATAGGAAAAGAGAAATAACATATAGAATATTACAGATAGTGTTCTGATAGTAGGACTTGTACTCAAAACTATTGACCGAACATAAATTTTAACTTTTTCAAACGAAGCGATCAAAAAAACCAGAACCATTCCTACTAAGATTACCCCTAACATAAAAAAACTGATAAATAAATAGTATTTGTAATGCCATTTGTATGAATAGATTAGCAGTGTCGAGAAAAATAGCGAAATGTAAATCGTTTGCAAACAAAAATTTATTACTTTTACGAAAAATCTTTTTTCTTTACTTAAAAGTATTTTTTCAGTGAATGTAGATGTCATTAAGGTTACCGGTTGCATTTTAAAGAAAGCAGCAAGTAAGCCAATGATTCCTCCAGTATAACCAAATTCACTTAGAAACTTAGAAACTTGTTCAAACATTTGAATTTATTCCAACCTTCTCAATAAGATTTGCGCTTAAATATTTGCATTATCAATATATATACTAGAAAAGAGTATTGAGCTATCCTCCTATCTAATCCAATAAAACAAATGACTAAAGACACAATATAATTAATTCCATAAGATAAATTTACAATTTTAAAATAATACAAATTCCTTCCAATCCATATAAGCTTCTAAAGAATGAGAATTCAATGTGAATTAGTGTATCTAATATCCCATCCCTTATCTTTAAACATTTGAATATTTTCAGAACTAATTTGACTTTCCTTCATACCAAATGCGAATAAATGGGTAGGTCTGCTCATTGCAACATACAGAAGATTCTTCTCAACCCATTTATCATCATAGTTTATATCATTATTACAATAAAAAGATTTAAGCATATTAGTGTGAATCATTTTACTTTTTTCAGAATCAATTAATAAAACTGATCTATGAGTTTCTCCTTTAGCAGAATGAATAGTGCCAAACACTAAATTGCCATTCGTTTCTTTTTCACTCTGCAATTTATCATTATTCTTACCATTCATAACATTTATAATATTTTCAATTTTATGAAATATTTCATTAGTACTATTTATTGAATTTGAAATTTGTTCATTTAAAATCAAATTAATTATATTTCTTAAAGTAGATACATTTAATTTTTTCAATTTTATATCGCTTATAAGTGTTTTCTTTATATCCATTTGATTTGGATGCTCTTTTATCCAATTTTTAAGGTCAAAATCTATCGATTTTAAACTTGATATTTTTTTATAAATGAGTTCATTAATTAATTTTAGCAAGTGCTGCGTATAAGCCTCGGTACTTTTCGGGATATATCCTGTGATATTTTGAGTATTTCTGCCAAACTCGAACTGCTGTATTGTATCTTTCCTTATTGATAAAATACTATCTTTTCGCTTACTTTTTGCAAAATCTTTATTGTAGTTGCATTCCATGAGTATTTCTTTATAAAAAGGAATAAGTTCTTTATTCTCTTTGTAAATAATCATTAAGGGATCAAATGATACAATTTCGTTTAAAGATTGAATATTAACTCCATTAATTATTATTGGAAGATGCCTAGCAATATTTGCTCCAAACCTATTACACACTTTGAGTTCAAAAGTAATACCAGGATCAACCTCAGGCTTCTCCCCATCAAAATCCAAAGTCTGATTAGGATCGCCTATATACTGTAATACATTCCCTTTTTTCATAAATATTTTTTTTATAATATCAATACTTTGAGGGTTAGTATCTTGGAATTCATCAATAAAAACATATTTAAATCTTTTCCTTAATATTCTTATATTATTATCATTCTCTATTGCAGCTTGAGCAAAAAGAAAAGTATCTTCAAAAGAAAAATATCCTCTCTTTTTTAAATCTAATTTTAAATTAAGCATTTTACTCTTATGCTTATCAAATTTATCCCAATTCGACGTATTTTCTAAAGTGATTTGACCTGATTGCTTATCATAAACCAACTTACTCGCTTTAATTTTTATTAATGCTGCTGTAGCCCAATTTGAAAAATAAGAGCTCTTATTTACCAAAAAAGATAATATTGATGAGTAATCCTCTTCTTTACTAAATCGAATATTTTTAGGATTCAATTTTTTTTTGATATAGGGTAAAGCTAAATAAGTATTAAAGAACTGATGAATAGTCCCAACAAAATGAGGATGTTTGATTTTTGATATACCCATTCTATTTAAGATTCGATTAATTTCATCAACAGCAACATTAGTATGTGTAATAATGCATATTGCATCTCTCGAATTTTCATTGGCCATTTTCATTAACATTAACACTATTTTGGCTGATAAGCATGTTGTTTTACCAACACCTGGACCAGCAATAATATATTTAGTTTCAAATAAGTTTATAAATTCCTTTTGATTATCATTAAAACATTTACCATCCAGAGTGACAGCTTCAATAATCTTGATATCCTGTTCACTAAATATCATAAGCTATCTCCAGTGACATGTTTTATGGCATCAATCAAATACCTTATTTTATTATCATTACTAATTAACGTAAATAATTCATTTTTATTATCAATAATCTTTGATGCTAGTAGTTGGGATATAACCGATTTTGATATTTGATTTTCAAGTACAAATTGGTAAATTTCAACTGATCTTAGCTCAGTTGAATCAATTTCATCCCATTCTTTCTTTTTTAAAACTCTATTTTTAGGAGTTTTATAGTGAGCTTCTAGAATTGATTCTTGTAATAAAGTAGATAACGAACTCTCAGCTAAAGCATATTCTAGAGTCCAAGGTGAGCTAAGAAATACACGTGTCATTTCAGTTTCGTGTCTAAAATTTTCTTTAATTCTTTTCTCACGATTAATTAAAAATTTACCGTATTGTTGTTTGTTTTTTACTTTTATTAAATCATGAATCTCTAGTTTCTCATCACTAGTTATTTTTCTTCCTATATGACCGCTAATAACATCAGTCAAATCACTAAATTTTATATATAAATCTTTAATTGATTTTCCATTGATTTCAGGGATTATTGATTGAATTGCATTCTCATCATCCTCGTTAAGTTCAAAATAGCAAAGTTCGTTACGATAATATGAGATTGGCTTCAAATCCATATCAGTGACTATTGATACAGGAAAATTCAACTTAGTCCCTTCTTTTCTTAGGAAAATTGAAGTATATCTTTTAAATGCTAAATTACCCACGTTTACGATTGAAACTCCATAATCGTATAGAGGCCTTCCTATAGCTTCAGCTAATGCTGGAATCAGCAAGTTTTCTGCATCTCCCTCTACACAGATTATCCCTTGGGCAAAAAACATATTAGACTTTGTTGCATCCAAAAACCTTTCAAAAAAATTGTAATCATCTTTTTCCAAAAGAGTAAACCCTGACCTCATAGGAAAAGCAGCATTATTATAGATTAAAATCAGATGTTCTAGAGAAACTGAAGAAATCAATATTGGACTGTGGGATGTAAGAATATACTGAATCCCTTCCTCTTTACTTTTCTTCTCAAAATATTTAATTAATCTCAGTTGTGATTGAGGGTGTACATGAGCTTCAATCTCTTCAATTAACGCTAACTTTGGTCCAATCTTATTATCACTTAAAAGAAGTAGCTCCGCAGCCATAAATAATAAATTGGAGCTGCCTAACCCACTTCCTATTTCCCCCAAATTCAATTCTAGTTTTCTCAAAGCTTCTTCAAATTTCATATGTTTAGGTTCTATTTTTGGATTTTTCTTTCGATTCTTCTCAAAAAAAGCTTCAACAACAGTACTCATTTTTCCAAGGACAGGTTGATCAATAATTGTCTGTACATCCTTGAAAGCATCTTTTAAAATTTTTTCGATATCCTTCCTAGATGCACCTTCATTTTCTTGAAAGAAACTTAAATTTTTTAAAATTTGAGCAAATCTAGATCTGTTCCCTGGACTCAACTCAAGTTCAGCGTCACGCAAAGGCTTTAAATAAGTAACAGTTAAAAGTTGCTTCACACTATCACTTAGTAGTTGCTCTCTTCCTACCTCACCGCCCGTAACATTCTTTACGATCCTATTCTTCATATTTACATCGAATATTTGTTCTGCTTCTAAATATATTCTTAGATATGTTCTATCTTCTTCAAAGTATATCCATTCAAAGAAATAGGCCTCCTCTTCTTCTGTTAGATCTTGAAAGATGTATTCTATTTTAATTGGTCTATTAATATCAAAAAAATCAGATTCTTTTATCCAGTTTTGATCTTGGCTATTAGTACTCAAACCCAATTTTATCGAATCGATAATCGAGGTTTTTCCAGAGTCATTTTCCCCAACAATAACATTTAAATACGGGTTAAAGATTATATCTATACATGGCTCACCATTTGCACTCTCTCCAAACTTTCTCCAATTCCAAATTTTCAGTGAATTAAGATACACTATGATCTCAACCTTTATACAATATTTTTTATCTCTCATAAGATAGTTATTTCATACCCCGTATCTTGTCATACCAAAAAAGGCCTTTAATACATCAAATTGCATAAAATCTTATCAGGACACCTTCATGCAGACCGGGTACATTAAAGTAAATAGCCCTCTCAATACATAAGCAACTTGTCTGCCTTCTGCATAATATGTTCTTGCCAACCGTTTTCACCTCATTGGAATATCAGCTTTAATGAAAGGACTATGTACCCAAGACTAACGGGAATATCTCAGCCCATTATTCTACTAAATTCTGCATAAATCTTCTTTATTGCTTATACTATAGCATATTCATGGGGATATATGGAACCAAAAAAGTCCTTGAATAATACCAAGGACCTAATTTAGAGTATATATATAATTTTTGCTAAATTCCATTTTAATCCCGACTAATGAGGCTTGACAGAGCCTTCTGTAACCTTATTGATCTAATATGCTTCTCTATTTTTTCAAACCATACAGTTTCCCACAACATCATCGTATGTTCCTCAAACCATTCCGACCATGATGAAGGATTTTTCTCAACCACTCGATTATTATTCTCGTGCAACACTATTTTATAAATTAATCTTTTTACAACCTCAAAGAAACTCTCTATATCCCCCTCAATTATCTCCGAGAAATCCCACCATTTACTTATACTCGGATGTCCACCAAAGAAATTCCTTAAATCATATTAACAGTTACATCATTCCATCATATTAAATATTGTTTTGTTTTCACGTGCTCGAGCCAATTCCAAAGGTGTTTTTCCATTATCATCTTTAGCCTGAATGTCAGCCCCATATCTTAATAGGATTTCAGCTGCTGCTGCATTTCCATTGCTGACAGCTCTATGCAAGGCTGATTGTTTATACTGGTTCCTACATTCAATATTAGCCCCATGATCCAACAGGAATTGAATACCCAAAACGTTATTACAATCCGCAAAATTATGTAAAGGGGGAAACGGTTTCTTTTCGCAATTCACATCACAGCCCAGCTCTAAAATATCATTTAACAGAGCTTCATCTTTACAATGAAGAGCGATCCCGAAACCCTTCTTTTCTACCTCTTTTTGATAGATATCCGCATATTCCGTATGTATATAATTCACAATATCACTTGAATATCTAAATGCAATTTCAAGCGGTGTTTCAGCCAACGCACGTTTTCCTACATTTGCCCCTTTTTCTGCTAAAAGCCTAAATGCCTCTAAATTATTGTGTTTACTGCAAAACTGCAAAGCTGTGCCGTGATATTTCAAAACCTTATCTAAATTGGATTTACTTGCGTTCGCAACGAGTTCCTTGATTCCTTCTATATCATTCATATAGCATACAAACACTAGGGTTTTTTTTATTTTTTCGGCCTTTAATGATTTCCGTAAGGTTACTTTACTTTCCTCTCCCTCCGGTTCCAAATCATATCTCTGGTAGATAATCAATTCGAAGACATCACTATCAAAAAGTTCTGGATTCATATCGTTGACAATACTATATTCTATTAATTTCCCAGCTTCCACTTTGATACAAAGGATTCCCTTTCCGATCATTATCCTCTTAATCTCATTTGTATATTTTTCAAAAAGAAAAACAGTTACATCACTAACATATGAGACTTCATTTTCAACAATCCTATAATACCCACTGGTAAACGAATTCTCTGTGCCTGATATTAAATAAATATATGTTTTCCCTTTAACCACAGATTCATTGACAATGCTGTTAACTAAATTTTCCACACTTTTCATAATTCATGCCTCCATGACTATACCTTCTCTATTTCAGTATATTAGCATGAAATTCCTGCACCCAGTAAAAAACCAAACTGATTTTGAGCCCATTCAATTAAATTGTGTGAATCTGGAGTTTTAGAGTTCTTGAAATTGAGACCATTTAACGCCAAGCTTCCATCCTGTGAAGGTTGAGTCTGTATTTTATTTAAAATCCACAAAGGTAAATATGTTACTTATTTATTATTACCTCACAGAAACATACAACACTCCGCATGCCTTTTGAATAAAAATAATATGTCCCCGCACTCAACCCTAAAGCGATTTTTTGAATGCAGGAACATATTCAAATTAATCTTAATCCCTCGTGTATCACAGCTTCTGATCTCGATATATTACTACCAAGCACTCCACATGTGTCGAGACGGTGGAAGGGATATACTCCCTCTCGCCTCCTATTATATGGTATCTCTACTCTAAATTCCTCTCTCCCATATCACCTACTTCCAAAAATACACATAGTAAATCCCCCAACGAATGGATCATCCTGTAAACTTAATCTCTCTTTTAACCGATAAATACA
>JBEUOG010000048.1:0-11527 GCA_040544055.1 Paenibacillus sp. PvR008
GCAGGTACGTTCGGCCAGGCTACCTTAATCCTCTATGCAAATGAAAAAAGGATCAACCAGAAAGAACTGGTTGATCTCATAATACGAACGGGCAGGATAGTTCGAATAAATTTGTTTCTTTATAACCTGAAATCGAGGTGTATCAAGTAAACCAAAGACATGGTAAAGGGTTGCAGATAAAATTTTCCCTGTTATAATAATGGATAATTCACTAAGGAGAGATTTATTTGTCTGGAGCTATTCTTAACTAATCCAATTCCATAAAAGAGGTTTTCATACTTGCACTACCCGTCTGCCCAATTTGGTAAATACGGGTGGAGTTTTGAAAGCTTCGGAATTAGTTGAGAACAATGGATATAACCAGATCCTTAGGGATGCCTGTTATAACGAGTCCACGTCCGTGCTGGTTCAGCACGGTTATTTTTTTGTGGGCGCATACAACAGGCTATATAAGGGCAGGGATGACGTATGTTCATTCCTGTCCTTTTCTTATTATTTGCAAAGGGGGGGATGGAAATAAAATTCTTTATCTTGTAGGCAAGCGAGCGTGTCACAACAAACCGTTTTCTTACCCTCAAACCGTGACTCCAAATTGGTCAAACTAAACCGGAATTCTTGAATGAAAAACTCCATGAACAAAACTATTGTAAATTAGGGCTTGCTGAATGAAGGGAATCCCCTTTATCCACAAGGGATTTCAGGCATTTTCGTCGAATTTATCTGGAAGGAAAATACGGAGAAATGGCAAAAAACCTTGCATACGGAGTGAGTGAAAATGTTTGTGAAGAACCGAGAGATGGCAGATTTATTGAAAGATTTTTATCTTCCTTTTGGTGGTAAGCTCAACCCAACAAATCGTTGGGTGCAGCTTGCTGCTCATCCCTTGGGATCGAGTGGAAGAGAAGTATGTCAAATCGCTTCAAGCTCTGCACATCGGCCAAATGGCGTACACCGCTCGTATTGCCCTTGGCTCGCTCATTATCAAGGAACGGCTGGGTCTTAGTGACCGAGAGACCACACTGCAGATCCAGGAGAACCCCTACCTTCAGTTCTTCATTGGCTATACGGCTTACGTGGATAAAGAGCCGTTTCATCACTCCCTGCTAACGCACTTTCGGCAACGGTTTGGTGCGGAAATCATTACAGAGGTGAACGATTGGATCGCTCAAGCCGCTCTGCAAGCAGAAGGGGAGGCCAAAGCGAAGCAAGAAGCCTCTAAGAAACATCGTGACGACGATGACAACGGTACAGGCGGCTTTCAGTTGACGATGGAGATGGGCGAAGCGCTGTCCGTTCCAGAGGAACCAACGAACGTTTCCAAGAAAGGCCGCCCCGCCGTGAGAAAGCTTCATCTCCTGTCGTCAGAGGACACGGCAGCTACGCCTCCAGCACATGTCACGAACAAGGGGACTCTTATGCTCGATGCCACGTGTGCCCCAGCCGACATCAAGTATCCCACCGACCTGGGATTGTTGAATCACGCCCGTGAAATTCTGGAAGGCATCATCGATGTGCTCCATGCCCCCTTGTCGGTGAAAGAGAGAAGCCGCGCAAATCTTCGGGCAAAGTCATTCGTCGAGCAATCAAAAAGCAGCTGAACTACGTGGGTCGCGACCTTCGCATCATAGAGAAGCTCATGGAGCATACGCCCCTCACGGTATGGAGCAAACGGCAATACCGCCAGCAACGCGAAATGGCAGATCAGAAGAAGCATTCCGTTGCCGATCGCATGGTTAGCATCGAGCAGCCGCATGTTCGCCCTATCGTTCGCGGCAAGCCTGGTTGACGGTTACGTATGGATTGAATCCATGCAATGGGATAGCTTCAATGAAGCGGAAAGGAGGTATATTCGCTATAGCGATGCCAGGGGTGAAGAAGGAGTTTGATGGGGCTGTACCTGTGGAGTTGCAGCCGTTCTTGTCACCTAGTGAGTTCGATATCCATTGACACACTTGTGAATGGTGGGGGAAATTATGGGGACAGTCGCCATATATTTATGTTGAATCGGTAAGAGAAATGAATTGCTTCTCGAAAGCTTGGTATGAATGGCTTCAGTGTGACAACGATTATGCACGTGACAATATTGCACTGCTGAATGCTGATGACGGGAAGTATATGAACTTAATTTCTCTTATTGCCTCTCTGAAATAGAGACATTGAAGAACGGCCCAATCACTATTTATTAGTATGATAATAAATACAGAAGCCTATTTTAGCAGTCGACGAAGCATTCGGCAGGCCATCGTGGTCTAACAACTTACAAACGAAATCCTCCATAATTGAACTAATGGGCAAGCTAGTTGTGATAAAGGACTTGAGTAACAAAATCACGAATTCTAATAGGAATCACTGTTTGAGGTGAAATATGTATGACTATTTATGAGACCATCCGTTATGTAAGGTTGTCGGAATGATGAGGAGAGAGTATAGTTTGTATGTATTTATTTTGTGCGGGAAGAGGTTAATATGGCGACAATTCATGATGTAGCGTTAAAAGCCGGTGTGTCGGTCACTACAGTATCCCGTGTAATGAATAACCGGGGATATATCAGCGAAACTACACGCAAAAAAGTGTTCGACGCAATGGAGGAGCTTAATTATCAACCGAATGAAATAGCACGATCTCTGCTACGCAAGCAGTCCAATATTATTGGCCTTATTATTCCCAATGTCTCGCATCCTTTCTTCGGTGAGCTTGCCAATCAGGTCGAGTATTATGCCTATCAGCATGACTGCAAGGTCCTGCTGTGCAATTCGCATATGGATCCCGTGAAGGAAAAAGTATATATCGATATGCTGAAGCGAAACCGGGTAGACGGCATCATTATGGGTAGCCATACTTTAGAAGTAGAAGAGTATCGCCATTTGAATTCACCGATTGTGACATTTGATAGGCAGATTGACCCGTATATTCCGTATATATCTTCGGATAATTATCGTGGAGGCGAGCTGGCCACGGAGCTACTCATTCGCAAAGGCTGCCGGAAAATTGCCCATATATGCGGAAATCTGGAGCTGAACATGCTGTCCAATGAGCGGACCAAAGCATTCCGGGATGTCGTGGGCAAGCATAGTGTCCAGCATGTGATCGTTCAAACGGACTTGAATGTGTTTGACCAGAAGGAGTACGAGCGAATCATATCGAAACTCATTCATGAACATCCAGATGTTGATGGGGTGTTCGCAACAAGCGATATTATTGCCGCGTTCGCGTTGAAAGAATATATCCGCGCCGGAAGGCATGTGCCGGGGAGTGTGCGTATTGTAGGCTTCGATGATGTAAGCGCTACATCCTGGCTGACGCCGGAACTTACATCGGTAAGACAGCCGACTGCAGACATCGGCAGACTGGCAGTCGAGCTGATTCGCAGGCAGGCGGAGGGGGAGCAGGTACAGTCTGTCAATCTGCTGCCTGTTGAACTGATTGAGCGTGCAACGACCTGAATGAAATCTGTTCCTCTAACAAGGGGAACAGATTTTTTTTAGTACATGTTAAAGGTTTAACATGTCAAACGATTGACATGAGTTAAATCTTTGACATATAATCCGTTTGTAAGCGTTTTATTCAAGTGTTCAGAGTCGTTACAGAAATAGGGGGATGACAACAGTGAGGAAATTCAAAAGAGTTCAATGGATGGTAATGCTGCTTCTTTTGGTTATGGTGGTGTCCGCATGCGGCGGCTCCGGAGGAGAAGGTAATTCGGCTTCTGGAGGGGGATCAGCGGATTCGAAAAATGTGAAAATTACGCTTTTGAACTCCAAAGGCGAAATCCTTCCACAGCTGGAGGATGCCGCCAAGGCATTCGAGAAAGACAATCCGGACATTACTGTTGAATTCCAGCCGGTTCCGAACGGTGGATCGCCTTTTGAGCGTGCTTCCGCATTGTATGCATCCGGAAATCCGCCGACCATGATGATGCTAGATACAGGCGATGTCGAGAAATTCAAGGACCGTATCCTCGATCTAAACGGAGAAAAGTGGAATGCGGACACTGTGGAAAACGCTACGAAAGCTACGACATTTGACGGTAAAAATTACGCGTTTCCGCTGGCTGTTGAAGGCTACGGATTCATTTACAACAAAGCCGTTGTTGATAAAGCGGTAGGCGGAACCTTTGATCCCGCCACAATTAAAACCCGAAATGACCTTGAAAAACTGTTTCAGCAAATCGAGACATCCGGAAAGAAAGCACTGGTAATTTCACCAATGGACTGGTCTCTGGGCGCCCATTATTTGCCTCTTGCTTATGCAGGCCAGAGCAAAGACATGGCTGAAGTGGACAAATTCATGGCGTCACTGAAAGTGGGCCAGGCAGACCTGGCTAATAATCCGGTATTTAACGGACTTATGGATACATTCGACCTCATGATGAAATACAATATCGACCAGGCTTCCCCGCTGGCAGGAGCTTATGAACGCGGACCGGAACTGCTCGGCAAAGGTGAAGTCGGCATTTGGTTCATGGGCAACTGGGCATGGCCGCAAATCAGCAGTTTTGATACCGCTAACAAAGAATATGGTTTCCTGCCTGTACCGATCAGCAATAATGCCAATGACTACGGCAATCAGGAAATTTCATCCGCCGTATCCAAACGCATTGTCATTGACAAGGAGAAGACTACTCCGGAACAGCAGGAGGCGGCGAAGAAGTTCCTGAACTGGATTGTCTATGAGAAGAAAGGCCAGGATTTCCTCGTGAACAAAGCAAACATTATCCCGGCGTTCAAAAATATTACACTGCCTACGGCCGATCCGCTTGGTAAGTCCATCCAGGATTATATCGCAAAAGGCAAGTCAGAGCAGTCGATGAGCACGCTGCCTGCCGACCACTGGTCCAAGACAGGATCTTCCATGCAAAAATATCTGGCGAAACAGGGCGACCGCGCAACACTGGTCAAAGAAATCGAAAACTACTGGAAAACCGCGAAATAAGGTTATTTTCAAATCACCCGGAATAGAGAGAGAAATCCGGAATAAAGAGAGGGATCATCATGATTGCGGAAAAAGGAGTATGGAACCGGCTGCGGTCACGGCTGCTGTTTACCGGACCAACCTTGTTTGCCTTCATAACGGTAATGATCATTCCATTTTTGTACGGCATCTATCTGACGTTCACAAACTGGGATGGTATTTCCACGACACTATCGCTGGTTGGCATCCAAAACTACCTGGCTGTTTTTCGGGATATTGAGTTTTGGAAATCGTTCGGCTTGACGCTAGAGTATGTGTTTTATACCGTTGTTCTTATCAATGTTATCGCTTTTATGCTTGCGTATGTGCTGGTAAAAGGTTTAAAGGGACAGAGTATTTTCCGGGCGGGATTTTTCCTGCCCAACCTTGTCGGCGGCATTGTACTCGGTTTTATCTGGCAGTTCATCTTCAACAACGTGCTTGTCTATTTTGGACAACATGCTGGCATTCAGTCGCTCAGCACGACTTGGCTGGCTGATCCCGACAAAGCGTTCTGGGCACTCGTGATTGTAACCGTGTGGCAGAACGCGGGTTACATGATGGTCATTTACATCGCGGGATTGACCGGTGTGCCGAATGATATTATGGAGGCCGCAAGCATTGATGGGGCGAACAGTTGGATCAGACTGCGGAAAATGGTGCTGCCCTTGATGGTTCCTTCTTTCATCGTATGTATATTTTTGTCCCTGCAGCGCGGATTTATGGTCTATGACGTGAACCTCGCGCTCACGAAAGGCGGGCCGTTCAGCAGTACTCAAATGGTGTCCATGCATGTGTATGAAAAGGCTTTCCTTTCCCGTGATTATGGTGTGGGGCAGGCGGAAGCATTCGTGCTGTTCCTGATGGTTGCTCTCATCACCCTGCTCCAGGTTTATTTTAGTAAGAAGTTGGAGGTGGAGGCGTAATGACAAGCAAAAAAGCCGCTTCCTCCGTGATCAAATTCATTGTGCTGACAGTCGTGCTCATATTGTTCATCGTACCGTTCGTTTTTCTGCTGATCAATTCGTTCAAGGAAAACATAGCCATCACCTCGAACCCGTTATCGCTTCCAGAGAGCTTCAATATGGTCAATTATATGAATGCGCTTGATAAAATGAATTACATCGATGCCTTCACCAACTCATTGGTCATAACGGTGTTAAGTGTCTTGTTTATCTCACTATTCGCGGCGATGACGGCTCATTATTTTGTCAGAAACAACACCAAGTTCAACCAATATACGTTTATGCTGATGGTTGCTTCCATGATCATTCCGTTCCAGGCCATCATGATTCCATTAGTGAAAATTTACGGCTCACTTGATCTGCTGAACAGCAAGTGGTCGCTGATTTACATGTACATCGGTTTTGGCAGCTCGCTGGCCGTCTTCATTTATCATGGATTCGTGAAGAGCATTCCGAAGGAACTGGAGGAAGCGGCGCTGATTGACGGCTGCACGCGAATTCAGACATTCTTCCGAATCGTGTTTCCGGTACTGATGCCCACGACAGCCACCATCTCCATTCTCAATGTGCTGTGGGTCTGGAATGATTTTCTGCTGCCTTCCCTCATTCTGGTCGACCCGGAGCAAAGGACACTTCCGTTGTCCACGTACAACTTTTACGGAACCTATACAGTGGATTACGGTCCGTTAATGGCAAGTTTGGTACTGACGATATTTCCGATCATCATCATCTATCTGTTCGCACAGAAATATATTATTCAGGGTGTTATGCAAGGTTCAATTAAATAACTGCAGAGGGAGGATGCCTTATCATACAGAGTAGAGCGTATACGAGAGAGAGTGCAGATCAATTTATTTCCCAATCGAAGCATATGCTTCGGCCGGATTATCGGCTGAACTACCACTTAATGGCTGAATTCGGCTGGATGAACGATCCGAACGGTTTCATTCAATATAACGGGCAGTATCACTTGTTCTATCAACATTACCCGTATAAATCGGTATGGGGGCCGATGCACTGGGGACACGCAGTCAGCCGTGATCTTATGAAGTGGAATTATCTTCCGGTTGCTTTGGCTCCCGATGGTGAGTTCGACCGGGACGGCTGTTTCTCTGGCAGTGCAGTTGAGCAGGACGGGAAGCTTGTTCTGATGTATACTGGACATGTTGTAACCGGGCCCGACAAAGATCAGGATTACAAGCAGTCGCAGGGAATCGCAGTATCGGAAGATGGGGTAACGTTCGAAAAGTGGGAGGGCAACCCGGTCATCGGTTATGATGCCATACCGGACACGGTCAGCCGCAAAGACTTCCGTGACCCTAAGGTGTTCAGGCACGAAGATCAATATTACGCCGTTCTCGGTTCTAATGATGCCAAAGGGAACGGGCTTGCACTACTCTACCGTTCTGAAGACCTGAGAAGCTGGACGTATGTCAATGTACTGGCCGTGAGTGCCGGACGCTTCGGCGATAATTGGGAGTGCCCGGATCTGTTTCCGCTTGGCGGCCGGCACGTATTTATGCTGTCCCCGCAGCGGATGCCTGCCCAGGGGGAAGCCTACTGCAATCTGCATTCCACCATGTACGGTATTGGTGATTTCAATTCCGCGGCCGGAACATTTACGGCAGAGCGGTATGCTCAGGTGGATCACGGATTCGATTTCTATGCCCCGCAGTCAACCTTGGATGATAAAGGGCGGCGTATCGTCATCGGATGGATGGACATGTGGGAGTCGGAGATGCCGACCCAGCAGGGACACCATTGGGCTGGTGCGATGAGTCTTCCGCGGGAAGCGGTTATCGACCGCGGCAGGCTGCTGTTCCGTCCGCTTGAAGAAGTAAAGAATTACCGATCCAATCTGTTCGAGCAGCGGGATATCTTACTGACAGGCGAGCAGATTATAGAGACGGGCGGAGATAGCTACGAACTGAAGGCCGTATTTGAGTTCGAGGCCGGTAACACCGATGAATTCGGCTTGAAACTGCGGGTGGGCAGCGAAGAGGAGACTGTACTGTCGTACCGTCCCAATGACGGTCTGTTCCGTTTCAACCGTGAGCGTGCAGGTATCGGACCGGGCGGAGAGAGAAGAGTGCCCGTGGGCTTACACGAGGGCCGTCTGGAGCTTCGGGTTTTTGTCGATAAAAGCTCGGTGGAAATATTCATCGGCGACGGTGAATACGTCCTCACAGGAAGGGTGTATCCCGGACTGGAATCAACGGGCATTCGCGCCTTTGTGAGCGGAAAGTGTACGATTGCCTCATTTCAGAAGTGGGATATCTTCACATAGAATTGCATGACAAACAGGAACCCGACCGTTGACGGTCAGGGCTCCTGTTTTTTTGTCAGGATTTTGAAAAATCATCTGTATGAAAGAACAGGCTGACTGCTACAAATCATCCTCATCCCCGAAAATTTCATGACCTGAGACAAAAAGGGAGTTAAAAATCAAAACATTTTGAAGTGACTTGATGAAAAAACGTACTATTAATATTGCTGTCGCTATCGTCTTCGTCCTAGCATGAGGTATTTGGCAGGGTCTTTTTTTTACTTTTATTGATTAAAAAAAGCCAACTCTTGTTCCGGTATAATCAGGACAAGAGTTCGTAAAAGGGGGGCCAATGTTATCTGATCTTGAAAAATACTATAAAAAATTATAGTCAAACAAACCGCTTTACTGACAAAATAAAATAAAGTTAACACTTGTTTTAGATTATCGGGATGGCTTCTTTGATATTCTTAAAAATAACTTGCATTCATTATGGACTGCTCAGATTTATATCTACTTCATAACTATAATGTCACTGGTCAAGAGATTTGTATTAAAGTTGTCGATTCCGTTTTCTTTCAATAATTGACTATTGGCTCGAATCCTCCAAATACAAGCACGACATAGCGTTACAGGTCCTATTCTTTTAATGGTCATACCGACTATTACGATGGCATTAAAAAATATACCGGATTAGTATAACGCTTTTTAAATTCACTTAGGATAGCTCTGCGAATCGGAGCTGTTGTTGAAAACTATTTTGATGCAAATCGCCGTGCGATCGCCACGCACAGTATGACACCGATATTTACTATAAAGATAGGCCAACCAATTGACTCGTGCAGAATGAGAGCCGAAAGTAGCAGGCCGAAGAAAGGCTGGAGAAGTTGTAACTGCCCGACCGCTGCTATACCTCCCTGGGCAAGACCACGATACCAGAACACAAAGCCGATGAGCATGCTGAACAGGGAGACATAAGCAAGGCTCAAGAGTGCGGAGCCACTGATACCCGCCCACGAAACCGGCATGTAATAAAAAGAGAGCAGTGACATAACGGGAAGCGACAGAACGAGTGCCCAAGAGATCACCTGCCAGCCCCCTAGTCTCCGTGAGAGTCGTCCCCCTTCCGCATAACCGTAACCGCACACGATGATAGAAGCCAGCATTAACGCATCACCGACCGGCGAAGATGTAGCCCCTTGTGTTAGGGCGAATCCTGCTACAAGGGAGCTGCCTAGAGCTGATAAGATCCAAAAGGTTGGTCGCGGGCGTTCACCGCCCCGCAGTACTCCGAAGATCGCCGTCGAAAGCGGCAGAAGCCCGATGTAGATAATTGCATGCGCGGATGTGACATACTGAAGCGCCAAGGCTGTCAGTAGTGGGAAACCTACTACCACGCAGAGTGCTACTAACAATAGCGGAACGATGTCGCTTCGGACAGGCCGTTGTTGCCGGAAGATGAGGAGAAGCAGTCCCGCTAACACCCCAGCAATTGCGGCACGGCATACGGTGAGGAATAACGGATCAAAATCCATCACAGCCAACCGTGTTGCGGGTAGCGAGCCGCTAAAGATGAGCACGCCCAGGAAACCATTGATCCAGCCGCTTGTCGTTTTGTTCATTACAATCACCTTTAAAATATTTATACAAAAATGCACTCGACACTTTGAGATATCAAGGTACGAAAATATTTATAAAATACACATCTGTATGACGGACGTAAATGGCTATTGAATGCATTGTGGGATTACCGCATGTTGGACAGTAATAAATCTTCAGGTATTGTCATGCAGGAATACGATAGCAGGCAGCAACGACTTATTGGCGAGCATGTGAAAATTTTTGATTGCACGCCTTTGAAAAAAACAGAAGTCCCTCATATCTACAAGCCAAACGGATGTTACTACCTTATTACAGCGGAAGGTGGAACGGGTACGGGACATGCGGTAACCGTAGCCCGTTCGAAGCAGCTATCCGGGCCTTATGAAGTAGACCCGCATAACCCGATGCTTACGTCACGCGATCGTCCTGAATTCCCTTTACAATGTGCAGGACATGGCAGTCTTGTACAGACGCCAGATGGTGATTGGTATATGGCTCATTTATGTACACGTTCGTTGGAAGGGAAGTATGCCATTTTAGGGCGAGAAACGGCCTTGCAGCACGTGTACTGGAATGATGAAGGCTGCTGCGATTAACCGCAGGGGGCCATACGCCGCAATTAGAAGTGCCTGCACCTATCGGAACCACTTTCTCGGCAGGACAGAAGCACAGCTTTGTATTCGAAGACTTTTTTGAGTGGCCCGTTTTAAATAAAACGTGGAACATATTGCGTATACTGGCGGATGACCGTTGGTGCCACTGAGCCAGCGTCCGGGCTATCTTCGAATTCTGGCTGGAGAATCCATTCAAAGTCTGTTTCAGCATCACGTGCTTGCCATCCGGCAAACCGATCATCATTTTCGGGTAGAAACGGCGCTGGAATATCAACCTGTCAGCTATTTGCAAATGGCGGGGCTCCTGCTGTATCTAAATGATGAAAATTATCTGTATGCCTATGTCAGTTATGAAGAGGGACAAGGGAAAGTGCTGCGCATGATGCGATGTGAAGCAGATACATTCACGTTAGTTCCCCATGCGATTACGCTTCAGGAGGATCTTCCTGTACATTTGGCCGCAGAAGTCCATGCAACCCAAGGACAGTTTTATTACCATCTCGGGAATGAACCCGCCTGAACGCCGCCTTTTCAAACGCAAAATATCAGCTTTTTATCAGGTGGATTTACAGGGAATTTTGTAGGGATATCCATATGATGAGCAATATTGGCATTGCTCTATCTGGACTCCGTAATTATGCGAACAATCTGCATACGGATTTGGCTCCTAAAGGCATCTATGTAGGTCATCTTTCGTTAGGAGTATTTATCAAACCGGGAACTCAAACCGATCCGAAGTTTATTGCAGATGCCTGGTACGACATGTATACGTCCCAAGCAAAAGCAGAAGGCACCTTTCCGGTAGGCGTTACTCCTGAAACGATTATCTGATAATCAGGTATCATTTTTTGGATTTTTTTCATTATATGAGCTGAACGACAAATTCACATGAAAAACGGAGTAGGCGGAATGGTGCTGTACAAACGGCAACAGCGATGGGAAGCACCATCCGCCTGCGTAGTAGCGAGTTATGTACATTTTATCAATAGCGTTGCATAAACGTAACATGATTAATTATTAATTTTCTAATAATCCACGATTTATAAAATTATTACATTTACTTCGATGCTCTCCACGAAAAAAAGTAACAGGTGCTTGAGAGCAAGTAATCCAGTCCATTTGGTATTTA
>JBEUOG010000049.1:0-11091 GCA_040544055.1 Paenibacillus sp. PvR008
TATTTTTCGCCTGTTTGCTCAAAATCTGCATTTATCTATAACGAAAATAATTAAATCCAAGCAGGATACGTCTCATATTGACGAGGATTCGCTGGCTTCTTAGTGGTGTAGAACTTTTCACTGTCCAGTTGATTTATTTAAGGATTTGATATGGGCTCCCCCTTTACCCCACTCCAAACCGTGCGTGATAGTTTCCCATCATTTTTAGGGCGATCATGTAGACCCCATTGTACTTTGAAGTGAAACACTCCTGACAGGACGCTCCCTCTACGGGTACCATGGGCTTTCGTAGGACATTGACCTTAAATGTTCTACAAATGCAGAGTCACAGCATTTGCATCGTTCTTTGTCCCGAGTGTAAGTGTACTCACGGTTCATCATGAATGCCGTTGCTTACATGATTATCCGATGTTCGGCATGTCGTATGGCGTTACAGTGAAGGTTGTCAGCTGCTAGGAGCGCACGTGTTAACTGCAGCTGGTACCGTTAATGAAGCAAGGGAGTTGTTTTTTTATTCCAAACTTTGCTATTGTTATAGAGTTTGATTATACTTTAGCCACTATATTTCTACCGAGGAGGGATCAAATTCCGATGAATTTAGCCGTCAAGTTGATGCAAAAATTCAAAGACCGCGATACCCAGAATAAGCTGAAAGGCTATCGGGACAAAGTGGAGCTCATTAGGAAACGGAATTTGGAAGCATGGGACGATCAGCGGCTGAAAAAGGAATCTCTCCGGCTGAAAAAGGAAGCAAAATCGGGTACGCCTTTGGATGAGCTGCTTGTCGATGCCTATGCGCTAGTCTGCGAGGCAGCGAAGCGAAAGCTCGGATTACAACCTTACGATGTCCAGATCATGGCTGCCATCGCTCTGCACGAGAGATTTTTGATCGAGCAGCATACCGGCGAAGGAAAAACGCTCTCTGCTGTTATGCCTGCTTATCTAAATGCGCTGACCGGCGAAGGCGTTCATGTGCTGACTTTTAACGATTATTTGGCAAATCGAGATGCGGAGTGGATGGGCCCGATCTATCGTTTCCTCGGGTTAACGGTAAACTCGGTTCAAGCGGGCATGAGCCTGTTCGAGAAACGGGAAGCGTACGCAAAGGATATAACCTATGTTACGGCTAAAGAGGCGGGATTCGATTATTTGCGCGACACGATCGCACTAACCGAAGCCGATACCGTGCTTCGTCCTTTCCACTACGTCATTGTCGACGAAGCGGATTCACTGCTTCTCGACGAAGCGCGGGTGCCGCTAGTCATCACAGGCGAGTCGGGCTCTTCCAGCAACAACGGCATTCGTTTCGCAGAAGTGGCTCGGCGGCTCAAGGAAGTAGAGCATTACGACTTCGACGACTTCCAGCGGAACGTATACTTGAATGAAGCAGGCTCTGCGAAAGCGGAGTCGCTGCTGGGATGCGGCAATTTGTACGATAGCCATAATAGTCATTTGTTAACGTCATTAAATTGCGCGCTGCATGTGGAATTGTTACTAAAAAAAGACGTCGATTACATCGTCCGGGACGGTAAAATCGAACTGATCGAAGAATATACCGGGCGCGTGGCGGAGAACAGGTATTTGCCGGACGGGCTGCAAGCCGCGCTTGCGGCCAAAGAAGGGCTGCAGTCAAAAGCCGGCGGGAAAATTCTCGGGACGATCACCCTTCAACACTTCATTAGCCTGTATCCGAGGATTTGTGGAATGACGGCTACCGCGCACGCTTCCGCAATGGAATTCGAAGATATTTATCAGCTGCAGGTCGTGCAAATCCCGCCGAACCGGCCAAACATACGGATCGACCATCCGCACCGGATTTATACCCATAAAGAAGCCAAACTTAAGGCGCTTGTACAAGAAATCTCGTCCGTCCATACGACGGGACGTCCAATTCTCATTGGTACGTCAAGCGTCGAGGAGTCTGACATGCTGGCGGAGGCGCTAGCGTTTGCCGACGTACCTTGCCATGTTCTGAATGCGAAAAACGACGCAGAAGAAGCCGAGATCATCGCCAAAGCGGGAGAAATCGGCGCCGTGACGGTGTCTACGAATATGGCGGGACGCGGCGTCGACATTCGGCTCGACGGCGGCAACCCCACGCAAGCAGAAGTTGTCGCCAAGCTGGGCGGGTTGTACGTGATTGGTACACATGTGAACGAAAGCGTGCGGATCGACGACCAACTTCGCGGGCGTTCTGGCCGCCAAGGCGACCCGGGAGCTTCCATATTTTTCGTAAGCTTGGAGGACGAGTTGATGCTTCGGTTCGGCATCAATAAAGCGATTCGCGCTCCTAGGCAGGATGAGGCTCTCGAAGAGCCGGTGCTCCGCAGCAAAATTGCGCATATTCAGCGCGTTATTATGGGCCAAAACTTCGATATCCACCAGGAACTGAACTGTTATTCGGATATGGTGGAGGATCAGAGGCGAATTCTATACGAGGAGCGGCTCGGAATTTTGAAAGGCGAGAAGCCGATGAGCCCTTCGGAGCAACGGGTACGGCTTTTTTATATCGACGAGTTCTGGGCTGACCATCTGGCATACGTTTCTTACCTTCGCGAAGGCATCCACTTGGAGAGCCTTGCCAGCCGCAATCCAATCGACGAATTTCATGAGCAAATCACCCAAGCATACGAGCAAATTCCGGCTAAAATAAATAGTGAGTCGGCGAATATGCTTGTAAGGCTCGGAGGTTCTGATGATCCGGCGAAGTGGGAAAAGTTCGGTCTGAAGAGCCCTTCTTCCACTCGGACTTATATTATCAACGATCAATACATCCAGAATAAGCGCAGCTCATGGACCACAGTGACCATATTTGCTTATTGGCTACTCAAGATTTTGAGTCCGGTATTCAGGCTGTTAAAATCTGATGCAGCGTAGCTTTTTCGAGGATGATCGGGAAGAATACGAGCGAACGCTCGATTCATCCTGCGCTGAAAATGTTGAAGCGAAGCGTTGACTCCGTGTTGGCTTCGGATAATAAAAAATACATCGCAAAGGCGTACAAGCCCCATGGCGATGTATTCAAAGTTGGAGTACTTTGAATTAAATCTGTTTCCCTAGAATCTGATTATATATCTTGTCCGCTTGGATTTCTCAATTTTATAATCGGTATAAACATACCAACTACTGCCGCCAAAGCCATGGCGGCTTTTTTGCACTCATTTTGAGGGGGGATTTATATGCCGATGGCAACAAGCGTAGCCGCTATAAAGCAGGCATTCTCATTGAATGTAACCGCCATCGGATGTTGGGCTGATAGTCAAGCCTGATTTTGAGATTGATCCGTTATTCTTCTCTTTTTCTCAGCAATAAGTAAACCTAGCAGTATATATCCTCTGTACACTAATCCAATTAAAAGCACTCCACCAGCAATAGAAAGGAGAATAACTAAAATATTTAGTATAAATAGAAATAACTCCAAAAAGACACCTCCAAAGTAAAGTAGTCTTATTTATCCTATAGTAAGAGTCGTGTCGAAGTATCATAAAGATTGTCATAAAACAAAAGAAGAAAGCAGTTGAATGAAAGAACTAAGTTATCCAAAAAGGCTAATGGTCAGAATAAAAGACTTATATCTGTGCAACTTTTTTTCGTTTTTCTGGTATATATGATAAAAAATGAAATCAGGTGTTTATTCAATGAGACGAATTTTTGTTTCTCTACTTGTATCTTCCTGCCTTCTTATTTCTGGTCTGCTTCCAACGGCTCTGAGTTATGCGGAGAATTCAAATTCCAATCTTCCCGTTGTAGCAGAGGATGCGGCTGTGTTCTATCTGGTTCCGCACCAACTGACTGCCGAATTAAACAAATCTTCATTATCGCTGGATTCCGTCTCCATAAAGGTCGCTCCCCTGCTGAAGAAAAATAATCATTTGTATTTCCCGTTCAAATGGCTGGAAACAGCTCACTTGGCAAACATCAAGCGAGATGCAAAGACAGGCAGCACGTGGGCGGAGTTTGACACTGAGAACTCGGTACCTTTTTCCTCATTTCGGTTGATGCCTAACCAATCAAAGATTTTCAGGTACTCAGACGGAACAATGACAGCGTTGGATGAGTCAATCCCTAAAACGTTTATGAAAAACGATCAATTGTATATTCCGGCGTCACTCCTGCCTAAGATGGGAATAAATTATACATGGAGTAATGGAGTCATGCACTGGATCTGGAACGATAAAGTAGTCAAAGCGCTTCACCCAACGTATACAACGGATAAGGAAAACATCACTTTCAGTGCATTAGTACAAAAAGAGTTCGGGCATGCTTATCTTATGGTGAATACAGGAGACAGTGGCATGACAAGCTCTATTGGAGGTAGCATTAGCACTTTTAAGGGAAAAGAAAAAAACATTGGAAAGCCGATTATAATGAATGGACAAACATTTCAGCGGATTGAATATTCAGTTGAGCTTCGTCCCGGTCCAAACCCATTGGAAATTACGACAAATGATAAAGGATCTGCTAAGATAATGGTCCATCGTAAAGTATTAAACCCGTCCTCCGTTCCTATCAGATACAACCATCCCGAGAACGAGCAAAACATCCGCTTCACCAAGCCGACACAGGGGTACCTCCGTGTACAGGCTGGTGATCCAATAGCAATTGCTGGGGTCGTGACAGCTACGGATCTAGAAAGTAATGAAGTTTCTTTTGGAGTGGCAGCGTTTCAAAACGATGATTTTGTCGAAGTTGAAAAAAAGACCGTTATCCCCCTCAAACAGGATAAATCCTTTAGCGGTTCTATCGTTATTCGGAAACCTGGTACTTATTTGGTTAATATTCTAAGTCGAGATGTATTTGTGGGAGGTAGTTCACCGTACGGCTCTGTCAAATGGGCTGAGATAGCAGTCGAAGTGTTGCCTAAAACCAAGAAAAATCCATAATTCTTCTCTTCCAGATCTAACACTAGATAAATATGGACCAGTATATTAAAAGGAGCAGCGGCGGACACAAGACTTGATAAATAAAGTCTTGTGTCCGCCGCTGTTGTCATTGAACTAACGTTTCCCGTTAGTTCAATAACATCCACAGAATTATAGCATGCTAAGAACTAACGTATCACAATAATGGCTGCAATAGAAAGAGTGGATATGGGAGACTACAAAATATAGTTTACAGACTCTGTTTCAGTCCTTTCTTTAAAATGAGAAAGAGCAACCTGTTTTTTAGACAAGTCACTCTTTAAATTATTAATTAATCTATCTATTTGTTTGTTAAATTAGTTCTCCACTCATTCGTTGGTGTAAGATAACTAATTATTCTTTCATCGATTAAATCCACAAGTTTATTCTCATATGTTTTTCTATAAGGTTTAGGAAGTTCTTCTTTTAGCCAACTTTCCTTTGTTCCTTTCCAGATTTCAAAAAGAGTAACCTCATTTGAATTATCAATATCATCTGAAAGAACGGCACTTACAAAAGCTGGTTCATGTTCCATCGCTCTCATATTAGCAGATAATAGTTCTTTGAATCCTTCCTTTTTTTAACTTTTAATTTTAAATCTTATATAGAGTATTACGTTTTCTTTATTATTACTCATAAATATCCTCCAACTTAATAAGTTTAAACTTATCATTAAATAAATCAACAAAGCTTATGACTGAGACAAAATTCCTTTAACAAACAATGAGACACTGTGCTTATAGAACTCTTCCTCGGTGACGAGTTGGGACTGATATTGCCGGTGAATCAGCTCGCTCATCTGAAATCCGTAGCACATCGAGAGAAAAGACATGGCGGCAAGACGCTCATCCTGTCTGGCTATAACTTTTTTCTTCTGCAGGCGTTCAAAATATTCAACCAGCAAGGAGTGCAGCTTCACCGGCGGATCGGCCAGCACTCTGTCCAATTCGGGTAGCATTCCTTTGTCGCGGATGCCAATCAAAATGATGTCCGCATTTTTATGGAAAAACAAACGGTACTGCTGACTTACATTCAGCAGATCGACTTCCGGATTATCGGTCGCGTCCTCTTTTAACAGCTTCTCAAATTGCGGGATATCCGAATGTCTTTCAATGATGGCTTCCAATATGCCTTGCTTGCTTCCGAATTGCCGGAAAATCGTAGATTCATTGACTTTAGCTTCCGTTGCAATGGCTTTGGTGCTTACTCCCCGATAGCCCTTCTTTTTGATGAGCCGTGTCGCGGCTTCAATGATTCTGTCTGATGTTTGCATTGTATTTCTCCTTTTGCCTATGTTAAACCTATTCTACTACAAGTTTTGCATATGCAGCAGGGTCGGGGTTCATCATTTTCATAAACGTTTATTTAAGGCAAATCGCTTCTTTTTTCCCAGCGGCTTGGTTCCGTAATCTTGACATGATCAGGCACCAATTGCGTGAGCGTGCCTAATTTATCAAATGTAATCTGGATTCGGTCAGAGGGCAACAGCCATTGTTCGGTCTCGATTGCGCAGCAATCCGGTATCGTCCCCATTCCTATAATCGTGCCCGGGAGCGGCGTGAAAACTTTGAGAACCTCCTCCATCACTTTTGCAGGGTGTGCAGAATACTCGGATGTGCTTCCCTTCCAGTGCAGTCTCTCCCCGATGCGTACATCCACATCCAGTACCAGCGGGTTGTCGATTTCATCCGGCGTAACCAGAAATGGTCCTATTCCTTTGCTGCGATCAAAATCTTTGCAGCGCGTCGGTCCGGTCAGCGCCTGGAAATCCGGCCACTGCACATCGCGGACAGTACTGTCGTTAAAAATAACATAACCTGCAATGCAGTTCCCCTTCCCTGTAACAAAGGCCAGCTCCGGCTCGATATCCAGGTAGGAAGAGTACGAAGGCCAATGAATCGTATCCCCATCGCCAATTAATGCATTATGGTTACACTTGTAATAACTGAAAGTTACTTCATTCGGATCTTTCTGGAATTTTTCAGCAATTTTTCGTTTAAGCTCTTCTCTTTCCGGCCCTGTATATTCTCTTTGCAACAGATTTACGCCAGCATTTCTCAGATGTCTTGGCGTCAGCCCGAAATCGATAAGCGCAGCCGGATTCGGAACCGGCGGCAGCAGTTTTACCGCTGCAATCGGGCAGATTTCATTTTCATTGAATTGATGCGACTGTTCGACAGCATATTGCATCAATTCCTTAGCGGCATCATAACTTGTCGGCAAATAATGAAGATAGCTGTCTATACTTTCAAGACTGTCAATGAATGTTCCCTGCTTTTTCATGATTGCGGCAAAAGACACGACAAATTTCTCGTTAATTACAAGCCCAAACAAAGGTTCCTGGGATGTCTTGGTTTGAAAGGTTACTAGCTTCATGTTGCAGCTCCTCCATCCATGTAGTGTGATGTTGTTCTGTTACTATCATAAAGTATAGAACAAATGCATGCAAGTACCTGCTTGAATTTTGTTTTCCATTCTCTATAATAAAGACATAGTCAGTATGCCTTACCCCAAAAACATATACACAAAGGAGAATTTTTATGAAGTATGGACGTATTATACAAAAACCTCGCGTTAAATTTTTTGAAGTCGCAGATGGCATCTTTGCCGGTATTTCGCCGTATCGCGGGATCAGTTGGGCCAATGCCGGGTTCATCAACAAGGGTGAAGGGCTGGTGTATGACACGTTCTTCGATTTGTTCCATGCACGGGAAATGCGGAAGGCTTTTATGGAAGTAAGCAACGGCGGCTCTCCCGCATATGTGGTGAACTCGCACTATAACAGCGACCATGCCTGGGGAAACAAAGTGTTTGAAGATGCTTGCATTATTATGCACAAGGAAGCGTCCAGAGAGCGTCTCACCGAAAATATCGCCTGGATGGACACCGTCATTAGAAGAGGAAAGGATTCTCCGGAATCGACTTCGGGCGAGCGGTTTTTTGCAGCGGAATTTGAAGGATTCGACCTGGAAGGCGTAGAATGGGTGCTCCCGAATATTGAGATAAAGGACGATATCAACATCCGTCTTGGTGATACGGAAGTTATGATTTACAACGTAGCTCCGGCCCACTCTGACAGTGACTTGCTGCTGTGGATGCCAAAAGAAAAAGTGCTGTTCGCCGGCGATGTCGTGTTTAACGGTTGTACGGCATACAGCGAAGAGGGAACCCTCAATTGGGTTAAAGTGCTTGATCGCATTATTGATGAAATTAAACCCGAAATCGTTGTTCCAGGACATGGCGCCATCTGCGGCCTGGACTTCGTGAAGGAGCAGAGAGACTACCTCCTGAATCTGATCAGCGAGTTCAACAAGCATTACAATGACGAAATTGATTCCTTGTCCCTGACCAAGCAAATTGATATTTCCCGCTTTCTTCATTGGATTCAGCCAGAACGCTTGTATGTTACAGTGGATATCCTATTAAAAAGCAAACGAGGGTTACCACCCCTTCCAATTTGGAACGAGGTACCTGCTAAGCTGGAAGACATGAAAGCTTTTTTGACCGGAAAATATGGCAATCAGATCAAGCCATGGGACCCTATGAGTGTTTGGCAAAAATAGTGCATGCAAGCCGTTATTAAGTGATGGTTGTCAGGGAATGCGGATGAACGATGTGGAAGAAGAGCAAGTACGTATCAGATCATGAGGGCTCAGAGAGTCGATGGTTGCTGTGAACCGATCCTTACCTGATACCGAATGGGCTTCTGAGTCGCTTCGCTGAACAATGAGCTTCTTCACCACGAGTGGCTCAAACTCGCCGAGGCGGTCGCGTGGCACGGAGATCTCTTGTTCGCCGTACTCGCTGACCACAGTTTTCTTGCTTTTTCCATTCCGGCTGTTTGGCGTCTCCTTGGCCTTCACATCGTGCTTCTCATAGCCCAGATGCGTTTCCATTTCCGCCTCCAGCATCTCCTGGACCGTCTCGGCAAACAGGTTCTTCAGCGCATTTTGCGCCGTAACCAAATTATTCTCCTTAATGAAGGCCCACAGTTGCTGTTTCGCCCAAAGTCCCATTTCTTTTGTGGAACAATCATAAAAAAGTTCCGCTGTTCGCATCAGTTTCCAGATGTTAATAGTTTTGAGTGGTTTTGTTTTCTTCAAATAGCTTCGAATTGCTACCCAATCTGTTCTTTGGAGGAGTCATACTACTTCACAGCCTCTCAAAAAATGAAAAGCCGAGCAATTTGAAGCTAGCGTACGAAAAATAAAAAACGGCCCTGTCGCAAACGATGAACAGCGGCCGTTTTTTGAATTGTTCCACGGAATTAAAATCGGCGATAAAGTTCTCTCCGTCGTTCTCCGCGTAGTTGAGCATAGATTTGTGTGGTTGATGCTTTTTCATGCCCTAGCATGCCTTGGATAAAATCTAAAGGCGCTCCGTTATCAAGCAACTGGCATGCATAGGTATGACGAAAACGATGGGGATACACATTTGCCTCCATCGCTCCGCGATCTGCTAACCGCTTTAATGCCCGCCTGAGCGTTGGAATGGCCATTCGCTTAACTGGTTTGTATCTGTTACAAATAAGGCTTTACACGAGTCCTCGCGGCTGTCTAAATACTTCTTCAAGCATACTTTACACTCCGTGGTGAAGTAAACTTCTCTCTGCTTTGACCCCTTCCCGTTTACAATGACAGAGCAGTTCTCCCAGTTCAAATCCTCAATGTTTAACTCTCAACCTCACCAATACGACACCCTGTGCTATATAGAAACTCAAGCAGTCCTCTTTTCCTTAAGGTCTGACATGAGATCTTCAGGTGAATGACATCTTCCTCCATCAAAAACTTAGGAATTCGCTTATCCATTTTAGGCTCACGCAGTTTTAGCGAAGGATTGTTAGGTAAATAGGTTTCTTCATATGCAAATCGGGATCGCACAAAACGGATGCGGTGCCCTAAGCTGCTTGGCTTCAAGCGATCGGACTGCTTAGCTAAGTATTCCTTCAGGAGATTCAGTGTTATCTCAGAGATATCTACATCCCCGAGGTCCGTAACCAGTATCTTGAGTTGCAAAGAATAAGCTCGCAATGTATTTGGACTAAACCCTTGGATTCGTTTGTCTGCCTCATAATGACGCCAAAGTTCACTTAAAATCATAATAAAACCTCCTACTTAGAGCAATTAATTCTAGTTTGCTTCTAATAGAAGGTTTTATTATGATTTCAACTAGCGTGCCCGTTAGTTCAATGCTCTTTCAAAAACCTCAAAATAGGTCTCAACTTTATCAGAACAGGTTATTTTGAGTTGTTCCCAAAATAACTGTTCATCAAAATTACTTGTATATATCAAGTTAAAGATTATGAAATGAATCGGAAAGTTCATTTATCTTGGTCACATTGCTCTTTAATTTTAATGGATTGACGGATTCAAGTGAGACAGATATAGCTTTTCTTGTTACATTTCGAACAGCTTTACGTATTAACAAGGGAAATATTTTAATGTGTTTATTCATTAAGCTGTAGTAAACGTTTGTTATACAATTTTAGGAGGTTTGATATGCCTGATTTGTTGTTGTTGCTATTCTTGTTTAACTTGTCCTTATTTCTCCTGCACGAAATGGATGCAATTCGACGTTCGGAATGGAAACTATTTTTCGTTCTACAAGATATGGATGATGCAAAAGCTTATAAAGTGTTCACCTTTATCCATCTCCCCCTGTACACCATCATACTCGCTTTACTTTTTAGCCAATATCAGACGATTACGTTTTGGGTGCTAGACATCTTTCTCATGATTCATGCGATCCTGCACTTATTTTTCGAAAAGCACTCCCGCAACGAATTTAAAAATACATTCTCTCGTTTCATCATCTATCCGATGGGAATTCTTGCTGCTATCCATTTATTATTGATTGCGAATCCGTGATTTTCTCGCTTAACTTCCATCCAAATCGATTCTTGGCGATTGTACAAGGAAGGTATCTCCGGTATCGGTCATCTCATATAGCTTGCATCTGGCTTCAGGCATACGGAATGGGAGGAACAGCCATGACTTTTTTTGAAAATGGATAACTTAGAATAAATTGACCCAGTAGCAATTATTCCGTACAATCGCTCACTGCCCCAGTATCAAGCAGCCTTGTCATTGCTCTAACCTGCCCGTTCGTATTATGAGATCAACCAGTTCTTTCTGGTTGATCCTTTTTTCATTTGCATAGAGGATTAAGGTAGCCTGGCCGAACGTACCTG
>JBEUOG010000050.1:0-9835 GCA_040544055.1 Paenibacillus sp. PvR008
AAACATTTCATAATATTTTATATACTATTTGACATGTATCATAACCACTTATGACATACGCCAGACCACTATTGCAAAAGGTATACTTTATGACATAGTGTTGGAAATAGCTTAACTAATTTGAGCATAATAAAAAGGGCAACCGAAGCCGCCCTAGATAGTCCAATTACAAAACTTAATTTTTTCAATTAATAAGCACACAAATTTATTTACTGTCTTCTTTTTTGATATAAGTGGCATCATATTGAATAATCGCTTTTGTTTTATCTGTAGTCTTTAAGCCATCATAGACTACTTCATCTTGATTAAAGTTATCTACAGCCTGGAGTGATTGAGATGTTTTTACAAACAATCCATCTTTAGTATAAATCTTATCGGGATGATAGAGCTCTTCTAATACGTTAGCAGGAATTGTTGCTTTTGTAACGCTTTCCAATTCTCCAGAAGTATCGCTGCTAGCAAAAACACTATTAGTAATTACTACAGCAAACGTAGCAGTAAGAGCAGCCAATCCCCAAAATCTTAGTTTAGCCTTCACATCTCACCGTACCCTTCATTTATTAATTTGTATATCCATTCCCAGATATTTCATATCCAGAATGATTGCCAATAAGCAAATATACCGGATTGCTTGCTGTACCTTGAGGAACATCATAAAACGTTATCGTTTGGTTATTAACGTTACCATTCACCTGAATAACTTCTGATTTCTTGTTGTAGTCTTTTGTTAAAAATTGATAATTGACTACAGCAGGTTTACTACTAATTCCTGTGTCCTGTACTAAAGTAAGAGAAATTTTACCTGATCTGTAAGTTGGTAAAGGGCTTGAAGCCCATATCCGATCACTTACTCTATAGAAATCATAAGAAATATTTTGCCCATCAGTGGCTAATGGAGTAATTATATGATCATTGGACTTGTCAGTCAACACAGGTGGATTGGATGCAAGATAAGCATCATTTCCTGTTACACCTAAATTAATGACTTGAACTTCAGAATTTGAGCTAGAAACAGCAGCCGATGAATTATCAATTGAAGAACTGTCAGCCGAGGCTACGGCACCGATAGGTAACACCAACGAAGTTGACATTAGAAGAGCAGCAATTTGCTTTTTCATTAATAAATAACCTCCAATAATATTATTTTATAGAAACTTTTTTGCATGAATGTTCACAAAAAAGTGGCTATCAAGGCTGGCAAACATGTGAGTATGTAATTAGACAAAAGCAGATTATAGCAAATCAAAGGAAACTCTACACATTAGTTGAATAGATCCATTAAAAATGGATACAATTTCACTTTATTATATAAAATTACCTATCAACATATTGAAATTATATCCAGTAATTCTATCAAAGTCAAATTGATCATTTATTTTCAACACATTTATTATCATGTATTTTTAAAGTAATATTCTGATAAGATAGTAATTAATGGTGAATGTATTATGTTGACGCTGTGTCAACCATTATAGGGATATCGCCAACTTTGGTGACACTATAGAGATAACCCGTATCGACACCCTTATCGAAGCTCAATCGTTAAAATTGATCATATGTTCATAAACTCCTTATTACATATAGCTTTTTGGGTCATAGTTGTTCAAAATTGTCTGAGAATATATTTACATCGTGCTGCATCGAAAAATAGCAAAAGAATAGATAAAAAAAGGGATTTATAAAGAATTGCTTTGCATCGTGGTTTCAATCGTAGTTATCGGAGAAAAATGTTCAAAAAAGCTTGATACATCAAGGGATTATTTAATTTTTATTAATTAAATTGTAAAAAACTAAAATTTGTAAAATCCATTATTTATCTATACTTTTACGCACAGCAAACCTGTATCGTGAATCGTAACAAGAATCGCGGAGTGGAAGTGTCATAATTGTCATTTCGATATTATCAATAACAATAATTACACACTCTATCATGCTTAACACCTGAACCCTAATACAATTTGTCTCAGCGTTGAATCATACATACAACTCACGTACAGTCATCTCATCTATCGTCTTTTGTTCACCAGTTGAAGGGATAGTATGTTCCTGTTCGACAAACTCCAGACGATCAACAGATTCGGGCAAAGATAACATTTCAAATATCTTGCTAGTTGGCAGTTGCGACGTCGCATCTCCACTGTGGACAAAAAGTCCATATTGAGAATATGACAGGCTGTGAACATTCAGACGTTGGGACATTTGGATACAAAATATCCAGTCACCGTCAATATGGGGGCAACTGGATGGTAAAATTGGTGTTTTATATAGAGGGATGGATAATCCATATACCCCTGAGACGCTCACATGTTCATTTTAAGCCTGTTAATTATATGAATAGGGGATAATACATCAGTGGGTTTTATATACTTCACTCAATGAATGTTATATACTTATTCTAATTATGTATTTACGTGTCATGTGGAGGATGAGTAGTTATGGAATACGATATTAAGGATGTAGCTTTTTATTTAAGAAAGTCTCGTGGTGAAGGAACAAAGGATTTAGACAAGCATCGTTCTATTCTCGTTGAAATGGCAATTAAAAATAAATGGCGCTATATTGAGTATTTTGAAATAGCAAGCTCTGAAGATATTGAATATCGTCCTAAGTTCAAACAATTATTAAAAGATGTGCAAGACGGAATATATGACGCTGTGATTGTTGTAGATTATGATCGTTTGGGTCGTGGTGATTTAAGCGATCAAGCTCATGTGAAGAAAGTGTTTATTGAATCTGAAACGCTCATTGTCACACCTGAAAAAATATATAATCTGTCAGACGACTCAGATGATTTAATGGTTGATGTAAAAGGTTTGATTGCTAGACAAGAATATAAAGCAATTAAAAAAAGATTGGCTCGTGGGAAAAAACTTGGAGCAAGAAGAGGAAATTGGACAAATGGGACTCCTCCATTTCCCTATATATATGAACCAGCAAGAAAAGGCTTAGTAGCTCATACAGAAAGAGTAGAAACATATAATATGATAAAAGAAATGGTTATTTGTGGTGAACCACTACAAAAAATCTCTTGGCATTTAAATAGATTACAAATACCGTCTCCTAAAGGTGGAGTATGGCATGACAACACAATTAGAAGGATAATTTTAGATGAAACACATATGGGCAAAATAATAACAAATAAAGGTGAAGGATCAGCACATAAGAATAAAAAGACAAAAGACTTAAAATATTTTGATAAAGAAGAATGGATAGTTGTTGAAAATTGCCATGAGATATTGAAATCTCAAGAAGAACATAATGAAATAATTAATATGATAAAAGTTCGTACTAAATTTCATCCTGCTGCTAGGCGTGGCGCTTTCATATTTAGTGGAATACTGTACTGTGCAAAGTGTAGTAAAAGTATGCAAATGCAGGACAAAGGAATAAAAGAAGCTCTAATTAAACCTTGTCGTAAAGCAGACCATGTTGGTAACAAATGTGATAACAAAGGGAACAAGCTTTCTACTGTTCTAGAAGCCGTAAAATATCTTCTGAAAGATGAAGCGATTAGATTAAAAACTGAAGAAGAAACCACAGGTATGAACTTCGTGGATTACAATAAACTTATTGCTACAACTGAGGATAAGATCCAAAAAGTCAATAAAGCCATCTCTCGCATCAAAGATATGTATGAAGAAGGTGATTATGACAAAGAAGAATACTTGGACAGGCTAAATAAAAGAAAATCAGATATTAATAAGCTAGAAGCTGAAATTGTTGATTATCAATTATTACTTCGAAAACAATCCGATCTTACTAATGACCAAAAAGCAAAAAGGTTTGAGGATGTAATCTCTATACTTGATAGCACTTCTGTTGAAACAGAAACCAAAAATAGTCTACTAAAAGAAATCATTGAGAAGGTTATATATATTAAGAATAACAATGGGGACGTTCCGCAAGTAGAAGTCTTGTTTAAGTAGGTGTATTTTGGGGACATGGCACCAATGACAAGTTGATTTAAGCCACACTACGAATACCCAACAGATAAGAAAATAGGTTTATTTTCTCGTCTCGCTGTGTCAAACGCTTCTTCACTCCACGCATACCAGTTTACTGGATTATGAGCGTGCTGGAGCAAATACGGCGATTTCTCAGCGATTAATCTATTGGGCTTACTGTTCGTTGTCATGGGACATCACCTCTTTTCAGTGGTTAGATTTTATGCTTGGTATTATTCTACCCTAAGTGGGTAGGAAAAGATGCAAGAGATGAAAAAAGGTAACGATCTTTCGAAGTCTTGGAAGAAGCGTTGACTTGTCAATCCGTCCCATCCACCTTGGACGAACATCATTTGCCGATTCAGTTGATCACACATATGTCCCATTTCCTGTTTGCCTTGCAAGAACTGGTTAGCCACTTGCATCAGTTTATCAGGTGGAACCAATATTCTGCCCATTTGATCACGCCCACTTTAATTTAGATGGAAATAATGCAGTTTCTGTTTGTTAATGCCTATTTCATTTGCAATATTGAGTCTGCAAAATATATTGTGTAAAAACAGCCGGAACGGAAAAAGTAAGGAAACGGTGGTGGGTGAATACGGCGAACAAGAGATCAGCTTCCCTCGGGACCGGTTGGGGGAATTTGAGCCCCTGGTCGTGAAAAAACATCAATCGAATGTCACTGGCATCGAAGATCAAATCGTTGCACTCTATGTCAAAGGTGTCAGCACTCGAGAGATTCAGGATCATTTACAGCAGCTATGCGGAATTGAGGTTTCACCTACACTCACTTCCAATGTGACGAACAAAATCGTACCACTCATTAAGGAGTGGTAAAATCGGCTGCTGCAAGGCGAGTATGCGGTTTTCTTTCTGGATGGGAACAAGGATGTGCTGGGCATGTGGATCAGCGAAAACGAGTCGGCTAAATTTGGGCTTAGCGCACTAAATGAGCCACTGGTATACATTATATACAGTTATGTTGCTTCTCTCTTTAATGATTAGCTATTTCACGTTGTGGTCAATCCAAGAATGAATCGATTCCTCCATCGGATTCCAGCCAAGCAGATTCCGTGCATGGACAGCGCGAACCCGACTATTGGTGGCGAGCGCAAAGGCTGCATGGCACCCTTGCCTCCTTCGGTCGTACGAATTTACTTACAGGTCCGGGCCCTTCCCTCCCCGCGCGTTTTACTGCACGTAGATCTTAAGTACTACGGCCCGATCCGCCACCCCGATACCTGCCTGCCCCTTTCCCGATAACGGTTATAGGGACGGCCTCCTCAGTGAGATTTCTTCACCGGGTGCCGAGGGCTTCTCCAGTTTCCACAACCTCTTTCCCTCCATGTCGCCGCTGATACCCCGCCGGTGAGTGCTGCCGTTTCAGACTCTTTTCGATCAGCTCTTACTGCTTTCGCACGTTATCGATCGTCTCAGCCACCGGACTTGCGTGTAACGAGGCTACATCTGCGTTCACTGTACTTTACAACCTGAAGTTTTGCCGCATTCCTATCGAATGTTTGTCAGAGGGCTCCATCGGTTCACTTTCGTTCCGCGATGCCTCTCATGCTACGGGAGTGGAGTCTTTTCTCCCGGTCGGACTGTCACCGACTAGAAGTGGTGTCCTTAGCTGGACACGCCAATCTGCCATCGAGCTTTATACATCTGTGCGATGTGTTCCTCCGTGACCTGCATTAAATCGGTAACGACTCGGATTTCTCGACCTTCAAAATCCCGAAACATCACCACACGATGACGTTGCTTGGAACGACACTGCGGTGTCCCCAACTGGCAGGTGATATCCCGAATGACAGAAGAATCTGCTTTCTTGAGCCGGGAAAGTGCATGAGGTTTCTCCAAATGGACGTTGTCGCGAAGCCGAATGACAAAGGATTGCTTCTGGATTTTGAAGTCGTCCAGACGCTCCAGTTTCCCATAAGCACGGTCCATCACCAAAATGTAGTCCGGTTGAGCCAGCGCTTCACATATAGGGCCGTCATGCTTAGAGCCCAGCGTTTCGATCACTTGAAGGGGGCATCCATTTTCGGCTCGCAAAGCGACATGAAGTTTAATGCCTGCACGCTCCCCATGATAAGGGGCCCAGGAAGTCGTGTTTTTCCCACCGTCATGGTAGTCGAATCGATGAGGAGTAACTCTTTGGGAAACGTAAGTTTTCGGTGTGTTTCTCGGCTACACTTGTGAATGACCCGATGAAAAAGCTCCTTAAATATAGCAAAGGGGACTTCGGCCGCTTTGGTGGAAAAACACGAATAATGAACCATAGGTAAGCCACTGCGAGCGGCATGATCCACCCGGAACAATAACTGTCCCATTGTTCTAAGGCAGCTGCACACCAGTATTGAAGTAAGTGGGTTACTGTGAATTTACGGGCTTTGTCTTCATAATCTGCTCCCTTGGTAACGCTTTGCACTTCTTCCGGTGTCAGAATGGATTGAAGGATCAATGGGATCGTGATAGACTTTTCCATGGAGGCGTCACCTTTCGGTTAAGTTTGTAGGGGTACAAACATTTTACCGAGTTGACGGCTCTTTTTCTACCATTTAGTGGTTAATCAACAGATATGTTATGATATAGTTATCTAAATGAATTTTTACATCTAAATTTAGGTTAGCTTGTTTGTCTCCTATTGTTAAAATGAATATTTTTGAATTTCCAGTCAAGTAGACAACTTGTGTCGATGCACAGTTAGCCGAACTTCCTCGCTTTATACATTACAAAAATAGACATTTCACATAAAAAGAAGTAGTATAATTAGAAACATTTATACTGTAAAAGAGGCCTTTTCTCATTCCCCTTTATTCAAATTCCTGATCCTACCTATTTAAGGAGTGAAAATGCTATGTGCGCACGAACGCTAAAAGCGAATACAAGGAATGTAATCGGTAACTATTGCAAATGGATCGCAGTTGGTATGATTTTAACTTTCACGGGATGCTCGCTTGCATCCGCCGCTCCTTCACCCTCATCCTCAAGTAAAACTAGTGAATCCGCCTCCTCCCTAGTTACATTTCAATTGCAAGAAGCTACGATTGCTCAAATGCAGAAAGCGATGAAGTCAGGGGCACTGTCAAGTGTCGAGCTCACCGCCCTGTACCTTAACCGGGTATATGCCTATGATTCTAGTGGCATTCGGCTGAATTCCATCCCTGTTCTGAACCCCGACGTACTAAAAGAAGCCGCTCAGGCTGATCAACTAAGGGCACAGGGTATTAAGACCGGGCCTCTGCAAGGCATCCCCTACACGGTTAAAGACAGCTACAAGGTTAAGGGGCTCACTGTCGCTTCTGGATCTCCGGCTTTCAAAAACCTGATGGCAAAGGACGATGCCTTTACAGTAGAGAAGATACGCAAATCCGGTGGGGTGCTAATTGGTAAAACCAACATGCCGCCAATGGCAGCAGGGGGAATGCAAAGAGGCGTTTATGGCCGTGCTGAAAGTCCGTACAATCCAGATTATTTGGCTGCAGCCTGGTACTCTGGCTCCTCTAACGGATCTGGCGTATCAACAGCCGCCAACCTCGCTGCCTTCGGTATGGGGGAAGAAACGGTATCCTCTGGAAGATCACCAGCATCTAACAATGGTTTAATTGCCTATACGCCATCGCGGGGCCTAATCTCCATTCGAGGGAATTGGCCGCTCTTCCCTATACGGGATGTCGTTGTCCCACATACGAGGACTGTTGAGGACATGCTCCGCTTGCTTGACGTGATCGTTGTAGAGGATAAGATCACCAAGGGCGATTTCTGGCGAGAACAGAAAGCCGTTCGGCTCCCTTCTGTCAACTGTGTCCGTCCCAAATCCTATTTAGAGCTGCGAGACATTCAAGCTTTGAAAGGTAAACGCATTGGCGTTCCGAAAATTTATATCGGTAAAGACCATGAAACCTCAACTCCGATCAAATTCAGACCTTCGATACAGGCATTATGGGAAAAAGCAGCAAAGGATTTAACTGCTCTCGGAGCTGAGGTTGTGGAAGTAGACTTCCCCCTGCAGGCGAACAGCGAGAAGGACCGGGCAACAGCGAAAACACCCGAAGAACGCGGTTTGATGCCGGCTAAGTGGGCTGAAAAGGAATTCGGGTTGCTTAATCCTTATGCGGCTGAAGAATTCCTCAAAAGTGTGGACGATCCGAACTTCCCGTCATGGGCTAATATCGACCCTGCTACCGTCTTCCCGAATCCGCCTGGTTCGGTAGATGCCAAACGTGGCAGAGACCTTGGCCAATACGGCCCATTCATTGAAACCATAAAGAAAGGCGTCACCCCTTACGAACAAATTCCTCAGTTTCATGAAGGGCTACGGGGGCTTGAAAATGTACGAAAGATTGATTTTGAAAATTGGATGAAGCAAAACAACCTTGATTTTATTGCATTCCCGGCAAATTCGAATATCGGCAAAGCTGACTCCGATGTGAATGAAACGTCCTATGAGGAGGCTTGGGAGAATGGCAACTATTTCTCCAATACAAATTTCATTCTACGCGAGTATGGGATCCCAAGTGTGTCTGTGAGTATGGGCGCTATGAAGGATACCGGTATGCCCGTTAATCTGACGATGGCAGGTGCCGCATACAGCGATAATGACCTGCTTCGTTACGCTTATTCCTATGAGCAGGCGACCAAAAACCGTCCTATTGCAGCACGCACGCCAGCGCTTGAGGATGAAACCTTTTCCTATAACCCGCAAACTGCTCTCCCACCCTCTAAACGCAAGGAAACAGGAGCTCCTGCACTTAAGTTGAGTGCTTCGATCAAGGACGATGTTCTCGCTTTGGAAGGTACAGTCACAGATCAAAGCGATATCGCGCAGCTTAAAGTTTATGTCAATGGCATTCGTGTCGTTATTACAGAAGATAAAGCCAATTGGTCAGCAACGCTTCCAACTACTAAATACAAACAGCATGGTTCCTTCCAAGCCGATACGCTGCATATTCTCGTGCTGGCCAAGGATATTTACGGAAATACCTCTGCTCAAGTCAAGTCTGTCACTTTACCCCAATGACGAAGGAGATCATGGAACTCACTATAATTGTGGGTTCCCTGACCGTAAGGTTCTCATTAGGGAAGCTATCGCTGCAGCTGGCCTGAGCGACGGGATAGTTGAGCTTGGCGGGCTGGAGGTTGGTCAGATGAAGCTGTAACTTCCAGCTCTTTAAATTCTAATGTTAGTTTTAATTTCTCTTGAAGAAATTACTAGCATTTTATACAGATAGCCAGCCCAATTACCAAACTGTGCGAACTGATCGGATCGAGATGTGGAGTAACAGCACGCTCGGGGCTTTTCCGTACTCCTATTGGAGAACCACAGATGTACACCTGTTCCAGTCAAGTAAGTAACTTTGTGTCACAAAATCACCAAGCCATCCAGCCCTTTCTCTTGATAGGATTTGATGTAGGTGTTCACCGTTACAGGGTTTCTGCGAATGATCTCCGCAATTTCGGTCACCGACATCTGTTTCACAGCATGTAAGTAGATCGTCTGATAGCGTTCATACATCCGACGGTTTTTCTCTTGACCCAGCCGCCTTTCCCATTATTGTTGATCTGTTGGTTGAATTTCCATCTTCATCACTCGTCTCGTTGATTTTCCTTATCTATTCAACGTGCGAATCGGAAATCCATTCCAAGATTCGTAAAACTTTAGTTGAACTTATATAGCTGCTTCACCTTCTTAAAATGAAAGTAATTCCTGTCTCGATATCAATTCAACAAATAATCGTTTTTGTATTACTTGCCCTCATTTTTTCTGTCCAACTAACTGTAGCCAATCCAAGTTTGTGAACCAGATGAACTTCCAGAGCCTTCGTCACTTGGAACTCGAACTATACGATTACGTCAACGGGTTCAACAAGCATCGCATCCATGGA
>JBEUOG010000051.1:0-8081 GCA_040544055.1 Paenibacillus sp. PvR008
AGGATTCATCTATGTTCATATCTTCACTACCCCCTATTTATTTTCATTTTAGGGGTAAATGACCAATTACATTATGGACGTTTTTTATCAAAAAAGCATAAAAAAAGACCAGCCAAAGGGCTGGCCCATGCTAACAATTTGATTAAGCTGCACCAATGTGTCCCTGAGTTTGGATTGTTCCGGGGTTTTGATTCACAACTTGAACTGGTACTGTGAATACCAGTAACAAGCTAGTTACTACGGTCAAGGAGAAAACCATCTTTTTTATCATGTTTTTCCCACACCTCCTGAGACAATTTTTCGTACTGATCCAACGTTTCAGGAGCGGCGTGTGCTTTAAAACGGTCAAATAAACCTGAACAGTTGGAAGTTAGCAGTACATTATTTATTGTAGCAGCTTTTTCCAAAGCGTTTAATAAACATTTAAAACCATATGAATATCTGCTTTTATTCAGGCTGTACTTAGCCATCTTGTACCAAAACCGTACGTATTCTTCTGGTAAATATTGATATGTAATGTCAGCAGAAAATGGTTCCTGATACGCTGTAATTTGGGGTTCAAATCGCTGAAGGATATAATCCACATCCAGATTGTACTGATTGGCTGCTTCAATAACATTCAAGAGTTCGCTAAAAATATACTGCTCGCCCGTCATATGCTCTACGTAAGCCGGCAGGACACTCACATCTCCAGACATAAGCCTGTTCACGTAAGTATTAATTTTTGCCCATTGCTGAAATCTACCTAGCCACTCAAGTGTATCTGAATCAGTTTCCTTAACCCAGGTTAGATCAGTATAGCCATGTATATGCTCTAAAGCTTGTTCATGATCTCCCTTTGCATCGCAGGCATTAGCACATAACAGATCGGCATAAGCTATGTATACAAAAAGTGGTCTGCTAAGCTTCTTTTGCGGCTCTTGTTCTTTACGCTTGGAGTTATGAACCAAATCATATTGAATTTGCCCTAGCTGACTCATTTTCTTAGAAAATGTATACACCTTGTCCCACTGACTCAATGATCTGTACACATTCGCCAAATCTTTTAGCGCATTAAGCTGATCTATTTCGCCCAACCTTTCGACATAGGGTTCAAATACCGCTGCTGCTCTGAAATTGCGGCTTTGATCGTCTCCAATCTGAAGCGTGAATATACGATATTGACAAATGGCTAAGCGTTCTGAATGCTGCTTTTTTTCACTCTCAGCCACGTTTTCATAAAGACAGGCCGCCGCTTCCTGGTATATTCCTTTTTGGAACAAGTCCTCAGCCATTTCAAAAAGTAACGAGATGTACATTGAAGTATCTAACAACGGACTCATAACGCGCTGTATGAAATCCAACCGACCGAGCTCCGCACAACGATATAAAAATGGGCTTATTTTTCGCCAATTCAGAGATTGTGACTCTATGATGCACTCTTCAATGTAACGTTCATAAAAATAGTCTGGTGGTAATTCCATCCCGGCCGTAATGCGGTCTAAATGGTTAACCGATACAGAGCGATTGCCTGTGACGATGCTGCTAAATGTACCTACATTCAAACCAATAATGTGAGCAAACTCGGTAAGAGTTAAGCCGTTCTGTTTCAGGTATTTTTCAATTTCTGTGCGAATCATAGGTGTGATTTCTTCTTCCATGAATAAAACCACCCTTCACGTAAAATTGTGCAAATTTAAACAAAAAGAAGACTTGGAAAACCTATTATATAATGAAATATTTGTATATTTTCAATATACCATTTTCCGAACAAACAATAAATACTTTTTTAGTTTATTATTGGAGTTTTTGGACATAGGAGGAAATGAAATTGAAAAAAACAGGTATGACACGTCCTTTAGATTCGTTAGGACGGATTGTTATCCCTATAGAAATACGGACCAGTATGGGGATTGAGATTAACGAACCTTTAGTATTTTATGTGGACGTTGAAACAGGTTTTATGGGCTTAGGAAAGTATAGTAACGGGACTTCCTGTAAACTGTGCAATGCAATCCAGGATTTAAGCTATTTTAAAAGCTCTCTTTTATGTAGGCAATGTATACTAGACCTGAAGGTAGGGGTCACTTCCATTCCTGTTGTTAAGGAGAAACCTGTGTATAAAGCACATAAAATCCATCGGTCTTCATTGCAGTTGCTTAAAAGTTTACGGGAACTCATGCGTCAACATCCAGAAGCCAAGCAGAGCGAATACGCCGAATGGCTTGGCGTGTCCCAAAGCCGAGTATCTCAGATCACAAAATTATTATAGGGTTGTCGGTACGGATCTCCTGGACTATTTGGGCTCAAATTTCAAAGTGAGTTGATAGACGAAACAAAGAAGGCTTCAGACCCATAAAGGGCCTGAAGCTTTCTGTTTTCCTTGTCGCGTTAATCAATATCGCTTGGGTATTGACCTGACACACCAGATGCTGAGCCATGCACAATGTCGCCGCCAGCTCTCCATTGAATTTCATAATTTCCAGAGCGCAGCCCTTGTGAAAAAGAATTTGTGCTATCCCAGGTCAAACTACTATGAGCGCCAATAGTCTTAACAATATATTGTTTATTACTGTCTGTATGCACCAGGCTAAAAGTTATGGTTGAATCACCTGTGTTTTTCGCCATAATTTTAAGGTGCCCATATCCAGGATCTAATACAAAGCGTGATACTGGATTCTTACTGTCGAACGAGTCATCAAAAACATCTCTTGCTCTTTGCGGAGTGATTACATGGTCACCAGTAGTTGTGTAAACAGCATCTTGGGTCGCAGTAGTGGATGTATTTGCAGAATCAGTTACAGCATCTGAATCCGCAAAAATCGCACTAGGCACGGCAATAACCCCTCCTAGTAAACCTAAAGATAAGGCTGATGCAATGAAATGTTTTTTCTTCAAAGAATATTCCTCCTATTGAATAATAATAGATTACATATCAATATTTACATGAAATTCCCAAAAAGGTTTTATACATATTTAGGCAACTTTATAGGGTGCATATGTCTGACCTTCCGATCCGCAAAAAACTTTTAGCTGGTTTTTTTTGAATTGAGTTGGTTTCCTAAATCGCGTACCAAATCGCGCACCAAATCGCGCACCCAATAATGTACCAAATGGTATACCATCGCCCATCTAATAAACCTAAGTATACAAAGAGATTTACAAAAGACTTGGCGCATAACGCCCTCTTCTCTTTTCTCCTTCGTCGCCAGTTGATCGGTACTTAATAGGATAAAAGGTTATGAGATTGCAGTCTTGTAGTCCCAAGTGCTGGAGCGAAGCGAAAGTACGTAAGGGCGCACTTATACATTGCTTCGCAATGTGTGCGAAAAAAAAGCATTCGAAAAGCGCTACAAGGGCAAAGAGGGGGCATCAGGAGCGCCGTAGGAAGCCGTCAAGGGCGCGTAAGCGGCGAAAGCGAACCCTTTACGAGCGATTCATCGTGCCGACCCTTGTGTGCCCATCCAGACCCGTCTGGATGGCTGCCACCCGGCGAGGGAATACGGATTCTAAAGGGCTGGCCCTTTAGCCGCCGGGGGCGACCTTGGGGGCTTCAAAGTGTACGGTACACTTTCCTGGTTAGGATTTGCAGAATAATTCATGGGATGAATCATGAATACAAATGTATACAAATGCACACAAAAGGTGTATAATTGATTTTATGAAGGAGGGAGTACAACATGGCTCCAACGAATTATCGTCGCGAGAAAGTTGAAAAATTTGCAGAAACATTGCGGAATCGCAAGGATTTCTACGCGAAAAAATCTCAGGAATATCTTCCGGTACCTGGAAACACCACAGTAAGCAGCATGAAACTCTGGAAGGAAAATAAGGTGAAGTCGGATATTTATGACGAGATCCTTGCGGATCTGCTCCGTCACTTTGAGTTGGACCAACCGGAATAATGGTCGAGCTGCTGGCTGCTTGTCTTTCTCCAGCAGTCATGTTGCCCTGGTCACGTCTGGAGAGCTGCAGCGTGCGTCCAGATCATCGAATATGTGTGAAATAACCGCTCATATGTCGCTCAATGCAGGGTTATTTCTACGTATATTAGAGGGCGTTTATCAGGGGAAAAACGGCTTTTGAAAAACCATTATTGTATGAATATAACTGTTAATAGTACAGATTTATGGTTCCCGAAAATGAGGGGGGTGTATTTTTCCTACGAATGGCTCAACCATGCGGGTTTTTTAAAAAAATGACACCCTCATTTTTTGGGAACTAAAAACGGGAACCAGAAAAAACAGGGGATAAAGGGATCAAATGCCGAGAATCAACGCTGTTTATGGCGTAATTCGTATTAAAAACGGCAATTTCACTGGAAAAAATCAACCGCTCACTATCTGATGAAATGGGTGGAAATACGGTGTACATTCATGCCAGGGATTTGTATAGGAGATCCGCGAGGGAAAATTACGGGCGGTAATCAGGGCGCGGATTCAGTTGTTGCAATGCCTAATTCTTGGCGAGCTTATCCAGGGTGCGTCTATATTTGTCCATGCCTTCCTGTGCGATCCGCATTACCTGTTCGGTGTTGGCGATCTGGATCTGATCTTCAGGACAACGCTGCTGAAGGTTGGCTGCTTGATCTTGGTTTGGGTACTTCATGGGGGGGTGAACCTCCTTAATTTTTCTGAAATGGCCCACCAGCTCATTGCCCTGGACTCGTATAAGCGCCTGGCCTAAAAAAAATTTTCAGTTTTTTTAGACTATCAATTTTCGGGTAAAAGTGAGCGGTGTTTAGGTGACTATTCACAACTCTATTATGGCATGGTATGTCAACGGGGGCACGGCTTTTCCCATATCTACCATTCGCATTTTCTGGAACGATATCGGGCCAAAAGTGAGCGGTTAAAATAGTCTCTATTTTCCGCGCAAATGCGTCTGACAAAAGAAAAGAGTCTAGCATAATGTACTAGACTCGTGGTAAAATTTGCTCATTGAAAGCAAAAAAGCCAGTTTCACGGCGAGGGTTTGGAGACCCTGCGCTGTTTGACCGACGGACATCGGCGAAACAGGTGCGCATGAACATGACTTTCTTACTTCATTGAATCCTTAATGCAATGTAACCACATTGTACTGGATATAATCCATGGATTCAATAGGATTTGAGATATAAATGTTGAAGCCCCTGAACCGTATGTAGCGGATCGGGGGCTTTTTTGGTTTTTATGAAATGCGGCAAAGTTCAAGCGTGGCGCGGCATTTCAAGCTTTACATAGGCCAACTGAATATCATTGGAGCGCTCAGGAAATTTGCGAAAAAAATTTCGCTTGAGGGCTTGATTTCCCATTGCCAAAAACGGAAATTCTCTTCTGTTGGGAATTTTGCACATGGTGAAAAATTCATAATAGGGAATTAATTTCTAGTGGTTCGGTCGGGTTATGCAGGGTGCTTCCAAGGCGTCGTATGCCGCTTCTATATTCCAGGTTTGAGGGGGGTTTAGGGGTTTAAGGTTTTAGGCTGCGATATTCGCCGAAAGGAGTACCTAGACCCCATAAAATATAACATGGGGTCACGGTGGTCTTTATCTTCTACCTCAAACGTAGGTTTGTACAAGCATTTTCGCCTACAACTGAACTAATTTAAAAGAAAAACAGAGTATTTCCTAGTTTTTTAATGAAAACCGGAAATTTCACTCGAATATCTGTACTTAATCAGATGCACAAAAATGAACTTTAAAGGAGCGATTTTTATGCCAGCAGCTTACACGAAAAAAGCAGGTTCTACACGCGGGAAAAGGAAATTTGTACCTGATCCGAAGCGGTTTGTATTCAACATTGATACCCTGTGGTACACCTATGACGCGGAAAATTATGACGAGGTGATGCAAGATGGGCTATTTAACACTCTCCAGGTCGGCAGGGACGTGGCCGAGGATGGTGGGTTGCCTGATCCGATCCGTGTTCAGTTGAACCGTTATGAGACTCCAGCATTTTTCAATATCGAACCGAATGGCCAACGTCCAATTTACTATTATCAGATCCGCAATAACGATATGGCGTTCTTTTTCGCCAAAAAACGGCGCAATGACGGAACGTTTCCGATCAAGGTACAGATCAATCAGTTCAAACTGTGGGAGCTGGGAGTACGAGATGCGTTCCTGGAATCGCTGGAGGTGCTGGCTGGCCTGGGCTTCATTCATGAAGCATCGAAGCCGAGCCGCATCGATCCTTGCGTCCATAGTGACCAATTCCAATGGACGCTGGATGATCTTGTTGACCTGGACTATCCAAGGAATCCTCAAAAGACGAACAAGCCGAGCTGCATCAATATTGATCCGTATACACGGGAATTTGAAACGGCCTACATCGGGGATCGTTCCAGGTTGCAGCTGCGGATCTATAACAAGAGCATTGAGATCGAGCGGAAGGGAAAGGATTATTTCCGAGATATCTACGTTGACCGGGGCATGGACCCGGAACGGGTTTGGAACATCGAATTTGAGATCCATCGTGACTGGATGAAGGGTTTTGCCAACGCGGAAACGGGCGAGACGAACATTTTTGACAGCATGGATTTTCTGTTGCGGCTGGATGGCCTGTCGATGCTGTGGACGCATTTGTTTCACGCCTTCACGCATAAGTCGGCTTTCTGGAAGATCGTACAGAAGGGAGATCCAAAGCAATTTGTGGAGTGCCGAGATCATTTGTTCCGTCTGAAGGATATCGACACAACGAAGGAGCGCGAGATTGCGCAGATCCGCGGGCGCCTTCAAAAGCTGATTTTGAATGAGCAGCTACCGGACGATTCGGATTTCATGGTGGAAGCCATGAAGATATTCACCAGGATGTTTCACCAGTACGAAGAGGACAAGGACAAGGATTTTGAGCAGGATGTGCTCAAGAAACGTCAGTTGTATATGGATACGGAGCTGCTTAAAAAAGAGATGGCAGAAAAGCGGAAGTCGTCGGATACGCTGACCTTGCTTTATGAGCTGTTAGGCCGGGATAAGATGCACAGCGTTGATAAGATTCTGATAAAAGAAGAAAATGTCATTAATTATTAATCTCCTGAAATAAAACAAGTCGACGGTAAAAAAACCTCTGCCCAAAAGGAAGAGGTTTTTGCTTGCCCTCTCAGGGGGCTTCACTGAAAGAAAAAACATATCAAAAAAAGCCCATTCTTAGATATTTCATGGAGTTGAAAAATTATTAAATAAAGCCCCTGCGGGTTATTTGCCATAGGCAAACTCTTTCCTACTTTAAGGTAATGAAATCGGACGAAAAATTACTTACCTTAAAATTTTTAAGCTAATGCCGAAAGGTCATTCACGTAAAGTGAATGAGGGCGAGACCCATTCCCTGCGTAGCAGGGGTATAAATGGGCACTACTGTGATTTTTCGCTTTTTGGTCTGTTCAAAATGAACTAAGCACCTAAATTGAATAATTAGCTAATGTCTCGTATACAAGAATGAAAATCAATAACGAAAGTGAGGTGACATAACGATGCTAAAATTCGATATTAATCTTATGGGTTTAGGAAGAGTGAAGGTTGAAATCAAGTGGTTTCATTAAAACGCGTCTCCAGAATCCTCTGAGCGGCCCTGTATGGCATTTTGGGGTGGGGGTACGAAGTTAATTACGGTCTAAGACCGTAAAAGCCAAATAGAGGGCATTATGAATGTCTCAGGGGTGTAGGGGATGTATCCTACCATTCATAAAAACTTCATCATAACTTTTCCGTTGCTGCTTCAGCAGCTCACAACAACCAGATTATTTACAATTTTTGACTTGATGAAATGTATATAAATATCACCAAAGTCATTTTATAGCATAATTATGATCGTTATGTGGGGAGAGTAATAGTTTCACATAAAAAAGATTGGGGGTCTGACTGAACTGACTGAACATAGTGATGTAACTTCTTAGTCTGATACATACGATTGTACTGATTAATTAGTTCGTCCAAAATCATAGATTGCTCAAGTACGCTTGCATGTCCGAAGCCATACAGTTTGTAAAGATCATGCAATTTTTGTCTGGCACTTTCCATCTGTTTATTTAAGGATTCATCTATGTTCATATCTTCACTACCCCCTATTTATTTTCATTTTAGGGGTAAATGACCAATTACATTATGGACGTTTTTTATCAAAAAA
>JBEUOG010000052.1:0-6446 GCA_040544055.1 Paenibacillus sp. PvR008
TATCGCACAGGTGACTTGGCGCGGTGGATGCCGGACGGCAATGTGGACTTTATCGGCCGGATGGATTATCAGGTCAAAATCCGGGGCTACCGGATCGAGCTGGGCGAGATCGAAACGGCGATGCTGTCCTTCCCGGGCGTGCTTCAAGCCGTGGTCGCGCCATATGCCGCCGCCTCCGCATCGGGACAGTACGAATTATGCGCTTATGCGGTATCCGAGAATGCGGTTGACGCGGCCGGCTTGCGGACGCATTTGGCCCAGCGGCTGCCGTCTCATATGGTGCCTGCGCATATTATGGGCTTGGAGCGGCTCCCGCTGACGCCTAACGGGAAAGTGGACCGCCGCGGTTTGCCGCAGCCTGACGTCTCGTCGCGGGGAGACGCCACTTACGAAGCGCCTCGTACGCCTGCCGAAGAGACGCTGGCCGGCATTTGGCAGACCGTGCTGGGCGTCCGGTCGGTTAGCGTGCACGACGACTTTTTTGCCCTCGGGGGCGACTCGATTAAAGCCCTACAGGTCTCTTCCCGTTTGATGCAGGCCGGGTATCGGCTGGACATGAAACACCTCTTTCGCTATCCGACTGTGGCCGAGCTTTCGCCGCGTGTTTCGCTGGCGCGGCGGACGGCGAATCAATCCGAGACTGCTGGCCCGGTCAGCGCGACGCCGATTCTCCGCTGGTTTTTCGAGCAGGCGCACGATGGGGCGCATCATTACAACCAAGCGCTGATGTTTACCCGCCACGGCGGCTTCGAGGAAGCGGCGCTGCGGCAGGTGGTACGGAAAATAACCGAGCACCACGATGCGCTGCGGCTTGTCGTCCGCCGCAGCGCTGACGACCAGATTGAATTGTACAACAGGGGAATTAGAGAAGGCGACCTGTTTACGCTGGACGTGTTCGATTTCACAAGTCTGGCGGACCCGGCTGCAGCCATTGAGGTTCAGGCTAATGCGATACAAAGCGGCATCGATCTAGCGAACGGACCGCTCGTCAAACTAGGCCTCTTCCGTTGCGCCGACAGCGATCATCTGCTGGTCGCCATCCATCATTTGACGGTTGACGGCGTGTCGTGGCGCATATTGATGGAAGACTTGGCGTCGGGTTACGCGCAAGCGGTCCGAGGAGAACCGGTACGCTTGCCGGAAAAGACGGATTCGTTCCGTGTATGGGCGGAGCAGCTGGCTCAGTTTGCCCGCAGCGGCGTCCTGGAACGGGAGAAGGCTTACTGGGAGCAGATTGAGCGGCTTGCCGTGGAGCCGCTGCCGGTTGATACCGACGGTGGATTAAGCGGCAGCGAAACGGAAGCCGAATCCGACGCAGGAAGCATATCGGCCCACACTCGGTCTCAAGTAAAGGACAGCAGGCTGGCGCAGATTCGTCTGTCGCCCGAGGAGACGGGCCAACTGCTCAAAAGTGCATCGAATGCTTACACAACGGAAGTGGTCGATTTGCTGCTGACGGCGCTGGCCCGGGCGGTGCGGCGTTGGAGCGGGCTGGCTCGGGTGCTCGTCCATTTGGAAGGCCATGGCCGCGAAAATGTGCTGCCGGAGATGGATATCGCGCGAACGGTCGGCTGGTTTACGAGCCTATATCCGGTCGTGCTCGAGCCCGGGGCGGATGACGAGATCGGCCGCTCGATCAAACAGGTGAAAGAATCACTGCGCGCGATTCCGCATAAAGGCGTAGGCTACGGCATTTTGCGCTATTTGTCGGAATCGAGCGGCTCTGCTCCGCTGACCGCGCATCCGGATATTTGCTTCAATTATTTAGGTGATTTCGGTCAGGACTACGCTTTAAGCGGACTGGCGAAATCGCCGTATGCGTTAGGCGAGCAGGTCGGCTCAACGACCTCGCTGGAACACAAACTGGATATCAACAGTATGGTGGAGGAGGACGGACTGGCGATTTATATCCGTTACAGCTGCCGCATGTACCGACCGGAAACCTTCCAACGTTTTGCCGATCTGCTAAAACGCAGCCTGCAGGAGGTCATCGCGCACTGCGTCGCGCAGGAGCGGACCGAACTGACGCCAAGCGATGTGCAGCTGCCGGGCATGACCGCTTCTCAGTTGGACAGGCTGACGGCCGAGACAGCGGAGCTGGGCGAAATTGAAAACGTGTTTCCGCTTACCCCGATGCAAAAAGGGATGTTGTTTCATCATTTGCTGGAGTCGCGGTTTGGCGCGTATTTTGAGCAGACGAACTTTGACGCGTCCGGCATTTTTGATGCGGAAGCGTTCCGCCAAAGCTTGGATTTGGTTATACAGCGGCATGAGGCGCTGCGAACTAATTTTTACAGCGCTTGGGAGGAAGAGCCGGTTCAGATTGTATTCCGCCGCCGGCAAGGCCAGCTCCATTATGAAGATTTGCGCGAACTTGGCGAATCGGAACGCGAAGTTTACGCTAAAACGTTTGCGGACAATGACAAGGCGAGGGGCATGGACCCCGCAAAGGATTCGCTGCTGCGTGTCGCCGTGCTGCGTTTGAGCGGCGACACGTACCGCTTCGTTTGGAGTTCCCATCATATTATTTTAGACGGCTGGTGCGTTTCGCTACTTGTCAAGGAAATATTTGGATGCTATTTTGCCCTGCGGAAGCAGGAAAAGCCGGTTTTATCGCCGGCCGCTCCGTACAGCCGGTTTATTCCGTGGTTGCAGGAGCAGAACCCCGGGGAAGCGGCCGCGTTCTGGCAAGCGTATTTGCACGGCAGCGGAGAACGGACCGCTCTGCCGGGGACATACGTCTGTTCAAGCGCTCCCGGTCGGCGCGCCGGCTACGAAGCAAAGCGGGCCGGCATCCGTCTCGGCCGCGCTTTGTCGGGCCGCCTGGCGTCGGCGGCCAAAGCGAATCACACGACCTTGTATACGCTGTTCCAAGTCGTGTGGGGTGTGCTGCTGCAGCGCTACAACGGCCACCGCGATGTGGTGTTCGGCAGCGTGGTGGCGGGCCGGCCGGCGCATTTGGCGGATATGGAGCGCATGATCGGGCTGTTCATCAACACGATTCCGGTTCGCGTGCGTTCGGAGCCGGGAGACACCTTTGTGAAGTTGATGCGCCGCAGCCAGGATCATGCGCTGGCGGCGCAGCCGTACTTATCTTTCCCGCTGTACGAGATTCAGCAAATGACGGAGTGGAAACAAGATTTGATCAATCATTTGGTTGCTTTCGAAAACTTTCCGATGGATCAACTGATCGAACGGATCGGTCTAGGCGATGATGGAGACCTGGCCATTTCGAATATCACCATTTCGGAGCAGACGAATTACGACTTGAATCTGACCGTTTTTCCCGGCGAGGACATGGATATTCATATTTCCTATAACGCTCTCGTCTTCGAGGATTCGGCCATTGCGCGAATTGGCAGGCAGCTGCGGTTTGCCTTGGAGCAAGTCGCTTCCAATCCAGAGCTGACTGTGGACGCGCTACAGTTGGCCGATGAAGCGGAACAACTGACCATCCGGACGGAGTTTAACGATACGACGGCCGATTATCCGCGCGGCGCAACGATTCACCGGATATTCAACGAGCAGGCCCGCCGCACGCCGGACCAAACGGCAGTCGCCTGCGGAACCGAGACGTTGACGTACCGAGAGCTGAACGCCCGGGCCAATCGGCTGGCAAGAAAGCTGCAGGCTGCCGGAGCGCGGCCGAATATGCTGGTTGCGCTGATAGCGGACCGTTCGTTGGACATGATCGTCGGCGTGCTCGGAATTTTGAAATCCGGCGCGGCTTACTTGCCAATCGACCCGGACTATCCTTCCGAGCGTATCGGCTATATGCTGGACGATTCGAAGGCGCAAATTTTAGTCGTTCAGGACCATTTGCAGGAGCGCGTGGCGTTTGGAGGCACAGCGATTCTGCTGGATAAGCCAGGGGAGCTTTCCTGCCCGGACGATGAACGGAATCCGGAGCCGTCCGCCGGGCCGGAGCATCTTGCGTATGTGATTTACACTTCAGGTACAACCGGAAAGCCGAAAGGCACTCTGATCGAGCATCGGCACGTGGCGCGCCTGCTGTTCAACAGCCGGAACCGTTTCAATTTTCACGCCGCCGACACATGGACCCTGTTCCATTCATTCTGTTTCGACTTCTCGATCTGGGAAATGTACGGGGCGCTCTTAAACGGCGGCAAGCTGGTCGTAGTGCCGAAACGGATCGCCCAAGATCCAAAATCTTTTCTGGCGCTGCTCGCCGCGAGCGGTGTGACCGTGCTGAATCAGACGCCGTCGGCGTTTTATCAATTGGCGCAGGCGGAAGAGAACGCAGGCGGCGGGTTGGCATCGCTGCGGTATGTCATTTTTGGAGGAGAATCGCTCGCAGCCGTCAAATTGCTCGATGTGAAGCGCAAATATCCGCAAATCCGGTTCATAAACATGTATGGCATTACTGAAATTACGGTCCACGCCACCTATAAAGAACTGGATGGGCGGGACATGGAAGCAGCATCCAATAATATCGGGCGCCCGATCCCAACGACCAGCATATATATCGCTGATTTTAGCGGAAACTTGGCCCCGGTCGGTTTGCCCGGCGAAATGTACGTCGGCGGCGAGGGTGTGGCGCGCGGCTATTTGAACCGGCCCGATTTGACTGCAGAGCGGTTTGTGGAAAGGCCGTTTGCTCCCGGCGTCCGGCTGTATAAGACTGGAGATTTGGCAAGGTGGAAGGATAACGGCGAGCTGGAATATATGGGGCGCGCCGATCATCAGGTTAAAATTCGCGGATACCGGATTGAATTGGGTGAAGTGGAGACCGTTTTGTGTCAAACGCTTGTCGTCGAGGAGGCGGTTGTGCTCGCAAAGGCCGATGAAGAAGGCCATTTCTCCTTGTGCGCTTACTATGTATCCGCTGAGTCTTATACGCCGGCGCAGCTGAGACAAGCTTTATCCGGGCGGCTGCCGGATTACATGATTCCGTCGCATCTGATTCAGCTTGAAACGCTCCCCCTTACCTCCAATGGCAAGGTCGACCGAAAAGCGCTGCCGGAACCCGGCGAGGCCGGGGCTGCCGCTGTAAGCGGTCTGGACTTTGTCATGCCGTGCAATGAGCTAGAGCGGCAGCTCGCAGATGTGTGGATGAAAGTGTTGGGCTTGAAGACCGTCAGCGTGCATGAAGATTTCTTCAATCTGGGGGGGGACTCCATGAAAGCTGTGCGCATCGCCTCCAAATCGGGCGGACAAGTGTCGGTAGCGGATATTTTTGAAGGCCGCACCATTGAACGCCTGGCCGTTATTATGGAACATCATTACCAAGCTCGTACAGCAAAGCTCGTTACGCTGCACACGCCGTCTGAAGCTGCCGAGCCGGCTGGAATGCTTGTCTGCGTGCCGTACGGCGGGGGCAGCAGCATGTCGTACCGAAAGCTGGCGGACCAGATGAAGCTCGAAGACGGTCCGTCGCTGCTTGCGGTGGAACTTCCCGAGCCTTCCGTGGCCCCCGGTCTTTCCGTATGGGAAGCGGCAAGGCAATGCGCCGGTCAATTACCGGTCGAGACCAGTGGGCCGGTGGTCGTTTACGGACATTGCGCTGGTTCCGCCATCGCTATTGAAATAGTACAATTGCTGGAGGAACGGGGCATCACCGTGGAAGCGTTGTGGATCGGAGGCTCGCTGCTGATGCCGGATGAAACCGAGCCGGAGAACGTCGATGATCAGACCGTCTACCAGTTCATGAAAGATATTCGCTTCCAGTTCGAAATGACTTTCGAGGAAGCGGGCTATCTGATTAAACGGTTTCGGCGCGACGGCGTCATCTCAGGCGAATATTTTAACAAGACGCTGCAGGATGAGGCGCGCCGCCGCATTAAAGCGCCTTTGTACTGCGCGATCGGGGAAGATGACTGGATCACGGCGGAATATTTGTCGCAGTACGGCAACTGGAAGCTGTTCGCCGATCAGGTCGAACTGCGCGTCATTCCAGGCGCAGGGCATTATTTTAATGAAACGCATGCCGAAGCGCTAGCGGCGTTTTTAAGCCGCAGCCGTTCCGAACGTCAAGCTGAGGGCACCTAACGGGGCGTGCTCCGTCTGCCGGCGGCCTGCGCAGGCCCCTCTTTATGGCGAAGCGCTTAAACGAGGGCGGAGGGGGCGTTCGCACGCCCCTGTCTGCCCAAAGCGGGAGGCTTACTGATGTTTACGGTTAAACAAACCACACCGTTATTTCGTATTTTCGATGAAGCGAAAGCCAAAGAATTTTATTTGGACTACTTGGGATTTCAGTTGGATTGGGAGCACCGGTACGAGCCGGGGATGCCGCTATACGTTCAAGTAACGCTAGGGGATGCGACGATTCACTTGAACGAGCATCATGGCGACTGCTCGCCATGGATTGTCAACAGTAAATCAGACAACTTTTTTAATTTTCAAATGCGAGGTTCAACTCCACCGTCTTTAGACGGTATCCGCTTTTAGCCCTAAACGATCTGGACATACTTTTTCGTAAGAGGTGA
>JBEUOG010000053.1:0-4424 GCA_040544055.1 Paenibacillus sp. PvR008
TCTATAACGAAAATAATTAAATCCAAGCAGGATACGTCTCATATTGACGAGGATTCGCTGGCTTCTTAGTGGTGTAGAACTTTTCACTGTCCAGTCAATTAAATTGTCATAATAAACTGACAATTGGCTCTCGTTCGAGATATTTGAGACAAGTGTATTTATAAGTAACGAAAGATGTGATACGCAACAATTAGCAATAATTTTCCTGATTATATACCTTTTATAAGGATAACTATTTGAAGGTGTAATTAAATATTCAAACTCACTCATTTTTAAGTTCTGAAGCCAATTTTCAAAATTCTCTTTTGTTGCCAAGGCTAAAGAATTTATAACAGTTTGAACTCTTCTGTCATCTAGTGAATTCAAACTATCTATTATTGGTTTAATATTAGTAGGTAATGGAACAAAGTAATCACCCCCTTCATCATATTCTTCGTAATCGAGTTCAGTTCCGTTAACGTCTTCTTTTCTAATTGTTGATTCTTCCTCTTCAATGTTATAAACCAGTTTACCAATTGCAGGTACAGGTATTATATCCTCTTCGTCTGTAATCGTTCTAACTTTATAAATTCCATTATCGTGCTTTATTACTTTTATTTGTTGTTCTAAGCCTTCCAAGGTATCTAGTGTCACGGGAGCCGCACAGTCTTCGTGCCATCATACGATATTAAAAAACCTAATGAGGTGAGCCTATTGTTCGTTCAATTAACCGTGAGTGAGATAATGATCTGAAAACAAAAAAACTGGCACAAAAAATATCTCGATGGATAAGCCTTGAAAAAACAGCATCATTTTATGATAAATCTAAATGGGATTTATGCAGGAAATGCAGGATATAAAGAGAGTCTTAAAAATCTCAATTCAGCTTATTCGACCCCTTTTACAAAATAAAAAACTACCAAGCAGATTTGGGTGGTAGTTTTATCCAGTAGTTATTCCAATGCCTTAGATATTCTCACTAGCGTTGCATAAAACATTGACAGACAATTCAGATAATTAGCATCTACCATGAGAACCAAAAGGTCGAGCAGCCACTAAAGGTAGCCCTGTCCATTTGAAAATTTATGTATATTTACTTGGCTTTTGCGTCAGACAACGCCCTTCGGGCCGGCTCAGTTACGTGGGTTCTAACCGCTTTCGTCCTGCCGACTTGCGGCTCGGTTTTCGCTTCATACGCCCGATCCACTGTGCATAGGGCTTCCAAATCAGAGCCTTCAGCCACCGCTGGATTTGCAGGAGGGAGTGCTCTACGTTCGCGTCCAGTTTGGCCAGCATAAGCAGGCAAAAAGCGATGAGTGTCAGCCAAACCTGGTTGTGCACGGCCTGTTTGCTTGTTCCATAGAAATACTTAATCTTCAGGTGCTGCTTCATCCATTTGAAGAAGGTCTCAATGGCCCAGCGGCTGCGGTACATCTCACTGATTTCATCGCAAGACAGATCGAAACGGTTGGTGAGCAGAATGAGAAAATTGCCCTGTGAATCGGTTGTTTCCATCATGCGAAGCTTGTGCTTCATCCGCTTTTGCGTGGAACCTACCAGTACCCATTCATCCATGGTGACCTTGCTGTCCTCTGGAATTTCAAGCGATTGGAGCGGTTCGATCACCGCGTTCTCCTTCAAGCGAGTCACGAAGTATATCCCGTCCGAGCAATAACGATCGAATGCTTTGTAGTCCACGTAACCGCGGTCAACACATAGGTGATTCCGGCATCTTCGATAAGGTCATCCATCTGTGTCCGGTCATTTTTCTTGGCTGTCGTAATGGTTGCTTCTCTGGCAGGACCTCATGAGCATCTGCAAAAGCAAGGCGGAGGTGAAGCTTTATACCAGCCTTGGTCTTGCGAAAGTCGGCCCACTTGTACCTCCGCAAGCAAAGAGCAACGGTGGTAGAGTCGATAATCCGGAGTGCTTTGCGGTCTGCTATCGAACAGCCATGCCTAGACAAAATCTGCATATCCAGCCGCTCGAAAACCTGCTGGAGCAGGTCCTGATCCACCTGATTATGCTTGCGGCATAATTGTGCCGGTGAGATCGATTCCAAGCCTAGTATTCCTGTTGAAATTCCTTACTCAGAACGTCGTCGGCTATCTCTCTCAGCCCTTCCTGCGGCCTATTTCGGCCATTGTATTTCGGAACTTTTCCCCTATGAGGTAGTAGTAAACGAGTAGCCGCGGCGCACGTTTTAGATATCTGTATTTCTTCCTGTAGTCTTCGTGTGCCTTTTGTTGTTCTTCTGGTGTCATAGTCAAAAGATTAAACTCGTCTGCAACGATCGGCAATTACTTCTTTTCGTTTTTCGGGTATTCGGATTTTATGGTGGAATTATCTCTGTTTAAATGGTTTGATTCTTAGTATACCAAAGGTAAACTACGATTTCTGTTGTGTTTTGTCGATTTTCCAATAAATTGAAATAGTTACTCAGCGGCACTTGACGTCAGATTCCTGTGGTGGATTTTTCCCTTTCATTTGGAAAAAAACACCCGGCAGGATGCGTACCGAGAGAAATACGGCATACACCCAAGCCGGGTAAGGGATTAGAAAATAATATCAATGGCCTCTAGCACATCTTGCTCCTGTTCGGATTGCCCGTTCAGGGAAATATCCTTCAACAGCACCGAAGGCTGTTCGCAAATTTGGGTGATGATCACGAGCAGGTCCTGAGCGAAATTGTCGATCAGATTGCGCGTAAACAACTTGGTGGCATATTCAAACTGCCCGTTCATTCCCTCATCCAGCAACGAAATGACCAAGGTAAGATCAAATTGGGAAACCGTATGAGTTTCCGGATAAGATTCGATCTTGATATCCCCGAAGCTTTGAACGTTATCTTCCTTGGTTTCCAGAACAAACATGACATCGAATACAGGATTGCGACTTTGATCTCGCGGCGCCTGCAGCTTTTTCACAAGCTCCTCGAACGGATAATCCTGGTGGTCGTAGGCCCCCAGCATCGTTTCTTTGACTTCGTTCAAGTAAGCGAGGAACGTCTTCTCTCCGGACGGATAATGGCGAATCGCCAAAGTGTTGACAAACATTCCGATGAGCGGCTCCAGGTCGGCATGTGTGCGACCCGAAACCGGCGTGCCTACAATGAAGTCTTCTTGTCCCGAGTACTTGCTGAGCAGGACTGAATAGGCCGCCAATAACACCATATAAAGGGTGGCACTGTTCTCATCGGCGATGCGCTGCAAGCTGTCGGTCATCTGCTTGTCGATGCTGAAAGGCAGCACATCTCCCTCAAAGCTGTGAGCGGCAGGTCTGACAAAGTCCGTAGGCAGTTCAAGCGTCGGCAGTTCGCCTTCCAGCACGTCCAGCCAGTAGGCTTCCTGACGTTTCAGCCGCTCTTTTACAGGTTCGGACTGCTGCCAAGCGGCGAATTCCTTGTATTGAATCCGAAGCGGTTCCAGAGTCTCGCCGTTATACAGGCGCAGCAGCTCTTCGACGAAGATGCCCATCGACATGCCATCCGTGACGATATGATGAATGTCCAGCATGAGCAGATGCCGTTCCGCTTCCCATTCGACTAAGCCCACACGCAGCAGCGGCGGCCGCTCCAAATCAAAGACGCGCACAAAGCCGTCTACGATGCTCTTCGTTTCACTTTCCGTCGCTTTCGTATACTCGACGGCAAACTTCAAGTCCGGATAAATCCGTTGTACCGGTTCGCCGTCGACCATTTCGAAGCCGGTTCGCAAAATTTCGTGACGAGCTATCAATCCTTTGAGCGCCGCCTCGAATTGATTCCGTTCCAAGCGCCCGACGAGAACCGTCATGCCGGACATGTTGTAGCTAAGCTCGGCGCCTTCCATCTGCTGCTGGATGTACAGCCGTTTTTGCACGGAGGAAAGCGGATAGTAATCCCTCTTATCCAGAACCGGAATGGAGAGGTATTCCTGCCGCTCCAATTGGCTGATCGCTTCGGCCATCGCTTCGATGGTCGAGTGCCGGAACACATCGCGCAGCGGCAGGTCCACGCTCAGCTCCTTGTGCACCTTGCTGACCAGCGTCGTCGCCCGCAGGGAGTGCCCGCCGAGGTCGAAGAAGTTGTCCGTCACGCCAATCGTGACCGGCCCGAGCACGTCCTGCCAGATGGCGACCAGTTTCGCCTCCAATTCGGTGCGCGGCGCCACGTATTCGCGGCCTGCGTTTGCTCCCCCTTCCGGCGCCGGCAGCGCCTTCCGGTCAATCTTTCCGTTCGGCGTCAGAGGCAGGCGCTCCAGCTCGACGAAGTGCGACGGGATCATGTAACCCGGCAGCTCGCTGGAGATCGCCCGTTTCAGGTCTGCCGCCGTCAGTTCGCCATCCGTTGTGTAGTACGCGCACAGCGCTTTCTGCCCGTTCGCGTCACTTCGAACCAGCACCACCGCTTCGCGCACGCCTTCCACCCGCAGCAGCTGCGACTCGATCTCGCCCGTCTCGATCCG
>JBEUOG010000054.1:0-4103 GCA_040544055.1 Paenibacillus sp. PvR008
TCAACACCTTAAAGAGCAACGCGATGCCCTAGAGAAGGGCAATTTGGAACTTTATCGAAATCTAACCGAGCCTGACTTTTGATTACGGGTCTCCCTCGAAGTGTGGAGAAGAACGTCAATTCGGGCGAGAAACAAAGCAAATTAACGAAATTCTACATCTGATATCGAATAAGAGGTGTATTGTCCTGTCTAGCCTGTCCAAAGCGATGGCGAAACCAGGAGGGGCCACAATTGTCGCGAAGTCCGATTTCTGAGTTTCTCCGCCGCGCGGTGATTCGGCTGTGACCGTCTTTCCCCATCTCTCCTTAGGCATGTCCGAGTCATACTGAGCGAGAGCCTTTATAAACGGCCAGCTCGCTGAGATGATAGCGATTCCCATCACCAGGCCACGCATCATTTTCTCCTGAAGTCGGCAGGGCACAAATGCTGGCGCGAGCTATCTATGCAGAATCGGGGCGCTCTCGCTTGCTGTACGTTAGGTGAGGCTCCGTCACAACGCAATCCCGCGCCCTGTGTCGCGCGCGCCAATGTCCCGTCCGGGTCCGACAGCGGCTATGGGCGGGCTTCGCAAGTTTCCGACAGAAATGTAATCCAGTGTAACTGTTACGCAACAGTTGGCCTAGGCGACATGCTGAGCCGACTTTCGCCCCCGATGTGAAGGCGAGCATCCGGTGTCGGCCAGGAGCGGCCAATCGATCAAGTGCGGTAATGACCTTCGAGTGTCGGCTCCAGTCAGCTTTCCGCCGTCTGGTTCGAATCCCCGGGGCTTTCCTGGTAGGAAAGTATGCGTCGGCAAATCTGATTCAACACGTTGCCTTCTTGACACCGTTGCTAGGCCGATTTATCAGGATGGCGCTCGTAATAACGTGAAAGAGATGATCCCCCCGTGGCGCGAATCCGGGCTGGCCGACGAGCCAGCCGAGCGCCGACATCAGGGCGAACAGGTCGACCCCATCCATATCGGCGCGCGCCGTTCCCTCGGCCTGAGCGCGGAGCAGTAGTCGCGCGCCCGCTGACCGCACCGCTGAGCTTGAAGCGTGAAGCGCGGAGTCCGGGTCCGCGTGGGCGCTCGCCATCAAGGCGCAAACGCCGCTATAGCTATGAAAGAATGCCACCCCTTCGCGAAACCAGGACACCAGCGCTTCGTCAGGTGGCTTCGACGTTTCGAGTTCGGCTGCCTGCTGCGTCAGTGCGTCCACATTCATACGCAGCAACGCTTCGAACAAGGCTTCTCGCGTCGGGAAATGGCGAAGCAGTGTGGCCAACCCGACGTCGGCCCGGCGGGCGATATCTCGCATGGACGCGTCGGCACCATGCTCGGTGACGACGTCACGCGCGACTGCAAGTAGATGGCTGTAATTTTTTCTGGCGTCGGCTCGCATAAATCGCCTTGACAATGGCTGCTCGGTAATCTCGCCCAGTGGGCCGGCTTCGCCCGTGACAGCGCTCGCTCGGAAATATTTTCTAGAATCTGAGTACTGGCCGCTGTATTCTTCGTTAATGCGACCTAATAAAAAGTCTATAGAAACCCCAAAAAGAGTGGCAATCTTATCGATCGTTTCCTTCCTTGGTGTTCTGCCTTTTTTGTCAGACTCGTATCCAGCTATGGTAGATCTAGATATTTTCAATCGTTCTGCAGCTTGCTCCTGCGTCCATCCTCGCTCTTCACGAAGCATTTTAAATCTCTCGGCGAATGTAGCCACCTAAATCACCCCTATTAATATATTACATTATAAATGTTCCTTTTGGAAACATTCTATCAAATATTATTGCTAATGTTCCGAAAGGGAACTATAATCAAATTGGCTGTATGGCGTCGGCTCGCATAAATCTCCTTGACAATGGATCACTGATCCATATATGATGAACCTGTATCTGAATCAGTGATCCACAAGATACAGCACATTTGTGCAAATGGGAACCGAGACACTGTCGGACATCACGAAAGGGGAAAGAAGTCATGGGAAAACTTGAAGGTAAGGTTGCAGTCATCACGGGTGGATCGAGCGGCATGGCGCTGGCGAGCGCCAAGCGGTTCGTTGAAGAAGGCGCCTATGTTTTCATCACGGGCCGGAGGCAGGAGGCGCTCGACGAGGCCGTCAAGCTGATTGGCCGGAACGTGACCGGCGTGCGCGGCGACTCGGCCAATCTCGACGACCTCGACCGCCTGTTCGATACAGTAAAGCGGGAAAAGGGCAAGATCGATGTCCTATTCGCGAGCGCTGGCACGGGCGAAGCCGGCCCACTGGGCGAGATTAGCGAGCAGCACTTCGATGCGACCTTCGGCCTGAATACGCGCGGAACGCTGTTTGCGGTCCAGAAGGCGTTGCCGCTGTTCAACGATGGCGGATCGATCATCATGACCGGGTCAGTTACTTCGGTGAAAGGTTTTCCTGGTTTCGGCGTGTATGCGGCGAGCAAGGCGGCGTTGCGCTCATTCGCACGCACTTGGCTCAACGAACTGAAGGGCAGGAATATCCGGGTGAACGTGCTGAGCCCGGGGCCGATCGCCACACCGATGCAGGACCAAGCTATCGACGAGGAGACGAAGCGGATGTTCGAATCCCTGATCCCGCGGGGAAAGATGGGCCGTCCTGAGGAAATTGCGACGGCCGCGCTGTTTCTTGCTTCAGACGATTCGAGCTTCGTGAATGGGGTGGATTTGTCTGTCGACGGCGGCTTATCGGCCATCTGAGATCACGCCGAAAAGCGTGTGGGGGGTCTGTCAACTTGACGAAGATGATCCGAGTTGTGTCGATAAGTATGGAATCCTGATTAATAAGCGGGATTTATTTCGGTGATTGTCCAGCGGGTATTGTCTCGCGTGGCGCATCGCGGGCAGCGGGCCGCCTAACGCGGGCAACGGTCCCGCACGCCCGGTTACCAATTAACATGGGTCCGTGGTTGATCAAAACGTCCCCTGAATGGAGAGTTAACATGAGCTATTCGATTATTGGCTTTGGCGCGGTAGGCCAAGCACTCGCCCGAGCATTTGCAAGAAAGAACATCGATGTGACCGTCGCCAGCCGGCGCCCTCCCGTGACGTTGATGCAGCAGGCACGAGCGATCGGCCCCACCGTTGTCCCTAGGACGCTGCAGGATGCAATCGCGTCCGACACGATCTTCCTGGCGGTTCCGTTTTGGGAACATCGCGAAGTCGCGAAGCAGATCACAACCTGGCAGGGCAAGACGATCATCGACGCGACAAATACAAATGCTCCCGTTGAAGACCTGGATGGTCAGCCGTCGTCCGCAGTTGTCGCCAAAGCGTTTACCGGCGCCAGGTTCGTAAAGGGCTTTAACCATCTGCCCGCTGCCGTTCTGGCCGCTGATCCGAGCGTGAATGGCGGCAGCCGCGTCGTGTTTTTGTCAAGCGACGACGAAAATGCGGTGGCGCCGGTCGCGGTTCTGGCCGAACAACTCGGTTTCGCGCCGATTGCGCTAGGACCGCTCAAGGATGGCGGCTCGCTCGTCCAGGCCAGGGGCAATACCTGGGCTGAACTGATCTTCCAGGATCTCGTCAAGTTCAAATAGCGGCGCGTCACAACAAAGTCACAGCCGCTACGCGCATAGCCAAACGCGTGCTGGTGATCTGACCGAGATTCAGTTAGTGCTTCTGCGCGGGTGCATCATGGCCGCTAGACTCGCCGGATACCACTCGAAATATGTATCATGTAATAATGCTTAACGATTGTTCGTTCAACATGAAGGACTATTCAATGACAATAGGTGCATAAAAAGGCGTGCCATTAAACCAATGTCATTAAGTTAAGGCGCAAGGCTAAAAATCAAGAAAAAGAGCAGGTTATCGAAAAGATAGCCCGCTCTTTTTTTGGTGTCTATTTAGCCCCTATTTGAACTTGGACAGTACACCCCTTACTCCGATACAATAATATTGAGGCGGAGGGGAACGAAATGAAGAAGAAACAGTATGATCTAAATTTCAAGAAGATGGTGGTTGCCAAGGGGAAGGAAATCGGCAACATGACCGCTATAGCAAGACAACATAGCTTGATCCAAAGATGGTATTGCGATGGGCCAGAGAATTAAATCGTAAGGATCTAGATACACTGGATGGTTCTAGTGTAAAGCAAGCGAAATTT
>JBEUOG010000055.1:0-3320 GCA_040544055.1 Paenibacillus sp. PvR008
TATGGAGATTTTTTTATGGAGTGGACAACAAGTTTTTAACATTTATAGCACAATTATAGATTTGTTGATCGATAATTTTTATGCAACGCTAATGAGATTAAATAAAGAATTGCAAATTTAAATACACTAAGTGTTAATATCATTGAAATTGAACTAGAAAATACATTTATTATTATACCTCCAAGAAATCCATAACAATACAGACTAAAGGTCTATTTTAAGGACGGATTCCAATATTAAAAATAAAAAATCATAGTCCTTGAGGTTGCCTAAAATTTGAGAAGATGGGGGCCAAGGAAGAACTTTTTTCCCAACCCCTAAATGTCATGATACAGGGAATTACTTAGAGCGACAAGGGATTCAGACGTTTTACTCTGAAATTGGAGAGTCGACACTTACGGTTGGGAAAAAATTGCGAAACCCTTGGGGCTGTAGTAAAATAAGCACATTGTTAAAACTGAAAAGCTTGATTCTACTAGCCTTTGACCACAACATGAGATGTATTGAAATCTCGTCATAATTTTCCGCGTCATAGGTGTACCACACTTTGACCACAACATGAGATGTATTGAAATTGGCTTCCACCATGAAATCCGAATCGTCCGGTAGCCTTTAACCACAACATGAGATGTATTGAAATCCATGTGCAAAATTCCCAACAGAAGAGAATTTCCGTCTTTAACCACAACATGAGATGTATTGAAATCGATCTGACATATATATTGGATGCCCATCCAACAACCTTTAACCACAACATGAGATGTATTGAAATGCCTTCTTATAAAGCCTTGCAGCTATGCTCCTTGCCTCTTTAACCACAACATGAGATGTATTGAAATTTCACTTTACGTGAATGACCTTTCCGTAGGAAAGGACTTTAACCACAACATGAGATGTATTGAAATATGCGTTCGAGTTCGCTTTGCGTGTAATAATGGTAACTTTAACCACAACATGAGATGTATTGAAATTATATGTGCCTCCTACCAGCCTATGGCTGTCAGATCTTTAACCACAACATGAGATGTATTGAAATAACAGCGTAGGGTCGTCCAAACCCTCGCCGTGAAACCTTTAACCACAACATGAGATGTATTGAAATATCATCATGTCAGCATCTTCCGGTAATTCTTCTGTGCTTTAACCACAACATGAGATGTATTGAAATTTTGAATAGACCAAAAAGCAAAAAATCACAGTAGTGCTTTAACCACAACATGAGATGTATTGAAATAGGACTGACCGACAGCTCCCCGATCTGGCTGAAGAACTTTAACCACAACATGAGATGTATTGAAATAGTGATTTTTTCAAAATAAGAATTCTATGTATTTGTCTTTAACCACAACATGAGATGTATTGAAATGGAACGCACCTTTCGGCATGTCTCCCCCGCCGTTCACTTTAACCACAACATGAGATGTATTGAAATCTCTGTACGAATCAATCGCGGATCGGCAGCTTGCCCCCTTTAACCACAACATGAGATGTATTGAAATTTCGTAACAATCGGGAGGTATTGCGTCCGTTCAAGCTTTAACCACAACATGAGATGTATTGAAATAAAAATAAAGTTATCTGCTCAGTTGCGGGAAATCAACTTTAACCACAACATGAGATGTATTGAAATGTCAACGCACGATTCAGTACGAGGCATACCGTAACTTTAACCACAACATGAGATGTATTGAAATAGGGCCAAAGAGTCAGCCTGTTCTTCTGCCCTCTGTCTTTAACTACAACATGAGATGTATTGAAATCGCCTTGCCAATATGCTCCATTAAGGCCATCAACCCCTTTAACCACAACATGAGATGTATTGAAATTACTTTTTCTGCTTGAGCTTTTCGCTCAACTCCCGGCTTTAACCACAACATGAGATGTATTGAAATGTTGGCTCCAACCGCTACTAACTCGCTGCATAAATACTTTAACCACAACATGAGATGTATTGAAATTGCTTCCCGAACCGCTCCAGCCGTTGGCCTTGTGCTCTTTTAACCACAACATGAGATGTATTGAAATTGAAATGGTATAAACATCCGGGCGTTGCCCGATTCCTTTAACCACAACATGAGATGTATTGAAATTCCCTCAGCACCGGGTAATTTACAAAACTAATTTCTCTTTAACCACAACATGAGATGTATTGAAATGCAGATATACCCGTGCTGCTCCCGCTACCCCCGCCGCCTTTAACCACAACATGAGATGTATTGAAATGTAAAAAGTGAGTATGGTATTCAACTGGATGACATGCTTTAACCACAACATGAGATGTATTGAAATAGGAGTAACGTCCCGTTGAAACGGTATCTAGCTGCGCTTTAACCACAACATGAGATGTATTGAAATGCCATTGCGAGTAGTTCCGGCGTGTCCGTTAGTTCCCTTTAATCACAACATGAGATGTATTGAAATAAGACAAAAACGACGCGAGTTGCGCCCATTTCACACTTTAACCACAACATGAGATGTATTGAAATGTTTCATAGCCGGACTCATATTCTTCATGTCCTGTGCTTTAACCACAACATGAGATGTATTGAAATGTGTCGGTGTCGTCGATAACGGTTCCGTTACGTCCGCTTTAACCACAACATGAGATGTATTGAAATTAACAACGATTGCACGCGCCAGTATCCTGAGATATCCTTTAACCACAACATGAGATGTATTGAAATGATGCGTAACCAGGACATGGCTATATTCTTTGCGACTTTAACCACAACATGAGATGTATTGAAATATCAGGCGGTCAGTTTGGTCATAGATGCGTTGGATCTTTAACCACAACATGAGATGTATTGAAATTAGTCATTTGAATACTCCTCCAAGATATTTTATTTAACTTTAACCACAACATGAGATGTATTGAAATCAAGCTTAGTTAGACACATGATCGAGCAGTTTGGTTCTTTAACCACAACATGAGATGTATTGAAATTAGGTTGCTTTTGTATCCAGCTCATACCAAACAAGTACTTTAACCACAACATGAGATGTATTGAAATTGGCGTATATTGCAGCACGTTCCCGCTGGCTCATTCTTTAACCACAACATGAGATGTATTGAAATTAGCTGAATAATCCGCGCCGTTCATCCTCAACAAACTTTAACCACAACATGAGATGTATTGAAATGTTGTTTTGAAGAACACATATGCTTTTGTACCTTTTTCTTTAACCACAACATGAGATGTATTGAAATGTTTGTAGTGGTGCCTATTTAGCCCCTATTTGAACTTGGACAGTACACCCCTTACTCCGATACAATAATATTGAGGCGGAGGGGAACGAAATGAAGAAGAAACAGTATG
>JBEUOG010000056.1:0-2848 GCA_040544055.1 Paenibacillus sp. PvR008
GCCTCGGGGAGCTGTAAGCAAGCTTTGATCCGGGGATGTCCGAATGGGGAAACCCGGCTGTCTTCATCGACAGTCACTTTCTGCTGAATACATAGGCAGAACAGAGGCATACCAGGGGAACTGAAACATCTAAGTACCCTGAGGAAGAGAAAACAATAGTGATTCCGTCAGTAGCGGCGAGCGAACGCGGATTAGCCCAAACCAAGGAGCTTGCTCCTTGGGGTTGTGGGACGTCTCACATGGAGTTACAAAGGAACCGGTTAGATGAAGAGGTCTGGAAAGGCCCGCCAGAGAAGGTAAAAGCCCTGTAATTCAAAACTTGTTCCCTCCGAGACGGATCCCGAGTAGTGCGGGGCACGTGAAACCCCGTATGAATCCGGCAGGACCATCTGCCAAGGCTAAATACTCCCTGGCGACCGATAGTGAAGCAGTACCGTGAGGGAAAGGTGAAAAGCACCCCGGAAGGGGAGTGAAATAGATCCTGAAACCGTGTGCTTACAAGAAGTCAGAGCCCGATCTATGGGTGATGGCGTGCCTTTTGTAGAATGAACCGGCGAGTTACGTTCCCGTGCAAGGTTAAGGTGAAGAGCTGAAGCCGTAGCGAAAGCGAGTCTGAATAGGGCGACTTAGTACGTGGACGTAGACCCGAAACCGGGTGATCTACCCCTGTCCAGGGTGAAGGTGCGGTAACACGCACTGGAGGCCCGAACCCACGCATGTTGAAAAATGCGGGGATGAGGTGGGGGTAGCGGAGAAATTCCAATCGAACCCGGAGATAGCTGGTTCTCCCCGAAATAGCTTTAGGGCTAGCCTCGGAATAAGAGTCGTGGAGGTAGAGCACTGATTGGGTGCGGGGCCCGCAAGGGTTACCAAGCTCAGTCAAACTCCGAATGCCATAGACTTGGTTCCGGGAGTCAGACAGTGAGTGCTAAGATCCATTGTCGAAAGGGAAACAGCCCAGACCATCAGCTAAGGTCCCCAAGTGTGTGTTAAGTGGGAAAGGATGTGGAGTTGCACAGACAACCAGGATGTTGGCTTAGAAGCAGCCACCATTGAAAGAGTGCGTAATAGCTCACTGGTCGAGTGACTCTGCGCCGAAAATGTAACGGGGCTAAACACGCCACCGAAGCTATGGCTTGATACTTAGGTATCAGGGGTAGGGGAGCGTTGAATGCGGGTTGAAGGTGTACCGTAAGGAGCGCTGGACTGCATTCAAGTGAGAATGCCGGTATGAGTAACGAAAAGATCTGTGAGAATCAGATCCGCCGAAAGCCTAAGGGTTCCTGAGGAAGGTTCGTCCGCTCAGGGTAAGTCGGGACCTAAGGCGAGGCCGATAGGCGTAGTCGAAGGACAACAGGTCGAAATTCCTGTACCACCGTAATCCGTTATGAGCAATGGGGTGACGCAGTAGGGTAGTGACGCGGACTGATGGATGTCCGTCTAAGCAGTGAGGCTGATGTGTAGGCAAATCCGCACATCGTAAGGCTGGGCTGTGATGGGGAGCGAAAATTACAGTAGCGAAGGTCATGATCTCAGACTGCCAAGAAAAGCCTCTAGCCAGGAGAAGGTGCCCGTACCGCAAACCGACACAGGTAGGCGAGAAGAGAATTCTAAGGCGCGCGGAAGAACTCTCGTTAAGGAACTCGGCAAAATGACCCCGTAACTTCGGGAGAAGGGGTGCCTCGGTAGGGTGAATAGCCCGAGGGGGCCGCAGTGAAAAGGCCCAAGCGACTGTTTAGCAAAAACACAGGTCTGTGCGAAGCCGCAAGGCGAAGTATACGGGCTGACGCCTGCCCGGTGCTGGAAGGTTAAGGGGAGTGGTTAGTCCTTCGGGGCGAAGCTATGAACCGAAGCCCCAGTAAACGGCGGCCGTAACTATAACGGTCCTAAGGTAGCGAAATTCCTTGTCAGGTAAATTCTGACCCGCACGAATGGCGTAACGACTTGGGCGCTGTCTCAACGAGAGATCCGGTGAAATTTTAATACCTGTGAAGATGCAGGTTACCCGCGACAAGACGGAAAGACCCCATGGAGCTTTACTGCAGCTTGATATTGAATTTGGGTACGATCTGTACAGGATAGGTGGGAGCCGTAGAACTTTGAGCGCCAGCTTGAAGGGAGGCATCCTTGGGATACCACCCTGATCGTATCTAGGTTCTAACTTGGTACCGTGATCCGGTACGAGGACAGTGTCAGGTGGGCAGTTTGACTGGGGCGGTCGCCTCCTAAAGAGTAACGGAGGCGCCCCAAGGTTCCCTCAGAATGGTTGGAAATCATTCGAAGAGTGCAAAGGCAGAAGGGAGCTTGACTGCGAGACCTACAAGTCGAGCAGGGACGAAAGTCGGGCTTAGTGATCCGGTGGTACCGCATGGAAGGGCCATCGCTCAACGGATAAAAGCTACCCTGGGGATAACAGGCTTATCTCCCCCAAGAGTCCACATCGACGGGGAGGTTTGGCACCTCGATGTCGGCTCATCGCATCCTGGGGCTGAAGTAGGTCCCAAGGGTTGGGCTGTTCGCCCATTAAAGCGGTACGCGAGCTGGGTTCAGAACGTCGTGAGACAGTTCGGTCCCTATCTGTCGTGGGCGTAGGAAATTTGAGAGGAGCTGTCCTTAGTACGAGAGGACCGGGATGGACGTACCGCTGGTGTACCAGTTGTTCCGCCAGGAGCACCGCTGGGTAGCTATGTACGGAAGGGATAAGCGCTGAAAGCATCTAAGCGTGAAGCCCCCCTCAAGATGAGATTTCCCAGTATGTAAGACCCCTTGAAGACGACGAGGTAGATAGGTTGGGGGTGGAAGTGCAGTAATGCATGGAGCTGACCAATACTAATCGGTCGAGGGCTTA
>JBEUOG010000057.1:0-2250 GCA_040544055.1 Paenibacillus sp. PvR008
TACCGGACGGGCGACTTGGCGCGGTGGATGGAGGACGGGAACGTGGACTTCATCGGCCGGATCGACAACCAGGCGAAAATCCGGGGGTACCGGATCGAGACGGGCGAGATCGAGTCGCAGCTGCTGCGGGTGGAAGGCGTGCGCGAAGCGGTGGTGCTGGTTCGAAGTGACGCGAACGGGCAGAAGGCGCTATGCGCGTATTACACGCCGGATACCGGAGCGGAGCTGGCAGTGAACGATCTGCGCGGCGCGCTGGCGCAGGAGCTGCCGGGCTACATGATCCCGTCGTACTTCGTGGAGCTGGAGCGCCTGCCTCTGACGCCGAACGGAAAGATTGACCGGAAGGCGCTGCCAGCGCCGGAAGAGGAAGCGGGAAGCGGAACGGAGTACGTCGCACCGCGCAATGAGCTGGAAACGAAGCTGGCGGCGATTTGGCAGGAGGTGTTGGGGCTTGCGAAGGAGATTGGCGTTCACGACAACTTCTTCGACATCGGCGGCCACTCCCTGCGGGCGACGACGCTGGTCAGCAAGATTCATAAAGAGTTGAACGTGGATCTGCCGCTGCGCGACGTGTTCCGCCATTCCACCATCGAGAGCATGGCGGCCGCCATTTCCCGGCTGGATGAGCAGACATTCGTTGCCATTCCGGTGGCGGATGACCGAGAGGTGTACCCGCAATCTTTTGCTCAAAAACGTCTCTTTATCCTGAATCAACTGGAAGGCGCGGAGCTTAGCTACAACATGCCGGAAGCGATGCTGCTGGAGGGTGCTTTGGACCGGGCAAGGTTCGAAGAAGCGTTCCGTAAGCTCGTGGCGCGGCATGAAATGCTGCGCACCGGGTTCGAAATGGTGGATGGCGAAGCATCGCAGCGGGTTTACCAGGACGTGAATTTTGCCGTGGAGTTCTATCGAGCGGATGAGCAAGAGGCCGAAGAGACGGTTCGCCGTTTCGTCCGTCCGTTTGACTTGGCGAAGCCTCCGCTGCTGAGGGTAGGCCTTGTCGAGCTGGCTCCGGAACGCCATATTCTAATGTACGACATGCATCATATTATTTCCGACGGCGTCTCGATGGAAATCTTTGTTGAAGAATTCGTCCGCTTGTACGGCGGCGAGCAATTGGAGCCTCTGCGCATTCAGTACAAAGACTACACCGTTTGGCAGCATTCGCAGGAGCAGAAGGAACGGCTTCAGCGTCAGGAGGCGTACTGGCTGGACATGTTCCAAGGCGAGCTTCCGGTGCTGGAAATGCCGACCGACTATCCGCGTCCGGCCGTGCAGAGCTACGAAGGCCAAACGCTGGAGTTTTTCTTCGACGCTTCAAAAACCGACGGCCTGAAGCAGTTGGCCTCGGAAACGGGCACGACGCTGTTTATGGTGCTGCTTGCGGCGTATAACGTCCTTCTGCATAAATATTCAGGTCAGGAAGACGTGATCGTCGGTACGCCGATTGCCGGAAGGAATCATGGAGATGTGCAGCCGTTGATTGGGATTTTCTTAAACACGCTGGCTATCCGCAGTTATCCGGCTTCGGAGAAGACATTCCTGACATACCTGAACGAAGTCAAAGAAACGACCCTCCACGCCTTCGAGCATCAAAACTATCCGTTCGAAGAATTGGTGGATAAGGTGCAAGTCACCCGTGATTTAAGCCGCAATCCGCTCTTCGACACGCTGTTTACGATGCAGAATACGGAGGACGAGGAATTTGAGCTGGAAGGGCTTCGCCTGATTCCTTATCCGAGCGCACTGGATACCGCAAAGTTTGATATCAGCTTGGATGTGGGCGAGGAGAACGGCGGCTTGGATTACAGCTTCGAATATGCGACGGCTCTCTACAAAAGGGAGACGATTGAACGGCTGGCGAAACATTACGAGCAACTGCTCGTAACGATCGTAAGCCGTCCGGATGCGAAGATCGCCGAGCTGAACTTGCTGACGGCAGAGGAAAAAGAACAAATTCTCGGCGCGTTCAACCCGGCGCAACCGGAAGCGGCTCCTGTGGCCGCGTTCCACCGGCTGTTTGAGGAACAGGCGGAGCGTACGCCGGAAGCGGCGGCCGTCGTGTACGAGAACGACCGGCTGACGTATGCGGAGCTGAACGAGCGGGCGAACCGCTTGGCGGCTACGTTGCGCGCAAGCGGCATCGGCCGGGAGTCGATCGTCGGCATTCTCGCCGAGCGTTCGGTGGACTTGCTGGTGGCCGTGCTGGCCGTCTGGAAAGCGGGCGGGGCGTATGTGCCGCTCGACCCG
>JBEUOG010000058.1:0-1988 GCA_040544055.1 Paenibacillus sp. PvR008
TCTTCCGCTCAGAAACGTCTCTATATCTTGAACCAGCTGGAAGGAGCCGAACTGAGCTACAACATACCAGGAGCTATGCTGCTCGAAGGGGAGCTCGACCGGCAGCGGTTTGAAGAAGCGTTCCGCGGGCTCGTAGCTCGTCATGAAACGCTGCGTACCGGCTTTGAGATGGTAAAAGGCGAAGCGGTTCAGCGGATTTACGAAGAAGCCGCCTTCCAGGTGGAATATGTGCAGATCAGCGGGGAGCAGGCGGAAGAAACGGTGCGCCAATTCGTTCGTCCGTTTGATCTAGCGAAGCCGCCACTTCTGAGGGTAGGCCTTGCCGAACTGGCGCCGGACCGGCACATTCTAATGTTCGATACGCATCATATCGTATCTGACGGCGTTTCGATTGACGTACTGATCGAAGAGCTCGTCCGCTTGTACAGCGAGGAGCAGTTGGAGCCGCTCCGCATTCAGTACAAAGATTATGCGGTATGGCAGCAATCGGACGAGCAAAAAGCTCAGCTTGCCAAGCAGGAAGCCTACTGGCTCGACATGTTCCGCGGAGAGCTGCCGATTTTGGAATTGCCGACGGACTATCCGCGCCCGGCTATGCAGAGCTACGAGGGCCGCACGCTGCAATTGTTTATGGATAGCGAGAAAAGCGAGGGTCTGAAACGGCTTGCAGCCGAGAACGGCGCAACGCTTTACATGGTTCTGCTTGCTGGTTATACAATATTATTGCATAAGTATACAGGGCAAGAAGACGTGGTGGTCGGAACGCCGATTGCGGGAAGAAATCACAGCGACGTTCAGCCGCTGATCGGGATGTTCGTCAATACCCTGGCCATCCGCAGTTATCCGGCTGCCGGTAAGACATTCCTTGACTACTTGAAGGAAATCAAGGAGACGACGCTGGGCGCTTTTGAACATCAGAATTATCCGTTTGAGGAACTGGTGGATAAGGTGAACGTAGCTCGCGATTTATGCCGCAATCCGCTGTTCGATACGATGTTTGCATTGCAGAATACAGAGAATTTGGAAATCCAGCTTCCCGGACTCCATTTGTCGACGTATGCCAGCGAAGAAATTGTTTCTAAATTCGATCTCAGCTTGGACGTCACGGAGATCGAGGAAGGCTTGGAATATCTGTTTGAATACGCGACTGCTCTTTATAAAACCGAAACGGTGGAGAAATTGGCCGCTCACTACTTGCAGCTGCTTGAATCCATTCTCCGCAACCCGTCGGCGACTATTGCCGAGTTAGGCATCTTGACACCGGCGGAAAAAGAGCAAATTCTCGGCGCGTTTAACCCAGCGCAGCCGGAAGCGGCTCCTGCGGCCGCGTTCCACCGGCTGTTTGAGGAACAGGCGGAGCGCACGCCGGAAGAGGCGGCCGTCGTGTACGAGAACGAGCGGCTGACGTATGCGGAGCTGAACGAGCGGGCGAACCGCTTGGCGGCCACGCTGCGCGCAAGCGGCATCGGCCGGGAGACGATCGTCGGCATTCTCGCCGAGCGTTCGGTGGACTTGCTGGTGGCCGTGCTGGCCGTCTGGAAAGCGGGCGGGGCGTATGTGCCGCTCGACCCGGATTATCCGGCGGACCGCGTGCGGTTCATGCTTGAAGACAGCGGAGCGAAGGTACTGCTGACGCAAACGCCGCTGCGAGAGCGTGCCGAAGCCTGGCTCGGCGAAGAGGAGCTGGCGCTGGCGGCGGTGCTGTACCTGGACGACGAAGCGTCGTACAGCGAGGAGCGGGTGAATGCGCCGATTGGCTCCAGCATGGTCTCCGGCAAGCTAACGGATGCTGTGGACGACGGCGATGAGAGCCATCAGAATGTTGGCACCGACAGCTTCCATGAAGCCCGTCCGGAGGATCTGGCGTACGTGATCTATACGTCGGGAACGACGGGCAAGCCGAAGGGCGTGATGATCGAGCACCGCAGCCTGGTGAACACGGCGGCGGGCTACCGGCGGGAATACCGGTTGGATCAGTTCCCGGTGCG
>JBEUOG010000060.1:0-1736 GCA_040544055.1 Paenibacillus sp. PvR008
TACCAGCCACTGTGTTCTTCGGCTACATATCTTGTCGCCACGGGAAACCAGCAGGCTTTGGCAGGATCTTGCTTCGGATCGATGTCCAGTTGAAGTTGTACGAAATCCTGTTGTACCTTCAGCACCGTTCCCGTGAGTGAAATCCCGGTGGCCTGATCGTTTTCATACCGGGCATAGCGAATATTCTGTTCCGCTTGGAGATCATAACGGGTACACAGTAAGCCATCCTCTAACCGTGTCACTGCCCGAACCACGACCAGTTCTTTGCCTTGTCCAATGGGTAACGTGATGAGGTCACCCAGCGCATAATATTGCAAACTTTCAATCGTATAGGTGACATACGAGCCAGCACGTTCCCCTGGTTTTCCCGTGTCTAGCTCATGAAACGTTTTTCGTACCCTGTAAAATACATCTCGTTCCACTTTATGCTGCTTGCCTTCTGGCATCCCGAAGAAAACTTTGGGTGAGGCTGCGGTCACTTCTGGCACAAGTATTGAACCAAAGCGAGAAGCGAGGCGTTTTAAAAATGCCCAATCGGTCTCCTCATATTGTAAAACAAAAGTATCCAGCATGGCATAATTAGTTACGGTATCAATAGCGTCTCCATACTCATATTTACGAACCATCGAGGTGACCAGATCATCATAAGTGCGGTGAATATCTTGGTAGGAACGTTTTTTCAGCTTGATATCCATTTGATAGGAATGGGAAGCAGCCTTCAGTTCAAAGGTATATACTCCACGTGTGCAATTCACAGACATTTGCGTAACGATCCCGTGGAACAGTCTTCTCAGCGATTGTCCCTGATCATCCAACTGACGAATCACAATCGGCTCTTGCTCCATATTTTGTCTGATGCATGCGGCTCCCTGTTCTTCGGAGAGCATACCACGGACATGTAAAAAGGTATGATCGTTGATGGCGCGTGTGATTTGAAGTTGTTCGATGTGTTGCGGCTGAAAGGGACCATAAAAGCGTAGGCTTTCATACCCGATCCCATCTGATAATATGCTCAAGTGAGTTCATGACTCCTTTCTAGATGTGATGGTTATTTCCAATTATTGCATGTTGTTTTTAATTCGGGTCTGACTATAGAAGACACGGATGGGTGCAACGTTGGGTCAAGACCGATATGTATCACAGGGTGTGTTTGGTACAAAAACACTCTTAATCGGATACAGGAATTCCAAGTAAACTTTCATTCAAGAAACAACAGGACAGAAGGAGATATTTAATTACGAACCCAGCATATGTATTTATCGGTCAAAAGAGAGATTTTGTTTACAGAATGACCCATTCGTTGGGGTATTTACTATGTGTATTTTTGGAAGGGAGAGGTGTGAGAGGAGGTTTATAGTATATAAAAGCTTATAAATTAGAAGGTGAGAGGGAGCATATCCTTTCCATCACCTCGAAACATATGGAGTGCTGTTCACCACTTGTTAGAAATGAAAAATAATTGACGTAACAGTGCATTTAGGTCTCTTGGAAAAGAGGTCTATTTCACCTGCAGCCGCAACAGGGACAAAAGGAAAAAGAGACCACAATAGGAGCGACTGCTCGCATTGTGGGTTCTATATAGATTATGCATCGGAGAATCAGGAAACGTACACTTTATATTATTTTACAGGCGCACTTTGGTCGAAGAACTGCTCATGTTTTGCAATCAGCGTTATGTAAATATCGTTGCAACTGTTAAAATAAATCCTATCACTAGACCGACAGGGCCCCAATAA
>JBEUOG010000061.1:0-1723 GCA_040544055.1 Paenibacillus sp. PvR008
TGCTCGTGGATGTAGTGACGCCGTTCTTCCGGATAGTCCGGATCCACCGGTACATAAGCTGCTCCAGCCTTCAAAATGCCTATAACATTAGCAACAGTTGCAATGCTCCGGCTCGCCAATACGCTGACATAATCACCACGGCATACCCCCTGCTCTTGCAAATAGCGGGCAATCTGATTCGAACGCTTCTGTAGTTCTCCATACGTAAGACATTCATCCTTATGCATTAACGCCACTGCTTCTGGAGTACGTGCTGCCCACTCCTCGAACAACCCGTGCAAGGTGCTGTATGGTATTGGTTTCTCTGTATTATTGTAGCTTTCCATCAATTTCATTTCTTGTTCAGTATTTTTGATGCAATTAGTATGCAGAGTTAATGTATCAATATATTGCTTGAACATTGTATGAATTACATTTTCATCGAATAGTTGCTCAACGTAATCCCAAACAAGCCTTAATGAACCGTTATCTTCAAAAAGTTGGTGGTCCAAATACACTTGAGATGTCTGCCCAGCACCCATTTGTATCTCTCCCAATTCATACCAACTAACTTCACCTCTTTCTTTAGTCCCCAGCAGCATGCTTGTAAAAACAATAGGCATAACAGCACGATTACCATAATTATGGCATTTAGATATTTCTCGTATCAATTCAATTCCATCATAATGCCGATGCTCAAGTGATTCTAAAAGACGTTCTTGGATCTGTTTCGCCCTTTCCCAATATCCCTTTTCAGACCTAAAATCAATTTCTATGAGAATTACGGAAGTAAAATCCCCGACCATGTCATTCACATCTTGATGAAACGGTAGTCTGTTGAAAACGGTCAAGCTCACGGCTAAATGAGGCTGATTACTCCAAAAAGCCATCACTTCTGCATAAGCGGTTAGAAGAGCCGCTGTAGGCGTTATATTGTACTTATACGCCTGTTTTTTGATTTTCTCCCAGGTTTCTCTATCGATCTCTTGCTCCAGACGGCAAAAACGAGGCTCCGTCACACTGGAGGGATCTGCTCTCAAAGGCAGCTCCGGAGCTGCAGGAAAATCGCCCAATTTATTCAACCAATACAGTTTGTCCTTCTTATAGGTTTCCGAATTTTTAAAATGCTGTAATGCCAGAATGTAGTCCCGAAATGTGCTCTGCAACTGTGATGGCATCCAATTGGGCTCATGATAGAATTTAACCAGCAACTTGCCTATCAGTTGAATACTTGCTCCATCCGTAATCAACATGTCGTAGCTGATAAACAAATAATGAATTCCTTCAGATAATTTAAAAGCTTTGTATTCAAAGAGCGGCCATTGGTCTGTTGGAAATACATAATGAGACATTCGCTCTCTTTCTGACACTATCCGTTCTTGCTGCTTAGACGAACTCATATGGGTAAGATCAACCACTGTTATGCGATATTCCGGTACGTTCTCCAGGATAACCTGCTCCCCGCGAGGAAATACGACTGCACGCATCATGGGCTGATATTGAATGACTTGTTGTAATGCAAAATTAAATCGGTCCATATCAAAATCGGTTTTAATTTCCGTATATCCATGAGTCGATACTCCGCCCATTTCAAAATGGTCCTCGCGTCCCATCAGATAAGCCATCTGCACATCCGTTAGCGGAAATGGTTCATACATATGCTCCGGATCAGGTATTAACTCCGGATACACGATGGCCACTTGTGTATCTCCACCTTCCTTGATCCGTTCTGACAGCTTCGCTA
>JBEUOG010000062.1:0-1393 GCA_040544055.1 Paenibacillus sp. PvR008
AATCAGTTCTGCGAGTATCGTGGTTGTATTGGACAAAATAAACCACCCCTTTAAAGGAAACTTATTAGGATATCAACTCATTAAAAAAAGACTATTGCAATCCAATGATAGAATAGAATTACCACAATGCATTATACCATCTTTTGGAACAAAATCATATACCTTTCAGTTTTTTACTTTAGATACCTTTTCGGATTGTTTACGATGATTTCTTGATTTAGGGTATCATCATGTAGCCAAGCGATTTGTTCTATACTTGATAATCTATAGTAGAAAATAGCGGTACTACTCAAGCCATACAAAGTACCTGATTGAACATTGATACTCATTTTCCTTTGTAATTTATCTATAGATTCGGTTTAGAATTGACATGTGAAGCAGACCAACAACCGTCAACAATTTGCATATTGTATCGTGTCAAAAATTAAGCTGAATCGCGGAGTGGAAGTGCTATGCCCATATTTATGGAAATTGAATGGTAATTTGATTTATAATACCCCCCCACCGTATTTATTGTACCTGCTAACATTGATCAGCAGACGCATAAATAGCCTAGACATGATCATCTAGGCTTACAAGAGTGTACGAGTGTACACATGTTTATTATTTTATCCTACTTGTTGCTGCTGTTCATATTCTTTAACTCTACGATAGAATGTGTTAGGCTTCATATCTACACGTTTCATTGCTTCAACTGCTGTTATGCTGCCTTCCTTCCATTCCTCATATACCATAATGAAGTCATCACTTATTGCCTGTTTAGGCCGACCAAATACCACACCATTATTTTTTGCTGCTGCTATGCCTTCAGTCTGTCTTCCGTTAATCTTCTCACGTTCGCGTTCTGCCATGTAGCTAAGCAGTTCAAGCACAATACTGGATATAACTTTCTCTAATCCATTATGGTATTGTCTAGTGTCAAGAATTGGCATATCAAGAATAACAATATGTGCGCCGATCTCGTGCGTTATATCTTGCCATTCACGTTTGATTTCTTCTGCATTCCGTCCAAGTCTGTCCAGTTCCTTGATGAACAGGATATCACCTCGCCTAATTACACTCTTCAATGCTTGATATTGTGGTCTGTCAAAGTTCTTGCCGCTTTTCTTATCAATAAAGTAATCACGTTCCATGATGCCTAAGTCTTGCATTGCTTCCAATTGCCTAGCTTCATTCTGATCTTTCGTCGATACTCTTATGTAACCATAGTGTCTTATCTCACTCATATAGATCATCCTTTGCTATGTCGTTGATTATATTATAGCAAAACCATGTCAAAATGTATATCTATATATATGAAACATTTCATAATATTTTATATACTATTTGACATGTATCATAACCACTTATGACATACGCCAGACCACTATTGCAAAAGGTATACTTTATGACA
>JBEUOG010000063.1:0-1312 GCA_040544055.1 Paenibacillus sp. PvR008
CCTCAGTTTCAGGCAGTTGCGATTTAACAATTTCTTTTTCCTTTTTTAAATATTCTTTTATATTTGAGGCTTTTCTTGTATTTGTACTCTTAGCTACATTATATATGACCTTCTTTTGAATTTTACTATTTTCTTCTCTAGTTGCCTTGGAGGCAGTCTCTCGTAGCGTTTTCCTTGCCTTCTGATCCTGTTGTTTATATTGGTTTTTCGTTGTTGTTCTTTCATTTGGTTGTGGTTTGTAGCCTTTGGATTCGGGAGTTTGTGTAGCTATGTTTTCTCTAGCTTCTATTTCTTGTCTCGCTAATATCTCCTTGACTCTTGCTTTTGCACTTACTCCAGAAGAAATACTAATTTCCCTTGCCTGCTGATCCTGTTGTTTATATTGGTTTTTCGTTGTTGTAGCTTCTATTTCTTGTCTCGCTAATATTTCCTGGACTCTTGCTTTTGCACTTACTCCAGAAGAAATACTAAAGAACCCTCTTCCTCTACCTAGTTGTGAAAGTATCCCCTCTAATTCTTCAGTATTGTCCACACCCCCTCGACCTTCAATCATAAGAGGGTTTTCTATGGAAATAGCATAGAACATCCACTTTTTTTCTTCTTCGGTTACACCTTTCCAAGTTTGCATGAAGAAATCATCATCTTCGGGATAATTATGTTTCCATTCACTATAGTATTGGACATCGGGTTTACCGTCACGAGTACGTACAACACCATCTTCTCCTCGATAACTCCCCGGTTTAAGTTTGGGCCTACGGTCTTCGGTATATATGTTCCTTCGATAATCCTGCCAGATCTTTTCGTAGTATTCTTCTGTAAGCTCTGGTGGTGCAGCTTCTTTTTTAGCTTTAAGGGCTTTAGCTCTAGCTTCTTTTTCTGCTTTAAGAGCAGCTTCAGCCCTAGCTTTTTCTTGTTCTTTATATTCCCTCAGCATTCTATCTTTAACACTTTTAGGTACCTGTTGATAGGCATGAACCATGGTTTTCGATGTTGTCAGCAAGTTTTGGATCAGCTCTAATCGGCTGCCGGAATGTACTATTTGACGTGCGCTTGTATACACTTTCCCCAGAATCCATTTGCTATAGTAGGCATGTCTCGCTTGCTCATGTTCATACTGAGTAATTAACCCTTGTAATGCTAGACCAGCCAAGTGTTTCAACGGATGAATGCCGTTCCCCTTACTGCCTCCAACGGTAGGGGTTCCTTTGCTCCGAACAGGGATCGCTGCGGTTGCTCTCAGAATCACACCTCCTGCAGGTCCACTTAGCGCTCCTGCAACAACGCCAGCCACTTTTCCCATCACTGGAATGGA
>JBEUOG010000064.1:0-1046 GCA_040544055.1 Paenibacillus sp. PvR008
GATGCGCTGGTAGATGAGCTAGAGCTAGTGACTGCTGCGGAAAAAGCGAAAATCATTGACGGTTTTGGTTCAGTAGGCGTATCTGCGTGGAGTGATGCAAAGGAAGCAGAAATGTTGTTCCACGCCTATGTGGAACAACAGGCACAGCTTGTGCCAGATCATGTGGCGGTTGTATACGAGGAGCGGCAGCTTACGTACCGCGAGCTGAACGAGCGTGGGAACCAACTAGCGCGTAGACTGCGGAATGAAGGCATTGGGCGCGAGTCCATTGTTGGTATTTTGAGTGAGCGCTCGGTGGACATGCTGGTCGGCGTCTTGGCGGTATGGAAGGCCGGAGGTGCGTATGTGCCGCTCGATGCGGATTATCCGTCCGAGCGTATCCGCTTTATGCTGGAGGACAGCGGCGCGACGGTACTGCTGACGCAAACAGGCTTGCAGGAGCGTGCACAGGAATGGCTGGAGGAAAGCCGATGGGCTTTGACCGGAGGTAAGGCCGAGGGCCAACTGGAAACGGCGGTTAGCGCGGAGACGATCGAAAGAGACAGCCTTAATGGAGGCTTAAGCTTGAAATCAGATTCGGAGCCTGACAGCGAAGCAGCATCCGAATCCGCAACGGGCTTGCGTCTGCATACCGTACTGGCGCTGGACGATGAGTCGCTGTACACCGGAGAACCCACGAACGTCGAACACATCAACGAGCTGCAGGATGTGGCGTATGTGATCTACACGTCTGGTACCACGGGACGTCCGAAGGGCGTCATGATCGAGCATCGCAGTCTGGTGAATACAGCCGCGGCGTATCGCCGGGATTACCGTCTGAACCAGTTCCCGGTACGATTGCTGCAATTGGCGAGCTTCTCCTTCGACGTGTTCGTCGGCGATATCGCACGGGCGCTCTATAACGGCGGCACGATGGTCATCTGCCCGAAAGACGACCGGATTGATCCGAGTCGTCTGTATGGCTGGATTCGCGATGTTCAGATTACGGTGTTCGAATCGACACCGGCCTTGATCATACCGTTCATGCAGCATGTATATGAGCATGG